>NZ_JAKKFD010000059.1 GCF_022229005.1 Micromonospora trifolii
CATCGACGAGACAGTCGTGATACATACACGCTTAGTTTCTTTTGTTCTTATAATGATCCGAGGAGCCACAGGTTCTACTCTCGTTCCCTACACGACTCTCATCCAATCTCGGGCCGACCAACGCCCACCGGTCCGTAGAAATCAGCACCCCCGACGCCGACGCCAAGCAGACCGACACGCTGCGCGCCGACATCGTCAAGACCGTCGACGACGGCCGGGCCGTCGTCGCGAACATCGCCGGCACCAGCACCGACACCGACGGCACCACCCACTCCTACGAAGGCGGGCACTACATCAGCGTCGTCGGCTACCACGACAACGGCAACACCGTCACCATCGCCGACTCCGCCGACCCCAACCAAGCCGCCTACCAGATCAGCGTCGAACACCTCGCCGACTGGATCGCCACCCGCGGCTACGCCACCAGCTGACCGCCGAACACACCAGCAGCACATGACCGAAGGGCCGGACCCACCACGGGGCCCGGCCCTTCGGCATGACCTCAGTCGGTGGAGAGGACGGTCAGGATCTGCTCGCCGTACTTGGCGAGTTTGTTCTCGCCGACCCCGTTGACCCCAGACAGGTCGGCCAGTGTGCTGGGCGCGTCGCTGGCGATCTGTCGCAGCGTGGCGTCGTGGAAGATGACGTACGCAGGGACGCCCTGCTCCTTGGCGGTGGTCGCGCGCCAGGCTCGCAGCCGTTCGAACAGCGACGCGGCGGCCGGGGTCAGCTCGGCCACGACTGTGGACGCGCCGCGCGGCTTCGATGAGCGGCTCGATGCTGGCTTCTCCGGCTCGCGGCGCATGGTCACCGTGCGGCGGCGACCGAGGACGTCGGCGCTCGCCTCGGTCAGCGCCAGCGTGCCGTAGTCGCCCTCCACGGCGAGGAGCCCTTCGGCGAGCAGTTGCCGGACCACGCCCCGCCACTCGGCCTCGCTGTGCTCGGCGCCGATGCCGAAGACGGTCAGCGAGTCGTGACCGTACTGGCTGATCTTGTCGGTCTGCTTGCCGAGCAGGATGTCGATGCAGTGCCCGGCGCCGAAGTGCTGGTTGCGTTCGCGGTCGAGGCGGAAGACGGCGGAGAGCAACTTCTGGGCGGCGACGGTGCCGTCCCAGGACTCCGGTGGGGTGAGGCAGGTGTCGCAGTTGCCGCAGGCGGCCGTCGACGTCTCGCCGAAGTATTCGAGCAACTGGACCCGCCGGCAGCGCACCGTCTCGCAGAGGGCGAGCATCGCGTCCAGGTGCGAGGCCAGGTTGCGGCGGTGGGCGAGGTCGCCGTCGGACGTCTCGATCATCTTGCGTTGCTGGACCACGTCCTGAAGCCCGTACGCCAGCCAGGCGGTGGACGGCAGGCCGTCCCGGCCGGCGCGGCCGGTCTCCTGGTAGTAGCCCTCGACGGACTTGGGCAGGTCGAGGTGGGCGACGAACCGGACGTCGGGCTTGTCGATGCCCATGCCGAAGGCGATGGTGGCCACCATGACCAGGCCGTCTTCGCGCAGGAAGCGCTGCTGGTTGCGAGCGCGGGTGCCCGCGTCCAACCCCGCGTGGTAGGGCAGCGCGGCGACCCCGTTGGCGGTGAGGAACTCCGCCGTCTTGTCGACCGAGGCCCGGGACAGGCAGTAGACGATGCCGGCGTCGCCGGGGTGCTCGTCGCGCAGCAGGGTCAGCAACTGCTTGCGGGGCTCCCGTTTGGGCACGATCCGGTACTGGATGTTGGGCCGGTCGAAGCTGGCCACGAAGTGCCGGGCGTCGTCGAGGTTGAGCCGGGTCGCGATCTCGGTGCGGGTGGCGCTGGTCGCGGTGGCGGTCAGGGCGATGCGGGGCACCTGCGGCCAGCGTTCGTGCAGCATCGACAGCGCGAGATAGTCGGGGCGGAAGTCGTGCCCCCACTGGGACACGCAGTGCGCCTCGTCGATAGCGAACAGGGAGATGCGCCCCCGGTCGAGCAGTGCGAGGGTGGACCGGACGCCGAGCGCCTCCGGGGCCAGGTAGAGCAGGTCCAGCTCGCCGGCGACGAAGGCGGCCTCCACCCGCCGCCGGGCGTCCAGGGTCTGGGTCGAGTTGAGGAACCCGGCGCGTACGCCGACCGCGGTGAGGGCGTCCACCTGGTCCTGCATGAGCGCGATCAGCGGGGACACGACGACGGCGACCCCGTCGCGGACCAGGGCCGGGATCTGGTAGCACAGGGACTTGCCGCCACCGGTGGGCATCAACACCAGCGCGTCGCCGCCGGCGACCACATGGTCGATCACGTCCTGCTGGAAACCACGGAACGCGTCGTAGCCGAAGACCCGGCCCAGCACGTCCAGGGCCTCGGAGGCGGTACGCAGGTCGGTGGGAGAAGCCATCCGGGGAGTCTACGAGCCGACGCCGACAGCGCCCGCCCGGCGCACCCGGATCGGGTGGACCGGACGGGCGACGCGGTCAGCCGGGCTGGCTGGACCGGTTGGCCAGGCCGCGCGGCGGGGCCTTCATCCCGACCACGATGTCGACGATCTCGATGTAGCGGGCCTTGTTGCCCATGCGGAAGGCGGTGGCCGCCGCGTTGATCTCCTCGAGGGTGTCGGCCTCGACCATGGTGACCTGGTCGTACTTGCCGTTCACCCCGGTGCAGACGACGTGGGTGAGCTGCTTGGCGAAGCGGCCCAGGTCGCGGGCGTGCTCGGCGGAGATCTCGTGGATGCCCTCGCGGCCGAGGGCGAAGTACTCGGGGCTGATTCGCATGAACAGGAAGCCGACGTACTTGTTCTTGTCCGCCAGGTCGTGCATCGCACCCTCCAGATATCGGTCTGACCTGCGACGATCACGTTGAGCGTATTGACAACTACTGATCGTCATCAAGCGTGCGCGCTGTCGGGAGGGCGACCCTCGAGACGGTCCGCGGGCCGCCGCCCGGCCACGGGTGCCGGGCCGCGACCCGGTGGCGGGATAGAGTCGCTGATTGACCAATCGCGGCCAGGGTGGCCGCGGCGCCACGGCTTGGGGGTACGGGTGAGCGAGGCGCGCACAGCCGGTGACCGGATCGACGGCCCGGATGCCGATGACGAGCAGGTGGCGGCAGAGTCGGAGACCACCCTCGTGGTGGTCACCGGCCTCTCCGGAGGTGGCCGCAGCACTGTGGCCCGGGCGTTGGAGAACGTCGGCTACTACGTCGTGGACAACCTGCCGCAGGCCCTGATGCTGGACATGGCCGAGCTGGCGTTCAAGGCGGGCGGCGCGGCCCGGCGTACCGCGATGGTGCTGGACGTGCGGTCGCGGGCCTTCTCCACCGACCTGGCCGGGGCGATCCGGGAGCTCAAGGAGCGCGGGTTCTCGCCCCGGGTGGTCTTCGTCGACGCCGACGACGAGGTGTTGATCCGGCGGTTCGAGAGTGTTCGGCGTTCGCACCCGTTGCAGGGTGACGGGCGGCTGGCCGACGGCATCGCTGTGGAGCGCGGTCTGCTGGAGGAGGCCCGCGACCAGGCCGACGTGATCATCGACACCAGCCACCTGAACGTCAACCAGCTCCGGCGGCGCATCGAGGAGCTGTTCGGCGGCGAGGACGCCCGCCGGCTGCGGGTCACCGTGCTGTCGTTCGGCTTCAAGTACGGCCTGCCACCGGACGCTGACTTCGTGTTGGACGCCCGCTTCCTGCCGAATCCGTACTGGGTGCCGGAGTTGCGGGAGCACACCGGGCGGGAGGAGGCGGTCAGCGCGTACGTGCTCGGCCAGGAGGGCGCGGACGCCTTCGTCGCCTCGTACGCCGACCTGGTCAACGCCACCACTACCGGCTTCGAGCGGGAGGGCAAGCGGTACCTCACCGTCGCCGTGGGCTGCACCGGCGGCAAGCACCGCAGTGTGGCCATCGCCGAGGAGCTGGCCAGCCGACTGCGTCACTCCGGGTTGGCGGCGAACGCCCAGCACCGCGACCTGGGGCGGGAATGACGGCCCGGCGGGTGGTGGCATTCGGCGGCGGGCACGGGCTGTCCGCCTCGTTGCGTGCGCTGCGCCACTGCGCTCCGGAACTCGACCTCGACATCACAGCGGTGGTCACGGTGGGTGACGACGGCGGCTCCAGTGGTCGGCTGCGGGCCGAGCGGGGTGGCCTGCCACCGGGAGATCTGCGCCAGGCGCTGGTGGCGTTGGCCGGGGACCACCCGGCCACCCGGCGCAGCGCCGGGCTGTTCCAGCACCGCTTCGCCGCCGTACCGGTGGGCGTACCCGGATCTGGCGCGACCGGCCCGGGCCCGGCGGCGGGCGGCGACCCGGACCGGGACGGCGCGGCCCGGCGCGGCACCGACGGGGCGTCGGCCGGGACCGACGGTCTGAGCGGGCACGCGGTGGGCAATCTGGTGCTCTGCGGCCTCATGGAGCTGCTCGGCGACCCGGTGGCCGCGCTGGAGCACGCCGGCGCGATGCTCGGCGCCGTGGGTCGGGTGTTGCCGATGTCCCGCCAGCCGGTCGGCATCGAGGCACGGGTACGCGGTGCCGACCCGGCCGCCCCGGACGAGGTGCGCACTGTCAGTGGCCAGCACCAGGTGGCTGTCACCACCGGGCGGGTCGAGTCGCTGCGCCTCACCCCGAGCGCCCCACCGGCCTGCGCCGAGGCCATCGAGGCGATCCGGGCGGCCGATTGGTTGATCTTCGGGCCGGGCAGCTGGTACACGAGCGTGCTTCCGCACCTGCTGGTGCCGCAGTTGGCCGACGCGATCGTGTCCACCTCGGCGCGGCGGCTGGTCACGCTGAACCTCGCCGCGGAGAAGGAGACTCTCGGGCTCTCCGTCGCCGATCATCTCGCGGCGCTGCACTGGTACCTGCCCGAGCTCAAGGTGGATCTTGTGCTTGCCGATGGCAAGGCGGTGGGTGACCCCGAACCGGTCGAACGTGCGGCAGAATCGCTGGGTGCCCGCCTGGTCCTCGCTCCCGTCGCCGTTGTCGACGGGACTCCCCGCCATGATCCGGCTGCCCTGGGCGCCGCGCTGGTGCCTGTCCTGGGTGCCGATCGTTAGACACGTACGTAATCTCCGGCGACACGCCGGAACAGGTCCGTGAGGGGACGCACAATGGCGATGACGGCCGCGGTCAAGGACGAGCTGAGTCGGGTCGACGTGCCCAAGCCCTGCTGTCGGCGGGCGGAGATGGCCGCGCTGCTGCGCTTCGCCGGCGGGCTGCACATCGTTTCCGGCCGTGTGGTGGTGGAGGCTGAACTGGACACCGGGGCGGTGGCCCGGCGGCTGCGCCGTGAGGTCGCCGAGGTCTACGGCTACCCCAGCGAGATCCACGTGCTGGCCTCCGGTGGGCTGCGCAAGGGCAGCCACTTCATCGTGCGGGTGGTCAAGGACGGTGAGGCCCTCGCGCGGCAGACCGGCCTGCTCGACGTGCGGGGTCGTCCGGTGCGCGGGCTGCCTCCGCACGTGGTGGCGGCCAACGTCTGCTGCGCGGTCTCCGCGTGGCGGGGCGCGTTCATGGCGCACGGCTCGCTCACCGAGCCGGGCCGCTCCAGCGCGCTGGAGATCACCTGCCCGGGGCCGGAGTCGGCGCTGGCGCTGGTCGGCGCGGCCCGCCGCATCGGCATCACCGCGAAGAACCGTGAGGTACGCGGAGTGGACCGGGTGGTCGTCAAGGACGGTGACGCGATCGCCGCGCTGCTCACCCGGATCGGCGCGCACTCCAGCGTGCTGGCCTGGGAGGAGCGCCGGGTACGCCGCGAGGTGCGGGCCACCGCCAACCGGCTCGCCAACTTCGACGACGCCAACCTGCGCCGTTCGGCGCGGGCGGCGGTCGCCGCGGCCGCCCGGGTCACCCGTGCGCTGGAGATCCTCGCCGAGGAGGCGCCCAACCACCTGACCGACGCCGGTCGGCTGCGTCTGGAGCACCGGCAGGCGTCGCTGGAGGAGTTGGGAGCCCTCGCCGACCCCCCGCTGACCAAGGACGCCATCGCAGGGCGGATCCGCCGGCTCCTGGCGCTGGCCGACAAGCGGGCCCGCGACCTTGGCATCCCGGATACGGAAGCAGCCGTCACGCCCGACATGCTCGTGGTCTGATAGGACGGTGGGGCCGCACGGTGCGTCCGGGTGCACGACCCGGCGCAGCGTGGTCTCGCACGCTCGGATAGGGTCGCTGCGTACGGCAAGGGGGCCGACACCGGCACTCCTCGTCGTGCCCCACCGCCTCGGGCGGTCAGGTCCTCAGACCGCGCGGCGGGGTGGCCGAGATGAACCGTCGACGGCCGGCTCCAACGGTCGGCGCACACCATTCCCGCCGGCCCGTTGTCTGAAGCCGGCGGACCAGAACGCGAGGAGATGGGACCTGTGACCATCCGGGTTGGCATCAACGGCTTTGGCCGAATCGGCCGTAACTTCTTCCGGGCAGTGCTGGCGTCTGACGCCGACATCGAGGTCGTGGCGGTGAACGACCTGACCGACAACGCCACGCTCGCCCACCTGCTCAAGTACGACAGCATCCTCGGTCGCCTGCCGTACGAGGTCAAGGCCACCGCCGACGAGATCACCGTCGGTGGCAAGACCATCAAGGCGTACGCCGAGAAGGACCCGTCGAAGCTGCCGTGGGGCGAGGTCGGCGCCGACGTCGTCATCGAGTCGACCGGCTTCTTCACCGACGCCACCAAGGCCAAGGCGCACGTCGACGGCGGGGCCAAGAAGGTCATCATCTCCGCCCCGGCGAAGAACGAGGACGTCACCGTCGTCATGGGTGTCAACCACGACACCTACGACCCGGCGAAGCACACCATCATCTCCAACGCCTCGTGCACCACCAACTGCCTCGCCCCGATGGCGAAGGTCCTGCACGACACGTTCGGCATCAAGCACGGTCTGATGACGACGATCCACGCGTACACCCAGGACCAGAACCTCCAGGACGCGCCGCACTCGGACCTGCGTCGGGCCCGGGCCGCCGCGCTGAACATCGTGCCGACCTCGACCGGCGCCGCCAAGGCGATCGGCCTGGTCCTGCCGGACCTCAAGGGCAAGCTCGACGGGTACGCCCTGCGGGTGCCGATCCCGACCGGCTCGGTCACCGACCTCACCGTCAACGTGGGTCGCGAGACCACCGTGGACGAGGTCAACGCCGCGCTGAAGGCCGCCGCGGACGGCCCGCTCAAGGGCATCCTGGTCTACAACGAGGACCCGATCGTCTCCAGCGACATCGTGACCGACCCGGCGTCGTGCATCTTCGACGCGCCGCTGACCAAGGTCGTCGGCAACCAGGTCAAGGTCGTCGGCTGGTACGACAACGAGTGGGGCTACTCCAACCGGCTGGTCGACCTCGTCAAGCTGGTCGGTTCGTCGCTGTGAGCATCCGAACCCTCGACGACCTGCTCGCCGAGGGGGTGTCGGGTCGGCGCGTGCTGGTGCGCGCCGACCTGAACGTCCCGCTCGACAAGCAGACCGGTGCCATCACTGATGACGGCCGGATCCGCGCGGTGCTGCCGACTCTCGGCGCGCTGGTCGAGGCCGGCGCGAAGGTGGTCGTCTGCTCGCACCTGGGCCGCCCGAAGGGTGCTCCGGACCCGCAGTTCAGCTTGGGCCCGGTCGCCGGGCGGCTCGGTGAGCTGCTCGGCGCGCCGGTGCACTTCGCCACCGACACCGTCGGTGATTCCGCCCGCTCCACCGTCGCGGACCTGGCCGACGGCCAGGTCGCCCTGCTGGAGAACCTGCGTTTCAACGCCGGTGAGACCAGCAAGGACGAGACCGAGCGGGGTGCCTTCGCCGACCAGCTCGCCGCGTTCGGCGACGCGTACGTGGACGACGCGTTCGGTGCCGTGCACCGCAAGCACGCCAGTGTCTTCGACGTGCCGGCCCGGTTGCCGCACGTCGCGGGCCGGCTGGTGCTGCGTGAGGTCGAGGTGCTCTCCAAGCTCACCGGTGCCCCGGAGCGCCCGTACGTGGTGGTGCTCGGTGGGTCGAAGGTGTCCGACAAGCTCGCCGTGATCGAGGCTCTGCTGCCGACTGTCGACCGGCTGCTCATCGGTGGCGGGATGTGCTTCACCTTCCTCAAGGCCCAGGGCCTGGAGGTGGGCACCTCGCTGCTCGAGAAGGACATGGTCGAGACCTGCCGCAACCTGCTGGAGCGGTCCGGCGGCAAGATCATGCTTCCGGTCGACGTGGTGGTCGCGGACGCGTTCGCCCCGGACGCGGCGCACGACACCGTGCGGGTCGACGGCATCCCGAGCCACCGGCTCGGCCTGGATGTCGGCCCGGAGACGGTGGCCGGCTTCAGCGCCACGCTGTCCCAGGCGAAGACGATCTTCTGGAACGGCCCGATGGGCGTGTTCGAGATGCCGGCCTTCGCGGCGGGCACCCGGGGGATCGCCGAGGCGATCACCAAGGCCGACGCGTTCAGCGTCGTCGGCGGCGGTGACTCCGCAGCGGCCGTCCGCGCCCTGGGGCTGGACGAGTCGTCCTTCGGGCACATCTCCACCGGTGGTGGCGCCTCCCTGGAATACCTCGAGGGCAAGACCCTCCCCGGCATCGCGGCCCTGGAGAACTGAATGTCGAGCACCACCCGCCGGCCGCTGATGGCCGGCAACTGGAAGATGAACCTCAACCACCTCGAGGCCAACCTGCTGGTGCAGAAGCTGGCGGCGAGCCTCACCGAGAAGCAGCTCACCGCCGTCGAGACGGTAGTGCTGCCGCCCTTCACCGACCTGCGCACCGTGCAGACCGCTGTGGACGGCGACAAGCTGCTGATCGGCTACGGCGGGCAGGACCTCTCCCCGCACGCGTCCGGCGCGTACACCGGGGACATCTCCGGGCCGCTGCTGGCGAAGCTCGGCTGCACGTACGTGGTGGTCGGGCACTCCGAGCGGCGGGCCTACCACAACGAGGACGACGCGCTGGTCAACGCCAAGGTCAAGGCGGCGCTGACGCACGGCCTGACGCCGATCCTGTGCGTGGGGGAGGGGCTGGACGTCCGCGAGCAGGGCACCCACGTGGCGCACTGCTCCGACCAGCTCGACGGTGGCCTCGCCGGGCTCACCCCCGAGCAGGTGCGGCAGGTCGTGATCGCGTACGAGCCGGTCTGGGCGATCGGCACGGGCAAGACCGCGACTCCGGACGACGCCCAGGAGGTCTGCGGGGCGGTGCGTCAGCGACTGGCGGAACGCTTCGACCAGGAGACCGCCGACCAGGTTCGGGTCCTCTACGGCGGCTCGGTCAAGGCGTCCAACATCGCCTCGATCATGGCCCAACCGGACGTGGACGGGGGCCTGGTGGGGGGCGCCAGCCTCGACGCCGAGGAATTCGCTCAGATCTGCCGGTTCCCGGAGCACCTCGCCCGCTGATCGCTCGGTATCCTTGACACCGCCCGTCCGCCGGTCGGTGCCGCCGTGCCCGATCAGACCGGGCGAGGATCGCTACGAGAGGAACTGACCCCAGCCATGCCGATCTGGTTCGCATACACGTTGATCGTGTTGCTGGTCATCACGAGCATTCTGCTCACCCTGCTGATCCTGCTGCACCGCGGCAAGGGCGGTGGTCTGTCGAGCATGTTCGGCGGTGGCGTCAGCTCCAGCCTCGCCGGCTCCTCGGTCGCGGAGAAGAACCTGGACCGTTACACCGTTCTGGTGAGCGTCGTCTGGTTCGCCGCGATCATCGGGCTCGGGCTCTGGCTGCGCCTCCAAATGAACAGCGGCGCCTGAGCAGGCTCAGTAAGTCGTACAATCTGCGCGCGGTTCGTCACTCGACGGGCCGCGCGCAGGCTTTTCTCCGCTGCACCGCGTCGCCCGCCGCTCCACCCCCGAAGACGGCGGGTCCCCTCCGACGACAGGAGCGAGCAGCCGTGCCGAATGGCAACGTTATCCGGGGAGCCCGGGTCGGGTCCGCACCGATGCGCCCGGACGAGCGGCACCAACCCGCCCCCCGACAGGACGTCAGCTACTGGTGCCGTAACGATCACCGGGTCGACATCCGGATCGCCGCGGACGTCGAACCGCCACCTCTGTGGGACTGTCCCCGCTGTGGCCTACCCGCAGGCCGGGACGCCCAGAACCCGCCGGGTCGGGTCCGCGCCGAACCGTACAAGAGCCACCTGGCGTACGTGAAGGAGCGGCGCACCGCCGAGGAGGGGGAGGCCCTGCTCGCCGAGGCGCTCGCCGCACTACGCCGTCGACGCGGCGAGTAGCGGGCCCCTCCGCGCGCTCAGCGCAGGCTGCGTAGTCGGACGGGTACGTCGGCTGCGGCCGCCCGGTCCAGCAGCCAGCGGGTGCGGTTCACCCCGTGTACGCCGGCCGCCGGCAACTGCACCGGCCCGGCGCCGGCCAACGCCATACCCACCGCGCGAGCCTTGTCGGCTCCGGCGGCCACCAGCCAGACCTCCTCGGCGGTGTTGATCGCCGGCAGGGTGAGGGTGGTCCGCGTCGGCGGCGGCTTGGGGCTGCCCCGCACCGCGCTGACCGGCCGGGTCTCGTAGCCCACCGGGTGCTCGGGGAAGACCGAGGCCACGTGGCCGTCCTCGCCGACTCCCAGCATCAGCACGTCGAAGTGCGGCAGGGTGGCGTTCCCGGGCCGGGCGGCGCGGGCCAGCTCCTCCGCGTACGCGGCGGCCGCCGCCTCGGGGTCGTTGCCGGCCGGGCCGTCCGAGGCCGGCATCGCGTGCACCCGGGCCGAATCCAGCGGCACCACGTCCAGCAGGGCGGCGCGGGCCTGCGTCTCGTTGCGGTCCGGGTCACCGGCGGGCAGGAACCGTTCGTCGCCCCACCACACGTCGACCCGGGACCAGTCCACCGCGTCGCGGGCCGGCAGCGTCGCCACCGCCCTGTACACGGCCGCGGCGACCCGACCTCCGGTGAGCACCACCGAGGCTTCGCCCCGGTCGGCCTGGGCGTCGAGCAGCTTCACCAGCAACCGGGCCGCCACGGCCTGCGCCAGCAGGTCGGCGTCGGCGTGGACGGCAACACTCGCCTCACTCATGGTTGCGCCTTCGTTTCCCGACCGCGAGGCGGTCGCTGTCGTGCCCGGGGCGGTGTGCCCGAGGTGGTGGGGCAGGAACCCCGGAGATTGCGGGGCAGGGCCGGTGCGTACCGGCCCTGCCCGACGTCGTGCCCCGGCTGGGGCTCAGCCCTCGCCGCTCGTGCCGACGTGCGCTGTGACCCCGGCCTCGGCGCGCCGTGCGGTGGCCGGATCCTTCCAGACGTGGACCCGCTGCGCGGGGCGCTGCTCCAACCCCCGCAGCCCGACGGTCGCGCCCAGCGCCTCCGCGTACACCTGGTCGGCGTCCAGCCGGCGCAGTTCCTCGGCCAGTTCGTCGCCGAGCGGGCGGCGCACCAGCGGCAGGGCCCGGTCGTCCTGGCCCGTCCGCCGGAACACGGCCATGCTGTCCTCGCGGGTCAGCGACAGCTGGTCGCCGTTGGCGCAGCTGAGCTGCACCTCCCGCATCCGGGGGAACTCGTTGTCGTCCACCCGGTGTGGGGTGATGCCGAGCCGGCTGGACAGCCAACCGGCCATCAGCGCCGCCGTCGGGTCGGTGGCCGGCGCGACGATGGTCGCCTCGGTGACCTGGGCGTTGGTGGTGTCGAACGCCCCGGCGACCAGGGTGCGCCACGGGGTGATCCGGGTCCACGCCAGGTCGGTGTCGCCCGGGGCGTAGTCCCGGGCACGCTGCCGCAACGCCTCCACCGGGTCGGCGGCCTGCGCGGAGTCGGTGATCCTCCGGTCGGCCACCACCCCGAGGAAGTCGGTGGCGATCTCCGCCGGTGGCTCGCCGTGCCACCAGGTGACCACCGGTACGTCGGGAACGAGCAGCGGCATCACGACCGACTCGGCGTGCAGGGACAACCGGCCGTACATCCGGGTGACCACCGCCTCGCACGGGCCGAGCCGGCCACCGACCACGATCTCCGCGTCCAGTCGGTTGCGGTCCCGCTCGATCTCCGAGCGGACCACCACCACGAGGCGGCACGGGTGCGCGGCGGCGGCGATCGTCGCCGCGGCCTCCGCCTCCCGGACCCGCTTCTCGTCCACGACCACGATGAGGGTGAGCGCCATGCCGCTGGCCACACCGCCGGCGCTGCGCCGCTCGGCGGCGAGCGCCTTGACCACCTCGTTGCCGGTGGTGTCCCACAGCCCGATCATGCTCGTCTCCAGGCGCGGCCCTCGCGGGCCAGCATCTCGTCGGAGGCCCGGGGGCCCCACTCGCCGGCCCGGTACGGCTCCGGGGTGGTGCCTTCCCAGGCGTGCTCCAGGGGGTCGATCACCTGCCAGCTCTGCTCGACCTCGGCCGCGTCCGGGAACAGGGTGCGGTCGCCGATCAGCACGTCCAGCACCAGACGCTCGTACGCCTCGGGGCTGGACTCGGTGAACGCCTCGCCGTACTGGAAGTCCATCGCGATGTCGCGGACCTCCATTGTCGTTCCCGGCACCTTCGAGCCGAACTTGAGCACGACGCCCTCGTCCGGCTGCACCCGGATGACCAGCTGGTTGTTGCCCAGCGACTCCATGTCGGCGTCGTTGAACGGCAGGTGCGGCGCCTTCTTGAACATGATGGCGACCTCGGTGACCCGCCGGGGCAGCCGCTTGCCGGCCCGGATGTAGAACGGCACCTCCGCCCAGCGGCGGTTCTGGATGCCCAACCGCACCGCCACGTACGTCTCAGTGGTGGAGTCGGCGGGGACGTCCCGCTCGTCCAGGTAACCGACAGCGCGTTCGCCGCCGACCCAGCCGGGCAGGTACTGACCACGGACGGTGTCCCGGGCGACGTCCTTGGGCAGGGTGATGGCCTTGAGCACCTTCAGCTTCTCGGCCCGGATCTCGTCGGCGTCGAAGCTGGTCGGCTCCTCCATCGCCACCAGGGCGAGAAGCTGGAGGAGGTGGTTCTGCAACACGTCGCGGGCGGTGCCGACGGTGTCGTAGAAGCCGGCGCGGGTGCCGATGCCGACGTCCTCGGCCATGGTGATCTGCACCGAGTCGACGTACTTGGAGTTCCACAGCGGCTCGAACAGGTTGTTGGCGAACCGCAGGGCGAGGATGTTCTGAACCGTCTCCTTGCCCAGGTAGTGGTCGATCCGGAAGACGTCCTGCCGGGTGAACACGTCGTCGACGAGGTCGTTGAGCGCCTTCGCCGAGGGCAGGTCGTTGCCGAACGGCTTCTCCACCACGACCCGGCGCCAACCGCCGGACTTGTCGTTGTCGGCCATCCCGGTGCGGGCCAGCTGCTTGAGCACGACGGGGAACGCGGCCGGCGGGATGGAGAAGTAGAACGCCGCGTTGCCGGCGATGCCGTGGGTCTGACGCAGATCGTCAAGCGTCGAGGCGAGCTGGTCGAAGGCGTCGTCGTCGTCGAACGACCCGCCGACGAACTTGATGTTGCCGGCCAGCCGCGCCCACACCTCGTCCCGCCACGGGGTGCGGGCGTGCTTGCGGGCAGCCTCGCAGGCCAACGTCTCGAAGTCGCCGTCACCCCAGTCGCGGCGCGCGAAACCGAGCACCACGAAGCCCGGCGGCAGCAGCCCCCGGTTGGCCAGGTCGTAGACCGCGGGGAGCAGCTTCTTGCGGGCCAGGTCGCCGGTCACCCCGAAGATCACCAGAGCGCAGGGCTCCGGGATCCGGGGCAACCGGCGGTCCTGCGGATCGCGCAGCGGGTTCACCGAGCCATCTCCTCGCTCCGCTTCAGTCACGTCGTCCATCCTCACGCCCGCAGATCACCTGCCGCGTCCAGTAGTTGGGCGACACCGGCGGCCCGGTCGGTCAGGTGCAACCGCAGCAGCGGCCGCTCCCGACCGGCGAGAGCCTGCCGGTCCCCGGCGGCCTGCGCCGCCTGCAACTCACCGAAGGTGTACGGCTTGCCCGGCACCGCAAGGTCCTCGGCGACCGCGCCGGTCACCTGGAGGTAGCTGCCCACCTGCGGGCCGCCCTTGTGGTACTGGCCCGTCGAGTGCAGGAACCGCGGACCCCAACCGAAGGTGACCGGCCGGCCGCCCGCCTGGGCCAGCAGCGACCGCAGCCGGGCCGCGTCGGCGTCGGCGAACCGGTCGAGGTACGCCATGACCGCGAGGTAACCGTCGTCGCCCAGCCCGTCGAGCAGCCAGCGCAGCACACCGGCCAGGTCCCCGGGGGCGCCCTGCGGGGCGTACACCTCGATCGCGCCCTCGGTGAACGACGGCGTCTCCGCCGGCAGGCCCGAGGCCAGGATCTTGTTGGTGTTCTCCTTGGACTCGGTCACGTTCGGCTGGTTGAACGGGTCGATGCCGAGCACCACGCCGGCCACCGCGGTGGCGTACTCCCAGGCCAGGAACTGCGCGCCGAGCGGGCCGTTGACGGCCACGTCCGGGGTGGCGCCGCCGCCCGGCACGTCACCGGGGGCCAGCGCGCCGCCGTAGGTGACGGTCAGCACGTCCGCGCCGGTGGCGCCGGGGCTCTGCGGGGACTCCACGACCACTGGCAGGATGCCCACCCCGGCCTTGCCTGTCGACTCGGCGATCAGCTGCTCGGCCCAGTCGCCGAGCCCGTCGATGCCGGTGCCGTCGGAGATCAGGGCGACCTTGTCCCGGGCCAGCGTGGCCGCGGCGCCCAGGGCGGCGCCCAGCGCGAGCGCCGGGTTGTTCTGGTCCGCGCCGAGCGACGTGGCCAGCGCGTCGGCCTGGTCGAGCAGTTCGGCGACCTCGACCCCGGCCAGCGCCGAGGGCACCAGACCGAACGCGGTGAGCGCCGAGTAGCGACCGCCGACGTTCGGGTCGGCGAGCACTGTGAACGCGCCCATCTCGGCCGCTGTGGTCTCCAGCGGCGAACCCGGGTCGGTGACGATGACGAAGTGCCGGCCGGCCTCCGCCTCGGTCATTCCGGCGTCCAGGAACGCCTGCCAGTACGCGCGCCGGTGGCTGTCGGTCTCCACCGTCGACCCGGACTTGCTGGCCACCACCACGACGGTGCGCTCCAGCCGGTCACCGAGCGCCGCCCGGACCTGGCCCGGGTCGGTGGTGTCCAGCACCGTCAACGGGCGACCCAGCGTCCGGGTGATCACCTCGGGCGCGAGGGACGAGCCGCCCATGCCGGCGAGCACCACATGATCCAGGTCGGCCAGCTCCGAGGTCAGCTCGGCCAGCTGCACCAGCAGCTCCCGGCTGCGCCGGTGGGTGTCCACCCAGCCCAGCCGGACCTTCGCCTCGGCCTCGGCGTCCGGGCCCCACAGGCTCGCGTCCTTGCCCGCCAGCTTGCCCGGGACGCCGGCCTTGACCAGCGCGTCCCGGGTCGAGGCGGGCGCGGACTTGTCGACAGCCTCCGCGCCGTAGACGGAGAGCCCGGCGGCTGCCTCCACCGGCCCACTAAGTAGATCGCTCATGCGCCACCGGCCTTCTCGGCGGCCTTGGCGTTGCCCTTGGCCGCCTTGTTCGGCGCTCCCGTGCCCTTGGCTGCGGCCTCCAGCGACTTGCGGACCCCGTCGAGCAGCTCCTGCCAGCTGGCCTCGAACTTCTCCACGCCCTCGCGCTCCAGGGTGACGATCACGTCGTCCATGTCCACCCCGACCGACTCCAGGTCCGCGAAGACCTTCCGGGCCGCGTCGTAGGCGCCGGTGATGGTGTCGCCGCGGGTCTCGCCGTGATCGGCGTACGCGTGGATGACCGACTCCGGCATGGTGTTGACAGTGCCGGGGGCGATCAGCTCCTCGACGTAGATGGTGTCCCGGTAGTCCGGGTTCTTCGTCGAGGTGGAGGCCCAGAGCGGCCGCTGCGGATGCGCGCCGGCGGCGGCGAGCGCCTTCCAACGGTCCGAGGAGAACACCTCGGTGTAGCGCTCGTACGCCAGTTGGGCGTTGGCGACGGCTGCCTTGCCCCGGAGCGACTTGGCCTGCTCGGAGCCGATCTTCTCCAGCCTCTTGTCGACCTCGGCGTCGACCCGGGAGACGAAGAACGACGCCACCGAGCCGATCTTCGACAGGTCGTGGCCGTTGGCCTTGGCCTTCTCCAGACCGGTGAGGAACGCCTCCATGACCGCCGAGTAGCGGTCCAGACCGAAGATCAGCGTGACGTTGACGCTGATCCCCTCGGCGAGCGTGTCGGTGATCGCCGACAGGCCCTCCTCGGTGGCCGGGATCTTGATGTAGAGGTTGGGGCGGTCGACCAGCCACCACAGGGCCTTGGCCTCGGCCACCGTCCGGTCGCTGTCGTGCGCCACCCGGGGGTCCACCTCGATGGAGACCCGGCCGTCGACACCGTCGCTGCCGTCGTACGACGGGCGCATCACGTCACAGGCCCACCGCACGTCGTACGTGGTGAGCATGCGCACCGACTCCTCGACCTCGATGCCACGGGTGGCGAGATCGCGCAGCTGCCAGTTGTACTCGTCGGCGTCGCTCAGCGCCTTGGCGAAGATCGTCGGGTTGGTGGTGACACCGGCCACGTGCTTCTCGCGGCGCAGCTGGTCCAGCCCGCCGGAGCTCAAACGCACCCGGGAAAGATCGTCGAGCCAGACCGCCACACCCGCGGCGGTGAGCTCATTCAGCTTGTCCGTCATGCCATCCACGCTCCCTCAGTTGCCGGTGGTGAAACCGGTGATGTCGCCCACCCGGGCCAGCGAGGCGTGTGCTGCCGCCACGATCCGGTCGGGGGTGAACCCGAACTGCTCGAAGAGCACGGTGTGCGGGGCGCTCGCTCCGTAGTGCTCCAGGCTCACGCTCTCGCCCAGGTCACCGACGACACCGCGCCAGGACATCGCGATGCC
Organism: Micromonospora trifolii; assembly: GCF_022229005.1. Lineage (GTDB taxonomy): Bacteria > Actinomycetota > Actinomycetes > Mycobacteriales > Micromonosporaceae > Micromonospora > Micromonospora trifolii. The sequence goes on from NZ_JAKKFD010000059.1 coordinate 16,652, forward strand.
CGCTTCCACGCTCACCCGTGCCTTTACCCCGCGTGGGAGCACCGACTCCCGGTACGCCTCGTCCTGCTCGTAGAACCACTCCTGGCAGGGCATCGAGACGACCCGGGTCGGGGTGCCGTCGGCCTCCAGCCGCTCCCGGGCGGTCAGGCAGAGCTGCACCTCGGAACCGGTGCCAACGATGATCACCTGAGGCTTGCCGTTGGACGCCTCGGCCAGCACGTAGCCGCCCTTGGCCACGCCCTCCGCGCCGCCCAGGACGTCGCGGTCCATGGTCGGCAGCGGCTGACGGCTCAGCGCCAGCGCGGTGGGACGGTCCGTGTGCTCCAGCGCCTGCCGCCAGGCCCAGGCGGTCTCGTTGGCGTCCGCCGGACGCACCACGTCCAGGCCCGGGATGGCGCGCAGCGCGGTCAGGTGCTCCACCGGCTGGTGGGTCGGGCCGTCCTCGCCGAGGCCGATCGAGTCGTGCGTCCAGACGTAGGTCACCGGCAGCTTCATCAGCGCGGCCAGCCGCACCGACGGACGCATGTAGTCGCTGAAGACCAGGAACGTGCCGCCGTACGGGCGGGTGCCACCGTGCAGGGCGATGCCGTTGAGGATCGCGCCCATGGCGTGCTCACGGATGCCGAAGTGCAGCGTGCGACCGTACTCGTGGCCGGGGAAGTCCTTGGTGGCGTGCGCGGCCGGGATGAACGACGGCTCGCCCTTCATCGTGGTGTTGTTGCTCTCGGCCAGGTCGGCCGAGCCGCCCCACAGCTCCGGGAGCACCGGCGCGAGCGCCTCCAGCACCTTGCCGGAGGCCGCCCGGGTGGCCACCCCCTTGGCGTCCGCGGGGAAGACCGGCAACGCGTCGGTCCAGCCATCGGGGAGTACGTGGCCAGCCAGCCGCTCGTAGAGCGCGGTGCGCTCCGGGTTGGCCTTCTTCCAGGCGTCGAACGCGGTGGTCCACTCCTGCTGGGCGTCGGAGCCGCGGCCCATCACCGTGCGGGCGTGGCTGAGCACCTCCTCGTCGACCTGGAAGGTCTGCTCCGGGTCGAAGTCGAGGATGCGCTTGGTGGCCTTCACCTCGTCGGCGCCGAGCGCCGAACCGTGGATCTTGCCGGTGTTCTGCTTGTTGGGCGCGGGCCAGCCGATGATGGTGCGCAGCGCGATGAAGGAGGGGCGGGCGGTCTCCGCCTTGGCGGCCACCAGCGCCGCGTACAGCGCCTCGGCGTCCTCGTGGTAGTCGCCCTGGTCGGCGTCGCCGCTGCGCCAGTCGACGGTCTGCACGTGCCAGCCGTACGCCTCGTAGCGGGCGGCCACGTCCTCGCTCTTGGCGATCCGGGTGTCGTCCTCGATGGAGATCTCGTTGTCGTCGTAGATCACCGTGAGGTTGCCCAGCTGCTGGTGCCCGGCGAGGGCGCTGGCCTCGTGGCTGATGCCCTCCTCGACGTCACCGTCGGAGACGATGCACCAGATGTCGTGGTCGAAGACGGACGCGCCGAGCTCGGACTCGGGGTCGAACAGGCCGCGCTCGCGGCGGGCCGCCATGGCCATGCCGACAGCGTTGCCCAGACCCTGCCCGAGCGGGCCGGTGGTGGTCTCCACACCCGGCGTGTGCCCGTGCTCGGGGTGCCCCGGCGTCTGCGAGCCCCACTGCCGCAGCGACTTGAGGTCATCCAGGCTCAGCGGGTAACCGGAGAGGAACAGCTGGATGTAGAGCGTCAGGCTGGAGTGCCCCGCGGAGAGGACGAACCGGTCGCGGCCGGGCCAGTTCGGGTCGGCCGGGTTGTGCCGCATGACGCGGTTGAAGAGGAGGTACGCCGCGGGCGCGAGGCTCATCGCGGTGCCCGGGTGACCGTTGCCGGATTTCTCTACGGCGTCCATGGCCAGCACGCGGACGGTGTCTACGGCCCGGCGATCGAGGTCGGACCAGTTCAGTGCGGAGTGCTCGGGTCGTTTAACAGCCACGATGGTTGTGCTCCTCGGCAGATGGGCGGAACCCTCACCGATGACCTTATCGAGCGTCCCTAAACGTGCGCCCGGGGATCTGCGCATGGTGTGCGCCACGTGACCATCCGGATGCTCGGTTCAACCCGGTGGTGTGACGGCCCGCACCGTTGTCGGGTCGGCCGGGCAGCCAAAACGACGACGCGTAGTGTGTGGGGCGGTATGCGGGCCCGAGCGGTCCCGACCAATCCGATCTCCCCGTGCCCGATGCCGGAAGGTGGCAATCCGTGAGCATGATCACCGAGCGCCCCGCGAGCAACCCGGCCGGGCAACACCCGGCGCGGGCGGCCGAGGGCCCGGTGGCCCGGCGGGACGTACGCGCTGTCCTGTCGGCGTACGTGGCGCTCACCAAGCCGCGGATCGTCGAGTTGCTGCTGGTCACCACCGTCCCGGCGATGATGCTCGCCGAGGGCGGGCTGCCGTCGCTGTGGCTGATGGCCATCGTGCTGATCGGCGGCTCGCTCGCCGCCGGCGCGGCCAGCGTTCTCAACTGCTACATCGACCGCGACATCGACCAGCTGATGCGGCGTACCAAGCGTCGGCCGCTGCCGGCGCACACGGTGTCGCCGCGAAGCGCGTTGATCTTCGGTCTGGTGCTGGCGGCGGTGTCGGTGGCCCTGATGGCGGCGTTCACCAACCTGCTGGCCGCCGGGCTGACCCTCGCCGCGATCGCCTACTACGACCTCGTCTACACCCTGTGGCTCAAGCGCTCCACCCCGACGAACACCTTCTGGGGCGGCGCCTGCGGGGCGGCACCGGTGCTGATCGGGTGGGCGGCGGTGACCGGCTCGCTGGCGCCGGCCGCCTGGGGGCTCTTCGCTGTGGTCTTCTTCTGGCAGATGCCGCACTTCTACCCGCTCGCCATGAAGTACAAGGACGACTACGCCCGGGCCGGCATCCCGATGCTGCCCGTGGTGGCGTCGATCCGTCGGGTGAACGCCGAGATCCTGATCTTCGCGTGGCTCACGGTGCTCACCTCCCTGGCCGTCTGGCCGCTGGGGCTCAGCGCGATCTACGGGGTGCCGACCCTGGTGGTGGGGGCCATCTTCGTGGTCGAGGCACACCGGCTCTGCCGGCGCGCGACGCGCGGCGAGGCGGTCAAGCCGATGCGGCTGTTCCACTGGTCGACGACGTACCTGACGATCGTCTTCGTGGCCGTCGCGCTCGACGCGCTGATCTGACCCGTCCCGCCCTGCCCGGCCCTGCCCTTCGCGCCCAATGCGATGGCCTCCGGCCGTCGGCTTCGCCGCGCGCCGTGGCGTAGTCCGGTGGCGAACGGCGCCGATGATCTACTGACTAATCACGGACGTGGATGAGTTGTCCGGGTTTAACGTCACATCAGAGTAACTTTCAGCATGAGTCGGATCGGCTCAACCTGGGGTGGTTCGAGGGCGATCTCCCGACGTGCTTTGAGCGTATAAGTCGGTAAATAAACGGACAGCTAACCTGTGGTCGTCCTTAAACCTGTAGGTAATTGGCATCACAAAAGGTTCATGGTTCTCGCCCCACGGGGTGCAACTCTGCTTAGGCTTCGCGTCATGGCAGATGGTTCCGATACGACGCTGACGGCCGAGCAGACCGCCGGCGAGCAGACGCCCCAAGGCCTGGTCGCGGGTCTCAAGGCGTTCGCGGCCGGACACGGCGGCGCGAAGGCGGTCATCGAGTACGTCGGCAAGCGCGGCGCGCGGATCGTCCTGGTGGGTTCCGACGGTGAGTGGGGCGACCAGTTCGCCGACGACACCGTCACCGCCCGGGAGGCGTGCGCCAAGGCGGGAGTCACCGTCGAGAACGCCTGGGAGCGTGAACTGATGGACCAGATGCGTCCGAGCAACGACCTCTGGCGGTCGATGGCTCGCCGCACGATGGCCCGCTGAATAGACAGCTGAATTGACCACACACCACCAGTCGACCCGGGGGGAACCCCGGGTCGCTCTCGTCACCTGCGCCGACCTGGCCGACCTCGACCCGGACGACCGCCTGGTCCTCGCCCCGCTCGCCGCCCGTGGCGTCGCCGTCCAGACCGTCGTCTGGGACGACCCCGACGTCGACTGGTCGTCCTACGACCTGGTCGTGCTCCGTTCACCCTGGGACTACGCGCTACGCCGCGACGAGTTCGTGTCCTGGGCGGCCACAGTGCCGACGCTGGTCAACCCGGCCGACGTGGTCCGCTGGAACACCGACAAGCGCTACCTCGCCGAGCTGAGCGCCGCCGGGGTGCCAACCGTGCCGACGTCGTGGATCGGGCCGGGGGAGAGCTGGCAGCTGCCCACCGAGACCGGCGAGTACGTGCTCAAGCCCGCGGTCAGCGCCGGCAGCCAGGACACCGGCCGGTACGACCTGGCCGACCCGGAACACCGGGACCTGGCCGCCGCACACGTTCGCCGGCTCTCCGGGGCCGGCCGGGTCACCATGGTCCAGCCGTACCTGCGTGCCGTCGACACCGAGGGCGAGACCGCTCTGCTCTTCCTGGCCGGCCCGGAAGGGCTCGCGTTCAGCCACGCGATCCGCAAGGGTCCGATGCTGTCCGGGCCGGACCTCGGCCCGGACGGGCTCTACAAGGCCGAAGAGATCACCGCCCGCACCGCCCGCCCCGAACAGCTGGCGGTGGCCGAGCAGACCCTCGCGACAGTGCCCGGTGGCACCCGACAGTTGCTCTACGCCCGGGTCGACCTGATCCCCGGCCCGGACGGCGAGCCGGTCCTGGTCGAGCTGGAGCTGACCGAGCCGTCGCTCTTCATCGGGTACGCGGACGGAGCCCCCGACCGCCTCGCCACAGCGATCACCACCCACCTGGCCCGCAACGCCTGACCCCACCCCCGACGGCCGCCCGCGACCCCGGCCGCCCGCGCCACCACGCGCCCACCGTGCGTCTGCGCCCCTGCGCGTCCGCGCGCCTGC
>NZ_JAKKFD010000006.1 GCF_022229005.1 Micromonospora trifolii
GAGACCGACCCGGGCGGCCGCCGGGTCGCGCGTCTGGGCGCCACGGGTCGCTACCCCCACCAGGGGCGGAGGCGGCAGTGGTCGTGCGAGGACGAGCGGGTCGTGGAGTAGTGGATTGCCGCGACCGGGGTCTACGACCTCGCGGGACGGGCGGGGGACGAGCTGTCCGGCGGGCAGCGGCAGCGCTGCTGGATCGCCATGGCACTGGCCCAGCAGACGCCCCTGCTGCTGCTCGACGAGCCGACCACGTACCTCGACATCGCCCACCAGATCGAGATCCTGGACCTCTGCGCCCGGCTGCACGAGGAGCAGGGCCGCACCCTTGTCGCGGTGCTGCACGACCTGAACCACGCGGCCCGCTACGCCACCCACCTGATCGCCATGCGCGACGGACGCGTGGTGGCCGCCGGGGAGCCCGCGTCGGTGGTCACCGCCGAGCTGGTGGCGGAGGTGTTCGGGCTGCCCTGCCGGGTGATCGACGACCCGGAGACGGGCACCCCGCTGGTCGTTCCCGCGGCCCGACGCCGCGCCAGCACCCTGGCCCCGGAGCCGGCGTGAGCGAGCGCAGCGAGCGAAGTGGCGAGCGGCGTTTCCGCGACCCGTGGGGGGTGCCGCACCTGCGGGCCGACGACCCGCTCGCGCTGGCGGTGGCGCAGGGCCGGGTGACCGCGTACGACCGGGCCTGGCAGATCGAGGTGGAACGGCACCGCGCCCAGGGCACCAGCGCGGCGTTCCTCGGCCCCGACGCGCTCGGCTGGGACCGGTTCGTCCGGCAGGTCCGGCTCGACGACACCGCACGCCGCTGCCACGCCGCACTGGACCCGGCGACCGCCGAGTGGGTGGGTGCCTACGTGGACGGCGTCAACGCCGGTCTCGCCGCCGGGGCGGCCCGGTCACCGGAGTTCGCCGCCACCGGGCTGCGCCCGGGTCGGTGGGAGCCGTGGACACCGCTCGCGGTCTGGCTGGGCCACCACATCCTGTTCGCCGGGTTCCCCGGCAAGCTCTGGCGCGAGCACGTGGCGCAGCGGCTCGGGCCGGACGCTATCGACCTGTTCGCCACCGACGGGCCGGCGGTGGCCGGCAGCAACGGATGGCTGCTCGCCGCCGAGCGCACCGGCACCGGGGCGGCGCTGCTCGCCGGCGATCCGCACCGGTTCATCGAGGATCCCGGCGTCTACCAGCAGATCCGGCTCGCCTGCCCGGAGTACGACGTGGTCGGGTTGGCGGTGCCGGGTGTGCCGGGCATCGCGCACTTCGGGCACACCGGTCCGGTGGCCTGGGCCATCACCAACGCGATGGCCGACTACCAGGACGTGTACGCGGAGCGGCTGCGCCGCGACGGCCCCCGGGTGCAGGCGCTCGGCCCGGACGGCTGGCGACCGGTGCACCGCCACGTCGAGACGATCGAGGTGGCCGGCGCCGACCCGGTCGAGGTCGAGGTGGTGGAGACCGACAGTGGCCCGGTTATCGCCGGTGGGCCGGACGACGACATCGCCGTCAGCCTGCGCTACCCGCCGCGGGTCCGGGGCGACCTCGGTTTCGCGACACTGCCGGAGCTTCTGCGTGCCCGCACCGTGGCCGATGTGGACCATGCGCTGCGGCACTGGGTGGAGCCGGTCAACGTGGTCCAGGCGGCGGACACCGCCGGAGGGCTGTTGTACCGGGTCGCCGGGGCGGTGCCGGTGCGGCACCCGGAGAACGGCCGGCGGGTGGTCCCCGGATGGGACGCCGCGCACGCCTGGCAGGGCTGGCACGCGCCGATGCCCCGCGCCGAGGTGGTGGGTCGGTCGGTGATGGCCAACGAGCGCGGGCTGGCCGCGCCGCTCGGGGTGGAGTTCGCCCCACCGCACCGGGCGCGTCGCATCGCCGAGCTGCTCGACGCCCGTTCGGCGTGGACGGCCGACGAGATGGCCTCTGTGCACACCGACACCTACCTGGGCGCGGCCGGGCCGCTGCTGGCGGTGCTCGCCGAGTCGACCGGGCTCGGTCCGGCCGCCGCCGCGCTGCGGGAACGACTGTTGCGCTGGGACCGCCGGATGTCCGCCGACAGCACCGACGCGGCGGCCTATGCCATCCTGCGGGCGGCTGTCGTACGCCGGATCGCCGCCCACCCGACGCTGGCCGCACTGGCTGAGCTGCCCGCGTACCCCGAGGTGTTCGCGCCCTGGCTGGCGCTGACGCCGCGCGTCGGTCACGCGCTGGAGCACCTGCTCGGCGCGACCCCGCTGCCCGGTGTGGACATCACCGCGCTGGTACGCGCGGCGGCCGAGGAGGTCGCCGACGCGGCGGCCGGGCAGGTGACCTGGGGAGACCTGCACCGGCTGGCGCCCTGGCGGGCCCTGCCCGGCCCGGACGTCGGGCCCGGCCCCCGGCTCGGCGGTGACCACGACTGCGTGTTGGCCACCTCCAGCGTGCCCGGGGTCACCCACTGGTGCTTCCGGGGGCCGGCGGCGCGCTTCGTGTGGGACCTGGCCCGCCGCGCCGACAGCCGCTGGGTGGTCCCGCTGGGCACCTGCGGGGTGCCCAGCGACCCGCACCACGACGACCAGAGCCCCGCCTGGCTGGCCGGCGAGCTGCTGCCGGTCATCACGGACTGGGACCAGCTCACCGAGGAACTCCACTGACGGCACCGGCCGCCGCCGGGGTGCGCGAGGCACCCCGGACGGCGGCCGGCCGCACAGTCAGCGCAGGCCGAACGCCCGGCTGATGCTCTGACTCACTGTGTTGCCGGCGGTGTCCCGCGCCGTGGTGCGCAGGCTCACGAAGCCGGCCTTCGCCGGTGCCGCCAACGAGGTACGCCAGCCGTCGCCGTGCCGGGTCAGCCGCTGCTTCTGCCAGGTCGCCCCGTCGTCGTAGGACACCTCGACGGTCACCGCGCCGATCGTGCCGGTGACGTCGGGCAGGTGGGAGGCGACCACTGTCAGCGGTGCCCGCCGCGACGCCGTGCCGGCGGAATCGATGGCCACCTGGTAGTCCAGCTGGATCATCGGCAGCACCTCGGCCGACTCCTCCCCGGTGACCGCGGAGTGGAATCCCCACTCGGTGCGGGTCTGCCGGGAGTACGGGTTGGTCCACGCGGCCCTGTCGTTCTCCACCACCAGCCGGTACGGCAGTCGCTGGGACGCCAGCCCGGCGACCTGGAGGTACTCGGCGTTACCCCAGTTCAGCTCCTTGTCGCCCTGGTAGAGGGTGGTCCGGTTGACCATGTCGTAGTTCGCGTACGCCTCACCGATGTGGCCGCCCCCGTCGCCCCACCCGGGCGCGGGCAGGTAGACGGTGTCCAGGTACCGGACCGGCACGTAGCTGCCGCCCATCCGGGGTCGCTGGATCGGCCCGAACCAGGTGACGGCGCTCGGCTTGCCGGCCGGGTACGTGGTCGCCCCCATCAGGTGCTGACCGGTCTCACCGGCGATGAACGCATCGTCGATCCACCGCTGGTCGGCGCTCACCCAGTCGGTACGCCGGCCCTGCGCCGGGGCCGGCTCCTGGTTGCTCGACGCCCAACCGCGCCAGACGTCGGTGCGGAACTCCAGCGCCTTGCCCTGCCGGTAGTTGCGGAACTCCACGTCGACCCGGGCCAACTGCCGCTTCGTGGGTTGGTAGGTGGGGTCGGCCGGCACCGTGCCGGTCCAGTGGTGCGCCACGTCGTACAGGTAGCTGGTCTCCGGGTGCGACTCGACGGTGAGCCGCACCGGGCCGCTCTCCAGCGCGGCGATGAGCTGACCACCCTCGTCGGCGCCGAGGGTGGCCACGGTGACCGGGGCCGGGCTCTCCGGGCTCCACGGCGCCTCGTCCCACGGCTGGAGCCGACCGACGCCGTCGTTGACCACGAGCAGCAGCTTCGCTCCGGCCGCCGCGGCGGCCTGCGCCTGGGTGGCGATGTCCACACTGTCACTGCGGCGCACCACCACGGCCCGGTCCCGGACCGGACGCTTGGCCAGCCCCGCCGCCGACGCGTCGGCGACGTAGGCCGCGTCCAGCTGGCGACGACCGGCCGGCAGCGCCGGGGCCGCCCGCTTCACCAGCAGATCGTCGTACGAGCGACCGCCCGCCGAGACGGTCAGGGCCGGCTGCTCCAGCCGCCACCGGGCGCCGAACTCGAACTCGCCGTCGGTCACCGGACGGCTCGTCGGCAACGCCCACATGCTGTCGTACGAATCGTCGGGCAGCACCTGGCTCTCGGTGAGCCCGTTCTTCGTGGACCTGTGGATGTCCATCCGCAGCGCGCTGGCGGTGGCCTCCTGCGGCACCCGGGCCTGCACCTGTCGGGCGGCGCGCGCGTCCAGGGTGACGGTGCGGTCCCGGTCGAGGTTCACATCGGTGAAGCTGAGCATCGCCATGCCCTTGGAGTGCGGTCCGTGCACGCCGCGCACGTCCGCGGAGATCCAACCGTTCCAGCTCGCCACCGGAAGCCGCAGCGTGGCGGTGCCGCTCTCGGGCAGGTCCACGGCGGTGAACAGGGTGTCGGTGGTGAGGATGACCTTGCCGACGAGCGGCTTGCCGTCACGGTCCCTGGCGACCAGCGTCAGGTTCTGCCGCTGGCCCTCCTTGCCGGCGCCGATCAGGGTGCGACCGCGCACCGCACCGGCGTCGTCGGTGGCGACGATCATGCCGCTGACCTGCTTCTCCACCGGCAGCTTGTCGTACGCGGCGGTCACCGTGACGGTGGCGGTGCCGCCCGCCGGCACGCTGACCCGGTCGGCGGAGAGCGCGAACAGGCCGGCCGGCGCGGTGGCCGCGTCGAGGGCCAGCTTCAGGGCGACCGGCGTGCTGCCGACGTTGGTGTAAGTGACAGTACGGTCGACGGACATGCCCGGCTGCTGCGGCCACGCCTGGAAGCCGGAGTAGGCGCTCGGGGTGGCGAAGACTGTGGCGCGCGCGGCGGCGACCGCGTCGACCCGACCGGCGCCCGCCTGGTACGGGGTGTACTCGGGGGTGGCCTTGACCGTGCTGACCAGCGCTTCCTTGATCCGCTGACCGGTCCAGCCCGGGTGCGCGGCGGCGACCAGCGCGGCAGTGCCGGCCACGTGCGGGGTGGCCATCGACGTGCCGCTCATCAGCGTGTAGTCGCCGGAGCCGCCCCGCACCAGGTGCGAGCGGGCCGCCAGGATGTCCACGCCGGGGGCGGTGATCTCGGGCTTGAGCCCTCCGTCGCCGGCGCGCGGACCCTGGCTGGAGAAGTCGGCGAGGTGGTCGGTGTTGTCGACAGCGCCCACTGTGAGCGCGGAGTCGGCGGCACCCGGGCTGCCGATGGTGGCCGGGCCACTGTTGCCTGCGGCGATCACGAAGAGGGCGCCGGTCTCGGCGCTGAGTCGCTCGACCGCCTGGCTCATCGGGTCGCTGCCGTCGGTGGCCTCACCGCCCAGGCTCATGCTGACCACCCGGGCCTTCTGCTCCCGGGCCGCCCACTCCATGCCGGCGATGATCCACGAGTTCTGTCCACTGCCCTCGCTGTTGAGGACCTTGCCGATGTGCAGCCGGGCGCCGGGGGCGACACCCCGCTCGGCGCCACCGGACGCGGCGCCGGTGCCGGCGATCGTCGAGGCGACGTGCGTGCCGTGGCCCTTGTAGTCGAGGATGTCGGGCTCTTCGGGCACGAAGCTGCTGGACTCGGCGATCTGGCCGACGAGGTCGGGGTGTTCGGCGTCCGCCCCCGAGTCGAGCACCGCGACGTCGACACCGGCTGCGGTGTTGCCCTCGGCCCACAGCTTCGGTGCGCCGATCTGCGCTGTGGACTCGGTCAGGTCGGCGTGCACCCGGCCGTCCAACCAGACCTTGGCGATGCCGTTGGCCAGGGTCGGGGCGTCACCCGTACGCCGGGTCGAACCGGCGGTCAGGGCGGTCCAGAACCGCTCGGCGGTGGCGCGCTGGCGGGTCAGTGCCGCGCCCTGCACGCTGTCCAACTGTCGGATCAGCTCGGCGCCGTCCACGGCGGGGCGGGTGCGGTTGCGGGCCGCCGCGTCGGTCATCGTGACGATCAGCGGAAGCGCGTCGGTGTGCGCGTCGTCGTAGCCGTCGGCGATGAGGTCGGTGACGTTGAACAATTGCCGGTCCAGCACACCGCCGGTCACATAGGACAGCGCGGCGTCCGGGTAGACGTAGGTGTCGCCGTCGCGCACGGTGCGGTGGAACGTGGGGGTGCTGCCGTCCGGCCGGCGCACTGTCGACACAGTGCTGCCGTCCGCCGCGGTGGTGACGGTGACCGTGTCACCGGTGATCAGGGTGACGGTGGAGGCGCGTCCGGCGGCGGCCGGGGGTTGACCCGCCGGGCGGTCGGCGCTGTTCGGCGGGGCGGCGGCCGCTCCCGCGCCGGGTGGGGTGAACCCGGCCGCCAGGGTGAGGGCAGCGCCGAGGGCGATCAGCCCGGTTCGGCGGCGCCGGTGAGACAGAGCCACGATGACCTCTTTGTGTCGAGAAGTGGTACGCACCACAGCATCGACGCAGAGCCCACCCCAACCCCGCCCTCATCCCCGACGCACTTACGCCATGGCACAAACCCGCCACCCACCCCGCTCTCCCCCGTCCCCGCCCCCGCAGCCCTCCCTCCCTCGCCCCACCCCGCCTCCCGCCCCCGCCCCCCGCGCCGATCTTGCACTTTGTGTCGCGACCAAAGCCGCGAATCAGGGCGCATCGGCAACCGCAAGTGCAAGATCGGCGGGGCGGGGCGGCGGGGAGGGAGGGTGGCGGGGCGGGGAGGGCGGCGGGGCGGGGAGGGCGGCGGGGCGGGGAGGGCGGCGGGGCGGGGAGGGCGGTGGGGCGGGTGGGTGGGTTAGGGGGTGGGGCGGGTTAGCTTGGCTAGGGCGTCTAGTTGGGTGGGGTCGGAGAGGGCTGAGCCGACTGCCACGACACGTACTCCTGCTTGTAGGAACGCTTCTGCGTTGCTGGCGTCCAGGCCGCCGGTGGCGACGAAGCGCAACTGCGGCAGCGGGCCGGCGACGGCCTTGAACCAGGCCGGCCCGAGGGAGATCGCGGGGAACGCCTTGAGCCAGGTGAGGCCGTGCCGCAGTGCCTGCTGGGCCTCGGTGGGGGTGGCCACACCGGGCAGGTGCGGCAGTCCACGTGCGGCGGCGGCGTCGGCGACCGCGAGGTCCAGGCCGGGCGCGACGGTGAACCGGGCGCCCGCGTCGGCCGCCGCGGCGACCTGTTCGACGTCGAGCACGGTGCCGGCGCCGACGATCCGGTCGCGCTCGGCCCCCGCCTCGACGGCGGCCCGCAGCGCCGGCACCGCGTCGGCGGTGGCCACCGGAACCTCCACCACGTCGATGCCGAGGTCCCAGGCACGCTCGGCGAGCCGAACGGTCTCGGCGACCGGCAGGCCGCGCAGGATCGCCATCACCCGCGCACCGCCGAAGATGTGGTCGAAGTCCGGTGTGGTCATGGTGCACTCCATCCGAGGTCGCGGTGGGACTGTTGTTGCTGGTCGGGTCGCGTTCCGCCGACCCGACTCAGGTCGTCGCCCCCGGGTCGGTCAGGTCGAGCGGCGACCAGGCGTCGGCGGGGGCGTCGACGAGTTTCTCGAACCAGGCCCACTGCGGGACCGGCGCGTTGTCGCCGCTGCTGGTCAACGCCTGCGCCGCGACGAGGTGACCGAGGCGCAACCGCCGCACCGGGTCGAGGCCGCGTAGCAGCCCGGCCAGGTAGCCGGCGGCGAAGGCGTCTCCGGCGCCGACCGGCTCGACCACTGTCACCCGGGGCGCGGGCACGAAGACCGGTTCGGCGTCGCGAACCAGCGCGGTGGCGCCCACCGCGCCGTCCTTGACCACCACCGTCTCCGGGTCGGGCAACAGCTCGCGTACGGCCGTCGGGTCGGTGGTGCCCCAGAGGGTCTCCGCCTCGTCCTGCCCGACGAAGACGAGGTCGCAGCGGTTGGCGAGGTCGCGCAGCACCGGCGCGGCCTGCTCGGCGGGCCACAGTCGGGCCCGGTGGTTGACGTCGAAACTGACCAGGGCCTCCGCCAGCGGTCGGTCGGTCACCGCGTGCTCGACCAGCGCCCGGCAGGACGCGGAGAGCGCCGGGGTGATCCCGGACAGGTGCAGCACCCGGGCGCCGGCCAGCGCCGGGTCGGCCAGCGTGGCGGGGTCCATCCGGGCGGCCGCCGACCCGGCCCGGTAGTAGTGCACTGCGGTCCCCTCCGGGCCGGGGTCCTTGACGTACAGGCCGGTGGGGGCGGTCGGGTCCACGCACACCTGGTCGACGCGGACGCCGGCCGCGGCGACGTGCCGGACGACGGCCCGACCGAAGGGGTCGTCGCCGACCCGGCTCACCCAGGTCGTGAGGTGTCCCAGGCGGGCCAGGTAACCTGCCACGTTGGACTCGGCCCCACCGACCGAGACCTCGACCCGCTCGGCGCGTTCCAGCGGCTCACCCGGCGCGGGGCAGAGCACCACCATCGTCTCCCCCACCGCGGCCACCTCGATCGACGGAAGGCCGGCCGGGACACTCGCCTGGTCAGGTCGGGGGGCGGTCGGCATCGGGCACACGTCCTCGCGGCGGGGGTGCTGGGCGTCGCCGAGCCTAGGTGTCCCGCGCGGGACGGGCAACCTGTCGCGCGTCACACCTCGACGCTCAGGGCAACGTCAGCCCGTACGCGGCCAGCACCTCAGCGATCGGCTGGTAGTAGGTGGTGCCGCCGGCGGTGCAGTTGCCGGTGCCGCCGGAGAGGATGCCGAGGATCCTGCCGGTGGAGGCCACGTACAGCGGCCCGCCGCTGTCCCCCGGCTCGGCGCAGATGTTGGTGCGGATCAGGCCGTAGATCACGCCGGTGGCGTAGTTGACGGTCTGGTTGAGACCGGTGACGGTGCCGCAGCGCACGCCGGTGGTGCTGCCGCTGCGGCACACCGCCTGACCGATGGACGCGTTGCCGGGGCCGTTGATGGTCAGCAGGCCGGGGTAGGTGTAGACAGCGCTCGGGTGGGCGATCCGGCCGGTGTAGCGGATCAGCCCGTAGTCGTTGGTGGGGTAGCTGGTGGCGGTGCGGGTGCCGAGCACTGTGGTCTGGGCGCTGTCGGCGTACCAGGTGGCGGCGGCGGTGGTGCAGTGCCCGGCGGTGATCACGTAGTAGGTGCTGCCGCTGCGCGCGTTCGCGCCGAGCGAGCAGCGCGCCCCACCGCCGCCGTAGATGCTCTGCCCGCCGGCGATCAGGGGGCGCAGCGTTCCGGGTTCGCGGCGCAGCAGCACGCCGGCCCGGTCGGTCACCGCCCGCACCGCGGCCAGTTCGCTGGGGTCCACGGTGTCGTCGAGGGTGAGCGTCATCCGGCCGGTGGCGGGGTCGAGACCCCAGGCGGCACCCGGTGTGCGTACCCCGGTCAGCAGGGCCGCCGGGTCGGCGGCGGGCGCGGCCGCCCGGTCGGGGACAGCGGCCTGCGCCGCGCCGGGCGCGACGAGCAGCAGGATGGTCAGGACGAGGGCGGCCAGCGGGGAGCGGCGCATCCGAACCTCCGAAGAGATCGAGATTAATGGATGCGGTAAAGCATCACCCGGCGTCCGACGCCCTGGCAACCTCAAGCCGCCCTCTTCCCCGACCAGCGGGAATCGCCGATCCGGGGACGGCCCGTGTCGGGGCCGCCGATAATTCCCCGGGAGACGCGGCGGGAGGCCGGGCATGACCACCAACGGGAATGCGGCGCTGGTACGCCGGCGGGACCAGTCGACCCGGGCCACGCTGCTGGAGCTGCTCTTCGACGTGGTCTTCGTGGCCGCGCTCGCACTGACCTCGAAACTGTTGTCCGAAGAGCTCTCCTGGTCCGGCGGCGCCAAACTGCTGCTGATGCTGACCGCCGTCTGGTGGACGTGGTCGGTCACCGCGACCACTACCGAGTTCTACGACCCGCAGCAACGCCCGATCCAGGCCATCCTGATGATCGCCATGGTCGGATCGGTGGGGATGGCGGCATCGCTGCCGATGGTCAGCGTCGCGCACCTGATGCTCTTCGTGATCTCGTACGTCGGCACGCACGTGATTCGCTGCGTCATCCTGGTCACCGCCTTGCACCGGCAGGGGCACCGGACGGCCAGGGAGCGGGCCACCCGGTTTCTCTTCTGGTTCACGGTGTCCGGCGTCTTCTGGGTCCTCGGCGCGCTGTCGGAGACCCCGAACTGGGGGCTCTGGACGATCGCCATAGCGATCGACCTGGTCGCCGGGGCGGCCCGCTACCCCACACCCCGGCTGGGCCGGGTGCCGCTCCCCCAGTACGGGCGAACCACCGAGCACCTGGGCGAGCGGTACCAACAGTTCATCATCCTGGCCCTCGGCGACATCATCCTGTTGCCGACGCTGCAGGTCAGCCGGGGCCACCTCGATCACCTCCGGCTCACCTCCCTGCTCTGCGCCTTTGCCACAATGCTGCTGCTCTGGCAGATCTACGTCTTCCGCGCCGGCGAGTTGTTGGTGGCAGCCGGCTCCAAGGGGAGCCGGGCAACACGGCTGGCTCCGTTCACCCATCTGGTCATGCTGGCCGGCGTGGCCGCCACTGCCGCCACCTTCGACCTGGTCGTCACCAGGCCGACCGGAACGACGCCGGTGCCGTGGCTCGTGCTGATCATCACCGGCCCGACGCTGTTCGTGGTCGGCCGCGTCCTGTTCACCATGGCGGTGTCGCGGGTAGTGCCGTGGCGGCGAATTGCCTGGCAGCTCCTGCCGCTGCTGGTGCTGCCGTGGGCCGGTGGTTGGCCGCCGGTGCTGGTGGCCACGATCGTGGCGCTCGGGTTGGCCGGTCACATCCTGTTTCCCGGAGCAGCCCGGGAGACCACGCCGGGCCTGCGGCTGCGGCAACCCGCCGACTGACCCCTGCCCCCTCCCGTGCGGCGGGAATCGCCGATCCGGGGACGGGCCGCACCGGCACCGCCGATAATTTTCGGAGACACGGCGGGAGGCCGGGCATGACCACCGGAGGCACCGCGGCGCTGGTACGCCGGCCGGACGGTTCGACCCGGGCCACGCTGCTGGAGTTGCTCTTCGACGTGGTCTTCGTGGCCTCGCTCGCGCTGACCTCGACCCTGCTCGCGCAACGTCACAACTGGTCCGGCGCCGCGATGGTCCTGCTGATGCTGACAGCGATCTGGTGGACCTGGTCGGTCACCTCCACCACCACCGAGTTCTACGACCCGCAGCAACGCCCCATCCAGGCCATCCTGATGGTCGCGATGGTCGGTTCGGTGGGGATGGCGGCATCGTTGCCGATGGTCTCCGACGGACACGCGATGGTCTTCGCGATCTCCTACGTCGGCACGCACGTGATCCGCGGCATCATCCTGGTCACGACGTTGTACCGGAAGCGACATCGGGCGGCCATGGTCCGGGCCGCCCGGTTCTTCTTCTGGTTCGTGGTGTCCGGCGTCCTCTGGATCACCGGCGCGGCGTCCGGCACTGTGAACTGGACCCTCTGGACCATCGCCATCACGATCGACCTGCTCTCCGCGGCAGCCCGCTACCCCACGCCCTGGCTGGGCCGGGTGCCCTCCGAGCAGTACGAGCGGACCACCGCGCATCTGGGCGAGCGGTACCAGCAGTTCATCATCCTGGCCCTCGGCGACATCATCCTGGTTCCCACGTTGCAGGTCAGCCGGGGCCCGCTGGCCGGGCTCCGGGTCGCCGCGCTGTTCTGCGCGTTCGCCATCATGCTGCTGCTCTGGCAGGTCTACGTCTTCCGGGCCGGCGAGTTGCTGGAGGCTGGGGCCGGGCCGAAGTCGGGCCGGCCGGCCCGGGTGGCTCCGTACACCCATCTGGTGATGCTGGCCGGGGTGGTCGCCACGGCGGCCTCGTTCGACCTTGTCGTCAGCCGGCCGACCGGCACCACGCCGGTGGGGTGGCTGTTACTGATCCTGGGCGGCCCCGCGCTGTTCGTGATCGGCCGCGCTTTGTTCACCCTGCTGGTGTCCATGGTCGTGCCATGGCGACGAATGCTCTGCCTCCCCCTGCCCCTGCTGACGCTGCCGTGGGCCGGCCGCTGGCCGCCGCTGCTGGTCACCGCGGTCGTGGCGCTCACGCTGGCGGCGCACATCCTGATCCCCGGAGCGGCCCGGGAGACCACACCGGGCCTGCGGATGCGGCAATCCGACGACTGACCCTGCCTGTTCAGACGACGTGTCGGGCGGCCCACTCGGCGAGGTCCCGGGCGCACGCGTCCACCGCCTCCTGCCAGGTCCGGGCCGCGCCCTCCCCCGCCTCGTCGCTGACCTGCTTGACCAGCCGGCACGGCACGCCGGCCTGCGCGGCCGCCCAGGCCACCGCGTACCCCTCCATGTCGACCAGGTCGGCGCGCTGCGCCAACCGGTCCCGCTCCGCGTCGTCGGCCACGAAGGTGTCACCGGTGGCGAGCACCGCGCCCTCGGCGGCCAGCGACAGCGGCGCCCCGTAGGTCTCCCCGGTGAGCGTGCGCAGCAGGTCGGTGTCCAGGTCGTGCTGGAGCACTGTGGCGACCTCGTGGATGCCGACCAACCCGGGACGCAACGCGCCGGCCGTACCCAGGTTGAGCAGCAGGGCGGGGCGCGGCCCGACGGCCAGCACCGCGGCCACCGCGCTGGCGGCGTTCACCTTGCCCATGCCGGTGAGCAGGACCGGCAGGTCGGGCGGCAGGTAGCGGGCCTCCTCCCCCACGGCAAGAACCACCAACGGACGATCGGCGCGGACCGTACCTCGCAGATTCACCGGAACATCGTACGAGCCGAGCGGTGGGCCGTTCACGTCAGTCGTCGGTGAAGCGGTACAGGACGAAGTCCTTCTCCGCGCCACAGGCGATCACGCGGGTGTTCCACGAGCAGGACGAGCTGCGCACGTCCTTCAGCTCACCCAACTCGTCGACCTCCCCGGACTCGGCCCACACCCCGGCCAGCACCCGGTTGTCCGCGATCCCGCTGGGCGCCTTGGCGAAGACCAGCAGGTTGCCCGCGTCCAGGCGGACCGCCACCCCGCCCCGGTTCCGCAGCACCGGCTTGCCGGCGGCGTCGAAGACGGTGGCTGTCGGCTCTGGCAACTCCCGCTGGGCGAGCACCTGCTCACCCAACGGAACCAGATCGGTCACGCCCGGTACCGACCAGCTGATCATGCCCTCCCCCTCGGTGGCCGCCACCACCTCGGTGCGTGCGGCGTCGTTGTTCGGCACCTGCAACAGGCAGGCCCGCCGCTCACCGCAGGCCACCAGTTCCTTCGGGCGGTACTCGTCGTTGCCGGAGCGGTGCAGCACCACCGGCGCGGCGTCGGAGCCCAGGTCGTACGCGAGTAGCTGGTAACCACCCTCGTTGGCGGCCACGTACAGGCGGTCCTCGTGGGCGACCACCAGGTCGTCGAGGTCGGCGACGCTGCCCCACTGGCGCAGCACCGCGCCGGATGCCATGTCGAGCAGCCGCACCGACCGGTCCGCACCCACCTGGACGAGTCGCCGCTCCTTGCTCGTCCACGGGTTACGGGGCGTGCCGTCGAGGAAGGCCGGCCCGCCCGCCGCCGCGTCGGTGCCGACCGGTCGGACCACGGTACGGACACCGGCGTACTGGCCGCGGGGGTTGGGCTGGGTCCACTTCGCCGTGCCGTCGGTCAGGCGCAGGCCGACCAGTTCGTCGGCGGCCCGGTCCACCAGCACCGCCGTGTCGTCGGCGAAGTAGACGTCGTCGTCACCACGCAGAACGCGCTGCCAGCGCTGCTCGCCGGTACGACCGTCGAGGACGGCAAACGGTCGGGGGGTGCTGTCGCCCGGCGCGTCGGCCAGGACCGCGACCGCCCCGGGGACGGCGATGATCGCCTCCCAGCCGTTGGCCCGCACGTCGGTCTGCTCGCGCCACAACTCGCGGCCGTTGCCCGCGTCGACGGCCACCACCTCCAGCCGGTCGTCCGGCAGCGCGAACGCCAGGTAGGCCCGGTCGTCGAGCACCGCGGTCCACATGTCGACCGGCCGTTCGGCGCCGGCCGACAGCCGGGACAGCTCGCGCAGCGAGGCGAACTCCAGATCCGGGTAGCGGTCCCGGGTCAGGTAGAGCGTCGCCGCGGTGGCCACCCCGGCCAGGGCCAGCACCGCGCCGAGCACCACCCAGCGCGCCCGCCGCCAGCGGGGCGCGCCGCCCGGCGGGGTCGGGGTGGGGCCGGCCAGGCCCGGCCCCGGGGGCGGGCCCGCCGGCGGGGTGGATCCCGGCCAGGGCTGCGACGGTACGACCGGCGCGAGGGCTCCGGCCGGTGCGGGTGGGATCACCGGAGCCGGCGCGGGTGGTGCGAGCGGCGGTCCCGCGTACGCCGGGACGGGTAGCGGCTTGCGCAGCGGCAGGTCGGTCAGGGCGCCCTCGGCCACCGGCAGCTCGGGCTGGTCCAGCACCGTCGGCGCGATCCCCAGCTCGGCGTGGAGCATGCGGGCCACCAGCGGGATCCGTGACGACCCGCCCACGAGGAACAGCCCGTCGAGCTGGTCGGGGCGCAGGCCGGCGGCGGCGATGACCTCCCGGGCCCGCTGCACCGCCCGACGCAGTAGCGGCGTGGCCACCCGCTCGACGTCCGCCCGGGTCAGCTGGATCGTCTCGGCCACTCCCGGCACCGCCACCGGGGCGACAGCGGACCGGGACAGGGTCTCCTTCGCACCTCGTACCTCGTCTGTGAGCCGGACCTGGTCGCGGCGCTGCGCCGGATCCACCGGTCGGGTCAGCCGGGCCCACTGCGCGGCGTGCCGCTCACCGACCAACTCGCCGACCCGCTGAACCAGCGCGGCGTCGAGGTCCAGACCGCCCAGGTCGGGCAGGCCACCGTCGGCGACCACGCTGAAGCCGGAGTCACCCCAGGGGTCCGCGCCCTCGTTGCGCAGCACCGCGACGTCCAGCGTCCCGCCACCGAAGTCGAACACCGCGATCGCCCCGCCGACCGGCACCGGACGGTGCAGCACCTGGGTGTAGTAGCGGGCGGCGGCCACCGGCTCCCGCAGCAGCCGGGTGCCCGGCGGCGTCGGCCCGGCGAGGGTGTGCTCGGCCGCCTGCGGCCAGCCGGCCCGCAGCAGCGCGTCAGCCAGGACCTGCCGTCGCGTCGCGTCCCAGGCGGCCGGGCAGGTCACCACGGCCGGCGGCAGGAAGCCCACAGCACCCACAGCGGCCCGGGCGACCGCCGCCAGCACCGCGGCGAGCAGGTCGGCCGGCGGGTACGCGCGGTCGCCGAGCTGCACTGTCGGCTCGTCCACCCGACGCTTCGGGTTCGCCTCGAACCGGGCCGGGTCGGCCTGCGCCAGCCGGCGGGCGTCCCAGCCGGTGTGCAGGGTGCCGTCCGGGTCGGCGTAGACGGCGGACGGACTGAGCGGTTGACCGTCCATCAGCAGCGGACGGGTACGCCCGTCCGGCCAGCGCAGCACCGCGACGGTGTTGGACGTACCGAGGTCGATGCCGAGAGCGAAACCCTCGTGCTGGCCTGCCATTACCCGATACCTCCGCCGCGACGAGGGGAACTCGACCCCGCATCGTACGCAGGCCCCGCCGCACCGCTGATCACTCGGTCCGGGGTGGTCGGTGGCGTCCGGTCAGTGGGCGGAGTGGACGCCCACCACCTCGTCCTCGCTGGTCTCCCCGGTCAGCTGGAACCCGAGTTTCAGGTAGAACTGCTCCGGGCCGTCCGGTCCCGGCTCCCACGTCGTGTAGACGCGGTCGTGGCCACGTCGGCGGGCCTCGTCGCGGACTGCCCGCACCGCGAAGCGGCCGTACCCCCGGCCCTGGTGCTCGGCGGCGATGTTCAGCCGCCACAGCCCCGAGCGCAGGTCGGCCGGTTGGGCCGGATCCCACACGATGTCAAAGAAACCCATCAGGAAGCCGACGATCTCGTCATCCTCGACGATCAGACGCGGCCACGCGATCTCGGGCTGCGCGTACGCCTCGGCGAGGGACCAGGCGACCGGGGACGAGAACTTCTCCTGGTCGGGCCGCACACTCACCCGGCACGCGGCCTCCACATTGTCTTTGGTCACCTTCACCAGTCGCGGCACACCGGCCACCCTACCGAGCGGGTCTGTGCAACAGGCCGTCGAGCAGCCCGCGCAGGCCGAACTGGAACCAGGTGTCCAGGTCGGTGTCGGGTCTGGTCTGCCCGGCCGCGGCCAGCCAGGGCCGGTCCCGGGTACGACCGGTCCGCTCCAGCCGGTTGAGGGTCGCCGACCACCAGGCGTGGTCGGTGGTGTCGACGGGTTCACGCCGGATGAGCAGGGCCATGCCCTGGATGTAGCCGCTGAGCGCCAGGTAGGCGCGGAACGCCTCGGCCGGGTCGTATCCGGCGCCGCTGAACGCCGCCACCACCCGGTCGACCATGGCGAGTACCGCCGGCCCGGTCGGCGGCCGGTCGGTGGCGAGGACGGCCAGCAGCCAGGGATGGCGGCGGTACATCGCCCACTCGTCCCCGGCCAGCCGTTCGAGCCGTTGGCGCGGATCAGGTGGTAGTGGCGCGGCACCGGGCGGGCGGGTGGCGGTGATCTGCTCGGCCATCGCGGCGAGGAGGTCGGCCCGGTTGCGGACGTGCCGGTACACGGCGTGGGCGGGCAGGCCGGCGCGTTGGGCGAGGACCCGCATGGAGACGGCGTCCAGGCCGCCGGCGTCCGCCACCTCGACGGCGAGGGCGACCAACCGGTGGCGCGGGTCGCCGCCGGTCGGCGCGGGCAGGTCCCGCACTCGACGCGGGGTGCTGGTGGGGCCGTGCTCACGACGCCTGCGGTACGCGCGGGCCTGGCAGCGCCGGGAGCAGTAGCGGCGTGGTCGCCCCCGGCCGGCGCCGACGGGCAGGTCCGCCTCGCACTCGACACACCGGACACTGAGCACGCCGCCTCCAGTTTCGTCACGGCACTCCGTGTGACGA
This sequence comes from Micromonospora trifolii, assembly GCF_022229005.1. GTDB lineage: Bacteria > Actinomycetota > Actinomycetes > Mycobacteriales > Micromonosporaceae > Micromonospora > Micromonospora trifolii. Next base: position 16,796 of record NZ_JAKKFD010000006.1, read on the forward strand.
AAGTACTGCACGTCGTCGACTGGGTGGCGACAGGATCGGAGGCATGAATCCGCCCAGCCGCAGAGATCTGCTCCGCGTCGGCGCAGTCGCCTCCGCCGCCGTCCTTCATCCGTCCCCGGTCTCCGCCGCCGCGCCACCGGCGGGCGGCGTGCCCCCACTCGGCCCGGTCCGGGTGCGGCCGGACGACCCCCGTTACGCGGACCTGGTCCGCCGCGGCAACCGACGGTTCGTGGGCACGCCGGACGAGGTGCGCGTGGTCGGCTCGACCGAGCAGGTCGTCGCGGCAGTGCAGGATGCCGTCCGCACCGGCCGACGGGTGGCGGTACGCAGCGGCGGGCACTGCTTCGAGGGGTTCGTGGACGACCCCGCGGTCCGGATGGTGATCGACCTGTCCGGACTGACCGAGGTCTACCACGACCCCCGACGGTTCGGCTTCGCGGTCGAGGCGGGCGCCACGCTCGGTGAGGCGTACCGCAGGCTCTTTCTGGGCTGGGGGGTGACAGTTCCCGGTGGCTCGTGCCCGGGAGTCGGCGTCGGCGGTCACATCACCGGTGGCGGTTACGGTCGCCTCTCCCGCCTGCACGGACTCGTGGTGGACCACCTGTACGCGGTGGAGGTGGTCGTGGTCGACCGCGGCGGCACCGCCCGTGCGGTGGTCGCCACCCGGGAGCCGACGGACCCGCACCGCGACCTGTGGTGGGCGCACACCGGTGGCGGCGGGGGCACCTTCGGCGTCGTCACCCGCTACTGGTTCCGCTCGCTTCCCGCCCCACCCGCGCGGGTGCGGGACTTCACCATCACCTGGCCGTGGGCCGGCATGGACGAGCCGGGCTTTCACCGACTCGCCGGCAACTTCGGCCGCTGGTGCGCCCGCAACAGCGCGCCCGACTCCCGGGGCCGGCACCTGTACGGCGAGTTGGTCCTCTCCCGCCCGCAGGCCGGCGGTCACACCCTCGCCGGTCAGGTGCCGCACGGCAGCCGACACCTGCTCGACGAACTCGTCCGGGCGCTCGGCGACGGCGTCGGCGTCACGCCGACCGTGTCGGCGCAGACGCTGCCCTGGCTGACCGCGACCCTCGGCGGCCACAGCGACGACGGCAAGGGCTGGCGGTTGAAGGTCAAGTCCGCCTTCCACCGCGCGCCCCTGACCGAGCGGCAGTTGCACGTGGCCTACCGCCACCTCACCCGCGACGGTGACCTGCCGGCCGGCTCGCTGAGCCTCAACACCTACGGCGGGGCGATCAACGCAGTCGCACCGAGCGCCACCGCCGCCGTCCAGCGGAACGCGTCAATGCTGCTGTTCTACCTCGCCGGCTGGGCCGACCCGGCCGCGGACCCCCGGCACCTGGCCTGGATCCGCGAGTTCTACCGGGACATGTACGCCGATACCGGTGGTGTGCCCCCGGACGGCGCCTACATCAACTATCCCGACGTCGACCTCACCACAGCGACCCGACAGTGGCCGGAGGTCTACTTCGGGTCCAGCTACCGGCGGCTGCAACAGGTCAAGGCCCGTTGGGACCCCCGCGACGTCTTTCACCACGACCTGTCGGTACGACCACCCGGCCACTGACCGCACCCGGCACCGTCGCCTACTGTCGGGCGGCCGGGCCGTCCTGATCGGTCCGGGCGGCGCGGAGCAGCCGGAGCTGACCGATCTCCGCGACGTTCTTCATCAGTTCGGAGTTGACCCAACCGATCGTGTGCGTGACGGTGTGGTCGGTCCCGTCCGGCCAGGGGAACGTCGCGGTGCTGTCGAGGTCGGTGTCGCCGAGCTGGTCGAGCAGGCCCAGCCACTCGGTGCGCAGGCCACGCAGCCAGGCGACACTCGGCTCGCCCGCGCCCGGCCAGACAACGGCAGTGCGCTGCCGCGCTGATCCACCCCGGAGATGGTCCATCGCCACCGTCCACCACCAGCCGACGTGCCAGGTGAGCCAGCCGATCGTCGGCACCGGGACCGGGTCGGGTTCGGTGTCGGCCCAGTCCGGGGTCCAGGTGCCGTCGGTGCTCTGCCGCACCGACCAGCAGTGGTCGGCCGGCTCCCAGAGGAAGTCCGCGGGATCGAGCCGCTCAAGGTGGTACTCGAACAGCGACCACGTCAGGTCGAACTGCCAGCGCAGGAGTGCCAGGGGCGCTACGGACATCCGGAGATTCTGTCGGGCCACCGGCACCGCCGTCCACGAATTAACCCACCCCATGATCAAACGGTAGGACGGGCGGGTCGGTGGAGCAGCGGTCGGAGAGGGCGTAGCGGAGCAGGACCACGTCGCCGATCTGGCGGGCCTCGGCCAGGCGGGCGCGGCGACCCGGGTGCCAGGGGAAGCGACCCTCGCCGACGAACCGGGGCGCGCGGCCGTCACCGACGAAGAACGGGGCGACCACCAGGTGCAGTTCGTCGGCGAGACCGGCGGCGAGGAACTGGGCGTGCACCGTCCCGCCGCCCTCCACCATCAACCGCTGCACTCCCCGGGCGGCCAGGTCGGCCAGCAGCCACCCCGGGTCGACCGGCTCACCCGCGTCGATCACCGATGCCAGTCCGCCGACCCGCTCCTCGGTCTTCTCCAGCGCCCCCGTGGCGCAGTAGACGAGCCGGCCCGAATCACCGGCGGTGAAGAAGCGGGCGGTCGGGTCGAGGTCACCCTGGGCGGTCAGGGTGACCTTGGTGGGCGAGGCGGGCCGACCGGCCGCCACCCGCTCGGCCCGGCGGCTGGGGGAACGCACCAGCAGCCGAGGGTCGTCTCGTCGGACGGTGCCAGCGCCGACCAGTATCGCATCGCAGCTGGCCCGGACCGCGTCGACGCGGTCCAGGTCCTCCTCGTTGGACAGCAGTAGCCGCTGCTCGGAGGCGTCGTCGATGTAGCCGTCGATGGAGGCGGCACAACTCAGCAGCACGTACGGGCGCGTCGGCCCCGGCCGCCAGCTCATCGGGAGACGGGCCGATCGGGAGCACGACCCGCCAGCTCATCCGCCGCCTCGACCTCCGCCGCCTTGGCCGCCTTCGCCGCCAGGTACTCGGCGTTGGCCGGGGAGAGGAAGACGCTGGTGAGCACCCGTTCGGCCACGTCCACACCCAGCCGGGTCAGCTGCTCGGCCTTGTCCGGGTTGCTGCTCAGCAGTCGGACCCGCGGCACGCCCAACGTGGCCAGCATCTGCGCGGCGGCGGTGTAGTCCCGCTCGTCCTCGCCCCGACCCAGCGCGACGTTGGCCTGGTAGGTGTCCAACCCGGCATCCTGCAACGCGTACGCGTCGAGCTTGGCGTACAGGCCGATGCCGCGGCCCTCCTGCCGCAGGTAGAGCAGAAAACCGCCGGTCTCGGCGATCCGCTGCACCGCCTCGCGCAGTTGCGGCCCGCAGTCGCAGCGTTGGCTGCCGAACACGTCGCCGGTCAGGCACTCGCTGTGCGGACGGACCAGCGGGGCTGCTCCCCCGTCGGCGAGCCGGTCCAGGGCGCCCGCCCAGTCGCCGAGGCCGAGGGCCAGGTGCTCCCGACCGTCCACCAGGCCCTTGAAGGTGAACACCCGGGCGGTCGTGGTGTAGCCATCCGGAAACGCCAGCGGCACAGTGACCTGCGTGCGGATCGTGGCAACCGGCAATGCTTCGGGCATGGGACTCCTCTGTCCGGCGCCACCGTCGTCTGGCGACGCGTACCGTCTCACAACCGACTCAACATCCGCCGCCGGAGGCGGCTTCCCGAGCGGCGACCGGAATTCGACGCCGGCGGGCCAGCAACACGGCGGCTCCGGGCAGGCTGGCCACCAACACCAGTGCGCCGTAGACGGTGGCGGTGGCGACACCCTCGGCCGCGCTGAGGCCGGCCGCGCCGAACACCCACGCCGCCACCCCCTCGCGCGGCCCGAAACCGGCCACGTTCAACGGCAGGCCCATGGCGAGAAGGGCGAGCAACGTCAGCGGCAGCAGTCGGGACAGCGGGGCGTCCGATCCGGCGGTACGTGCCGCCACCAGGAAGGTGGCCAGGTGGCCGGCGACCATCACGGCCGAGGCGACCAGCACACCGAACCAGGTGCGCCGCGCCAGCAGCCCCGACCGCACGTCCGCCACTGCGGTCCGCAGTCCCGTCGCCCAGCGCGACCCGCCACCGTTGGGCAGGACCCGCGCCAGCAGCACGACGACCAGCCCGCCGGCCACGAGCAGCGCGGCGGCGACCGGCAGGTACTGCCGTACCGGGGACGGGAAGGCGGCGAGCACCACCAGTGCGACCCCGACCAGGACCACCTGCCCGGCAGCGCGCTCCCAGACCACCGCGCGGATGCCCCGGCTGACGTCACCGGCGTCGCGGCCGTGGCGTACCGCCCGGTGCACGTCGCCGAGGACCCCGCCGGGCAGGGTCGCGTTGAGGAACACGGCCCGGTAGCAGTGCGCCACAGCGGTCGCCAGCGGCAGGCGTACGCCCAGGCCACCGGCGACCAGGCTCCACCGCCACGCCGCGCAGACGGTGGTGAGCACCCCGATGACCAGCGCCGCTGCCAACGCCGGCGCGTCGATCAGTCGTACCCCGGCGAGGAACGGGCCGCCGCCCACCTGCCACAGCAGGACGGCGAGCAGACCCACCCCGCCGACCACTCGTGCCCAGGCCCAGAACATCGGCGCCGGCCCTCCCCTTTGAAGATCGTCCACTTGCCCTAGTGCACGTACCCAGGGCGTGAACGGTTCATCCACCGGCGAGGAGGTCGGTATGTTCGACCAGCACTGTGAGTCGGCCGGCCGCCGCGTCGGCCAACCGACTGCGGGCGTACGCCTGGGCGGGGCCGGCCAGGTCGGGGCGCTGCTCGCAGGCCGCCCCGAGCCACCCCCGGAACCACTCGGCGGCCAGGTCGGCCTGCTCCGGGCCGAGACGCCACGGGCTGGGCCGTTCGCGCACGTCGACGCCGTGGCGGGTGAACGCCGCGACGGTGGCGGCGGCGGCATCCGGGCCGAGCAGCCGCCGGCCCTCGACGGTACGCCGCTGGTGGTCGTTGAACGCGGCTTCGACCGCCTCGTCGAGCGGGTCGGTCGGGGTGAACCGGACCCGCCCGGTCACCGAGATGGCGAACAGGACGGGCCGGCCGACGCAGGCGGCCACCACCCGTTCGACCTCCTCCGCGGTGAGCATGTCCAGCAGCGCGGACGCGGTGACCAGGGAACCGTCGGCCAGGTCGGCGGCGGTCAGCCGGGTGAGGTCACCGCAGCGGGTGTGGACGGTCACCGGGGCGCCGTCGGCGGCGGTCACCCCGGTCATGCCCTCGGCGGCGCGGGCCAGCAGGTCGGCGTCCCGGTCGTGCAGCACCCAGTGCTGTGGTCCGGCTAGCCGGGCGGCCAGCCAACGACTCATCGACCCGGTGCCACTGCCCAGGTCGTGGATCACCGTCGGGGCGTTCCCGGTCAACCGGGCCCGGACGGCGTCCAGCAGGTCCTCGGCGCGTGCCGCCGCGTCGGCCGGCTCACGCAACCGCAGCCAGTCGGCGAACGGCAGGGTCTCCTCGGCGGTCATTCCGCCACCTCCTTCAGCACGCCGGCCAGCAGTGCGGTGGTCACCGGCCAGTCGGTCAGGGTGTCGCGCCGGGCGAGAGCGGCACGCCGCAGCCGGGCGCGCAGCGCGTCGTCGTCCAGCCAGCGGATCAGCGCGGCGGCCAGCGCCGCCGGGTCACCGGGTGGGACCAGCAGTCCCGGGCGCTCACCGCCGCGCACGTGACCGAGCGACTCCGGCAGCCCGCCCACCTCGGTGGTCAGCACCGGCAGCCCGCGGGCCAGCGCCTCGGTGACGACCATGCCGTACGTCTCGCCTCTCGACGGCAGCACCAGCAGGTCGGCGGCGGCGTACGCGTCGTCCAACGCCGCGCCGGTCAGCGGGCCGACCAGCCGCACCCGCTCGGTGAGGCCCGCTCCGGTCAACCGGTCGCGCAGCCGGTGCACGAGATCCGGTTCCCGGGCCAGCGTGCCCGCACAGACCATCGTCCAGGGCCGACCGACCAGCGTGGCCAACGCGTCGACCAGCACGTCGTACCCCTTGTGGTGGGTGACCGCCGCGACGCAGAGCAACCGGTCGCCGGCCGCCGAGCCGGCTGCCGGCGGCGCGGGCCGCACCCCGGGTGGCGCGGCCCGGACCCGGCCGGCGAGGGCCGGGTGGCGGGCCAGCAGGGCGCGGCGGGTCCACTCGCTGGTGGTGACGACGGCCCGGGCGGTGGCCAGCGCACGGGCCTCCGGCTCGTCGTCCAGCGGCAGGTGCACCAGGTGCACCAGGCGCAGCCGACGGGTGTGCGGGGCGAGCAGGTCCGGCACCGCCGAGGCGATCAGGCCGTCGATGAGCACCACGGCGTCGTCGGGCGCGGCGGCGAGCACAGCGCCCAGCCTCGCCCGGTCGGCCGGGTCGGGGTGCGGCCACGTGCCGGGCACCGGATGCTCGTGCACCGACCAGCCGCGCTCGCCCAGCCCGGCGCAGATCCGCCGGTCGTAGGAGTTGCCGCCGCTGGGCGTGGCCGGATCGTCGATGTCACCGGGCAGGACGACGTGCACCGCCCGGCCCGCATCGGTCACAACGACCGCTCGTAGCTCGCCCAGGCGATGTGCGACTCGTGCAGGGTGACAGTGATGCCGGCCAGGTCGCGCGCGCCCGCGCCCAGCTCACCAGCGTGTACCCGCTCGACCAGCCGGTCCGCGACCGTACGGGCCAGCACCTCGGTGGTGGTGTTCACCCCGGCGAAGGCCGCCTCGTCGTCGAGGTTGCGGTAGGTCAGCTCGCTCAGTACGGCGCGCAGCTGCTCGGTGGCCAGGCCGATGTCCACCACGATCCCGTCGGCGTCCAGGTCGGGCCGGCGGAACGTCGCGTCCACCACGAACGTCGCGCCGTGCAGCCGTTGGGCGGGCCCGAACACCTCGCCTCGGAAACTGTGGGCGATCATCATGTGGTCCCGAACTGTCACGCTGAACACTGTCACTCTCCGTCTTCGTAGGTGATGAGGTGGCAGAGCGCGGGCAGAGCGCCCGAGGTCAGTCTGGCGAGCACGTCGGGCAGCTCCGCGAAGCGCGACGCGCCGGTGATCAACGCGTCGAAGGCCGGGTCGTCGAGCAGGTCCAGGGCGAGCGCCAGTCGATCGGCGTAACTGCGCCGTCCCCGTCGGGCGGGTGCCACCATCCCGACCTGGCTGCTGCGCACGCTGAGTCGACCGGAGTGGAACGCGCCGCCCAGCGACACCTGCACCGGGCGGTCGCCGTACCAGCTCAGCTCGATGACGGTGCCCTCCGGGGCGAGCAGGTCCAACGACTGTTGCAGGCCTGCGGCGGTGGCGCTGGCGTGGACGACCAGGTCCCGGTCACCTCGGGCGTCTGCCGGGTTGGCGAAGTTGACGCCGAGGGCCCCGGCCACGCCGGCCCGGCGCGCGTCGGTGTCGACCAACTCGACGTGCACACCGGGGAACCGGGCCAGCAGCGCCGCGACGCAGCAGCCCACCATGCCCGCGCCGATCACTGTGACCCGGTCGCCGACCAGCGGCGCCGCGTCCCACAGGGCGTTGACGGCGGTCTCCACAGTGCCGGCGAGCACCGCTCGGGCGGCCGGCACCCCCTCCGGCACCGGCACCACGGCGCTCACCGGCACGACGTACGCGCTCTGGTGCGGGTGCAGGCAGAACACCGTCCGCCCGAGCAGCTCCGGCGGGCCCTGCTCGACCACGCCGACGCTGAGGTAGCCGTACTTCACCGGGCCGGGGAACTCGCCCTCCTGAAACGGCGCGCGCATCGTGGCGTACTGGTCGACGGGAACCCGGCCGGCAAAGACCAACGTCTCGGTGCCCCGGCTGACGCCGGAGTAGCGGGCCCGGACCAGAACCTCGTCGGGGCCCGGGGCGGTCAGCGACACCGGCTGGATCTCGGCCACGCCGGGTTCAACCACCCAGCAGGCGGACGCCTCGCGGATCACCGTCGCGCACCTCACCTCTGCTGCGGGCCGAACCGATCGGCCGTGTCGGTCCCCGTTCGGGGTTGTCGATCATAAACACGGAAGTACGGGGCGCACAGTTCGAAGCCCGCCCGGCAGGACCGCCATTCGGACAAACCGGTCATAGGGTGGTTTTTGCCCCTATAAGCTCCCCTGGCACATTCAAACCAACGGGGGCGTGATGAGGATTTCGTGGTGGGGTAGCCGCAGGTCACGGGCGGCGGCGCTGACCGCCGTCGCGGGCGTGCTGGCGGTCAACGGACTGCTGGTGCCGGCGCCCGCCGCGCCCACCCCGATCAACCCGGTACTGGCCGCCGTGGACGAAGCCATCGGCCCGGTCGACCCGGTCGCCGAGGCGCTGAGCTTCGGCGTGATGACCGAGGGCAACGCCACTGTGAACAACGACGAGAACGAGGGCACCCTCGCCGTCGGCGGCGACCTCACCTTCGGCAACTACCAGCTCGCCGGAGCGAGCGCCGGGTCGTTCGTGGTGCCCGGTGACGCCAACCCCAGCGCCCTGGTCGTGGGTGGACGGGTGAACTTCGCCGGCAGCGTCGGCGGCAGCCGCCTCCAGGTGCTCTCCAACGGCTACGCCAAGGTCGGCAACCTGACCGGCGCCTTCGTCCGCAACACCGACAACAACGGCGCCCAGGTCAACACCCGGATCCTGCCGGCGAACGACTACGACGCCTCACCCCGGGTGGAGCTGGTCACCCGGCAGCCGGTTGCCAGCGTCGGGCCGACCTCACCGATCAACTTCGCCGGTGCGTTCGCCGCCTTCCGGGACACCACCGCCGGTCTGGCCACCTGCGACAACACAGTGGTGCTGCGGACGCCGAACGGTGACGTGCTGCCCCGACCCGTCCCACCGGGCAGCAACGCCGTCGTCACCCTGACCCCTGGCGTGACGAACGTGCTCAACCTGACCGCCGCCGACCTGGCCAACATCCAGATCCTGACCTTCGCGAGCCAGCCGAGCGCCGCCACACCACTGCTGGTCAACGTGGACACCAGCGGCGTGGGCAACACGTTCGCCTGGACCGCCCCGAACTTCGCCGGGATCGGTGGCCCGCAGGCGCGCTACATCCTGTTCAACTTCCCGACCGCCACCGCGCTCACCCTCACCCCGAACGCCGCCACCGTCGAGGGCACCATCTACGCCCCCAACGCCAGCCTCACCGACCTCTCCTCCAGCAACACCGAGGGCAGCGTCATCACCCGTACGCTGGACCACCGCGGCGGCGAGATCCACTACTTCCCGTTCAGCACCACCCTGTCCTGCGCCGGCGCCACCCCGGCCGACATCGCCCTGATCAAGTCGTCGACCACCACGCTGATCAACAGCGTCGGTCAGCAGGTGCCGTACTCGTTCCACGTGGTCAACACCGGCGGCGTCCCACTGACCAACATCTCCGTCACCGACGTGCAGACCCCGCCGTCGTCGAACGCCAACCTCGGCCCGATCACCTGCGCCGCCACCACCCTGGCGCCAGGGGCCCAGACCACCTGCACGGCCACCTACACCGTCACGCAGGCCGACCTGGACAACGGCGGCGTCACCAACGTCGCCACCGCGCAGGGCAGCCCACCCACCGGTCCGCCGGTCGTCTCCGATCCGAACTCCCTGACCATCCCGGCACCGGTGCTCACCGCCGCCGTCACGGTGGTCAAGTCGTCCACCACCACGTCGATCACGACGGTCGGGCAGCAGGTGCCGTACCGGTTCCTGGTCGCCAACACCGGCGGTCTGACCCTGAGCAACGTGGCCGTCACCGACGTGCAGACCCCGCCGTCGTCAAACGCCAACCTCGGCCCGATCACCTGCGCCGCCACCACCCTCGCCCCCGGCGCGAACACCACCTGCACCGCCACCTACACCGTCACCCAGGCCGACCTGGACAACGACGGCGTCACCAACGTCGCCACCGCGAGGGGCACCCCGCCCGGCGGCGGTACGCCGGTCACCTCGCCGCCGTCGACGCTGACCATCCCCGAGGCCGGCCTGATCGCGTCGATCGCCGTCATGAAGACCTCGACCACCACGTCGATCACCACTGTCGGCCAGCAGGTGCCGTACCAGTTCCACGTGCTGAACACCGGCGGGTTCACCCTCACCGGGGTGAACGTGACCGACGTGCAGACACCGCCGTCATCCAATGCCAACCTCGGCCCGATCACCTGCGCCGCCACCACCCTCGCCCCCGGCGCGCAGACCCTGTGCACCGCCACCTACACCGTCACCCAGGCCGACCTGGACAACGACGGCGTCACCAACGTCGCCACCGCGCACGGCACACCCCCCGGCGGCACCCCCGTCGACTCGACGCCCGCGACGCTGACCATTCCGGAGACCGGCCTGGTCGCCTCCATCGCGATCCTGAAGACCTCCACCACCACGTCCATCACGACTGTCGGGCAGCAGGTGCCGTACCAGTTCCACGTCGTCAACACCGGCGGGTTCACCCTCACCGGCGTGACAGTCACCGACGTGCAGACCCCGCCGTCGTCCAACAACGATCTCGGCCCGATCACCTGCGCCGTCACCACCCTCACCCCCGGCGCGCAGACCCTGTGCACCGCCACCTACACGGTCACCCAGGCCGACCTGGACTTCGGCTCGGTCCGGGACAGCGCGACCGCGCAGGGCACCCCACCCGGCGGTCGGCCGCCCGTGCAGTCGCCGCCGGCGACCCTGACGATTCCGAGCGACGTGGTCGTCCCCGGCATCTCCCTGGTGAAGTCGTCGACCACCACGTCGATCACGGCGGTCGGGCAGCAGGTGCCGTACCGGTTCCTGGTGGCCAACACCGGCGGCGTGACGCTCAACGACGTGAACGTGACCGACGTGCAGACACCGCCGTCGTCCAACGCCGACCTCGGCCCGATCACCTGCGCCGCCACCACCCTCGCCCCCGGCGCGAACACCACCTGCACCGCCACCTACACCGTCACCCAGGCCGACCTCGACAACGACGAGGTCACCGACGTCGCCACCGCACACGGCACACCCGCCGGCAGTGACGACCCGATCGACTCGGCGCCCTCGACGCTGACCATTCCGGCGGCCGACCTGATCCAGTCGATCTCGCTGCTGAAGTCGTCCACCACGGTCTCGATCAACACGGTCGGGCAGCAGGTGCCCTACCGCTTCCTGGTGGCCAACACCGGCACCGTGACGCTGTCCGCGGTGAACGTGACCGACGTGCAGACACCGCCGTCGTCGAACGCCGACCTCGGCCCGATCACCTGCGCCGCCACCACCCTCGCCCCCGGCGCGAACACCACCTGCACCGCCACCTACACCGTCACCCAGGCCGACCTCGACAACAACGGGGTCACCGACGTCGCCACCGCACACGGCACACCCGCCGGCAGTGACACGCCGATCGACTCGACCCCGGCGACGCTCACCATTCCGGACGCGGGGATCGTCGCCGCGATCCAGGTCGTGAAGACCTCCACGACGGTGGCGATCAGCGCGGTCGGACAGCAGGTCCCGTACCGGTTCCACGTGGTCAACACCGGCGGGCTCACCCTGACCAACGTCAACGTGACCGACGTGCAGACACCGCCGTCGTCCAACGCCGACCTCGGCCCGATCACCTGCGCCGCCACCACCCTCGCCCCCGGCGCGAACACCACCTGCACCGCCACCTACACCGTCACCCAGGCCGACCTCGACAACAACGGGGTCACCGACGTCGCCACCGCGCACGGCACACCGCCGGGCGGGGGCGCGCCTGTCGACTCGCCGCCGTCGACACTGACCATTCCGGAGTCCGGCCTCGTCGCCAACATCGAGGTGATCAAGTCGACGACCACAGTGGCGATCGCCGCGCCGGGCCAGCAGGTGCCCTACACCTTCCTGGTCGTCAACACCGGCGGCTTCACCCTCACCAACGTGACAGTCAACGACACAGTGCTGCCGCCGTCCGAGCGCGGTGTGCTCGGGCCGATCACCTGCGGTCCGCAGAACATCCCGAACGGCGCTGTGACACTGTCGCCGGGCGCCTCCATCCAGTGCCGGACGACCTACACGGTGACCGCCGAGGACTTCACCGGCTCGTCACTGCGCAACGTCGCCACGGCCACCGGTACGCCGCCGTTCGGTCCGCCGCCGGTCTCACCGCCGTCGCCGGTGGACATCCCGATCCCGCACCCGGCGATCGCCATCACCAAGTCGGTGACGCCCACAGTGGTGTCCGCGGCCGGTGACGTGGTCACGTACCGGTTCGTGGTGAGCAACACCGGCACCACAGCGCTCAGCGCGGTGACTGTCGACGAGACCGACTTCTCCGGCACCGGAACGCCCGGGGCGATCACCTGCGGCACTCCGCCGGTCGCCAACGGCTCGGTCACCCTGGCCGTCGGGGCGAGCACCACCTGCACCTCGACCTACGCGGTCACCGCGGCGGACATCGAGGCCGGTCGGATCACCAACACGGCCCTCGCGGCCGGAACGCCGCCGACCATCCCCGGCCAGGACCCGCCCGCACCGGTACGCTCCGCGCCGGCCTTGGCCGAGGTAACAGCCACCCGGGGCGCGGCGATCACTGTGGTGAAGTCGAGCAGCACCGACAAGATCGTCCGACCGGGGCAGCACGTGCCGTTCCAGTTCGTGGTCACCAACACCGGTCAGGTGCCGCTGACCGGCGTGACGATCACCGACGCCCTGACCGCGCCGGCCTCGGCGGCCAACCTGGGCCCGATCACCTGCGGTCCGGAGAAGACCCCGAACGGTGCCGTCACCCTCGCGGCCGGTGCCGCCGTGACCTGCGCGGCGACGTACACGGTCAGCAAGGCCGACTACCACCACGGGTCGCTGCGCAACACCGCGACGGCGACCGGCACTCCGCCGGACGGTCCGGCGCCGGTCTCACCCGAGTCCACCATCACCATCCCGGTGAAGGGCAAGCTCCCGGTGACCGGCACATCGTTCCCGGCCGGGCTCTGGATGGGTGCCGGCGTGCTGGCGGTGCTCCTCGGCGCGGCGCTGCTGCTGGTCGTCCGGCAGCGCAGGATCCGCGCCTAGCGCGGACCTGATCGCGGGGGTCGGACCGGAGGGGAACCGGTCCGGCCCTCGCGGCACGCCACCACCCCGCGACCACGACGCTCGACGTCACTGATTCAGCAGTGACGCAGCCACCTCGGTCAACCGCCAGGCCCTGCTCGCGACGTCGTAGACCATTCTGAAGTCGGGCTGCTTCGGGACCGACTGGCCGAGCCGCCACGATCCGGGCGTGGCGTGCAGATCGACTGTCACCGAGCCACGCGTCGCGGTGCCCAGCACGCCGACCCAGTGCCGGCTCTCCCCGATCAGCCTCTCCACGGTCTCGACGTCGGGCGCCGTCACCTCTACCACCGTGGTCTCGACAAGTGCCGAGCCGACCAGCAGGGCCAGGAGCCGGCCGAGGACCGCCGCGGGCACCGAGCGGTCCGTCGTTTCGACGGCCACGTAGCAGTCGTCGTGCCCGGAGAACAACAGGCGTGAGCCTGCAAGCGCGGGGAGGACCGGCTCGTCGTACGTGGCCGTTCCGATGACGACGATCATCTCGTCGACCCGCGCGGCGGATGGCGCCTTCGGCACGTCGAGCAATCTCAGCTCGTAGGGGTACCAGCCGGCCAGGAACCGGGGCAGCTGCTCCCGGCGGATCAGCAGGGCCTCCTCGCTGAGGCCGACGACACCGGCCGCCAGCGCGCCGACCTGATGCACCTCGAAGCTGACGCCCTGCTCCGCCGCGATCCGCGACGGCCGCCACTGCTGATACTCCTCGTCCAGGAAGCTGTTGGTCTCCAGGCCGACAACCATGACGGTGTCGTTGCCGGCCAGCATGAGCACCTCGGCCAGCTCGGCGGCCCGCGCCGCGGTCGCGGTCACCATCCAGGAGCCGCCCTTCTCGCGAACGCTGAAGCTCAACGGGAAGGGCGCGCGGTCCAGGCCCACGCTGTTCACCGAGAACGCGCCATGAGGTCCGACCTCGATCGTCGCGGCGCCGTCCCCGGCGATCGGGTAGCCGATCTCGGTGAGGTCCACCCGCAGGTCGGCGACGCTGAGCTGCGGATTCAGGGCCCTCGTCACGGTGTCGGTGAGCGGCCGATGGGCGACGATGTGCTCCACTGCCGCCCGGTCCACAGTCGTCTCGTAGTAGCCGCCGGCGAACTCGACGAAGCGGTCGACGATGTCGTCGAACAGGATGTCGAGCAGCCCGGACCCGTCCGGGCCGTTGTCGTCGTACGGCCCGCTCGGCGGTGGGAAGGCGATGCCGTTCCCGGCGTGCCAGCGATCGTCCTCGGCCAGCCGCCACAGCACTGTCGTCGCGACGAGTTGCCCGTCCTCGTCGCAGAAGGCGGGTTCCGTCACCTGCGGGCGTAGGAGCTCCGGAACACCGTCGACCAGGCCCGGCCACAGCTCGTGGTTCGGATGGCGGTACGGCGACATCGCCGACTCGTGGTCGAAGAGTCGGATGAAGGCGCCGTCGGCGGTGAACACGATGGCCCACTCCTCGCCGCTGCCGTTGCTCATCAGCGCGGCCTCGTCCGTGCCCCAGGTCGAGGTGTAGGCGTAGTAGGGTTCCCCGCCGTCGATGATGCGCTCGAGCACGGCCAACGCCTTGCAGCGCTGCCGCAGCCGGTCGATGTCGGGAAGTTTGGCGGCGACGTCGTAGGCGGTCACCGGGTCACCCTAGTGAGGCGGCAGCGTCCCGGTGTCGGGGGCGAGGACCCGGGTGAAGAACGCCAGGCTGTCGCGGATCAGCGGCTCCAGTGGCACTCCGGCGAAACAGTGGCCGGCGCCCTGCACCACCGACAACTCGACCTCGGCACCCGCCGCGGTCAGCCCTGCGGCAAGCTCTTCGCTCTGCCGTTACCTTTCAGTGCGCTTTAGTGAGCGCATGATCGGTTGCCCCGCCTTGCGGTGGGGGCGGTCCCGGTCTTGCCGGCGGATGCCGTGCCGGGTTCACGTTTCACAGCCACCTGCCCTTGTGTGTGGGTCTTCTGGTCGGCTCCGCGTGCTGCCACCGAGCCACTCCCGGCGGTGTTGTTGAGCTCGGCCGCTAGGGCGGCCAGGTTGAGTGCGGCGTTGTGGTCACGGTCGATGACCAGGCCGCACGCCTCACAGTCGTACTCACGCTCGTGCAGGGCGAGC
>NZ_JAKKFD010000060.1 GCF_022229005.1 Micromonospora trifolii
GGGGGTGCAGCTGCTCGGTGGCTACGGCTACACGCGGGACTACCCGGTCGAGCGGATGATGCGGGACGCCAAGATCACCCAGATCTACGAGGGCACCAACCAGGTGCAGCGGATCGTCATGGCGCGGCAGCTGCTGGCAGACATCTAGGACGGGTGTCCGGCGCTCCGGGATCCCGGAGCGCCGGAGCGTCCGTCACCGGTCGGGGGCGGTCTCGCTCACCGGCCGTACGGGGCAACCCCGCAGGGCGTACGCGAGCAGACCGGTCACCGCCAGGACGGCGGCGCAGGTGGTGGCGGCGGTGGTCCCGGCGGGTTGGATCAGCCAGCCGGCGACCTGCATCTTCAGATCCGGGCTGGGCCCCATCATCGGCAGCACCGCGATGAGGGTCCAGGTCAGCGGGGCGATCCAGGCCAGGGCGGCGCCCAGCAGTGTGGCGCCGAGCGCGGTGAGGCCGAGCAGCCCCGCGGTGTTGCGCAGCATGAGGGCGAACGGTTCGTAGCGCGTGTCGGTGACCATGCTGAGGGACAGCAGCGCGGTGATCGCGGCGGCGGCGAGCAGCAGGTGCCCGGCACGGCGTACCGGCCAGTTGACCGCCATCGTGTGGTCGAGGGCGCCGTCGGCGCCGTTGAGGGTGGTGCCGACAGCGACCACCGCCAGCATGATGGCGAGGCTGGCCGTCCGGGTGCTGATGGTCGTCGCGTCGGTGTAGGCCAGTGACAGCGCCCAGGTCAGCGCGATCAACGCGGTCGCGGTGGTCAGGGCGACTGGCACCCGGCGGGAGCGCAGGTGGAGCTGGAGCCACCTCACGGCCGGTCCGCCGACATGATCGCCATCAGCTCGTCGTCCCGGCAGGCCAGTGCGCCCTCGCGTGCCGCTGCCATCCGGCGTCGTTGCTCGGCCTCCGGCAGGCTCACCAGCGCCTGGTACGCGCTCTCCAGCAGCGCCATCTCCTCGGGTGCCCATCCGGGCTGCGGGGCCGGTGGCTGCCCGGTCAGCCAGGCGGCGGCGACGATCCGGGCGCGGTACACGTCGCCCAGAATCGGCTGGTCACCGCACTCCTGCCGCCAGGCAGCCTCCAGCAGGGACGGCAGGAAGTAGTCGCCGGACAGGTCGGCGTGCCCGAAGCTGTCGATCGTGGGAGTGTCGAAGACGAGGGTGTCGGCGGAGTTGCGGGGCGGTGCCAGGTCCGGTTCCAGCATCGCCCAGAAGGTGACCCGTTCGGTCTCGACCGCCCGGACCGGTGCGTTGGGCAGCTTCGCCGCCATCAGGCCGAGCGCCTGGCGGGCGGGGCCGACGACATCGGGCAGCAGCCCGGCGTGCGCCCGCCGCACGCAGACCTGCGGGCCGTCGTTGTCGCAGACCAGCTCGATGGCGACCGGGTCGACGGCCGCCGCCCCGCGGGCTCCGCCGACGGGCAGGAGCGGTAGGGCGACCGCGACGCCGAGCACCGCGGGGAGTACGGCGAGCGCGATGGCGTGGCGGCGGACCGCACCGAGCAGCAGCAGGCCGGTCGCGGCGAGGGCCACCAGCCACAGCGCCTGGAGCAGACTGACCCGCGTCATGACCGTCTGGAAGTCGTCCAGACTGTTGATCGTCGGTAGGAGCAGCATCGCCGCCGGTTCCGCCCGGAACCGCGCGATCCCCGTGCTGGTGTCGGGTGCCATGGCCAACTCCGGAACCAACCCCACCAGGGCGAACCCGACCACCGCGAGGACCGGCGCGGTGATCACCCTTGGAACGGCCCGGCCGGCGGCCATTCCCAGCCAACCCGCGGCGACCAGTGCCGGGATGCCGACCGCGGTGACGACGATCGCCGCGAACGGGAAGTAGCCAGCCGTGGGCACCACCCATCCGGCCCCGACGAGGAACGTCAGGAGGTACGCGGTCGTCACCGAGACCGCGAGCGCGCCGGCGGTCGGGACGACACGCTGCCAGCGTGGCCGGACGGTGCTGGCGAACAACTCGTCGACCCGGTGGCGCGCGTCGCGTCGGCCCATCCACGCCCCACCGGCCAGCGCGAGCGGCAGCAGCACCATCAGCAACGACCGGGCCATCACCGCCAACTGCATCCACCGGCCCGCGAAGAACTGGGTGGACGACAGCAGCAACGCCGCGCCGGTCACCAGCAACAACAGGGCGGTGCCCAGCGCCGCCGAGCGGCGCAGCTCGATGCGGAGGACGCGTCCCGTCATGCCGACACCCGCTCACGGTAGGCGCGCAGCAGCGACGAGTAGCCGCGTTCGGTGGCGCTGTCACCGGCGTCGCCGGCCCCACCCTGCTCGGTGAGCTGCCCGGTGGTGCCCTGCCACACCAGCCGGCCCTCACTGATCAGCACCACGTCGGAGCAGGCCACCGCGACGTCCTCGACCAGGTGGGTGGAGACGAGTACGCAGCTGTCCAGGCCGATCTCCCGCAGCAGCTCGCGGAAGTCGAGGCGCTGCTCCGGGTCCAGGCCGACCGTCGGCTCGTCCAGCAGCAGCACCGCCGGGTCGTTGACGATCGCCTGGGCGATGCCGGCGCGGCGCAGCATCCCGCCGGACAGCGTCTTCATCCGCGAGTCGGCGCGGTCCGCCAGGCCCACCCGTTCGACGGCCCGCTGCACCGCGCCAGGGATGACCGCCTTCGGCATCTCCTTGAGCCAGGCGATGTACTCGACGAACTCCCGGACGGTGAAGCGCGGGTAGAAGCCGAAGTGCTGCGGCAGGTAGCCCAGGCCGCGGCGTACCCGACGGAGGTCGGCGTTGCCGGTGACCTCGCCACCGAGCACTGTCAGTCGCCCACCGGCCGGCTTCACCACGGTGGCCAGGGCGCGCATCAACGTCGTCTTTCCGGCGCCGTTGGGGCCGAGCAGCCCGTGCACACCGGTGCCCAACCTGAGGTCGAGTTCGTTGACGGCGAGGTGTCGGCCGGCCCGGACCTGCAACTTCTCGGCGTGCACCGCCCACGCATAGGTGGACGGGGCGGTCTCCGCCACGCTGACCGTACGCATCATGATCTCTCCATTCGGCGCTGGCTCGATGTCGTCATCGGTGCAGAAGGTTCTGGTGCGGCTCGTGCGGCCGTCGCCAGGCTCGAACGAGCACGACGGCCGTCAGCGCCACTGTGGCGAGCGCCCATCCCGGCAGGCTGCCGCCGGAGAGGACCGCCGGAAGTCGCCCGTCGGCGAGGCTCGGCACGACCACGCCGGCGGACCAGGCGACTGTCAACGCGAGTGCCGCGCGGTCGACCCCCACCACCGCGCCCAGCGCCAACGCGCCGGCGGTGAACCCCAGTGCGGGCAGCAACCAGAGGCCGGGGGAGTGCCCGGTGGCCCAGCCCGCCACCGCCAGCACCGGTATGACCGCCGACAGCACCCCCAACGTGCGGCGCATCAGCAGCGGCAGGCCGGTGCGGGGCATGGTGGCCGTCAGCTCCCAGGCCGGGTCGAGGCGCCGGCTCCAGACCGCCGCCACCGGCAGCAGCGGCGCCACCGGCGCGATCAGCAGCACCAGCGACGGCAGGCTGTTGAACGTCCACTCGAACAGGGCCGCGGCCAGCATCAACCCGGTGGCGGTGACCAGCCAGGGCAGCACCCGGGCGGCGACCCCGGTGCGCAGCAACCGGTGACGGCGTACCGGACCCGGACCGGTGGCGATTCCGGTGGCGATCCCGTCGGCCACCCGGCTCAGCAGGTCCCGGGTGCCCGGGTCGACGGCGTCCGTCAGCACCGCTCGGCAGGCGGCGCAGGTTTCCAGGTGCGCCTCGACCGCCCAGATGGCGGTGTCGTCGACGCCGGCGCCGCCGGAGGCGTACTGGGAGATGAGGGTGGGCGACGGGTGACTGGTCATGACAGCGCCTCCCGGAGGGCGATTCGGGCCCGTCGGGCACGCGTCTTCACGGTCCCCTCCGGCATGCCGAGCAGCAGGGCGGTCTCCCGCGCGGTCAACCCGTCGAGGACCATCGAGCGCAGCACCTGACGGAGTTCCGCCGGTAGCTCGTGCAGGGCACGCTCCAGGTTGGCGTCCATCCCGCCGGCCAGTGCCTCGTCCTCGGCGGCCGGGGCCACTGTCTCGAAGGTCTGCACCGACGGGATCCGCTCCCGTCGGGCCCGGTGGCGGAACGCGTCGATCAGCCGGTGCGCGGCGATCGTCCACAACCAGCCCACAGCGCTGCCGGAGGTGGAGGACTGCGCCTGGCTGCCGGCCGACCGCCAGACCGCCAGGTACGTCTCCTGCAACACCTCGGCCACCACGTCCTCGTCGGCGCAGCGCCGACGCAGTCGCGCTGTCAACCACGGGGCGGTACGCCGGTACAGCGCGTCGAACGCGCGCCGGTCGCCCCGAGCGACGCGGCGAAGGAGTTCACCCTCGTCGAGCCCGTCCAGACTTCGTTTCACACCAGGCAAGACGACGCGTACCCCGGCCCTGGTTCTGATCCTGTTGTGACTCCGGTCACATTCGACCCGGCCGGGAGGGGTGGGGTGACTCCCCACACATCGGGAACGTCATCCGCCACGGAGGTGTTGCCGAGCGAGAGGATCACCCTCGGATCATCGCCCCACCCGGCCGCCCCCGCCACGACCCCTGCCTCGTCACGTCCACGCTGCCCACCTCGGGCATCCCACACCGTGCCGCCACGTCCATGCGGTCCGGTGACGCCCGCGCCGCCGCTCGTGACGACGCGCCCCGCAGAGAGATCGAGATGATGAAGCAGCTGGTGGAGAAGACCGGACGCGATACCGCCGTCGTGCAAGAGGTGCTGCCCGGCGACCTGATGACCAACCGTCAGCGGGCGCAACTCGTCCTCGTGCTGGGCGCGTTGATCGCGATCGGGCCGTTGACCATCGACATGTACCTGCCCGCGCTACCCGCCATCACTGCGGGCCTGCAAACCACCGAGACCGCTGTGCAGTTGACGCTGACCGGCACGCTCGTCGGCCTCGCGCTGGGCCAGCTGTTGATCGGGCCGCTCTCCGACGTGGTCGGACGGCGGGTGCCGCTGCTGGCCGGGTTGGCCGCGCACATCGTGGCTTCCGTCCTGTGCGTCTTCGCGCCCAACATCGCGGTGCTCGGCGGGTTGCGCGTACTCCAGGGGCTCGGCGTCGCCGCCGCCACAGTGGTCGCGACAGCCGTGGTCCGCGACCTGTTCAGCGGGGCCTCCTTCGCCCGGATCTTCTCCCGGCTGATGCTCGTCATGGGCCTCGCGCCCATCCTCGCGCCGACCCTGGGCAGCGGCCTGCTGAGCTGGACCGACTGGCGGGGCGTCTTCGCGGCGCTGGCGGTGCTGGGCGCGCTGCTGATCGTCGTGGCGGCTCTCCGGCTCCCGGAGACCCTTCCGGTGGCGCGTCGGCGGCACGGCGGGGTGCGCGCCACCCTGCGCGACTACCGGGGGTTGGTCAACGACCGGGCGTTCGTCGGCCTGGTGCTCGTCGCCGGGCTGGCGATGGCGGCCCTGTTCGCGTACGTCTCGGGTTCGTCGTTCGTGCTCCAGCAGGAGTACGGCCTCGACGAGCAGCAGTTCGGCATCGCCTTCGGGGCCGGCGCCGTGGGCCTGATCGGGGCCACCCAGTTCAACGTGCGGCTGCTGCGCCGCTACACCCCGCAGCAGATCCTGGTCAGCGCACTGATCGCCGGCACCGCGGCCGGTCTGCTGCTGGTCATGTTCGCGGCGACCGGCATCGGTGGCCTGGGCACCCTGCTCGCGTCACTGTGGCTGGTCCTGGCCGCGGCCGGCCTGGCCCTGCCCAACGCGCCGGCGCTGGCAATGAGCCGGCACAGCGAGGCCGCTGGCACCGCCGCGGCGCTGCTCGGCGCTGTGCAGTTCGGCATCGGCGCGGTGTCGGCGCCACTGGCGGGTCTGTTCGGCACCGGGAGCGTACCGATGGCGATCGTCATCGCGGGCGGCATGGCCGCCGCGCTGATCGTCATGGTCCTCGTCGTTCCCCGCGCCAGCCTCGGCACTGTCGACAGGGACCTGGCGGTCGCGCTGCACTAGCCCGGAAGAGACGAGAGGGGCGGGCCGGTCGACCGGCCCGCCCCGACGATCAGCGGATCTCGGTGGTGTCCTCGGGGCGCGGTTGACCGCGCGGTGGGGCGGACCAGGGTGATTCGCCACCCACCCGGCGGGGCAGAGGCTCGGTCGGTGTCGAGTCCGCGGGGTAACCCAGAGTGAGGGGCGCGGTGTCGCGCTCCGCGGGTGCGGGGGCCGGCCAGTCGGTCAACGTGAAGTCGTCGTTGCGGGGGCCTCCGTCCGACACGGGGGTGGGTGCCACGGCCGGTTCGGTCGCCGGGCTCGGCCACTGCCGCCACCGCTGTTGGCTGAAGGTCGCCATCAGCAGCAGCAGGCCGAGCAGGAAGAGCGTGCCGTTCTCCACGGGCAGTCGCAGCGGCAACGGATCGCCGAACACCTTCCACTCGTGCGGGATCGCGTCCCGCACCGAGAAGGGCGCCACGAACATCCCGATATACGGGGTGACCAGCAGCGCTCCGGCCACCATCGGGCCCAGCGGCGAGAAGCGCAACGTGCCGAGCAGGCCCAGCAGGACACCGCCGACACCGAGGTACACGGCCGGCTCGATCAGGTTGGCGGTGTTGAACGTGCCGATCTCCACCCAGCGGTCGACCGTCCGGCTCGACCCGTCCTGCCCCAGTGTGACCAGCACCCAGGTGATGGGCGCCACCACCAGCCCGGCGAGGAAGCTCCAGAGATGTCGCATCCGCGCACCGTACCGTTTTCGACATGACTGAGCACCTCTCCGCCGCTCCAACCGGCAAGCCGACGTCGTACTCGCGCGTCACTCTCAGCAAGATCATGACCGCGGTGGACGTCAACCTCTACGGCACCGTGCACGGCGGAGTTCTGATGAAGTTCGTCGACGACGTGGCCGGGGCCGCTGCCGCCCGACACAGCGGCGGCACCGCGGTGACCGCGGCGATCGACGAGATCGTCTTCTCCGAGGCGGTCCGGGTCGGCGACCTGGTGCACGCGCACGCCCAGGTGAACTGGACCGGCCAGACCTCGATGGAGGTGGGCGTGCGGGTGGTGGCCGAGCGGTGGGACTCGGCCGAGGACGCTCCGGTCCGGGTGGCCACCGCGTACCTGGTGTTCGTCGGTGTGGACGTGGGTGGGGCGCCGCGGACGGTTCGCCCGGTGCTGCCGGAGACGGCGGAGGACGAGCGCCGGTACAAGGAGGCGGAGATCCGCCGAGCGCACCGGTTGGCCCGCCGCCGCGCCATCCAGGCCCACCGCGCCGGCTGACCCACATGGGGTGCCGGGTTGGAGTGTGGGACGGGCACGCGTCGGTTGGCCTACCCGGTGCGCAGAATGGCGCTTCGAGGTAGGGCAAGATGGCGCCACGGCCCAGTCACAGTGTCGTGCGGGCCAGGGGGAGGGTGGAGCAGTGGGTGACATGCTGTGGACGCCGCCGGCGGACGTACGTGAGCGGTCCCGGATCGGCGCCTACCTGCGCTGGCTGCGGGAGCACCGCGGGCTGGACTTCGCCGACTACGACGCGCTGTGGCGCTGGTCCACCACCGATCTGGACGGGTTCTGGCGTTCGATCTGGGACCACTTCGAGGTGATCGCGCACACCCCGCCGAGCGCCACCCTGGCCGAGCGGGGGATGCCCGGCGCCCGTTGGTTCCCCGACGCCACGCTCAACTACGCGGAGAACGTGCTGCGGATGCCGGGGCGGGCCGACGACGACCCGGTGGTGATCTCCCACGGGCAGACCCGGGCGCCGGTCACGCTGACCGCCGGTGAGCTGCGCGAACAGGTCCGCCGGGTGTCGGCCGGGCTGCGCCGGCTCGGCGTCACCGCCGGCGACCGGGTGGCGGCGTACGCCCCGAACATCGCCGAGACGTACGTCCTGCTGCTGGCCTCCGCCAGCCTGGGCGCGATCTTCTCGTCCTGCGCGCCCGAGTTCGGCACCCGCAGCGTCACCGACCGTTGGCAGCAGATCGAACCGACGGTGCTGGTCGCCGTGGACGGCTACCGGTACGGCGACAAGCCCGTGGACCGGCGTGCCGAGGTCGCCGCGATCCGGGCCGCCCTGCCGTCGCTGCGCCACACGGTCAGCATCGGTTACCTCGACCCGACGGGCCCCGCGCCCGAGGGTGCGCTGGGCTGGGCCGAGCTGGCCGCACCAACCGACGAGCCGTCGACGTTCACGCCGGTGCCGTTCGACCACCCGCTCTACGTGCTCTACTCCTCGGGCACCACCGGGCTGCCGAAGCCGATCGTGCACGGCCACGGCGGCATCCTGCTGGAGCACCTGAAGATGCTCGCCCTGCACCACGACCTGGGCCCGGCCGACCGGTTCTTCTGGTTCACCACCACCGGGTGGATGATGTGGAACTTCCTGGTCTCCGGCCCTGCGGTGGGTGCGGCCATCGTTCTCTTCGACGGCAACCCGGGGGTTCGGGCGGAGCCCGGCCGGCCGGCCGAGCCGGACCTCGGTGGGCTGTGGCGGCTGGCGGCGGAGACCGGCACCACGTACTTCGGCACCTCCGCGCCGTACCTGCTGGCCTGCCGCAAGGCCGTGTTGGTCCCCCGGGACGTCGCCGACCTGTCGGCGCTGCGCGGCGTGGGTTCCACGGGTGCGCCGCTGCCCGCCGAGGGCTTCCGCTGGGTGTACGAGACCGTCGGTGACCACCTCCAGCTCCAGTCGCTCTCCGGCGGCACCGACGTGTGCACCGGTTTCGTCAGTGGGGTGCCGCTGCTACCGGTGTACGCCGGTGAGATCGCCTGCCGGGCGTTGGGCGCCAAGGTGGAGGCCCGTTCCGCCGACGGCACGCCGGTCATCGGCGAACTCGGCGAGCTGGTGATCACCGAACCGATGCCGAGCATGCCGGTGGGCTTCTGGAACGACACTGACGGCACCCGCTACGCGGAGGCGTACTTCGGCGTCTACCCCGGTGTCTGGCGGCACGGTGACTGGATCACCATCAACGAGCGGGGTGGCTGCGTGATCACCGGCCGCTCCGACGCCACGCTCAACCGCGGTGGGGTGCGCCTCGGCACCGCCGAGTTCTACTCAGTGGTGGAAGGGCTCGACGAGGTGCTCGACTCGGTAGTCGTGCACCTGGAGGACGACGAGGGTGGCGCCGGTGAGCTGCTGCTCTTCGTGGTGCTGGCCGAGGGTCTGGAGTTGGACGACCCGATGCGCGCGAAGATCTGCCGTGAACTGCGTACGGCGCTCTCACCCCGGCACGTGCCCGACGAGATCCACCAGGTGCGTTCGGTGCCCCGTACCCTCTCGGCGAAGAAGCTGGAGGTGCCGGTCAAGAAGATCCTCACAGGCACGCCGGTAGACCAGGCGGCGGCCAAGGGTGCCCTGGTCAACCCCGAGTCCCTGACCGCCTTCGCCGCACTGGCCCAAAGCCGCACGAAGTCCTGACCCCCTCCCCCCGCGATCTTGCACTTGCTGTCCCGACTTAAGGGGCACTCCACCCATCTCGACGACCCAAACTGCAAGATCGGCGGGGCGGGGCGGGGCGGGGCGGGGTGGGGTGGGGGTTAGGGGAGGTCGTGCGTGACTTTTTCTGCGGTCAGCCTGGCGGCTCGGCGGGCCGGGTCCTGGTTGGCGCAGAGGACAACTGTCGCGGCCCGGGTCAGCGGGGCCAGCAGCCAGTCGACCGGGTCGGGGTAGCGGGTGGCGTCCACGAGGATTCGCGCGCCGGGCTCGATGCCCAACTCGGTGGCGCGGGCCTCGGCGCGACCCAGCAGGTGCGCGTCGGTGGGGCCGGGGCCCGATTGCGGCGTGAAGTGGTCGCCGTGTCCGCGTACCTCGACGACGTAGTCGACGAACCCGGGCGGCACCTGCCGAAGCGGGGCGGCGAGCGGGGCCAACCCGAGGGCGTACCGCTCGTCGGCGGACCAGGACTGCGCCTCGTCGAACCTGTCGGCGGCGGCGAAGAGCACCCCCACGTCGCCCGGTGTGTCGACGACGCTCAGCTTGGCCGACCAGCAGGCCAGCAGCACCGCCGCGGTCTGCCAGTGTGGCGGCAGCAGCACGCCGGCCGGGGTGCCCGGCGCGAGGCCGACCTCGTCGACGAGGAGGTTGGCGGTCTTCGACACCCAGTTGGCCAAGGTGACGCCGGAGAGTTCGGTGCGGTCGCCGGTGGCGTCGTCGTACCAGGTGAGCAGCGGTCGGGTCGGGTCGGTCGCGATCGCGTCGGCGAACACCCGGGCAATGTTGTCGGCCATCGGCGCGAACGATACGCCAGTGCGGGCCGTACTCGATGACGACGACAAGTCGGCGTACCGTCGGGTCGCAGTCAGCGTCGGCCCCGCGCCCCGGCGTAGGCTTTACCCCCGGAGTGTTGTTCCCCACAGGCCCGCCAGTTCAAGGAGTCGCCCCGTGACCGCCGGTCGCCCGCCCCGCGTGCTCATCGACGCCACGAGTGTCCCCACCGACCGTGGTGGTGTCGGTCGATACGTCGACGGTCTGCTCGGTGCCCTCGGCAAGGTGTGCGGGTCGGGGGTGGAGCTGGCGGTGGTCAGCCTCCGCACCGATCTGGAGCGCTACACCCGCATGCTGCCCGGCGCGGAGATCATCCCGGCCCCGGCCGCCGTGGCGCACCGCCCGGCCCGGCTCGCCTGGGAGCAGACCGGCCTGCCGCTGCTCGCCCAGCAGGTGGGCGCAGAGGTGCTGCACTCGCCCTTCTACACCTGCCCGCTGCGGGCCGGGTGTCCGGTCACGGTCACCGTGCACGATGCGACGTTCTTCACCGAGCCGGAGCATTACGACAAGTCGCGCCGCACGTTCTTCCGCAGCGCCATCAAGACCTCGTTGCGCCGCGCCAACCGGGTGATCGTGCCCAGCAAGGCCACCCGGGACGAGCTGATCCGGCTGCTCGACGCCGACCCGACGCGGATCGACGTGGCCTACCACGGCGTCGACCAGGCTGCCTTCCACGCTCCCACCGAGGAGGAGAAGGCGCGGGTCCGCGCGCGTCTGGGGCTGGGCAACAGCAGCTACGTCGCCTTCCTCGGTGCCAAGGAGCCCCGCAAGAACGTGCCCAACCTGATCCGTGGGTGGGCGCGGGCGGTGGCTGACCGGGTCGACCCGCCGGCCCTGGTGATCGCCGGTGGGCAGGGGCACGACGAGGACATCGACCGGGCGGTGGCCGAGGTGCCGTCGCACCTGCGTCTGCTGCGACCCGGCTACCTGCGCTACGCCGACCTGCCGGGTTTCCTCGGCGGTGCCCTGGTCGCCGCGTACCCGTCCTACGGCGAGGGGTTCGGGCTGCCGATCCTGGAGGCGATGGCGTGCGCCGCCCCGGTGCTGACCACGCCCCGGCTCTCGCTGCCCGAGGTGGGCGGCGACGCGGTGGCGTACACCTCGGAGGACCCGGAGCAGATCGGCGCCGACCTGGCCGCCCTGCTCGACGACGAGCAGCGGCGGTTGTCGCTGGCGAAGGCGGGGTTCGACCGGGCCAAGGAATTCACCTGGGAGTCCAGCGCCGAGGTGCACATCGCCGCGTGGAGTCGCGCCCGTTCCTGATCCTCCGCGCCGCCGCAGGTGACCCGTGCCACTTTGGGCAGGTACGTCGGGCATGATGTGCGGATGCTCTATGCGGTCATTCCGGCAGGTGGCAGTGGCACGAGGTTGTGGCCGCTGTCCCGCGCTGGCCATCCCAAGTTCCTCCACCCGTTGACCGGCACCAGCGCCTCGCTGCTCCAGGCGACGGTGGAACGGCTCGCGCCGCTGACCACACCGGATCGGACCCTTGTGGTCACCGGTGCCGCGCACGTCGCGGCGGTGGCACGGCAGCTGACGGTGCTCCCGGAGGAGAACATCCTGGTCGAGCCCTCCCCCCGGGATTCCTGCGCGGCGATCGCGTTGGCCGCCGCGGTGATCGCGACGCGTGATCCGAACGCGGTGATGGGCAGCTTCGCGGCCGACCACCTGATCCGCGACCCGGACAGCTGGGTCTGCACTGTGCAGGAGGCGGTTCGCGGGGCCGAGCAGGGCATGCTGATGACCGTCGGGATCACTCCGACCCGTGCGGAGACCGGCTACGGCTACCTGGAGACCGGCGATCCGACCGAGGGTGTGCCGTGGCGGCCGGTGGCCGAGTTCAAGGAGAAGCCGGCCGCCGAGGTCGCCGAGGCGTACGTCCGTTCGGGCCGGCACCTGTGGAACGCGAGCATGTTCGTCTGGCGGGTGGACGTC
Source organism: Micromonospora trifolii (assembly GCF_022229005.1). Lineage (GTDB taxonomy): Bacteria > Actinomycetota > Actinomycetes > Mycobacteriales > Micromonosporaceae > Micromonospora > Micromonospora trifolii. The sequence goes on from NZ_JAKKFD010000060.1 coordinate 12,159, forward strand.
TTCCTCGCCGAGCTGGCCCGCCAGCAGCCGGCACTGCACGCCGGCGTCGCCGCGATCGCCGCGGCCTGGGGCACCCCGGAGCAGGACGACGTCCTGGGCGCGATCTGGCCGACCCTGCCGAAGATCTCCGTCGACTACGCGGTGATGGAGGGCGCGGCCACTGCGGGCCGGGTCGCGACGGTGCCGGGCGACTTCGGTTGGAACGACGTCGGTGACTTCCACACACTGGGTGACGTGCTGCCGGCCGACGACGCGGGCAACGTGGTGCTCGGCACGGAGGCCAAGCCGGGTGTGCTGCTGCGGGACAGCAGCAACCTCGTGGTCGTGCCGCAGTCGGGTCGGTTGGTGGCCGTGCTCGGTCTGCGCGACCTGATCGTGGTGGACACCCCGGACGCGGTGCTGGTCTGCCCCCGCGACCGGGCACAGGACGTCAAGGCCCTGGTCGACGAGCTCAAGGAGCGAGGCGAAGAGGGCTACGTTTGAGGGCGGCGAGGGCCGGCGCGATCAGTTGGACGGTCCCGCCGGCCAGCGGCTCGGGCAGCTGGTCCGGTGGGAACCAGCCCAGCTCCTCTGCCTCGTCGCTGACCTGCTCCACCGCCGAGGGCGGAGCGACCACCGCGAACCGGACGTCGTAGTGCGCCGAGCCGCCCTGACACTGCACCTGGTGCACGTCCACGTCGATCGGCACCGGGTCGATGCGCAGGCCGGCGATCCCGGACTCCTCGGTGGCTTCGCGGAGCGCGGCACCGACCACTGTCTGGTCGGTCGGCTCGCAGTGCCCGCCGAGCTGCACCCAACGCCCGAACTTGACGTGCAGGCAGAGCAGCACCCGGGAGCCGGTGGAGTCCAGCACCAACGCGCTGGCGGTGACGTGCCCAGGCCGGTGCTGCCGGCTCATCGCGACCGGGCCGGCGGCGAGCAGCGCGAGGGTCCGGTCCCGCGCGCTGGCCGCGTCCGGGCTGGTGGGCTGCCAGCCCTCCAGCAACGCGGTGGCGTCGGCGTGCAGCGCCCTGTACGCCTCGGGGTCGGTGGTCGGGCCGGTCGGGTCGGTGATCACGGTGTCAGGCACCCCGCCACTGTACGAGCGCGTGCTCCGTACGCTGGCTCGATGACAGTGCGACTCGTCGAATTCGTGGTGGCCGGTAACGAGGCCAGCGATCTGTTGCCGGTGCGGTCGGCGGCGCTGCTGCGCGCGTACGGCGCCCGGCGGGGCTTCTGGACGGTGCTGGACGAGGGGCCGGTGGAGCGCTGCCTCGCGCTGCTGCTGGAGCGCGACGACGGGGAGTGGACGGCCCGGCACGTGCGGGCGGATGCCGGTGTGGAGAACGGGCGGACCGAGGACGGTGAGGCGCTCGCCCACCACGACGGCTGGGTGTACGCCTTCGGCTCCCACTTCGGTTCGAAGGCTGGCCCGCTGCGACCTCGGCGCGCCTTCGTGGCCCGGTTCCGTGAGGACGACGCGGTGGCCGGGCCGGTGCCGGTGCACGTGGTGCGCAACTCGTTTCGACTGCACCGGGCGGTGAACGATGCTCTCGCCGCGTCGCCGTTGACCCTCCTGCCGGCGGGGGAGCGGGTGCGGGAGCGGTTCATCGTGGAGACGCTGGCCCGGGGGACCGTCCGGGAGAAGAGCTGGGTGAGCCGGTTGGCCCCGAGCGACCTGCCGTTGAACGTGGAGGCCGCGGCGTTCACTCCGGCCGGGACGGTGCTGCTCGGGCTGCGTTTCCCGGTCACCGACGCGGGTGAGCCGATCCTGGTCGAGGTGGCCGGTGTGCCGGGCATGTTCACGGCCGAGCGGGCGTGGCCGCGGGCGTTGGGCGCGTACGTATTGACCGGCGTCACCCCGCCGGGGCAGCTGACCGGTTTTCGCGCGATCACCCCGACGGCGGACGGCGGGTACGCGGCGGTGATCGGGTCGATCGACGCGCTGGGCAAGGGGTCGGTCCTGCTCGACGACCATCCGGGTGGGGGTGAGGTGACCTCCCGGCACGTCCGCTTCCGACTTGACTGTGGCGAGGCGGGCGACGGGCGCCGGCTCGTCGGGGAGCAGGTGGCGGACCTGGCCCCGTTTCACCACGTCGAGGGGGTGGCGGAGCTGGACGGGCGGCCGTTCTACGTCACTGACGAGGACCATCGGGTCGCGCTCTGGGTCGGCTGAGCCGGAGCGGGGGCGGGATGACCGGACGGCACCTCCGCGGAGCAAGGGCCGCAGACCCTCGTGGTGCCGTCCGATCACCGGGGCCTCCCCGGTCCCGGTGCCCCCGGCAGCGCGGGCGTCACTGACGCGCGGCGCCGTGTTCGGGCATGGGAAGCATGCCGAACCGGCCCCGGAGGCGTCGAGGTTTTTCAGTCCAGGCTTAAAGATGGAGAATAGTGCCGGCCAGGTAGAGTCGAACGGTCAACCGGCACCCCCCTGCCGGCGACACGGGAGCGCTCCATGCTGAAGATCCACTTTTCTGGGGAGGACATCCTCCGGACCCGGGTGGCGCCGGCGGCGGACCCGGTCTGGGAGCTGGTCCTCAGCCTGCACGTGCTGCGCGGCCGCACCCGCGATCCGTTGACCGCCAACTGGCGGCGCAGCGTGGCCCGGGATCTGCGCCAGGACTCCTCCTCCGAGCAGCTCCGCATGCTCTTCGCACTGAACCCGCCGCGCGGCTACTTCCCCGACTTCCTCACCCCGTACGCCAGCGTCGGCGGCTTCGAGGCCGGGCTGGAGGCGGTCCGCAGCACCCCCACCGAGTTGCTGCACCGGGACCTGAGCGTGCTGGCCGCCGAGAATCAACTGCCCTCCTCTGCGGCCGCGCTCGCTCGCGGTGAGGTGTCGGCGCTGCACCACCTGGCCGACTCGATGGAGCAGTACCGGTCGCTGGCGATCAGCCCGTACTGGAGTCGGATCCAGGCCGCGGTGGCGGCGGACCGCGCGCGTCGGGCGCGGGCGCTGCTCGACGGCGGCATCGAGGGCCTGCTCACCAGTTTCCGGCCGGCGATGCGCTGGGAGAGCGGGGTGCTGGAGGTCCGCAGCTACCCGCACAGCCGGGAGCTGCACCTGGACGGCCGCGGGCTGCTGCTGGTGCCGTCGTTCTTCTGCGCGGCCACCCCTGTCGCACTGCTCGACCCGGCGCTGCCACCGGTGCTGGTCTACCCGGTGGACCGGCTGGGCGCGTTGGTGTCCGCCAACGCCGGCGCCGCGTCCGGTGCTGCCCGCGAATCACTCGCCGCGCTGCTGGGCCGCACCAGGGCGGCGGTGTTGCAGGCCAGCGACGAGGGCTGCACCACCGGCGAGGTCGCCCGCCAGCTCAACATCTCACCGGCGGCGGCGAGCCAGCACGCCACGGTGCTGCGCAACGCCGGCCTGCTGGTCAGTCACCGCGAACGCAACAGTGTGCTGCACACGTTGACCCCGCTGGGCCGGGCCATGCTGGACGCCTGACCCGGCCGTTGCGCGAAGGGTGAGGGCGGCGCTACAGGGCGAGCGCGGCGCTCGCCGGGCTGCCAGGAGGCGGCGGCAACAGTGTCGACCCGACGCCCTGGGCGGCCAGGGCGACGCGCAGCCGGTGCAGGTCGGCGCCGAAGCGGACCAGACCCATCGGCTCGACGGGCGTCGGGGCCGAGCCGAGCAGCAGGTCGGCGCCGTCCGGCCACCCGGGCATCTCGGCGACCAGACCGGCGCGTACCTCGGCCTCGTCGACCAGCGTGAAGACCGTGCCGGGGGCGACCACACCGGCGACCGCGTCGATCGCCCGTCGCACAGCGGTCAGGTCGGCCGGTGTCGGGCCGGGACCGTCGGTCAGTGTGGCCGCGTCGGAGAGCCCGGCGGCGCGGGCCTCGGCGGTACCGAGCGAGAACAGGTCCTGCGCCGCGTCGCGGATCAGCGCCCGCGCGCCACCGGCGTCGTCCAGATCGGTGGCGGGCAGGTAGCCCCGCACCACAGCGACGGGGACCTGATCGCACTTGCCCTTGATCAGCTCGCCGGCACCCGCCAACTCGTCCACCACTGCCATCTGGGTCAACTGCAACTCGTTGCCGTACGGGTCGACCTCGCCCCGGTGGTCGCGAATGGCCGGCATCCCGGCCACGCCGAGCGCCACGTCGGTGAGCCCGTTGCGCCAGGGTCGACCCATCGTGTCGCTGATGATCACCGCCAGGTCCAGGCCGTAGCGCTCCCGCAGCGCGTCCCGCAGGGCCCGCGCCGAGGCGTCCGGGTCGACCGGCAGCAGCACCAGTTGGGTCTTGTCCACGTTCGACGCGTCGATCCCCGCCGAGGCCATCACGAAGCCGTGGTGGGTCTGCACGATCCGGGTCGCACCCCGGCTGGCGACCACTCGCGCGGTCTCACCGGCCAGGACCTCGTCCCGGGCGGCCAGCCGTTCCGGCCCGTCCGCCGGCACGTCGACGAGCCGCCCCTCCGCCTTGGAAACGATCTTGCTGGTCACCACCAGCACGTCGCCGTTGCGCAGCCACGGCGCGGCGGTCCCGATCACCGCGGCCAGGTCGTCACCCTCGGTCACATGACCGATGCCGAGCACCGGCAGAATCTCCAGCCTCACGTCAACTCCACCGCGGCGCGGACCATTGCCGCCGTCGCCGCCTCGTCGGTCATCCGCAGCGGCACCGCGCGGACCGTCACCTCGGGCACCACAGTGCCCGCGTCCTCCTCGGCCACCAGCCAACCGTCGAGCAGGCCGCCGCTCGCCCGGCCGCCGTAGAGCCGGCCCACCCCCGCCGCGCTGCACTCCACACCGAGCACGGCCAGGCAACGGTCGGCCATCCCCCGCACCGGCGCGCCGCCGATGATCGGGGAGACACCCACCACCGGCGCCGGGCCGTCCGCCACCGCCGCGCGCATCCCCGGTACGGCCAGCACCGGCGCGACGCTCACCACCGGGTTGCTCGGCGCGATGAGCACCAGGTCGGCCGAGGCGATCGCGTCCAGCACCCCGGGCGCCGGCTTCGCCGTCTCCGCTCCGACGAACACGAAACGATGCGTGGGGATGTCGGCGCGGTACCGCACCCACCACTCCTGGAAGTGGATCGCCCGCTGGCCCTGGTCGTCCTCCACCACGGCATGGGTCTCCAGGCGGTCGTCCGTCGCCGGCAACAGGCGTACGCCCGGCTCCCAGCGGCTGGCCAGCGCCTCGGTGACAGCGCTCAACGGGTAACCGCCGTTGAGCATGGTGCTGCGGACCAGGTGGGTGGCGATGTCCTTGTCGCCGAGGCCGAACCAGGTCGGCTCCGCCCCGTACGCGGCCAACTCCTGTTTGACGGTCCAGCTCTCGCCGACCCGCCCCCAGCCCCGTTCCGGGTCGGCGCCCCCGCCGAGCGTGTACATGACGCTGTCCAGGTCGGGGCAGATCTTCAACCCGTGTAACCACAGGTCGTCGCCGACGTTGACCACGGCGGTCACCTCCGCGCCGACGTCACGGGCGTACGCCCGGACCCCGAGCAGGAACCGGGCGCCGCCGATGCCGCCAGCCAGAACCACGATGCGCATGTCGACCATCCTCGCGCACGTGACGCCTCCGATCCGTGGGTGGCCCGCGAGACTAGGCTCACGTGCACCCTGTCCGTTGATGCCCCGAGGGGGAACCCGTGACCAGCCCCGCCGAGCCCGCGTCCGCTGACGCGACGCAGGCCCGCCAGCTGACCAAGCCGCTACGGGAGCTCGCCGCGCTCGCGCTGCTTGGCGCCAACGCCGTGTTCCTCTTCGTGGGCCTGCTCCGGCTCATCGCACCGAACGACTACAGCTCCTTCACCGACCGCGCGGGCAGCGCCTTCTACGCGTTCATCGGGGTGGAGGCGGTGGGTCTCCCACTGCTGGCGGTGCTGCTGGCCACGCACATCTCGCCGGTGGTGGCGAAGGCGAAGCTGATCACGCAGGTAGCCGTCGTCGAGTACGCGGTCAGCGCCCTGTTCGGCACGCTGACCATGCTGATCTGGACGGTGGGCCGGCTGGCCGAGGCCGAGGTGCTCGACGCGCTGCTCGGTGTGCTCACCCGGTTCGCCTGGATGGTGATCTTCGCGATCGCCGCCTGGGTGGTCTACACCATCTGGCGCGCCCACTACTACGTGCCGCGCCCCAAGCCGCAGCCCGGCGTCTACGGCCAGCCTCAGTCGGGCTGGCCGCAGCAGCAGGGTGGTTGGCCGACGCCGGGTCAGCCGGGCGGCCAGCCGCAGGGCGGATGGCCCGCATCCGGCCAGCCCGGGGGCTACCCGCAGGCTGGTTACCCGCAGCCCGGCCAGCCGGGCGGTTACCCGCAGGCCGGCCAGTACGGCCAGCAGTCGCCACCGTTCCAGGCCCCGCAGTCGGCCCCACCGTTCCCGCAGTCCGCGCCGCCGCACCCGCAGTCGGCTCCGCCGCACCCGCAGTCGGCTCCGCCGTTCCCGCAGTCCACGCCGCCGTTCCAGGCGCCGCAGTCCGCGCCGTCGGCGAACCCCGCTCCCCAGTCGGCACCGCCGTCCCCGGCCGCGCCGCCACCCGCCGCGCCGCCGTTCGGGCAGCCGCCGTCGGCCGACCCCACTCAGGCGATCCCGCGTCAGTCCGCCGACCCAACCGAGGTCATCTCCCACCCGGCCGACCCGGACACCGACCGCACCCAACACATCAAGCCCAACGACCACCCCGATCAGCCCCGCTGAGCCACCCAACCCCCGTCGGCCCCCACCGACCCTCGTCGATCATGGAGTTATCGCTCGATCACACGGCGTGTCGCGGCGATAACTCCATGATCAACCGGGGGTGGCCGGGAGGGCGGCCGGGTGGGCGGCCGGGAGGGCGGCCGGGTGGGCGGCCGGGAGGGTGGGCGGGTGGGTGGGCCGGGTGGGCGGCCGGGAGGGTGGGCGGGTGGGTGGGCCGGGGTGCCGGTTCCCACCGGGGGGCTGGGCGGGGTGGGGCGGGCTCGCGCTGCGCATAGGGTGGGTAGTGCGTTGGTGTCCACGGCACCTGCGTGGGCGACGCGCGCCTGCGGCGGCCGCGGCGCTGTCCAGGGCAGTGGCGGCCGACGCGCAGCGCACACGGCCGCTCTCCTCTCC
>NZ_JAKKFD010000061.1 GCF_022229005.1 Micromonospora trifolii
ACGCGCCCCACCCCGACCCGATGCGCCCCACCCCGACCCGACCCGACGCGACCCGACGCGACCCGCCCAACGCGCCTCAACCCCGCGACCCATGAGCAACGGCGACGTCGCGGGCCTGGCGGCCTCGCGGCACGGCCAAGATCCGCGCACTTTCGGTGAAACTGCCGCCTCATCACGTGCCGAGGCAGCAGTTTCACCGAAGTTGCGCGGATCTTGGGGGATCGGGGTGGGGTCGGGGGCGGCTGGGCGGGTCGGGCCGGGCCGCAAGCCGGGGGAGGAACGGCCGATCGGGGCCGTAAAGGGCGATGATCGGTATCGGTCAGCGGTGGGTGGGCCCTACTTGAGCTGCCCTGCGGTGAGGCCCGCCTGCACCTGCCGCTGGAAGGCCACGTAGACGGCGAGCACCGGGAGCACCGCGATGCTCAACCCGGCGAAGAGCCGAGCGTAGTCACCCGCATAGCCCTGGCTGACGGACAGCGCGAACAGCCCCTGCGCCAGCATCCACTTGGACTCGTCGCCCTGCAACAGCACCTGCGGCAGCAGGAACTGGTTCCAGTGGCTGAGGAAGTTGAAGATCGCCACGCTGATCAGTCCCGGACGGGCCATCGGCAGCATCACCCGGAAGAACAGCCGAAAGTGACCGCAGCCGTCGACAAGTGCGGCCTCCGCCACAGTGGTCGGCAGGGTCCGGAAGAACGCGGTCAGGAAGAACACGGTGAACGGCAGCGAGTAGGCCGCGTACACGAGGATCAACCCGAGCCAGGTGTTGAAGAGACCGGCGTTGCGGACCACGAAGAACAGCGGCACCAGGGCGAGGAACACCGGAAACATCAGGCCGCCGACGAACAGGTAGTAGACGACCTGACGGCCGCGGAACTCGTAGCGGGCGAAGACGTACGCGGCGGTGGCGCCCATCAGCATGGTGAGGCTGACCGAGCCGGTCACCACCACCAGGCTGTTGAGGAAGTACCTGCCGATGTGCGCGCCGGTCCAGGCCCGCGCCCAGTTGTCCAGGTGCAGCGCGCCGGGGAGCCCCCACGGGTCGGCGAGGATCTCACCGTTGGTCTTGAACGAGCTGATGAACATCCACAGCAGCGGCAGTACGGTCAGCAGGCCCCAGAGCAGCAGGAAGCCGTGCGAGAGGGCGTTGGCCACGCCGAGTTCCCGGCGCACCGGGCGGTCCCCGCTGGCAACCAAGGTCGCGGTGGGCTGATCCAGAGTGGTCACGAGTATTCGATCCGTTCGCGCCGGCCGACCCGCAGCGACAGCACCGCCACCGAGAGGGTCAGGAAGAACATCACCACGCCGATCGCCGAGGCGTAGCCGAACTTGGTCTCGCTGCCGAAGGCGGTGTCGTACATGCGGACGCCGATCACGTCGGTGGAGAAGTTGGGCCCGCCGTTGGTCATCAGCTGCACGAGGATGAACCCGTCCAGGGCGAAGATGGCCAGGTAGACCCAGGCGACCTGGACGGTGTCCCAGAGCAGCGGCAGGGTGACCCGGCGCAGTGTGGTGAACCGGGACGCGCCGTCGAGCAGCACCGCCTCGTAGATCTCCTTCGGCACGGCCGACATCGCCGCGCCGAACAGCACCACGTAGAAGCCGACGTTGCTCCAGACCATCACCGCCAGCACGCACCAGAAGGCGGTCGCCGGGTCGCCGAGCCAGGTCGGCGCGGGCAGGCCGACCGCGTGTGCGGCGCTGGTGAGCAGCCCCTGGTTGGGGTGGTACACCTCCTTCCAGAGCAGCGCGATGATCACCACGGAGAGCACCTGGGGGAAGAAGTAGACAGTGCGGTAGAGCGCGCCGCCGCGTACGCCGGTGACGCCGGCACTGCCCTTGCGCCCGCCCATGGCGAGCATGGTGGCGAAGAAGAGCCCCAGAACGATGGTCAGCACCGGCACCAGACCCAGCAGGATCGCGTTGTTCTTCAGCGCGTTCCACACGTAGTCGTCGTGCCAGAGGGTCTTGAAGTTGGCCAGGCCGACCGGGTTGGCGTCGGCCGAGTAGCCGAGCCAGTCGGTGGTGGAGATCTGGAACGCCTGGAGGTACGGCGAGACGACGAAGAACACGTACAGCAGCACCGGTGGCACCAGGAACGTGACGATCAGCGGCCACTTGCCATGTTTCACGAGGGGGACCTCTCCGTTGGGGTACGGCCGGTGGGGGCGGACCTCTCCCCCACCGGCCGGGCGGTCAGGCCGCTCGCTTGTACTTCTTGATCGAGCTGTCCTGGGCGATCGAGTCGGCGCCCTTCTGGCACTGTTCGAGGAACTCGGCGGGGCTGATCCGGCCGCTGAAGAACTCGCCGCAGGCGGCGTCGATGAGGTTGCGTTCCAACTTGCGGTAGAAGTTGTTGTAGACCCAGTTGAAGCCGTTGGCGCCGGACGCGTCGAGGGCCTTGACCACGGTGCTCAGCCCGTACGGCAGCTCGACCCCCTCGGTGGCGCCGGCGACGACTGTGAGGCTGGCGACCTTCTTCGTGAAGTCCTGGGCGCCCTTCTTGGAGAGCATGGTTCGGAAGTACTCCAGGCCGCCGGCGACGTTGCGGGCCTTGGCGGGCACCATGAACGGTTCCCCGGCGGTGCCCCGGATCGCCTCGAACGGCAGCTTGTCGCCGCTGCCCAGGCTCGGCGTCGGCGCGATGGTCATGTTGAACCCGGCCGGGGTGACGTCCTTCTGCTCGCTCTCCAGCCAGGAGCCGCAGGAGATGAAGGCGGCCTTGCCCTGACACCAGGCGGTCTGCGACTGCTTGTGGTCCAGGCCGGGCGAGCCGTCCAGGATGTACTTGTCCTTGACGATCTGGTGCCAGGCGTCGGCGGCGGTCCGCATCGAGTCGGACTTCCAGGCGTTCGGCTCCAGGTTGTCGATGGCGGTCGCCACGGACGGGCCGCCGAGCTTGATGGCCGTGGAGATCAGCGGCCAGCTCATGTAGCGCGGGTGCAGGCCGGCGTACGTCCAGGGGGCGATGCCGGCGGCCTTGATCTGCTTGCAGAGCGCGATGTGCTCGTCCCAGGTCTTCGCGTACGACCAGCCGCGGTCAGCGAAGAGCTTGGCGGAGTGCCAGATGCCGTAGGCGGTGTAGGTGTAGTTGAGCACCAGGAAATTGCCGTCGTAGGAGCCGACTTCGACAGCGCCGGGCAGCAGGGTGTCCTTGACCGTCTTGCCGGGGATGTCCAGGCTCGGGGCGGCGAGCAGGTCGTCGAGGCCGGCGAGGGCGTTCTGGCTGACCAGGCCGTTGAAGTCGATCTGGCTGGAGCCGGAGTTGTTGACCACGTCCGGCGGGGTGCCGTCGACGAAGCGCGGCTGGAGGGTCTTGCTGATCTCCTGGGTGGAGGAGTGCTTGATCTTCGCCTTCGGGTACTTCTCGGTGTACATGGCCTCGTGGGCCTTGGCGTACTCCTCACCGAAGCCGCCGCCGAAGATCACCACCTCGAGTGGGGCGTCCTCCTTCACGCCGAGCGGGTTCTGCGCGCTCTTGGTGCCCTGGTAGGTCTCGGCATCGTTCTTGTCACCGCCACCGCTGGTGGCGCAGCCGGACAGCAGGCCGGCGGCGGGGGTGGCCAGGAGGCTGGCGGCAGCGCTGCGCCGCAGGATGTCACGCCTGTTCATGGGTTCTCCTCGGGTCGGGTCGGGCGGATCGCCGGTCTGTGGGGGGAGGCGTCCGCCGCGCGAGGGGCGGTAGTTCTCTTCAGTTCATGCTCTGTTGCTGAAGAATTTCTACGACAGCCGGGCTCGGACTTCAAGTCCTGAGAGCCGAACCGTTATCACCACCGCCCACCACGACTGCTCAGGTCTGGGTGGGGAACCCGAGGTTGACCCCGCCGTGCCGCGGATCCAACCAGCGGCTGGTGACAACCTTGCCCCGGGTGAAGAAGCGCACCCCGTCCTCGCCGTGCGCGTGCAGGTCGCCGAAGAGGGACGACTTCCAACCGCCGAACGAGTGGTACGCCATCGGCACCGGGATGGGCACGTTGATTCCGACCATGCCCACCTCCACCTCGTGCTGGTAACGGCGGGCCGCCCCACCGTCGTTGGTGAAGATCGCCGTGCCGTTGCCGTACGGGCTGGCGTTGACCAGGTCCACCGCCTCGTCGTACGAGCCGACCCGGACCACGCTCAGCACCGGTCCGAAGATCTCGTCGGTGTAGATCGACATGTCAGGGGTCACCCGGTCGAACAGCGTCGGGCCGAGCCAGAAACCGTCCGGGTCGCCGTCCGGCGTCACGTCCCGCCCGTCCACCACCGGCACCGCGCCGGCGGCGACACCGGCGTCCACGTAGGAGCGCACCTTCGCCGCGTGCGCGGCGGTCACCAGCGGGCCCATGTCGCAGCCCCGTCGGCCGTCGCCTGTGCGCAGACCGGTCACCCGCGTGGCGATCCGCTCGACCAGCGCGTCCGCCACCGGCTCCACCGCCACCAGCACCGAGATTGCCATGCACCGCTCCCCCGCCGAGCCGAACCCGGCGTTGACCGCCGCGTCGGCGGCCAGGTCCAGGTCGGCGTCCGGGAGCACCACCATGTGGTTCTTCGCCCCACCGAGCGCCTGCACCCGCTTGCCGGCGGCCGTCCCGCGCTGGTAGACGTACCGGGCGATCGGGGTGGAGCCGACGAACGACACCGCCCGCACCTCCGGGTGCTCCAACAACGCGTCGACCGCCTCCTTGTCGCCGTTGACCACGTTGAGCACCCCGTCGGGCAGGCCCGCCTCGGCGAACCACTCGGCCAGCAGCAGCGCCGCGCTGGGGTCCTTCTCGCTCGGCTTGAGCACCACCGCGTTGCCGCAGGCCACCGCCACCGGCACGAACCACAGCGGCACCATCACCGGGAAGTTGAACGGGGAGATCACGGCGACCACCCCGAGTGGTTGCCGGATGGTGTACGAGTCGACCTCGGTGGACACGTTCTCGCTGAACGCGCCGCGCAGCGCCGACGGCAGGCCGCACGCGTACTCGATGACCTCCAGGCCGCGCTGCACCTCGCCGGCGGCGTCGGCGAGCACCTTGCCGTGCTCGGCGGTGATCACCTCGGCGAGACGGTCCCGCCGGGCGTGCACCAACTCCCGGAAGGCGAACAGCACAGCGGACCGCCGGGCCAGCGACGCGTCCCGCCAGGCCCGCGCCGCGCGGACGGCGGCCTGCACGGCGACGTCGACGTCGGCGGTCGAGGCCAGCTCGACAGCTGCGGTACGCCGACCGGTCGCCGGGTCGAACACGTCGCCGCGCCGCTCCGAGGTGCCGCCGACCCGCTTGCCGTCGATGAAGTGACCGATGCTCATGCCGCCACCCCCGCAGCCGAACGGATCGCGTCGACCAGGATCGCCAGGCCCTCACGGGCCTCCTCCTCGGTCAACGTCAACGGTGGACCCATCCGCAGCACGTTGCCGTAGAGCCCGCCCTTGCCGGTCAGCAGGCCACCATCGCGGGCGGCTTCGAAGACCCGGTTGGTCAGCGCCGGGTCCGGCTCACTGCTGCCCGGTCGGACGAACTCGACGCCGAGCATCAGCCCCTTTCCGCGTACCTCGGCGACGCAGTCGAGCCCGCCCACGGCGGACCGCAGGCCGTCGGCGAGGATTGCGCCGACGCGGGCCGCGTTCGCCTGGAGGTCATGCGCGATCAGGTAGTCGAGCACCGCGTTGCCGGCCGTCGTGGAGATCGGGTTGCCGCCGAAGGTGGAGAAGCTGATGGCCGGCACCGACTCCAGCACCTCGGCCCGGCCGACCACCCCGGCGAGGGCGAACCCGTTGCCGATGCCCTTGGCGAAGGTGAGCAGGTCCGGGGTGACGCCGTGCGCCTGGTAACCCCAGAAGTGCTCCCCGGTCCGCCCCCACCCGGTCTGCACCTCGTCGGCGATGAACAGGATGCCGTGCTCGTCGAGGACCTTCTTCCAGCCGGCGAAGAGCCCGTCCGGCGGGTGCACGAAACCGCCCACACCCTGGATCGGCTCGGCGATGAGCGCGGCGACGTCGCCGGCGGTCTGGGTGGCCAGCACCTCGCGGAGGTCCTCCACCGCCGCGTCGACCTGCTCCTCGGCGCTGAGCCGCGCCAGCAGCCCGCGTACCCGGTCACCCGAGTGCAACCAGGCCACCTGGAGCGGGTTGAGGCCGCTGGCCGACCAGTTGCGGTTGCCGGTGACGCCCATCGCCGCGTACGACCGGCCGTGGTAGCTGTTGCGCACGGCAAGGATCTGGTGCGAGCGGCGGTGGTTGGTGGCGACCAGCAGCGCCGCCTCGTTCGCCTCGGTGCCGGAGTTGGTGAAGAACACCCGGGCGTCCGGGATGCCGGAGCGTTGGGCGATCTTCTCGGCCAGCTCCACCTGTTGGCGGATCAGGTAGAGCGTCGAGGTGTGCGCGATCCCGGTGGCGAGCTGCCGCTCGACGGCCTCCCGGATCTCCGGGATGTCGTACCCGATCATGTTGGTCAGCACGCCGCCGAAGAAGTCCAGGTAGCTGCGGCCCTGCGCGTCGGTGACCCGGCGGCCCGAGCCGGAGACCAGCTCGATCGGCTCGGCGTAGTACAACGGCATCCAGGACGGGAGCACGGCCCGGTGCCGGGCCAGCAGGTCGTCGGTCATCGTGGCAACCCTTCAGCGGCGTTCGTGGATACCGCACGCTCCCACCGCCGGCCGATGCGAACAACTGTCAGCCTGTAGCGCAAGGGCGTCCCGACCTGACAGCACGTCAACGGTTTCCACAGCACTAGTTGGCCTCGACCCATGATTTCCGCAGCACTCACGGGAAAGGCCCACTCGATCCGCAGTCTGGCCATCCACCGCTACAGTGGGTCGGTCCACTGTCGCCGGGGAGGCACACGGTGCGCATCGAAGAGACGATCGTCGAACTGGAGCGCGTCGCCGCTCGCGAGGTGGGCCGGGGCAGCGAGGCGTTGGCCGCGCCCGCGGCGGGTGGGCTGTTGGCCGCCGCCCGGTCGCTCGCCGCCGCCGGGGCGCCCGACGCCGCGGTGTTCACCGGGTTCTTCATTCCCGGTGCCGAGCCACCCGCCGCGGAGACCGACGGCCCGCTCGGCGCGGTCCAGATAGCCGCCGCGCTGCGCCTGCTCGGTGGCCGGTGCCGGCTCGTCACCGACGAGCCCTGCGCCCCGGTGGTCGAGGCGGCCGTCGCCGCCGCCGTGCCGGGCCTGCCGGTCGACGTCGCGCCGCTGCACGGGTACGAGGACTGGGCCGACGCCCGGCTCCCCGAGTACGGCCGGCTGACCCACCTCATCGCCTGCGAACGAGTCGGGCCCGCTGTGGACGGTCGGCCCCACAACATGCGCGGCGAGGACATCGGCGCGCACACGGCACCCCTGGACCGGCTCTACACCTCCGGGTCGGCCTACCGGATCGGCATCGGCGACGGCGGCAACGAACTCGGCATGGGCCTTCTGCCTGCGGACCTGATCGGCCGGGTGGTCGCCTCGGGCGAGCGGATCCGGTGCGTGGTGGGCGCGGACGCGCTGCTCGTCGGTGGCACCTCCAACTGGGCCGCAGCAGCCCTCGTCGGCGCGCTGTCGCTGCTCCGCCCCGAGGTGCCCGACCTGCGCAAGCTGCTGGAGCCTTCCTGGTCGTACGACCTGCTGACCGCGATCGTGCGCGCGGGCGCTGTGGACGGCGTACGCCGGCGCCCCACGCTCAGCGTCGACGGCCTCGACTGGCCCGCGTACGCCGAACCGCTCACCCGGATCGCCGAGCTGGTCAGGGCAGGCCGGTAGGTGTGGGCGGCTCGGTCGCCGGCCGCAACGCCCTCGGCGGGCGGCTCGCCGCTCGCGCGTGCGCGACCTGGCGGGGGCGCAACGGCAGGTGCAGGGCGGCGGCGACCACAGCGAAGGCCGCCCAGCCGGCACCCAGCGCCACGGCCGACGAGACGTCCTGAAGGTAGTGGTACGCGGTGAGGAAGCCGACCAGCGCGAGGCTGTTGCGGGCGAAGTGCCGACTGAACTCCGCCAACTGCCTGCGGGCCTCGACGGCGACCAGCACCCCCGAGTACGGGAACGTCACCACCATGCCGCGCAGCACGGCGCCGAGCAGTTGGGTGAGGACCGCCCCAACGAAGATCACCACCAGCTTGAGCAACGCCGGCAGCCCGTCCGGGCGAGTCTCCGCGACGGCGACCGTCTCCTCAGTGGGAGCACCACGTCGGCGGGCGCGACGGCGCAGCCACAGGATGCCCGCCAGCCAGAGCACGAGCGTGCCGGCGAGGGCCACCTCGAACGGGATGTCGACGGCCAACAGGCCGGCGCTCAGCGCCACGTACACGGCGATCCCCGCGACGTCGGCGAGCAGGATCGGCCAACGCCACCGCTGGTGGGTGACCGCCACTGTGACGAAGAAGAGGTTGAGCCCGAGCACACCGAGCACCTGCGCGCCGTCCACCCGATAGTCGGTGGTGAGCAGGGCGAGCGTCATCGGCAGCGGCAGGCTGTAGACCAGCGCGCGAAGCCGGACGGAGCGGATCACGCTGACCGCCCAGACCACTGCCGTCACCAGCAGGACCGCGCTCAACGTCATGGCTCACCCGTTCCCGCCCCCGGTGGGGGCCGTCAGTCCTGGAAGGTCGCGGCGTTCGCGCAGAGGTCGAACACGCGGGTGAGCCGAGCGACGTCCGTCCGGTTGACCGAGAACTGATTCTCGCCGATCTCGCCGTGTGCGGTCATGTGGGCCTCCCAACAACTCGACCCGTCCCAGAGTGTCAAATTGACGTGCAGGTGCGGGCTCACCACCCCGAGAGGCAGCAGACCCACCCGCGCCCCGGCCGCGCGCTGCTTCTCCACCAGGGCGGACAGATCATCGGTCAACCTGGCGTAGACGAAGACCCGGGTGATCTGGACACCCCGTTGCAGGGCCTCCACGTTGGCCTCCCAGTAGCGCCGGCCGATCTCACTGCGCCACCAGCTCAGCTCCCCGCTCACCCGAGGCATCACGTTCGTCAACCCGTCCAGCCGACGTACGCAGGCGCGGGTCGCGCCGACCAGGTCCTCGTCCTCGTCACCGCGCCGGATGATCCGACCGTCAGCGAGCTGCTCGGCCTCCAACCGGAACTGCTCGTAGCGCCGCTGCGCCTCCACCGCGACCCGGGTGCCCGCATGCTGCTCGGCCGCCTCCCGGATGGCCCCGGCCAGCTCCGTGGTGGTGCGGACCAGCCAGGGCGGGCCGTCCAACAGGGTGCGCAGGTGGAAGCGGCGCTCCGCGCGGGCCAGCGAGTCGACCAACAGCGAGATGGTGATGCCCATCAGGCCGGCCAACAGCGACTCCACCCCCGAGGCGGCGTTGCTGAGGTCGAGCACGATGCTGAGGGTGACCGACAGCGTGATGCCGACCAACGCCACCGGGTCGGTGTGCGCCACCAGCCGGACGAAGCCCGCTGTGGAACCGCCGCTCTGCCGTAACCGCTGACGGGCCACGTCACGGGTCATCGAAATCCCCCAATCAGCCGTTCCCGCCAGCGTAGACAGCAACCACAACCAGTGGCCCCACCGCAGCGGCCGGTAGCATCCGGCTGTGCACAGAGCGGACGCGGCGCCGTCGACCGGTACTGACGACGAGCGGATCACGGCGGAGATTCAGGCCTGGGTCTGCTCCACCCCGCTCCAGGGCCTGGTCACCCACTTCGGCGGCACCTGGCCCGACGGCGACCTCACCGACGTACTCCGCTTCCTCGACGACTTCTCCGCCCACCACTGGGACTTCCGGGGCGGCCGGGAGCGCCCCGACGCCCGGGAGCCCGACCTCGACCCGGCCACAGCGACACTGGTGCTCGACGCGGCCGCCGCGCTCGGGCTGATCCACCCCGTGCCACCGGCCCGGCCGGCGTACGCCCACCTGGTGGTGCTCGGCGGCCTGGCGCACGCCTGCGTACGCCGCGTCGCCTACGCCGCGCACCTGCTCCGCGCCGGCCTACCGGTGAGCGGCGAGGTCGCCGTCCTGGGCAGCTTCCGGCCGCTGTCGGACTGGGAACGCCGCACGCTGGCCGACGCGGGCCTGCCGGCCGACGAGACCGAGGTGGACGTGCTGGACGCGGCCGTCCGCCGGGTGTTCGAGGTGACCGCCCCGGCGGAGCAGGACGGCATCGACACCGGCCACCCGCATCACTCCTGGTCGTCGCGGACCTACCGGCCGGACAGGCTGCCGCCGATCCGGGTGTTGGCCGCGCCGTCCAGCGAACCGGAGCAGCGGCGGGCCCACACCGCCGACACCCAGCGGTTCTGGGCCGGTCACGTCCGGCTCGCGCCGGGCGACAAGGTCCTGATGGTCACCGCGCCGATCTACGTGCCGTTCCAGCACTGCGACGCGCTACGCACGCTGGCAGTGCCGTACGGGTGCGCCATCGACACGGTCGGGGTGGACCCGACGCTGGCCGACCTGGCGGTGCTGCCCGAGCAGACGCTCACGCCGGGGCGCTACCTCCAGGAGATCCGCTCGGCGATCCGCTCGATGCGCGCCCTGCACACCGCCGCCAGCCAGCCTGGCTGACCCCCACCGGGTCACCACGCCGATTACAGTCGCTCGCGTGTCCACCGCCGAGATCCATCAATTCCTGACGGCGCTGCATCGGATTCACGACCGGCTCGACAAGGCGATGGACGACATACACGCCGTCAGCACAGCCGGCGAGCACGCCGAGATGGGGCCATCCGTCCACCTCGAAGAGACCGAGACCGGCATTCGCGTCGGCAGCCGCTACGTCTACCGGGTAGCTGACGCCTCGCCCGACCCGGACGGGTGGGATCTGAGTACGCGGGGCGACGTGTGCGAGCTGAACATCGCAGCGACGGTGCTGATCGAACCGACGGGGTGCGCGGCCTCGGTGACGGTCACGGCGATCATGCGCGATGCCGCGCTGTCGCCGTACCCCCTGGGGGAGCATTCGCTGCACGACGCCCGGCAGGTCCACCCGGACAGCGCGGCGGCCATCGATGCTCTCGCCGTGATGGTGGAGGAACTGGAGTCCCCGGTCACCTTCCTCGAGCGGGTACACCTGGTGGTGACACGGTGACCGATGCCGATGTCGACCTGGCCCGGCTCCTCACGGCGTTCCTGCACGCCCACCGTCGGCTCGTCGCGTACGCCGTCACCCAACTCGTCATCAAAGAAAGTGACGCGGAGCCGGGCGGCCACCCCTACCTGACCGATTTCCAGACCGGCACTGTGCTCTTCAGCAGCAGCGGAGTCGCCACGCTCGATCCCGACAACGACCTCTCCGAGTTGCGCGTCGAGGCCGGGGTGCGGCCGGACCCGACCGGATTCGAGGTCTGGGTGGAGTTGGTGCTCTTCGCCGGCGCGGAGTCGAACAGCGGCTGGCCGGAGGGCCGCCACCTGCTGCACGAGGAGCGACAGCGCTGCGCCGACGTATCCGAAACGGTGCGCACCCTGACGGCGTACGTCGACCGGCTGGTCAACGTCGAGGACCCGTTGGCGTCGGTGGCCTGGACCCGCCGCTGAGCCGGGCTCAGCGGGCGGTGTCGGCGACGGCCTGGGCGAAGACCTCGGAGCGGTGCTCGAAGTTGCGGAACCGGCCGTAGCTGGGCGCGGCCGGAGACAGCAGCACCACCCCACCGGCCGGGGTCACCTCGCGGGACAGCCGGACCGCGTCCACCAGGTCGTCGACCAGTTCGGTACGCACCTTCGGCAGACCGGCGAGCACCTCGACGATGCGGGTACCGCTGTCCGGAATCCCGATCACGGTCAGCTCCCGCTCGGCCAGGTGCTCGGCCAACGGCGTGTAGTCCAGACCCCGGTCGTTGCCCCCGACAATCACCGTCAACGGCCGCCCGTCGTACGCGTCGATGGCGTGCATGGCCGCGTACGGGCTGGTGGCCAGGGTGTCGTCGACGAACGTCAGCCCGGACGGGTCGGTGATCTCGGTGAGCCGGTGGGCCAGCCCCTGGAACTCGGCGACCGCGACGGCCAGGTGGTCCTTGCCGGCCACCACGTCCACGCCCAGCGCGTCGAGCACGGCGAGCGCGACGCAGAGGTTGCCCTCGTTGTGCCGGCCGACCAGCGGCAGCACGGCACGCGGGAAGAGCGGCTGGTCGCCGAAGTGGAACCACTGTGTGCCGTCGGCACCGGTGCCGACGTGGGTGGTGTCGGGGCGACCGGCGCGGACCGCCGGCAGCTCACCCAGCTCCGCGGCCAGCCGGGGGTCGCCACCGTTGACCACGATCGTCTGCGGGTCGTGGGCGAGCAGGTTGAGCTTGTCCCGGTAGTACTCCCGTTCCCCACCGTGCGCGTCCAGGTGCTCGGGGAACAGCGCGGTGACCACTGCCACCCGGGGCGAGTCGGTGAGGTCGCTGCACTGGTAGCTGGACAGCTCCAGCACGTACAGCTCCGCCTCCGGCAGGTCCAGGGTCGGCACCCCGATGTTGCCGCCGAAGACGTTCGGCCGGCCCATCGCGGTGAGCAGGTGACTGATCAGGCTGGAGGTGGTGCTCTTGCCCTTGCTGCCGGTGACCCCGACGGTGCGCGCGGCGTGGTCGGCCATCCACAACGCGGTGCCCTGGGTCACCAGGATCCCGCGGCGGCGCAGCTCGATCAGCCACGGGTGGGTCTGCGGGACACCCGGGGAGCGGACCACCACGTCCGCGGCGGCCAGCCGTTCGAAGCCCGCCTCGCCGGTGACCAGCGGCGCGGCCTCGGCCAGGGGGCCGTCCCAGGGCAGCGACAGGAAGTTCGCGCTGTCGTCCACGGCGACCAGCTCGGCGGGGCCGTGCGCGGCGATGGCGGTCACAGCGGCCCGGCCCTCCCGACCGGTGCCCCAGACGGCGACGGTACGTCCGCGCAGGTCAGAAAGGCGCACGGGGCTCTCCTCGTGGGTCACGGCGGCGGCAGGGCGGGCCCGGTCCGGACACGGCCGGACGAACCAGGGCCTAGTATGGCGTGTGCCCAACGAGCAGCTCCGGCGGATGGACGCCTTCACCTTCCCGTCCTACTCGATCGACTTCGCCACCGGCGAGGTGTTGTTCGACTACGCGCTGACCGGCCCGGCCGGTGAGCAGCGGTTCACCGAGGTAATCACGCTTCCGCTGCCGGCGGAGCCGCCCTCCGACGAGACCGTGGCGACCCTCAACCGGGTGCTGGAGGTGCTGCACCTCGTCGCCGGGGTCAGCTACTACAAGGCCGCCGCGCCGCCCCGACTCGTGCTGCCGGCGCCGCTGGGCGCGGCCACCGTCGACTACGTCACGGCCGTCTACACCAGGGGCCTCGCGGAGTACGCGTACCGCAACCAACTGCCGCACGTGCTCGACCTGCGCCCGGAGGTGCCGGCCGGCACCCCGGTGGCACCACGGGTGTACGACGACTCGGACCGTCGCCCGCTCTCGGCGGTCGGCGGCGGTAAGGACTCGATCGTCAGCCTGGAGGCGCTGCGCCGCGCCGAACTGGACCCGGTGCCGTTCTCGGTCAACCCGAACCACGTGATCGTCGCCGTCAACGAGGCGTCCGGGCTGGTCCCGCTGGCCGCCCGGCGGCGCATCGACCCGGTGCTGTTCGACCTGAACGCGGCCGGCGCGCTGAACGGGCACATCCCGGTCACCGCCATCAACTCCCTGATCGCGGTGGCCACCGCCGTCCTGCACGGGCTGGGCCCGGTGGTGATGTCCAACGAGCGTTCGGCGTCCGACCCGAACCTGGTCTGGAACGGCCACGAGATCAACCACCAGTGGTCCAAGGGCGTCGAGGCGGAGGGGCTGCTGCGGGCGTCGCTGGCCGAGCACGCCGGCCTGACCGACCCGTACTTCTCCCTGCTGCGATCGCTGTCCGAGCTGCACATCGCCCGGCTGTTCGCCGAGTTCACCCGGTACGACGACGTGGTGACCAGCTGCAACCAGGCGTTCAAGCTGCGCGATGCGAGTGAGCGCTGGTGCCGCGACTGCCCGAAGTGCCGCTTCGTCTTCCTGGCCATGGCGCCGTTCATGCCCCGGGAGCGGCTGGTGGGCATCTTCGGGGGTGACCTGCTGGCTGACGAGTCGCAGATCCCCGGCTACCGCGAGTTGCTGGGCGTGGACGGGCACAAGCCGTTCGAGTGCGTGGGCGAGGTCGAGGAGTCGGTGGTGGCGCTCGGCCTGCTCGCCGAGCAGGACCAGTGGCGCGACGCCCCGGTGATCCAGGCCCTGGTCGACGCCGTCCCGGAGACGGCCTGGTCCGCTGTGGCCAACTCGGACGTCTTCACCCCCGGCGGCCCCAATCACATCCCCCCCACCTACGCAAAAGCCCTGGCCACCCTCACCTGACTCGGACGTGGACCTACCTTCCCGGGTCAGGACCGCGCCGCGAAGCGAAACGGCAGGACCAGCCCCTCCCCGCCCCAATCGGCTGGGAGGTCACCCTGGTCGTCGTCGGCCTGGGCGGCCTACTGGGCATCCTGTGGCCCCGCCCCTGGGGAGTGTGCCCCTGCCAGCTCCTTTGGAGCTGATGTCGTAAACGAATCAGGGCCTGGTCGACCCGAGCCGAGCCGAGCGATTCGTTCGCGACATCAACTCGATAGCGTGCCGAACCCCCATGCCCACCTCTACTCCAGGCCGACGCGGGCGGGCGGCGGACGAGGGGGCCAGGGAGGGGTTAGGGGGTGCGGACTGCTTCCAGGGCCAGCAGGGCTACGTGCAGGGAGAGGCTGGCCTCTACCGAGTCCAGGTCCACGTCGAGGATGCGGGCGATGCGGGCCAGGCGCTCGTAGAAGGCCGGCCGGGACAGGTGGGCGGCGGCGGCACCGGCAGACTTGTTGCGTCCCTGCTCCAGGTAGGCGCGCAGGGTGTCGAGCAGCCGTTCCCGGGGGTGCCGGGCGTCGTACTCCAGTAGCGCGCCGAGTTCACGCTCCACGAACGTCTGCAGGCGGGGCTCGTCGCGCAGCAGGTGCAGCAGCCCGGCCAGGCCGACGTGCGGCAGCCGGAAGATCGGCAGGTCGCGCCGGTCCCGCCGGGCCGCCTCGGCGATCTGCCGCGCCTCGACCAGCGACCGTCGGGCCTCCCGCAGGGTGCCCACCCCGGAGCCGGCGGCAATGATCACGCCACCCGGGCCAGCGCCCCGGAACGGATCGACACCGACCCCCGACCGAGCGGCCTCGACACCGAACGCCGCGCGGGACGTATCTACGCCGAAGCCGGCGCGGGACGCATCGGCGCCGACCGCCCCACGGGAAGCATCGGATGCGGAACGGGACATGTCGGGGCCGGGGGCGACCCGAGCCGGTTCGGCACCGGGTGCCGGCCGGCCGGTGCCGGCGTCGAGGCGTACCCGACGAAGGGCGCTGGCGAACGCGGACAGCGCGCGGTCCTCGGCGGCCGGGTCCGGGAGGGCCAGCAGCGCGCCCACCGAGTGGTCGTCGACGGCGCTGGTCAGCGCGGTCAGCTTCGCCTCCCGCAGGGCCTGGCCGACCGCCTCGGAGAGATCACGCAGCCGGGCCTGGCCGGCCTCGGGGCCCACCTCCCCGGCGGGGTCGTCGGCGCGGTGCCGGACCATCACGCCGACCAGGTGCCGCCGGTCGAGCACCACGCCCAGCGCCTTGGCCCGTAGCCCCACCTCGTCCACCGGGCGGGAGTGGTCGAGCAGCGCGGTGAGCAGGGTGCGGTGGATCTGCCGTTCCAGGCCCTCGGCGTCGCGGCGGATCAGCCGGCCCAGCGCGAGGGTGGACGCGGCCCGCTCGATCAGGATGGTGAGCCGGGTGGGCGAGCCCGGTTCGACGGCCTGGGCGCTGGGCACGTCCCCGCTGGCCGGCCAGCGCAGCAGCAGCCGACCCCAGTCCTGCCCCCGGGCGCCGACGGTGGTCACCAGCCAACCGCTGTCCGCGTCGTACGCGGTCCGTCCGGCCGGGCGGATCCGACGGGAGTGCTGCTCCCAGCCGTCCAACAGCAGCTCGGCGCTCTCGCCCGCCGGGTCGTACCCGAGCACCTGCCGGGACAGGTTCTCCAGCACCACCGGGCAACCGGACAGCTCGGCGGCCTGTCGGATCACCTCGGCGGCGTCGGCGCCCTCCACGGAGAGGTCGTTGAACCGCTGGTGGATCTCCTCGGTGGCGCGCAGCTCGGTGAGCTGCGCGTCGACGATCAGCGCGTGCACCGCCTCGGTGATCCGGACAAACGGGGTGGCCCGACGCAGCTCCACCAGGGGCAACCCGCGCCGCTCGGCGGCGGCGGCCATCACCCGGGGCACCCCGCTGACGTACCGGCGGCCCAGCTCGACGACGAGCCCGGAGACTCCGACGTCGGCGAGGTCGCCGATGAACGCACGCAACCCGGCGTCGTCCCCGGGCAGACCGATGCCGGTGGTGAGCACCAGTTCGCCACCGCCGAGCAGAGTGGCGATGTCCGGCACCTCGGCGACGTGCACCCAGCGCACGGGTCGGTCCAGCCCCTCGTCGCCGGCGACCACGCGTGGCGCGCCGTGGCGGACCGGGTCCAGGGCGAGGACCTCACGGACGGTAGGGAACACGGCCGCCACGCTACCGTCCGTGACGCCGGAACTCGACTTGCCACCGGCGCGAGGGTCAGTCGACGCCGAACTCCATAGCGGCACGGTCGAGCGCCTCGTCCTCGGGCGAGGCGACGCCCCGGGACGCGATGGCCTCCGCGCCGCCCTCGGGCATCGCGCCGATCAACCCGGTCGAGGCGGCCTGCGCGGCCCCGATCATCCGCTGCGTGTTCCCGCCGCCGACCAGGCCGAGGGAGGCGTACTGCTCCAGCTTCGACCGCGAGTCGGCGATGTCCAGGTTGCGCATGGTGAGCTGACCGATCCGGTCCGACGGGCCGAACGCCGAGTCCTCGGTGCGCTCCATCGACAGCTTGTCGGGGTGGTAGCTGAACGACGGGCCGGTGGTGTCCAGGATCGAGTAGTCCTCGCCCCGGCGCAGCCGCAACGTCACCTCGCCGGTGACCGCGGTGCCGACCCACCGCTGCAACGACTCGCGCAGCATCAACGCCTGCGGGTCCAGCCAGCGGCCCTCGTACATCAGCCGACCGAGGCGGCGACCCTCGTTGTGGTAGTTCGCCAGGGTGTCCTCGTTGTGGATGGCGTTGACCAGCCGCTCGTACGCGTAGTGCAGCAGCGCCATTCCGGGCGCCTCGTAGATGCCCCGGCTCTTGGCCTCGATGATCCGGTTCTCGATCTGGTCCGACATGCCCAGGCCGTGCCGGCCGCCGATGGCGTTGGCCTCCAGCACCAGGTCGACGGCGCTGCCGAACTCCTTGCCGTTGATCGTGACGGGGCGGCCCTGGTCGAAGCCGACTGTGACGTCCTCGGTCGGGATCTCCACCGACGGGTCCCAGAACCGGACGCCCATGATCGGGTTGACGGTCTCGATGCCGGTGTCGAGGTGCTCCAGGGTCTTCGCCTCGTGCGTGGCGCCCCAGATGTTGGCGTCGGTCGAGTACGCCTTCTCGGTGCTGTCCCGGTAGGGCAGGCCGCGTTCGAGCAGCCACTCCGACATTTCCTTACGCCCACCCAGCTCGGTGACGAAGGCGGTGTCGAGCCACGGCTTGTAGATGCGCAGCATCGGGTTGGCCAGCAGGCCGTACCTGTAGAAGCGCTCGATGTCGTTGCCCTTGAAGGTCGAGCCGTCGCCCCAGATCTGGACGTCGTCGGCGACCATCGCCCGCACCAGAAGGGTGCCGGTCACGGCGCGACCCAGCGGGGTGGTGTTGAAGTACGCCCGCCCGCCGGTGCGGATGTGGAAGGCGCCGCAGGTCAGCGCGGCAAGGCCCTCCTCGACCAGGGCGGCGCGGCAGTCGACCAGGCGGGCGACCTCGGCGCCGTAGCTGAGCGCGCGGCCGGGCACCGAGGCGATGTCGGGCTCGTCGTACTGGCCGATGTCGGCGGTGTAGGCGCAGGGAACGGCGCCCTTGTCGCGCATCCACGCGACCGCGACAGAGGTGTCGAGGCCGCCGGAGAAGGCGATGCCGACACGTTCGCCGGTGGGCAGGGAGGTAAGAACCTTGGACACAGGGAAAATTATGCAATAGAACGCATGGCCATGCAAGCTGAAGCGATCTACTCGCCGCCGAACGGCGGATCGTCGCGGCCCAGCTCCCAGAACGCCACCGCCGCCGCGGCGGCAACGTTCAACGAGTCGACGCCGCGCCGCATCGGAAGGACCACCCGCACGTCGCTGGCGGCCTGGGCCGCCGCGGTGAGGCCGGGCCCCTCGGCGCCGAGCAGAAGCGCCGCCCGCTCGCGTTGCGCCGGGGTCAACCGCTGGATCGGTACGGCGTCCGGCGCGGGCGTCATCGCGAGCACCGTGAAGCCGGCCTCACTTACCTGGTCCAGCCCCTCGGGCCAGCTGTCGAGCTTCGCGTACGGCATCGCGAAGACCTCACCCATGCTGACCCGGACACTGCGCCGGTACAGCGGGTCGGCGCAGGACGGCGACAGCAGCACCGCGTCGATACCGAGCGCTGCGGCGCCCCGGAAGACCGCACCGAGGTTGGTGTGGTTGTTCACGTCCTCCAGGAGCACGACCCGGCGCGCGGCGGCGAGCACCTCGGCCGCCGTCGGCAGCGGCCGGCGGTGGAACGACGCCAGCACCCCGCGGTGTACGTGGAAGCCGGTGGCCCGTTGCAGCACGTCCTGTGTCGCGGCGTAGACCGGCGCGTCGCCGGTGTCCAGGTCGGCGAGCTGGTCGACCCGCTTGGCGTCGACCAGGTACGACCGGGCCGGGTAACCCGCGCGCAGCGCCCGGCGCAGCACCAGCTCCCCCTCGGCGATGAACAGGCCGTGCGGCGGTTCCCAGCGGGTACGCAGCTCGACGTCGGTGAGCGCCCGGTAGTCGGCGATCCGGTCGTCGTCAGGGTCGTTGATCTGGTGGACGGGCACCCGACGATTCTGCCGGACGCGCAGTAGCACGCTTCGAGGCCCGCCCGGCGGGGAGTTTTGTCCGAAGAAGAAGGGGAATGACCGGCGGGCATCGGACGCGACGGGAAGGACCAGCCAGGTGAGCACAGACGACACCACGCCGGGCGAAGCGGGCACCCTGCCCCGGCGTCCGACCGTCGCGGACCACATCGTGTCGCGGCTGTTCAGCTGGGGCGTACACCGCTACTTCGGCTATCCCGGCGACGGCATCAACGGCATGACCTCCGCGCTGCAACGCACCAACGGCCGCGCCCAGTTCATCCAGGTCCGACACGAGGAGACCGCGGGCTTCGCCGCCTCCGCCCACGTCAAGTACGGCGGCGGCCCGCTGGGCTGCGCGCTGGTCACCAGCGGGCCGGGCGCCATCCACCTGCTCAACGGCCTGTACGACGCGAAGCTCGACCACCAACCGGTCATCGCCCTCGTCGGTCACACAGCGACCACCGCCGAGGGCGGCGGGTACTACCAGGAGGTCGACCTGCTCGCCCTCTACAAGGACGTGGCAGCGGCGTTCCTGGCCCAGCTCGACCACCCGGCACAGGTACGTCACCTGGTCGACCGGGCGTGCCGGACGGCGCTGGCCCGGCGTACCGTCACCGCCCTGATCCTGCCCCTGGACCTGCAGGACGAGCCGGCCATACCGAACCCGCCGCACGCGCACGGCTACTACCAGACCAGCAACGCGCCGAGCAGCACACCGACCATCCCGCCGGAGGCCGACGTACGCCGGGCGGCCGAGGTGCTGCGCGGCGGGCAACGGGTGGCGATGCTCGTCGGCCAGGGTGCCCTCGGCGCGCGCGACGAGGTCCGCGAGATCGCTGATCGGCTCGGGGCCGGCGTGGCCACCGCGCTGCTCGGCTTCACCGCCGTCGACCACCGCGAGCCGTGGGTGACCGGCGCGATCGGGCTGCTCGGCACCCGACCGAGCTGGCAGCTGATGAGCGGCTGCGACCGGCTGCTGATAGTGGGCAGCAACATGCCGTACTCGGAGTTCTATCCACCGCCCGGGCAGGCCCGCGCGGTGCAGATCGACCTGGACGGCACCCAGCTCGGGCTGCGGTACCCGACCGAGGTGAACCTGACCGGCGACGCCCGCCCCACGCTGCGGGCGTTGCTGAACGAACTGGGCCCCGGCCCCGGGCCGACCGCCTGGCGGACGGAGATCACCGAGGCCACCTCGGCGTGGCGCCGGGTGCAACACGACCTGGCCGAGCAGGCCGCCGACCCGGTCAACCCGCAGTTGCTCTTCCACACCCTGAACGAGCGGCTGCCCGACGACGTGCTGCTCACTGTCGACTGCGGCACCACCACCGCCTGGTACGCCCGACACATCCAGGTACGCCCCAGCATGCTGGCCAGCCTCTCCGGCACGCTGCTGTCCATGGGCGGCGCCATGCCGTACGCGTTGAGCGCCAAGTTCGCCCACCCGGACCGGCCGCTGGTAGCGCTGATCGGCGACGGCGCCATGCAGATGAACGGCGTCAACGAGCTGATCACCGTGGCGAAGTACTGGCGCAGCTGGGCCGACCCGCGCTTCGTGGTGCTGGTGCTCAACAACCGGGATCTGGCGTTCGTCAGCTGGGAACAACGCTCCACCGAGGGGACGCCGATGTTCCCGGACAGCCAGCAGTTGCCGGACATCGCCTACCACCAGTGGGCGGAGGTGCTCGGGCTGCACGGCGAGTTGATCGACTCACCGGACCAGGTGCGCGACGTCTGGGACCGGGCGCTCACCGCCGACCGGCCGGTGGTGATCAACGCCCTGGTCGACCCGGCGGAGCTGATGCTGCCACCGCACTTCACCGTCGAGCAGGCCCGCAAGACCGCCGCGGCGGTGCTGCGCGGCGACACCGACTGGGCCGGCATCATCCGCCGCGGCCTTCCCGCCACCCTGGCCAGCTACCGCCCCCGCCGCCGCCAACCCTGACCCACCCACCCACCCACCC
>NZ_JAKKFD010000062.1 GCF_022229005.1 Micromonospora trifolii
GGCGGGGTGCGCGCAGGGCGGTGGGGCGCGCAGGGCGGGGTGCGCGCAGGGCGGTGGGGCGCGCAGGGCGGTGGGGCGGGTTGACGCAGTGACGTGGGCTGATCAGAATGAGCGACGGAGCCAGGTAGGGCCACCGGCACGAGGGCGACGAAGGCGGAACATCCGCCGTCGAGGGTCGCCGGTGAGCTTCCGCGAGTGACCACGTCCGCGTGACATGGGCCGTCGCGCACTGTCCGCGTACCCCCTTGGGGACCGTGACGTGCGGACGGCCGCCTGCCGGCGTCGTCTCTGGACGGCGGCGGACCTCCGAAGTGGAGCTCGAATTGTTCCGTCCTAAAGCTCTCGGCGGCGCGCTCACTGCGCTCGTCACCGTCGCGGCCGGCGTGTTCCTCGCCGCCGCCGTCAGCACCAGCCCGGCCGTCGCCGCTGGCACCGGTACGGGTTATCTGCACACCAGTGGCAACCAGATCGTGGACAGCACCGGTGCGACGGTCCGGTTGACCGGCATCAACTGGTTCGGCATGGAGACCGACAACAAGACCTTCCACGGGCTGTGGTCGAACAATCCGTGGCGGGGACAGCTCGACACGATGGCCCGGTTGGGTTACAACACGTTGCGGGTGCCGTACTCGAACGACGCGCTGAAGCCGGGCGCGACCGCCAGTGGGATCAACGACTTCGTCAACCCGGACCTGATCGGGCTGTCTCCGTTGCAGATCCTGGACAAGGTGATCGACTACGCCGGCAGCAAGGGCATGCGGATCATCCTGGACCGGCACCGGCCGACGGCGGCCGGGCAGTCGCCACTCTGGTACACGTCGACGGTTTCCGAGGCGACCTGGATCAACGACTGGAAGATGCTCGCCCAACGGTACGTGGGCAACCCGACGGTGATCGGCGCCGACCTGCACAACGAGCCGCACGCGGAGGGCACCAACCCGGCGGCCACCGGCGCGTGCTGGGGCTGTGGCGACACCACCCGGGACTGGCGGCTCGCCGCCGAGCGGGCCGGCAACGCCATCCTCGGCGTCCAGCCCAACTGGTTGATCTTCGTGGAGGGGGTGAGCTGCCCGAGCGGCGGCCTCTCCAATGTCTGGGACGGCGACACCAGCAACGACGAGGACTGCGGCTGGTGGGGCGGCAACCTGTCGAAGGCGGGGCAGTTCCCGGTCCGGCTGAGCGTGGCGAACCGGTTGGTCTACTCGCCGCACGAGTACGCCACCTCGGTCTATCGGCAGACCTGGTTCGACGCCCCGGACTACCCGGCGAACATGCCGGCCATCTGGGACAAGTACTTCGGTTACCTCTACAAGCAGAACATCGCGCCGATCATGATGGGCGAGTTCGGCAGCACCCTCGTCGATCCGAAGGACAAGGTGTGGCTGGAGAGGCTGATGGCGTACACCGGGACCGGGGTGACCGGGATGTCCTTCACCTACTGGTCGTGGAACCCCAACTCGGGTGACACCGGCGGTATCGCGCTGGACGACTGGACGAACGTCAACACCGCCAAGCAGGCGATCCTCCAGCCGTACCTGATCGCGCCGTCCGGCGGCGGCACCAGCGGGCCGCCGACCGGTGGGCCGACGGATCCGCCGGCCGGCGCCTGCACGGCCACCTACCGGCAGGTCAACGCCTGGCAGGGCGGCTTCCAGGGCGAGTTGACAGTGAAGAACACCGGCTCGGGCGCGGTGAACCCGTGGTCGGTCACCTGGAGTTGGCCGTCCGGGGTGACGTTGGGCAGTGGCTGGAACGCCACAGTCACGCAGTCCGGCACGACGGTCACCGCTGCGGCTCCGAGCCACGCCCCGTCCCTGCCGGCGGGCGGTTCGGTCACCGTGGGCTTCACCGCCAACGGCACCGCGAGCGCGCCGGGCACTGTGAAGCTCAGCGGCGCCAGCTGCTGATCCACCGGGACGGCCGGTGCGCACCGCATCGGCCGTCCCGGCCATTTACATCGAGACCCTTCTATGCTTTTATCGGGAAAGCGCTTGCCTCATCGTGGGTGGGCGCGAGCGCTGGAGCCGCTTTCCTTCACGAACCTGCACTGGCGGGCCCGAGGACCACTGGTCCCGGCCGAGATTCGCCGCCCACGGGCATGGGCGTCGCGACACCTCCGCCCGCCTCACCGAAAGGAAGCAGCATGCGCACAGGACGGCGTCGGATGACGCTGATCGCCACCACTGCCGCAGCCACCGCCGCACTGGTCACCGCCGGGCTGTTGACCTCCGTGTCCGCCCAGGCGGCCGCCGGCTGCCAGGTGGCCTACTCGGTCGCCAGCCAGTGGCCGGGCGGGTTCACCGGCAACGTCACAGTCACCAACCTCGGCGACCCGGTCTCCGGGTGGACGCTGCGCTGGTCGTACGGGGCCGGTCAGCAGGTCAGCCAGGCGTGGGGCGCCACCGCCTCGCAGAGCGGCAACCAGGTCTCCGCGACCAACGTCGACTACAACGGCAACCTCGCGACAAACGCCAGCGCCACGTTCGGCTTCAACGCGAGTTGGAACAGCTCCAGCAACCCGGCCCCGAGCGGCTTCAGCCTGAACAACGTCGCCTGCACCGGCAGCACCATCCCGACCACCCCGCCGCCGACCACGCCGCCACCGTCGAGCACTCCCCCGCCCAGCACGCAGCCGCCGTCGACACTTGTCGGCTGGGCCACCCAGAACGGCGGCACCACAGGTGGTGGCAACGCCGCCACCGCCACCGTCACCACCGCCTCGGCGTTGACCAGCGCGCTGAACGCGACAGGTGCCGCGGTGATCCGGGTTTCCGGAACGATCACCTGCTCGGGCATGCTGCGGGTCCGGTCCAACAAGACCATCCTCGGCAACTACGGCGCGACCATCGCCGGCTGCGGGTTCAACATCAGCGGTGACCGCAACGTGATCATCCGCAACCTGACCTTCCGCAGCTGGAACGACGACGCGATCAACGTGCAGGAGTCGGCCACCAACATCTGGATCGACCACAACAGCTTCAGCAACGGGTACGACGGGGCCGTCGACATCAAGCGCGGCTCGGACTTCGTCACCGTGTCGTGGAACCGGGTCTTCAGCCACGACAAGACAATGCTGCTCGGCCACAGCGACGACAACGCCAGCCAGGACGTCGGCCACCTGCGGGTGAGCTACCACCACAACTGGTTCGACGGCAGCAACCAGCGCAACCCCCGGGTGCGCTTCGGCAACCCGGTGCACGTGTACAACAACTACTACCGGGCCAACGGCGGCTACGGCGTCGCGTCCACCGAGAACGCCGGAGTGCTCGTCGAGGGCAACTACTTCGAGAACGTCGACGACCCGTACCACCTCGGCGAGGGGGACTCGGGCCCCGGCAGCCTGGTCGCCCGCAACAACCACTTCGTCAACTCGCCCACCGGCCAGGCCGGCGGCAGCGTGGGCAGCATCCCGTACTCCTACCAGCTGGACACCGCGAGCAACGTCAAGTCCATCGTGACGGCGGGCGCCGGCGCCGGTCGGATCACCGTCTGACTCAGCCTTTTCCGGAAGGGCCCCTCGTCCAGGGGCCCTTCCGTGCGGTCAGTGGGTGGCGCAGCCAGCAGCGGGGGCAGCCGCGACCGGCGGTGCGCCGATCGTCGGCAGACCGAGCAACACCCCGGGGGTACGCGGCGAGCGACCAGCCTCGGCCGCGTCACCGGCCCGGGTCCGTCGGTGCGCCACCGGCGCTCCGTCGGCGTTCAGGTGGTGCGGGGCGGCGTAGGTGACTGTGGTGTGCACGATGTCGCCGGGCCGGATCTGACCGGCGAGGGACTCCCCGTCGGCGGTCTCGGTCGCGAAGTGCACCAGTCGACCGTCGCGGGCCCGACCGGACATCCGGCCGGTCCGCTCGTCCTTGCGGCCCTCGCCGACGGCGACCAGCACCTCGACGGTCTCCCCGACGAGGCGCTTGTTCTCCGCCCAGGTGATGTCCTCGACGCAGGCGATCAACCGCTCGTAGCGCTCCTGCACGACCTGCTTGGGCAGCTGATCGTCCATGGTCGCGGCGGGGGTGCCGGGCCGCTTCGAGTACTGGAAGGTGAAGGCCGAGGAGAACCGGGCGTCCCGGACCACGTCCAGGGTGCGCTGGAAGTCGGCCTCGGTCTCACCGGGGAAGCCGACGATGATGTCGGTGGTGATCGCCGCGTCCGGCATCGCCGCCCGGACCTTCTCGATGATCCCCAGGTAGCGCTCGGAACGGTAGGACCGGCGCATCGCCCGGAGCACGTCGTCGGAGCCGGACTGCAACGGCATGTGCAGCGAGTGGCAGACGTTCGGCGTCTCGGCCATCGCGGCGATCACGTCGTCGGTGAAGTCCTTCGGGTGCGGGCTGGTGAAGCGCACCCGCTCCAACCCGTCGATGTCGCCGCAGGCCCGCAGCAGCTTGCCGAACGCGTACCGGTCGCCGAACTCCACGCCGTACGAGTTGACGTTCTGCCCGAGCAGGGTCACCTCCAGCACGCCCTCGTCGACCAGGGCGCGCACCTCGGAGAGGATGTCGCCGGGGCGCCGGTCCTTCTCCTTGCCGCGCAGGGCCGGCACGATGCAGAACGTGCAGGTGTTGTTGCACCCCACCGAGATCGACACCCAGCCGGCGTACGTGGACTCGCGGCGGGTGGGCAGCGTGGACGGGAAGACGTCGAGGGACTCCAGGATCTCCACCTCGGCGGCGGCGTTGTGCCGGGCCCGCTCCAGCAGCACCGGCAGCGCGCCGATGTTGTGGGTGCCGAAGACCACGTCCACCCAGGGGGCCTTGCGGACGATGTCGCCGCGGTCCTTCTGGGCCAGGCAGCCGCCGACAGCGATCTGCATCCCGGGGTGCTTGTCCTTGACCGGGCGCAGGCGACCGAGGTTGCCGTAGAGCCGGTTGTCCGCGTTCTCCCGTACGGCGCAGGTGTTGAAGACGACGATGTCCGGGGTGTCGTCGGTCGGCACCGCGCGCACGTAGCCGGCCTGTTCGAGCAGGCCGGAGATCCGCTCGGAATCGTGCACGTTCATCTGGCAGCCGTACGTCACGACGTTGTAGGTCCTAGCCACCCTCTTGGTGCCCCTTCCCCTCGGGCTACCAGGGTAGCGGCCCGTTCGGGAGGCCCGACCCACCGGCATTGACCCGCTGGCCCATGGCGGGCATCCACGACGGGCAGTACGCTGCACAACAAGAATGTGTTCTGGGCGATTTCGGGGGCTTTGCACTCGGCGCCGACGATGCGCGGCTCCGTTCACGGGGGAGCACATGACGACCCGCGGGAGGCCAACCGTGACGCGACAAGATGCGACACAGCGCACCGTCACGACCCCGGACGGGCGGCACCTCGCGGTGGAGACCTCCGGAGCGCCGGACGGGCCGGCGGTCTTCCTGCTGCACGGCACCCCGGGCAGCCGCAGCGGCCCCCGACCCCGGGGCATCGTCGTCTACCGCCTCGGCGTGCACCTCGTCTGCTACGACCGACCCGGGTACGGCGACTCCGACCGGCACGAGGGTCGGCGGGTGGCCGACGCCGCGGCCGACGTGGCGGCGATCGCCGACGACCTGGGCATCGACCGGTTCTCGGTGGTGGGCCGCTCCGGTGGCGGGCCACACGCCCTGGCCTGCGCCGCGCTGCTGCCGGACCGGGTCACCCGGGCCGCCGTGCTGGTGGGGCTCGCCCCGGCCGGCGCGCCCGACCTGGACTGGTACGCGGGCATGGCGGAATCGAACGTGGAGGACTACGGGCAGGCCGACGAGGACCTGGCCGAGCTGACGCTCAACCTGAAGGTGCGCGCGGACGAGGCCCGCCGGGACCCGATGACGCTGCTGGACTTCCTCCGCCCGCAACTTCCCGACGAGGACATCCGGGTCGTCGACGACGTAGCGATTCGCCGACTGCTGACCGACATGTACTCCGAGGCGCTGCGACACGGCCCCGAGGGTTGGATCGACGACGTGTTGGCGATCCGGCGCGGCTGGGGGTTCGACCTGGGTGCCATCCGCGCGGAGGTCCGGCTCTGGCACGGCGAGCAGGACCGCTTCTCCCCGGTGGAGCACTCCCACTGGCTCGCCTCGCGGATTCCGCGCGCCGAGGTGCAGGTGCAGCCCGGCGCCGCGCACTTCGGGGCGGTGGAGATCCTGCCGCAGACCCTGACCTGGCTGGCCACGCCGGACCTCGCGACCAGCCCGCAGCTCTGAGCGCCCGGTCCGGCCGGCCGGCCCGGACCGCCGGAGCGCCCGCCGAACGACCCGCTCAGATGGTGTGTGGGTCGATCACCCGGACCACGAACCGCCGTTCGCGCAGGGTCTGCACTGTGGGATGTTCCAGACCGATCACCTCGGCCAGCCGGTCCGCCACGGCGCCGACGTCCTCGGTGGCCGGGCCGTCGCCGGCCCGCCTCGCCACCAGGGCGAGGTCGCCGAGGCAGCGCAGCGTGTCGGGGTGTTCCGCACCGATCACCGCGGCCAGTCGGCCGGCGGTCTCCCGCAGCCGGTCCCGCGCCGACTCCCAGTCACCCTCCTCGGCGAGACACACCGCCTGGTTGACCTCCGCCGCGAGCGTGTGCGGGTGGTCCGGCCCGAGCACCTTGCGCAGCTCGCCGACCGCCCGGGACGCCGACGCGAGTGCGTCCGACCTGCGCCCGAGCGCGCGCTCCGCCGCCGAAATGTTACTCACCGTCGCCAGGGCGTGCGGGTGCTCCGGGCCCAGCCGGAGCTGCTCCTCGAACGCCACCCGCACGGCGTTCATCTCGGTCAGCGCCCGGGCCGCGTCGCCGACGGCCAACAGGTTCGCCGCGCGACTCGATCGGCACGCCACAGTGTCTGGATTGTCCGCCCCGAAGCGTTCGTCGAGTTCGCGGTAGGCCGTCTCGAACATCGGCGCGGCCTCGCTGCCCCGACCGGAGCTGCGCAGGGACACCGCCAGGTTGACCTGAGCGGCGAGACTCTGGCCGTCATCCGGCCCGAGCACCTCGCAGTACGTGTCGTACACGGTGCGCAGCAGGGTGGCCGACCTCTCGTACTCGCCAGCTTCCCGCAGGTCGCTGCCGAGCCGCACGGCGGAGACGAGGGTGTAGGGATGCGTGGGGCCGAGCACCAGCCGCCGCCGCTGGTGCACCTCGTCGTCCCAGCGGCGGGCCGACCGGTAGTCGCCGACCAGCCGGTACGACACGGCGAGGTTGTTGGCCGCGCTCAACGTCCGGGGGTGGTCCTCGCCGAACACCTGGAGCCAGGAGGCGTAGGTGGACCGGTCCCGTTCCAGGGCCTCGGCGTAGCGGCCGAGCGCCCGCAGGTCACCGCCGAGGCTGCCGGCGGTCATCAGACTGTGCGGGTGCAGCGGGCCCAGCAGCCGGCGTTGCTCGGCCAGCACCGCCTCGTCCAGGTCCCGCGCCTCGTTGAACCGGCCCAGGCTGCGCAGGATGTTCGCCCGGTTGAACCGCAGGTGCAGCAGCTGGCGGCCCAGCGCCGATGCCTCGACCTCGTCGTGAGTGTCGCCGAGCCGGGCGCTCCAGGTGTCGTCCACCTCCTGGCTGAACGTGTCGGCCTGGTCCAGACCGCCGCGCTGCCACAGATAACGGACCCGGTCGATCAGCAGCTGACACACCGGCTCGTCCGGGCAGGTCAGCGCCTCGGAGACCTCCAGGTGCGGCCAGAGCATGCGAAGCCGGGCCCAGGTGGTCGGGTCGTCCACGTCGCCACGGGGCCGAGACGCGGCCAGCACCAGGTGCACCTGGTGTCGGGCGGCGACGATCTCGTCGTCGGTCATCCGGTCGCGGACCACCGCCTGCAACAGCCGGTGCACCTGGACCCGACCGCCCTGGACGTCGAGCTTGAGCAGTGCCAGGCGGTTGATCTGCTGAACCAGGGCGCCGCGCACGAGCCGCTCCGACACCGACGGGTCGAACGGCACGAGGGCCGCCGCCATCTCGTCGCTGTAGATGAGTTCGAGGGCGATCTCCGGGGCCAGCACCGAGCAGAGCTGCAACAGCCGGTACGCGGCGGGCGCCTGCTCCAGCAGCCGGTTCAGCGACAGGTCCCAGGTCGCCTCCACGGAGAGGGCGCTGGGGCCGTGCCGCTCGATCTGCCGCAGGTAGTCGGCGACCGACGTGCCGGTGTCGGCGAGCCAGGCACCCGCAGCGGCCACAGCGATCGGCAGGTCGCCGAGCGCCTCGGCCACCCGGTCGGCCTCCTCGGCGCTGATCGTGGGCACCCGCTGGGCGAGGTGCGCCACGCTCTCGGTGCGGTCGAAGACGTCCACCTGGATCGGGTTCGCCCGGTCACCCCAAGCGCGGTTGCGGGAGGTCAGCAGGACGTGCCCGGGGCCCTGCGGCAGGAACGGCTCGATCTGGTCGAGCTCTTCGGCGTTGTCCAGGACGACGAGCCACCGCTCGTACGGCTCACCACGACCGAGCACCTGGAGCACCGACCGGACCGTGTCGGGCAGGGTCGGCCCGACGAGGATGCCCAGGCGACTGGCGAGGTCGGCGAGGGCGGTGTCGACGAACTGCGGCGGGTCCGCAACGATCCACCAGACCACGTCGTACGCGGCCTTGAACCGGTGCACATACTCCAGAGCCACCTGCGTCTTACCGACGCCGCCCATGCCCTGCAGGGCGACCGGCAGCACCACAGCGCTGCCCCCGCTCTGCAACTGTGCGCGCAGCCGCGCCAGGTCGTCCTCCCGGCCGGTGAACCGGGCGTTCCGGTTGGGGGCGTTGAAGATCAACGGCTCGGTGCCGGGATAACGGGTGGCCCCGCCCGCCGGCCCGTCCGCCGACGACGGCACCGGCCGGCCGACCAGCCGCAACACCCGCTCCACGGCGGTCGCGGCGCTCACGTTCACCAGGTTGGTGGAACTCTGCGACGGGAACTCGGCCAGCGGGCGCAGGTCGGCGACATACACGGCCAGGGCCGTGGAACCGGTGCTCGTGTCCCGGTCGGGCAGACCACCGGACGGCGTCGCGACGTAGGCCGGCGAGACCACTGTCAGCGTGCGTGGAGCCGGCGTACCGGCCGACCCGACGGCGGACGTGGGCTCCACCACCCGCAGCCCGGCCGAGCTGAGCACCCGCTCCAGCCACTCGGCCCAGATGGCATCCTCCGGCGCGTACCGGAGCACGATCTGGTCGTCGATCGCCTCGGTGCGTCGGCGGAACCGGGCCTTGCCCCGCTCCCGCACCGACTCGTCCATCAGCGGCAACGCCGTCACCGCGCCGTCGGTGAGGATCCCGGTCAACGTCTCGAACGCGGCCAGCAGCGACGTCGGTGAGCCGGGCGGGTCGCCGAACGTCGCGAGGGTCTCCTCGTACGCGTAGAACGGCCGGTACGGGACCTCCACCGCGGCCCAGTAACGCCGCCGTTCCGCCTCGGTCATGCCGGCCGGCAACCCGGCGAACCGGCGCATGGCCAGCAGGCGACCCGCCTCGGCCCGCTCCTTCTCGGCCTGGTCGACCCGCATCGGCACCGGCAGGACCCTGATGTCGCGCCGCCGGTACCGGTCCCGCACCGAGTGCGCCACCCGGGCCGCGCCGTCGATGCCCTGGTCGCTGAGCGTGAAGCAGTCGACCAGGGTGTCCGGTAGGTGCAGGGTGCAGATGTCGGCGACGTCGCTCAACCCCGTCCGGCTGTCGATCAGTGTGAAGTCGTACTGGCGCTTCATGTCCGCGCGCAGCGCCTCGAAGAACTGCGCCCCGCCCAGCCGGTTGTAGAAGTTGTCCCAGTCCAGCCCGCTCACCGAGACCGCGTAGTCGCTGTTCTGCCGGCCGGCGGAGAGGAAGTCGAGGCCGCCGCCGTCGGGGAAGTTCCAGCGCAGCGAGAACGCGTGCCGCCCGACCCGGGCGTACTGCTCCATCCAGCGGTCCGGTCGGTCGTCGACCCGGGTGGTCTCCCACTCGTAGTCGCGGATCATGTCGATCACGCCGCTGGTGCCCTGGATCGCCTCGGCGTCGAGGAACGGGTGGAAGAAGCGGTGCAGACCGGGTGACTCCAGGTCCCAGTCGGCGACGAGCACCCGCCGGCCGCTGGCCGCCAGGATCCAGGCCACGTTGGCCAGCGCCATCGTCCGGCCCGTCCCACCCTTGAACGAGTAGAAGGTGACGACCTGGCCTTCGCGATCGTTGTTCATCGATTTTCTCCGTGGGGACGCGGTGGGGCCGGATCATCAGGCGGGGACGCGGGGTCGGTGGGAACGGTCGAGCCGGCGGCGGGCAGGCCGTCCCGCAGGCTCGGCACCGGCTCCGGCGGTGGTTCGAAGGGGACGACCGGGCCGTACTTGAGGAACTGCCGGCGCGCCTCGGTGACCAGCGCCGGCATCAGGTCGACGAACTCCGGCATGTTGCACGCCCGCTTCACCTGGGGCAGACCGGCGTCGTGCAGCAGCTGCGTCACAGCGGTGGCCCAGCGGGTGGCGTCCTGACTGTCGTCGTCGTCGGTGACCACCAGCGGAACGACCCACTCCCGCAGGCCGTGCAGCATGCGGCCGAGGACCGCTGCCGCGTCCGGCGCCGCCGCGATCCACGGATCGACCAACAGCACGGCCGGCCGCCGATCGAGCATCGCGGACGCTTGCGCGAAGTCCTCGGTACGGGCCGAGAGCCCGAGCCGCTCGGCGGTGCTGACCGCGTACTCGGCGGCGGGCAGTTGCTGGCTGCGCCCGTACGGCCGCCAGAGCCGGCCGCTGGCGGCGTAGCCGGCGGGGTCGCGATCGGTCGGCAGCCGGTCCCGCGTCGGGGCCAGGACGGCGACGACGAAGTCCGGGTCGGTGGGCGCCGGACGGACCACCTCGTCCAGGCCGGGCGCCCGCGACGGGCCCATCGGTCGCCGCTCGGCGGTGTGCACGATCCGGCTCGCCAGGCGGCTCAGCATCAGCTCGTACTGGGCCCGGTAGGAGGCCAGCATGCAGAACGCGCGCAGGCCGTCCGCCGCGTACTCCGGGACGTCCCGGCCCAGGTCCAGGGCGCCGTCCAGCTCCGGGTGGGCCTCCCACGGGGGAAACGGGATCCACAGCACCGGGGTGAGATGGCCGGCGGTGACCCGGGCCGACCCGGCGGCGGCCAGTCGGGCCCGGAAGGACTCCTGCTCCCCCAGCGCCCAGGGGCGACTGAAGTAGCCGGGTGAGTAGAGCGGAACGAAGACCTCGGCGTCACCGAGCGCCTCGGCGAGGGCGGCTTTCCAGTCGGCGCCCAACGGGATGTGCTGGTCGAAGAAGCCGATCCGCATCCCGGCGACCGGTCGCGCCTGGCGCCGCACCTCGTCGGTCAGGTCGGCGAAGAACTGGCCGACCCAGACGTCGGCGTCGGCCCGCCCGCCCGGCGGCGGCGCCGAGTGGGCGTAACTCAGGAAGAAGTACGTCCCGCGCGCCCCCGGCCGGCGCCGGGCCGTCGGGGGGCTCACTCCGGCTCCTCGGCGAACCGGTTGCACAGCTCGTCCACGCTCGCCGGCACCCAGGGTTCGACAAGATACGACCGGTGGATGGCCACGATCCGTTGCGCGAGGCGCCAGACCACCGCCCGGTACGCGTTCTCCCACTGCATGGTCAGCAAGCCGTAGACCCCGTCCCGCTGGTAGTGCACCGCGATGTCGGGATCCGGCATCGCGGTCGGGGTGAAGCGCTGGATGTCGCGGAGCACCCGAGGCAGCGCGGTGCCGTTCGTCGGCGACCAGGTGACCGGCACGATCGCCGTCTCGTGGACCGAGGCGGAGCTGTGTCGCGGGGTGATCCGTCGGCGGGAGAACGCGTCCCACTCCCGGCCGCACCAGTCGCTGCCGAGCAGCGCGCTGGAGACCAGCGGGACGAAGACCTGGCAGGTGCCGGCGGCCTGGAGAAGCTCCGGGCTCCAGCGTTCGCCGCCGGCGATGGAGCTGTCCAGGAAGCCGGCGTCCACCCCGGTCACCGGGCCGACCAGCTCGCTGACGTGCACGGAGAGGTCCTCGAAGAAACGGGAGACGTACTCGGCGGGTTTGCCGGTGGCCCGGCCGACCGGCGCCCGCGAATAGCTGATGAAGAAGAGTGGGGCGCGTGCTTGAGAGGGTGCGTCCACTGTGCTCA
Source organism: Micromonospora trifolii (assembly GCF_022229005.1). Lineage (GTDB taxonomy): Bacteria > Actinomycetota > Actinomycetes > Mycobacteriales > Micromonosporaceae > Micromonospora > Micromonospora trifolii. The sequence continues at coordinate 12,013 of NZ_JAKKFD010000062.1, forward strand.
CTGCAGCCCCTCCGCCCTCCCCACGCGGCCGGACCATCAGCGTAGTCCCGGCGTCAACGTCGCGCCGCCAACCGGTTCGTGGCGAACCACCCAGTCGCGAAGTCGACAGCGGCCCGCGCCGGCAGCAGTCGGGCGTTGGCTCGCCCCACCCGGCCGTGCCGCACCAACGGCGTCTCGTCGAGTGCGGCACCCACCGTCGGGAAGTCCCTGTCGTCCAGGTCCAGAGCCCGGAAGTCGAGGCGCACCCGCCGCCCGTCGACGAGCCGGAAGCACTGGTAGTCGCGCTCGGGTGGCGGCACCGGCAGCCGGTACTCGGCCAGGTGCAGGCCGGTGCACGCCTCGTAGCCGAGGCCGAGCAGCAGGATCTGCCCGTCCGCCGCGTAGAGGCCGCCGACCGGTGAGCGTTCCCCCAGGTGGCAGGTGAGGTCGTGGCCGTCGGTGAGTTGCCGGGCCCTCGGACCGAGCGCGGCGAACGACGTCTGCGGATGGTCACTGCGCACAGCACCGGGGGTGCACCGGACGTACTCGGCGAGCGCACCCATCCGCTGCGCGGGGGTGGTCCGGCGGTCCCAGCCCGGCAGCGCCGCCTCGTACCGTTCGCGCTGCGCCCGGTCCATGCCGGCGGTGGCTGCCAGGTGGGCCCGGGAGGTGGTCGAGTTGCCGTCGGTGTGGGTGGGCACCAGCAGCGTGCCGGCCGGGCCGAGGACGTCGCGCAGCGCGCCGGCGAGGGTCGCCGGGCCGTGTTCCAGTGGGCCCACCCGACGCAGGCCGCAGTGCACCAGCAGGCACACCCCCGGGCGTACGCCCAACGCCCGCAGGTCGTCGGCGAGGCGGGGACGGCCCAGTCTGGGCGGAGGGTGCTCATCTGGACCCGACACGGGTCTCCTCCAGGGCGTGGCGCAGCTGGCCGACGAACCGCTCACCCGCCGCGGTGAGCGACCGGCTGGCCAGCAGCGCGTCGACGCCGTCCCGGGTCCACGCCAGGAAGTGGGCCGCGTGCGCCGACGCGTCCGGATCGTCGGTGGCCGCCCGGGACTGCCAGACCTGGGTGACGGCGAGGTGCGCGTACACCCCCTGGAGGACGCCCTCCGGTGGCCGCGGGTCGGGCCGCCAGGGCACCCGGATCCGAAGGCCCTGCCCGGGTTCGACCAGGTCGTACAGGTCGAGCACCGCACCCAGCTTCGCGTGCTGCCACTCGTGCACGAGCAGCACCGCCATCGTCTCCGGGTCGGGATGGGGGGTGACGGCGACCGCGCCGTACGCGTGCCGGGCGGTAGCGCTCCGCAGGGGTCGTGCCGGGTCGGGCGCCAACGGAACGACGGCACGCAGGCCGCCGTCGAGCGCCGCCGCGTGCGCCGGCACGTCCCGGTGCACGATTCGCCAGGCCGCCGCCAGGGTACGACCCAACGCCCGCGCCGCCGGAACGTCCAGGCGTGACTCGACCGGCTGGCCGTAGCAGTCGCGGTAGGGGTCGCCGTCCTCGATAAGCAACCGGCCACCGGGCATCGACACGTCGCGGGTCGGAAACCAGCCGGTCGACGGCGGAGCCAGCGGATCGAGGAGCACCGTCTGCGCGACCGACCCGCCCCGGACCTGGAACTCGCCGGGCCGGACGGTCACCTCGGCGCTTCCCCCCAGGCCGGGCAGCACCAGGCTGCCGAGCGTGGGCAACGTGATCGTGTCGGCCCGCACCGGGACGTGCAACGCGGCCGGGACGCCGGCCCGCAGCGCCGTGGCGATGGCGAGGGCCGGCAGTGGGTCGACTGCCGCGCCGAGGCCGGGCGGCGCCGACGAGTCGAGGCGATGCACCAGCCCGGGCCGGACGAAGGGGTGCGCCAGGATCGCCCGGACCGCCTCCGGCGCCGACCGGTCGAGGTCGACGAGCAAGTCCCAGGCGGCAGTGGTGCCGGACCCGTCCCGGCAGGCCGCCAGCAGCGCGCGGGTGATGGAGAGCTGGGTGTCGGCGAGCAGCGCGAGCGTCGAGGCCGACCCGTGCCCGGTCGCCAGGTCGTCCAGCAACTCGTCGACCGGCGAGGTGGCGGCCCTTTCGCCCGACGCGGGTCGGGTGGGCGGCGGGTAGGCGTCCACTGTGTCGATCAGGCGGAGCAGGTCGGCGCAGTACGCCGAGGGGTTGTCGAAGCCGGAGCCGGTGCGCCAGCGGTGGGCGTACAGGCCGCCGCCGCACCGGTCGACCACAGGGCAGGCCCGGCAGGTCGCGCAGAGCCCGTCCACGCCCTCCTGCCGGACGGCGACCCCGGGGTGCCGCGCGACCTCGTCCACCGAGTGGTCGAACACGTCGAACCCGGTGCCGGCCGCGCCGTGGAACGCGGTCTTCAGCGAGTCGACCTGTTCCCACGTGCCGTCCGCCTCGATGACGAGCACGTCGGCCGGCGCGAGGCCGAACGCCTCGGTGCCGCCGCCACCGGGGCGCAGCGCCTCGAACATCCGGATCGACATCGGGCGCCCGTCGTCCACCCACCGCCGGTGCAGCCGCCCCAGCCAGTCCGCGTACGGGGTGGGCTCGGGGCCTGGTCGCTCCGGGGGGTTGTCCCAGGTGGCGTGGGGCAGCAACAGGTCGACCCGGGGCGGGCTCTCGGCCAACAGCGCCTCGTACACCCGGTCGGGATCGTTGCGGACGTCGATCGTGCAGAGGATGCCGGCGTAGCTGGCGCGGTGTTCCGGCCGTCGGAGCAGGGCCAGCGCCCGCCGGACGAGGTCGTGGCTGCTGCCGCCGTGTGCGAAGACCCGGTGGCGGTCGTTTGCGGCACGGTCGCCGTCGAAGGAGACCCCGACCCGCACGTCGTACTCGACGAACAGCCGGCACAGCTCCTCGTCGAGCAGCACGCCGTTGGTCTGCATGCGCAGGTCGAGCCGCGCCCAGGGGGTGATGGCCGTGCGCAGCTCGGCCAGCACCTCCCGTAACCCGGCGGCCCCCAGCAGCAGCGGCTCACCCCCGTGCAGCACCACGTGCACGACCGGCAACTCGTGCTCGCGGGCGTGCTCGGCGATGCGCCGTGCGGCGGCCTGGACGGTGGCCGGCGGCATCCGCGCCGGACGGCCGCGCCAGGTCTGGTCGGCGTGCTGGTAGATGTAGCAGTGGTCGCAGCTGAGGTCGCACCGGCTGTGCACCTTCAGCACGAACTGGCTGATCCGCCGGCAGGATCCGCCCGCTCCGGGCGGACCGCACCGGCAGACCATCACTCAGATGGACGAGTTGAAGGCGGCGACGGCCACGATGCCGGACGGCACGGAGGCGTTGGTGACGACCCGGCTGCGCACCGCCTCGATCAGATCGGCGTGCTCGACGGCGATCCGTTCCAGCGGAACGTGCAGGCTACGGGTGAGATCGTCTAGGTCGGGACGGGATGAGCGGGCGGGGGCATGGTCCACAATGAGTCTCCGGGGGCCCGGGCGCTGGGAGCGCGAGCGGCGGCTGTGGCGCGAACGGCTCTGGTCCGTGACCAGGATAGACAAATATCGACCCAGTGTCACCGTCGGTACCACCGCCGGCACGGCGAGTGGACCACAGCGGTGGACGGAGGAGGAGCTGACATGTGCCGGAGCATCAAGACGCTGCGGGAGCCGTTCACCCCGCAGGTGACCGACGCGGACGTCGAGGCGGCGGCGTTGCAGTACGTCCGGAAGATTTCTGGCTTCCGGACGCCCGCCGCGCACAACGCCGCCGCTTTCGACGCCGCGGTGGCTGCCGTGGCCGAGGCGACGCGCACCCTGCTCGACCAACTGGTGGTGCGCGGTGCCGGATCGGGCACCACGGACCGGTCGGCCACCGCCGCCAACTGAGCGCCGCCCACCGGCACGGCACCCCGGCCGGGCCTGACCCTGGGGAGGGTCAGGCCGCGGCGAGCGCCGGGGCGACAGTGTCGGGCGCCCAGCGCGAGCGGTGACACTGCGACCAGCCCCGGCAACCCGGGTCGCCCAGCGAGCAGAGCCGAAGCCTGCTGAGCACCTCGCCGTCCTCGGTGTCCCGCACGTCGAAGTGCACCGGACGGACCGTGCCGTCCGGGGCGACGAGCAGGTGCCGGCCCGCGTCGAGCGTGTCGTCGCGCAACAGGCAGTTGCGGCCCAGCAATCGGGCCAGTGCCGCGATGCTCGCGTGCTCGGAGAGCTGCTCCGGCACCCCGTAGCAGTCCACCACTGTCGAGAACTCGCCCGGCGCCTGCCAGACGTCACACACCACCGCGTACGCCGGCAGCCGCGCCGGGTCGGCCACCGCCAACGGCATCACAACCCGACCAAGCGCCTCGGCCAGCGCCGGGTAGACCTCCACGGGTTGAGCCCCGTCGATTCTCCAGTTCCACAGCTCGGTCATTCCGCCTCCTCGCTGCGTTCGTCCCCACCGGCCTCCGAATCGGGCCTTACACACGATGGTGGGGGGCATTTGACCCCAGCCGGGGGCAAGTTACCGGTCTGTGACCATTCCGGGCAAAATTTCCCTGAGCGGCATTGCTCGGAGTAGCGGGAAGGTGACAGTTTATCGGGTATGGTGCGCCATTCGCACCACCGCCACCGCGTGTCCCGCCGCGGGTCGACCGGCCTTTGTCAGCGCAGGACCACCCGGTGCTCTCCCCGAGGCAGCAGCTCACCCACCACGGGAGCGCCGGGCACCTCGCCGGCGACCAGCAGCCCACCGGAGGTCTGCGCGTCGGCCAGCAGCAGCCGCTCGGCCTCGTCCGCCGCGCCGAAGTCGGTCCACGGGGTCACCCAGTCCAGGTTGCGCCGGCTGCCGCCGCTGACGAACCCGTCGCGCAGCGCCTCGCGGGCACCGGCCAGGTAGGGCACCCGGGCGGTGTCGATGGCCACCGTGAGCTGGCTGGCCCGGGCCAGCTTCGACGCGTGCCCGAGCAGCCCGAACCCGGTCACGTCGGTGCCGCACCGGATGCCGGCGGCCACCGCCGCGCGGGCGGCGTCCCGGTTGAGCGCGCTCATCGTCGCCACCGCCTCCGGGAAGCTCTCCCCGGTCGCCTTGTGCCGGGTGTTGAGCACACCCACCCCGAGCGGCTTGGTCAGCGACAACGGCACCCCGGCGCGCCCGGCGTCGAGGGTGATCAGCTCCTCCGGTCGGACCGTGCCGGTGACCGCGAGACCGTACTTCGGGCCGTCGTCGTCCACGCTGTGCCCGCCGGCCAGGTGACAGCCGGCCTCCCGCGCCACGTCCTGGCCGCCGCGCAGCACCTCACGGGCCAACTCCAGCGGCAGCACGTCGCGCGGCCAGCAGAGCAGGTTGAGGGCCACCAGCGGGGTGCCGCCCATCGCGTACACGTCGGAGAGCGCGTTGGCCGCGGCTATCCGACCCCAGTCGTAGGCGTCGTCGACCACCGGGGTGAAGAAGTCGGCGGTGCTGACCAGGCCGGTCCGCTCATCCAGGCGCACCACCGCCGCGTCGTCGCCGTGGTCCAGCCCGACCAGCAACTCGGCGGTGCCGGTCGCCGGGCCGAGACCGGCCACCATGATCTCCAGCTCGCCCGGCGGGATCTTGCAGGCGCAGCCACCGCCGCGGGCGTACTTGGTCAACCGTACGGGTTCGGTCATCCCCCCATGATCGCGACAAGGCGCCACGATCGCCACCGTGACCACCCAGTCGGTGACCGAAATCGGACGCCCGAGAACGATCGTGACCGGTGTTACCGCTCCGTGACCCGCTGGGTTGCGTTCTGCCACATCAGGCCGCCTACAGTGGCCGCACCGGGGGTCAACCGACCCCGATCCGGGAGACGACAGGGGACGGTGGACGACGTGACGACGGGCGAACCGCTCATCGTGCTGGACGCGGTCAACAAGTGGTTCGGGCCGCTGCACGTGCTGGACGACGTCTCACTGTCGGTGGGTCGGGGCGAGGTGGTCGTGGTGATCGGCCCGTCCGGCTCCGGCAAGTCGACGCTGTGCCGCACGATCAACCGACTGGAACCGATCAACTCGGGCACCATCACCTTCGACGGTCAGCCGCTGCCGGCCGAGGGCAAGCCCCTCGCGAAGCTGCGCAGCGAGGTGGGCATGGTCTTCCAGTCGTTCAACCTCTTCGCGCACAAGACCATCCTGGAGAACGTCACCCTCGGCCCGATCAAGGTCCGCAAGGAGAAGCCGACCGCCGCCCGCGAGCGCGGCCTGGCCCTGCTGGACCGGGTCGGCATCGCCAACCAGGCGGACAAGTTCCCGGCCCAACTCTCCGGCGGTCAGCAGCAGCGGGCGGCCATCGCCCGGGCGCTGGCCATGCAGCCCAAGGCGATGCTCTTCGACGAGCCCACCAGCGCCCTGGACCCGGAGATGGTCGGCGAGGTGCTCGACGTGATGACCTCGCTGGCCAGCGACGGCATGACGATGGTCGTGGTGACCCACGAGATGGGCTTCGCCCGGCACGCGGCGAACCGGGTCATCTTCATGGCCGACGGGCAACTGGTCGAGGACGCCCCACCGGCGGAGTTCTTCGCGAACCCGCGCAGCGAGCGGGCCCGAGACTTCCTCTCCAAGATCCTCACGCACTAGGCGTCCGTAGTGGAGCGCGCCGTACTCGGTGGGCTCCGTTGAAGAAGGAGAAGAGTATGCGTATCAAGCGCGTTGCGGCAGTCGCCGCGGTTGCCGCTCTGGCGCTCGGCCTCACCGCCTGTGGTGGCGACGACGGCGGGGAGGGCACCGGCGCTGGCAGCAAGTCCTTCACCGCCGGCACCACCATGGAGAAGCTGAACAAGGCCCAGAAGATCAAGGTCGGCACCAAGTTCGACCAGCCCGGCTTCGGCCTGAAGGGCCTCTCCGGCAAGCCGGAGGGCTTCGACGTCGAGATCGCCAAGATCATCGTCAAGGAGCTCGGCATCCCCGAGGACAAGATCGAGTGGGTCGAGGCCCCCTCGAAGGTCCGCGAGGACGTGATCGTCAACGGCACTGTCGACCTGGTCGCCGCCACCTACACGATCAACGACAAGCGCAAGGAGCGGATCGCCTTCGCGGGCCCGTACTACGAGGCCGGCCAGAACATCCTGGTCAAGAAGGACGACACGACCATCACCGGTCCGGACTCGTTCAAGGACGGCACCAAGAAGGTCTGCTCCGTCACCGGCTCCACCCCGGCCGAGACGATCAAGCAGTACGTCAAGGACGTCGGCTCCCAGCTGGTGCTCTTCGACACCTACGACAAGTGCCGGGACGCCCTCAAGGGTGGCCAGGTCAACGCCGTGACCACTGACAACGTGATCCTGCTCGGCTACATCGCCAAGGACGAGGCGTCGTTCAAGCTGGCCGGCAGCAACTTCACCAAGGAGCCGTACGGCATCGGGGTGAAGAAGGAGGACGCGGACTTCCGCAGCTTCATCAACGACACGCTGGACAAGGCGGTCTCGGACGGCAGCTGGAAGAAGGCCTGGGACGGCACCGCCGGCAAGTTCGGCGCGGAACTGGGCTCGGCGCCCACCATCAACCGCTACTGATCTGATCCTTCGATCTGGAGGGTGGGGAGGAACACCGACCCGTGAACGTGCTCATCGACAAGTTCGACGTCTTTGCGGGTGGTTTCTGGCTCACCCTCCAGATCTGCATCCTCGCCGCGATCGGTGCCCTCGTCCTGGGCGCCATCGTGGCGGTGCTGCGCATCTCACCGGTGCCGCCGCTACGCGCGCTCGGCACCAGCTACGTGAACGTCTTCCGCAACATGCCGCTGACAGTGGTGATGTTCTTCGCCGCGTTCGGCCTGCCGGCACTCGGCTCCAACGCGGACTTCCTCCGCATCCCGGTGATCGACTCGCTGTTCACCCGGCTCGGCACCGATCTTCCGTACTTCCGGTTCGCGCTGATCGCCCTCGTGCTCTACACCGCCGCGTTCGTCTGTGAGGCGCTGCGCTCCGGGGTCAACGCGGTGCCCGCCGGCCAGGCGGAGGCGGCCCGGTCACTGGGCCTGACCTTCGGGCAGAACCTGCGCCACGTGGTGCTGCCGCAGTCCTGGCAGGCCTCCGTGGTGCCGCTCGGCTCGGTGATCATCGCGATGATCAAGAATTCGGCACTGGCCGGCTTCTTCGGGGTGGTCGGCGACCTGTCGGCTACAGCCGACCAGCTCACCGGGGCCGAGGGCTACGCCTTCGTCCCGGTCGCCATCGGCATCTCGCTCGGCTACCTGATCATGACCGTGCCGCTCGGCGCCCTGTTGGACCGGATCGAGAAGCGACAGGCGGTGGCCCGATGAGTCAGCAGACCAGCGTCCTCTACGACGTCCCCGGGCCCCGGCAGCGGCGGATCACCCTGATCAGCAGCATCGTCGCCGGCGTCGTCCTGCTCGTTGGGGCCTACTTCCTGATCTACCAGCCCCTGGACGAGAAGGGCCAGCTCTCGATGGAGCTGTGGGGGCCGCTGCTCGACCCCTCCAACGAGAACTTCTCCCAGGTGTGGGACCGGATCGGCCTCGGCTTCAAGAACACCCTGATCGCGGCGGCCCTGGCCGTCGTCTCCTCGCTGGTGCTGGGCACACTGCTCGCCGTCCTGCGCATCCAGCTCAAGAGCCTGAACCGGCTCCGGTTCACCGGGCTGGCAACGCCGGTGGCCTACCTGCTGCGTGGCGTGAGCACGCTGCTGTCGGCGGTCACCCGGGTCTGCGTCGAGGTGTTCCGCGGCCTGCCCGTCGTGATCACCATCTTCTTCGTGGCCCGGGGCTTTCCCGAGTTCGGTCTCTACCTCGACAACCTCTGGTACCTGGTCATCGGCCTCACCATCTACAACTCGGTGGTGATCGGCGAGATCCTCCGCTCCGGCATGGAGGGGCTGCCCGGCGGCCAGCGGGAGGCCGCAGCCGCCATCGGGCTGTCCCCGGCGCAGACCACCCGGATGATCCTGCTGCCGCAGTCCTTCCGGATCATGCTGCCGGCACTGATCAGCCAGCTGGTCGTGGTGCTCAAGGACACCTCGCTGGGGTTCATCATCAGCTACGAGGAGACCCTGAACATCGGCAAGCAGATCATCGGCGTGCTGGGCAACCCGATCCCGGTCTACGTCGTGATCGCCGTGCTCTTCATCGTGGTGAACTACTCGCTGTCGAAGCTCGCCCAGTACGTCCAGCGGCGGCTCGCCCGGGGCCGCAAGACCGCCGGCACCCCGGCGCAGAACCCGCCGCCGGCAGCCCTGGTCTCCCAGGCCGAGAGCAACGGTCAGGGCTTCTGACGCTCAGCTCGCAAGGAGAAGGGCCAGCCCGGCATCCGGGCTGGCCCTTCCACTGTTCCGACTAACGGGCGATCTCGGTGACCCTCGACTCGCGGACCACTGTGACCCGGATCTGACCCGGGTAGGTCAGCTCCTCCTCGATCTGCTTGGCCACGTCGCGGGCCAGCACGGCCGCCCCGATGTCGTCCACGTCGTCCGGCTTGACCATCACCCGGATCTCCCGGCCGGCCTGCATGGCGAAGACCTTGTCCACGCCGAGCTTGCCGGCCGCGATCTCCTCGATCCGCTCCAGCCGCTTGACGTACGCCTCCAGGCTCTCCCGGCGCGCGCCCGGCCGACCACCCGAGCAGGCGTCGGAGGCCTGGGTGAGCACGGCCTCGATGGTCTGCGGCGGCACCTCGTTGTGGTGCGCCTCGATGGCGTGCACCACGTCCTCGTGCTCGCCGTACTTGCGGGCCAGGTCCGCGCCGATGATGGCGTGGCTGCCCTCCACCTCGTGGGTGAGCGCCTTGCCGATGTCGTGCAGGAACGCCGACCGTTTGATGATGGGCACGTCCAACCGCAGCTCGGCGGCCATGATGCCGGCGATGTGGGCGGTCTCCACCAGGTGCTTGAGCACGTTCTGCCCGTACGAGGTGCGGTAGCGCAGCCGGCCGAGCAGGGTCACCAGCTCGGGGTGGATCTCGGTGATGCCGACCTCTACCAGGGCGTCCTCGGCGGCGCGCAGACAGAGCTGCTCCACCTCCTGCCGGGCCAGGTCGTAGACCTCCTCGATCCGGTGCGGGTGGATGCGCCCGTCCAGGACCAGCTTCTCCAGGGTCACCCGGCCCACCTCCCGGCGGACCGGGTCGAAGCAGGAGAGCAGCACCGCCTCGGGGGTGTCGTCGATGATCAGGTTGACGCCGGTCACCGACTCGAAGGCGCGGATGTTACGCCCCTCCCGGCCGATGATCCGCCCCTTCATCTCGTCACCGGGCAGGTGCAGGACGCTGACCACGCTCTCCGCGGTCTGCTCGCTGGCGACCCGCTGGATCGCGTCCACCACGATGTGTCGGGCGCGCTGCTCCGCCGTGTTGCGCGCGTCGGACTCGATGTCCCGCACGAGCAACGCCGCTTCCCGCTTGGCCTGCGTCTCGATGGCGTCGACCAGCTCCAGCCGGGCGGAGTCGGCGGTGAGCCCGGCGACCCGCTCCAGCTCCCGGCGGCGCAGCTCCTCCGACTCGGTCAGCTCGGCCTCCCGCTGGGCGAGCGCGGCCTCCCGGGTGGCGAGGGCGGCCTTGGCGGCGGTGAGCTGCCGCTCCCGTTCGGCGAACCGCTCCACCTCCTCGGTGTGCATCCGTTCCCGCTCGTCCATCCGAGCTGCCCGACGTTCCACCTCGGCGGCCTGCTCCCGGGTGGTGGCGGCGAGCACCGCGACCTCCCGCTCGCCGCTGCGCCGGGCCGCCGTCCGCAACTGCTCGGCGTCCGCCTCGGCCTGCTTGTGGGCGCGCTCCAGAACGGTGTCCGCCTCGGCCCGGGCATCGTCGAGGACCCGACGCGCCTCGGCGCGGGCAGCCTTCGCCTCGGCCTTCGCCGCCGCCGCCTCGGTACGGGCTGCGGCGGCCGCGGACTTCGCCACGTCGATGGTGCTGTTCGCCTCGTCAGCCGCGGTCCGCAGCGCAGCGAGGGACTGCTCCTGGCGGTCCTTCTCGGCGATGAAGGCGGGATCCTCCGGAGCCGGCGCGGCGCCCATCCGGCGCATCGTCCGGATGCCGACCAGCACGGCCCCGATCACCACCACCGCGAGGACGAGGACGGCCGCGAGGAGCACGACGTCGAACGCGTTCATGCCGGGACCCCGTCGGGTCTACCGATGAACCTGTGCCGCCGCCCCGCCATGGCCGCCTCCCCTAACGTCGAGACCGCAGCGACCGTGCCGGGGGCACACTCCTGCGGCTGTGGACGCCCGACCGGAGCGGCTGGCCGTGGGTAGCTTTCTCCGCCGGCGGTGCCCATGGGGCAGCGTCGGCGACCGGGTGCAGTTGTCGCAGCGTTCCGGACCGGCCTGTCCGGAACTGCCGCCAAAGGCCGCGGAGTCGGCCAAAGTGATGCTGTTCTGTTACGCGATCTATGTTGTGCGCTTAGCCTGCGCTGGTCGGGCAATGTGAGCCTGTATGGCGAGGCTAGGTCGCCGGAGGTGCTCTGGTCAAGGACTCATGATCAAACCCCCCGAACGGAGCGAAGTTGTGGCGTCACTCAAAGCTGATGTCGTGTCGGACACGGTAGGACAAACGCGGCGAGCCGGCGGCCCCGATACGGATGTCGTGCCTGTTCAGAGACGGCGACACCCCGCGCAAGAGCCGACTTTGTGACACCAGTGACCCCCGGCCCACACCTGGACCTTCGTCGGGCTCGTCACGTCAAGATCGCGCGCGCTCCTGAGAGTCGACACCGTCACGTGAGGGCTACGGACGGCGAAAGATCGCGCCGATCTTGCAGTTTCGGCTGTCGACATGAGTGGTATGCACCTTATGTCTGGACAGAAAGTGCAAGATCGCGGAGCTGGAGTTCGCTCAGGGTTGGGGATCATGGAATTGTGGTGCCTGGATTGGCACTTTACGGGCGTTTTGTCGCCCACCACAACTCCATGATCGCCGAGGCGACGCCGGCGCGCTCACTCGACCAGACGGTTGTCGCGCTCCAACTCGCCCTCGGCGTCGGCGAGCGCGTCGGCGTCGATCTGCTCGGCGAACTCGGCCGCCTCGGCGCTCTGCGCGGCGAGCGCGTCCTTCACCGCCCGGATCGCCACGCCAGGCGGGTAGCCCTTGCGGGCCAGCATGCCCACCAGTCGGCGGAAGACCGAGTCCGGCTCACCTCGGGCAGTGCGCAGCTTGCGCTCCACCAGACCACGGGCGGTGTCCGCCTCGGTCTCCTCGTCCAGCTCACCCAGCGCCTCGGTGGCCACCTCGCCGTCCACGCCCTTGCGGCGCAGCTCGTTGGCGAGCGCCCGGCGAGCCAGGCCACGCCCGGCGTGCCGGCTGGACACCCACGCCCGGGCGAACGCGGCGTCATCGATGATGCCGACCTCGTCGTACCGGTCGAGGACCTCGGCCGAGACCTCCTCGGAGATGCCCCGCTTGGCCAACGCCCCGGCCAGCTCGGCCCGGGTGCGGGGCCGGACGGCGAGCTGGCGCAGACAGATCTCCCGGGCCACCTCGGACTCGTCGCGCGGGGGCGCCGGAGACTCGACGGTGTCGGCGTCCTCGGACCGGCCCCGGCGGCCTCGCCGAGGGCGGGGCGCATCGGTGGCGTCGCCCGTACGAGGCGGACTGGCATCCCAGCCCCGCCCCGTACGAGCGCGTCGTCCTGCCATGGGTCAGCGACCGGTCAGAAGTCGACCGGCGGCAGCTCCGGGCCACCGGCGGCGTCACCCGCGCCGACCCCGACGCCGAGCTTCTCCAGGATCTTCTTCTCGATCTCGGCGGCCACGTCCGGGTTTTCCTTCAGGAACTCCCGGGCCTTCTCCTTGCCCTGGCCGAGCTGGTCGCCGTCGTACGTGTACCACGCTCCGGACTTGCGGATGATCGCCTGCTCCACGCCGACGTCGATCAGCGAGCCCTCACGCGAGATGCCCTTGCCGTACATGATGTCGAACTCGGCCTGCTTGAACGGCGCGGCGACCTTGTTCTTCACGACCTTGACCCGGGTGCGGTTACCGACCACGTCGGTGCCGTCCTTGAGGCTCTCGATGCGTCGCACGTCGAGCCGGACCGAGGCGTAGAACTTCAGCGCCCGACCGCCGGTGGTGGTCTCCGGGCTGCCGAACATGACGCCGATCTTTTCCCGCAACTGGTTGATGAAGATCGCCGTGGTGCCGGTGTTGCTGAGGACACCGGTGATCTTCCGGAGCGCCTGGCTCATCAGCCGGGCCTGGAGGCCCACGTGGCTGTCGCCCATCTCACCCTCGATCTCGGCGCGCGGCACCAGGGCCGCCACCGAGTCGATCACGATGATGTCGATCGCGCCGGAACGGATCAGCATGTCCGCGATCTCCAGCGCCTGCTCGCCGGTGTCCGGCTGCGAGACCAGCATCGCGTCGGTGTCGACCCCGAGGGCCTTCGCGTACTCCGGGTCGAGCGCGTGCTCGGCGTCGATGAAGGCGGCGATGCCGCCGAGTCGCTGGGCACTGGCCACCGAGTGCAGCGCCACAGTGGTCTTACCGCTGGACTCGGGGCCGTAGATCTCGACCACCCGGCCACGGGGCAGGCCGCCAATGCCGAGGGCCACGTCGAGCGCGATGGAGCCGGTCGGAATGATTGCGGTCTGGACGACCGGCCGGTCACCCAGCCGCATCACCGAGCCCTTGCCGAATTGCTTGTCAATCTGAGCGAGAGCAAGGTCGAGTGCCTTCTCCCGGTCAGGCCCTGCTGCCATGGCTGCCACCCCTGCCTTCGCCGGCGTCTTTGCTGAGCTTCGCGTCACGCGGACACGCTAGGCGCTAGGTCCGACAGAAAACCAGCCGACGGGCCGCGAGCTGTGGACGAGCACCCCGCTGTGGACAATAGCCGAACAGGTGTACGACTAGACAAGTGACACGCGGAACCGGCGAAAAGGCTGCTCAGCGTAGTCGAGCGGGCACCCGGTCGGGGTACGCGGCACAAACCGCCCGCCACACCATGTGCGTCTGCTCCCCCGATGCCAGGGCCTGCTCGATGGTCCGCCCGCCGAGCTGGGACAGCACCTGATCGCGGGCGATGCTGGCCGCGTAGCCGGGCCCGAACGCCTCGTCCAACCGCGTCCAGAAGTCGGTCAGCCGCACAGTGATCAGCCCTCCTCGTCCGGTGCCCCGGTCGGCACCGGGCGCAACGCTAGCGCCACCAGGGGCGCCGCCGCGACCGCCGCGAGCAGGGTGAGCACGGGATATCCGGCGAACTGCATGACAAACCCGCTGACCACGGCGGCCCCGGCCCCGGCCAACCCCATGATCAGGTCGGACAGCCCCTGGACGCTCGGCCGCACCTCGGCCGCCACCGACTCGGACAGCAGTGTCGAACCGGCCACCATCGTCCCCGACCAGCCCAACCCGAGCAGGACCAGACCGACCGAGAGTCGGGGCGTGTGGTGCCCGGCGGTGCCGGCGACCGCACAGGCGGCCAGCAGCAGCCCGACCCCACCGAGGATCACCGCCCGTCGACCGAGCCGGTCGGTGAGCCAACCCACCACCGGGGAGAACGCGTACATGCCGGCGATGTGCAGGCTCAGCACGATGCCGACCAGCCGCAACACGTCGGCGTCGGCGTGCGACTCACCGAGCCGCACCGGAGTCATCGCCATCACCGCCACCATCACCAGGTGACCCACCGCCACGGCGGCGATCCCGAGTCGGGCGGCGGGCTGTCCGCGTACCACCGACCAGGCCGCACGCATCCCGGCGCCGCGCGGCGCGCGCACCGTGACCGACGCGGCGGCCGGCGTCGCACCGCCACCTGCCACCGGCGCCTCGGCCGCCACCGCTGTCGCCGTCGCGTCGGCGACCGGCGGCAGATCGGCGGCCGGCGCGTCGGCCGCCGCGATCCGCCGCGCGGTGAGCAGCGGGTCGGGGCGGAGCAACCCGAGGAGTACGACGGCAGCCAGCACGAACGCGGCCGCGCTGAACGCGAACGGGCCGGCCAGCGGAGGCAGCCCCCAGCCGGTGGTGACCCGGTCGGCCAGCGCGGCGAAGTTCGGCGCGGCCACCGCACCGATGGTGGTGGCCCAGACGATCAGGGAGAGCTGCCGCCCCCGGCGGGCCGGCTCGGCGAGATCCACCGCCGTGTAGCGGGCCTGGAGGTTCGCCGCGGTGCCCCCGCCGAAGAGCAGCATGCCGAGGAAGAGCAGCGGCACCCAGCGGGTGGCCGCGGCCACCACCACCAGCAGGCCGCCGACGGCGCCGACCGCGTACGCCAGCACCAGACCCGGCCGGCGACCGTGCCGCGCCATGATCCGGGTGACCGGCACGGCGAGCAGCGCGGCACCGACCACCCCGGCGCTCTGCGCGACACCGGCCACAGCGGTCCCGGCGATCCGTGCCGCGAGCAGCGCGCCCACGGCGATGCCGATGGTCACGCCGATCCCGCCGATGATCTGGGTGGTGAAGAGCAGCCGCAGGGTACGCCGCTGGATCGACGCGACGTCGGGTCGGGCGGCGGTACGCGGCGCGGTCAGGTCGGTCGCCATCGGCGCTCCTGTCGGAAGGGGTGACTCATCCTCGCGCACCCGCACCGACCAGCGGCAGTGGGTTTTGCCGACAGCCGAACCCGGTCCGGCCGAGCACGCCCCGTCGCGCCGGAACGGGGTCGCTCCCTGCGCGGCCCACGCCTATGGTGCCCGAATGAGCGATGCCGAACTGCGGTCGCCGGTTCCCGGCAGGGGTCGTGCGTGGCGGTTCACCGGTCAGCCGGGCAGGGCGCGGGTGACGACAGTGAGGTCGGCGACCAGGCCCTCGTACGCCTTGTCCTGGTCGTCGGCCCGCAGGACGGCGGACGGGTGGATGGTGGCCAGCAGCCGAGCCTCCGGCGCGTCGGCCCGCTTTCCGGCACTGTCCACCGGCACCTGCTCGAAATCCGCTGGGTGCTGGGCCGACTCCGGCCAGGGCAGCAGCTCGCCCCGCTGCCGGGTGACCCGGAAGGACGGGCCGAGCAGCGCCTTGGCGGCGGTCGCGCCGAGCACCACCACGACCTCCGGACGCAGCCGGGCGAACTCGGCGACCAACCAGGGGCGGCAGGCGGTGATGTGCGCCTGGTCCGGGGTCTGGTGGATCCGCCGCTTGCCACGCAGCTCAAAGCGGAAGTGCTTTACGGCATTTGTCAGGTAGAGGTGACCCGGGTCCAGCCCGGCGTCGTCGACGGCGCGGCGCAGCAGGCGTCCGGCCGGACCGACGAAGGGCAGCCCCTTCTGGTCCTCCATGTCACCGGGCTGCTCGCCGACGAGCACCACCCGGGCGCTCTCGTCGCCCCGGCCGAAGACCGTCTGCGAGGCGTCCCGGTACAGCTCGCAGCCCCGGCAGCCGCCGGCGGCGGTGCGCAGGTCGTCGATGGTGTCGGCATCGGGCGGGATGAACCGCTGGGCGCCCGGAGGGCTCCCGGTCTGCTCGGCCATGCCGACTGTTATATACCCGTTCGGTGCTCGCCGCCGGATACGCCCCGGCGCCCCGGCCGCTTTGCGTCAGTACCCGTTGCCGCCCCCGTCGCCGCCGGACGCGATCGCGATCAGCACGATGACGATGATGATGATCGCCACCGCCACCGCGATCCAGATCCCCTTACGAGCCCCACCAGAAGCCATGTCCCCCACCTCCGGGCGCCCGCATACCCGTCCCGGCCGTCCCGAATCCCCGCGATCTTGCACTTTCTGCCCCGACCAACATGCACAGGCCCGACATTCCGCCAACACAAACCGCAAGATCGCGAGGGCGGGGGGCGGGGTGGGGCGCGGGGGCAGAGTCAGGTGGGGAAGCCTCGGGAGGGCGGTGGGTTCTCGGCTTGGGCGAGGGCTGCGGCCAGGGGGGCCAGGTCGGTGGGCTCCAGGGAGCTGACGGTGATGCGCAGGGCGGGCGGGGCGGCGATCCGGTAGAGCGCGCCGGGGGCCACCGCCCAGCCGGCGTCGCGGAGCGCGGTCACAGTGCTGGTCTCGTCCGCGACCGGCAGCCAGACGTTGATGCCGCTACGACCGTGTGCGGTCAGGCCGTGCTCGGCCAGCGCGGCGAGCAGCCCGTCGCGGCGCTGCTCGTAGCTCTGTGCCGCCCGCTGCACCAGCTCGGTGACCGCAGGGTCCCGCCACAGGGCGAGCACCAGGCGTTGCAGCACTGTGGAGACCCAGCCGGCGCCGACCCGGGTGCGGCCGCTCACCCGGGCCACCGTCGTCTCGTCGCCGACCAGCACCGCCAGCCGGAGGTCCGGGCCGAAGGGTTTGCTCACCGAGCGGAGGAAGGCCCAACTCGCTGTCGCACCGGCGAGCGGGTGCAGGGGTACGCGGGCCAGTTCGGCAGCGTGGTCGTCCTCGATCAGCAGCAGGTCCCGCCGGCCGGCGAGCAGCGCCCGCAACGCCTCCGCGCGCTCCTCGGAGACGGCGGCGCCGGTCGGATTCTGCGCCCGGCTGGTGATGATCAGCGCCCGCGCTCCGGCGGCGAGGGCCGCTGCCACCCCGGCGACCTGCGGCCCCTCGTCGTCCAGCGGCACACCGATCGGGCGCAGACCCAGCGCGGCGACCAGGTCGAGCAGGTTGGCCCAGCCCGGGTCCTCGACCGCCACCGCGTCGCCGGGGCGCAGGTGGGCGCCGAGCAGCCGCTCGATGCCGTCCAGCGCACCGCCGGTGAGCGTCAGGTCCCCGGCCGGGACACCGTCGGCGCGCAGCCGGGCGCGGGCCGCCTCGGCCAGTTCGGGCAGTACTCCGGCATCGGAGTAGCCGACCGGCGGGCCGTCGTCGGCGGCGAGCGCCGCCAGGTGCGGGCCCAGCGGGGGAAGCAGCCGGGGGTCGGGTTCACCCCGGGACAGGTCTCGGGCGCCGGGCAACGGTGGAGGGCGCAGCGCGGAGCGGCGGGCGGCAACCGGCGGGCGGGGGCGCACCCGGGTGCCGTGGCGACCGGCGGTGGCGAGCAGGCCGCGCTGGCGCAGCTCCTGGTAGGCGCGCGCGACGGTGGCGGGGCTGACCGCGAGCTCGGCGGCGAGTGCCCGCACGGGTGGCAGGGCGGCCCCCGGTGAGAGGGCGCCGGTACGGATGCCCGACTCGATGCTGGCCGAAATCTCGACGGCTGTCGTACCGGTGAGCTGATAGTGTGCTGACACAAATAAGAGATTGTACTAGAACGAAGGGGTGAGCGCATGTATCCACCCACCGCCCGGACCACACCCCACCGCTCCCGCGACAAGATGAGCTACGACCGGGCCGCCGCCCACGCCGTGCTCGACGAGGCGTACGACTGCGCGCTGAGCTTCACCGTCGACGGCCAGCCACGGGTGTTGCCCACCCTGCACGTCCGCATCGGCGACACGCTCTACCTGCACGGCTCCACCGGCAGTCGGCCGCTGCTCGCCGCCCGGGGCGACGACGGGTTGCCGGTCTGCGTCGCGGTGACACTGCTCGACGGGCTGGTCTACGCCCGCTCCCAGTTCCACCACAGCGCCAACTACCGCTCGGTCGTCGCGCACGGCACCGCCCGCCTGGTCACCGACGAGCGGGAGAAGCTCGCCATGCTCACCGCGCTGGTCGAGAAGGTCGGCGCGGGACGCAGCACCGCCACCCGTCCGCCCAGCCGTCGCGAGCTGGCCGAGACCGCAGTACTCGCGCTGCCACTGCGCGAGGTGTCCGTCCGGGCCCGCAGCGGTGGGGTCCGCGAGGACGAGGCCGACCTGGACCTGCCGCACTGGGCCGGCGTACTGCCACTGCGACTGACCGCCGGAGCACCCGAGCCGGACGCCGGGGTCACCGCGCCGCTGCCGGCGTACCTGCGGACGCCCCGCACGCCCTGGCACGACCCGGTGCCGCTGCACGGCGAGCACGTTCGGCTGGAGCCGCTGGAGTTGGCCCACACCGACGAGTTGCACGCCGCCACCGCGGACCCGGAGGTGTGGCGGCACCTCAGCGTCGCGCCACCCACCGCCCCCGCCGAGACCGCCGAGGTGATCGGCACCGCCCTGGCCGCCCAGCACCGCGGCGAGCGGGTGGCCTGGGTGCAGCGCTGCGCGGCGACCGGGGCGGTGGTGGGCACCACCTCCTACTACGACATCGACCCGGAGAGGCGGGCGGTGGCCATCGGGCACACCTTCCTCGGCCAGCCCTGGTGGCGTACCGGGATCAACACCGAAGCGAAGTTGCTGCTGCTCAGCCGGGCCTTCGACGACCTGGGCGCGGTACGGGTCGCCTGGCACACCGACATCCGCAACGTTCGCTCCCAGGAAGCCATCGAACGGCTCGGCG
The DNA here is from genome assembly GCF_022229005.1 of Micromonospora trifolii. Lineage (GTDB taxonomy): Bacteria > Actinomycetota > Actinomycetes > Mycobacteriales > Micromonosporaceae > Micromonospora > Micromonospora trifolii. Next base: position 31,099 of record NZ_JAKKFD010000062.1, read on the forward strand.
CGACCCGGGAAGGGGTGCTGCGGATGCACCGGCAACGCCCGGACGGCTCCTGGCGGGACACCGTGCAGTACGCGATGACAGTCGACGAGTGGCCGAACGCACAGGCCAGGCTGCGAGAAAGACTTCTGCGGACGGCACCGGTGGCGTGATGATGGCGGGCGTGCTGGGGATCAACGACATCTGGACGTACGTGCTGGGCACCGTGGCCATCATCCTGCTGCCCGGGCCGAACTCACTCTTCGTGCTCTCCACAGCGGCCAAACGGGGCGTCGCGGTCGGCTACCGGGCTGCCGGTGGCGTGTTCGTCGGCGACGGGGTGCTGATGTTCCTCTCCGCCGCCGGGGTGGCATCGCTGCTCAAGGCGTACCCACCGCTGTTCATGGTGATCAAGTACGCCGGTGCCGCGTACCTCGGTTATGTCGGGGTGACCATGCTGCTCGGCGCCGCGCGGCGCTGGCGCGACCGCAACGACCCGAGCACGCCGCGGCTCATCGACGCCGCGGAGCCGGCGGCGATGCGCAGCCCGTTCCGCAAGGCGCTGGTGATCAGCCTGCTGAACCCGAAGGCGATCCTGTTCTTCATCTCGTTCTTCATCCAGTTCGTCGACCCCGGTTACGCCTGGCCGGCGCTGTCGTTCCTGCTGCTCGGGCTGATCGCGCAGGTGACCAGCGCGATCTACCTGACCGCGTTGATCTTCGCGGGCACCTTCCTGGCCGCCCAGTTCCGCCAACGCCGTCGCCTGGCCGCCGGTGGCACCACCGCCGTAGCCGCCCTGTTCCTGGCCTTCAGCCTCAAGCTAGCCACCGCCAGCGCCGGCTGACCCACCCCACCCCCGTCCCGCGCTGCCCCGCTCCCTGTCCGCCGCGATCTTGCGCTTTCGGTCGCCGAAACGCGCACTATGTGCCGTTTTGTCGCCGCAGAAACTGCAAGATCGCGGGGGCGGGGGTCAGGTTCCGTCGCCGCCGGAGCCGCCGCCTCCTACGCCGGCACCGCCGGCGGTGCCGCCCAGGCCGTAGCCCGGTCGGATCGGCTCGTCGGGATGGCGGCTGACGTGGGCCGACCCGGCGATCTGCGCGGACCAGTCGGCGTGTGCGGCCGCGGCGGCATGCCTGTTGATCGCCTGGCGGACCCAGCCGTCCACCGTGGCGACCCAGTCGCGTCGGTCGGCGTCCTCGTGCCAGATCCGGAACCGGCTGATGCTCTGGTGGGTGATTCCGGCCAGCGCCAGCCGGCGATCCATCCAGAGGATCGCCTCCAGGCCCGCCGAGTTGGTCACGAAGATCACCTCCAGCTCGGTGATCGGGCCGGCGTAGAGCGGCCCCACCCAGTAGCCCCAGCGCTGGTGCAACGGCAGGGTGTGCTCCACCCCCGGCAACCCGCCCTCCTGCAACCCGGACTGGCGGATCATGAAGCCCAGCGTGTCCAGCGCCGCCAGCACGTGCTGCTGGGTGGGGATCGGATGCACGAAGACCGGCACCATGGCCCCCTGGTCACGGTCGGGGTCGAGCGACACCTCGGTCCGCAGGCCCATCCGCAGGCTCAGCAGCGGCACCCCACCGAAGATGGTCACCGGGGTCTCCCACGGCAGCGGGAACGCGAAGTCGACAGCCCGCCGCCGGCCGGCCGGTACGACGAACCGGCCGGCGATCGGCAGGTGGTGGAACTGCACGAGACGTCGGGCCGCGTTCGGGTCGTCCGGTTCGACAGTGGTGACGAGGCCGAGCCGGATGTGCCGCACCAGCACGTCCTCCGGACCGGCCGCGAGAGTCACCCGCCCCGGCAGGCGCAGGCCCGGGCGGGTACTCGGATTGGGCAGCGTGGTCAGCACGGAGAACCCGGTCCGACCGGACTCCGGGGACACTCCCGTCAGCCGCACCGCGCGCCCCCTCCCGGGACGGGGCCCAGCCGGCCCCACCAGGCGCGCCTACCCGGTCGGTGTCGGCTCAAGCCCGCCCGCGTCCAGCGGCGCTGCGGGCCGAGCGCTGACCCGGCCGCACGTCGTCAGTGCGGCCGGGTCGGCAGGTCAGCGCAACCGACGCCCGCGCGGGACCGTGTCGGTCTCGTCGTCGAACTCCCCGATGACCTCCTCCAGGAGATCCTCCAGGGCCACGAAGCCGATCGGCCGGGCCGGGCCACCGCCGTTGCGGACCAACGCGAGCTGCGACTGCCGGGCCCGCATCGCCGCCACCGCCTCGGTGACCGAGGACGTGGCGGGCAGCGTGAACGCGGGCGTCATCAGCTCCCCGGCGGTGGCGACCCGGCCGGTGGTGACCACCCGTACCGCCTCCCGGACGTGCACGAGCCCGCACACGTCACCCGCCTCGTCGAGCACCGCGAGCCGGGATCGGCCGCTGTCCCGGCTGACCTCCTCGATCCGCCCGGCCGGGTCGTCCCGGCGGACGGTGACCATGGTGGCGAACGGTTCCATGACCTGCGCCACCGATGTGCCCTGCAACTCCAGCATGCTGGTGAGCAGTTGGTGCTGTTCGGCACCGAGCAGCCCGTGCTCACGGGACTGCTCCAGCAGGATCCGCAGCTCGTCCGGCCCGTGCACCTGGGCGAGCTGGTCCTGCTGGTTGACGCCGAACAGCCGCAGGATCGCGTTGGCGAGGGCGTTCAGCGCGGACAGCACCGGCCGGGAGACCCGGGCGAAGGCGCGGAACGGCAACGCGAGCAGCGTCGCCGAGCGCTCCGCGTCGGTGATCGCCCACGACTTCGGCGCCATCTCACCCACCACCAGGTGCAGGAAGGTCACCACCCCGAGGGCGAAGACCAGGGCGATGAGGTGACTGGCCGCGTCCGGCAGGCCCACCGCGTGCAGCAGAGGGCTGAGCAGGTGCTCGATCGCCGGCTCGGCCAGCGCGCCGAGACCCAGGGTGCACAGCGTGATGCCGAGCTGCGCGCCGGCCAGCATCAGCGACAGCTCGCGGACGCCATCCAGCGCGGCACGTGCCGCCCGACCACCGTTCGCCGCCGCCTGCTCCAGGCGGTAGCGCTTGCTGGCCACCAGGGCGAACTCGGCGGCCACGAAGAACCCGTTCAGCGCCAGCAGGATCACCGAACTGAACAGTGCGATCCCGGGGCTCATGCGGTCACCTCTGGTTTGGTCAGCTGCAACCGCACCGAGTCGGCAACGTGCCGGTCCACGGCCAGCACCTCGACCAGTGCCCGGGGCTCCGCCTCGTTGTCCTCGCCGTCCGCCCCTTCGGGTTGCAGGCTGATCTCCAGCCGGTCACCGACCTCCGGCACCCGGCCCAGCTCCCGCATCACCAACCCGGACAGGGTGTCGTACTCGGGGGCCTCGGGCAGGGCGATGCCGGTGCTGTCGGCGACCTCGTCGATCCGCCAGCGGGCCGGCACCACCCAGGACCCGTCGTCCTGCCGGGCCGGTGCCCGCTCCGGTGGGTCGTCCTCGTCGCGAATCGGGCCGACCAGTTCCTCGGCGATGTCCTCCAGCGTGATGACGCCGGCGAAGCCGCCGTACTCGTCGACCACGCACGCCATCTGCCGGTGCCCGGACCGCAGCCGGTCGAGCACCGTGGGCAGGGGCAACGTCTCCGGTACGAGCAGCGGCGGCCCGGCCACCGCGCTCACCGGGGTGGTGGCCCGCTCCCCCGGGGGTACGCCGAGCACGTCGGCGATGCCGACGATGCCAAGCAGGTCGTCGACGCCCTCCGCACCGCGTACCGGGAAGCGGGAGTGGCCGGTGTCCAGCAGCTCGACCACCCGGCTCACCGGTTCGTGCGCGCGGACGGTGTGCACGTCGACGCGCGGCACCATGGCCTCGCCGGCGGTCAGCTCGCGGAAGTCCAGACCTCGGTCGAGGAGCGTGGACATCTCGGCGTCGAGGCTGCCCTCCTCGCGGGACTCGGCGATGATCTGTTCCAGGTCCGCCGGGGTGGCACCGCTGGGCAGCTCCTCGATCGGTTCGATGCCGATGCGGCGCAGCAGCCGGACCGAGGCCCGGTCGAAGAGCCGGATCAGCGGCCCGGCCACGGCCAGGTAGATCAGGGTGGATCGGCTCAGTGCCCGGGCCAGTTGCACGGCCCGGGCGATGGCCAGGTTCTTCGGCGCCAGCTCACCGAGGACCATCTGCACGACGGTGGCGATGACCAGGGCCAACGCCACCGACAGCGGCAGGCTGACCGCCTCGCTGACGCCGGCCACGCCGAGCAGGTCGGCGAGGCCACCGCCCAGGTACGGCTCGGCGACGTAACCGACCAGCAGTGCGGTGACGGTGATGCCCAACTGGGCACCGGAGAGCATGAAGGAGAGCCGGCTGGTGACGGTCAGGGCCCGGGCGGCTGCCTGATCGCCGTCATCGGCGAGCTGGCGCAGCTTGCCGCGGTCGACGGCAACGTAGCCGAACTCCTGCGCGACGAAGTAACCGGTGGCGGCAGTGAGAAGAATGATCAGAAGGAGACCAACGACGATCAACACGGGTCGCTCAGGGCTCCCGGGGTCGTCGGTACGGGGATATGCCGGGCACGACCCGGCTGGCTACTGCTGCCCTCCTGGGCAGAAGAGTCGATCATGCCATCATTTTATCGGCGCTGGCTGGGACTCCGCTGGGGGTGGGCCGAAGGAGCGCAACGTCCGGTTCAGCGAGCGCCTCCGAGTCGTCACGCCGGCCCCGCCGGCCCGCCGCCTGGTGCGCGCTCGGCCAGCTCGTCGGCGTCGAGGAGACTGCGGTCCACCCGCCCCGACCGGTACGCGGCCCGCCCGATCATCTGCGCCGCCACCGGCGCGGTCGCCAACTGGAAGACCGCCACCAGCAGGATCATGCCCACGTCCGCCGGGGACCGCAGCCGCAACGCGATGCCCAGCAGCAACAGGAGCACCCCGAGCACCTGCGGCTTGGTGGCCGCGTGCATCCGGGACAGCGCGTCCGGGAAACGCAGGACGCCGATCCCGGCGGCCAGGCCGAGCAGCGCGCCGGCCACCAGACAACCGGCGCCGAGCCAGTCCGCGATCGTCGCGATCACTGCTGCTCCCGGACGGCGAAGCGGACCAGCGACACCGAGCCCACGAAGCCGAGCAGGGAGAGCACCACCAGCACGGGCAGCGTGGTGGCGTGCCGGTTGACCGCCGCCTCGGCGCCCACCGCGCCGACCATCGTGGCGAGCAGCATGTCCGCGGCGATCACCCGGTCCACCAGTGACGGGCCCCGGTAGAGGCGGGCCAGCGCGAGGAGCGCGGTGACCGACAGCAGGGCGGTGAGGACGACGGCCAGGAACGTGGTCACGGGCGGGTTCCCTTCTCGGGTGAGGTGACGTCGAGGCTGCGCAGTTCGCTGGTGGAGCCGACCGCGCGGATGATGCGCCGCTCGACGGCGAGCGTGCGGGCCCGGGCCACGTCCAGGTCCCCCGGGCCGTGGGTGTCCAGGACGTGCAGGTAGAGCGTTCCGGAGTCCCGGTCCACCTCGAGGATCAAGGTGCCCGGCACCAACGAGACCGCCTCGGCGGTGAGCGCCAGGTTCAGGTCGGTGGACACCCGCAAACGGACCGCGATGATCGCCCCGCGCGGCCGGTAGCCGGGCTGCACGGCGATCCGGGCGACGTGCAGGCTCGCGCTGACCAGCTCGACGGCGAACCGGCCCGCGAACACCAGCAGCGCCCGCGGTCGCAACCGGCCACCGAAGCTGACCGCCGGCAGCGGGTAGAACACCAGCACGGCCGCGCCCACCAGCAGGCCGCCGACCAGGTTGGCCCAGTTGATGTCGCCCCAGAGCAGGATCCAGACCACCACCAGCCACCCGAGCGCCACCGCCTGGTCCCGCCAGCGCCCGAGCCGGCCCCGCCCCACCACAGCGGGCCCGGGGGCGTCGGGAGCCGGCTCAGAGGTGCCGGTCACGGCACACCGCCCGGCAGCACGGCACGCACGTACGGGGTGCGCAGCCGCAGGTCCTCGGCCGCGTCGGCGGTGACGTCGAAGAGCGGACCGGCCAGCACCGTCAACGCCAGCCCGATGGCGACCAGGGCCACTGTGGCGCCCACCATCAGCCTCGGCAACTGGACGACCGGCTCGCTGGTGGCCAGCCGGGGCGCCCGCCAGAAGGCGATGTTCCACACCCGGGACGCCACGTACAGGGTGAGCAGGCTGGTCAGCGTGCCGGCCGCCACCAGCACCCCGGGCAGCGGCCCGCCGGCCGCCACCCCCGCCTGGAGCAGGCCGAGCTTGCCGAGGAAACCGGAGAACGGTGGCACTCCGGCGAGATTCATGGCCGGGACGAAGAAGAGCACACCCAGCAGCGGCGCCACCCGGGCCAGCCCGCCGATACGCCGCAGGTCGGTGCTGCCGGCGCGCTCCTCGACCAGCCCGGCGACGAGGAACAGCGTGGTCTGGATGGTGATGTGGTGCACCACGTAGAAGATCGCGCCGGAGAGGCCGGCGACTGTGCTCAACGCCACCCCGAAGATCATGTAGCCGATGTGACTGACCAGGGTGAACGAGAAGAGTCGCTTCAGGTCCGACTGGGCCACCGCACCGAGGATGCCGATCACCATGGTCAACCCGGCCACGACCATGAGCAGGACGTGGGCACGCCCACCGGGAAACAGCAACGTCTCGGTGCGGATGATCGCGTAGACGCCCACCTTGGTGAGCAGACCCGCGAAGACGGCAGTGACCGGGGCCGGCGCGGTGGGGTAGCTGTCCGGCAGCCAGGCCGACAGGGGGAACACCGCCGCCTTGATCGCGAAGGCCAGCAGCAACATCAGCTCCAGGGCCAGCCGGACACCGTCGGGCAGGTCGTCGAGCCGTTGGGCGAGCTGGGCGAGGTTGAGCGTGCCGGTGGCCGCGTACACCAGACCCACAGCGGTCAGGAAGATCATCGAGGAGAGGATGCTGACCACCACGTACGTCGACCCGGTCCGGATCCGGGTCTCGGTGCCCCCGAGGGTGATCAGCACGAAGCTGGCGGCCAGCAGGATCTCGAACCCGACGAAGAGGTTGAACAGGTCACCCGCCAGGAACGCGTTGGTGACGCCCGCGGTGAGCACCAGGTACGTCGGGTGGAAGATCGACACCGGCGAACTCTCGCTCGTCTCGCTGCGACCCTGGCCGATCGAGTACAGCAGCACGCAGAGGGTCACCGCCGAGGAGACCACCAGCATCAGCGCGGCCAGTTGATCGGCCACCAGGACGATGCCGACCGGCGCCGGCCACCCCCCGACCGCCACCACCACCGGACCGTGCCGGTACGCCTGCACCAGCAGCAGCACCGCCACAGTCAGCGTGCCGCTCAGACACAGCACGCTGGTCGCGCGTTGGATTCGGGGATTCCCGGCCAGCAGCAGGGTCAGCGCCGCACCGAGCAGCGGCACCACCACCGGCAGCGGCACCAGGGCACGCATCACGACTCGTCCCCGCGTCGTAACCGGCGGCGAGCCGGCTCGGGATCGACCTGCTCCGGGTCGCCGTTCGGGCCCTCCCCACCGCGATCGAGCGCACCCACCTCGTTGCGCCCGGCCCGGCGGATGATCTGCCGGTCCTCCAGGTCGTCGGGCACCTCGTCGTCGCCGGAGAGATACCAGCTGCGGTACGCCACGGCGAGCAGGAACGCGGTGAACCCGAAGGTGATCACGATGGAGGTCAACACCATCGCCTGCGGCAGCGGGTCGCTCATCCGCTCCACCGGGCCCGTGCCGACGATCGGCGCCCCGCCCGACCGCCCACCCAACAGGATCAACAGGTTCACCCCGTTGCCGAGCATGATCACCCCGAGCAGGATCCGGGTCAGGCTGCGCTCCAACAGCAGGATCACCCCGCACCCGACCAGCACCGCGACGGCCAGCACCAACACCAACGTCGGTCCCGCACCGCTCCGCGTCATGCCCGGTCTCCCTTGTCGACGGCCAACCCGCCGGTGGCTGCTCCGGTGGCCTCGATGTGACGGTCCACCTCGGCCCCCAGGCTGCGCAGGATGTCCAGCACCAACCCGATCACCACCAGGTACACGCCGATGTCGAAGAAGAGCGACGTGACCAGATGGGCGTCGCCGACAAGTGGCAGGGCGCGATCGACCTTCGCGCTCTCCAGCACCGACCCGCCGAGCAGCAGCGCCACCACACCACTGCCCACCGCCATGGCCAGGCCGGCGCCGAGGATCGCGCCGGCGCCGATCGGGGCGGCCTCGGTCAGCTCGTACCGGCCGCCGGCCAGGTAGCGGACCACCAGGGCGAGACCCGCCACCAGCCCACCGGCGAACCCGCCGCCCGGCGCGTTGTGCCCGGAGAAGAGCAGGAACAGCGAGAACAGCACAACGGTGTGGAAGATCAGTCGGATGACCACCTCCAACACGATCGAGCGGCGTTCCTCGTAGAGGGTGGGGCCACCGCGCAGCCAGACCGGCCGGCCACGCCCACCCGCCCCCTGGTCGGAGTCGGGTCGGCGCGGCCGCGGCCCGGTGCGGGAGCGCTCGAAGATCAGGCTGGCCACCCCGGTCGCGGCCACCACCAGCACCGCCAGCTCGCCCATCGTGTCCCAGGCCCGGATGTCGACAAGGGTCACGTTGACCACGTTGCGGCCATACCCGTGCACCACCGCCAGATCGGGGAAGGCCGCGGAGATGTCCGGCGCCCGGCGGGCGCCGACGGCGGTGAGGGCCAACCCGGCGGCCACCACCCCCGCCGCCACGCCGATCACCCGACGGGCCCAGCGGGCACGGCGCAGCGGACGGGCCGAGAACCGCTCCGGCAGGCGACGCAGCACCAGCACGAAGACCGCGATCGTCGACGTTTCCACCAGGAACTGGGTGAGCGCCAGGTCGGGTGCTCCGTGCAGCACGAACAACATCGCCGTGCCGTAACCGGTCATGCCCACCAGCAGCATCGCGGTCAACCGGCGACGGGCACCGACCGCCAGCACCGCCGCCACCGTGATCACCAGGACGACCACCGGTTGCAGCGCGCTGTCCCACAGCGGAATCCGTGCCCGCCAGGGGCTGGCGGAGAGCATCGCCGCACCCGGCACCAGCACCAGTGTGACCAGGATGATGCCCAGATACTGCGGCAGTGAGCCGCGCTGGGTCGCGCTGGTGACCTCGATGGCCAGCCGGTCGAACCGGCCGATGACCCACTCGTACCCCTGGTTTCCCCGCACCGGCGACCGGAGCCGGGCCAGCACCGGGGCGAGCGGCCCACGCACGGCGAAGAGCAGGCCGCCGCCGACGAGCGCCAGCACGGACAGGCCGAGCGCCGGGGTCGGCCCGGCCCAGAGCGCCAGGTGCACGTCGACCCCGCCGAGCAGATCGGCGTACGGGCGCAGCAGGTCGTCCAGCACGCCCGCGGCCGGGCCGGCGAGCAGACCGACACCGGCGAGGACCGCCGGCGGCACCAGCAACGACGCGGCGATCGGCCCCGGCGGGACCGGCGCCACACCCGGCCGGTCGGCGAACGCGCCCCAGAGAAAGCGGACGCTGTACGCGACGGTGAGCACCGTCCCGGCGACCAGGCCGGTGAGAAGCACCGGGCGGTCGGTGAACGCCCCGAACACCGCCTCCTTGGCCACGAAGCCGACCAGCGGCGGCACCCCGGCCATCGACGCCGCGGCCAGGACGGCGACCACGAACAGCGGCCGGGACCAGTGCCGCACCCCGGACAGCTCGCGCAGGTCACGGGTGCCGGCACCGTGGTCGATGATGCCGACGACCAGGAACAGCGCCGCCTTGAACAGGGCGTGCGCCAGCAGCATCGCGGTGCCGGCCAGCGCGGCGTCCGGGGTGCCGGAGCCGGTCACCGCCACCAGGAGGCCGAGCTGACTGACCGTCCCGTACGCCAGCAGTAACTTGAGGTCGGTCTGGCGCAGCGCGGCCCAACCGCCGAGCAGCATGGTCGCCACGCCGGCGATCTGTACCAGCGGCCGCCACGGGCCGACAGTGGCCAGCACCGGCGCGAGCAGCCCGACCAGGTAGACGCCGGCCTTGACCATGGCGGCGGCGTGCAGGTAGGCGCTGACCGGCGTGGGTGCCGCCATCGCCACCGGCAGCCACGAACTGAACGGCAGCACCGCCGACTTGGACAGCGCGCCGGCCAGGATCAGCAGCACGGCGCCCACCAGGTACCCGCCGCCGGGCAGCGGCTGCGCGCTGATCTCCGACCAGCGGTAGGTGCCGGCGTGCTCGCCCAGCATGATGAAGCCGACCAGCATGGCGAGGCCGCCCAGCGTGGTGACTGTCAACGCCTGCGCGGCCGCCCAGCGACTGGACCGCCGTTCGGTGCTGTGCCCGATCAGCAGGTACGAGAAGATCGTGGTCAGCTCCCAGCCGACGTAGAGCAGCAGCAGGTCGTCGGCGAAGACCAGGACGAGCATCGCGCCGGCGAAGGCGACCAGGACCGCGGCGAACTGCGCCAGCCCGGTCGAGCCGGCGTCGAAGTAGCGGGCGCTGTAGACCAGCACCAGCGCGCCGACGCCGCCGATCAGCAACGTCATCAGCCAGGACAGTGTGGTGAGCCGGAACGCGAGGTCGAGGCCCAACTGCCGGATCCACGGGTACGTCTCGACCACAGCCCCGCCGTCGGCGACGGCCGGGGTGCGAGCCAGCGCCCAGCAGAACGCTGCGGCCGGCGCGAGCGCCAGCGGGTAGCACGCACGCGGACCCCACCACCTCACGAGCAGGGGTGCGGCGAGGGCCGCCACGAGGTGGAGGATGAGCAGTACCAGCACCTGCCCTCCCGATCGACATGGCCGACGCCCGTGGCAGCGGTGGCGCCTAGCAGCGATCAGACGCCAGTTCCTCCCCCGCCGGGCGGTTTTGCCAGAATTCGCCCCCGAGCCGGAACCCCAACCTCACGCCGTTGATCAAGAGGTTTGCGTCATCCGGGCCGGCGTTCCTGACGCAAACCTCTTGATCAACGCGGGAGGGGAGGGCTGAACGTCGTCAGCGCAGCAGGGCGTTGTCGAGGGTCTGCGCGTCGTCGGGTGTGGGGCGGTCGCGGCGCAGCTCGGCCAGCAGATCGGTGCGGCCGAGCTGGCGGGCGACGCGGTCGACCACCCGCTCGGCGGCGGTCAGCGACCGCACCGATAGCAGGCGGCCACGGCTCTCGCGACGCAACACGAAGTAGTGGACGGCGACGCGGACCTGACCCCGGTCGGCGGCGCTGGCCTGGGCGGTGCAGAGGACCAGCTCGCGCAGGCAGCGGGCGAGGCGTTCGGCGAGCTCCAGCTCGGGGCCGTGCAGACCGGCGCGGAGCGCGGCGAGGTGGCCGTCGACCTTGCGAATCAGCACGTCGGTGCCCGGTTCGACGGTGCGCTGCTCGCCGGCCATCAAATCCCCTCACCCCGGTTCGCGTTGCGAGTGAAGTTACTTTATGTTGCTCCTTAGAAGCAAGCAGTTAAGTGAGACTTAACGTATTAAGCGCACGTTCCACGCTTTTTGCCTTTTGCTGGCCCATTCCGTCGTGAGATCACTCGTGGATGTCGGACCGGCGGGGCACCATGGACCGGTGACCGGGGCAGACGCAGACGCCAGCGCGGTGCTCGCCGGGTTCGGCCCGGCCACCCGCGCCTGGTTCGACAACGCCTTCGCCGCACCGACCGCCGCGCAGACCGGCGCCTGGCGGTCGGTCGCCGCCGGCCGCAACGCGCTCGTGGTGGCGCCCACCGGCTCGGGCAAGACGCTCGCGGCCTTCCTCTGGTCACTGGACCGACTCGCCCGCGAGCCGGCGCCGGCCGAGGCCCGCCAGCGGTGCCGCGTGCTCTACGTCAGCCCGCTCAAGGCCCTCGCCGTCGACGTCGAGCGCAACCTGCGCGCCCCGCTGGCCGGCATCCGGCAGGCGGCCACCCGGCTGGGCGTCGCACCGCCCGACATCACCGTCGGCATGCGCACCGGCGACACGCCCGCCGACGAGCGACGAGCCTTCGCCCGCACCCCACCGGACATCCTCATCACCACGCCCGAGTCGCTGTTCCTGCTGCTCACGTCCGCGGCTCGCGACTCGCTGCGCGGCGTCCAGACGGTGATCGTCGACGAGGTGCACGCGGTGGCCGGCAGCAAACGCGGCGCCCACCTCGCCCTCTCCCTCGAACGCCTCGACGAGCTGCTGCCCGCCCCGGCGCAGCGCATCGGCCTCTCGGCCACCGTCCGGCCGATCGACGCCTGCGCGCAGTTCCTCGGCGGCGCCCGCCCGGTCGACGTGGTGCAGCCGGCCACGCCGAAGACCATCGAGGTCAGCGTGCAGGTCCCGGTGGAGGACATGACCCGCCTGGACGAGCAGGAGCAGCCACCGGAGGACGACCTCGGCGGGCCCGGGCCGCGTCGGGCGTCGATCTGGCCGGCAGTGGAGGAGCGGGTCTTCACCCTCATCGGGCAGCACCGCTCGACAATCGTCTTCACCAACTCCCGCCGCAGTGCCGAGCGCCTCTGCGCCCGGCTCAACGAGCTGGCCGCCGAGGCGGTGGCCGCGTCCGCGTCGAACGAGGGCGCGATCGGCGTACCGGAGGGGTTGCCGGCCGGCGACGAGTCGGCGGGTGACGACGGCCCGGCGTCCGGCGCGCAGCGGTGGGGTGGCCCCGCCGGTCCGCTGCGCAACCGGCCGCCTGCCGAGGTGATGGCCCAGTCCGGCGCGGCCGCCGGCGCGGCGCCCGTGATCGCCCGCGCCCACCACGGCAGCGTCTCCCGGGAGGAGCGCAAGCACATCGAGGAGGCGCTCAAGTCCGGTCAGCTCCCGGCGGTGGTGGCCACCTCCAGCCTGGAGCTGGGCATCGACATGGGTGCTGTCGACCTGGTGGTGCAGATCGAGGCGCCGCCCAGCGTGGCCGCCGGCCTGCAACGCGTCGGCCGGGCCGGGCACCAGGTGGGCGCCGTCTCGCGGGGGGTGGTCTTCCCCAAGCACCGCGGCGACCTGCTGTCCTGCGCGGTGGTCGCCGAGCGGATGACCGCCGGTGCCATCGAGGAGCTGCACTACCCGCGCAACCCGCTGGACGTGCTGGCCCAGCAGATCGTCGCGATGGTGGCGCTGGAGCCGTGGCCACTCGGCGACCTGGCCGTGCTGGTCCGCCGGGCCGCGCCCTTCGCCGAGCTGCCCGACTCGGCGCTGCACGCCGTGCTCGACATGCTCTCCGGCCGCTACCCGTCCACGGCGTTCGCCGAGCTGCGCCCCCGCCTGGTCTGGGACCGAGCCACCGACGTGCTCACCGGCCGCCAGGGAGCGCAACGCCTCGCGGTGACCAGCGGCGGAACGATCCCCGACCGGGGCCTGTTCGGGGTCTTCCTGGCCGGCGCCGAGCGGGCCGCCCGGGTCGGCGAGCTGGACGAGGAGATGGTCTACGAGTCCCGGGTCGGCGACGTCTTCCTGCTCGGCTCGTCCTCCTGGCGCATCGAGGAGATCACTCCCGACCGGGTGCTGGTCTCGCCCGCCCCGGGGCAGGCCGCGCGCATGCCGTTCTGGAAGGGCGACCAGCTGGGTCGGCCGGTGGAGCTGGGCCGGGCCATCGGCGCCCGGGTGCGCACCCTGCTGCGCCAGACCGACGAGGCGGCACTGGCCGCGCTGCGCGACGGTGGGCTGGACGACTGGGCCGCCGGCAACCTGATGGCCTACCTGCGCGAGCAGCGGGAGGCCACCCGCTCGCTGCCCGACGATCGCACTGTCGTGGTCGAGCGGTTCCGCGACGAGTTGGGTGACTGGCGGCTGGCCGTGCACAGCGTGCTCGGTGCCCGGGTCAACGGACCCTGGGCCCTCGCGGTGGGCCGCCGGCTGGCCGAGCGGTACGGGGTGGACGCCCAGGTGATGCCCTCCGACGACGGCATCGTGGTGCGACTTCCGGACACCGCCGACGAGCCTCCCGGCGCCGACGTGGTGGTCTTCGAGCCCGACGAGATCACCCAACTCGTGGAGGAGTCGGTCGGCACCTCCGCCCTCTTCGCCGCCCGTTTCCGGGAGTGCGCCGCCCGGTCCCTGCTGCTGCCGCGCCGCGACCCGCGCCGCCGTCAACCGCTCTGGCAGCAACGGCAACGCGCCGCGCAACTGCTCGACGTCGCCCGCGAGTACGCGGACTTCCCGGTCACCCTGGAGGCCGCCCGGGAGTGCCTCCAGGACGTCTTCGACCAGCCGGCGCTGGCCGGGCTGATGCGCGACCTGGCCACCCGCAAGGTGCGACTGGTCGAGGTGGAGACCAGTGCGCCGTCGCCGTTCGCGCGGTCGCTGCTCTTCGGCTATGTCGGCGCGTTCCTCTATGAGGGCGACGCCCCGCTGGCCGAGCGCCGCGCCGCAGCGCTCGCCCTCGACTCCACGCTCCTCGGCGAGTTGCTCGGCCGGGTCGACCTGCGGGAGTTGCTCGACCCGGCGGTGCTCACCGAGACCGACCGGCAGCTGCGGTGGCTGACCGAGCAGCGCCGCCCCCGCGACGCCGAGGACGTCGTCGAGCTGCTGCGGGTGCTCGGTGACCTGAGCGACGCCGAGTTGACCGAGCGGGGGGTGCCGGAGACGTGGCTCAGCGAGCTGGAGGCCACCCGCCGGGTGCTGCGGGTCCGGATCGCGGGCGAGCAGCGTTGGGTGGGCGTCGAGGACGCCGCCCGCCTGCGCGACGCCCTCGGCGTGGCGCTGCCGATGGGGGTGGCCGAGGCATACCTCGCCCCGGTGGCCGATCCGCTCGGTGACCTGGTGGCCCGCTACGCCCGCACCCACGGCCCGTTCGCCGCTGCCAGCTGTGCGGCCCGGTTCGGGCTCGGCGTGTTCGTCGTCGAGCAGGCACTGCGCCGGCTCGGCGCCACCGGGCGGGTGGTCTCCGGGGAGTTCACCCCGGAGTCGGCCGGCGCCCAGTGGTGCGACGCCGAGGTGCTGCGGATGCTGCGCCGCCGCTCCCTCGCGGCGCTGCGCCGGGAGATCGAGCCGGTGCCGCCCCGGGCGCTGGCGACGTTCCTGCCCCGCTGGCAGCAGGTCGGCTCGTCCGCCCGAGGTGTGGGGGCGCTCGCCGCCACTGTGGAGCAGTTGCAGGGCACCGCGGTGCCGGCGTCCGCCCTGGAGCGGTTGGTGCTGCCCGCCCGGGTCGCGGACTACTCCCCCGCCCAGCTCGACGAGCTGTGCGCCAGCGGGGAGGTGCTCTGGGCGGGGTCGGGCGCGATCTCCGGGGGCGACGGCTGGGTCACCCTGGCGTACGCGGACGCCGCGCCGCTGCTGCTGCCGCCGCCGGACGAGGCGTTGACCCGCACTCCGCTGCACGACGCGGTGCTCGACGCGCTCGGCGACGGGCAGGCGCTGTTCTTCCGCCCGCTGGCCGACCGGGTCGGCTCGACCGACGACGCCGCGCTGACCGCGGTGATCTGGGACCTGGTCTGGGCCGGGCACCTCAGCAACGACACCCTCGCCCCGCTGCGCGCGGTGCTCGGCGCCGGCGGTGCGCACCGCTCCCGGCCGTCCGCGCCCCGCACCCGTTACCGGCGGCCCGGTCGGGTGGCGCTGCCGACCCGGGGTGGCCCGCCGACGGTCGCCGGCCGCTGGTCACGTCTCCCGGAGCGGGACCTCGACCCGACCCGGCGGGCCGCCGCGCTCGCCGACCTGCTGTTGGAGCGGCACGGGGTGGTCACCCGGGGCGCGGTGATGGCCGAGCAGGTGGTTGGCGGGTTCTCGGCGGTCTACCCGGTGCTGTCGGCGCTGGAGGAGCGCGGGGCGGCCCGCCGTGGTTACTTCGTCGAAGGGCTCGGGGCGGCGCAGTTCGCCGTACCCGGTGCGGTGGACCGGCTGCGCGCGCTGGCCGAGCCGACCGACGGTGCCCGGGGTCGGGGCGCCGCGGCCACTGTGCTCGCCGCTACCGACCCGGCGAACCCGTACGGTGCGGCGCTGCCCTGGCCGGAACGGGTGATCGACTCCGGCGACGGGGCCACCCCGGCGACCGGGCACCGGGCCGGCCGCAAGGCGGGCGCCCTGGTGGTGCAGGTCGGCGGCGACCTCGTCCTCTACGTCGAACGCGGCGGCCGGACGCTGCTCTCCTTCACCGACGACACCGACACGCTCGCCGCGGCCGGCAAGGCGCTCGCCGACGCCGTCCACTCGGGGGCGTTGGGAGCGATGTCGGTGGAGCGGGCCGACGGCGAGGCGGTGCACTCGTCGCCGCTGCGGGACGCGCTGACCGCCGCCGGCTTCCGGGCCACCCCCCGCGGCCTGCGCCTGCGCGGCTGACCCGCCCCACCCGCCGTAGGCGGGACTCCCGCCCGCCGGGCCGCCCGGCCAGCGTCTGTGGGCGTTTATCTCTTTGAGCGTGATGCCTGTGAGTCATCAAGATGACTCACCGGCATCACGCGCGAAAGCACGACATGCTTCCGGCCCCGCGGATGCCAGGCCCGGCGCTCAGCCCAGACCGTTGAGGACCTTCTCGTAGCGCGGGCGATCGGCGGCCGGGGTCTTCGCCTCCAGGTAGTTCAGCACCACAGCGCCGCGCTGGTACGACTGGCCGCCCCAGGTCTCCGCGATGTCGCTGGCGCTGGTCTCGTCCGGAAAGACGTAGACGGTGACGGCGTCGGTGGCCATCAGCTCGGAACAGCCCAGGCCGAGGCCGTCCGGCCCACAGTCGACCGAGCGGTCCTTCGGGTGCGACACCTTCAGGCCGGCGGCGCGGAACGCCTCGATGACCTTCTTCGCGCCAGGCGCACTGGCCGGGCGCTTGGGCAGCACCACCGGCGGCGGGCTGGACGGCCGTCGCTGCGTCGTGCCCTGTGCGGCGGCGGACGGCGGGGTCGCGCCGTCGGCACCGGGTGTGGCTTGGGGCGTCGGCAGGCCGGTCGGGGCCGCCTCGGACGAGACGGATGGGGTCGCGTTCGGGCTGCCGTCGTCGTCACTGCCACAACCGGCGCTGAGGGCGACGGCGACCAGCAGGATTCCGACTGCGGGGAGGTTCCGAGTTGTCACCAGGGCAGTCTGCCCAACGCCCCCCGTCGGCGGGAGGGGCCGGTCGGCCACTGCGCTGTCCCGTATCCGCCAGCACCGGCGGTTCTACTAGCCTGCGGACATGTCCGCAGTGCCCTGGATCTCGCTGACCACCGACTACAGACGGTGCCGTACCTGCCGGTGGGAGTGCACGTGGCGGTGGTCGATCCGGGCGTGGGCACCGCCCGACGGGGCGTCGCGCTGGCCACCCCGGGTGGGTTGCTGGTCGGTCCGGACAACGGGTTGCTGCTGGACGCGGCCACCGCGCTCGGTGGGGTGACCGACGCGGTCGAGTTGACCGAGCCGCGCTGGCTGGCCGCCCGGGTGTCCACCACGTTCCACGGCCGGGACGTCTTCGCACCGGCGGCGGCCCTCGCGGCGGTGCGCGGGCGGACCTTCGGCGACGCCCCGGCCGGCGGCCTGGTGGCGTACGTCGATTCGGCCGGCCTGGTAGCGGTAGCTGTCAACGGCGGGCGGGCCGCGGACCTCCTCGCGGCCTCCCCGGGGGACCTCCTGCGGGTATCGGGCTGATGTTCGACTGTGGAATGCTTCTCCGGTGGGTGAGCATGTGGTTCCTGTGGGCTGTCCCTGCTGTGCGTCACGGACCGGCGGGGGGACCTGCCCCGTCTGTTTCTGGACCGACGACGGCCAGACCGACGCCGACGCCGACGCCGTCCGGGGCGGCCCCAACGGCGACCTGAGCCTCACGCACGCCCGCCTCAACTACGCCGTCTACGGTGCCAGCCACCCGCGCTACCAGGACATGGTGCGTACGGCTCGCCCCGACGAGCGCCCCTGACCCTGACGGGGCGCCCGACGGGGCGAGCGTGGCTCAGCAGACGGGCACGCTGCCGCCGTACACGCTGGAGATGTACGCGTGGCTGACGTACTGCCCGCTGGCCAGACGGTTCCAGCGGGTGGTGGTCCGGTAGGGGCCGGCGACCGACTGACCGGTGACGTAGCACTGGATCGGCACGTGGGCCAGCCGGGCGGCGAGGCCACGGGTCCCGTACGACGTGCTGGCCCCGGTACGGATGTTGAGCGGTCCGTCACCGACCACGCCACGCGGCCCGCCTCCGGTCCACAGATAGGCGACGTCCACCCAGGCGTTGGTGGTCAGTCGCAGCCCATCCCAGAACGTGCCGTCGGCCAGGTCGATGCCGGCCGGGTTGAGCACGGTCCGCCCGAACTGGTCCCGTCCGCCGTTGTAGCCGGACTGGTACGCGGCCTGCGCCTCGGGCCGGCCCTGCGGCAGGTTCTTCCAGTTCTCCCGGACCGAGGAGGGGTTCCAGTAGTCGTCGCGGGTGTTCCACGGCCCGACGTCCCAGACCGGGGCGTACTCGCAGCGGGAGCCGTTGGTGGTGCAGACCCGCACCGTGTAGTCGCCGGTGTTGAGCGGGGAGAGACCCCGCCGCGACGGCAGCGCCGCGAAGTGGTCCCGGGGTTGCACGGTACGGCCGTTGGCGGTCAGCTCGCCGACCAGTCCGATGCGGGTGGCGTACACCCGGTAGGTGCGGCCGGGCGTGGCGGCGGAGACGGCGGCGTTCGCGTCGGCGGCGAGCTGCACACCCCGTACCGTCGCCGTGGCGCCACCATCGGGGGCGGTGAGCACCACCCGGGTCTGCACCCGGGTGACCGGTCGGTCGAAGACCGCACCGGTGGTGGCCGCCCGCCACTCCGTCCAGCCGGCGGTCCGCCAGCCGCGGACCTGCGCCTCCACTGTCGCCCCTGCGGGAACCGCGGCGTTGATGTCGGCGCGGACCCGGGTGGCCGGCCGGGCGAGGGTGCGGGGAGCGGTCAGCAGCATCCCCTCGGCGACCGCGCTGTGCGGGCTGCGCGCGCCGCGCCCGGTGGACCGGGCCTCCCGCAGGCGTAGGCCGGCGGCGGTGCGCCGGACGTTGACATCGTCGCGGTCGACGATGGTGAGGTCGGCGCTCCACAGTTCGTCGCCGGGTGCGGCGGCGACGAGGGTAATGGGGGCGCCGCCGGGTGCGGCCGGGACAGAGCCGACGGGTAGGAGCGCTGCGGTGAGCAGGAGGGCGAGGGTGGCGATGAGGGCGACGGATGGGATACGACAACGGGGTCGCGTCATGGGCATTCTCCTCAGAACCCCCTGACCTTCGCATGTCGGGAGATCATGAGGAACCTGAGTACAAATGGCGACACATGCGAATCTTGCTCGAAAGAGGGAGGATGGCAGGGTGCCCGAAGGCGACACCGTCTGGAACACCGCGCGCGTGCTGCACCGCGCGCTGGCCGGCGCACGGATCACCGGCAGCGACTTCCGGGTGCCGCAGCTGGCGACCACGGACCTCACCGACTGGACCGTCCGCGAGTCGGCCAGCCGGGGCAAGCACCTGCTGCTGCGGCTCGACGCCCCGACCGAGGAGCACTGGACCCTGCACTCCCACCTGCGGATGGACGGCGCCTGGCGGGCGTACGCCCCGGGGGAACGCTGGAGCGGCCGACCCGCGCACCTGATCCGGGTGGTGCTACGCAGCCCCGGCGCCGTCGCGGTCGGCTACCACCTGCACGACCTGACCCTGGTGCCGACCGCCGAGGAGGACCAACTGGTCGGCCACCTCGGCCCCGACCTGCTCGGCTCGGACTGGGACCCGGCCGAGGCGGTCCGCCGGCTCGCCGACCACCCGGAGCAGACCATCGGCGAGGCGCTGCTCGACCAGCGCAACCTGGCCGGCGTGGGCAACCTCTACAAGTGCGAGGTGCTGTTCCTGCGGGGCGTGTCACCGTGGACCCCGGTCGGCGGGGTGCCCGACCTGCCGGGAATGGTGGCCCTCGCACAGCGGCTGCTGGCCGCCAACCGGGGCCGGTGGACGCAGAGCAGCACCGGCTCGTTGCACCGGGGGCAGACCAGCTACGTGTACGGCCGCCGCGCCCAGCCCTGTCGCCGCTGCGGCACCGCCATCCGCAAGGAGGAGCTGGGCGAGCGGGTCACCTACTGGTGCCCGGTCTGCCAGCCCGAGCGCCCCGGTTCGTCGTCATCCGGCTGACCAGGCTCTCGCCAGACGGGACACATGGCAGAAACGGACGATTGGGTAATTCCTAACCGGCCGTCAGAGTCGCATGCTGCGGTTGAGCGCTCACCGACCGTCAGCAGAGTGTCGAGGTCCCCCACGCCGGGGTGGCGGGCCTCGCGCCCCCGAACCGGGGAGAGTCATGGCGATGTTCCGCAGACTCCGCTCCACCTTCTTCGAGCGGACCACCACCGACGCCGACGGCCGGGCGGCGTCCGTGCCGGCCGCGCGTACCGCCGAGGAGGCCGTTGTCACGCCGAGCCTGGACCCGGCCGTCGTGCCCCGCTACTTCGGCCCGGTGCCGAACTTCGCCCACAGCCCTCGCCCGACCCGGGACCCCGACGGACAGGTGGCGGCCGGGACCGGGCTGCGCAAGTTCGTCGACCCACTGCCCCTCCCGGGCCAGCCGGGCCGCGGCGATCTCGGCAGCCACCTGCCGGTTGCGGTGCCGGACACCATCAGCTATCCGGGCTGCGACTACTACGAGATCGGCCTCCAGGAGTACGCCCAGCGGCTGCACCGGGACCTGCCGGCCACCCGACTGCGCGGCTACCGGCAGCTCAACCTGGGCACCGACCCCGCCGGACACAACACTGTGGCGCCTCCGGAGCGACAGTGGCACCTCGGGCCGATGATCCGCGCCCGTCGGGGTCGACCGGTCCGGGTGAAGTTCATCAACCAGCTCCCCACCGGTCGGGCCGGCGAGTTGTTCCTGCCTGTCGACGACACCATCGAGGGGGCTGGCCTGGGCCCCCTGGACGGACCGGCGCCCTACCCGCAGAACCGGGCCGTGCTGCACCTGGCCGGTGCGCAGACCGGCTGGACCAGCGCGGGCAATCCGGGGCAGTGGATCACCCCGGCCGGGGAGATCACCCCGTACCCGACCGGGCCCGGCCTGGCCCACGTGCCGGACATGCCGGCGCCCGGCGCCGGGGCCACCACGCTCTACTTCCCGAACGAGCAGAGCGGCCGGCTGCTGTGGTTCCACGACAACACCCTCGGCCTGGCCCGGCTCACCGTCTACGGCGGACAGCTCGCGCTCTACCTGCTCACCGACCCGGCCGAGGACCAGCTCGTCGCCGACGCCGTGCTGCCGGCCGACCAGGTACCCCTGGTGATCGAGGACAAGACGTTCGTTCCGGACGACACCCAACTCGCCGCCGAGGACCCGACCTGGGACCGGGAACGCTGGGGCGCCCGGGGCAGCCTCTGGCACCCGCACGTCTACCAACCCCGGCAGAACCCGTACTCCTCCGGCGGACGCAACCCCACCGGCCGGTGGGACTACGGACCCTGGTCCCACAACTGCGCCCCGGACGACACCCGCGCCGACGGCTGGGTGCCGAACCCGTACCACGACCCGGTCGGCGCGCCGGACGAGCCGCCGTTGAGCCCCGGCGTACCGCACCCGTCGGCCGTTCCCGAGGCGTTCGGCGACACCCCGCTCGTCAACGGCGTCGCCTACCCGTACCTGGAGGTGCGGCCGCGCGCGTACCGGTTCCGGATCCTCAACGCCTGCCTGGACCGCAGTCTCAACCTCCAGCTCTACCGCGCGTGCTCCGACGCGGCGATGTGGACGGCCGACGGGGCGCTCGCCGACCCCGACGCCGGTGAGGTGCCGATGGTGCCCGCCGCGCGGGCGGCGGACCGTCCGGCGGGGTGGCCGACCGACGGACGCGACGGCGGCGTGCCGGACCCACGCGCCGCCGGCCCGGAGTTCATCCAGATCGGCAACGAGGCCGGCCTCCTGCCGGCGCCGGTGGTGCTGCCGAACCGACCGATCGGCTACCGCTACGACCGGCTCGACCCGACGGTGCTGAACGTCGATGGGCACACAGTGCTGCTCGCCCCGGGCGAACGGGCCGACGTGCTCGTCGACTTCTCCGCCATGCCACCGGGCAGCACGCTGATCCTGTACAACGACGCTCCGGCCCCGCTGCCCGGCTTCGACAGCCGCTACGACCAGCACACCGACGCCCCGGACCGCAGCGCCGAGGGTGGCCCACCCCCCACCGAACCGGGGTACGGCCCGAACACCCGCACCGTGCTCCAGTTCCGGGTCACCGGGACGCCCGAGCCGCCGTACGACCTGAGCCGACTGCGCGAACGGCTACCCCTGGCGTACGCGGCCAGCCAACGGCCACCGATCGTCCCGCAGCCGGCGTACGACCCGGCGTTCGGCACCCGGACCCCGGCGCAGACGACGGTGCCGGTGCACGCCACCACTGTGACGTTCACGCCGACGGCCGGCACCGGCCCGGTGACAGTGCCGATCGCGGTCAAGGCCGCACAGCAGATCTTCGAACCGGGCCACGGCCGGCTGGCGGGCCGACTCGGCGTCGGGCACCCGCACGCCGGGCCGCTCAACCCGACGACGCTGCCGCTGGGCGCGACCGACCCGGTCACCGAGGTGCTCTTCGCCACCGACCCCGCCGTGCCGGTGGGCGTCCCCACCGACGGCACGCAGCTCTGGCGGATCAGCGGCAACGTCCGGCAGACCGAGCCGTTGCACGTCGGCGGCTGCGACGTGCAGGTGGTCAACCGGGTTGGCTGGGACGGCACGCTGCGACCCCCGCACGGCACGGAGCTGGGCTGGAAGGGGATCATCCGGGTCAACCCCCGGGAGGACGTGGTGGTGGCGCTGCGCCCGGTCGCACCGGTGCTGCCGTTCAAGCTGGGTGACAGCGTCCGGCTGCTCGACCCCTGTCGCCCGGCCGGGGCGCGGACCGGGTCGACGCCGGTCAGCCCGGCCGACGGACGACCGGCCACTGTGGTCAACCAGCTGGTCAACCTGGGCTGGGAGTACCGCTGGCACAGTCAACTCGCCGGGCACCGCGACGGCGGGATGAGCCGACCGCTGGTGCTGCGGGTGGCGCCGACGGCACCGACCGGGCTGACCGCCACACCGGTGCCCGGCTCGGCCACCGCGCTACCCGCGATCGCGCTGACCTGGACCGGCAACGGCG
The DNA here is from genome assembly GCF_022229005.1 of Micromonospora trifolii. Classification (GTDB taxonomy): domain Bacteria; phylum Actinomycetota; class Actinomycetes; order Mycobacteriales; family Micromonosporaceae; genus Micromonospora; species Micromonospora trifolii. Next base: position 53,959 of record NZ_JAKKFD010000062.1, read on the forward strand.
GGCGACCCCCCGCCACGAGCCACCTGCTGCAACGGGCCACCGACGCGACCTTCGGCGGGGACGTCACCACGATCACCGTCGCGGCCGCCGCCACCCGCTACACCGACGCGACAGTCACCCCCGGGGTGACCTACCACTACCGGATCCGGGCGGAGAACACAGTCAGCTACTCGTCCTGGTCGAACGGGGTGCCCGCCTCGGTGCACCTGGCCGCGCCGAGCGGTCTGGTCGCGACGCTCCCGCCGGCCGCGCCGCTGCGCGTGGCGCTGCGCTGGACGAACCGCTCGTTCGCCACCGGCATCGACGTGCAGCGGGCCACCAACCCGACGTTCACCAGCGGCCCGGGCACCACGGCGATCAGGGTCGGCGACAACCATCTGGACTCGGCAGTGGCACCGGACACCACGTACTACTACCGGGTGCGGACCACCTACCTGGGCGCCGCCTCGGCGTGGTCGACGGTCGCCACCGTGACATCGCCACCCGTGCCGGGAACCCCCAACGGGGTGAGCGCCATCGCCAGCGCGCCGGGGCCGGACACCGCGACGGTGACCCTGGCCTGGGAGGCGAGCACACCCGGCGGCCCGGGGTCCGGGTTCACGGTGCAGCGGGCCCTCGACCCGGCCTTCGAGCAGGAGACGGCCACCTTCACAGTGACCGGCCGCGGCTTCACCAACACGGGGCTGGCCCGGGGAGTGACGTACCACTACCGGATCCGGTCGTTCAACGTCGTCGGCACCTCGTCGTACACCTTGCCGGTCCTGGTGACGACACCACAGTGACCGGCTCAGGGCCGGCGCGCGGTCTCTCAGGCGTGCGCCGTCAGCGCGTCGGGGCGCGCAGCGGGGTGCCCACGGCCCGCAGCTCGGCCAGGGCCCCGGCCACCCCGTGCAGCAGGTCGGTCGCCTCGGTGAGCCGGTCGGCCGCCGGGTGGGCGGTCTCCGGTCGGGCGTCCTCGGCCAGGTAGCCGGCGGCGGCGACCACCAGCCGTTCGTACGCCGCCACCCCGCCCTCCAGTTGGGCGGTCAGCGCGGCGTGCGCCTCGGCCAGCGGCGGCCGGGCGTCGGCCGGCGCCAGCCGCAGCGCGCGTTCGACGCTGGCCACCCGGGCGGCCAGATCGCGCAGCGAGCGGTCGGCGGCGGCGGCCTCCAGCACCGCCGGCTCGGCCAGCCCGGTGAGCCGGGGGGCCATCCCGGCCAGGGTGAGCGCCGCCCGGTCCAGTCGGGCCCACTGCTCTCCGGCGCTGGTGCCGCGCAGCGCGATCCGGGAGCGGACCCGGCGCACCTCGGCCAGCACGCCCGGGCCGACCGGCAGCCGCTCGACGGCGGCGATCAACCGGGCCCGCGACCGGGCCGCTGCCTCGGCCGGGTCGAGCGCGGGGGGTGCCGGCTGGGCGGCCAGGGCGCGCACGTCGATCCAGCGCCAGGCGGCGAGCGCCACCGCACTGCCCGCGGCGCCGGCCCAGGCCGCGTCGGGCAGACCAAGGCCGGCGTACGGAGTCAGCACCACCGCCGCGCCGCCGAGCCCACCGGCCAGCACGCTCCACCGTCGGGCCGACCGGCGAAGCCGATCCAGCCTGCGGAAGTACCGTGTCCGTTCGTCTGCCACAGTGACCCCCTCGATCCGGTCGTTCAGCCGGCGGCGGTCGGGTCGCCGGTGCCCCGCTCGCGAGCCATGCTGGCACGCAGCTCGTCCAGTCGGGCGGCGGCCGTCGGGTCGTTGGCCGGGCCGGTCTTCTCGGCCTGCGGCACTGCCGGTCGTTGGGCAGCGCCGCCGAGCTGCTCCCCCGCCATGCTGGACCGGATCTGCTCCAACCGGGCGGAGCCGGCCGAGTCGATCGTGGCCTTCTGAATTTCCAACATACGGCCCTCGACGGAGTTGCCGGCCAGTTCGGCGCGACCCATCGCGTTGGCGTACCGCCGCTCGATGCGGTCGCGCACCTCGTCCAGCGACGGGGTGTTGGTGGGCGCGGTCAGCGACGACATCGACTCCAGCGAGCGGGCCACCGTCTCCTGCATCTTGGCCTGCTCCAGCTGGCTGAGCAGCTTGGTGCGCTCGGCGAGCTTCTGCTGGAGGATCATCGAGTTGTTCTCGACCGCTCGGCGGGCCTGGGCGGCGGCGCCCAGCGCCTGGTCGTGCAGGGTCTTCAGGTCCTCGGTGGCCTGCTCGGCGGAGACGAGCTGGCTGGCCAGCGTCTGCGCGGTCTGCTCGAACCGCACCGCCTCGGCCTCGTCGCCCTTGGCCCGCGCCTGGTCGGAGAGCACCAGGGCCTGCCGGGCGTTGCCCTGCAACCGCTCGACCTCGGACATCTGCCGGGACAGCTTCATCTCCAGCTGACGCTGGTTGCCGATCACCGCGGCAGCCTGCTGAACCAGCGCCTGGTGCTGCCGCTGGGCATCCTCGATGGCCTGCTGGATCTGCACCTTGGGATCGGCATGCTCGTCGATCTTCGCACCGAAGAGCGCCATCAGGTAGTTCCAACCCTTGACGAACGGGTTCGCCATCTCCGTGGTATCCCCTCAGTAGCGTCGCTCCACCACGGCCGGGCCGGTTGAACCGACCGACCGTGACCGGCCGGTCTCCATCGTCCCAGCAGAACGCCAACGAGGCATCCGTACCGGGCGGTCGACAGCACCGGCGGCTCCTGCGAGCAACCCTACGCGGCCGGGGCCAGCCCGCCCATGGTCAACTGGATCGGCGGCTCAGGCCGCGCAGACCACGTCCCGGTCGCGCTCGGTCGGGCGGACGCGGGTGCTGCGCAGAGTGGCCTTGAGCGGCGAGTCCTGGCGGACCGAGACAGCGACCTTGCCGTCGGAGGTGACCTGACGGACACCCCGGTTGGTGCTCTTGGCTGCGGCGTCGGCCGGCTCGTCCTGCATCGAGACGAGCACCCCGGGCATCTGCTCGGCGAGCGCCACTGTGTCGCTCACCTCGAGCAGCAGCTCGGAGAGGCGGGCGCCGAGGGCGTCGCAGATCGCGGCGAGCAGCTCGCTGGACGGTTCCTTGTGCCCGCGCTCAATCTCGGAGAGGTAGCCGAGGCTGACGTTGGCAGCGGTGGAGACCTCACGCAGCGTGCGCTGCTGGCCCTGCCGGCGCGCCCGCAGTGCGTCACCGATCACCCGGCGTAGCAGGATCATCGCACCTCCCCCTGAGGGATACCTCGCGCCCGCCGCTGGGCGGCCGGCGGCGGCGGACCGCGCCGACCCCGAACGTCGGAGCCTTCCCGCAACCGTACCCGTTGCGGGCCCGGGCGACATCCCGCCCCGCCCGTCGGTTCGCCGGGACGGGCTCACCGGGGCGCGCCGCCGCCCGTGTGGCGTCGGCTTGGGTGGCTCTGACCGCTTCGGCCCCTGGCGTTCATGAGTTCGCGGCGGCCAGCCGCTCGGCGAGCAACCGCAGCGCCTCGACCACCGCGCCCGCGCGGACGTGGTCCCGCCCGCTGCCCAGGTCGAGCTGGCGGACCTCGCCGCCGTTCGGGCCGGCGACCGCGACGTAGACCAGGCCCACTGGTTTCCCGTCCTGCGGTTCCGGGCCGGCGACCCCGGTGGTGGCCAGCCCCCAGTCCGCGCCGCACCGCTGCCGGCCGCCCTCGGCGAGCGCCGCCGCGACCTCCGGGTCCACCGGGCCTCGCTCGGACAGCAGGTCATCCGGTACGCCAGCCAGGGTCGCCTTCAACTCGGTGGCGTAGACCACGAGGCCACCCCGGTAGACCCCGCTGACCCCGGCGATGTTCACGATCGAAGCGGCGAGCGACCCACCGGTGAGCGATTCGACGGTGGCCAGGGTCTCGTGCCGCTCGGCCAGCCGGTGCACGACAGCGGCCGCCGCACTTCCCACCTCGGCACCGTCCACCTCGGCACCGTTCACCCCGGCACCACTAGCCCCAGGACCACTCACCTCAGCACCGTCCGCCCCGCCACCGTTCACCGACACCCCAACGTCTTTCCCCACCCGACTACCCCCAACCCCAACCCCAACCCGACCCAATCGCGTCGATCATGAAGTTAGCGTCACGACACGCCGCTTGGGGTCAAGGGGTGAGTGCAATCGTCAGGTGGCGATGAGGTGGTCCAGGCGCTCGGCTGGGGTTGCCCAGCCGAGTGTCTGGCGGGGGCGGGTGTTCATCTGGTGGG
>NZ_JAKKFD010000063.1 GCF_022229005.1 Micromonospora trifolii
CGCGGCCCGGCGCGGCGCGGCGCGGCCCGGCGCGGCGTGGCCCGGCGCGGCCGGTGGGCATGATCGACTCGGGGTTCTGAAAGTCGGGGCATCCAGGGCCTCGGGACCCCGCGACTTTCAGGAACGCGAGTCGATCATGGCTGGCGACCGGCCACCAGGATGGTCCGGGTGGTTCAGGAGGTGGGGAGGTGACGCAGGCTGCGGACCTTCCGCCACAGGTCGGCGTCGCAGCGGCCGGCGTGGTCGGCGAAGGCGGCCGAGCTGAGTCGGATCGGCTCGGTGAGGCTGAGGTAGCTGTCGTGCTCCGCGCCCGGGTCCCAGTCCCGGGTGGGAATCCGCACGTGGTCGTCCCGGTCGCTCTTGTCCTGGCTGGTGATCTTCAGGACGTCGGCGCCCCGGGAGTCGGCGCGCAGCACCAGACACGGGCGCACCTTCGACCCGCTGCCGTCGGCGTACGGCACGTCGGCCCACCAGATCTCACCGGGCGCCGGAGTGCCGCCGTGCCGGTCGGTGTCACGCGGGCGGGGCTTGGTGGACGGCCGCTCGGCGCCACGGGGTCGTGGCGGGGTGGAACGACGGCCACCGGTGCCGCCCCGACCCGGCCGGGTGCCCGCACGCCGGTTGGCCACCCGGTGCCGCCAACTGTTCCACGCCCAGCCGGCGGCCACCGCCAGCAGGATCGCCACCGCCCAGAGCAGTGCCTCGGGCATCCGTACCTCCGTACCTCCGCGTCCCGGCGACCGCCGGTCGCGCCGTCCGGCGATCCTTGCACGCCGCCGCCCGTGCCGCCCGCCAACCACACCGCCGTCTCCCCACCCGCGCCGATCTTGCACGTTCGGTCGCCGAGATGCGCGGAACGCCCCCTATGCCGCGACAGCAAATGCAAGATCGCGGGGAGGGTGGCAGGGGAGGCGGCGCGGGCGGGCGGGCGGGCGGCGGATTGTCCCACCGGCCCGATACGGTGCCGGAGTAGCGTGATCAGGGAGGTCGCAGGCGTGTCCGAAGGTGGCGGTGTGTCCGAGGAGCAGATCGGTCAGCAGGTCAGCCCGGCGCAGGAGGCGGCGGCCGGGGCTGAGCCGACGCCGCAGGCCCGGGAGCGGCATGCCGCGCTCAGTCAGGAGTTGACCGAGCACCAGTACCGCTACTACGTCCTGGACGCGCCGACCATCCCCGACGCCGATTTCGACAGGCAGTTGCGCGAGTTGGAGGCACTGGAGGCGGAGTTTCCGGCGCTACGGACGCCGGATTCGCCTACCCAGCGGGTGGGCGGCACGTTCTCCACCGACTTCACAGCGGTCACCCATGCCGAACGGATGCTCTCGCTCGACAACGCCTTCGCCGACGAGGAGTTGGCGGCCTGGGCCGAGCGGGTCGAGCGGGACGCGGGCGGACCGGTGCCCTACCTGTGCGAGCTGAAGGTCGACGGGCTGGCGATCAACCTGACCTACGAGAACGGCCGGCTGGTCCGGGCCGCGACCCGGGGCGACGGGCGCACCGGTGAGGACGTCACGGCAAACGTGCGCAGCATTCGGGACGTGCCCAGTCAGCTCGTCCCGTCCGCCGAATTCCCGGACATTCCCGAGCTGGTGGAGGTCCGGGGCGAGATCTACTTCCCGATCGCCGCGTTCGCCGATCTCAACGCGGGTCTGGTGGAGCAGGGCAAGGCGCCCTTCGCCAACCCCCGCAACGCCGCCGCCGGCAGCCTGCGACAGAAGGATCCACGGGTCACCGCCACCCGGCCGCTGCGCCTGGTCGTGCACGGCATCGGCGCCCGCCGGGGGTTCCAGCCCACGGCACAGTCCGAGTCGTACGCGGCACTCAAGTCGTGGGGTTTGCCGACCAGCGACCGGTGGCGGGTCGTCCCGGACCTGGCCGGCGTCGCGGAGTTCATCGCCTACTACGCCGAGCACCGGCACGACGTCGAGCACGAGATCGACGGCGTGGTGGTCAAGGTCGACCCGGTCTCCATCCAGGGCCGGCTCGGGTCGACCAGTCGTGCCCCCCGCTGGGCGATCGCCTTCAAGTACCCGCCGGAGGAGGTCACCACCAAGCTGCTCGACATCGACGTCAACGTGGGGCGCACCGGCCGGGTCACCCCGTTCGCCGTGCTCGAGCCGGTGCGCGTGGCCGGCTCCACAGTCGCGCTCGCGACCCTGCACAACGCCCGCGAGGTGGAGCGCAAGGGGGTGCTGATCGGCGACACGGTGGTGCTGCGCAAGGCCGGCGACGTGATCCCCGAGGTGCTCGGCCCGGTGGTCGATCTGCGGCCCGCCGATGCCCGGCCGTTCGTCATGCCGACCAGTTGCCCGGCCTGCGGCACCCCGCTCGCGCCGTCGAAGGAGGGCGACGTGGACATCCGTTGCCCCAACACCCGCAGCTGCCCGGCGCAGTTGCGGGAGCGGGTGTTCCACCTCGCCGGCCGGGGTGGGTTCGACATCGAGGTGCTCGGCTACAAGGGCGCGGCCGCCCTGCTCGACGCGGAGATCATCAGCGATGAGGGCGACCTCTTCCACCTCGACGCCGAGCAGTTGTCCCAGTCGCCGTTCTTCGTCAACAAGGACGGCAGCCTGGGCAGCAATGCCACCAAGTTGCTGGACAATCTCGCGGTCGCCCGGGAACGGGACCTGTGGCGGGTGCTGGTGGCGCTCTCCATCCGGCACGTCGGCCCGACCGCGGCCCAGGCGCTCGCTCGGCACTTCCGGTCGATGGACGCCATCGACGCGGCCACCGAGGAGGAGCTGTCCTCCGTCGATGGCGTCGGGCCGACCATCGCGGCCAGCATCCGGGAGTGGTTCGCTGTGGACTGGCACCGCGAGGTGGTCCGCAAGTGGGCCGAGGCCGGTGTACGGATGGCCGAGGAGGCGGTCGACGAGGGGCCGCGCCCGCTGGAGGGGATGACAGTGGTGGTCACCGGCACACTCGCCGGCTATTCGCGTGACCAGGCGGCCGAGGCCGTGCAGAGCCGGGGCGGCAAGGTCAGCGGGTCGGTCTCCAAGAAGACGAGCTTCGTCGTCGTGGGCGACAACCCCGGGTCGAAGGCCGACAAGGCCGCCAGTCTCAAGGTGCCGGTGCTCGACGAGGACGGGTTCCGGCTCCTGCTGGACGCGGGCCCGGACGCCGCCCGGGACGTCGCTCAGCTGGGCGGCTGACCCCGCCGACGGCTGGCCGGGGCGACTGGCCGCGTATACCAACTTAATTACGACTACGACCGATTCGTGACTGTCATACCGGGAAACTGGGGGCCGAGGGCGTTTCATTGGGTCACGGCGTGCGCACCGGCACGCCGATGGTCGGTCGGGAGGTGTGGTGGAGGTCGCCGACCCACGCAACTCGCTTCCTGCGGGACGGGTCGCACCGTTCGCCGCCTTCGTCGCCGGCATCCTGGCGGTGGCCGCGCTGACCGCCGCCGTTCCACTCGCGACGCTCCCCGGTGAGCTGTCCCAGCTGCCGGTGGCGTTCTGGACGATGGCCGCGCTCGCCGTGGTCTGCGACGCGCGCCCGTTCGTGCCACCGGGGCGCCGGCAGACGTCGGCGGTGTTCCCGTCCACCTGCTTCACCTTCGCGATACTGCTCGGCTGGGGTCTCGGCCCGGCGGTGGTGGTGCAGGCGGTGGGCGTCGTCGTCTCGGGTTGGCGGATGCGGCACGCCGCGTGGCGCACGGCGTTCAACGTCGGCCAGTACGCGTGCGCCCTTGCCGCCGCGTACGGGGTGATCCAGCTCGGCTCGGGCACCATCTTCTCCGGTGGGCGGCTGCACTGGACCGACGTGGCCGCCGTCGGCGGTGCCGCGCTGGCCTGGTTCGTCGTCAACTACGGGTTGGTCAGCTGGGCGGTGCGGCTGCGGTTCGGGGACCGCTGGTGGCCCACCGTCCGCCAGGGGCTCGGCTTCGAGTTGCTCTCCACCGGCTCACTACTGCTGCTCGCCCCGGTGCTGGTAGCGGCGGCGCGGGTCAGCGCCGCGCTGATCCCGCTGGTGCTGGTGCCACTCTTCGCCGTCTACCGGATGGCGCGGTTGACGAACGAACAGCAGCACCTCGCCGCCGCCGACCCGCTGACCGGGCTGCCCAACCGCAAGGCCCTGCTGGCCGAGGTGGCGGAGCAGGTGCACCTGCACGCCGAGCGGACCGCCCGTGGTGAAGCCGACGGGCAGCTCGCGCTGCTGCTGATCGACCTGGACCGCTTCAAGAACGTCAACGACGCCCTCGGGCACGCCGTGGGCGACCGGCTCCTGGTCGAGGTCAGCGCCCGGCTCACCGACATGCAGCCCCGACCACAGATGATCGCCCGGCTCGGCGGCGACGAGTTCGCCATCGTGATGACCGGGCTCACCGACGTCGGTCAGGCGCGGGAGTTGGCCGACCGGGTGGTCGAGGCGCTGGCCGAACCGGTGCCGCTCGACGGGCTGCCGCTGGACGTGGGCGGGTCGATCGGGATCGCCCTCTTCCCGGAGCACGGCGAGGACTTCGCCACCCTGATGCGCCACGCCGACGTCGCGATGTACGACGCCAAGCACCGCAACGACACGGTGGCCGTGTACGCCCCGGAGTCCGACCACAACTCGGCCGAGCGACTCGGCCTCCTCGCCGACCTGCGTCGCGTACTGGAGGCCAGCCCCTCGACCGAGGCGCCGTTCGACGCCGACGCCGAGCCGGCAGGTCAGGGCCAGGGCGAGGATGCGCAGCCGGACGGGACCGGCCGGCACGGTGTGCCGGGCGACCCCGAGCGGACTGCCGACGTACCCCTCGTCGCGTCGGCGGAGGTGCGCGGCGGTGACGGGGCGGCACTGCCCACCGGCGCCCCGGCCGAGGGCGTGCTGCCCACCGCGGCGCCGGGCCGGTCCGTGCCGGCGGCGGACCCGGCGCCGACGCTCGCCCCGGCGCCACCGGGAGCTGGCCGGTGGTGGGCGCGCCGTCGGCGCACCGACGCCGAGCTGGCGCACTCCGATGAGCTGATCAACCGGATCGCCACCGGAGCCGACCCGATCCGGGGTCGCAACGCCCGTGCCACTGTCGGCGGCACCCGTTCCGGTCCGGCCCGGGAGCGGCGCGTCGGCGGCGGGATCGGTCGGCGGTCCCCGAACGGGAGCGCGGTGGGCAAGGGTCGCACCGGGGGGCGGCGGGACGTCGGCCCGGGTGCGCCCGGGCAGCCACTCGAACCGACCGGGTGGGCGCACGCGGACGAGCCGGCCGACGACGCCGGGGAAATCACCATGTACTACCAGCCGCAGATCGCCATCGCGACCGGCGAGGTGGTCGGCGTCGAGGCCCTGCTGCGGTGGCGACACCCCCGGCGGGGCATGGTCGACCCCGAGGAACTGATCCGGGTCGCCGAGCAGAGCGCCGTGATGCGACTGCTCACCCGTCGTGTCGTCGACGACGTGGTGGAGCAGCTCGCCAAGTGGTCGGCGGCCGGCATCAGCCTGCGCGCCGCCCTGAACGTGAGCGTGCGCGACCTGCACACCGGCGAGATCGCCGACCAGATCGCCGACCGGCTGGCCCGCTACGGGGTGCCGGCCGAGCGGCTCCAGGTCGAGATCACCGAGGGGGCGTTGATGGCCGACCCGCGTCGGGTGCTGGCCACCATCTCCCGGCTGCACCGGATCGGCGTGGCCATCGCGCTGGACGACTTCGGCACCGGCTACTCCTCGCTCCAGCACCTGCGGCGGTTGCCGCTGTCCGAGGTGAAGGTGGACCGGTCGTTCGTCCTCGGCATGGCCGACGACGCCGACGACGCGGCGATCGTCCGGTCGATGATCGAGCTGGCCGGCGCGCTGGGGCTGCGGGTGGTCGCCGAGGGTGTCGAGGACGAGCGGACCTGGCGGATGCTGCACGCCGCCGGCTGCGATGCCGCTCAGGGCTGGTTCTACGCCCGGCCGATGCCGGCCGAGGAGTTGGTCACCTGGCTGGCCCGGTACCGGCCGGTGCGCCCGACCGGCGGGCACCCGCAGCCGGATGTCGCCCGCCGCCCCACCCGCTGACCCGGCACGAGGGTCGCTGGAGGGGGAGTCGGGGACGCGGCACCGGAGCGGAACAATAGACTCGCTCCGGTCACCGCGTGTCACGCTCCACCTGTCGCGCGGCCGGCACACCGCCCGACCAGCAGGAATTCAGAAGGGGGCACGGATGGCCGCCATCTCCCGCGAGGAGGTCGCGCACCTGGCGCGCCTGTCGCGGCTCGCCGTCACCGAGGAGGAGCTGGACACGTTCGCCGGCCAGCTCGACGTGATCCTCCAAGCGGTCGCCCAGGTCGGCGAGGTCGCCGCCGCGGACATCCCGCCGACCTCGCACTCGGTGCCGTTGACCAACATCTTCCGCGAGGACGTCGTCACGCCGTGCCTGACCCCGGAGGAAGCGCTGTCGGGCGCGCCCGACGCCGAGGACCAGCGGTTCCGCGTACCGCGGATCCTGACCGAGGATGTGGCCTCATGAGCGATCTGATCAGCATGACCGCGACGGAGATCGCAGCCCTGGTCGCGGGGGGCGAGACCTCCGCCGTCGAGGTGACCCAGGCGCACCTGGACCGGATCGCCGCTGTCGACGACCGGGTGCACGCCTTCCTGCACGTCGACACCGACGGCGCGCTCGCCGCGGCCCGTGCGGTGGACGAGCGCCGGGCCGCCGGCGAGGAACTGGGCCCGCTCGCGGGTGTGCCGGTCGCTGTCAAGGACGTGCTCGCCACCCGGGGCGTGCCGACCACAGTGGGGTCGAAGATCCTGGAGGGCTGGCGCCCGCCGTACGACGCGACGATCGTGCAGCGGCTGCGGGAGGCCGGCACGGTGATGCTCGGCAAGACCAACATGGACGAGTTCGCGATGGGCTCCTCCACCGAATACTCGGCGTACGGCCCGACGCACAACCCGTGGGACCTGAGCCGGATCCCGGGTGGCTCGGGTGGTGGCAGCGCCGCCGCGCTGGCCGCGTACGAGGCGCCGCTGGCGATCGGCTCGGACACCGGCGGCTCGATCCGCCAGCCCGGCGCGGTCACCGGCACCGTCGGCGCCAAGCCCACCTACGGCGGCACCTCCCGTTACGGGCTGGTGGCCTTCTCCTCGTCGCTCGACACCCCCGGCCCGTGTGCCCGTACGGTGCTCGACGCGGCCCTGCTGCACCAGGTGATCGGTGGGCACGACCCGCGCGACTCCACCTCGATCCCGCAGCCGGTGCCGGACGTGGTGGCGGCGGCGAAGCTCGGCGCTACCGGTGACCTGACCGGTGTGCGGCTCGGCATCGTGAGCGAGTTCGTCGGCGAGGGCGCCGAGCCGGGCGTGATGGCCGCGTTCCGTGAGTCGGTCGACGCGCTGACCAAGATGGGCGCCGAGGTCGTCGAGGTGTCCTGCCCGACGTTCGCGTACGCCCTGCCGGCGTACTACCTGATCGCCCCGAGCGAGTGCTCCTCCAACCTGGCCCGGTTCGACGGTGTCCGGTTCGGCCTGCGGGTCGGCGACGACGGCAACCGGTCGCTGGAGGAGGTCATGTCGCTGACCCGGGAGGCCGGCTTCGGCCCGGAGGTCAAGCGCCGCATCATGATCGGCACGTACGCGCTGTCGTCGGGTTACTACGACGCGTACTACGGGCAGGCGCAGAAGGTCCGGACGCTCATCACCCGGGACTTCACCGCCGCGTTCGAGCGGGTCGACGCGCTGATCTCGCCGACCACCCCGTCGGTGGCGTTCCCGATGGGCGCGCGGACCGCCGACCCGTACCAGATGTACCTGGCCGACCTGTACACGATTCCGACCAACCTGTACGGCGGGCCGGGCATCTCGGTGCCCTGTGGGCTCTCCGAGGGGCTGCCGGTCGGTCTCCAGGTGATGGCCCCGACGATGGCCGACGACCGGATGTACCGGGTCGCCGCCGCGTTGGAGTCCGCAGTCGGCACGTTCACCCCGCCGGCGCTCTAGACCGGGTGTCACAGTATCGGCGCCGAGGGACCTGTCCCTCGGCGCCGATCGTGTGTCTGGACGGGTTGGGCGTCGATCAGGGCTGGTTCGGCGGCCCGGCGAGGTAGCGGCGGGCCTCCCGCAGACCACGCCAGCGGTACCAGGCGGCACCTCCCCAGAGCAGGAGCAGCAGTACGGCCAGCACGCGGCCGAACGGGCGGACCGGGTCCACCAGGGGCGGCAGTTGACTGAGGAAGCCCACCGTGAACAGCACCAGCAGCCAGCGTTGACCAACGCGGGACCGAGCCTCCTTGCGAGCCAGCGCGTCCAGACGAGGGTCGCCGGTGGACCCGTCGCGCAACGCCTGCCCGATCCGCCGCCTGGTTGCCGGATCGGCACCGGCCGTCCGGGGTATCCGCCTGATCAGCCGACGGCCGAAGACGAGGGCCACGACCGCGCCGACCAGCGACGGGATCAGAATCATCGCGAACGCCGCGAGGAGGTCAGACCCACCGGTGTCACCGTCGACCATCGCAGCGGTGCCCATAACGGCCGCGCCGACCACGACGGCCGCGGCGACGACGTACGTGCTGCGGCGGTGCCGCCCCTGCGGCACCTGCTCCTCGGAGGCGACACGTTCTCCGCTCGTCATTGTCGTTCCGTACCCCGCTGTTGGTAACGCCACGCACGCCGGACGAAACCCGGCCGAGGATTGATCGGGCAACCCCATTAGGCTGGACAGGTTCTGTCCCGGATCGCGCCTGGAGCGTCTCATGACCACGACACTGCCCGCGTACGACGAGGTCGTTGCGCGCTTCGAACCGGTGATCGGCCTGGAGACCCACGTCGAGCTGGGCACGAACACCAAGATGTTCTGTGGTTGCCCGACCGACTTCGGCGGCGAGCCGAACACCCGGGTCTGCCCGGTGTGCCTGGGCCTGCCCGGTTCGCTGCCGGTGGCCAACAAGGCGGCCATCGAGGCGATCATCCGGATCGGCCTGGCGTTGAACTGCTCGATCGCCGAGTGGTGCCGGTTCGCCCGGAAGAACTACTTCTACCCGGACATGCCGAAGAACTTCCAGATCAGCCAGTACGACGAGCCGATCTGCGTCGACGGTTACCTGGACGTCGAGGTGGGCGGCGAGACGGTCCGGATCGAGATCGAGCGGGTGCACCTCGAGGAGGACACCGGCAAGTCGCTGCACGTCGGCGGCGCCACCGGCCGCATCCAGGGCGCGACGGAGTCGCTGGTCGACTACAACCGGGCCGGCATCCCGCTGGTCGAGATCGTCACCAAGCCGATCACGGGCACCGGCGCGCTCGCCCCCGACGTGGCCAAGGCGTACGTCGCCGAGCTGCGCGACGTGATCCGCACCCTCGGCGTGTCCGACGTGCGGATGGAGGAGGGTTCGCTGCGCTGCGACGTGAACACCTCGCTCAACCTGCCGGGCGCGGAGTGGGGCACCCGTACCGAGACCAAGAACGTCAACTCGCTGCGGTCGGTGGAGCGGGCGGTCCGTTCGGAGATGCTGCGGCAGGCGTCGGTGCTGGACGCGGGCGGCCGGATCACCCAGGAGACGCGCCACTTCCACGAGGACACCGGTGACACCACCCCGGGTCGCTCGAAGGAGACCGCCACCGACTACCGGTACTTCCCGGAGCCGGATCTGGTGCCGATCGCCCCGGACCCGGCCTGGGTCGCCGAGCTGAAGGCCGCCCTGCCGGAGCTGCCCCGGGTGCACCGGCGTCGGCTCCAGGAGCAGTGGGGCCTGTCCGACCTTGACATGCAGTCGGTGCTGAACGCCGGAGCGGTCGAGCTGATCGAGGCGACCGTGGCCGCCGGCACCACCCCGGCGGCGGCCCGCAAGTGGTGGCTGGGTGAGCTGTCCCGCCGGGCCAACGAGAGCGGTGTGGAGCTGGCCGAGATCGGTGCCACCCCCGCCCAGGTCGCAGAGCTTCAGGGGCTTGTCGACGCCGGCAAGCTCAACGACAAGATGGCCCGCACGGTGCTGGAGGGCGTGGTCGACGGCGAGGGCTCGCCCACCGAGATCATGACCAGTCGGGGCCTGGAGGTCGTGTCGGACACCGGCGCGCTGACCGCCGCCGTGGACGAGGCGATCGCCGCGAACCCCGGCATTGCCGACAAGATCCGCAGTGGCAAGGTCGCGGCGGTCGGTGCGCTGGTCGGCGCGGTCATGAAGACCACCCGGGGTCAGGCCGACGCGAAGACCCTGCGTGAGCTGATCCTGGAGCGCCTCGGCGTCCAGGGCTGACACCCACCCGGAGCACGCCGCCGCCGTGACCCGGCGGCGGCCTGCTGCCACCCCCTGTCGACTACGCGGCCACCCCGCACCCCTCGCGAGGGCGTCAACGGCGACGCCTGGATGGAGCCACCGTGACCCAGCACGACCTCGATGTCCTCGACGAGATCCAGCGGCGGGTGCTCTGGCTCGCCACCCGGATCGTGGACGCCGCCAACCATGACCGGGCCACCGGCGACGGTGTGAAGGTCGGCGGCCACCAGGCGTCCAGCGCCTCTCTGGTCACGGCGATGACAGCGCTCTGGTTCGCGCACCTGGACGCCGAGGACCGGGTCGCGGTGAAGCCGCACGCGTCCCCGGTGTTCCACGCCATCCAGTACCTGCTCGGTAACCTGGACCGCTCCTACCTGCCCCGGCTGCGGGCCCGTGGCGGCCTCCAGTCGTACCCGTCGCGCACCAAGGACCCCGACGCTGTGGACTTCTCCACCGGTTCGGTCGGCCTGGGCGCGGCGGCGCCGCTCTTCGCCGCCGCCACCCGGCGGTACGTCGACGCGCACTTCGGGGCCCGCCCGCATTCCCGGTTCGTGGCGCTGATCGGCGACGCCGAGCTGGACGAGGGCAACATCTGGGAGGCGGTGGCCGACCCGGCGACCACCGGGCTGGGCAACGTCATGTGGCTCGTCGACTTCAACCGCCAGTCGCTGGACCGGGTGGTTCCCGGCATCCGGATCAACCAGTGGCGGGGCCAGTTCGAGGCGGCCGGCTGGCACGTCGTGGAGGTCAAGTACGGCCGCCGGCTCGCCGAGGCGTACGCCCGGCCGGGCGGCGAGGCGCTGCGCGACTGGATCGACGCGATGCCCAACGAGCAGTACCAGTCGCTGTTCGGGTTGGTCGGGCCGGCGCTGCGCAAGCAGTTCCTGGACGGCGCTCCGGCCGGCATCGCCGAGCTGATCGCCGACGTCTCCGACGAGGAGCTCGGCCCGCTCGTCACCGACCTGGGCGGGCACGACCTTCAGGCGATGCTGGACGCGTACGCCCAGTGCGACGCGGTCACCGACCGGCCCAGTGTCGTCTTCGCGTACACGGTGAAGGGTTGGGGTCTGCCCATCGCCGGCAATCCGCGCAACCATTCCGCGCTGCTCAGCTCGGAGCAGGTCGACACGCTGCGCGCCGCGCAGGGGTTGACCGCCGAGACCGAGTGGGACCGGCTCGACCCGGCGTCACCCGCCGGGATCCAGGCCGGCGCCCGCCGGGAGGCGCTGTCCCGCGCGCCGCGCGAGCGTGCGCTGGGCGTCACCGTCCCGGAAAGCACTGGAGTACGCGCCAACAAGCCGATCTCCACCCAGGAGGCATTCGGTCGGGTGCTGGTGGACCTGGCGCGGGACCGAGAGGTGGGCCGCTACCTGGTCACCACCGCCCCGGACGTGGCCACCTCCACCAACCTCGCCGGGTTCATCAACAAGACCGGGGTGTTCGCCCCCACCGAGCAGCGTTCCTGGACCGAGGACCGGATGCTGCGCTGGACGGAGAGCCCCGCTGGGCAGCACATCGAGCTGGGCATCTCGGAGATGAACCTGTTCCTGCTGCTCGGCCAGCTCGGGCTGTCCTGGGACCTGTCCGGGCAGCCGCTGCTGCCGGTGGGCACTGTCTACGACCCGTTCGTGCTGCGCGGCCTCGACGCCTTCCTGTACGGCACGTACTCCGGCTCCCGGTTCGTGGTGGCTGGCACCCCGTCCGGCATCACCCTCGCCCCGGAGGGCGGCGCCCACCAGTCCACGATCACCGCGTCGGTCGGCCTGGAGCTGCCCGGGGTGACATTCATCGAGCCGGCGTACGCGGCCACCCTCGACTGGCTGCTCTGCGACGCGATCGGTCAGATCGCCGGTGGGTCGGCCCCGGCCGCGACCGCCGCACCCGCCGAGGACGGCGCGTACTACTTCCGGTTGAGCACCCGACCGTTGGACCAGGCGCCGTTCGAGGCGGCCCGGGCCCGGCTCGGCGACGCGGTGCTGCGCCGGCAGGTCGTCGCCGGGGCGTACCGGCTGATCGACGCGCACCAGGCGTACCCGCACCTGGTCGACGCCCCGGTGGTGCAGTTGGCCGCCTCCGGCGCGGTCCTGCCCGAGGTGCTGGCCGCCGCCGCGGAACTAGCCGACGAGGGCATCGCCGCCCACGTGGTGGACGTGACCTCGCTGGACCGGCTCTACCGGGCCTGGCAGCGCACCCTGCGCCAGGGCGTACGGACGGCCACTGTGCCCAGCGTGCCGGGTGCGCTGCGGTCAGCGTTCGCCGATCGGGTGCCGGTGGTGACAGTGCACGACGCCGCGTCGCACGCGATGGCCTGGCTCGGTTCGGCGGTCGGCGCACCGGCGGTGCCGCTCGGGGTGGACGAGTTCGGCCAGTCCGGCAGCGTCGCCGAACTGTACGAACTGCACGACCTGCTGCCCGGCAGCATCGTCAACGCCGCTCTGGCCGCCATCGCCCTGCGCTGACCCGTCGGCGCCCGCCGGTCCGCTGGCGGGCGTCGACGTCGGCTCAGCCGGTCGGCGTGGGCGTCGGTGTGGCGGGGACACCGCCGCTCGGCGTGGGTGTGGGCGTGGCCGGGACACCGGCGGTCGGGTTCTCCACCAGGCGCCGTTCCAGGTTGACCTGGGCCTGCCCGGTGCCGCCGACGGTGATGGTGTCGTACGCCTGGAGCAGCTTCTGCTGGTCGAAGTAGAGCACGCTCATCGACAGCGGGGTGGGCTTCTCGCCCTCCAGGCCGCGCAGCCCGGCGCCGCCGGTGGAGCCCTCCACCATCAGCGCGGTGGGCTGTTGCCCGGGTGCCTGCGGCAGCTTGGTTACCTGCCGGGCGTGGGTGTGCCCGGCCAGCACCAGCGGGCAGGTGCCGGCGAGCGGTCCGGCCGACGCCGGGTCGTGCACGAGCGCGATGTTGACCGGTCGCGGTGAGCTGCGGACCGTCGCGGCGAGCTGGTTGCCGGCCCCGATCACCTGGTCGGCCACCTGCTGGGTCAATCCGCTGCCGGCCGGGGACGTGTTCTTGTCCGGGGTGAAGCGCGGGTCGCCGATGCCGGCGATGGTCAGCCCGGCGACAGTCGTGGTCGTGTTGTTCAACACGATGGCGTTCGGCTGGCGGGCCACGGCGGCGGCGGTCTTGCCGGAGTCGTGGTTGCCCCGGATGAAGACGTACGGCTTCTTCAGAAGGCCGATCGAGGCGACGAAGGAGGCTTCCGGTTCGCTGCCCCAGTCGGTGATGTCCCCGGTGTCGATCACCACGTCGATGCCGAACTGCTCCACCACCGTCCGGATCAGCTGCCAGCCGGTCGGGTTGAGGTGCATGTCGGAGACGTGCAGCACCCGGGTGGTGCCCGGGGTCGGTTCCAACAGCGGTAGCGCCGAAACTGTGGTGTAGAGCTGGCTGACGTTGCCGACGAGGCGCTGCAACTGCTCCGCGTACTTGGTGTAGTCGTTGGCGATCCGGCGGGCGTCACCGACGATGGCCGGGGCGTTGACCAGCAGCCCCTCGTAGCGTGGTTCCTCGATGGCCTGCGGACGCACTGTCGCCGCCGCCGTGCCGAGGCTGCTGGCGGTGACCAGCAGCGCCAGCCCACCCGCCCAGGCGGTGCGTCGGGCGTCGCGGAAGATCAGCCCGGCCAGGATCAACGTGACAAGCACCGACGCGCCGAGGGTACGCAGGCCGAGGCGCATCACACCGGAGCGGACGTCCTCCACGGCGCTCTGGCTGGCCCGGCTGATGCTGGCCGGGTCGTCGATCAGTGCCTCGGTGCGCCCCTGGTCGAGGGCGCCCAGCCGAACGGTGAGATGGGTCGGCCCGTCGTGGCTGTCGAGCAGCAGCGCGCCGAGCGGCGGGATGTCGACGGTGGTGCCGCCGTCGCGGGCGGGGGAGATGCTGAGGTTGGCCCGGAACGGGCCGATGTCGGTGCTCACCTGGCCACCGGCCAGCACCCCGAGCACCGCCCCGGCCAGGGCCACGGCGAGGACGGCGACGATCAACCCGAGGCGGCGCAGTGGGCCGGCGGCCCCGACCCACCAACCCGTCGGGCGCGGCTGATCGTCGCCGGTCACCGGGTCGTCCCGGTCATCGGCGTCGTCGTGCCGCTCGTCGCGTTGCCCGTCCATGCTGAAAGTCTGACCTGCCCGTCGGAAGATCTTGGCAAACCTGAACGGTTGGTGACGCAATCAGCTGCGTCCGCCGTCACCACCCGCGAAGACCACCCGCAGGAGTCGGTCGTCGTCGCCCGCCGGGTCGCCCCGGCCGTCGTGGTTGGAGGTGCTCACCCAGAGCGACCCGTCCGGTGCCGCGGCCACCGCACGCAGCCGACCGTAGCGGTTGGTGAGCAGCTCACTGGGCTGACCGAGCAGGGTGCCGGTGTCGGTCAGCTCCATCACCCAGAGGCGCTTGCCGCGCAGACAACCGGTGGCCAGCAGCCGGTCCGTGGCGGCCAGACCGGAGCAGGACGCGTCCGACGTCGCCCACTGTGCGATCGGGTCGGTGAACCGCTTGTCGCCGGCCTGGCCCTCGACCTCCGGCCAGCCGTAGTTGCCGCCCTTGGTGATCTGGTTGATCTCGTCCCAGGTGTTCTGGCCGAACTCGACGGCGTACATCCGCTTCGCGGCGTCCCAGGCGAAGCCCTGGACGTTGCGGTGGCCCAGGGACCAGACCGGGGAGTTGGGGTACGGGTTGCCGGCGGCGGGTTTGCCGTCCGGGGTGACCCGGAGGATCTTGCCGCCGAGGCTCTTCACGTCCTGGGAGAGGGGGCGCTGACCGGCGTCGCCAGTGCTGACGTAGAGCTGCTTGTCCGGGCCGAAGCCCAGCCCACCGCCGTTGTGCACGTTGGCCTTGGGGATGCCGGTGAGGATCGGGGTGGGCTGCCCGCCGAGTCGCAGCCGGGCGACCCGGTTGTCCCGCTCGGTGGTGTAGTAGACGAACACCGTCTGGTCCCGGGCGTAGTCGGGGGAGACGGCGATGCCGAGCAGGCCACCCTCGCCCGCCGCCGCCACGTCGGGGATGGTCTGGAGCGGGCGGACGGTCAGCCCGTCCGGCCCGGACTCGGGGCCGACCTGGAGGATCCGGCCGTTGTCCCGTTCGGTGACAAGCGCGCCGCCGTCCGGCAGGAAGGCGATCGCCCACGGCACCCGCAGGCCCTTGGCGAGCACTGTCGCCACCGCCTGCTGGCCGGCGCCGCCAGGGCTCGCCGACGCGGACGGGGTCGGCAGGTTGGGCGGCTCGCCGGCCGGGTCGGGCTCCGGCTCGCCGAAGCTGCAACCGGCGGTGAGGAGCAGCGCCGCGCAGGACGCCGCGAGGGCCACCCGGAGGCGGTGGATGCGAGGGTACGGGGGACGGGCGCTCACCCGGCCCAGGGTAGCCCGCCGCGCGGCCCGGCCGGGCCCGTCGAGTGGCAACGGGTGCCGAAGGACCCGCCCGATTGTCCCCGGTGGACCGCTCACCGAGCCCGGACGGCCAGCAGCGCGGTGTCGTCCTCACGGTGCCGGATCGAGGCGAGCAGCAGGTCGCACAGGTCGTCGAGGGGCAGCGTGTCGGTGCCGGTCAGCCGGCCCACCAGCTCGGCCAACCCCTCGTCGATCGAGCGGTCCCGCCGCTCGATCAGCCCGTCGGTGTAGAGCAGCAGTGTGTCGCCGGTGGCCAGGATTGTCGACCGACTGCTCCGGGGCGACGGGCGGGCCAGGCCGAGCAGCGGCTCCGGCGTCGCCTCCAGGGTCTCGACCGCCCCGCCGACGCGGACCACCAGGGTCGGTGGGTGCCCGGCGTTGGACCAGGTCACCTCGTGCACACCGGCGCGCTGCGGACAGATCCGCACCAGCGTCGCGGTGGCGGCGATCGGCAGTCGCAGGCCACGGATGGCGCCGTCCAGGTTGCTCATCAGTGACCCGACCGCGTCCGGCCGGCCGAAGGCGTTGCCCCGCACCAGGTTGCGCAGCTGGCCCATGGTCGCCGCCGCCTCGATGTCGTGCCCGGCCACGTCCCCGATCGCCGCGATCACGTCGCCGTCGGGCTGCACGAAGGCGTCGTACCAGTCGCCGCCCA
This sequence comes from Micromonospora trifolii, assembly GCF_022229005.1. GTDB lineage: Bacteria > Actinomycetota > Actinomycetes > Mycobacteriales > Micromonosporaceae > Micromonospora > Micromonospora trifolii. The sequence continues at coordinate 16,207 of NZ_JAKKFD010000063.1, forward strand.
CCTCGACCCGGTCGGCCGCCGGCTGGTAGCGGGCCGCCAGCTCCAGCTCCGCCACCACCGGCAGTCGGGGCAGCATGCTGTGTTGCAGCACCTCGGCGACGTGCCGCTGCTCGCCGTACATCGAGCTGTTGCCGACGGCCTGGCCGGCCCGACGGCCGATGTCGACGGCGGTGAGCAGGTCCCGGTCGTCGAACTGCTGACGTTGGCCGCCGTTGACGAGGGTGATCGCCCCCAGCACCGTGCCGCCGACGCCCCGCACCGGCACGCTCAGGTAGGAGGCGATGCCCAGCCGACTGGCGATGGAGGCCATCTCCGGGTGGGTGGTGCCCCTCGTCACGTCGGCCAGGGACGCCACGCTGCCGAGCCGGGGCTGGCCGGTCCGGAGCACCGTCCGGATGATCGACTCGGGGCTCAGCCCGGTGCGCAGCAGATCGCCGAAGCGGTCGACGTCCGCCGCGCGGGCCGGGTCGCGGTGCACCGAGACCACCTCGCGGGGCAGGCCGGTCGGCCCGATCAGGGTGAGCAGGCACCAGTCGGCGAGCAGCGGCACCATTGTGGCGGCGAGCCGGCGCAGCGCGGTGCCCACGTCCAGGGTGCCAGCGAGGGTCTCACTCACCCCGGCCAGCAGCTCCAGCCGCTCGTGCGCCTGCACGACCCGCCGTCGGGCCTCCTGCGCGCCGTCGAGCGCGATCCGCAGCCGCAGCTCCGATGAGCAGGCGGCGGCCAGGTCGCCCAGCGTCCGCAGCTGCGCGGCCGTCCAGGCGCGGGGCTTGCTGTCGATGGCGCAGAGCGAGCCGAGCACCCGGCCGGAGAGGTCGGTCAGCGGCATCCCGGCGTACGCGACCACGCCGAGGTCGTCGATGGCCAGGTTGTCCCGGACGCGGGGGTAGAGCCGGGCGTCCGGCAGCACCATCGGCGCCTCGATGTCCACGACATGCTGACAGAACGAGTGGCTCAGCGGGGTCTGCCGGCGCTCCGACCAGGGCTCCGGCAAGCCGACCGCGCCCGGGAAGAACTGCCGGTCGGCGGAGACCAGGGAGACCAGCGCGACCGGCACGTCCAGCAGGTCACTGACCAGCCGCGCGAACCTGTCGAACGCCTCGTCCGGGACGGCGTCGAGCCCGGTGTCGGCGAGCGCGCGCAGCCGCTCCGGGTCGCCGAGCACCGAAGGTGGCGCGATCGAACGCCGGGTGGGGCCGGGGGAGCCGTCGGTCATCGAGCACCTGTCTGCCGGGGCGGAGGCCGACCGGCCCTCCGACCCTTCGTTATACCTCGTCCGGGTCGGAGTCGAACATCGGTGTGCTGAGTCTCGCCCGCCCCGGCCCGACGCGCCATCCCCCGGGACGCCGCTTCGCCGCCGTGCCTGCACCGGCCGCTGCGTCGGGGACTATCGTCGGCGGACGTGAAGGTATGGATTCCGCACCAGGCCGGCCTGAACCTCCTGGGTGAGCTGCCCTCGGACGTGACGGTGGAGGTCTTCGAGCAGACCGACCGGATGCCGTCCGAGGCGGCCGACGTCCGCTTCTGGGTGCCGCCGTTCCTGGGTGGCTCGGACGCGACGGCGGTGCTGCGGGAGCTGCCCGACCTGGCGGTGGTGCAGTTGCTCTCCGCCGGAGCGGACGCCTGGGCGGGCCGGACACCGCCGGCTGTCACCCTGTGCGATGCCCGCGGCGTGCACGACCCCTCCACCGCCGAGTGGGTCGTCACGGCGATCCTCACGCAGCTGCGGGCGTTCCCGGCGTTCGTCCGCGCGCAGGCCGAGCGGCGCTGGACGTACGCGGAGAACACCCCGACCGACGAGCTGACCGGTAAGCGGGTGCTCATCATCGGCTCCGGCTCGATCGGCGCCGCGGTGCGCGACCGGCTCGCACCCTTCGACGTGAGCTTCACACTGGTCGCCAGGACGGCCCGCCCGGAGCAGGGGGTGCACGCCGTCGAGGAGCTGCCCCGGCTGCTACCCGACGCGGACGTGGTGGTGGTGCTGGTGCCGCTCACCGACCAGACCCGTGGCCTGATCGACAAGGCGTTCCTGGCCGCGATGCCGGACGGGGCGCTGCTGGTGAACGCCGCCCGGGGTCCGGTGGCGCACACCGACGCGCTGGTCGCCGAGCTGGGCACCGGTCGGATCTCGGCGGCGTTGGACGTCACCGACCCGGAGCCGCTGCCCGCCGACTCTCCGCTCTGGGTCATGCCGAACGTGCTGCTCACCCCGCACGTAGGCGGGTCGGTGCGCGGGTTGTTGCCACGGGCCTACCGACTGGTGGGCGATCAGGTCCGCCGGTTCGCCGCCGGGCAACCGCTGATCAACACGGTGGTCGACGGCTACTGACCGGGAGTCTCCGCCGCAGCGTCCGGCAGCGGCTGGCCGGTCGCCGCGACCAGTCGGGGCAGATCCGTCCCACGGACGGCCGGCAGGGTGACCTGGCGGCCGTCGTCGAGCCGGGCCACAGCGCGCCCGCGCTGGTCGCTGGTCAGCTCGAGGACCTGGTCCCAGTCGATCCGACGCTGCCCGACCAGCGCCCGGATGCGCAGCTCCCGCGCGTCGGCGTCGGTGCCGGCCCGCCAGGCCCACACCGCGACGGCGAGCGGGACGAGCAGCACCGGCAGCAGGTAGTCCCGGGCGTTGGCCAGCGGCAGGGCGCCGACGAAGGCGATGATCGCGGCCACCAGGATGGCTTGGTTGTACCGGAAGCGGACAGTGTCGGGCTTACTCACCCTCCGATGATCCCACTCGGGGTTGTTTCGGCTCGCGGCGGGCGGTGCCGGCAGCGTGCGGTACGCCGTACAGTGACACAGGTCGTTGTCTTCCCTGAGTGACCGGCAAGTAACCAATTCGGCCGTCCATCGTTGCCAATCGTGGGTAGCGGACTCGCAACGTCCGATCTCCCGCACCGCCGCACCGCCCCCGTGCCCCCTCACGAAGGCGACCGCCGTGCTCCTCGCGTACCCGTTCCGCGTCCTCGTCCCCCGCCGTGCGGCACCGGAGGCCGCCACGTCCGTGGCGGTGGCGCTGCTCCTCCTCGCCGCCGCCGTCGACCTGGTCCCGCCCTCGGTGGTGATCGCGCTGGCCGCCGGTGCCGGCGCCACGCTCGCCGGGCTGCGACTCTCCCGGCTGGCCTCCCGGCGCGGCAACGCCGACCCGACACCGCGCTCGGCGGGCGTCCTGCTCGACGCGGCGGTGGTGGCGGCGGGTCTCACCGCCGTCGTGCTGCCCCTGGTCGGCATCGGGCACACCCTCGCCGTGCTGATCGGGTCGCTGGTCGTGGCGGCCCTCTCGACGGCCGGTCTGTACCGGCTTCCCGGCCGATCGCGCCCGCCGGCCCCGGTGCGACTGCGGAGGTTGGTCGAGTCGACCAGCCCCGCCGTCGGTCTGGCTCTCGCCGGCTGGTTGCTGCTGCCCCGGGCCGGCCTGCCGGTCCCGGTCGGGCTGGTCGCCGCGTTGACGCTCGGCGGCTTGGGCATGGCCGCGCTGAACGCGTTCGCGGGGCCAAGGCGACGCTCCGGTGCGGCGGTCTGCCGGGGCGGCGTCCTGCTCACAGTGGGCGGGCTGGTGCTGCTGGCCACGTTGCCGTCCGCGCCGGCCGGCCGGGTGGCCCTGCTGGCCGTACCCCCGCTGGTGTTCGGGATGTTGCTCGTCGCTGTCGGCGCGGCGGACGCGGCGGACGAGGCGGAGCCGGTGGAGCCGGTCGCCGCGGCCTGGCCCCGGGCGGTGCTCCCCGCGGCGGTGCTGCTGCTGGCGGCGGGTCTGCACCTGGGCGCCGGCCGCGCACCGGACCAGACGAGTGTGCTGTTGGCCCTGGCGGCGGTGCCGCCCCTGGTGCTGCGCGAGCTGCTGCGCGCCGGTGACGCGTCCACGTCCGTTCGGCGGGCCGCTCATCGACGGCCTGCCGGCCGGTCTCTGCGGCACCGCCGTGCGGCCCCGGCGCGCTGGCCGGGCACACCGGTGCCGCCGCCCGAGCGAGGCCCCGGCGTCCCGGAGGGCACGGCCACCGCGTCGGGGCCCGGCTCGACCTGGTCGCCTGACCACAGGTCCGCCTGGTCGGGGCTCGACCGGCGACCCGCGACGGCGAGCGGCGCCCCCGGCGACCGGGCTGCCCTGCTGGACGCCCTGGCCGCGATCGGCGACGTTCCGGCGCCGGCCGGCGCGCTGCTGCTGGTGGACCTGCACGGCACCGAGGGTTTCGGCCCGACGGCCCGGGAGGACGTGCTGGCCGAGGCGGTGCACCGGGCCCGCGCGGTCATCGCCCCCGACGATCTGGTCACCGGGTGCACGGGGATGGGCTTCGCGGTGGTCACCGCCGCCGGCCCGGTGCTGGCGTACGCGCTGGGCACCCGACTGTTGAGCGCGCTCAGCCCGCCCTACCGGTTGGCCGGCGCGATGCTGCGGGTGCAGACGAGCGTCGGGTTGGCCGAGGTGAGCGGCGCCGGGCCGGCGGACGTGCTCCGGCAGGCCGAGCTGGCCCGGCGCCGGGCCGTTCAGCTGGGCCGGGACCGGGTGGAGTGGTACGACGCGTTCCTGGAGGAACAGCTGGTGCGCCGGCTCGACCTGGAGCGCGAGCTGCCCGGTGCGGTGGCGCGCGGCGAACTCGACCTCGTCTACCAGCCGGTGGTCGACCTGGCCGACGGCCAGCCGGTGGGCGCGGAGGCGCTGCTGCGGTGGCGCAGCCCGGTGCTCGGCACTGTGCTCCCGGCCGAGTTGCTGCCGGTCGCCGAGGACCTGGACCTGGTCGGCGAGTTGGAGTGGTGGGTGCTGGATCGGGCCTGCCGGCAGTTGTCCAACTGGTCGGTGGGTGTCCGGGAGCTGTGGATGGCGGTCAACGTCACGACCCGGGAGCTGACCACGCCCGACTTCGTTCAGCGGCTCGCTGCCGTGCTGGCCGCGTACGGGGTGCCGCCGGAGCGACTGGTGGTGGAGGTGAGTGAGCCGAGGGTCGCCGGTGACCTGCCGACAGTGGTGGCTCGACTGGCCGGGCTGCGGTCGCTGGGCGTACGCACCGCGTTGGACGACTTCCGGGCCGAGCACGCCTCGCTGGCCCAGCTTCGCCGCCTGCCGATCGACCTGCTCAAGGTGGGTCCGGAGTTGGTGGGCGCACGGCCGGACGGGCAACCACCGCTGATCGACGTGGTGGTCAACGTGGGCGAGCGGCTGGGCGTCGAGATCGTCGCCGAGGAGTTGGAGTCGTCGACCCAGGTCGAAGGGGCGCGCCGGGGTGGCTGCCGGTACGGGCAGGGGTTCGCGCTGGCCCGGCCGGCGACGGCCGAGCGGGTCGAGGCGTACTTCGAGGAGTTCCCCTCAGCGTCTCGCTGAACCGGTTCACCTGCCTCGGGGCGGTGCGGTGCTGCCGCGCGGCGTCAGGTGGGCTGTCTCGTCCTGCACCCGCCCGGCCGGCTGCCCGGCGACGACGGCGAGCAGTTGCCGGGCGGCGTGCGCACCGTACGCCGGGATGTCCCGGCCCAGCGCGGTCAGCGGCGGGTGCACCAGCCGGCACAGCGGCGAGTCGTCCCAGGCCACGATGGACAGGTCGCCGGGCACTGTCAGGCCCATCTCCTGGGCGACGGAGAGCCCGGCGATGGCCATCACGTCGTTGTCGTAGATGACAGCAGTGGGCCGGTCGGCCGAGCTGAGCAACCGGCGGGTGGCCCGGCCGCCCTCCTCGCCGGTGTAGTCCGACCAGACGGTGACGGCGTCGACCAGGCCGAGCCGTTGGCAGACCGCCGCGAAGGCGTCGGTGCGGATCTCGGTGTGCCGCAGGTCGGGCAGGCCGGCGACCCGGGCGATCCGCCGATGCCCGAGCGCGACCAGGTACTCCACCGTCTCGGTCAGCGCGGCGGCGTCGTCGGACCAGAGACTCGCCAGCTCACCGGTGCCGCCGGGGCCGCCGATCACCACCGCCGGCAGTTGCAGTTGTTCGAGTGCGGGGATGCGACGGTCGTCGGTGCGCAGGTCGCAGACGAGCACCCCGTCCACCCGCCGTTCGCCCCACCAGCGCCGGTAGACAGCGATCTCGGCGTCCGGGTCGGCCACCACCTGGAGGGTCAGCGCGTACGAGCGGGCGGAGAGTTCGGCCTCGACACCACTGATCAGCGCCATGAAGAACGGCTCGACGCCGAGCGTCCGCGCCGGTCGGCACAGGGCCAGGCCGATCGCCCCGGCGGTGGCGGCCGACAGGGCGCGGGCAGCGCTGCTGCGGCTGAAACCGATCTCCGTGGCGATGGCCAGGATGCGCTGCCGGGTGGCCTCGGAGACGCCGGGCTGCCCGTTCAGCGCGTACGACACGGCGCCCTTGGACACTCCGGCGCGTTGGGCGACGTCGGCGATGGTCGGCCGCTTCACCGGCGTGCTCCTTCGCTCTCGGGCCGTTGACAGCCCGGATTCCGAACCGTACCGTGGCTCAGCTTATCCGGTTCAGTCGGCGTCGTTCGATGCGGGAAGGTGCTGTGACATCGTGAGCCGACAGGCACTCTACGACGGTTGGACAATGCGAGCGGCCCCCCGAGCGCAGGTGCCCGAGGAGATCGCCGGCCGGTCCGTGCCGGCAACCGTGCCGGGCTGCGTACACACCGATCTGCTCGACGCTGGGCTGATCCCCGATCCGTACCTCGACGACAACGAGCTGGCGCTGGCCTGGATCGGGCGCACCGACTGGGTCTACCAGACCACGTTCGTCCACCGGGCGGGCGACGACGAGCGCGTCGACCTGGTCTGCGCCGGCCTGGACACCGTCGCCACGCTCACACTCAACGGCGTCGAGGTCGGCCGCACCGCGAACATGCACCGCGGCTACCGGTTCGACGTCCGACAACTGCTGCGCGACGGGAACAACGACCTGGTCGTCACGTTCGACTCCGCGTACCGCTACGCCGAGGCGCAGCAGGAGCGGCTCGGCGACCGGCCGAACGCCTACCCGGAGCCGTTCCACTTCATCCGCAAGATGGCCTGCAACTTCGGCTGGGACTGGGGGCCGACAGTGGTCACCGCCGGCATCTGGCAGGAGATCGGTCTGCACGCCTGGTCGACCGCCCGGCTCGCCACCGTCCGTCCACTGGCCACCCTGGACGGTCGAGACGGCCGGGTCGAGGTGCACGTCGAGGTCGAGCGGGTAGCGGACGTCCCGCTGACAGTCCGCGCCGCCGTGGCCGGCGCCCGCGCCGAGGTGGTCGTCCCGGCCGGGCAACGCACGGCCGTGCTGACCCTCACCGTCCGCGAGCCCGCCCTGTGGTGGCCCCGGGGGTACGGCGAGCAGGCACGCCACCCGATCGAGGTGACAGTGCACGCACCGGACGGCGACACAGTGGACAGCTGGTCGCACCGGATCGGCTTCCGCTCGGTACGGCTGGACACCACGCCCGACGAGCACGGCACCCCGTTCGCGTTGTCGGTAAACGACGTCCCGGTCTTCGTCCGCGGGGTCAACTGGATCCCGGACGACGCGTTCCCCACCCGGATCACCCGGGCCCGGCTGGCCGAGCGCTTCGACCAGGCGGTCGCCGCCAACGTCAACCTGCTGCGGGTCTGGGGTGGTGGCCGGTACGAGTCGGCGGACTTCTACGACCTCGCCGACGAGCGCGGTCTCCTCGTCCAGCAGGACTTCCTCTTCGCCTGCGCCGCGTACCCAGAGGAGGAGCCGTTCGGCACCGAGGTGGCCGCCGAGGCCGCCGAGCAGGTGACCCGGCTCGCGCCGTACCCGTCGCTGGTGCTCTGGACCGGCAACAACGAGAACATCTGGGGCTGGCACGACTGGGACTGGCAGCCGGCCCTCGCCGGACGCACCTGGGGGCGCGGCTACTACCTCGACGTGCTGCCCCGGATCGTCGGCGAGCTGGACCCGACCCGCCCGTACTGGCCGGGCAGCCCCTGGTCGGGCACCGAGGCGATCCACCCCGACGACCCGGCGCACGGCACCACCCACATCTGGGACGTGTGGAACACCGACGACTACACCAGGTACCGGGAGTACGTCCCGCGCTTCGTGGCCGAGTTCGGCTACCAGGCCCCACCGGCGTACGCCACGCTGCGCCGGGCGTTGAGCGACGAACCCCTGGCGCACGACTCACCGGGTATGGCACACCACCAGAAGGCGGCCGGCGGTGACGGCAAGCTCCAGCGGGGCCTCGACGCGCACCTGCCCGCCCCGGCGGACTTCGACGACTGGCACTACCTGACGCAGCTCAACCAGGCCCGGGCGATCCAGCTCGGGGTGGAGCACTTCCGCTCCCACCGGGACGTCTGCGCGGGCACCATCGTCTGGCAGCTCAACGACTGCTGGCCGGTGACCTCCTGGTCGGCCGTCGACGGCGACGGCCGCCGCAAACCCCTGTGGTACGCGCTGCGCCACGCCTACGCCGACCGGCTGCTCACCGTGCAGCCCCGCGACGGCGGCCTGGCCCTGGTGGCGGTCAACGAGACCGCCGAGGCGTGGACCGCGACGGCCGCTGTCACCCGGTTCACGCTCACCGGGGAGCCGAGGGCGAAGACCTCGGTCGACCTCGACGTCCCGGCGTACTCCTCGGTGGTGCTGGCGCTGCCGGCGGACCTGGCGCGGCCGGAGGATGCCCGGCGCGAGGTGCTGGTCGCGGAGGCCGGTGGCACCGCGGAGCGCGCCCTGTGGTTCTTCGCCGAGGACCGGGAGGTGGACTGGCCGGCGGCGGCCTGGGACGCGACGGTCGAGCCCGTCGACGGTGGGCAGCGGGTCCGGGTCACGGCCCGCACGGTGCTGCGCGACCTGACGCTCTTCGCCGACCGATTGGACCCCGCGGCCACAGTGGACCGGGCCCTGGTCACCCTGCTGCCGGGCGAGTCGACGACGTTCACGGTGCGGCCTTCTGGTCCGCTGGACACCGCTGCGCTGACCGCTCGGCCGGTGCTGCGCTGCGTCAACGACATTCGGCGGAGCTAGGCCGCTACCGGCCACCGCGTCCGACCGCTGACGCGGTCGAGAGCGTGATGCCCCACAGTCATCAAGATGACTATGGGGCATCACCCTCAACGCACCGAGCGCGAGGGATCAGGCGCGGGCGGCGGCGAGCACCTGGCCGACCAGCGCGCCCGAGGTGCCCGAGCGCTCGTACTCGGGCCGGTTCAGGCTGCCACCCATCAGCGGTGCCGGGTTACGGTGCACGGCCGGGCTGTCCGAGCTGACCAGGGCCGCGAAGTGGTACTCGTCGGCGCCGGTCGCCTCGACGATCCGGGCGATGTTGCGCGGGGTGATGCCACCGCCCGGCATGATGACGATCCGGCCGGCGGCCCGGCGCACCAGCTCGGCGATGAGCGGAGCGCCCTCCAGCACGCTGACCTCCTGACCCGAGGTGAGCACCCGCTGCACGCCCAGGTCGATCAGCTGCTCCAGCGCCGCGTACGGGTCGCGGGTCATGTCGAACGCCCGGTGGAAGGTGATGCTGGCGTCGCCCGCGGCGGCGATCAGCCGGCGGGTGGTCGGCACGTCGACGTCACCCTCGGCGGTCAACGCGCCGATCACGATGCCGTGCGCGCCGGCCGCCACCGCGGCCCGAACGTCGCGCTCCATCGCCTCGATCTCGAACGGTGAGTAGATGAAGTCGCCGGCCCGGGGGCGGACGATCACGTGTACCCGGATCCGGTTGACCGCGTGCACTGTCGTCTCGATGGTGCCCAGGCTGGGGGTCAGCCCGCCGTCGAAGAGCGCGGAGCACAACTCCACCCGGTCGGCGCCGGCCTCCTCGGCGGCGACCGCTCCCTCGACGCTGTCGATGCAGATCTCGAATGTGTTCATGATTCTTCCTTTTCCGTGCGAGGCGATGCCGCTTCGGTCCGAGACGATGCTGTGGTCCAGTCGATGACGGCCGTGACGGCACCAACGGGTACGCCGCCGCCGAGCACCGGCACCTGGCGCAGCGCGTCGGCCTCACCCACCGGTACGCCCACGGCGTCGAGGGCGGCGAGGGCGATGACGGTGGTGGCCCGGGGCGAACCGTCGATCGCCTTCACCGCCACCGCGTGACCATCCGGTGCGGCCACCGCGAGCACGCCTTCGGCCCCGCCCTTGGCCAGGACGCCGGGCAGCGCCCGCATCAGGTCGGTGTTCGGGTGCCCGTTCCAACCCCCGACGTACTCCGGGTGTTCGCGCATGGCCTGCGCGACCAGCGCCTCGTCGCTTCCGGCAGGCGCGGTGACCAACGCCTGGAAGGTGCGGGCCAGGCCGGTCAACGACAGGCCGAACAGCGGTGCACCGCAACCGTCGACAGCGTGGTGCGCGATCGGCGTGCCGGCCAGCCGGGCGACGGCGGCGGCGGTTTCCCGCTGGAGCGGGTGGTCGGGGTCGAGGTAGTCGTGGGTGCTCCAGGACCGGGCGACGCAGGCGACGAGCATCGCGGCGTGCTTGCCGGAGCAGTTCATCCGGATCCGGTCGCGCTGTCCGTCGGCGCGGATCAGCCGGTCCCGGGTCGGTTCATCCTCCGGCCAGTCCTCCGGGCAGCCGAGCGCATTCTCGGTCAGGCCGGCCGCGGCCAGCATCGCCCGAACCACCTCGACGTGCCGGTCGTCGCCGGTGTGGCTGCCGGCGGCGAGGGCCAGCGCCGGGCCGGTCAGCTCGTCGCCCGCAGCGATCCGGCAGGCCAGTGCCTGCACCGGCTTGAGGGTGGAGCGAGGCAGCACCGGCTCGTCGGGTACGCCGGCGGACAGTGCGACAGTCCCGTCCGGGGCGAGCACCACGACGCTGCCGTAGTGCCGGCTCTCGACGAAGCCGTTGCGCACGACCCGGGCCAGTTCGGCGTAACGGAAGATGGTCACCGCGGGGTGTTCCCTTCGAGAAGCGGCGGGGGCAGCTCAGCGGTCCGCCGTCCGCGCCGGCCGCCGAAGCGGCCGTTGCGGGCCTGGAGTACGCGGGCGAACTTTGACAGCGAGGCGTTGACCACCAGGTAGATCAGCGCCACCACCAGGAACGTCTGGATCAGCAGGTGGGTGTACGAGGAGAGCACCTGCCCGCTGTAGAGCAGCTCGGTGTAGCTGACCACGAAGCCGAGCGAGGTGTCCTTGAGCAGCCCGACCAGCTGGCTGACCAGGGACGGGGCGAGTTGGAGCAGCGCCTGCGGCAGGACCACCAGCGCCATCACCTGCCCGCGGCGCAGCCCGACCGCGAGGCCGGCCTCGGTCTGCCCACGGTCCAGCGCCAGGATGCCGGACCGGAAGATCTCCGCGAACGCCGCCGAGTTGGAGACCACCAGCGGCACCACGAGCTTCCAGAACAGCGGGAAGTTCATGCCGTACTGCGGCAGGGCGAACAGCGTCACGTAGATCAGCAGCAGGGTGGGGACGGTCCGGAAGATCTCCACGTACGCGCCGGCCAGCCAGCGCAGCGGTCGATGCGTCGACAGCCGGCCGAGCGCCAGCAGCAGCCCGAGCGCGGCGCTGAGCACGGCGGTCGCGGCGGCGGCGCGCAGCGTGGCCCAGAGGCCGTTGAGCAGGTACCGCCAGATGGGCCAGGTGGTGAACGGCTCCCATCGCGCTGCGGCCAACTCGCCGTGGCTGGCGAACTGGTAGACGGCCGCGACCAGTGCGCCGGCCAGGAGGACGGCGCCCAGCACTGTGGCGATCCGGATCCGCCGTTGGGCGCGCGGGCCGGGTTCGTCGAAGAGGATCTGTTGCGTCTTGTTCATCGGACGATCGCCAGCCTTCGTTCGAGCAGGCCGGTGACCTGACCGATGATCAGCGCCAGCAGCATGTAGGCGAGGCCGGCGCCGGTGAAGACAGCGATCGGTTGAGCCTCGACCAGGTTCACCGTGTTGGCCGCCTGGGTCAGCTCGACCACGCCGACGGCGGCGGCCAGCGAGGTGTTCATCAGCAGCGCGATGCAGATGTTGCCGATCGGCTGGATCACCGCCCGCAGTCCCTGCGGCAGGATCACGTGCCGCAGGGACTGGCCGAAGGTGAGCCCGATGGCACGGGCTGCCTCAGCCTGGCCCACACCGACAGTGTTGATCCCGGCGCGGATCGCCTCGGCCAGGTACGCCCCCTCGTACACAGCGATGACGATCGCGGCGGAGGTGAACAGCGGGAACGTGATGCCGATGGTCGGCAGCGCGAACACGAAGAGCACCAGCAGCGCCAGCAGCGGCAGGTTCTGGAACACCTCGACGTACGCGGTGCCGATGGCGCGCAGCAGCGGGACGGGGGCGATGCGCAGGGTGGCCACGACGATGCCCAGCAGCATCGCGCCGACGGTGGTCACGACGGTCAGTTCGACCGTCGTGACCAGGCCGTGGCCAAGCTCGCTCAGGTGGGCGGTGAGGGCTTCCATCGGTACGAGAGACTGCTCAGGAGCCGTCGGCGGAACCGAGGGCGGGCGGGGTGGGCGCCCCACCCTCCACCACCGAGCCGAGGGTGCCTTCCCAGACCTTCGCCCACGTGCCGTCGGCCTGGATCTTCTTCAGCCAGTTGTTGACGAACTCCTTGAACTGCGCGTCCTCCTTGTTGAGGCCGATGCCGTACGCCTCGGTGGTGAACGGCTCGCCGACCACCTTCATCCCCGGGTTCGCCTTGGCGCCCGAGGCGAGCAGCGTGAAGTCCTGCACGTACGCGTCGCCGCGCTTCTGGAGCAGCGCCTGCAACGCCTGCGGGTCGGTGCCGAAGGCGATCTGCTTCGAGCCGGGCGCGGCGGAGGGCAGCGCGGTGACGGCGGGGGTGTTCGCCCCGACGATCACGGTCTTGCCGGCGAGGTCCTTGACGCTCTTGATCGAGGTGTCGTCCTTGCGGACCCCGACCGCGAGGCCGGAGGTGAGGTACGGCCCGGCGAAGGCGACCTGGGTGGCCCGCTGCGGGGTGATCGTGTACGTCTGGAAGACCGCGTCCACCGACTTGGCCTGGAGCATGGCCTCCCGGGTCTGGGTGCCGATGGTCGTCGTCTTCACCTCGGGCTTGCCGATGATGTACTTCGCCAGCAGCTTCGCCATGTCGGCGTCGAAGCCCTCGATGGTGCCGCTGACCGGGTTCTGCTGGGCGAGCAGTGGCGCGTCCAGGGATCCGCCGATGTTCAGGTAGCCGCGCTTGCGGATCGCCTCCATCGTCGAACCGGCCGGTATGTCCGCGTCGGTGGCCACCGGGGCCGCGTCGTACACCGACTGGGCGATGACGCCGTCGCCGCCCAGGCCGGGGTTGCCGGGCAGTGCCGGAGCGCTGCCGCCGCTGTCGCCGCCGCAGCCGGCGGCGGCGAGGGCCACCGCCACCGCGGTGGCGGTGAGGGCGAGCGACCGCCGCCCGGTGAAGCTCATCTTGAGGATTGACATGACACCCTCCCGTTGGGGGCTAGTGCTGGAGGATCTTGGATAGGAAGTCGCGGGCCCGCTCGGTGCGCGGAGCTGCGAAGAAGTCGTCAGGTGCGCCGGATTCGACGATCCGGCCGTCGTCCATGAAGACCACCCGGTCGGCGGCGCGACGGGCGAAGCCCATCTCGTGGGTCACCACGATCATGGTCATCCCCTCGGCGGCGAGGGAGACCATCACGTCGAGCACCTCGTTGACCATTTCCGGGTCGAGGGCCGAGGTCGGCTCGTCGAAGAGCAGCACCTTCGGTTGCATCGCCAGGGCCCGGGCGATAGCGGCCCGCTGCTGCTGCCCGCCGGAGAGTTGGGCCGGGTGGTGGTCTGCCTTGTCGGCGATGCCGACCCGCTCCAGCAGGGCCATCGCCTGCTGCCGCGCCTCGGGTCGGGCGATCCGACGGACGCGGGTGGGGCCGAGGGTGATGTTGTCCAGCACCGTCTTGTGGCCGAAGAGGTTGAAGGACTGGAAGACCATGCCGACATCGGCGCGTAGCCGAGCCAGCGCACGGCCCTCGGCGGGCAACGGCTCACCGTCGATCTCGACGCTGCCCTGCCCGGCGGTCTCCAGCCGGTTGAGGCAGCGGCACAGTGTCGACTTGCCGGAGCCGGAGGGCCCCACCACGACGACCACCTCGCCGGCGGCCACCGTGAGGTCGATGTCCTTGAGCACGTGCAGCGGACCGAACCACTTGTTCAGGCCGCGTACCGACACCATCGGTCGGTTCGCACCCGTCGTCTCCGGTGCCACCAGGCGGCCTCACTTCCTTCGACTACAAAACTAAGTCAGCTTTATATCGAACCAACAGCGTCATCTAAAGGTAGCCAGCAAACTAAGTCAACCGGTTGCTTGAACAAACTAGGGGTGCTAAGAAGCTGACGTGACGATTGACGACGCGCCACGCGATGCCCTCCGGGGCGGCCCCCGGGAGCTACTGCGCTGGGTGGCCACCGGTGCGGCCGTCAGTCGGGCCGACCTGTCCCGCCTCTCCGGGCTCTCCCCGTCGACGGTTTCCCAGCGGGTCGAGGCGTTGATCAGCCAGGGGTTGCTGGAGGAGACCGGCGCCGGGCGGTCGCGGGGCGGGCGGCGACCCCGCCAGCTCGCCGTGCCCACCGGCGGTGCCGTTGTCGGCGCCATCGACCTCGGCGCGCATCACGCCCGCGTCGGCGCACTGGATCTCTCCGGGCGGGTGGTCCGGGCCCGCACCCTGCCGGTCCGCATCGAGGACGGCCCAGAGTCGGTGCTCGGCGCCCTGCTGGCCGAGGTCGCCACGCTGGTGGGCAGCGATCCGGCGGCCTCGGCTGACGGCTCGGCGCCAGGTGCGCTCCGCGGCGTCGGCATCGGGATTCCCGGTCCGGTGCAGCACGCCACCGGGCGGATCGTCAGCCCGTCGCGGATGCCCGGCTGGAATGGCTTCGACGTCGCCGCGTTCTGCGCCGGCCGGGTCGACGTGCCGGTCATCGTGGACAACGACGCCAACCTGATGGCGCTCGGCGCACACCGCACCGCGCATTCCGAGTTGGACCACGCCGTCTACATCAAGGCTGGCACCGGAATCGGCTCCGGTGTGATCTCCAGTGGACGGTTGCACCGGGGCGCGCAGGGCTCCGCCGGAGACATCAGCCACTGTCGGGTGGTGGCCGACCCCGCGCCACCGTGCACCTGCGGAAACGCCGGTTGCCTGGAGGCGGTGGCCAGCGGCGCCGCCCTGGTCACCGCGCTGCGGGAGCAGGGCGTACCGGTCTCCGACCTGACCGGTGTGATCCGCCTGATCGACGACGGTGACCGGCAGGCCACCGCCCTCGCCCGACAGGCCGGTCGCGCCGTCGGCGAGATCCTGGCCGTGGTGGTCAACTTCTTCAACCCGCAGGTGGTGGCCATCGGTGGTCGGCTCGCCGACTGCGAGCCGCTGCTGGCCAGCATGCGGGCCACCCTCTACGAGCGGTGCCTTCCGCTGGCCACCCAGACGCTGCTCATCGAACGGGTCGCCGCCGGCCAGGACGTCGGCATCACCGGTGCCGCCCACCTGGTGATCGACCACGTCGTGGCACCCGCGTAATTTCGCTCAAAGCGACAGCAGTGGTCACTCAGTGTGATCTGGCTCCGTGTTGCATGCCGGATCTATGTGCTTTTGCGCGTATGCCGACGCCGATCATCCTGACAGTTTTCTTACAGGCAGTCACGTAGCCTTCCGGTGTTCCTCACTCACCCGTGACTGCTCCTGGAGGTTTCGACGTGCGGATCAACGGACGGCTGCTCGTGCCGATCTCGTTGGCAGTGGTGCTGGCGACCGCCGCCTGTGGCCTGTCGACACCGGCGTCCGGGCAGGCCGACGTCCCCCGCTCCGGCCCGAGTACGCAGAGCTCAGCTCCGAGTCCCAGGGACACGCCGACCTCCAGCCCAACTCCGGAGATCCCGACCGACGGGCAGATCCCCACCAGGGCCGCCGGCACCTTCACCACCGCCACCGGCACCGGTCGCGTGATCGGCAAGGGCAAGAAACGGGTGCGCTACAGCGTCTCGGTGGAGAAGGGCATCGCCTGGGGTGACATCCCCGCGTGGAAGCCGGGCCGGTTCGCCGCGAGCATCGAGCAGGTGCTGGCCGCACCGAACGGGTGGACCACCTCCGCGCAGCACCCGGTCACCAACTCCGCGGTGAACCTGACCCGGGCGTCGTGGTCCTTCCAGCGGGTCGGCACCTCCAGGGTCGACGTCGACGTTCGGCTCGCGACACCGAGGACAGTGGACAGACTCTGCGGCGCGAGCGGCGTCGACACCGAGGGCGTCTACTCCTGCAAGTACGGCAAGACCATCATGATCAACCTGCGGCGGTGGCTCCAGGGCTCACCGGGATACCCGGTCAGCATCGACGAGTACCACGCCGGCGTGATCAATCACGAGTTCGGTCACTTCCTCGGCTTCGCCCACATGAAGTGCGGCGGTCGCGGCAAGCCGGCCCCGGTCATGATGACCCAGACGATGGGCCTGAACGGGTGCGTGCCGAACGTCAGCCCGTTCGTTGGCAACGGACAGTTCGTCAGCGGACCGTGGGCACCGTCCTGACCGCACGGATCCCGTGGTGATCACTGCCCGACGAGAGGCTTGGCATGCGTACCGGCAGCACCGGAACGGAACGGGCGGGCCCGGCGTGACGCCGAGCCCGCCCGAAGACCGAAGTGATCAGCTGGTGGTGGTCAGACCCTGCAGGCCCTTGAGCATCTCGGCGAAGTCGAGGGTTTCCGCCGTCGGCGGCGTCTCGATGGTCACCGCCTTGCCGTAGTCGGTGTAGTCCATCACCAGGTCGCCCAGCGGGCCCATCTTCATGGTTGCCCGGCTGGGCCGGTACTGCTCGTCGACCCACAGGTCGGTGGTGATGTCCTTGACGCCCATCTTGGTCATCTGCTGCTCGACGCCCGCCCGCAGCTTCTCGTCGATCTGCTGAAGGTAGGTCGCCATCGGCGTGGTGACTGTGTAGTGGACGGTGGCCGTCCCGTTCACCGTCTCCTGCCCGACCACCTTCGTGCCCTCGGTGGCGAGCAGCGTCTTGACCTGCTTGGTCGGGTCGATGTCCTCGAACTGCTTGCCGAAGTTCATCCCGGCCTGCTTGCCGGCGGCGCCCAGGTCCATCTTCATCCAGCGCTTGCCGTCCATCTCCGCGCGGTCCTCCGCCGGAATCTCGACGTAGATGACCGCGCCGACCATCCGGACGATTGTCGCGGCGCCCTTCTCGTCCGTCGTCGTCATCTCGGCCTTCACCGGGTCGCCGAGGTCCAGGACGCCCTTCATCGAGACCTTCTCGCCGCCCGCCGTGCCCGTCATCGTCACGGTCACCGAGTCGCTCTTGTCGGTGGCTTCGGCGGTCTTCTGCAGCGACCCCTTCAGGTCACTGGCCAGCAGCTCCAGGACGCTGGGCTGCTTGGGCGCGTCGGATCCGCCGGACGTTGTGCCGCACGCGGAGACAGCGAGCGCGGTGAGCGCCGAGACCGCCACAGCCACGGACTTCTTGCCAAATGACACGTACACGCCTCTTCCCGCTGGAATCCGGGCTCTCCCCGAATTGATCGACGACACGCTAGCCCACGCGACCGACATCCGCGGACCGTGTTTCGCCGACGACATCACCGATGTCGGGGTGCCCGAGCGAGTGGGACACCCCGACATCGGTGATCCAGCGTCGATCGCGAGCGGTGGTCACTCCGGGACGCGGCGGTAGGCGCCGTCGCTGGCCGAGGTGGCCATCGAGGCGTACGCGCGCAGCGCCGCCGACACCGGGCGCTGTCGATCGGTCGGGGTGTACGGCTTGTCGCGCTTCTCCTCGGCCACCCGTCGTGCCTCCAGCTCCTCGGCGGGCACGTTCAGCTCGATCAACCGGCCCGGGATGTCGATGACGACCTCGTCGCCGTCGCGGACCAGGGCGATCAGCCCGCCGGAGGCCGCCTCGGGCGAGACGTGCCCGATGGAGAGCCCCGAGGTGCCACCGGAGAAACGGCCGTCGGTGAGCAGCGCGCAGGAGCGGCCCAGCCCGCGTCCCTTGAGGAACGAGGTGGGGTAGAGCATCTCCTGCATGCCGGGGCCGCCCTTGGGCCCCTCGTACCGGATCACCACGACGTCTCCGGCGACGACCTGCTTGGCGAGGATCGCGGTCACCGCGTCGTCCTGCGACTCGTAGACCTTCGCCGGGCCACGGAAGGTCAGGCAGTCGTCGGGCACGCCGGCGGTCTTCACCACGCTGCCCTCGGGTGCCAGGTTGCCGTGCAGGATGGCCAGCCCACCGTCGGCGGAGTAGGCGTGCTCGCGGTCCCGGATGCAGCCGCCGGCCGCGTCGGTGTCCAGCGACGACCACCGGTTGGTGGTGGAGAACGGTTCGACGGTACGCACGCCGCCGGGGGCGGCGTGGAACAGCTCGACGGCCGTCGGGGTGGGGGAGCCACCGCGCACGTCCCAGTCGGTCAGCCACTGCGCGAGAGAGGGGGAGTGCACGGCCCACACGTCCCGGTTGAGCTGCCCCGCCCGGTCGAGTTCGCCGAGGATCGCCGGAATGCCACCGGCCCGGTGCACGTCCTCCATGTGGTAGTTCGGTGAGTTCGGCGCGACCTTGGCCAGGCACGGCACCCGCCGGGAGATCGCGTCGATGTCGGAGACGCCGAAGTCCATCTCCGCCTCGCGGGCGGCGGCGAGCAGGTGCAGCACCGTGTTGGTGGAGCCGCCCATCGCCACGTCCAGGGCGACGGCGTTCTCGAAGGCTTCCTTGGAGGCGACCGTACGCGGCAGCACCGAGTCGTCGTCGCCGTCGTACCACCGCTTGGAGATCTCCACGATGGTCCGGCCGGCCTCGACGAAGAGCGACCGGCGGGCGGCGTGGGTGGCCAGCGTCGAGCCGTTGCCGGGCAGGGCGAGCCCGATCGCCTCGGTGAGGCAGTTCATCGAGTTGGCGGTGAACATGCCGGAGCAGGAGCCGCAGGTCGGGCAGGCGGAGCGTTCGATCTCACCGAGCTGCTCGTCGGTGACCGCCTCGTTGGAGGAGGCGATCATCGCGTCGATCAGGTCGATCTTGCTGTGCACGACGCCCTCGATCGCCATCGTCTTGCCGGCCTCCATCGGGCCGCCGGAGACGAAGACGGTCGGGATGTTGAGCCGCAACGCGGCCAGCAGCATCCCGGGGGTGATCTTGTCGCAGTTGGAGATGCAGACCAGGGCGTCCGCGCAGTGCGCGTTGACCATGTATTCGACAGCGTCGGCGATCAGCTCACGGCTGGGCAGCGAGTAGAGCATGCCGCCGTGGCCCATCGCGATGCCGTCGTCGACGGCGATGGTGTTGAACTCCCGGCCCACCCCGCCGGCCTCGGCGACCGCGTCGGCGACCAGGCCACCCATGTCCTTGAGGTGTACGTGACCAGGCACGAACTGGGTGAAACTGTTGGCGATGGCGACGATCGGCTTGCCGAAATCGTCGTCGGTCATCCCGGTGGCCCGCCAGAGGGCCCGGGCGCCGGCCATCGTCCGACCGTGTGTGGAGGTCCTCGACCGCAGCTCAGGCATACATACCAGCATGACACCGTCGGCGCGCCGGCCCACCCGGGTATCTGCCGTGTCCCAACAGATGCACACTCAGCCCCCCATGACGTGCGCCCATCCGGCACTCTTGGAGGCGTGCATTTTCCACCGGGCATGGTCGCTGTCGCGGCGCTCAGCGGGCTCGTCGCCGCGGTGGCCGTCGTGCTGCTGACCATCGTCGCCCGGCGGCGGACGGGTCGGCGTCGACCGGCACACGTGCTGCTCGCGGCGGCCGCCGGAGGTGCGCTGCTCAGCCTCCTGACCGGGGTGCTCGCCGCGCTCAGCGCCAACGACCACTGGGCCCACGAGCAGGGTCAGCGCACCGGTTGGGCGACAGTGGTGGCGATCGGCACGGCGGTGAGCGGGCTGGCCTTCGCCGCTGGTCTGCTCCGGCTGCCCGGGGTGGCCGCCACCGCTGCGGGAACGGCCCGGCTCGCCCTGGACGGGTTGGTCATGGCGGCGGCGCTGTGGTTCGTCGGTTGGGTGCTCTTCTCCGAGCCCACCCGGTTGCTCGGTGCCGCCACCCCGATGGCCTGCCCGGCGATCCTGGTGGCCACCGTGAGCGCCGCGCTCGGTGCCGGGCTTGTCGTGATCATCGTCTTCCGGGCCGCCACCCCACGTCGACGGCTCGCCGCGCTGGGCGCCGGCATCAGCGCGGTGACCTGCGGCGGGCTGGGTCTGAGCGCCGGGCTCTGCCAGGCCGGGCCGACAATGGCGCTGACCGGTGCGGCGATGCTCGCCGCCGGCCTGCTGACAGTGGCGCTCGCGGTCCACCGGGCCGACCGGCCGGGGCAGGTCGACCTGGACCTGGTCGGGAGCGACGGCGAGTACGCGATCGCTCCGATGCTGGCGATGGCCGCCTCGGCGATGTACCACCTCGCCCAGGACGGCCGGTTCACAGCGGCCGGCATCGTGGCCGGCAGTGTGGAGGGCTTCGCCCTGGTGGCACGGCAGTACCTCACCCTGCGCGACGTCCGCGGGTACGCGGGCCGCCTGGCCGAGCGTGAGGCGCACTTCCGTGAGCTGGCGCACACCGATCCGCTGACGTCGTTGGCGAACCGGCGCGGGCTGCTCCGGGCGCTGCACCGCAACGCCGCGGACCACAACCCGTGTGTGCTGCTCGGCCTTGACCTGGACGGTTTCAAGAACGTCAACGACATGCGGGGCCACGACGTGGGCGACGCCGTGCTGGCCGAGGTGGGCCGGCGGCTGCGCGGCAACCTGCGCCCCGGCGACGTGGCCGCCCGGTTGGGTGGCGACGAGTTCGCCGTGCTCATGCAGGGCCGCCCGGTCGAGGCGGACCGGGTCGCCGAACGGCTCCTCGGGGTGCTCAACCGCCCCTACGACCAGCCGGAGGGGCCGGTCTTCCTGTCGGTGAGCATCGGCGTGGCCGACTGGGCGGACGAGCCGGACGTGGAGCTGCTGCTGCGCCACGCCGACCTGGCGTTGCGCTACGCCAAGCAGCGGGGGAAGAACCGCATCGAGCGGTACGACGCCGCGTACGACCTGCTGCTGCGCCGGCGTACGACTGTGGAGCACGAGCTGCGCGGGGCCATCGACCGCGACGAGCTGCGGTTGGCCTTCCAGCCGGTGGCGTCGCTGCCGTCGGTGCGGCCGGTCGGCGCCGAGGCGCTGCTCCGTTGGCACCATCCTGAGCTGGGCAACGTGCGTCCGGACGAGTTCATCCCGCTCGCCGAGGAGTGCGGGATGATCGCCCCGCTCGGCGCCTGGGTGCTGCATCAGGCCTGCTACCAGCTCTCCCGGTGGCTGGCGGACGGGCACGACGTCTGGGTGTCGGTGAACGTCTCCCCACGTGAGCTGCACGCCCCGGAGTACGTGGTCCAGGTCGCCGAGGCGCTGCGCGCCCACCACGTGCCGCCGCAGCGGCTGGTGCTGGAGGTCACCGAGCACGCGGTCGCCACCGACCTGGACGAGCTGATCCGGCGGCTCACAGCGCTGCGGTTGACCGGTGTCCGGATCGCGCTGGACGACTTCGGGGCCGGCTACTCGTCGCTGGGGCAGCTGCGCCGGTTGCCGATCGACATCCTCAAGATCGATCACAGCCTGGTCGCCGAGCACGAGCCGGTCCATCCGGTCGGCCAGGACGGCCCGGCGTTCGCCCCGATGGTCGACATCGTCATGCGCCTGGGCCACCAGTTGGGGCTGGAGGTGATCGCCGAGGGGGTGACCACTCCGACCGAGTTGGCAGCGGTGGTGGCCGCCGGTTGCCGCTTCGGCCAGGGCGCGCTCTTCGGCTGGGGGGTGCCGGCCGAGCACCTGGAGGCGATGCTGGAGGCGGCCACGTCCCCCGGTGCGCGTCCCGCTCCGGTGCCCGCGCCACGTCGCGTTGCGGGCGGGTCCGCCCAGCTCACCGCGCCTGCCGATGGCGCGTCGCCGGCCGGCGCGCCGACCTCCGTTAACCAACATATGGGATCAGTTGACTCATCGCGTGAGATGCGTCAGGCTTAGCCGCATGTCGTCGTACCGGTCGCTGCGAGTACTTACCTGAGCGCACTCTCCCTCACCGAGAGTGCGCTGGCCCCGTGCATCTGCACGAGGGCCGTTTTTATTGCCATCGGAACCTGGCGAAGCGGGCCGCGCCCGCGTCGCATCGCTTGACTAGCCACCAGCCACTCCAGCCGAAGGCCAGAACCGCCATGACGAGACCCACGCCCGAGACCCTCGCCCACACCGCCCGCCGGGCCCGCGCGGCCGCCGACCCGACCCTCGACGTCGACCAGGCCGCCACGCGCACGGCCACCCCGGCCGCCCCGGCGGTACGGCCCGCCGCCGCGACCCCGATCTCCGGGGCCAGCTCGCTCGTGCGGTCCCTTGAGGCGCTCGAGGTCGACGTCGTCTTCGGCATTCCGGGCGGCGCGATCCTGCCGGCGTACGACCCGCTCTACGACTCGACGGTCCGGCACATCCTGGTGCGACACGAGCAGGGCGCGGGGCACGCGGCGACCGGCTACGCGCAGGCCACCGGCAAGGTCGGCGTCTGCATCGCCACCTCCGGCCCGGGCGCGACGAACCTGGTCACCCCGATCGCCGACGCGTACATGGACTCGGTGGCGATGGTGGCGATCACCGGGCAGGTGGCCAGCCCCTTGATCGGCACCGACGGCTTCCAGGAAGCGGACATCCAGGGCATCACCCTGCCGATCACCAAGCACAACTTCCTCGTGCAGAACGCCGAGGAGATCCCCCGGGTGCTGGCCGAGGCGTTCCACCTGGCCAGCAGCGGGCGACCCGGCCCGGTGCTGGTCGACATCCCCAAGGACGTGCTCCAGGCGTCGACCACCTTCTCCTGGCCGCCGACCCTGGACCTGCCCGGCTACCGGCCCACCCTGCACCCGCACGGCAAGCAGATCCGGGAGGCGGCACGGTTGATGGCTGCGGCCCGACGGCCGGTGCTCTACGTGGGCGGCGGGGTGCTCAAGGCCGGTGCCACCGACGGGCTGCGCCGGCTGGCCGAGCTGACCGGCATCCCTGTCGTCACCACGCTGATGGCGCTCGGCGCGTTCCCGGACTCGCACCAGCAGCACCTCGGCATGCCCGGCATGCACGGCACCGTCGCCGCGGTCTACGGCCTGCAGAAGGCGGATCTGATCGTCGCGCTGGGCGCACGTTTCGACGACCGGGTCACCGGCAAACTGGACTCGTTCGCCCCGGATGCGGCAGTGGTCCACGCGGACATCGACCCCGCCGAGATCGGCAAGAACCGGCACGTGGACGTGCCGATCGTCGGCGACGCCAAGCACGTCATCGACGAGCTGGTCGCCGCGGTCACCGCCGAGCGGTCGGCGGGGCGCACCACCGACCTCGGTGACTGGTGGACGCAGCTGGACGACCTGCGCAACCGTTACCCGCTGGGCTACGACGAGCCGGTCGACGGGACCCTGTCCCCGCAGTACGTCATCAAGCGGCTGGGCGAGATCGTCGGCCCGGACGCGATCTTCGTGGCGGGGGTGGGCCAGCACCAGATGTGGGCGTCGCAGTTCATCTCCTACGAGAAGCCGTACACCTGGTTGAATTCCGGCGGCCTCGGCACGATGGGCTACGCGGTTCCGGCGGCGATGGGCGCCAAGGTCGGCAAGCCGGACACTGTGGTCTGGGCGGTGGACGGTGACGGCTGCTTCCAGATGACCAACCAGGAGTTGGCGACCTGCGCGTTGGAGGGCATCCCGGTCAAGATCGCCGTCATCAACAACGGCAACCTCGGCATGGTCCGGCAGTGGCAGACGCTCTTCTACAACGAGCGCTACTCCAACACCGAGCTCGGCACCCACAAGCACCGCATCCCCGACTTCGTCAAGCTCGCCGAGGCCCTGGGCTGTGTCGGGCTGCGGTGCGAGAGCGCCGACGACGTGGACAAGACCATCGCCGCCGCCATGGAGATCAACGACGCCCCCGTGGTGATCGACTTCGTGGTCGGCAAGGACGCGATGGTGTGGCCGATGGTCGCCGCCGGCACCAGCAACGACGAGATCATGTTCGCCCGCGGCGTCCGCCCGGCCTTCGACGAGGATGACATTTGACATGAGTGAGCACAGCGAACGAATCAGCAAGCTCAGCATTGCCAATGGTCGTGACGCGACCGAGCGAAGCGAGGCCGTGGCATGACGATGCATACGCTGTCCGTGCTGGTGGAGAACAAGCCCGGCGTGCTCGCCCGGGTCTCCGGCCTGTTCTCCCGGCGCGGGTTCAACATCGACAGCCTCGCGGTCGGCGAGACCGAGAACCCGGACGTCTCCCGGATCACCATCGTGGTCAACGCGGAGTCGTCGCCACTGGAGCAGGTCACCAAGCAGCTGAACAAGCTGGTCAACGTACTCAAGATCGTTGAGCTGGATCCGCAGGTCTCGGTCGCCCGGGAGTTGCTGCTGGTGAAGGTTCGCGCCGACCGGTCCGCGCGGTCGCAGGTGCTGGAGACCGTCAACCTGTTCCGCGCCCGGGTGGTCGACGTCGCACCGGACACGCTGACCATCGAGGCCACCGGCACCCCGGACAAGCTCGACGCGCTGCTGCGCGACCTCGAGGCGTTCGGCATCAAGGAAATGGTCCAGTCCGGGTTGGTGGCCATCGGGCGCGGCTCGCGTTCGATCACCGCCGGTCCCGCGCTGCGGGCCGCCTGACCCGCCGGTCGGCCCTCGGCCGGCCGTCCCGGAATTCATCCGCACAGACCACGACGGGCCGCCCCGGCCGTCGTACGAAAGGGAAGTTCTCATGAGCGTTGAGGTGTACTACGACGACGATGCCGACCTCGGCCTGATCCAGGCCAAGAAGGTCGCGGTGATCGGTTACGGCAGCCAGGGCCACGCCCACGCGCTGTCGCTGCGTGACTCCGGCGTCGACGTGGTGATCGGTCTGCCGGAGGGCTCGAAGAGCCGTCCGAAGGCTGAGGAGCAGGGCCTGCGGGTGGTCACGCCCGCGGAGGCCGCCGCCGAGGCCGATGTGATCATGGTGCTCGCACCGGACACCGCCCAGCGCGGGATCTACGCGGAGTCGATCGCCCCGCACCTCGCCCCCGGCAAGGCGATCTTCTTCGGCCACGGCTTCAACATCCGGTACGGCCTGATCAAGCCGCCGGCCGAGGTGGACGTGGCGATGGTCGCGCCCAAGGGCCCCGGCCACCTGGTCCGCCGCCAGTACAGCGACGGCAAGGGCGTGCCCTGTCTCGTCGCCGTCGAGCAGGACGCCAGCGGCAACGCGCTCGCGCTCGCCCTCGCGTACGCCAAGGGGATCGGCGGCACCCGGGCCGGCGCGATCAAGACCACCTTCACCGAGGAGACCGAGACCGACCTCTTCGGCGAGCAGGCGGTGCTCTGCGGCGGCGCCTCGGCGCTGGTGCAGACCGGTTTCGAGGTGCTCACCGAGGCCGGCTACGCCCCGGAGATCGCCTACTTCGAGTGCCTGCACGAGCTGAAGCTGATCGTCGACCTCATGTACGAGGGCGGCATCGCGAAGATGCGCTACAGCATCTCCGACACCGCCGAGTACGGCGACCTCTCCCGCGGCTCGCGCATCATCGACTCCCGGGTCAAGGACGAGATGCGCAAGATCCTGGGTGAGATCCAGTCCGGCGAGTTCGCCCGCGAGTGGGTCGCCGAGGACGAGGCCGGCCGGCCCAACTTCACCAAGTGGCAGGCCGAGGGTGCGGCGCACCCGATCGAGGAGACCGGCAAGAAGCTGCGCGGCATGATGAGCTGGGTCGACCGCCCGATCACCGAGACCGCCTGACCCGTTCGAACGATCTACCGACAGGCCCTGGGCCGGCGCTCTCCCCAGCGCCGCTCCGGGGCTGCCCGGCATGCTGCCGCCCGTCGATACGTCGGGCGGCAGTGCTCGTGCGCCACGACCCTCCCGCAGTGGCCGGGTGACCGACGCCGCCGGTGCTCGGCGTGGCCGGAGCAACCGTGTCGGTCCGGTGAACGGCCGATGTCCGTCGCCCGACCGGGCGTGTGAGGGCACTCACCCTGAAGAGCGGAACACGCCGACCAGCGGGGCCCCTACGATCGCCTGTAGGTGCAGCAGCCGGCACCTGACGGCCACGGCACGGATCAGCGCAGGGCGCAGTGCGGCGCCCCGCCGCCCGGGCCGATCGCAAACACGACCTCTACGAGGACCGATGAATCCTGTCGTACTGATCGCCGAAGAACTCGCCCCCGCCGCCATCGAGGTGCTCGCCCACGACTTCGACGTCCGTCACGTCGACGGCACCGACCGTCCGGCCCTGCTCTCGGCGCTCTCCGAGGCCGACGCCGTCATCGTGCGCAGCGCGACCCAGATCGACGCCGAGGCGGTCGCCGCCGCGCCGCGACTCAAGGTGGTCGCCCGGGCGGGCGTCGGGCTGGACAACGTCGAGGTGCCGGCCGCCACCGCGCGGGGCGTCATGGTCGTCAACGCGCCCACCTCCAACATCGTCTCCGCCGCCGAGCAGGCCGTCGCGCTGCTGCTCGCCGTCGCCCGTAACACCGCGAGCGCCAGTGGCGCGCTCAAGGCGGGGGAGTGGAAGCGGTCGAAGTACACAGGCGTCGAGGTGCAGGGCAAGACGGTCGGGGTGGTCGGTCTGGGTCGTATCGGGGTGCTCTTCGCCCAGCGCATCGCCGCGTTCGGCACCCGGCTGATCGCGTACGACCCGTACATCCAGCCGGCCCGTGCGGCGCAGCTCGGCGTCCGCCTGGTCGGCCTGGAGGAGTTGCTGCGGGAGAGCGACTTCATCTCCATCCACCTGCCGAAGACGCCGGAGACGGTGGGCCTGATCGGTGAGAAGGAGCTGGCGCTCGTCAAGCCCACGGTTCGCATCGTCAACGCCGCCCGGGGTGGGCTTGTCGACGAGCAGGCGCTCGCCGACGCGATCGCCGAGGGCCGGGTCGCCGGCGCCGGCGTCGACGTGTACAGCAAGGAGCCGTGCACCTCGTCGCCGCTGTTCGCCTTCGACAACGTGGTGGCCACCCCGCACCTGGGCGCCTCCACCCACGAAGCGCAGGACAAGGCCGGTCTGGCCGTGGCCAAGAGCGTCAAGCTGGCGTTGCAGGGCGAGTTCGTCCCGGACGCGGTGAACGTGCAGGCCGGCGGTGTGGTCGCCGAGGACGTTCGGCCGCTGCTGCCGCTGGCGGAGAAGCTCGGCCGGGCGTTCACAGCGGTCGCCGGTGGGGTCGCCGCCAGCGTCACCGTCGAGGTCCGCGGTGAGATCGTCAGCCACGATGTGTCGGTGCTCAAGCTCGCCGCCACCAAGGGTCTGTTCAGTTCCGTGGTCGAGGAGCAGGTCACCTACGTCAACGCCCCGCACCTGGCCGCCGAGCGTGGCGTCGAGGTCTCCCTGGCCTCCCTGGCCGAGACGGCCGAGCAGCCGACCCTGGTCACCGTGCGCGGCGCGCTGCCGGACGGCCGGACGGTCAGTGTCTCCGGCACTGTCACCCACTCCGGCGCTCGGGACGTGCTGAAGCTGACCGAGGTGGACGGCTTCGACGTGGAGATCGGCGCGGAGGGCATCCTGCTCTTCCTGCGCTACGCCGACCGGCCCGGTGTGGTCGGCACTGTCGGTACCCTGCTCGGCGAGTCGGGCATCAACATCGCCGCCATGCAGGTGGCTCGTCGGGAGGCGGGCGGTGAGACGCTGATGACGCTCACCGTCGACCAGGCGCTCGGCGCCGACCTGCTCACCTCGGCGGCCGAGTCGATCGGCGCCACGGCGGCCAGCGCCGCCGACCTGCGCGACGAGTAGTAGACGACAAACACCGTGGGGGGCCTGGCGATTCGCCGGGCCCCTCGTCATTTCCCGTCCGTTCCGCCGGTCAGGTCAGCCGGGCAGCCGCGCCGGCGGCGGGTAGACCGAGCCGTCCTGCGGGTCGAAGAGCATCAGCCCGTGCTCGCCGGCCAGCCGCTCGATGTCCAGTAGCACCTGGTCAGCGCAGGTCGGGTGCAGGTTCAGCTCGACGTGGTCGTGGGCCGCGTGCAGCGGCGCCACCGCCCACGGGCTGTTCGGGCCGGGGTGACGGTCCGGATAGGAGGCGGTGATCGCCCGGTAGAAGCTGACCACCCGCGGATCGGGGTAGCGGTCCACGTGCCGCCCCTGCCGGCAACCGTTGACCGCTGTCCGCACGTCCACGGGCGTCGCCCCGTCCTCCAGGGCCCACACGCTCAGATCGAAACTCACGGCCGATAGCGTGCCATCCGCCGTTCACCATGTCGAAACTGCCTCGCCGCCGGTCACCACCGATTACCGCAGTCTCCGGTCACGACGGTCCGGTGTGGAGACTCTTGCGTCGAGTTGCGTCGATTCGCTAGCGTACGCACTGCGGTCACTGGCCGAGTTCGAGGCGCCGGCCCGTCTTCGGGTGGCGCGGTCGACGTCCGGCCCGACCGGTCCGCACCCCTCGGTTGTGCGAGCCACGCGCACTCGTCGCTGACCGGCCCCCACTGTCGTTGCCGAGATCGTGGGGGCCGATCGCGGGCC
The DNA here is from genome assembly GCF_022229005.1 of Micromonospora trifolii. Taxonomy (GTDB): domain Bacteria; phylum Actinomycetota; class Actinomycetes; order Mycobacteriales; family Micromonosporaceae; genus Micromonospora; species Micromonospora trifolii. Next base: position 44,508 of record NZ_JAKKFD010000063.1, read on the forward strand.
CGACCGGCCGACAATCACCGGGTGGTTGGTTCACCGGCGGTAGGCGGCCGAGGTGCGAATCGGGCCGGAGCACCGCGGGGAGACGGGCTCGGTGCGGCGACGTTCCGCTCAGCGACGGTGTGCGAAGAGCGCGCGATACTCGGAGTTTCCCCGGAACCACGCCAGGCCGGTGGGGCCGGCGGCATAGAGCGCCGTGGCGTAGGCGTCCGCGATCGTCAGGTCGGGGCCCACCACTGTGGCGGCGACGAGGTGGTCGGCCGGCTCGCCGGTGTGCGGGTCCACCACGTGCCCCTGCCGCCCGGTCACCCCGGAGGTGCCGACCGCGCCGGCGGTCATCTCCAGCACCATCGGCGCGCGCTCGGGAGCGGTCGGGTGGTGCACAGCCACCCGCCAGGGTCCGCCGTGCGGCGCGCGACCCCGGACGACGAGGTCAGCGCCGGCGAGCACGGCGTAGTCGTGGATGCCGGCGGCGCGCAGCCGCTCCGCGGCGCGTTCCACCGCCCAACCGCCGAGCAGGCCGCCCGGGTCGAAGCCGCCGGGCACCGCCCAGGCGTCGAACCACCCGTCGGTGGCCGCGCGCATCGCGGCGCAGCGGTCCACCAGATCGGCGAGCGGCGGGTACGACTCGGGGCTGATCTCGCCCCGACGCAGCCGGGAGACCAGGCTCTCCGGTCGGTTGGGGCCGTAGGTGAGGTCGATGGCGCGCAGCTCGGCGACGCTGTCCCGCAGTGCCTCGCTCACACCCCGGCGGCCGAGCCACTCGGGGGCGTTGAGCAGCAGGGTGTACTCGGCGGTCGCGGTGCGTACGCGGTGCTGCACCGCGATCCGGCCCTCGGTGGCCGTGGCCGGGTCGATCCGGTGCCGGCGACTGCCGAGTCGAAAGTCCGGCCGGCGGTTGCGGAACGCGGACGGGTCCGGCCAGCGGGTCCGTGGCTGCTCGTCGATGCGCATCGCATCTGCCCCCTCGCGCATGGCGCCGCGTCATCGCGACCCCGTTGGTCAGCGAGCCCCCGCGACCCACTGACTACTACCGTAGGCAGCGGAGATGACCGCCCCATGAGTCCCAGCTGAGAGGGTGCTGTGCATTCGCGCATCCCAAATCGTGGACGCGGCGTACCGGGAGGCGGGACGGCGACGTACCGTTGCCCGAACGGAACCGTTGAGCAGAGGAGTGCGGTCGTGGCGCGGATCGCGGTGGTGGCCGGAGACGGCATCGGGCCCGAGGTGGTCGCGCAGGCCCGCAAGGTCCTCGACGCGGTGCTGCCCGACGTGCAGGCCACCGAGTACGACCTCGGCGCCGCCCGCTGGCACCGTACCGGAGAGGTGCTGCCCGACTCGGTGCTGACCGAGCTGGCCGGGCACGACGCGATCCTGCTCGGCGCGGTCGGTGACCCGACGGTCCCGCCGGGTGTGCTGGAGCGGGGGCTGCTGCTCAAGCTCCGTTTCGCCTTCGACCAGTACGTCAACCTGCGCCCGTCCCGGCTCTGGCCCGGGGTCGCCGGCCCGCTGGGCAACGTGAAGCCGGGCGAGGTCGACCTCGTTGTGGTGCGCGAGGGCACCGAGGGGCTCTACGCCGGTGCCGGTGGCTCCCTGCACCGGGACACCCCGGCCGAGGTCGCCACCGAGGAGAGCCTGAACACCCGGCACGGCGTGGAGCGGGTGATCCGCGACGCGTTCGCCCGCGCCGGCCGCCGGGAGCGGCGCAAGGTCACCCTCGTGCACAAGACCAACGTGCTCACCCACGCCGGGTCGCTCTGGGCGCGTACGTTCGACGCGGTCGCCGCCGAGCACCCGGACATCGAGACCGAGTACCAGCACGTCGACGCGGCGGCCATGTTCCTGGTCACCCAGCCGCAGCGCTACGACGTGGTGGTCACCGACAACCTCTTCGGCGACATCCTCACCGACATCGCCGCGGCCGTCACCGGCGGCATCGGGCTGGCCGCCAGCGGCTGCATCAACCCCGAGGGGGCGTACCCCTCGATGTTCGAGCCGGTGCACGGCTCGGCGCCGGACATCGCCGGTCAGGGCATCGCCGACCCGGTCGCCGCGGTGCTCTCCGCCGCGTTGCTGCTGGAGCAGCTCGGGCACAGCGAGTCCGCCGCCCGGGTCAACGCGGCGGTCGCCGCCGAGCTGGCCAGCCGGGTTCCGGGTGTAACGCTGCGTACCGAAGAGGTCGGCGACCGGCTCGCCGCCCACGCCGTAGCCTGACCCCCCGGCCCGAGTGGCGACCGGCCCTGAGGCCGGTCTGCCGTGGGCTGTCCGACCGGCGCTACCCGCTTAACGACCGTTCGGGGTAAGTTTCTGGCACAGCCATGTCGGTGTGCGGTCCCGCATGCCGTTGTTCCGCAGGGAGGTCAGCGCGATGAGCGGTGGTGACAAGCTCGACTTCGAGATCCGTCCGAATCTCGCGCCGGTATCCGCCGCCGATCGGGCCGCACTGCTGACCAACCCCGGGTTCGGGCGGGTCTTCACCGACCACATGGTCACGGTCCGCTACGCCGACGGCAAGGGCTGGTACGACGCCCGGGTGGAGGCGCGCGCCCCGATCCCGATGGACCCGGCCAGCGCGGTGCTGCACTACGCGCAGGAGATCTTCGAAGGGCTCAAGGCGTACCGCACTGCCGACGGTGGCGTGACGATGTTCCGGCCGGACGCCAACGCGGCCCGCTTCGCCACCTCCGCGCAGCGGATGGCGATGCCGGTGCTGCCACCGGAGGTGTTCGTCGACTCGCTGCACAAGCTCATCGAGATCGACCGGGAGTGGATCCCCACCGGCGAGGACGGCAGCCTCTACCTGCGGCCGTTCATGTTCGCCAGCGAGGTCTTCCTCGGCGTTCGCCCGGCCAACGAGTACCTCTACATGGTGATCGCCTCACCGGTCGGGGCGTACTTCACCGGTGGCGTCAAGCCGGTCACCGTCTGGGTCTCTCCGGACTACACCCGGGCCGCGCCCGGTGGCACCGGCGCGGCCAAGTGCGGCGGCAACTACGCCGCGTCGCTGGCGGCCCAGGCCGAGGCCATCGAGGCCGGTTGTGACCAGGTCGTCTTCCTGGACGCGGTGGAGCGCCGGTTCGTCGACGAACTGGGCGGCATGAACGTCTTCTTCGTCTACGACGACGGCACTGTGGTCACTCCACCGTTGACCGGCACGATCCTGCCGGGCATCACCCGCGACGCCGTCCTCGCGCTGGCCGGCGCGGCCGGGCACCAGGTCGAGGAGCGGCCGGTCAGCTTCGCCGACTGGCAGGCCGACGCCGCCAGCGGACGCCTGAAGGAGGTGTTCGCCTGCGGCACCGCCGCGGTGGTCACCCCGATCGGTGGTGTCCGCTTCCCGGACGGCGAGTTCCTGATCGGTGGTGGCGAGCCCGGTCGGGTCACCATGGCCCTGCGTCAGCAGCTGGTCGACATCCAGCGGGGCAAGGCGGCCGACCCGCACGGCTGGGTGCAGCGGGTCTTCTGATCTCCGTCGCTGCGCCGGCCCGTCCACCCGGACGGGCCGGCGCAGTTGGCCCTACGCGTCGCTGGGCTGCGCCTTGGCGGGCTCGTCGAGCAGGTGGTCGCGGAGCGCGGCGAGCTGCTCGTCGGTCACCCCGGCGTGGCGCAGGTACGCCTCGACCGAGCCGTGACCCGCGCGCAGCTCGTCCAGGAAGATCTGCATCGCCTCGGCGGGTGAGCTAAGGAACGGCGCCGGCACGTCCACGCCCCCCGGGGTGACGGAGGCCAGCCAGGCGCTGTACCGGGCCGACGCCGCACTGCTCAACGCGTAGTCCGCTGTGATGTCCGCGTCGTCGATGCCAACCACGGCGAGGGCCAGCGCGCAGACGATGCCGGTGCGGTCCTTGCCGGCGACGCAGTGCACCACCACCGGGGCGTTGGCGGAGTCGGCGATCAGGCCGACCGCCTCGGCCAACCCGGCGGTGCCGGTCTGGGCCAGGTCGGCGTACCGGTCCGCGAGGTACCGGGCCAGGCTGGCGCCCTCCTCGTGCGGCGTACCCGCCCAGTCGGCGTGCTCCGGGTGGATGTGCCGGTAGGTCAGCCCCTGGTACTCCGGCACCCGGCCGTCGCGCTCCACCTCGGTGGGGCGGCGCAGGTCGATGACGGTGCGGATCCCGATCGCGGCGAACGCGTCGCGGTCCTGCTCGGTGAGGCGGTGCAGCGAGTCGGAGCGGTAGAGGCGTCCTCGGCGTACGGACCGGTCGTCGTGGCCGAGGTAGCCACCGACGTCGCGGAAGTTGAAGGTGGCGGGGAGCGAGAGCTGGGGGTTGTTCCCGGTGGCGTCCACGCTCACACGGTAACGGCCGGTGGGGCAGCGCCCCACCGGCCGTCGGGTCGAACGGTCACCGTGCGGTGCCGGGCGGGAGCGCGCCGTACGTCTCGTCGTAGTAGCCACCCAGCTGATCCCGGTAGCTCGGGTCGCTGTGGCTGGCCTCGTCGTACTCCGGGGCGGCCTTGATCTGGTCCCGGATCCGGTCGACGGAGACGATGCGCTGGTCGTGGTCGACCTGGTTGACGGTGCCGGCCGGCAACATCACCTTCTTGCCGAAGATCCAGGGCCCGGTGTCCACGACCAGGTAGCTGCCGCCCACCTCGTGACTGGCGCTGTCGATCTTGCCGATTCCACCGTCGTTGGCCTCGACCTTGTAGCCGACCAGGTCGGCGTCGGCCACGCCGGCCTGGTCCCGGTAGCGCCAGGGGTCGAACGTGCCGGCCGGCGCGCCGCCGGGCACCGTGCCCTGGTCGCCGCCGCGCAGCGGGTCCGGCCCGGCGTGGGTGGCGTGCGGATCGATCCTGTCCATGCCGTTCACTCCTGACTGTCACCGATCACTCATGTCTCCGCAGGAGCTACCCGGCCGCTGGGGACCGGAAACGGACAGGCTCAGGCCAGTGCGGCCTCGGCGTCCAGGGTGACCGCCGCGGCGTGCACCACGGCGGAGATCCGTAGGGCCTCGTGCAGTTGCTCCCGGGTGAAGCCGCTGCCACGCAGCTTCTTCTCGTGCAACTCCAGGCACACCCCGCAGCCGGCGATGGCCGACACAGCGAGGCACCAGAGCTCGAAGTCGCCCTTGTCCACCCCCGGCCTCGCGATGATCTGCATCCGCAGTCGGGCCGGCATCGAGGCGTACTGCTCGTCGCCGATCAGGTGCTTGGCCCGGTAGTAGATGTTGTTCATCGCCATGATCGCCGCGGCGCCCTTGGCCGCCTCGACACCCTCCGGCCCGAGGTGCCCGAGCGCCTCGGCCGCGATCTCCCGCAGCACCAGCGGGTTGCGGGCTGTCACCGCACAGGCCAGCGCGGTGCCCCAGGTCTGCACCGGGGTCAACGTTGAGGAACCGACGGTGGCGCCCAGGTTGAGCTTGATGTCCCTGGCGTACTCCGGCAGGGCCGCCGTGATCGCGTCCAGGCCCACGGTCAGACGCCGGCGGCGGCGAGAGTCTCGTCGGCGATCTCCGCCGGGCTGATGGAGGTGAAGTCCATCGGCCCGACGAAGACCACACACCACGTGCCCTCGTGGGACGTGTGGTTGATCGTCCTGGACGCGTTGTTGGCGCCCAGCGATACGCAGGCGGCGAGTCCGTGCTCAGGTAAGCGGTCACTGACGGTGAGCACAGGGCCTCCTTGCAGACGGCGCGGTGGCCATCATCGGATCCGTTTTCAGATGCTTCCGCATGGCAGTTTCCGCCGATGAGTGGCCTGGTGGCTTGTGAAGCCGATCACGAGCGGCGGTCCGGTGCGAACGAACCCTCCGTCACCATCCCGCTATGTGGATTGTTTCTCCCAAAACAGGGGAGGAGTGGCAGAGTGGCCATCGTGACCAGCACCTCCCTGATTATTGCGACCTAGCGCGCCGGCTCTCCCCTCTGCCGAGCGCGCAGACCTCCCGCATCCGCGGGAGGTCTTTTTGTTGCTCCGAGAAAGGATCCTGATGACGTTCCAGGTCTTCGACACCACGCTGCGCGACGGCGCCCAGCGCGAGGGGCTCACCTACTCGGTGGTCGACAAGCTGGCCGTGGCCCGGCTGCTCGACGAGTTCGGCGTCGGCTTCATCGAGGGCGGCTGGCCGGGCGCGGTGCCCAAGGACACCGAGTTCTTCCGCCGCGCCCGCACCGAGCTGGACCTGCGCCACGCCGTACTCGTCGCGTTCGGCGCCACCCGCAAGGCCGGCGTTGCGGTCGCGGACGACCCCCAGGTGCGCGCGCTGCTGGACGCGCAGACCCCGGCCGTGGCCCTGGTCGCCAAGGCCGACACCCGGCACGTCGAGCGCGCGCTGCGCACCACCGGCGCGGAGAACCTCGCGATGATCCACGACACCGTCAACCACCTCGTCCGCGAGGGTCGACGGGTCTTCGTCGACGGCGAACACTTCTTCGACGGCTACCGGCACGACCCCGCGTACGGCGCGGCAGTGGTGCAGACCGCGCTCGCCGCCGGCGCCGAGCGGATGGTGCTCTGCGACACCAACGGCGGCATGCTGCCGTCCCAGGTGACCGCCGTGATCCGTGACCTGACCGACCGGCTGGGGATCGACGCCGGGCTGCTCGGCATGCACGCCCAGAACGACACCTCCTGCGCGGTCGCCAACACGATCGCCGCCGTGGAGGCGGGCGTCCGCCACGTGCAGGGCACCGCCAACGGGTACGGCGAACGCCCAGGCAACGCCGACATCTTCGCTGTCGTCGCCAACCTCCAACTCAAGCTCGGCATGCCCGTCCTACCGGAGGGGTGCCTGGCGCAGATGGTGCGGGTCTCGCACGCCATCGCCGAGATCGCCAACATCGCCCCCGACACCCACCAGGCGTACGCCGGGGCCGCCGCCTTCGCCCACAAGGCGGGGCTGCACGCGAGCGCGATCAAGGTCGACCCGTTGCTCTACAACCACGTGGACCCGTCGGTGGTGGGCAACGACATGCGGATCCTGATCACCGAGATGGCCGGTCGGGCCAGCGTCGAGCTCAAGAGTCGTGAGCTCGGGCTGGACCTGGCCGGCAGCCCGGACGCCCTGAACCGGGTCACCAAGCGGGTCAAGGAGTTGGAGGCGGGTGGTTGGTCCTTCGAGGCAGCCGATGCCTCCTTCGAGCTGCTGGTCCGCTCCGAGTTGCCGGAGGGTAGCCCCGCCCGACCGTTCACCCTGGAGTCGTACCGGGTGTTGGTCGAGCACCGCGAGGACGGGGCGGTGGTCTCGGAGGCGACCGTCAAGATCCGGGTTCGCGGCGAGCGGGTGATCGCCACGGCCGAGGGCAACGGTCCGGTCAACGCCCTCGACGAGGCGTTGCGGGTGGGGCTGGCGCGGCACTATCCGCAGTTGCGCGACTTCGAGCTGGCCGACTACAAGGTGCGCATCCTGGAGGGCAGCCACGGCACCGGCGCTGTCACCCGGGTCCTGCTGGAAACCTCCGACGGCGGCGGCCGGGACTGGACCACTGTCGGCGTCCACCCCAACGTGGTCGAGGCCAGCTGGCACGCCCTGATAGACGCCCTAACCTACGGCCTGGCCCCCGCCTCGGTCTAAACCCCGCGGCTCGCCCCCCGCTCTCGCGCCCCCCGCTCTCGCGCCCCCCGCTCTCGCGCCCCCCGCTCTCGCGATCTTGCACTTTGTGTCGACGGTCTGCGGCTTTTGTCGCTGATGCCGGGACAGTAAATGCAAGATCGACGAGGTGGGGTGGGGTGGGGTGGG
>NZ_JAKKFD010000064.1 GCF_022229005.1 Micromonospora trifolii
ACCCACCCACCCACCCACCCGGCCCCCCACCCCGCCGCGAGCCGGTTGATCATGAAGTTATTGCCCTCAGCCGCGGCGTGTCACGGCAATAACTTCATGATCAACGCGGGCCGGTCGCCCGGCGCCCTTGGCCGACTTCGGTGATCATGGGGTTGGCGGGTGGTTCCGTGATCAAAACTCCCGCTAACCCCATGATCACCGGGATGGGGCCGGGGTGGGGCGGGGTGGGGGACTGGGTGGGGGCCGGGGTGAGGGACTGGGTGGGCACTGGGGGCGCGGGGGTGGGAGTTGGCTGGTGGGTGGGCGTGAAGTTGCTGACAATCGCGGGGTTGGGGTGGTCGGTTGGCGGCTTTCATGGCAATCCTGGGGAGCATGGCCGCCCCCCGCTCGCCGCTGTCGCGGCTGTTCACAGTGCTGCTCGCCGGCGTGTTGGCCGGGCTTGTCCTGGCAGTCGCCGCGCTGCCGGGCAACCTGCTGCTCGGGCTCACCGCCCGCTCCGCGCTCGGGTCGTACGCCGCGTTGCCGGCCTCGCTGAAGACTCCGGCCACGCCGCAGCGTTCGTACCTCTACGCCAACGACGGCAAGACGCTGATCACCACGTTCTACGACGTGAACCGCACCGACGTCCCCCTGTCGGAGATCGCCCCGGTGATGCGGCAGGCGATCGTGGCGGCCGAGGACCGGCGCTTCTACGACCATGGTGGCGCGGACCTGCGCGGCCTGGCCCGGGCGCTGGTGGCCAACGTCAAGGGTGGCGGCACCGAGCAGGGCGGCTCGACGCTGACCATGCAGTACGTCCGTAACGTGCTCAAGACCGACCCCACCCGCACCGCCGAGGAGCGCGCCGCCGCCACCGACCCCACGGTGGGCCGCAAGATCCAGGAGATCCGGTACGCGAGCGCGCTGGACAAGAGCCTCGGCAAGGACGAGATCCTCGACCGGTACCTGAACATCGCCTACTTCGGCTCCGGCGCGTACGGGATCGCGGCGGCCAGCCAGCGGTACTTCGGCAAGCCTCCGGCGCAGTTGACCCTCGGCGAGTCGGCGCTGCTGGCCGGTCTGGTGCAGTCCCCGGACGCGTACAGCCCGATCAGCGGCGACAAGGACGAGGCGGTGGCCCGCCGGTCGTACGTGCTGGACTCGATGGTCGCCACCAACGCGATCACCGCCGCACAGGCCGCCCAGGCCAAGGCCGAGCCGCTGGCCCTGCACCCCACCGCCCAGCCCAACGGCTGCACCGCCGTCTCCCAGGGCCACGACGACTGGGGCTACTTCTGCGACTACCTGCGCCAGTGGTGGCTGACCCAGCCGGCCTTCGGGGCCACCGTCGCGGAGCGCGAGCAGGCGCTGCGTTCGGGTGGCTACACAGTGGTCACCTCGCTGGACCCGAAGATCCAGGCGACCGCGCAGCAGCAGGCCACCAAGGTCTACTCGTACGACAACAAGCGCGCCCTGCCGATCGCGGCGGTCCAGCCGGGCACCGGGCGGGTGTTGGCGATGGCGGTCAACCGGCACTACAGCCTCGCCGACAACCCGGCCGGGCAGGCGAACTACCCGAACACCGTCAACCCGTTGATCTCCGGCGGAGCCAGCGTCGACGGGTACCAGGCGGGTTCGACGTTCAAGCTGTTCACCATGCTCGCCGCACTGGAGTCGGGCCGTACCCTCTCCACCGGCTTCGACGCGCCCGCCAAGTTGCCCACCCGGTACCCCGCCGAGGGGCCGGGCAGCTGCGACGGCCACTGGTGCCCGGCGAACGCCAACCCGGACTGGATGGACGGGTACCGGATGATGTGGGACGGCTTCGGCCGCTCGGTGAACACCTACTTCGTCTGGCTGGCCGAGCAGGTCGGCCAGGACAAGGTCGTCCAGATGGCGCAGCGGCTCGGCATCACGTTCCGCGCCGACTCGGACGCCGCCTTCGCCAAGAACAACGCCGCGAACTGGGGTTCGTTCACCCTGGGCGTGGCGGCCACCACCCCGCTGGACCTGGCCAACGCGTACGCCACGGTGGCCGCCGAGGGCACCTACTGCACGCCGGTGCCGGTGGTCTCGGTGACCGGCGCGGACGGCACGAAGGTGCCGGTGGGGCAGCCCTCCTGCAAGCGGGTGCTCGACGTCGACGTGGCCCGTGCCGCGACCGACGCGGCACGTTGCCCGGTGGGTCAGCAGTCGGCGTTCGGTCAGTGCAACGGTGGCACCGCCACCGGTGTGAACGACATCCTCGACGGCCGACCGGTGGCGGGTAAGACGGGTAGCTCGGAGCAGAACTCCACCGAGACGTTCGTCGGTTTCACCCCGCAGGTCGCGGTGGCCGGTATCGCCGCCAACCCGGACGACCCGGCCGACTCGGTGGGCTCGGCGGTGCAGACCAAGGTGATCGACGCGGTCGCCCGGGTCATCGCCACCGCCGTGAAGGGCCAGCCGCAGAAGGCGTTCGTCGCGCCCAGCCACGAGTTGGCCGGCGACGCGCACCGCCCGGTGCAGCGCCCAACGGTCCCGAACCGCGAGAAGGATCCCACCGACGAGAACCCCCGCTCAGCCCTGCAACGCTGGCTGGACCGCCGAGGCTGACCGCCCACCTCCGCCTCCCACCTCCCGCCCTCACCCGCCCCACCCCCGCGATCTTGCACTTTCAGTCGCCGAACAGCACCTTTTGCGGGCCCTTGTCCGTGCAGAAAGTGCAAGATCGGCGCGGGGTGGGTGGGGTGGGGTGGGG
>NZ_JAKKFD010000065.1 GCF_022229005.1 Micromonospora trifolii
TTGGTGGGGCTTCTGGTCGGTGTGTGGTTGTTCTTTGAGAACTCAACAGGGTGCTTGTAAAGCCAGTGCCAATTATGATTTATACCCCGGACTGGTCAGTTTTTGCTGGCTGGTTGGGATTCCTTTGGCAACATTTGTTTGTTGTCAGGATGCTGTTCAACTAATTTTTTGTTGGAGAGTTTGATCCTGGCTCAGGACGAACGCTGGCGGCGTGCTTAACACATGCAAGTCGAGCGGAAAGGCCCTTCGGGGTACTCGAGCGGCGAACGGGTGAGTAACACGTGAGCAACCTGCCCCAAGCTTTGGGATAACCCTCGGAAACGGGGGCTAATACCGAATATTACTTCTGGCCGCATGGCTGGTGGTGGAAAGTTTTTCGGCTTGGGATGGGCTCGCGGCCTATCAGCTTGTTGGTGGGGTGATGGCCTACCAAGGCGACGACGGGTAGCCGGCCTGAGAGGGCGACCGGCCACACTGGGACTGAGACACGGCCCAGACTCCTACGGGAGGCAGCAGTGGGGAATATTGCACAATGGGCGGAAGCCTGATGCAGCGACGCCGCGTGAGGGATGACGGCCTTCGGGTTGTAAACCTCTTTCAGCAGGGACGAAGCGAGAGTGACGGTACCTGCAGAAGAAGCACCGGCCAACTACGTGCCAGCAGCCGCGGTAAGACGTAGGGTGCGAGCGTTGTCCGGATTTATTGGGCGTAAAGAGCTCGTAGGCGGCTTGTCGCGTCGACCGTGAAAACTTGGGGCTCAACCCCAAGCCTGCGGTCGATACGGGCAGGCTAGAGTTCGGTAGGGGAGACTGGAATTCCTGGTGTAGCGGTGAAATGCGCAGATATCAGGAGGAACACCGGTGGCGAAGGCGGGTCTCTGGGCCGATACTGACGCTGAGGAGCGAAAGCGTGGGGAGCGAACAGGATTAGATACCCTGGTAGTCCACGCTGTAAACGTTGGGCGCTAGGTGTGGGGGGCCTCTCCGGTTCCCTGTGCCGCAGCTAACGCATTAAGCGCCCCGCCTGGGGAGTACGGCCGCAAGGCTAAAACTCAAAGGAATTGACGGGGGCCCGCACAAGCGGCGGAGCATGCGGATTAATTCGATGCAACGCGAAGAACCTTACCTGGGTTTGACATGGCCGCAAAACTCACAGAGATGTGAGGTCCTTCGGGGGCGGTCACAGGTGGTGCATGGCTGTCGTCAGCTCGTGTCGTGAGATGTTGGGTTAAGTCCCGCAACGAGCGCAACCCTCGTTCGATGTTGCCAGCGCGTTATGGCGGGGACTCATCGAAGACTGCCGGGGTCAACTCGGAGGAAGGTGGGGATGACGTCAAGTCATCATGCCCCTTATGTCCAGGGCTTCACGCATGCTACAATGGCCGGTACAATGGGCTGCGATACCGCGAGGTGGAGCGAATCCCAAAAAGCCGGTCTCAGTTCGGATCGGGGTCTGCAACTCGACCCCGTGAAGTCGGAGTCGCTAGTAATCGCAGATCAGCAACGCTGCGGTGAATACGTTCCCGGGCCTTGTACACACCGCCCGTCACGTCACGAAAGTCGGCAACACCCGAAGCCGGTGGCCCAACCCTTGTGGAGGGAGCCGTCGAAGGTGGGGCTGGCGATTGGGACGAAGTCGTAACAAGGTAGCCGTACCGGAAGGTGCGGCTGGATCACCTCCTTTCTAAGGAGCACCTTCACCTGAAAGGGTGCAAGGAGCCCGCGGCCCACGAATGTTGGGTCGGGGTGCTCAGATGGCGGAGACACTGGCAAGTTTTTCCTCGGCAACGGCCGGGTTTCTTCTAGTACAGCTGCCTTCGGGTGGTGGGAACGAAGTCCCTGGTGCGGCTGAGAAGGAATGTGAGCACCCTGTTGGGTCCTGAAGGAACAACCATTGTGTTGTTGTTTCAGAGACGTGGCCGGCCCCCTTTGTGGGGCTGGCAGTCTGCCAGGCATGGCCTGGCTCCACATACCGCCAACTGTTGTTGGGTTTGGTGTGGGGCGGATCGGGTTGTGGGTTGGTCGTTTGTTGAGAATTGCACAGTGGACGCGAGCATCTTTGTGGTCAAGTTGTCAAGGGCGAACGGTGAATGCCTTGGCACCAGGAGCCGATGAAGGACGTGGGAGGCCGCGATAGGCCTGGGGGAGCTGTCAACCAAGCTGTGATCCCAGGGTGTCCGAATGGGGAAACCTGGCACCAGTCATGTGGTGTCACCCACACCTGAACACATAGGGTGTGTGGAGGGAACGCGGGGAAGTGAAACATCTCAGTACCCGCAGGAAGAGAAAACAATTTAGTGATTCCGTGAGTAGTGGCGAGCGAAAGCGGATCGAGGCTAAACCGGCTGCGTGTGATACCTGTCAGGGGTTGCGTGGTCGGGGTTGTGGGACCCTACTGAATGTACTGACATGCATTCGAGAAGTTACAAAGTCAGTGGCTAGTCGAACAGTCTGGAATGGCTGACCGTAGACGGTGAGAGTCCGGTAGGTGAAAGTTGCTGACCTTCTGTGGGTGTTCCCGAGTAGCGGCGGACCCCTGAAATCTGCCGTGAATCTGCCAGGACCACCTGGTAAGCCTAAATACTTCCTGGTGACCGATAGCGGACAAGTACCGTGAGGGAATGGTGAAAAGTACCCCGGGAGGGGAGTGAAATAGTACCTGAAACCGTTCGCCTACAATCCGTCGGAGCCTTGCGGGGTGACGGCGTGCCTTTTGAAGAATGAGCCTGCGAGTTAGTGGCATGTGGCGAGGTTAACCCGTGTGGGGGAGCCGTAGCGAAAGCGAGTCTGAATAGGGCGATTCAGTCGCGTGTCCTAGACCCGAAGCGGAGTGATCTAGCCATGGGCAGGCTGAAGCGCGGGTAAGACCGCGTGGAGGGCCGAACCCACCAATGTTGAAAAATTGGGGGATGACCTGTGGTTAGGGGTGAAAGGCCAATCAAACTCCGTGATAGCTGGTTCTCCCCGAAATGCATTTAGGTGCAGCGTCGCGTGTTTCTTGCCGGAGGTAGAGCACTGGATGGTCTAGGGGGCCCACAAGCTTACCGAAACCAGCCAAACTCCGAATGCCGGTAAGTGAGAGCGCGGCAGTGAGACTGCGGGGGATAAGCTTCGTAGTCGAGAGGGAAACAGCCCAGATCACCAGCTAAGGCCCCTAAGCGTGTGCTAAGTGGAAAAGGATGTGGGGTCGCATAGACAACCAGGAGGTTGGCTTAGAAGCAGCCACCCTTTAAAGAGTGCGTAATAGCTCACTGGTCAAGTGGTTCCGCGCCGACAATGTAGCGGGGCTCAAGCACACCGCCGAAGCTGTGGCATTCACATTTTATCCTCGCTTGGACTTGATTCCTTGTGCAGGTGTGTGGATGGGTAGGGGAGCGTCGTGCCGCGAGTGAAGCAGCGGGGTGACCCAGTTGTGGACGCGGCACGAGTGAGAATGCAGGCATGAGTAGCGAAAGAAGGGTGAGAAACCCTTCCGCCGGATGACCAAGGGTTCCAGGGCCAGGCTAATCCGCCCTGGGTGAGTCGGGACCTAAGGCGAGGCCGAGAGGCGTAGTCGATGGACAACGGGTTGATATTCCCGTACCCGCGAAAGAGCGTCCCTGACGAACCTCGTTGTGCTAACCACCCGAACCGTTCGAGACCTTCGGGTTGAGGATGGGGAGCGTGGGAACCTGATGGGTAGTAGTCAAGCGATGGGGTGACGCAGGAAGGTAGCTGAGCCCGGCCGGTGGTTGTGCCGGGGTAAGCGTGTAGGCCGTGTTGTAGGCAAATCCGCAACACATGAAGGCTGAGACGTGATGCCGAGCCGATTCAGGTGAAGTCAGTGATCCTATGCTGCCGAGAAAAGCCTCTAGCGAGTTCTTAGCGGCCCGTACCCCAAACCGACACAGGTGGTCAGGTAGAGAATACCGAGGCGATCGGGCGAACTGTGGTTAAGGAACTCGGCAAATTGCCCCCGTAACTTAGGGAGAAGGGGGGCCGGAGACGTGAAGCCCCGCGCGGGTGGAGCGTTGTATGGCCGCAGAGAGCAGGGGGAAGCGACTGTTTACTAAAAACACAGGTCCATGCGAAGAAGTAATTCGATGTATATGGACTGACGCCTGCCCGGTGCTGGAACGTTAAGGGGACCTGTTAGCTCTTCGGGGCGAAGCGGAGAACTTAAGCGCCAGTAAACGGCGGTGGTAACTATAACCATCCTAAGGTAGCGAAATTCCTTGTCGGGTAAGTTCCGACCTGCACGAATGGCGTAACGACTTCCCCACTGTCTCAACCACAGGCCCGGCGAAATTGCATTACGAGTAAAGATGCTCGTTACGCGCGGCAGGACGGAAAGACCCCGGGACCTTTACTATAGCTTGACATTGGTACTCGAATTAGCTTGTGTAGGATAGGTGGGAGCCGGTGAAGTCCATACGCCAGTATGGGTGGAGGCAATCTTGAAATACCACTCTGGTTGATTTGGGTATCTAACTTCGGACCGTTATCCGGTTCAGGGACAGTGTCTGGTGGGTAGTTTAACTGGGGCGGTTGCCTCCTAAAAGGTAACGGAGGCGCCCAAAGGTTCCCTCAGCCTGGTTGGCAATCAGGTGTTGAGTGCAAGTACACAAGGGAGCTTGACTGTGAGACTGACAGGTCGAGCAGGGACGAAAGTCGGGACTAGTGATCCGGCACTTGCGAGTGGAAGCGGTGTCGCTCAACGGATAAAAGGTACCCCGGGGATAACAGGCTGATCTTCCCCAAGAGTCCATATCGACGGGATGGTTTGGCACCTCGATGTCGGCTCGTCGCATCCTGGGGCTGTAGCAGGTCCCAAGGGTTGGGCTGTTCGCCCATTAAAGCGGCACGCGAGCTGGGTTTAGAACGTCGTGAGACAGTTCGGTCCCTATCCGCCGTGCGCGTAGGATACTTGAGAAGGGCTGTCCCTAGTACGAGAGGACCGGGACGGACGAACCTCTGGTGTGCCAGTTGTCCTGCCAAGGGCACGGCTGGTTAGCTACGTTCGGAAGGGATAACCGCTGAAAGCATCTAAGCGGGAAGCCTGCTTCAAGATGAGGTATCCCACCCACTTTGTGGGGTAAGGCCCCCAGCTAGACGACTGGGTTGATAGGCCGGAAATGTAAGCCCGGTAACGGGTTCAGTTGACCGGTACTAATAGGCCGAGGACTTGACTACTAAGCTGCTACGCGTCCACTGTGCAACTCTGAACAAGCGAACACCCGTGAAGTATGCCGGTGTTGTTTGATATGTTCATAGAGTTACGGCGGTCATGGCGGAGGGGAAACGCCCGGTTACATTCCGAACCCGGAAGCTAAGCCCTCCAGCGCCGATGGTACTGC
>NZ_JAKKFD010000066.1 GCF_022229005.1 Micromonospora trifolii
CGTTGGCGCCTTGAGCGCCTGCGTCGCCTTGCGGGCCTTGGGCGCCGGTGGCGCCTTGAGCGCCTGCGTCGCCTTGCGGGCCTTGGGCTCCGGTGGCGCCTTGAGCGCCTGCGTCGCCCTGGAAGCCTTGAGCGCCTTGAGCACCTGCGTCGCCCTGAGGGCCTTGGGCTCCGGTGGCGCCTTGAGCGCCCGCGTCGCCTTGCGGGCCTTGGGCACCCGCGTCGCCCTGAGCGCCTTGGGCGCCGGTAGCGCCTTGGAAACCTTGAGCGCCTTGAGCACCTGCGTCGCCCTGCGGGCCTTGAGCGCCGGTGGCGCCTTGAGCACCTGCGTCGCCTTGCGGGCCTTGAGCGCCGGTGGCGCCTTGAGCACCCGCGTCGCCCTGGGGACCTTGAGCGCCGGTGGCGCCCTGGGCGCCGGTAGCGCCTTGGAAGCCTTGAGCGCCTTGAGCACCTGCGTCGCCTTGCGGGCCTTGAGCACCCGCGTCGCCCTGCGGGCCTTGAGCACCGGTGGCGCCTTGAGCACCCGCGTCGCCCTGGGCGCCGGTAGCGCCTTGGAAGCCTTGAGCGCCTTGAGCACCTGCGTCGCCTTGCGGGCCTTGAGCGCCGGTGGCGCCTTGAGCGCCTGCGTCGCCTTGCGGGCCTTGAGCGCCGGTGGCGCCTTGAGTACCCGCGTCGCCCTGCGGGCCTTGAGCGCCGGTAGCGCCTTGAGCGCCTGCGTCGCCCTGTGCGCCTTGAGCGCCGGTGGCACCTTGGAAGCCTTGGGCGCCTGCGTCGCCCTGAGCGCCCGTGTTGCCCTGAGCGCCTTGCGCGCCAGTGTTGCCCTGAGCGCCTGCGTCGCCCTGGGCACCCGCGTCACCCTGGGCGCCTTGCGCACCCTGGGCGCCTTGGGCGCCATGCTTGTCGTGCTGGTAGTCGTCCTTGTCCTTGTCGTGCCCACCCCAGGGGCTCTGCCAGCCCTGCGGACCGTAGTCCGTTTGTCCGTCGGGGTACTGGTCCCACGAATCGCCGGGTCCGTCGTCGTCTTGGCGGACAGCTGACCAGGATGACGGCCACCCGCCGCGTTGGCCCAGCGGACCGGGCGTACCGATGTGTACGTCCTGTGCGGACGGCTTCGTCTCCACCGGTTGCGAGGCGGCTGCGGGCCCGCCCGTCATCCCGACTACCAGTAGGGCGGAGCTGAGCCCTGAAGCGGCCCGGCCATGGTTCAGGCTGCGCCGAAGCCGTCGGTTGTTACTCATGACCCCTCCAGAGCCACCCCGGATACACCCAGAGCTGCCTACTAGTCACCCGACGTTATTCGTTGGGCGAGTCGTAGCGTATTCGACTGATTGGTCGGTCTAGAGGGCTTTTGGCGGTAGTTGGGTACATTTTGGAGAATGCGGAACTTCCTTGCGATACGGGCATAAGCCCTGGCCGCAGCATTGCGGCCGCCGATCCCAAGGACTTGTCACGTTCGAGGGTGGATGGCCGCCGCGACCCGGAGGTTCGTCCCGGGCCGGCCGGTGGGCCGCGGTAGGCCCGGTACGCAAGCTGGGGAGTCGCCACCGTGCCTGTCGCGTACCGGACGACGGCACGCGGAGACCTGGGTGTCAGCCTCGCGGTTCCCGCCCCGGCTCTGTCTCCGCAAGTGCGGCGGCCACCCGGGGCGCCTCGTGTCGGCCCTGCTCGCGGGCTGCGGCCACGAGCGCGGGCACGACGGATGGGTCCATCACGCTGCTCCCCTGGGCTTGTTTGGAGGCCGGGTCCCGGAGCAGCAACTCCACCCGGCGACCCGTTCCCAGCGCGGCTCGCTGCTTGTCGATGCGCGCCCAGGGTCCGATCGCGGCGGTGCTCGGCGCGAGGGCGATGACCGGGCCGTTTCCGGGGGCGAGGTCGAGGTTGAGTGTCGACCGCATGCCACCGTCCATGTAGCGGCGACCGTCCATGCTGACCGGGGCGGCGGAGATCGGCATGGCGCAGCTCGCGGCGACGGCGTCGACCAGGGGGACGCCGTCGTGCCGGGTGATGGTGCGACTGGCGCCGGACTCGGTGTCGACGACCACTATGCGAAGGTCGGCGTCGTTCGGCCAGACGTGGTTGGGCAGGCGGGCCTCGGCTATCCGGCGCTGCCGGGACGGGTCGTCGATGCGTGCAGCCTGGGCGAGTCGACCGAGGCGGCGAGCGGCCTGCTCGGGGCTTCGCGCGAACAGCTGTGCCCGCGCGAGCCGAAGCAGGTGGAGAAGGCTCAGCGCGGGGGAGGTTTCGTGGGCGACGCCGCCGAGTTGGCGCTCGAAGAGTTCCGGGAGGGGGGTGCCGCTGGCGAGCTGGGCGCCCACGACGGCACCGGAGCTGGTGCCGATGAGGACGGCCTCCGGGGCCACTGTCACGCCCTCGTCCGCCAGCCCGGTGAGGATGCCGACTTCCCAGGCGATGCCGGCAACTCCACCACCGCCGAGCACCCAGACGGGCCGAGCGTCATCCGTCATCAGTCGCCTCATTCGACGTCGAATACTGCTAACGCTGTACGCAGTTTAGGGTAACGGCGGTGACGGAGGATTGGCAACGTGCGGTGGCGTTCAGGGCTCCCGTCGTCCGACGATGATCCCGCCGAGCCGGCTCTCCGCCGAGGTGACTGTGGTCTGCGAGTCGATCGTGAAGCCGCTCTGTCGTAGCCAGGCCGCCACCTGGGCTGGCTGCCGACGATGGACCCGCACGTTCATCGGGTGCCCGCCGTAGCCCTCTGTCTTGAGGGTCGTTTCGTCACCCACGTGGAAGCCGAGCAGCAGCGGGCCACCGGGCCGCACCACCCGCCGGAAGTGGGCGAGCACGACGCCGATCTGGTCGTCGGGGATGTGGATGAGGGAGTACCAGGCGACCAGGCCGGCGACCGAGCCGTCGGCCAGGTCGAGGTCGGTCATCGAGCCGACCTCGAACCTCAGCTCGCTGTGGTCACGGCGGGCAACGTCGATCATTCCGGGCGAGAGATCGATCCCGAAGGCGTCGACGCCGAGTGTGTGTAGGTAGGCGGTGATTCGCCCCGTCCCGCAGCCGATATCCGCGACCGGCCCGCCGCCGGCACCCTGCACGCGCTCGGCGAACGACGCCAGGACGGCTCGTTCGTGCGGTGCCTCCGCCAGGAGGTCACGTACCAGGTGCGCGTAGCTGACCGCGACGGTGTCGTAGGAGGTGCGGGTCGCTGTCAACCAATCGTCGTCGTGCACCAGGCAACGCTAGAGCAGCGGTACGACGACCGGCCGATGTGGAGAGCCGACGGGGCTGGGGGTCCTGTGATGGCGGCGGAAGTGTCGGCGGCGGTCGATATGGTCCGGCGGTGACCGTGACCACCGATGCCCCTGGGACACTGCCCACCCCCGCCGACGAGGCCCGGCTGTGGGCACTCATCGAGGCGGCCTGGGCCGAGTTGGGCGCCCAGCCCCTGGCGCTGCGGCAGGCCCTCGTCGAGCGCGACCCCGCCGGCGACGACGGCGATGACGATGACGACCCGTCCTACGCGATCGACGCCTGGCTTGATGCCTTCCTGGGCCACCTCGGGCAGTTGACCGTCGAGCTGAGCGGGCAGGAGTTGACGGATCTCGACCGGGTGGTGGAGCGCAAGCTGCACGACATCGATCGGGAGGACATTCACGAGGTGACCGACGGGTCGGACGACGGCTTCCTCTACGCCCGAGGTTTCATGGTGGCCCTGGGGCGGTCGTACTACGAGGCGGTCCGCGCCGACCCCGCGATGGCTCTGCTGGACGCCGACTGCGAAGGCATGTGCTACTTCTTCGCGCACCTGCACAACGACCGGTTCGGTTCGTGGCCGGAGACCGGCTCGGGGATCTCCCGGGAGTCGTTCGGCAACCCGGCCGGCTGGTCAGCCTGATCGTTGCGGTCTGCATCAGGCCGGTTTGCGCTGCTGAGGTGGCGCTGCTTGCGTCGCCGGCAGTTCGATTCGGCGGAGGCTGACCACCGAGACGCCCGGCGGAGTGCTGGTATACCGCTCCAGGTTTTCCAGCAGGCCCTGGTGGCGCGCGTGTGCCTTGCAGACGCTGTCCAGATACTCCTGCCGGATCCGCGCGGTCCCCATCACGATGCCCTGGCGTGCCCGGTCGACCTGTTCCTGCCGCCCGGTGTAGATCCACACCACGTCGGGCACCACTGTGCCAGCCGGCACCGAAAGCCCGGTGGTGAGCACTGTGCGATGGTAGTTGCCCTCGCGTTTGTCCAGCTCGACGAGTTGCTCT
This sequence comes from Micromonospora trifolii, assembly GCF_022229005.1. GTDB lineage: Bacteria > Actinomycetota > Actinomycetes > Mycobacteriales > Micromonosporaceae > Micromonospora > Micromonospora trifolii. Next base: position 4,226 of record NZ_JAKKFD010000066.1, read on the forward strand.
CCCCGTACGAGGATGAGGATTCCGTCGAGCGCCGCCGGCGCAGCGGCGTCCGGCTCGGCATTGAGGAACAGCACCTGGATCTCGGGCTCGTCGCCGCTCGCCAGGTCCTGGTAGCGGATACGACCCGGTCCGGTGTTGTCGGTGCAGACACTCCACGTCCGGCGCCAGCCGTCCAGGGTGGCCCGGCAGTAGTCGACTCCCTCCCGAGCGGGCCGACCGAGCAGGTCGCTGACCGTCTCGGGCGCGACCAGTGAGCCGTACGCGAAGATCCCGTACGTCGCCGGCTCGTCGAAGCGATCCCAGCCGCGCCAGTCGCGAGGCCGTCGGGTCAGGTCCGGTTCGATCGGCACCGCCCTACCCTCGTGGAAATCCTTTGCCAGCGCGTAGCTGTGCTGGTCGTGGACGCTGATGTTCAACCCGGCGACCCTGGCCTCCACCACGACGAAGATGTGGAAGGTGCGACTGTCGAGCTGCCGGCCCTGCACACTCGTCGCCCGCCCGTCGCGCAGAGGCGCCTTGAGCGGGATCCAGAGGGTCAGCGGCATGCACGAGTCGACCCGAGGCCACACCCGTTCCTCCACCTCGGTGGCCTCCGGGCTGAGCACCTGGAGCTGCTCGCGTTTGAAGAAGGTGCTGCCGTCGATGAGCGACGTGGAACGGAAGGCCAGGTAGGCCCGTGCCCGGATGTCGCTGAGCGTGACGCCGTGGATCTTCTTGTAGAAACGGATCGCGATGATTCCGTCCGTGCTGACCTGCACCGGCCCGGCGGTGTCCGACCGCAGCTCGGCGAGGCTGGAGAGACTTCCCTTGGCTCGCCAGGTGAAGAACTCAGTGGCGAAGACCCGGATCATGACGATGCCGATGATCGCGGCCGGGGTGACCGCGCCGAGAAGGCTCGCCAGCGTGGCGAGGAATTCGTGCCAGGTGTTCCCGTCCTGTCGGGGAAAGTCCTCCGCGCCGAGGAGCGATCGGGCGGTCGCCAGCCAGGTCTGCGGAAAACCGTTCGGTCCGCCACTGTCGGTCGGCTCGGGGCCGGTGGTGAGCATCGCGGCCACTGTGAAGGCCGCCGAGACGGCCGCGACGAAGAGAACCAGCGCCGTCACCAGCTGCCAGGCGGAGGCACGAGCGACCCAGAAGCGGCCGGCCCTGCGGATGACGGGGTGCGAGCCAGGCCAGTTCGTCCTCATTGGACCCCCTCCCAAGAGGATCCAGCGTAGGCGTGCGAGCGTTATCGGTGACTGTCATTCAACAGACATACCGATCGCCACGAGATCGCCGCGCGCCGTGCCACAGTGCCGCAGGTGGTCGGGCGGAACCTCACGCCTTCTCGAGCACTATCAACCGGTACTCCAACCACCGCCGTGACAATCCAGCCTGCAAGGCAGAGCCGCCAATCATGTTGGCCCAGAATGGCACCTCGACAAGACGGTTGCGAAGCCGCGGAAGTGCGGCTGTGGCGCCGACGGCCAGCTTGATCACGCGGTCGCGGGGCCGCCCGAGGTGCAGGTATGGGGTGAGATCCAGGTCCTCGACCAGGCGTAAGCCAGCGCGCTCGGACATGACGGCCAGCTCGGCCACTGTATGCAAGCTTCCGATTCACCAGGGACGGGATCAGGTTCTCCAACGACGGTGAGTGAACGACCGCCTCCACGGCGACCATGGCGTCGTAGTGGGATTCCGCGGGCAGATCGGCGAAGTCGGCACAGATCACGCCACAGCGGCCGGCAAGTCCTTCGCGGGCGAACCGCTTCGCAGGGACCTGCCCACGCAAACGCTCGATGATCAGGCGGTTGACGGTGTCCATGGCCGCTGCCGTGTTCGCGACGTCCGGCGTCCAGACACCGCGATGGATGGCGTCACTGCCCGGGCTCTCGGCAAGGTCACCCCCCCCGGAACTCAGACGTAGATCTTCGAGGCGTACGCCGGGCCGTAGTGCCGTTCCAGGTCTTCGAGGCTCTCCGTCGGGGCCTCGACCTCCTTGATCAGGCGTGCCCGGGACGGCAGTGCCTCCGGCTGCCAGGTCTCCGGCCGCCACAGCGCGGACCGCAGGAACGCCTTCGCGCAGTGGTAGAAGATCTGCTCGATCTCCACCACCACGGCAAGCACCGGCCGGTGCCCCTTGACCACCATGTCGTCGAACCAGGGCGCGTCGCTGACCAGGCGGGCCCGGCCGTTGATCCGCAGGGTGTCGGTACGCCCGGGGATCAGGAAGAGCAACCCGATGTGCGGGTTGTCGAGGATGTTGCAGTAGCCGTCGGCCCGCTTGTTGCCGGGCCGCTCGGGCAGCGCGATTGTCGTGTCGTCCAGCACCAGGGCGAACCCGGCCGGGTCGCCCTTGGGTGAGACGTCGCAGCTGCCGTCCGCGCCGGCCGTGGCCATCAGACAGAACGGCGAGGCGCCGAGCCACTCGCGGTCCCGTTCGTGCAGCTGGGCGCGTTCCTTGTTGGCGGCCCGCGCGTTCGGCACACCGAGCAGCTCGCGCAACTCCTCGTGCGACGTGATCTCCACCGTCACGTTGATCCTCCCTCAGCCGTTGACCCGGTGGCGGGCACCACCGTCGTCAGCCTAGGCCGCCGTGACCAGCGCGAGGTTTGTGCCTGGTTGCCGGGGGTACGGCCTCACCCGACGTGCTCGCCGCAAGCAGACCGTTCCGCAGGACGCCGACCAGTGGAGGCCGGGAGATGGAGAGCCGACTCAAGGTGCTGGGTCACCCAGTCCATCCGATGCTGGTGATGTTCCCGGTCGCGCTGCTGGCCACGGCGGTGCTGTTCGACGTGGTGGACACCGTCGGCGGTCCCGACTTCCTCGGCGAGGTCGCGTACTGGAACATCACCGTCGGCCTGATCGGCGGCCTGCTCGCCGCTGCCGCCGGCTCGTTCGACCTGCTGGCGATCCCGACCGGCACCCGCGCCAAGCGGGTGGGTCTGCTGCACGCGGGCGCCAACGTGGCGGTGATCCTGCTCTTCGCCGCCGTGTGGGCGGTGCGGCTCAACGCGGATTCCCGGGCCGCAGGCGGGTCGCTGGTCGCCATCGAGGTGGTCGCGCTGGCGATTCTCGGCATCAGCGCCTGGCTCGGTGGCGAGTTGGTCGACCGGCTCGGTGTGGGCGTCGACCCCGACGCCGGCTTGGACGCGCCCAGCTCACTACGGCCGCCGACGGCCACCCAGCGGATCGGAGAGGTGTGATGAGCGAGCAGCAGTTTGGCGGCTTCGGCCGGGGGTGGCGCGGCAACCGGCAGCAGGGCTGGGACCCGATGGGGGAGTTGCAGTCGCTGCGCTCCGAGTTGAGTCGCCTGGTCGGTGGTCGCGGCGGGGCTTCCGACGTCGAGTTGACCGAGACCTCGGACGGCTGGGAGGTCGTCGTCCGGCTGCCCGGGGTGGCGCCGGAAGAGGTCGCCGTCGAGTTGGACGACCGCGAGTTGTGCGTGCGGGCCCGCTCGGAGGCGGAGGTCAACGCCGACCAGGGCATTCCCGGCGGCTTCGAGACGCGCGGCTTCGAGTACCGGGTCAACCTGCCGGCGCGGGTCGACCCGGACACCATCGACGCGCTGATGGACCATGGCCTGCTCCGGGTCCGGCTGCCGCGGGCGACCCGGCCCGCGCCGCGCACCATCACCGTCGGCCGCACCGGGCCGCGTTCCGGCGACCTCTCCACGGGTACGCCGATGCCAGCCGATCCCGCCGCGGACCGGGAGCTGCACCGCCCGGACACCGCAGGCGAGATCGACCGGCCGTAGCGGGCCGGGTGGTCACCCCGTCCGTGCTCGGCCCGACGGCGGAGCGCCTTCCCGACGTGCGGCGGATCGCCGTGCTGCGCGCCAACGCGCTCGGTGACTTCATCTTCGCCCTGCCGGCACTGGAGGCGTTGCGCAGCGCGTACCCCTCGGCGGAGATCGTGCTGCTCGGTGCGCCGTGGCACGCGAAGCTCTGGCGCGACCGGCCCGGCCCGGTGGACCGGGTGCTGGTGGTGCCGCCGGCAGCCGGCATCCGCACGCCGGAGGCGGGTGAGCCGGAGTCGTCGATCGACGACTTCGTGGCCGCTGCCGCCGGTGCGGAATTCGACCTGGCGGTGCAGATCCACGGCGGGGGTGCCAACTCCAACCCGCTGATCAGTCGGCTCGGTGCCCGGTTGACTGTGGGTCTGCGCGCCGACGACGCGCCTCCGCTGGACCGGTGGCTGCGCTACGTCTACTACCAGCACGAGGTGATCCGCTACCTGGAGGTGGTGGCGCTGGCGGGAGCGCCGGCCATCACCATCACACCGACGCTGGCGGTGACCGACGCCGACCGGGCCGAGGCCGCTCAGGTGCTCGGCCCGGCGGGCCGACCCCGTGTGGCGTTGCATCCGGGTGCCACCGACACCCGCCGTCGCTGGCCCGCCGAGCGCTTCGCCGAGGTGGCCCGTGCGCTGCACGAGGACGGTTACGAGGTGCTGGTCACCGGCACGCCCTCCGAGCAGGAGGTGGTGGACCGGGTCGTCGCCGCGGCGCAGGTGCCGGTGCGACCGCAGGTGGGCACGCTCAGCCTTGGTGGGTTGGTGGGCTGCTACGCCGACTGCGCGCTTGTCGTCTCGAACGACACCGGCCCGCTGCACCTCGCCGCCGCGGTGGGCGCGCCAACTGTGGGGATCTTCTGGGTCGGCAACCTGATCAACGGGGCCAGCCCGCTGCGGGGCCGGCATCGGCCGATCAGCTCGTGGACCGTGCACTGCCCGGTCTGCGGTGTCGACTGCACACCGGGCATCTACCCGCACCGGCCCGGCGACGGTGAGTGCCCGCACCGGGACTCGTTCGTGACCGACGTACCGGTGATCGAGGTGCTGGAAGCCGCCCGCGAGCTGCTCACCCGGTAGGTCAGGCCGGCTGCGGGGTGTCCTCCTCGGCGAGGACGACCTCCCACGCCTCCACGTCCCGCTCGGTGACAGTGGTGGGGGACTCCAGGTGGTACGCGCCGCTGGGCAGGATGCCCGCGCCGCCGTGGCGGGACAACACGGCGAGCTGCGCGGCCACGTCCTCGCCCTGGTGCTTCTCCTGCACCCGACGCCAGAAGTCGAAGCCACCGGAGTCGACGAGCTTGGCCCGGTCGTAGAGCACGCAGCCGCCGATCCAGGAGACCTTGTACGCCCGCCACGTGCCCGGCGGCAGCGCCAACTGTTCGGTGATGTGCAGCAGGTTCGCGGCCGAATGGATCCGGGCCCGGTTCCATTCCGGGGTGCCGGGTCGGATCCGTTCCGGTGTGGGCGGGCCGGCCCACTCCTCGTAGTGGCAGTGCGATTCCGGCCGCACGTCATCGGTGTACGAGAGCCCGTGCACGCCGTTGCCGACGAACCCGCAGCCCAGCTCACCGATCGCGGTGACCAGTCGGTGCAGCGCACCGGCTTCCAGCCAGATGTCGTCGTCGAGGCTGAGGACGTACCGGGCCGCCGAGGCGGCGAGCAGGTACGCCCGGTGTTCGGCCAACCCTCTTCGGGGCAGCCGGCGGGTCAGCAGCACCGGGTGACCCCGGTGGCGCAGCGCCCGGACCATGGTGGCCGCGGCGGGATGCGTGTACGCCGGATCCCCGTCGGACTGGTCGCTGACGACCACGCCGAAGCCGGGTACCCCGTCCTGGGCGGCGAGCCCGCCCAGGGTGACGGCCAACTCGGCGGGCCGGTTCCGGGTCGGGATCAGCACGTCGACCAGCCGGTCGGCGCGGAACTCCTCCGGCGTGCCGAGGTCGAGGGGGCGGTTCACGACGCCTGGGTGCGGGTGTGCAGCGACGGGTCAGGCTCCCGGTCGTCGAGGTGTGGCGACGGGTCCTGGCTGTGCGACCGGATCCGCTCGATGATCGCGGAGGTGGACCGGTCCGGCACGTACCCCAGGGTGCGCACCTGGCCGCCCAGCCGGCGCACCAGCGGCGCCTCGGGCACCAGCTCCGGCGGATAGTCGCCGCCCTTGACGTACACGTCCGGTCGGACCGCCTTGATGAGCGCGGCGGGTGAGTCCTCCTCGAAGACCACCACGTGGTCCACGCAGGCGAGCGCGGCGAGCAGGGCACCCCGGTCCTCGACCGGGTTGACCGGCCGGTCCGGGCCCTTGAGCCGTCGTACGCTGCCGTCCGAGTTGACCGCCACGATGAGCAGGTCGCCCAACGCGCGGGCCTGCTCCAGGTAGCGCACATGCCCGCGATGCAGCACGTCGAAGCAGCCGTTGGTGAAGACCACCGACCGTCCCGCCTCGCGGTACTCGGCGACGATCGCGTCCAACTCGTCGCCGCCGACCAGCGCCGGGTGGCTCGTGGTGTCGGTCGGCTGGTCCAGCGCGGCGAGCAGGTCGTCCCGTCGACACACGCAGGTGCCGGTGTCCGAGACGGTGATGGTGGCCGCCAGTTGGGCGAGTTGCGCGGCGGTGGGCAGGGGCGCGTCGGCGGCCAGGGCCAACGTCATCGCCGCCAGGTACGCGTCGCCGGCGCCCACGGCGTGGCTCGCCGGCACCGGGGTGCTGTGGCTGCGTCGCGGCTCCCCGTCGGCGCCGCCGACCACAGCGCCCTCGGTGTCCAGGGTCACCGCGACCACGTCGGCGCCGGTGTGCGCCCGTAGCTCGGCCAGCCTCGACTCGGCCAGGACGGCCCGGTCGACGCCCTCCCCGGCCCGGGTGTTCACTGTGACGCCGGTGCCGGTGACGCTGAGCCCGTCGCCGGTGAGGGCCACCCGTCCCTCGCCCGGTGTGGGCTCGCCGACCGGTCCCGGGCGGTCGGCCCGGGCCACCTCGGCGGCCGTGTCGTCGACGCGTACCGCGCCCGGGGCCGCGCCGACGGTCATCTCGGAGGGCCCGTCGACCGGGTCGCCGTCCGGGTGTTCCAGGTGCAGTTCCGCCCCGCCGGTCGGTCGGGTCGTACCGCCCGCGCGGGCCAACAGCCGGGTCGCCTCGGCGAAGCTGGGGGTGACCACTGTCGGCGCGAGGCCCCGCCAGTCGGCCAGGTCGTGGGCGTCCAGCGCGACTGTGGCGTACCGCTGGCGGTTCTCGACCAGCCACGCGCGGACCGGCGCGGGCAGCGCGCCCAGGCCGTAGTCGCAGACCACCAGGGTCGGTGCCTCCCCGCCGGCGGCGGCGCGCAACTCCTCGGTGGCGCAGCTCAGGGCGGTGAGCAGCCGGGTCACCCCGTCGTGGTCCAGGGCGTCCTCCGGGTCGCCGGAGTCCTCACGCAGCAGGATCTGGTTGCCGGCCAACATCCGCCGCTTGACCGGGGTGGGTCGCCCAGGCTGGTTGACGGTGCGGTCCCAGACGCTCGCGCGGTCCAGGCAGTCGTGCAGTTCGTCCCCGGCGACGTCGGCGCCGACCGGTGCCACCAGCACCGCCCGTCCGCCGAGGGCGGCGACGTTGACGGCGGTGTTCGCGGCCCCGCCGGCGGCGGAGATCCGCCGGCGCAGGGTGAGGACCGGTGCGGGCGCCTCCCGGCAGAGCCGGTCGGAGTCGGCGAACCGCCATTCGTCCAACATGGCGTCACCGACGATCAGTACCGGGCGTCCGAGCCAGCTCTCCACGACGGTGGCGAACCGGCGCTGTTCCGCTGCTGCTCCTGCCATGCCTCCCCGGGTCCCCAGCGGCCTGGGGGACAAACCTGCGCGCCGACCGGTCCCGCCGCTGGCCAGGCGACCTTCGACGGCTCCTGACCGGTCCTCGCCGGTGCGGACCGGTCCGCACCTGTCCGACCTGTTTCGGGCGTTCGAGGGCGGGAAGGGGATTGAGGTACCCCCCGGAAAGGAGATGTACCGAGATGGCAGCGACATTGCAGGGCAAGCGGATCGCCTTCCTGGCCGCCGACGGCGTCGAGGAGGTCGAGTACGTCCAACCACGCGAGGCGGTCGAGACCGCCGGCGCGACGGCCGAGCTGGTCTCGCTGAAGCCCGGTTCCATCCAGTCCTTCAACCACCTGGACCACTCCAAGACGTACGACGTGGACGTGACGGTCGACAAGGCCGACGCCGCCGGCTACGACGCGTTGGTGCTGCCCGGAGGGGTGGCGAACCCGGACTTCCTGCGGGGCGACGCGGACGCGGTGCGGTTCGTGAAGGCGTTCTTCGACGCGGGCAAGCCCGTCGGGGTGATCTGTCACGGCCCGTGGACGCTGATCGAGGCGGACGTGGTGCGCGGCCGGCGGATCACCTCCTGGCCCACCCTGCGTACCGACCTGACCAACGCCGGAGCCACGTGGGTGGACGAGGAGTGCGTCACCGACGGCAACCTGACCAGCAGCCGCAAACCCGACGACCTCCCCGCCTTCTGCGCGGCAATCACCAAAACCTTCACGGCCTCCTAACCCCTCACAACCCCTCACAACCCCTCGGTTGATCATGAAGTTATTGCCACCACGCGCGGCGTGTCGTGGCAATAACTTCATGATCAACGCTGGCGGAGCGGGTGCGGTACCGGGTTGGTTTTTTGGTGGTTCGGCGCATGTTCTGCGGCTCGCGGGATAGAAGGCCACATGACCACCGAAGCCTCGGATGCGCCGGTGCTGAACCGTCAGCAGATCCGGCTGCTCATGTTCGGCCTGATGACCGGCATGCTGCTGGCCGCACTCGACCAGACCATCGTCGGTACGGCGCTGCCGACAATCGTGGGCGAGTTGGGCGGAATCAACCACTACTCCTGGGTGGTCACCGCGTACCTGCTCGCCTCGACCGCGTCGACACCGCTCTACGGCAAGATGGCCGACCTGTACGGGCGTCGGCCGGTCTTCCTCTTCTCGATCGGCACGTTCCTGGTCGGGTCGTTGCTGGCCGGGCTGTCGCAGAACATGACCCAGCTGATCATCACCCGGGGTATCCAGGGTCTCGGCGCCGGTGGTCTGCTGACGCTAGCGTTCACCATCATCTCGGACGTGGTGTCACCCCGGGAGCGTGGCCGCTACCAGGGGCTGTTCGGCGCGGTCTTCGGGATCTCGTCGGTCGCCGGGCCGCTGGTGGGCGGTTACTTCGCGGAGACCGACTGGCGGTGGATCTTCTACATCAACGTGCCGCTGGCGATCCTGGCGATCGTCGTCTGCTACCACGTGATGCGGTTGATCCCGTTCGAACGTCGGGACCACTCGATCGACTGGCTCGGCGCCGGCCTGCTGGTGGCCGGGGTGAGCTCCCTGCTGCTCGCGTTGAGCTGGGGCGGCAACGAATACGCCTGGGGCTCCGGCGTGATCATCACGCTCTTCGTGGTCGGTGCGGTGCTGGGGGTGCTCTTCGTCCTCCAGGAGGCCCGGGTGGCCGAGCCGATCCTCCCGCTGCGGCTGTTCCGGAGCGCCACCTTCGCGTTGGCCAACTCGGCCCTGCTCATCATCGGTCTGGTGATGTTCGGTTCGATCATCTTCATTCCGCTGTACCTGCAGATCGTGAAGGGCGCCTCGCCGACCCGAAGCGGTCTGCTGATGCTGCCGATGATGGCCGGCATCATCATCACCTCGATCCTGACCGGCCGCGCGATGACCCGGATCGGCCGGTACAAGTGGTTCCCGGTGGCCGGTTCGGTGACCCTGCTGGTCGGCATGTTCCTCTTCACCCAGTTGGAGGTGGCCACCTCGCTCTGGGTCGCGTTCGGGTTCATGGTGGTGATCGGCGTCGGGTTGGGTCTGTGTATGCAGTCGCTGATCCTGGCGGTGCAGAACGCGGTCTCGGTACGCGACCTGGGGGCCGGCACCTCCTCGGCGACCTTCTTCCGGTCGCTGGGCGGTTCGTTCGGGGTGGCGATCCTCGGCACTGTGCTCTCGTCCCGGCTGACCGGCGGGCTCGCCGACCGGTTGCCTGGCGCCATCGCGCAGCTCCCGCCGCAGGAGCAGGCGGCCGTGGCGGCGAGTGGCGGCGCCAACATCTCGATCAACGACCCGGCCACCATCCTGGCCCTGCCGGGGCCGGTGCGCGCGGCCATCCAGGGCGCCTTCGTCGACGCGCTGGACATGGTCTTCCTGACCGCCGGCCTGATCGCGATCGTGGCGGTGGTGGTCACTCTGGCGCTGCCCAACACGCAGCTGCGGGGTGCCGGCCCGAAGGGTGCCACCGGTGGCGCCGACCCGCTCGGCGGCGAGGCCCCGGCTCCGGGCGGCAAGCCGTTGACCCGCGAGTCCAAGGAGGAGGCCGCCGCCGACATGGAGGCCAAGTCCCAGACGATGATCTGAGTGTCCCGACACCGACCGCCCCGGACCACTCCGGGGCGGTCGGTGTCAGCCGGTCAGGCGGGGCGGCGGTAGGCGCCGTACCACCAGGTCGCGGCCAGCTCCCGGGCGGCCGCCGCGTCGGTCCCGGGGTCGGGCGAGGTCGTGCTGACGTGGTCGGCGAGGAAGCGGTCGCCGCCAATCACGATCAGCCGGCTGGCCGTCGTCACGTCCAGGTCGGCGGGGGTACGCCCGGCCTGCTGCTCGATCCGGAGCACGTCGATGGTGCGAGCCACGAACTGCTCCAGCCCGGCCGCCCAGTACTCCCGGACCACCTCGTCGTACGCGGCGACCTCGCTGATCGCGGCCAGCACCGGGGCGTACGTCCGGTATATCCGGATCACGTCGGCGAAGACCTCGGTGAGCCGGGCGAGCGGGTCGCCGGGGCCGCCCGGGTCCCAGTCGCCGGTGCGGTCGAACGAACTCTCGCGCATGGTGCCGGCGAGGCGCATGAGCAACTCGGTCTTGTCCCGGAAGTGGGTGTAGAAGGTCGACCGCGCCACACCGGCCTCGGCGGCGATCCGCTGCACGCCGAGGTCGGTGAAGCGGATTCCCTCCTTCAAGAGCCGTTCGGTGGCCGCCAGCACCCGCGCTTCGACTGCCGCGCGTCCGTCGGGGTTGCGCGGGCGGCGGCGGGTGATCGAGGGCATAGCCGGAATCCTAGGTGGCTGGGGGTCGGGTGGGCGACGTACGCTCGTTGCCGGACACAGTGTCCGACATAGTGACCACGGAGTGCCTGACCTCGGCCTCCGACCCACCACGAGGAGCAACACACGTGAAGTACCGACTGTTGGGCACCACCGGGGTGTACGTCTCGGAGATCTCGCTCGGCGCGATGACCTTCGGCGGCAGCGGGCACCCGCTCTGGGGCACCCTGGGTGGGCTGGCGCTGCCCGAGGTGCAGCGGCTGGTGGACACCGCGCTGGACGCGGGCGTCAACTTCGTCGACACCGCCGACGGCTACAGCGACGGCGAGAGCGAGGAACTGCTCGGCAAGGCGCTCGGCAAGCGGCGTCGCGACGTCGTACTGGCGACGAAGGTGCACTCCCGGACGGGCCCCGGCCCGAACGACGTCGGCACCTCCCGGCTGCACATCATGCAGAACCTGGAGGACAGCCTGCGCCGGCTGGGCACCGATCACATCGACCTGTACCAGATCCACAACTTCGACCACATCACTCCCATGGAGGAGATGCTGCGCGCGCTCGACGACGCGGTCCGGCAGGGCAAGGTCCGCTACATCGGCGCCGCCAACTTCGCCGCCTGGCAGATCTCCAAGGCGCTGGGCATCTCCGCCCGGGAGAAGCTGGCCGGGTTCGTCTCGGTGCAGGAGTACTACTCCCTGCTGGGCCGGGACGTGGAGCGCGACGTGGTGCCGATGGCGCTCAACGAGGGTGTCGGGCTGACCGTGTGGAGCCCGCTCGCCGGTGGTTTCCTCTCCGGCAAGGTCAGCCGGGACGGCGCCGTCGCCGACAGCGGCGCACGCAGCGCCCAGCCCGGCTACGCCAGCTTCACCCCGTTCGACCCCGAGCACGCCTTCGGGGTGGTCGACGTGCTCAAGGGCGTCGCCGAGCGGCACGAGGTCAGCCCGGCCCGGGCGGCTGTCGCCTGGCTGCTGTCCCGGCCGGCGGTGACCAGCGTGATCGTCGGTGCCCGCAAGGAGGAGCAGTTGGTGGACAACATCGCCGCCTCGGACCTCACCCTGACCGCGGAGGATCTCACCGAGCTGGACGAGGCCACCAAGCTGCCGGTCGCGTACCCGAACTGGATCCAGGAAGGGTTCTTCGCCGGGCTCCGCCTGCCGCAGTGAGGCACGGCCCCGGGGCCGGTGGCCCCGGGGCCGCCCTACTTGAGGATGAGCCGGTTGGTCTGCTCGAAGACGTCCAGGTCGGCCAGGGTCTCGATGACCGAGGTGGAGAGTGGGGCGGGGAACCGGTCGCGAGCGAAGAAGCTGGCGTCGGTGGTCTCGTCGGTGACCCGGGCCAACTGCCCGTCCCACTCCTCCACCTTGAACGCGGTGGTGAACACCTGGTACGTGTGGCCGTACATGTTGGTGCTCGTCCGGTCCGGGCCGGTGTAGAGGGCGAACGCGCAGACCCGCAGCGCGCGCAGCCCGGTCTCCTCGCGGACCTCGCGTACCGCGCAGTCGGCGATGGACTCGCCCAGTTCCATCGCGCCGGCCGGCATGGCCCACTGGCCGTTGTCCGAGCGTTTGATCAGCAGGATGCGTCCGGCGTCGTCGTTGACCACGGCTCGGGCGCCGACGAACATCAGCGTCCGGTCCCCGGCGAGCGCGCGCAACTGCCCCACGTATGAGTCGGCCCAGGAGATGCTCACCTGCGACAACTTACGGGGGTTCCCAACGTGTGACCGCCGACACTAGCTTGTTACCCATGCGTAGCACGATGATGGACGCCCCTCTGCAGATCTCCCGGATCCTCGACCACGGTGCACTGGTGCACGGCACGGCCGAGGTGGTCACCTGGACGGGCGCCGAACCCCGCCGGATGACGTACGCCGAGGTGGGCCGGGCCGCCGCCCGGCTGGCGCACGGGCTGCGCGACGAGTGTGGGGTGACCGGCGACGAGCGGGTCGCCACCTTCATGTGGAACAACAACGAGCACCTGGTCGCCTACTTCGCGGTGCCGAGCATGGGCGCGGTGCTGCACACGCTCAACATCCGGCTCTTCCCCGACCAGGTCGTCTACATCGCCAACCACGCCGAGGACCGGGTGGTGCTCGTCGACAGCACGCTCATTCCGCTGCTGGCCCGGGTGATCGGTGAGCTGACCACTGTGCGGCACGTCGTGGTGGTCGGCGGCGGCGACCCGGCGCCGCTGGTGGCGGCGGCCGGCGACCGGATCACAGTGCACCACTGGGACGCGTTGCTGGCCGACCGGCCCGAGGTGTACGACTGGCCCGAGGTCGACGAGCGCGACGCCGCCGCGCTCTGCTACACCTCGGGCACCACCGGCAACCCGAAGGGCGTGGCCTACTCGCACCGGTCGATCTACCTGCACTCGTTGCAGGTCTGCATGCCGGAGGGTTTCGGTCTCGGGCCGACCGACCGCGAGTTGGCCATCGTGCCGATGTTCCACGCCATGTCCTGGGGCCTGCCCTACGCGGCCTTCCTCTCCGGCGCGTCGCTGATCATGCCGGACCGGTTCCTCCAGGCCGCGCCGATCGCCGAGATGATCGCCGCCGAGCGGCCCACCCTGGCCGGTGCGGTGCCGACCATCTGGACCGACCTGCTGGCCTACCTGGACACCCACGACGTGGACACCTCCTCGCTAACCGAGGTGATCGTCGGTGGCTCGGCCTGCCCGCCGGCGCTGATGCACGCGTTCGACGAGCGGCACGGCATCGATGTCATCCACGCCTGGGGGATGACCGAGATGTCCCCGCTGGGGTCGGTGTCGCGCCCACCCGCCGGTGCGACAGGTGAAGAGGCCTGGCGCTACCGCTACACCCAGGGGCGGGTGCCGGCGGGCGTGCAGGCGCGGATCGTCGGCCCGTCCGGCGACCCGATGCCCGCCGACGGCACGGCAGTGGGCGAGCTGGAGGTTCGTGGGCCGTGGGTGACCGCCCGGTACGTCGGTGACGACGCCCCGGACGAGGAGAAGTTCCGCGACGGCTGGCTGCGTACCGGCGACGTGGGCACCCTCTCGCCGGACGGGTACATCAACCTGACCGACCGGGCCAAGGACGTGATCAAGTCCGGTGGTGAGTGGATCTCGTCGGTGGAGTTGGAGAACGCGCTGATGGCCCACCCGGCGGTGCTGGAGGCGTGCGTGGTGGGGGTCCCGGACGAACGATGGGACGAACGTCCGCTGGCCACAGTGGTGGTCCGGGAGGGCGCTTCGGTGACCGCCGAGGAGTTGCGGGACTTCCTGGCCGGGTCGGTGGCGCGCTGGCAGTTGCCCGAGCGCTGGGCGTTCATCGACACGGTGCCGAAGACCAGCGTCGGCAAGTTCGACAAGAAGGTCGTCCGTTCGCGGTACGCCGAGGGTGAGCTGACTGTCCGGGAGCTGACAGCCCCGTAACGTTTTCCCCGGCACTGTCGCCTGTTGGGGCGGGAGTACTCCTGAAACCCTCCCCAGGGGCGGCCCCGGCGTTCGCACCGCGCCGGGGCCGCCCGCTCCACGCGGGGTGACCCGCACCGTCATTGTTGCGAAAGTTGTTCGCTTCTGTCCTGCTGACGGGGAAATCGGGTGGTCAGCGACCCGATCAGGCGTCGCTGGTGGTGATCAGCACCTTCCCCACCGTCGAGTCCTCCACCGCCTGGTGCGCCGCCGCCGCCTCGGCCAACGGGTAGTAGTGCAGCGGCAGACCGGCGTCCGCGCCGACCCGGATGCCACCCTGGCTGGCCGCCGCCGCCACGTCCTTCACGCCCTGCGCCTTGGCCGCCTTCGGCTCGGTGTAGACCAGCACGAACTGCCAGCGGGCGTTCGGCGCCATCATCGCCCGGATCGGGATGCTCACCTCGTCCCCGCCGTTGTCGGCGTACATGCAGACCGCGCCGCCGTGCCGCAGCACCCGTGCGTCGACCGAGGCGTTGCGGGCGGGGGAGACCTCCACGATCGTGTGCACCCCGTCGGGGGCGATCTTGTGGACCTCCTCGACCACGTCCTGCTCCCGATAGTTGATCACGAAGGAGGCGCCGGCCGAGGCAGCGAGCTGCGCCTTCTCCGCGCTGCTCACAGTGGCGATCACAGTGGCGTCGGCCCAGCGGGCGAGTTGGATCGCGGCGTTGCCGACAGCGCCCGCGCCGCCCTGCACCAGCACCGTGTGATCCGCCAGCGCGCCGGCCCGCAGCGTGTCCGGCATGAACTCGCCAGCCGTCAGACAGCGGTGCGCGGTGAGGAACGGGATGCCCAGGGCCGCGCCCAGCTCGAACGGAGCGGGGCCGAGGCGTACCGCCTGCCGGACCGGCACCAGCGTGTACTCCGCCGTCGTGCCCCACTGTCGCTGCCAGGCGGCCTCCCAGACCCACACCCGCTCACCGATCAGGTCGGGGTCGACCCCCTCGCCGACCGCCTCGACCACCCCCGCGCCGTCCTGCCCGGGGATCTGCCACCCGTTCGGCGGGGCGTTGCGGCGGGACTTCCAGTCGGTCGGGTTCACCCCGGAGACCGCCATCCGCACCAGTACCTCGCCCGCGCCCGGCTCCGGCACCGGCCGGTCGACCAGCTCGAGCACCGAAGGGTCGCCGTTGCGCTCGTACACGATGGCCTTCATCCGTGGTCTCTACCCGGCTCGACCCGTGTCAACCCAGCTCGTCCACCAGCTCGGGGGTCAGCTCACCGATCGCGTCCAGCGTCACCACGGCCAGCCCGGCGGCGTCCGGATCGAGCGGGTACGAGCCGTGCGGCACCGCCACCACCCGCATCCCCGCCGCCGCGGCGGAGCGCACCCCGTTGGACGAGTCCTCCACAGCCGCACAGCGGGTCGGGTCGACGCCGAGGCGCTGCGCCACACTCAGGTACACGTCCGGTGCGGGCTTGCCCCGCTCGGTCTGCTCGGTGGAGAGGGTCGCGCCGAACGCGTCGGTCAGGCCGGTCGCCGCCAGCGCCGCCTCGATCAACCGGGTCGGCGACGAACTGGCCAACCCCAGCGGCCACCGCGCGGCCAGCCGGCGAACGACCTGGTCGGCGCCGTCGATGAGGGGTACGTGGTCCCGGTAGCGTCGGGTCATCTCCTCGACCACCTCGACGGCGACCTGCTCGGCGGTGCGGCCGACGCCCAGCTCTCCGCTGAGGTAGCGGGCCCACTCGCCGGTGCTCATCCCCATCAGCCGACGTTGTGTGTCCGGCTGCCACGTCCCGCCGTGCGCCGCCACGTACGCCCGGCGGACCTCCTCCCACACCGGCTCGGAATCCACGATCACGCCGTCCAGGTCGAAGACCACCGCATCAGTCACGGGCCCATCCTGCCCGACCGGTGGGTGCCCGGTCAGCTCGGCAACGCGGGCAGACCGAGCGGGCTGCCCTCGGGGAGCAGGGTGTGGCCGGACCGGGCGATCGGCTCCAGCAGCTCCCGGAGCCGGTCCGTGTCCTGGGCGCCCAGCGCCTGCCACGGGTGCGCGGCGGCCCGGTCGGTGGCGTCCTCGATGGCCTGGAACTCGGCCCGGGCGTGCTCGGTGGCCGCGCCGTCCCCGGTGAGCCAACCCCGCTCGGCAAGCCGCTCACGGGCGGCGTTCCACTGCTCCTCGGACCAGCCGCGGCCCAGCAGGTACTGCGGCGACGACCCGTCCAGCGCGACCCGCACGGTCAGCGTCTCCACCGGGTCCAGGCCGGCGGCCACCAGCGCGGCCACGTGCCCGTCCCCCCGGTGCTCGCGCAGCGTCGTGGCGGCCTGCCAGAGCCGCGCCAGCGGGTACTCGCCGGCCGGGAGGGCGGCGTTGGCGGCGCCGAGCACCCGGCCGGCGGTCTGCGCCGCCGCGGCGGCCCGCTCCAGCAGGTCGGCGGCCTCCACCAGGTGCGACTCCGGAAGCTCGTAGGTCAGCTCGGCGAGCGCCTGCACGGCACCGGTCAGACGGGCGCGCAGCGCCTCCTGCGGGGTGGCCAACCGCCACACCGCCGGCAGCGCGCGGGCCACCATCTGCGGCGCGAAGTTGAAGAAGGCGGCGATCACCGGGGCCGCCTCGGCGGCTCCCAGCGGCGCGGCACGACCGGCGAAATAACCGCGCCAGTAGCCGCGCAGCCCGACCGCCTCGTACGCGGCCCGGGCCCGGGGGTGCAGGTAGGTGACAGTGTGCACCGGCTCGAAGTACGCCCACATCGACCGGGCGGTCCGCCCAGGCTCGTCCAGCGCCGTCACATGCACCTCCGCGTCCCGGTTCCGGATGCTGCTCACCCCGGGCGGCGAACCGCCCGGGGTGACGCCGAACCTACTGCCGCAGGGTGACGGGCCGGAAGCCCCATGTGAACAACTCCATCGCGTCGCGGTGACAACCGGGACGACCCGGACAGGTCACTGGGCGGCGAGCACGTCCACCACGAAGCGCAGCGGACCGGTGGGACGTCCACCGGCGGCGGCCTCGTCGTTGCCGTAACCGAGCTCGCCCGGGATGTCGAGCTGCACCCGGCTGCCGACGGTCACCCCCACCAGACCCTGGTCCCAGCCGGGAATGACCTGGCCGACGCCGATCGGGAAGGTGGCCGGCTGCCCGGCCTTCCAGGACGAGTCGAACTCCTTGCCGTCCTTGTAGAACACGCCCACGTAGTTGGTGGTGATGTTCTGGCCCTTCTGCACGGCCGGGCCCTTGCCCTTGATCAGCGGGGTGACAGTGAGCTTCTTGAGGTCGCCGGTGCCCGGCGTCACAGTCGGCTTGGTGCCCAGCGCCGGATCGGCGCCCTCGGGCAGCTGCGGAGCGGGCGGTGCGCCGGCCTCGTCGGGGGCCGGGGCGGAGGCGGACGGGGTCCCGTCGGCCTGGGTCTTGGGCTTGTCGTCGCCGCCGCCGATCGCCACGAAGACGCCGATCAGCAACCCGACCACGGCGACGGCGGCGAGGCCGCTGGCCCACGCGTTGCGCTTGCGCCTCGCGTCGGCGGCCTTCTTCTCCGCCAACTGGGCGGCCAGGCGGCGCCCCGACTTGGTTGCCGGGCTCTGGTCCGGGCCCGTCTGCTGCGTCCGCTCGCTCACGTCGTCGACTCCCTGCTGCGAAGTGTGGCCGGCACCCGGTGCCGGGGGGAAAGCCGACGCACACGGTACCCGCACTGCGGCCTACCGTGCCCGCCGCGGACGCCTCGGATCGCCCAGCGCGACACTTCCGGAGCTTTCCCGGGCGGTTATTCCGGGACGACCATGAAGTCGGTCACGAACGAGGTGACCCGGCCGTCGGCGGCACGGCCGATCCAGGTGCCGTAGCAACCGTCACCCCAACCCGTGGACACTGTGACCACGTTGGCGCCGCTGGCCTCGTCCAACACGGCGGTGATCAGCCCCGGAACCGGGGACGAGGGCAGCTCGGCCGGAATGAAGACCTCCTCGATCCGGTCCTCGTCCCAGTCCTCCAGGGCGGCGAGCGCTGTCGGGTCGGCGAAGGTGCCGATGCCGGCGTCCACGCCGTAGCCGAAGTAGTCGTCAGCGCCGAGCGTGGCGACGTCCTGGTCGCCCGCGACGGCCGGCTCCCAGCGGATGGTCGGCTCAGCCGAGACGACCAGCTCCAGCGCGGCGACCCGGCGGTCCACCTCGGCGTCCTCGCGGAGCACCACCGCCACCCAGGCGCGGGCGGGGTGCCGCCCCGGCGGCACTGTCACAGTGAACGGCTCGGCCTCCGGGCAGACCAGCGGGTCACACCCGACCACGCGGCCGGTCGGCAACACGATGTCGCCCACCGGGTGAACCTCGATCAGGTATCCGCCGTGCTGGTCGGTGAAGCGGGCGCCGGGCGTCAGCAACCGGTCCAGATCAGGGGTGTACGGCATGGGGGCTCCTCCGGTCGCCAGCGGCCGGCGGAGCGTACCCGGAGAGGCGGACACCGCCGCCGCTGCCGTGCGGTCAGGCGCTCTTGCGGGGTGCTGTCTTGCGCGCGGCCGTCTTCTTCGCCGGCTCTGCCTTCGTGGCGGCGGCCTTCTTGGCGGCGGTCTTCTTCGCCGGCTCGGCCGCCTTCTTCTCGGCCGTCTTCTTCGCCGCGGTCTTCTTCGCGGGAGCCTTGGCCGCCTTCTTCTCGGCTGCCTTCTGCGCCGACCGCGCCGACGAGATGGGCGTCGGCTCGCCACCACCACCACCACCGCCGCCACGGGCCGGCTGCTCGCCGCGAGCCGCCTTGGCGCGCTCCACCGAGGCCTTCAACGCCGCCATCAGGTCCACCGCCGCGGCCGGGGCCTCCTCGACCTCCTCCGGCTGGACGACCTCCCGACCCTCCACCTTGGCGTCGATGACCTCCTGCAACGCGGCCCGGTAGTCGTCGGTGAAGACGTCCGGCTCGAACTCGCCGGTCATCGAGTCGATCAGGGAGCTGGCCATCGCCAGCTCCGGCGGGCGCACCTTGAGGTCCTCGTCGAGGAAACCGAAGTCCGGGGTACGGATCTCGTCCGGCCAGAGCATGGTGTTGAGCAGCAGCACACCCTCGCGGACCCGCAGCGTGGCCAGCTGCTCCCGCTGGCGCAGCGCCACCTTGACGATGGCCACCCGCTCCGAGTCGATGAGTGCGTCGCGCAGCAGCACGTACGGCTTTGTCGCCGCGCCCTCCGGCTCGAGAAAGTACGCCTTGTTGTAGAGGATCGGGTCGACCTGCTCGGCCGGCACGAACTCCAACACGTCGATGGCGCGGGAGCTGGTCAACGGCAGGTCGGCGAAGTCCTCGTCGGTGAGGATCACCATTTCGCCGCCGCCGATGTCGTAGCCCTTGGCGATGTCGTCGTAGGTGACCTCTTCACCGCAGACCGAGCAGGTGCGCTTGTAGCGGATCCGACCGCCGTCCTCGCGGTGCACCTGGTGGAACCGAATGTCCTTCTCCTCGGTCGCGGAGTAGAGCTTCACCCCGATCGAGACGAGCCCGAACGACACGGCTCCCTTCCAGATGGCACGCATCCTGCGCTCCCTTCCCCGGTATCGACCATGCTCGCATCCGAAAGAACCGGACGCGAGGTGTTCGGGCTGCTACTACAGTCGGGTCGTGCCCGGCGCGCCGCTCAAGCCGATGCTCGCGATGACCGGGCCGCTCCCGGCGGGTGACGGCTGGGCGTACGAGTTCAAGTGGGACGGCGTCCGCGCCCTGGCCGACATCTCAGGCGGCGGTCAGCACCTGTATGCCCGTTCCGGCGTGGAGATCACCGCCGCGTACCCGGAGTTGGCCACCCTGCCCGAGCAGGTCGACGATGCGCTGCTCGACGGCGAGGTGGTGCTGCTCGGCCAGGGCGGGCAGCCGTCCTTCACCGCGCTGGCCGAGCGGATGCACGTCCGGGACCGGGCCAAGGCCGCCCGGTTGGCCGCCGTCATGCCGGTGACGTACATGATCTTCGACCTGCTCCGGCTGAACGGCGACGACCTGACCGGCTGGCCGTACGAGCGCCGCCGGGAGGCGCTGGACGCGCTCGCGCTCGGTGGCCTCCGGTGGGCGGTGCCGCCGATGTTCACCGACGGGCCGGCCACCTACGAGGCGGCCGGAGAGCACGGCCTGGAGGGGGTGATGGCCAAGCGGGTCGGGGCCGTCTACCGCCCGGGGGTGCGCTCGCCGGACTGGGTGAAGGTCAAGCTGGAGGTGACCGGCGACTTCGTCATCGGCGGTTGGCGACCGGGCGCGCGCCGGATCGGCGGGCTGCTGGTCGGGGTGCCCGGCCCGGACGGCCGACTGATCTACCGGGGTCGGGTCGGCGGCGGGATCGGCGCGGCCATCGAGCGGCAGCTCCTCGCCGAGCTGGAACCGCTGCGCTCCGGCGTGTCACCGTTCGCGCCGGGTGTGCCGCGCGAGGATGCGCGGGGCGCCATCTGGGTAACACCCCAGGTGGTGGTGGAGGTGAAGTACGGCCAGCGCACCCCCGACGGCCGGCTGCGCTTCCCCCGGGTGCTGCGGCTGCGCCCGGACAAGCCTCCGGAGGAGGTCGACGATGCCGGCTGAACGGCTACGGGTGGACGTCGAGGGCCGCGCGCTGGAGTTGTCCAACCTGGACAAGGTGCTCTACCCGGCGGCCGGGTTCACGAAGGGTGAGGTGATCGACTACTACACCCGGATCTCCCCGGTGCTGCTGCCGCACCTGCGGGACCGGCCGGTCACCCGGATCCGCTATCCCAACGGGGTGGACGACAAGTCGTTCTTCGAGAAGAACACGCCGGCCGCGACCCCGGACTGGGTGCGGGTGGAGAACCTGCCCGCGCCCGGGTCGACGAAGGGCCGGGAGACCATCGACTACGTGGTCGCCGACGACCTGCCCACACTGGTCTGGCTGGCCAACCTGGCCGCGTTGGAGCTGCACACACCGCAGTGGAAGGTGGGCGAACACCCGGACATGATGGTCGTCGACCTGGACCCGGGGCCGCCGGCCGGGCTCGCCGAGTGTTGCCCGGTGGCGGTCCTGATGCGTGACCGCCTCGCCGACGACGGCATCGAGTCGTACCCGAAGACCTCCGGCAAGAAGGGCATGCAGCTCTGCTGCCCGATCGCCGGCACCCAGTCGTCCGACCTCGTCTCCGACTACGCGCGACGGATCGCCCAGGAGCTGGAGAAGGCCCACCCGAAGCTGATCGTGTCGAGGATGGCGAAGAACCTTCGACCGGGCAAGGTCTTCATCGACTGGAGTCAGAACAACGCGGCGAAGACCACTGTGGCGCCGTACTCGCTGCGGGCCCAGTCGGTGCCGTCGGTGTCGACGCCGCTGACCTGGGACGAGGTGGAGGCCGGCGCGCGCGGCCGGAAGCCGGCCGTCCGCCAGTTCACCGCCGCCGAGGTCCTGGCCCGGGTCGAGGAGTACGACGATTTGCTCGGCCCGCTGCTCGAAGGCGGCCCGGAGTTGCCGGGCTGACGTCAGGTGACGTTGGGTGCCCAGGGACAGGGGCGGTACCCGTGACAGAGCGTCGCGGGCCTCGGGGTCCCGTGCGGGCCGCTCACCACCTTTGCTCTGCTTACCTATACGCACCACCGCGTTTAGCTGGGACTTTGAGACGGCCCGCGCAGTCGAGGGGTGGAAACTTTCCTCACGGGGCGTGTGCGTCGCATATAGGTAAGCAGAGCAAAGGCTCCGAGTTCGGGCCGTGGCCCGTAGCGGGGTTACCTGATGTGATCGGCCGGCGCCCGCCGCGAGGGGTGGACGCCGGCCGAAGGGGAGCTGGCGGTGGGTCAGCGGCGGTCGAAGACCTTGCGGCTGGAGCCGAGGCGCAGGAGCACCGTCTCGCCGGTGGCGTCCTTGACCCCGTCGTTGTCGGTGATCGCGTACACCTCGCCGTTGCCGGCGACGGTCAGGCCCTCCAGCTTCTCCTGCGTCCACCCGTTGGTGGCGCGCAGCGCGGGCAGCACGTCGACGGCGAGCGTCTTCGGCAGCACCGTCAGCGGACCGGTCGCCGCCGCGCCGGGCAGCGGCACCGTGTAGATCCGCTTGACAGTGGCGGCCGGGCCGTTCAGCTTGTCCCGTTCGATGACCGCGAGCCGGTCACCGACCACTGTGATCTCGGACAGGCCCATCCAATCGCCGGGCACCGTGGTGGCCCCCAACCGGTAGCCGAACCAGCTCCAGGTGCCCGCTGTGACGTCGTAGCGGCCGAGCCGGACGATGCCGGCCGGGTCGGTGCTCGACTCCCGCTGTACGGCCACCCAGACGATCTCCCGGCCCTGCCGGTCGGTGGTCGCGGTGACGCCCTCCAAGCCCTGCTTGCCGAGGCCGGCGGCGACCTCGGCGGGCAGCGCGACGGTCTGCCGGGTCACCCCGGCGGCGTCGAGCCGGACCAGCTTGTTCTCCGCGCCCTTGGCGCCCTCCACGGCGAGCCAGAAGCCGCCCTGCGGACGGGCGAAGATGCCCTCCGCGTCGTACCCGACCGGAGCGCCGGCCGCGTCCCGCACCGGCAGCGCGCCGGTGATCACGGCCGGCGTCCGCTTCGCGTCGAGGGTGAGGATGCGGGTCTGGCCGTACGCCGCGTCGGTGACGCTGTAGAGCTGGTCCCGCTTGCCCGGGACCGCGCTCAGCGCGCCGAGTGCGCCCCAACCGATCGGGGTGCCGGCCCGGTCGGTGCCGGAGACGACGCTCGGGAACGCCGGGGTGGCCTTGCCGAGCTGGAAGAGCGACACCGAGGCCCGAACGTTCACCGAAGCGTCGTCCTCCTCACTGGAGACGGCGAGCAGCCCGCGCGACGGGATGGGCAGCAGCCCTTCCGGCCCGTTGGTGGTCGGCAGCACCTGCCGGAACACCGGCCGGGTGGGGTCACCCAGGTCGTAGACGGCGACGAAGTTGCTCCGCTCCGAGCCGACGAAGGCGTACCGGACGCCGTCGTACTCGGCGACGGCCACGCCCTCCGGCTCGGTGCCCTTCTTGGCGGCCCGGTCCTCGTTGTGCAGCCCGTACGTGACGGCGAGCCGCTCGAAGGTGTTGCCGGCGTCCCAGGCCACGCGTCCGCTGCGGCTGTCGAAGACCGACCAGCCACGGGTGCCGCCGTGCCAGTCGCCCTCGTTGGCCGTGGCGAGATAGCGGTCGTCGACCCAGGCCACCGCGTCCGGCTCACGCGGCACGTCGGTGATGCCGCCGGTCAGGTCGATGACACCGTCCTTCTTGGTGTCGATGCCGCTGATCGTGGCGGTGCCGGCGCTGAAGACCTTGGTGAGCCGCCCGGTGGGCAGGTCGACCAGGGCGACGCCGTTGTTCTCCTGAAGCGTCACGGCCAGCTGGTTGCGGCTGTTGATCGAGACGTACTCGGGCTCGGGGTCGGTCGGCGCGGCGAGGCCGGCCTGCGCCAGCGCGGGCAGCGCGCTGCCGTCGGCCCCGGTCAGCGCTACCGGCCGCAGCCGCCAACCGGCCGGTGCCTTCCCGGCCAGGTCGACGATCTGCACGAAGCCGGCGGGCGCCTGGGGCAGGTCGCCCTCCACGCCGCCGGGCGGGGTGGCCTCCTCGTCGCGCTCGTTCTCGATGGCGATCGCGGCGTACCGCTTGTCAGTGCTGATCGCGATGGAGTCGGGCTGACCACCGAGATCGAAGCTGGCCACCCGCTCGCGACTGGCCAGCTCGATCACGTCGAGGCGACCGGACGGCTCGGTGTAGCTGGCGCTGGTGTTCACCACCACCAGCACGTACCTGCCGACCACGGCGACCGAGGTCGGCTCATCCTCGGCGTTGCCGAGTTGGGCCAGGGAGAGCGTGCCGAGGCCGCGCGGCCGGTCGGCGCGGGAGATGTCCAGGAAGCCGATGCGCCGGGCCAGCGCGTCGGTGTGGATCAGGGTGCGACCGTCCTCGCTGACCGCCGAGATCTCGGCGACCGTCGCGGTCGTCGGATCCTCGCCGGCCGGACGGTTCTGGAACACCGGGTACGTGGCGACCCGGTCGAAGGCGCGCGACAGGCCTGGGTGGTGGTGGTGCCCGCCGGCCGACGCGGGGGTGGCCCCGGTCAGGCTGGCGGCGGCGACACCGGCTGCGGTGAGCGCGGTGAATGCTCTTCTGAGTGTCAAGGACTTCCTCCGTTAGGTCGTACCCGCACGGAGGCTGACAGTCGTTGGGGAGCGTCAGCTTGCGCCAACATGAACAGTCGGCGAAGCACGACGCAGCCGCCACCAGGCGGCCCCGACCAGGGCGACAGTCACGACGGTGACCGCGACGTCGCCGGCCAGGGCCGCGGCCGGGCTCGCCGGGGAGTACGGCGGCACCAGGTACGCGAACGCTGCGGCGGTGACCAGGCCCGCCGTGCCCGCCACGAGCACGTGTCGCTGCCCCCAACCGCTGCCCGACGACCAGTACGCGATCAGCCCTCCGGCGACGGCGGCGAGTCCCAGCGCGATGGCCACCCCCGCCCATCCGGGCGTCAGGTCGGAGCCGAGGCGGACGAGGACGACGGGCAGACCGACCCAGATCGGGTGCGGTGCCCGGCGGGTCCGGCGTGGGTGGGGGCGTCGCCAGCGGGGCAGCAGGGCTACCGCGACGAGGGCGACGACCACCACGGCGGCGAAGGCCAGTTGGAGCGGGCTGGCCAGAAAGCCCTTGCGGCCGCTGCTGTCGGAGAAGATCAACAGGCTGCCGAGCAGGTAGAGCACGCCCACCACGGCGAGACCCTGCCAGCCCAGCCACGGCCGCAGCCGCCGCTTCGGCCCGAGGAACGACTCGATCAGCACGACAGGCGCGCAGATGGTCAGCACGATGTGGTTGCCGACGTAGTCGAAGGCCTGCCGGAGGCTGAATTCGAGCCCCGGCACCAGCGTCGCCTCGGCGGCGGCCCGCGTGTCGGCGTACTGGGTGTCGTCGAGGAAGTCGGGGTTGAACAGTGACTGGTCGACCAGCCCGGCCTGGAGTACGCCGAACGCGGCGGCGAGCAGCACGATGCTGGGCCAACCCGCGCCGAGGTGCCGGGCGGTCTCCCGGATGAGGATCGCCGCGCCGCCGTACATCGGGCCCAGGAAGATCAGCACCGGTAGGAAGTCGTCGATGGCGAAGCCACCCCAGGAGCACTCGGCCGCCCACGGCGCGAGCAGCAACAACGCGATCACCGGCAGGAGCCGTCGGCGCAAAGGCAGACGGCCGGCGGCGGGATGGTCGGCGGTGGCGGGGTCGGGTCCGTCCGGCATGGGCGCTCCTCAACGACGTTGCGGGGATCGTTCCCTGCACCGTGCGCGGGCCACCCGGTCACCCGATACGGCCATCGGCCGACGACCGCTGCGACCAAAGTCGTTGAGTACTGTGGTGCCGACGTCGACCCGGGGAGCGTGGAGATGCAGCCAACCGTCACGGCCGACCAGGCGGCCCGGCCCGTCGAGGCCGAACGTCCGCTGCTCAGCTACCGCGACGAGGCGACCGGTGAGCGCGTCGACCTCACCGCTCACCAGCTCGGTGCCTGGGCGGCACGCAGCGCGGGCCTGCTGCGGGACGGCTGCCGGCTCGGCCCCGGCAGCCGCGTAGCGGTCCTGCTGCCGCCGCACTGGCGTACCGCAGCGGTGTTGTTGGGCGCCTGGGCCTCCGGCCTGGCGGTGTCGTTCCGACCGCGCGCCACGGCGGGCCTGGCGGTGCTCGAACCGGGCGGCGACCGGCCGTTCGACGCGGTCTTCGTGACGCCGGAGCGGCAGGACGACTGGCTGGAGGACGTGCCGGACGCGCCGCACCGCTATCTCGTCGGCACCGGGCCGGGGCGGCTGGACGACGTGCCGTTGGGCTGGTTGGACTGGTCCGCCGAGGTGCTTCGGCACGGCGACGGCGCGCCCGACCACACCGCCATCCACCCGTCGGACCCGGCCACCGCTGACGGCACCACCTACGGTCAGTGGGGTGCGCTCGCCCAGGAGTTCGCCACCATGCTGGACCTGCGCGCCGGCGATCGCCTGCTGGTCGATGCCGCCGAGACCGAGCAGCCGCTGAAGTGGTTGCTCGCGCCGCTCTCCGTCGGCGCGTCCGTGGTGATCAGCGCCAACCTCGACAGGGCGCGGCGGGACGCGGTCGTCGCCGCCGAACAGGTGACCCGGGTCCTCTGAGGCTGTCTCGTCACCCGACCGGTGGAGCCGCAGCCTTCCGTCAGCTCTCACATTTCGCCTGCTCATACGCTTCGCCGGAGGCACGCGCGATGGTCCGGGCGCGGCCATTGTGCACACCGGCGGAGGGTCGATGGTTTCGAGGCGTACCCGTCGGAGCGTGGTTGCGGCGGTGGCCGGCGCTCTGTTCGCCCTCGGCGTGGTCGCGCCCGGTCCGGCGGCGGCGCCGTCACCCCGCGCGGCGCAGGCCGACGGCCCCACCGCCCCCGACCCGCGGGAGCCGCGCCCGCCGCTGCTCCCCGCTGACTTTCAGGGCACCGGCCGGTACATCGTGCGGGACCTCGGCATCGATGTGCCGTTCTCGTGGCAGGGCCGCGACGGCAACAGCCAGATGACCGCCGGCGGCCCGGACCACCCGATCTGGTTCACGAACCTGATCTACGAGAACACCCTCTACACGCTCACCTACAAGTGGCCGAACATCCCGCTGTTTCCGCCCCGCGCGTGCAGCAAGGTGCCGGGGTTCTTCAACCGGCAGATCTTCAACGACAAGCTGAAGACCGCCCGCTACGTGGGGCCGGAGATCCTGCAGGGGGAGAAGGGCCGGCACGTGGACCACTGGCGGGTCGGGGTGGTCGGGGGCTCCACAGTGCCGGGGGAGTTCTTCCGGTTCCCGCTCGCGCTCGGTGACATCTACGTCGACCAGCACGACCCGAGCCGGTGGTGGCAGGTGTTGCAGTTCGGCTTGCAGAACCTTTTCGACCCGGAGCTGGACGAATGGTTCACGATGGACACCTTCGACCACCGTCCCGGCCAGGTCACCCTCCCCGACCGCTGCCCACCCCCCACGTCGTGACCCACCCACTGCGTTGATCAAGAGGTTTGCGTCATCGATCGGCCTGATGATGACGCAAACCTCTTGATCAACACGGGTAGGGGCAGTTACAGGGCGAACAGCAGGGCGGCGTTCAGGAGGACGACGAGGGCGGTGGCGAAGTGGATGCCGAAGGCGACAGCTTTCGTCCCGCCGTTTCTCAGCACGATGAAGGTGTCGCCCAGCGGGACGAGCGCGACGACCAGCATGAACCACGCGACCGCGTCGGCGGTCGTGAAGGCGATCAGGGCGAGGCCGAGCAGGCCGAACGTGAGGTCCTTGAGCCCTTTGACCGTCAGGTAGGCGGGGTCGCCGTCCGGCTTGGCCGGTATGCCGTACCCGGCGGCTGCGGCCTGCGGCACCAGCAGGAACCGCGCTCCGATGAAGGCGACGAAGAGGCTGAGTACGACGGCGAGCCCGTAGGCAAGGGGTGTCAGCATGAGTCTGCTCCAATTCCTAGCGCTGCTAGATATGAGAGCGACGCTAGCAGAGCATCGACAGGATCGCTAGCGGTGCTAGGGTTGCTGTCATGTCGACACAGGCACGCCGGGAGCGTGAGCGGGCTGAACGGGAGCAGGCGATCATCACCGCGGCACGGGACCTGGCGTTGGCCGAAGGCTGGGACGCGGTTACCACCCGACGGCTCGCCGCCGAGATCGAGTACAGCCAGCCCGTCCTCTACAGCCACTTCAAGGGCAAGGACGCCATCATGGCGGCGGTGGCCGTCGAGGGCTTCGCCGAACTGGCAACCGCACTGGTCTCGGCGCGGGCCTCCTCCGCCGGCCCCCGGCAGGCGGTCGCCGACGTGGCAGCCGCGTACGTCGCGTTCGCCCAGCAGCGGCCCGCGATCTACGACGCGATGTTCACCCTCGCCGTGGACCTGCCGTTCGCCACTCAGGACGTGCCAACCGACCTGGCCCGGGGCTTCGCCGAGTTGGCCGAGACGGTGCGCCCGGTCGCTGCGGACGACGACCTGGAGACGGTCACCGAGACCTTCTGGGCCGGCCTGCACGGGCTGGTCACACTGATGCGCAGCGGCCGGCTCCGCCGCGTCGACCATGAGCGCCGGCTCGCGGTCCTGGTGGACCGCTTCTCCCCGCGCTGATCGACTCGGGTTTCAGGAAATCGGGGCATAAAAGGGCATCGGACACCGCGACTTCCTGAAAACCGAGTCGATCAAAGCCGCGCGGGTCAGTCGACGGTCGGGAGCTTCGGGCCGAGGACGTCGTCGGCGTCGACGATCGTGTACGCGTAGCCCTGCTCGGCGAGGAAGCGCTGCCGGTGCGCCGCGTACTCCGTGTCGATCGTGTCCCGGGAAACCACAGTGTAGAAGTGCGCCTGCCGGCCGTCGGCCTTCGGCCGGAGCACCCGACCGAGGCGCTGCGCCTCCTCCTGGCGCGAGCCGAACGTCCCGGACACCTGGATCGCCACCGCCGCCTCGGGCAGGTCGATGGAGAAGTTGCCGACCTTCGAGATGACCAAGGTGCGCAGCGAGCCGGACCGGAACGCGTCGAACAGCCGCTCCCGCTCCTTGTTCGTGGTCGAGCCCTGGATGATCGGGGCGTCGAGGTACTCGCCGAGCTGGTGCAACTGGTCGATGTACGCCCCGATCACCAGCACCTGGTCGTCCGGGTGCCGGTCGACCAGCGCCTTGACCACCGGCAGCTTCGTACGGGCGGTCGCCGCCATCCGGTAGCGCTCCTCGGCCTCCGCCGTCGCGTACGACATCCGCTCCGCGTCGGTCAGGGTCACCCGGACCTCGGTGCACTCGGCCGGGGCGATCCAGCCCTGCGACTCGATGTCCTTCCACGGCGCGTCGTACCGCTTCGGACCGATCAGGCTGAACACGTCACCCTCGCGGCCGTCCTCGCGTACCAGCGTCGCAGTGAGGCCCAGCCGGCGGCGGGCCTGGAGGTCCGCGGTGAACCGGAAGATCGGCGCGGGCAGCAGGTGCACCTCGTCGTAGACGACCAGGCCCCAGTCGCGGGCCCCGAAGAGGTCCAGGTGGGTGAACGCGCCGCCGCGCCGCGAGGTGAGCACCTGGTACGTGGCGATGGTGACCGGGCGGATCTCCTTGCGCTCGCCCGAGTACTCGCCGATCTCCTCCTCGGTCAGCGAGGTGCGGGCGATCAGTTCCCGCTTCCACTGCCGGCCGGCGACGGTGTTGGTGACCAGGATCAGGGTGGTCGCCTTCGCCTCGGCCATCGCCGCCGCGCCGACCAGGGTCTTGCCGGCGCCGCAGGGCAGCACCACCACCCCCGACCCGCCGGCCCAGAACGCCTCGACGGCCTCCCGCTGGTACGAGCGCAGCGTCCACGGCTTGCGCCCGTCCTTGCCGGCGTCGGCCAGCTCGATCGGGTGCGCCTCACCGTCGACGTAACCGGCCAGGTCCTCCGCCGGCCAACCCAGCTTGAGCAGCGCCTGCTTGAGCCGGCCGCGCTCGGAGGGGTGCACCCGGATGGTGTCGTCGTCGATCTTGTCGCCGAGCATCCCGGCGAGCTTCTTGCTCTTGGCCACCTCGATCAGCACCAGCCGATCCAGTGCGCGCAGCACCAGCCCGTACGCCGGGTCGTTGGCGAGCTGAAGCCGGCCGTACCGGTCCATCGTGTCGGCCACGTCCACCAGCAGCGCGTGCGGCACCGGGTAGCGGGAGTACTTGAGCAGCGAATCCACGACACCCTCGGCGTCGTGGCCCGCCGCGCGGGCGTTCCACAGACCCAGCGGTGTCAGCCGGTAGGTGTGCACGTGCTCCGGCGAGCGTTCCAGCTCCGCGAACGGCGCGATCGCCATCCGGCAGGCTTGCGCGTCGGGGTGGTCGATCTCCAGCAGCAGGGTCTTGTCCGACTGCACGATCAGTGGTCCACCGCTCACGCCAGCGTCCTCTCCTCGGTTGGCCGACCGGCCGGAACGGGTCGCATACCCGCTGCTGGCCGACCATCCAGTGTTGCACGGGGCGGGACGGCGAAAGAAAGATGCTCACCGGGCGCAACCGTGATGGCACTCACGAACGTCTAGTAAGAGGACGACTGTCTGGGGAGGTCCCATGAAGCATGTTCGGATCACTTCCCGGCTGGTCGCCCTCGTGGTGGTCGTGCTGGTCGGCGCGGGAGCGTGCGCGTTCGATCCGCAGTCCGGTGGGAGTGGTGGCGGGGGAGCCGCCCCAGCCGGTGCGGCGGAACAGGCAACGGGGGCGGGCGACACGCCCGGGCCCGACCAGCACGGCCGGCCCACGCCGGCCGCGCCCACCCCGAAACCCTCCCGGAAACCCACGCCGAAGCCGACCCGCCCGGCACCCACCACGACCCCCGGGACCGGTACGCCGACCGTCGCCGGCTGCCCCCAGGGGCAGCACCAGCGCGCCGTGGAGACCCACCTGGCCCGGTTGGGCGGGTTCGGGGCTGTGACAGTGGACGGCCGGCAGTCCGCCGCCGACTGCGCGGCGATCAAGAAGTTCCAGAAGAGGTACGGCATTCGCCCCGTCGAGGGTCGCGCCGGACCAACCACCCTCGACGTGGCCCAGCGCCTCGCCACCACCGACACGACCCGCTGCAAGGCCGGCACCGGCACCACGTTCTGCGTCGACCTGACCCGGCAGACCGTCTGGGCTCTCCGCAGCGGCAAGGTGATCATGGCGCCGACGGTGACCCGCACCGGCATGTCCGGCTACCGCACCCCGGCCGGCACGTACACCGTCAACTACCGCAATCCCAAGGAGTGGTCCGACCCGTACGAGGTGTGGCTGCCGTACTGGCAGCACTTCACCCAGGGGATGGGCTTCCACGAGACCACCACCTACCTGCACGAGAAGTCGATCGGCTCGCACGGGTGCGTCAACCTGCTGCACGCCGACGCCGTCCGGATGTGGGAACTCGGCAAGGTCGGCACCCGGGTGGTGCTGATCGGCCGGCGCCCCGGCACCTGAGCGACACGGAGCGAATCACGGCGGTAACCCCCTGTCCGACCGGACTTCCGAGTGTCACCCTTGGAGTCCAGGGCCGGACCGGGCGGGGAGGCTGGGCATGACGGTCGACCGTGACGTGATCGCGGAGCACGAGCAAGCACCATCCGACGAGGTGTCCCGAGCGACGGTGATCGCGTACTCAGTCGCGGCGACGCTCCTCCTCGGGTGGTTCCTCTTCGGCTGGCTGGTGCTCCAGCAGGGCTTCGTCGACTCGGTCGGGGAATCCGCCGGCGCCGGCTTCGCGCTGCTGCTGATCATCTCGGTGGTCGGCACCGTACGTCGCAGCCGCCGCTGACCGACAGCGCCCGCGCGGTGGCGCCGTCGGTCAGTCGGCCACCACCGCTGCGGTGATCCGGTGCAGCGCGAACGTGTGCAGCATCTCGGTCCGTTCGTCCTCCGCCCGCAGGTAGCCGGCACCGATCGAAACCGGCTTGAGCAGGCGTGACGCCGTCGCCCCGTGCGCGTCGACGTAACCCACCCAGACCAGCGCCTTGTCCCGCACCGCCTGTTGGAGCACCGCCAGGGCCTCGCTGTGGGTGTGCGCCGGCACGGGGCCACCGCCCAGCCCGGGCGCCCCGCCGCGCACCACCGCCGGCGCCCGCCGGGCGGCCCGCGCCGCCGCGTCACCTCGTCGGATGTGCTCCACCACGCCGAGCAGCCGGGGCATGGGCAGCTTCGGGGCGGCCAGCGGGTCGACCGTCCGGGTGGTCACCGACACCCGGGGCGGGGCCCGCCGGATTCGCGGCCGGGCCAGCATCGTGCTGCCGGTGCCGTCCTCCTGCACCGGGGCGTACCCCGCGTCGCGCAGCGCGCCCAGCAGCCGACCGACCTGGTACTGCGTGCACAGCACCGTCGGCGCGAGCCGGCGCAGCGCCAACGACTCCAGCCGCCGGTCGGCCAGCACCTCGCTGATCAGCGTCTCGTCGTCGCTGCGCAGGTACGCCCCGGCCAGGCCGACCCGCAACCCGCCGTGCTTACGGGCCACGTCGTCGATCAGGTAGGTGAGCCCCTGCGGCACCGGGGTACGCGACCGGCGCCGGAAGACATCGTGCAGGTCGTCGGCCGTGTAGCCGGAATCCAGGGCACGCCGCACGCTCGCCGTGGTGACCCGGTGCACGCTGGCCCCGCCAGCCGACTCGAGCTCGGTCATCGCCTCCAGCTCGACGGCGAGCGCCGGCTCGGGTGGGCCGGGCACCACAACGGTCAGGTCGGCCTGCACCAGGAAGTGATCGACCGGCGCGGGCAGCAGGGCGTCCAGCGCCCGCGCGGCACCGGACGGGTCGCCGCTCTCGACGTCCGCGTGCACGCCAAGCGGGTCGTCACCCCGCTCGTCGGTCGACGTCAGGTCCCCCAGCAGCAGCCGACCGTACGAGGTGAGCGCCCCCAGCCCCGTCACGCCCAGCTGTGCGGCCTCGGCCAGCACCTCCCGGTGGGCGGCGTCCCGGCCCCGGCTGCGACGCGGGGCCCGCCAGTCCAGCAGGTCCTGCACCTCATCCGGGGTGGGCGCCGTCGCCGGCTCCAGATCGGCGAGTACGCCGAGCACCGCCCGTCGGGTGGCCGGCACGCTGGCCCGCTCGGCCTCGGCGGAGAGCGCGGTGATCGGCCGGTCCCGGTCGTCACGGCGGCCTACCAGCCCCACCTGCCGGGTCATGGTCAGCCACGCTCGGGCGAGCTGCTCCCACCGTTGGGCCAGCGAGGCGGCCCGCCACACCTCGTACCCGCCGGTCGGCAGCACCTGCTGGTCCGCCCCGTACCGGCCGGTGGTCGTGCCGGGCATCTCCAGCTCACCGAGGAGCCCCGCCGCGTACGCGACCTCCAGCAGCAGCGCGGTGGTCGGTTCGTCCAGCCCGCCGGCACGCGCCAACCGGCGCAGGTCCCGCACCCCGATGCCACCGGAACGCAGCACCGGCGCGGGCTCGTCGGCGAGTTGCTCCAGCAGCCCTTCGGTGTGCCGGACGACCTCCATGCTCTGCCCGGCCCCGGCCGAGTCGACAGCCTTCGGCTCGCGCGGCGCCGCGGACACCGGCGGTGGGCTGGTCCGCAGCGCTCCGAGCGGGCCACTGTCGCGGCGCAGCAGCAGGCCGACCTCGCGGGGCAGCTCCACAGTTCCGCTGGCCGTGGACGAACCGGTCGTCACCGGGACCAACAGCCTGTTGTCGACGAGCCACCGCACCGGGGAGCCGGTCGGCGCGCCGCCGTTTGTCGGGTCGGAGAGGACCGGGTCGGCCGCGCCGAGCGGCGGCGCCTGCAACGCCCCCGGCGGCACACTGCCCACCGGCGGGCCGGCCGCCAACCGGTCCAGGATCGCCCGGGCCGAGGGCGGGGCGGCGAGCACCGTCCGTCGGAGCTTCGCCGGGTCCGCGCAGAGCGCGGCCGTGCGCGGGTCCAGCTCCGCGGCCGGCCGACCGAGCCCAGCGGGGTACGGGGCGACTTCGTCGACGGCGGGCACCACCTGGAGCGCGTGCTCCGGGCCGTACAGCAGGAAGAGCGCACGCAGTCGGCCCACGGCGGCCCGGACGGCCGTCGGAGCCGGCGGTTGTGGCCCCGAGGTCGCCATCGCGAGCACTGTGTCGGTGGCTGTGGTGGCGTCGTCCGGGTTCCGGGTGAGGCGGGCGGCGTCGAGGATCTGGAGGGTGAACTGGTCCAGACCGTCCAGCGCGCGGGCCACGGAGACCCGGGACTGGGCCCGGATGGCCAGGGCGGAGACGTCGGCTGGCACGGGCACGACGAGGTCGGGCCGCAGCTGGAGGAGCGCGGCCAGTGACTCGTCGGGCAGCGACCGCAGGTGGTCGGCGAGTGAGGTGGTCATCGTCTTTCCACGCTAGCCCGGCACCGGGCTTCCGCGCCCCTCGGACGTCCGGCCGACTGGGCATAGCCGGTACGTTTCTCGACATGCCCGCACTGACCGTCGGATTCGACCTCGACATGACCCTGGTGGATTCCCGCCCCGGCATCGCCGCGGCGTACCGGGCTCTGACCGCGAGAACCGGTGTGCCGGTCGACGCCGAACTGGCGGTGTCCCGGCTCGGGCCGCCGCTGCGTACCGAGATCGCGCACTGGTTCCCGCCGGAGCAGGTCGAGTCGGCAGTGCGGGTGTATCGCGAGCTGTACCCGGCGTACGCGATCACCCCGACGCTCCTGCTGCCCGGGGCACGGGAGGCCATCGACGCCATCCGGGCGCGGGGTGGTCGGGTGCTGGTCGTCACGTCCAAGATCGGCCGGCTGGCCCGGTTGCACCTGGACCACCTCGGTCTCGCCGTCGACGAGTTGGCCGGCGACCTGTTCGCCGAGCAGAAGGCGACAGCTCTG
This sequence comes from Micromonospora trifolii, assembly GCF_022229005.1. GTDB lineage: Bacteria > Actinomycetota > Actinomycetes > Mycobacteriales > Micromonosporaceae > Micromonospora > Micromonospora trifolii. The sequence goes on from NZ_JAKKFD010000066.1 coordinate 38,638, forward strand.
CGGGAGCACGGCGCGACCCACTACGTCGGTGACCATGTCGCGGACATGGTGGCGGCGGCAGCGGCCGGAGTGCCTGGCATCGGTGTGGCGACCGGCCCGTGCTCCTCGGATGAGCTGCGTGCGGCCGGGGCGGAAGTGGTGCTGGAAGAGCTCACCGAATTCCCAGCGGCGCTCGACCGGATGATCCAGCTAGCCTTGGAGCAGTAGCGGCTCAAGTGAAGCAGGGGTTTTCAGGTGCCTACGGGTCGAGTGAAGTGGTACGACACGGCCAAGGGATACGGCTTCGTCACGAGTGACGAGGGCGGCGACGTGTTCCTGCCCAAGGGGGCGCTGCCGGCGGGCGTCACCGACCTCAAGGGTGGCCAGCGGGTCGACTTCAGCGTGGTGGACAGCCGCCGGGGCGCGCAGGCCATGGGGGTCAAGCTGCTGGACGCGCCGCCGTCGATGTCGGAGCTGCGCCGTCGGCCGGCCGAGGAGCTGCACGGCCTGGTCGAAGACATGATCAAGGTGCTGGAGGCGAAGGTCCAGCCGGACCTGCGCCGGGGTCGGTACCCGGACAAGAAGTCCGCGCAGAAGATCGCTCAGCTGGTCCACGCGGTGGCCCGCGAGCTGGAGGTCTGAGGCACCAGGCCGGCGGTGGCGGCCCGGTCGAGCAGTGCCGCCACCGCGGCGAAACCGGCTTCGCCCAGGTCCGCTGTGAACTCGTTCACGTAGAGGCCGATGTGCCGGTCGACAACGTCGAGCTCCATCTCCTGGGCGTGCGCCAGCACGTACTCCCGGCTGGCCGCCGGGTCCGCCCAGGCCTGCCGGACCGACTCGCGGACCCAACCGGCCGCGGCCTCGGGGTCGACCGCCCCACGGCGGGCCAGGATGGCGCCGAGTGGGATGGGCAGGCCGGTGTCGGCCTCCCACCATTCGCCGAGGTCGACAAGGGCGCTCAGGCCGTGCCGGTGGTAGGTGAAGCGGGCCTCGTGGATGACCAGCCCGGCGTCGTAGCGCCCAGCCGCCACGCCCGGCATGATCTCGTGGAACGGAACCACCTCGATCCGGGCCGGCGGTCGCCCCGCCGACCAGAGCCGGAACAGCAGGTACGCGGTGGTCCGGTCGCCCGGCACCGCCACCGTTGCACCGGTCAGGTCGGTGCGGTCCGGCCCACCGTCACGGTCACCCCGGGTGAGCACCAGCGGACCGCAACCGCGACCGAGGGCACCGCCGCAGGGCAGCAGGTGGTAGTCGTCGAGCAGCCAGGGCAGCGCCGCGAAGCTCACCTTCACCAGGTCGAACGCGCCCCGCTCGGCCGCCGTGTTGGTGACGTCCACGTCGGCGTACGTCACCTCGACCGGCGGCGCGCCGGGCACCCGCCCGTGCACCAGCGCGTGGAAGACGAACGTGTCGTTGGGGCAGGGCGAGATCGCCAGGGAGAGCGCCACACCCTCACGGTAGCCCCGCCCCCCGCCCGGGGTCCGTGCCCACCCCACGACTGTGATCCGCGACCGGGCCGGAGCGATCGGCCCAGCAGGGTCGAGCACCCGGCCCAGTCCCCCTTTGGAGCTGATGTCGTAAACGAATCGCCCAGAGTCGGTGACCGTGGTGGTCCGGAGCTGGAGCCCGAGTGGGCGGTGATGTCGCAGACGATTCAGCTCCAAAGGGAACCGCGGAAGTAGGTCATCCACCGGTCGGACAGGTTGTCCACAGCGTTATCCACAGGTTGGCGCGGGGGTGTTGATAGCTCGCTGACCAGCCGGGAACATCGGCCTGTGACCGAGGCGAGTGACCACACCGACGAGGCCGGCGGAGCCGATCTCGGCCGGGCGCTCCGCGCGCTGCGTCGGCGGGCCGATCTGAGTCAGCGGCAGTTGGCCGAGAAATCCGGGGTGCCGCAGCCGACGCTGGCCCGGATCGAGTCGGGGCGGGCGGTCGATCCAAAATTCCGGACAGTGGAACGCCTCGTCCAGGCCGCCGGCGGAAAGGTGGCTGTCGGCGTCCCACCATCCATCTCCGCCGTCATCGAACCCACGCCGGTCCCGCACGACGACATGCGGGACGACGCGGGCCGCCGGTACCCGGCTCACCTGGACGTCTGGCCGGTCCATGAGCCTCGGGACTGGCCCGGCGCCTGGTGGGCGGAGTGGTACAGGTTGCCGCCCAACCGGTATCCACTCCCGCTGCCACCGGCCGCGTACGAGCTGAACCGGCGCTATCGCGACAATCGGCGGTGGGCGGCCGAGGTCCGGCGGACTGCGCAGGTGCGCCGGGTGGTCAGCGGCGACCTGCCGGCGACCTCCTGGCGGTACGTCGCCGAACTTCCCGACGGAACGCTTCTGGGCGAACTGCGGGCCCATGAGCGGAGCCCGTTCCTGGAGTACGGGGAGTGGCATCCGGACGTGCCGGAGCGGGAGATGGTGCTCGACGGCGTGCTTGTCGATGCCCGGTACCGGCGGTTGGGGCTCGGGCGTCGGCTGGTGACCGCACTGGTGACCGGGATGCGCGAGGCGGGCATCGACGACGCGGCAGCTATCGCCGAGGGGTTCGGCGCCGACCTGCTGCTGGCGTGCGGCTTCGCGATCGAGGCCCGCCGCCCGATCGCGCTCCGCCTGGGCCACCCCGGCAAACGCTGCTTCTCCTGAGCGTCAGCCATGCAGCGCAGCGCCGGGTCAGCGCAGCGCCGGGTCAGCGCAGCGCCGGGGCTGCCGCGGTCAGGGCGGCCAGGGCTTCGCGCAGCCGCCAGGCGTCCCGGTCGCGGGGGCCGATCGGGTTGGAGATGGTGCGCAGTTCGGCGAAGGGCACCCCGGCCTGCGCCGCGGCGACCGCAACGCCGTACCCCTCCATGGCCTCGGCGACAGCTTCCGGATGCCTCCGGCGCAGCTCGTCGGTGCTGGCCGTGGTGCCGGTGACGGTGCTGACAGTGAGCACCGGGCCGGCCGTGGCCGCCGGGAGGGCGGCCCGCAGTGCCGCCAGCAGGCCCGGGTCCGCCGGCACCCTGCTGCCGGCACCGAGCAGCGCGGGCGGCATGCCCAGCTCGTCGACCGGGATGAAGCCGTCGGGCGACTCCGCGCCCAGGTCGGCGGCGATGCTGGCGGTGCCGAGCACCGTGTCGCCGACCTCGGCCCGCCCGGTGAAGCCGCCGGCCACACCGGCGCTGACCACCGCACGGTAGGGGCGGCCGGCGGCCTCGGCCAGCGCCAGCAGCCGGGCGGTGGCGGCACCGGCGACGGCCGGGCCCACACCGATCGGGGTGACTGTCACGCTGCGGTCCACCAGCCCGGCGCGGACCGCGTCCGCCTCGGCCGGAACCGCCGTCACCACCAGCAGACCGGTCACGAGAGTGAGCCGGGGGACTCGCGGCGGGTGTCGTCGTCGGCTCCGCCACCCGGGCCGCCAACGGCCGACGACGGGCGGTAGATGTGGTAGCCCGGCGGGGCGAGGCTCGGGTCGTCGTACTGCGGTGAGCTGGTCTGGGCCGGTGCCGGTGAGGTGGGCGCGGGGTCGCCGGGCTCGTCCGCCGGCTCGTCCTCGGTCAACTCGTCGTCACCGAGCGGTCGGCCGGCCAGCTTCTCGCCGCGAAGCCGGGCGGCGGCCAGCACACCCCGGATCGCGGCCAGTACGCCGACTCCGGCGGCCACGGCGATGCCCATCCGACCATCGAACGGCACCAGCCCGAGCCCGCCGCCGGCGACGAAGGCGAGCATCAGCGCCGTCTCGGAGTGGGCGAAGGAACTGGCCCGCAGCCGTTCCGGGATGCGCTCCTGGATCGAGGCGTCCACTGCCAGCTTCGCTATCCCGCTGGCCAGGGCGGCGACCAGGCAGAGCAGGGCGACCATCAGCAGCGAGAACTGGATGACGGCGAGCACCGCCACCCCGGCAACGATGATCATGCTGCTGGACTGGATGGCGGTCGGCCGGTGGATGCGCAGTCGGGTGCCGATGGCGGTGGCCAGGAAGGTGCCGACCGCTAGCGCGCCGCCGACCACGCCCAACGCCCACTCGGCGCCCAGTTCCCGGCCGAACACCACAGTGGTCAGGTCGCCCTTCTTGATGGCGAAGGCGAGGAAGAGCAGCAGGAAGCCGTAGAGCGCGCGTAGCGTCGCGGCGCCGATCAGGGTGGCGATCACCAGCCGGCCGGACGGTCGACCCCGACCCAGGGGGCGATCACCACGGCGGCGGCCCAGCGCACGCAGTGGCCGGGGGACCCGCTCCGGTGGCTCCGAGTCGGCCTTCGGTGGCAGCCGCAGCGAGATCACCATGCCGACCAGGAAGATCACCGAGGCGACCCGGAGCGGCCACTGCGGCCCGAACCAGAACGCGGCCAACCCGATCGGCGCCACCAGCGCACCCGCGACCGTGCCGTAGACGCTGGCCCGGGCACCCACCTGGGACAGGCCGAGGCCCTCCGGCAACAACCGGGGCACCGCCGCGGAGCGGGCCACGCCGTACGCCCGGGAGAGCGCGAGCACCCCGAACGCGGCCGGATAGAGCCCGAAGCCGTGGATGTAGTCGGAGATCAACCAGGCGAGGAAGGCGCGGCCGAGCATCGTCGCGGCCAGGGCGTACCGCCGGCCGTGCCGGAAGTGATCCAGCAGCGGGCCCACCACCGGGGCGAGCATCGCGAACGGCACCATGGTCACCAGCAGGTAGAGCGCGACCTTGCTGCGGGCCTCGCCGAGCGGCACGTTGAAGAAGATCGTGCCGGCCAGCCCGATGGCGATCAGAGTGTCACCGGCACAGGACAACGCGTGCAGGTCGAACAGGCGAACCATGCCGACCTCGCCGCCGGCACCCCGGGCGCGGGCGCGACCGGCCCGGCGGGTCACCCATCGGCCGCTGCCCACCGAACCGCGCAGCAGCAGACGGATGGCGCGAATGCCGGTGCCGACGGTCCGCCCGAGGACGGATCGCCCGGAGCGGGAGTACGACGGCATGTGCACCATCCTCGCCCATCTGATCCGGGTACGCCGCACCACCGCTGGGAAAGGTTCCCCGGGAGTCACTGTCACCCCTGCGAGGCGCATGGGGAACAATGGTGAGGTGACCAGGCCCGCCTCCACCCGTGCCGCCCGTCTCGACCAGGTCTGCGCCGCCGCCGTCGAGGTGGCCCGCGCCGGCATCACCGAGGTCGACGCCGACGATGTCGGCGACCACCTGCAGGTCGTTGCCGAGGGTGATCGGCTGGTCACCCACTACTTCGAATGTCGGCTCGCCGGCTACAACGGCTGGCGTTGGGCGGTCACCGTCACCCGGGTGCCGCGCAGCAAGACGGTGACCATCTGCGAGACGGTCCTGCTGCCCGGCCCGGACGCGCTGCTCGCGCCCGGCTGGCTGCCCTGGCAGGAGCGGCTCAAGCCGGGCGACCTGGGCCCGGGTGACCTGCTCCCGACGTCGCCCGACGACGATCGACTGGTCCCTGGTTACCTGCTGTCCGACGACCCGGCGGTCGAGGAGACGGCGTGGGAGCTGGGCCTCGGGCGTGCCCGCGTGCTCTCCCGGGAGGGCCGCATCGACACGGCGCAGCGCTGGTACGAAGGTGACCACGGCCCCGCCGCGGCCATCTCGTCCGCCGCTCCGTCCGCCGCCCGCTGCGGCACCTGCGGCTTCTACCTCCCGCTGGCCGGTGCGATGCGGCAGGCCTTCGGGGCGTGCGGCAACTTCTACGCCCCCGACGATGGCCGGGTGGTGAGCGCCGACCACGGTTGCGGCGCCCACTCCGAGACGTTGATCGAGGCGGCCGAGACCGCTGTCGACGAGCTGCCCACTGTGTACGACGACAGCGCGGTGGAGGCCATGTCGGTCAGCCGGGCCTCGGGCTCGGTGGAGGCGGCTGAGCCGGCGGAGCCGTACGGGCACTCCTGATCGTCCGCGCCGGAGTGGTCCGGCGCGGCGGCCAGCTCACCTCGCGCGGCGGCGGCGTCGGTTGGCGTCGTGCCGCATCATCACGGCGAGCCCCGGGAAACCCCACAGGAAACCGGCGAGGCAGGTCCAGAGCCAGTTCTGGTGACCGTGGTCGGTCAGCCAGCCCCGGAAGAAGATCAGCAGGACCAGCCCGGCCACCGCCCACGCGATCAACCCGGCGAGGGCGAACGGCACCATCGGCGGATCCAGTGGTGCGGGCCGCGGTGGCTGCTCGTTCGGCATTCGGCAAGCGTACGGGATCTACTTCCCCTGCCCACCGACGATCTGGGACGATGCGCGCGACAACTGGAAGATCACCTGCGAGGACCTGATGGCCGTAGCGCCGCCCGAGAACGGCACACCTCCCACCTCCGCTCATCCGCGCAACGGTTTCGACCGTTTCTTCGAGATCTCCGCCCGTGGCTCGACGTTGAGCCGCGAGGTACGCGGTGGCCTGGCGACCTTCTTCACGATGGCGTACATCGTGGTGCTCAACCCGCTGATCCTGGGCGGCGCCGTCGACGGTGACGGCAAGAGCCTCCCGATTCCCGCGCTGGCTGCCGCGACTGCGCTGGTCGCCGGCCTGATGACCATTCTGATGGGTGTGGTGGGCCGGTTCCCGCTGGCGCTCGCCGCCGGTCTGGGCGTCAACGCGCTGGTGGCGTACGAGATCGCCCCCGAGATGACCTGGGCCGACGCGATGGGCCTGGTGGTGATCGAGGGTCTGATCATCGCGGTGCTGGTGCTGACCGGTCTGCGGACTGCTGTGTTCCGCTCGGTGCCGACCCAGATGAAGAGCGCGATCGGGGTCGGCATCGGTCTGTTCCTGACCATCATCGGCCTGGTGGACGCCGGCTTCGTCCGACGCATCCCGGATGATGCCAACACCACAGTGCCGGTCGGCCTGGGTATCGGCGGCAAGCTGGTGAGCTGGCCGATGCTGGTCTTCGTGGTGGGCCTGCTGATCACGCTGGTGCTGGTGGTCCGTCGGGTGAAGGGCGCGATCCTGATCGGCATCCTCGCCTCGACGGTGCTCGCGGTGATCGTCGAGGCGGTCGGCAACATCGGCCCGTCGTTCGTCAACGGTCAGCCCAACCCGAAGGGCTGGTCGCTCAACGTTCCGGAGCTGCCGAAGTCGGTGGTGGACCTGCCGGACCTGTCGCTGCTCGGCAAGTTCAACGTGTTCGACTCGTGGGGCCGGGCCGGTTGGCTGGTCGTGCTGATGTTCATCTTCACGCTGTTGATCACGGACTTCTTCGACACCATGGGCACGATGGTCGCGGTCGGCCAGGAGGGCGGCCTGCTCGACGAGCAGGGCACCCCGCCGAAGGCCAAGGAGATCCTGCTGGTCGACTCGATCGCGGCGGCGGCCGGCGGTGCGGCCAGCACCTCCAGCAACACGTCGTACATCGAGAGCGCCGCCGGTGTCGCGGAGGGTGCCCGGACCGGCGTGGCCAACCTGGTCACCGGCGTGCTCTTCCTGCTCGCGATGTTCCTGGCGCCGCTGGTCGTGATCGTGCCGTTCGAGGCGGCGTCGACGGCCCTGGTGGTGGTCGGGTTCCTGATGATGACAGCGGTGCGGACGATCGACTGGTCCGACTACGAGATCGCCATCCCGGCGTTCCTCACCATCGTGCTGATGCCGTTCACCTACTCGATCTCCAACGGGATCGGCGCTGGCCTGATCACCTTCGTGGTGGTCAAGTTGGCGCGGGGCAAGGCCCGGGAGATCCACCCGTTGCTGTACGGGGTGGCCGTGCTGTTCGTGCTGTACTTCCTGCGTGGGCCGATCGAGTCCCTGGTGCTCTGAGGCAACTGTCGGGCGGGGAGTCGATCAGGATTCCCCGCCCGTACCATCTGAATCCCCTCGTGAGCCTGGTCATAACGGATGTCGTTAGCCATGCTCATTAGTTAAGCTAACTACTGTGACGGAGCGGACGGTGACGGCGGAACGCGTGCCACCGGCGCAGCTGGCTCCCCAGCTGCGTGATGCGATCACCCGACTCAACCGGCGGGTCCGACAGGCCCGACCGGTCGGCGACCTCACGGTCACCCAGGTCTCCGCGCTCACCAGCCTGCGGCTGGCTGGCGCGATGACACCCCGGGAGCTGGCCGATGTTGAGCGGGTGCAGCCGCCGACGATGACCAAGATCGTCGGGAAGTTGGAGGACCGCGGCCTCGTGCAGCGGACACCCCATCCGACCGACGGGCGGCAGGTCATCCTCGCGGCGACCGAAGGAGGGCAGGCCGTGCTCGACCAGTTCGAGCGGGCCCGCGACGAGTGGTTGGCCCACCGGCTGGCAGCACTCGACGAGGACGAACGGGAGACCCTGCAGAGGGCCGCCGAGATTCTTCAGCAGCTCGCTCGCGCCTGAGCCGCACCCGCGCCACCGGGTCCGTGCCGTCACCTGTCGATGACGCGTACGTCCGGAGGAGGCGCACCAAGAGTGCAGGCGAAGCTGAGCACGATGTTCCAGTCCCTACAGGTCCGCAACTACCGCCTCTTCGCATCCGGGCAGCTGATCAAGTTGATCGGCGTCTGGATGATGTTCATCGCCCAGGACTGGCTCGTCCTTGAGCTCTCCAACAACTCGGCGACCGCGCTCGGCGTGGTGACCGCCTGCCAGTTCACCCCGGTGCTCCTGCTCACCCTGCTCTCCGGCCGGCTCGCCGACCGGTACGACAAGCGGGTGCTGCTCTTCGCCGCCAACGCCTTCTGGAGCCTGCTGGCGCTCGGTATGGCGGTGCTGGTCCTCACCGACCTGGTGCAGCTCTGGCACGTCTTCGCCTTCGCGGCGCTGCTCGGCACGGCCAACGCTGTGGAGACCCCGGTCCGGCAGGCCTTCGTCTCCGAACTGGTCGGCACGCCGCTGCTGCCCAACGCGCTGTCGCTGAACGCCGCCGTGTTCAACTCCGCCCGGATCGTCGGCCCGGCCGTCGCCGGCCTGGCCATCGCCGCGTTCGACGTGGGCCCGGTCTTCCTCTTCACCGCCCTCAGCTCGGTCGCGCCCCTGGTCAACGTGGTCCGGATGCGGACCACCGAACTGCACCGCGACGCCCTGCTGCCCCGCGACGAGCGGGCGTCCGCCCGGGTCGTCGACGGGCTGCGGTACGTGTGGCGCCGCCCCGACCTGCTGCTGCCGATGGCGATCATGTCGGTGATCGGCATGTCGCTGTTCAACTTCCAGCTCACACTGGCCGCGTTGGCGAAGACGGTCTTCCACACCGGCGCCGCCTCCTTCGGCCTGTTCAGCACGGCGCTGGCCGTCGGCGCGCTCGGCGGCGCTCTCAGCGGCACCGGTCGGCGTAGCCGCCCGTCGGTGTGGCTGGTGCTCGGAGCGGCGATCGCCTGCGCCAGCTTCGGCACCCTCGTCGGCCTCTCCACGGCGTACTGGCTGGTGGTGGCACTGCTGGTGCCGACCGGCTTCTGCATGGTCTTCTTCGCCCAGGCCGCCAACCAGCGGATCCAGATGGGCGTCGACGCCGCCTTCCGGGGGCGGGTGATGGCCCTGTGGGTGCTGGTGTTCCTGGGCACCAACCCGGTCGGCGCGCCGCTGATCGGCTGGGTCGCGGAGCACTACGGTGCCGGCGCGAGCATCTGGATGGGTGGGCTCATCTCGCTGGCCGCCGCGCTGGTCGCGCTCACCTGGCAGCTGCGCCACTCCGGTGCCCGGCTGCGGTTCCGGGTGCTGCCGATGCCCCGTTTCTACGTCACCTCCACCGACTGCTGAGGTTTAGGTCGGGCCGGGCCGCGTCCGGTTGCGCGGATCGCGCGGATGCGGCCAAACCGCTGGCGAGGTGGCACGGTGGGGCTTAGCGTCGATACGTGGGAGTCGGACGCGCGCTGATGCTGGCCCTGGCGTTCCTCGCCGTGGCCATTCTGCCGGCGGCGTTCGCCCTGCTCTTCTGCTACGACGAGATCGTCGACCGGGTGGTCTGCGGCTGGTCCGAGTGGCGTGACCGCCGCCGGGAGAAACGCACGATCGCCCGACTCGACCGTGCCATCGAGGCCGACGCGCTGACCCGGGACATCGACCTCAGCCAGTTCGACAGCGCTGACCGCCGACCGCTGGAGCAACTCGCCGCCGACCTGCGCCGCCTCGGCGGTCAGCGGGTCGGCGGCACCGGTCGATCGATGGTCTGGCACACCGCACTGCTCCAGGCGTACGACGACCGGCTTCGCCTCGCCTGCCGCGCCCTCGGCATCGCCGAACACCTCGCCGAGCTGGAGGGCGTCGATCAGGAGATCGAGCGGGTCCGGGTGGAGGGCGTGCTGCACGCCGCCGGGCTGGCCCTTCCGGCGGCCCGTGCTGGGCTTCGGCAGCGACACCGCTGAGCGGGCCGCACACTGTGCGACTCTTCGTCGCGGTCCGCTCGTCCGTAGGGGCGGTCAGTGACCTCGGCGGCCGACCGCGCTACGAGCGGGTTGCCGCCTGGTCGCTGTGACCCGGCGGCACGTGGCTCGTCGCCGTGGAGGGTCTGCTGCGGAGAACCTCGCGGGCCTGTTCGGCGGCGCGGGTGATGCTCTCGCTGATGAAGTCGAGGAAGCGGGCGATGTTCTCCAGCCGGACGGCGGCGGGGGTGTGCGCGCCGAGGAGGGCGACGCCCTGGCGTGCGATCGCGACGAGATGGTCGTTGGCCCGGGCACTGGCGATCGTCGCCTGGAAGAAGAGCTCGTCGTCGACGACGTAGCGGTCGCGGCGGCGCTCGTCGCGTTCGCGGCGGACGAGGCTCTGGCTCTCCAGGAAGGTGATCGCCTTGGAGATCGACGCCGGGCTGACCTGGAGGCGCTGGGCGAGTTCAGACGCGGTGAGACTGCCCGAGTCGGTGAGGAACAGATTGGTCAACACCCGGGCCCCCATCCTGTTCAGGCCGGAGGCCATGACGACGGTGGTGAACGCCTCCTCGTAGTCGGCCACGGCCTGGGCGTCGCGTCCGTCCGGTCGGGGGGCCGCCTCGGCCCCGCGGGAAGGGGCGGGCTTGCGCCGGTGGGCGCGGCGCTCGGTCGCGTGGTGAGCCAGATCGGCGCGGTAGCCGTTGGGACCGCCGTTGCGCATCACCTCGCGCGTGACCGTCGAGGTGGGACGGTCGAGGCGTCGGGCGATCTCGGCGTAGGGGAGGCTGTCGGTCAGCCCCAGCGCAATCTGTTGGCGTTCCTGCTGGGTGAGCCTGCCTCCCGGCATCGCGATCTCCCTCGTGGTCCCGTAGGGCTGCGGCCCCAGACTCCGCCACCATAGCGTTAACCCACACGCCAATGCAACGACGACGGGTGCCACGTTGCATTAGGTTCAGGGCTGTTGCAACAATTTCACGAGCTGGAGCAGCTAAAACGCAAGTTTGCTGCAACGAGCTTGTTGCACAAACTGGAAAGCAACGTAGCGTTTCCCATATCAGAAACAAGCACGAACTTGGGAGAGCACGATGCAGACGTTCGACACACCCGCCCCCATCTCCGCCGTCCTGGACATCCCCGCCGGACGCATCCAGCTCATCGCCGCGGACCGCGCCGACACCACAGTCGAGGTCCTCCCGGCCGACCCCACCAAGAGCAGCGACACCAGGGCCGCCGAGCAGACCACAGTCACCTACGCCGACGGCGTCCTGCGAATCACTACCGCACGTCCCATCAACAAGCTCTTCGGCCCCTCCGGCTCTCTGGAGGTCACCGTCCGGGTGCCCGCCGACTCCCGCGTCGAGGCCAGGGCCGCCAGCGCCGAGCTTCGGGGCGTCGGCCGCCTCGGCGACGTCACCGTCGACGGGGCGTACCGGGAAATCAAGATCGACGAGGCCGCGAGTGTGCGCCTCACCGCCATCGACGGCGATGTCGAGATCGGCCGGCTCAACGGGCCCGCCGAGATCAGCACCGCCCGGGGTGACATCACTGTCGCCGAGGCCATGCGCGGCACCGTCGTCCTCCGTACCCAGTCCGGCGACATCTCGGTCGCGGCGGCGGCCGGCGTCTCGGCCGCCCTGGACGCCGGCACCGGCCACGGCCGCGTCAGCAACGCGCTCAAGAACGACGGCACCGTCGAGCTCGACATCCACGCCAGCACCCTGCAGGGCGACATCAACGCCCGCAGCCTCTGAAAAGGACGGAACGAGATGACGAACAACAGCATGCCCTCGACCAACTCGCCGTGGACCGGCATGGTGTCGGTCGACGACACGGCCCTGGCCGTCACCGATACCGGCGGTCCCGGCATCCCAGTGGTCTACCTCAACGGCCAGTTCGCCACCCAGGGCTACTGGCGGCAGGTCATCGCCGACCTGGGCACCGAATTCCGGCACATCACCTACGACGAGCGCGCTCGCGGCCGGAAGTCGAAGCGCTCAGCCGACTACTCCTTCGAGGCGGCCGTCCGGGACGTCGACGCCGTTCTCGCCGCCCGAGGCGTGGACCAGGCGGTGCTGGTGGGCTGGTCCTACGGAGCGGTGGTCGGGGCGCACTGGGCCAACCGGAACCCGGAGCGGGCCCTGGGCGCGGTCCTGGTCGACGGCGCCTTCCCGCACGACTGGCTCGACGAGGCCATGGCGCAGCGGATCCGCAAGATGTTCCGACGGATGAACCTGTTCATGCCGCTGCTTCGCCCGACCGGCCTGACCCCACGGATGAACGCCGACCAGATGGCGGACAGCAACATCGAACTCGGCGAACTCTCCCGAGAGCGCGAACTGGGCCCGGTGCTGGACGCCATCACCGTCCCGGTGCGGTACGTGGTCGCCTCCGGAACGTCCCTCGGCAGTCGCGGAGACGAGCAGGAGCAGATCCGCGCCAGCCTCGACGCGGTGACCGCCCGCAACCCGCACATCACCATCGGAGCGAAGGTCGCCAGCAACCACGGTGCGATCCTCAAGAAGGACTTCCGCGCCGTCGCCGAGGCCGTACGCGGGGTCGCCGCCCCTCATCGCGAAGAGGCCGGGGACATTCGGTGAGATCCGAACGCTCGCGTTGACGGGTGACGCACGCTGTCACCCGTCAACGCGAAGCGTCAGGAAGATTCGCGGGCGGCCGGGCCGCTGCCGAAGAGCACGTCGTCCCAGCTCGGCAGCCGCTTGCGTGGCTTGCCGTTGGCGTCGGTGGACTCGCCGGCGGCCGCCGCAGCGCCCGTCCGGCGGGGCCGCAGCACCGCCAGCGACGGCACGGCCGGCACCTCCTTGGGCGCGTCCGAATCATCGTCGAAGGCCGAGCCCTGGCCACCGCCGAGCAGCGCGGCGGCACCCCCACCGACGGGCCGTTGCCGAGGAGCGTCCGACCCGGCAAGGGCAGCCGGGGTACGCGGCTCAAGCCCGCGACCCGACGAGCCGCCGAGCGGGCGGTCCAGTGAGGCGAGCAGCGCGTCCCGACCAGCCCGGATCGGATCGCGGCCAGGGCGCGGGTGCTCCGACGCGGCAGGCAACCCGTGCCCACCACGACTCGGCTCACCACGCGACGGACCGGGCAGGGCGTGCCCCGTCCGTTCCGGTGCCGGCTCCTGGCCGAGGATCGGCGTGGGCCGCTCGGCGCACAGGTACTGCGCCATGTCGTCGTGCGGCGTGACCACCTGCCGGGCCTTGTCCATGTCCCAGATGGCCTGGGCGGTGGCCTTGCCGGACGGCCAGGTGGCGATGATCCGCCAGGTGCCGTCGTCGCGCCGGTAGGCGTCCCAGGAGATCTTCTCGGTGTCGATGCCGTGCTGGCTCAGTCGACCGTTGACCACCTCGGCGAGCGGGGTGGGCTTCTCCGCACCCTTGAGGCGGGTGCGACGGGCGTGCTGGGCGAGCATCGCCCGCTCCTGGAGCACCGGGCCGGCATAGCGCAGCACCCGGTCGACCGGCACCCCGGCGATGCGGGCGACATCCTCGGCGGACTCACCGGAGCGGATGCGGGCCTGGATGTCCCGGGGGGACAGTGAGGGAATCGGATCGACGGTGCTCGGTGCCACCGCGAGCGGCGGAGCACCCGGCTCGGGGTGCATCACGCCGGCGATGCGTTCGTCGATCGGCAGGGCGAGGAGTCGCCCCACCTCGTCGGCGAGCACCAGGGCCTGGCCGTCCTCGGAGAGGGCGACGAAGCGTACTGGGCGCATAGCGTTGCCTCCGTCCCGCTTCGCTGACCGCACGCCACGAGTCGGCCACCCAGGCGTCTCGGACCACCGTACGCGCATCTGCCTCAGGGTGGGGGAAGCGACACCCCGCATGTCGTGACTGAGCTGCGGCGATGATCACGGTCGGTGTCCGTGGAGGCCCCAACGGACACCGACCGTGACGAACGTCAGAGTCGCTCGACCACGTAGTCGATGGACGCGGTGAGCGCCTCGACATCGGCCGGCTCGACGGCCGGGAACAGCGCCACCCGCAGCTGGTTGCGACCAAGCTTGCGGTAGGGCTCAGTGTCCACGATGCCGTTGGCGCGTAGCGCCTTGGCGATCGCCGTGGCGTCCACCCCGTCGGCGAAGTCGATGGTGGCGACCACGTTGGAGCGCAGCGCCGGATCGGTGACGAACGGGGTGGCCACGCTGGACCGCTCGGCCCAGCCGTAGACCGCGGCGGCGCTCTCGGCGGTGCGCTTCGCCGCCCAGGACAGGCCGCCCTGCGCGTTCATCCAGTCGGTCTGCTCGGCGGCCAGGAAGATGGTGGCCAGCGCCGGGGTGTTGTAGGTCTGCTCCAGCCGCGAGTTGTCGATCGCGGTGACCAGGTCGAGGAAAGCGGGGATGTAGCGCCCGGATGCCTTGATCTCGGCGGCCCGGTCCAGAGCGGCCGGGGACATCAGGGCCAGCCAGAGACCGCCGTCGGAGCCGAAGCACTTCTGCGGGGCGAAGTAGTAGACGTCGGTCTCACCGACGTTGACCTCCAGGCCACCCGCGCCGGAGGTCGCGTCCACCAGCAGCAGCGCGCCCTCGTCGGCACCGGCCACCCGGCTGATCGGGACGGCCACACCGGTGGAGGTCTCGTTCTGCGGCGTCGCGTACGCGTCCACGCCGGACTCGGCGACCAGGGTCGGTGCACTGCCCGCCTCGGACTTGCGGACGGTCGGCTCACCCAGGAACGGGGCGTCCTTGACCGACTTGGCGAACTTGGCGCCGAACTCGCCGAAGCTGGCGAACTGGGCCCGGTCGCGAATCAGGCCGAAGGTGGCGACCTCCCAGAACGCTGTGGTGCCACCGTTGCCGATCACCACCTCGTAGCCCTCGGGCAGCGAGAAGAACTCGGCGATGCCGGAACGCAGCCGGGCCACCTGGTCACGGACCGTCTTCTGCCGGTGCGAGGTGCCGAGGTAGGTGGTCGCGACCTCGGCGAGAGCGGACACCGCCGCCGGGCGAACCTTGGACGGGCCGCAGCCGAAGCGTCCGTCGGCGGGCTTGATCTCATCGGGAATCCGGATGATCGGTGCGTCAGCCACGGTCTTGAAGATCCTTCCGCAAGGGCGAGGGCGGGCCCGGCGACACTGCCGGCCCTCATCCTCGCACCCGGGCCGGGCGGCGATGGCCGGGGTCCCGGCCGTCGGTCTGAGTCCTTCGCCACAGTCGGCCCCGGCAGACGTCGAGAAGGGCCCCTCCCCGACGCCCGGCGTCGGGAAGGGGCCCTTTCCCAGCAGCTCAGACGCCGTGCGGGATGGCCGCCCAGCCCTCGACGTCGGACGGCTTGCGGGTCTCCGGGCCCAGGTAACGGGCGGACGGGCGGACCAGCCGCTGGAGACGCTTCTGCTCCAGGATGTGCGCGCTCCAGCCGCCCATCCGTGCGCAGGTGAACATCGAGGTGAACATGTGCGCCGGCACCTCGGCGAAGTCCAGCACCACTGCCGACCAGAACTCGACGTTGGTGGCCAGCACCCGGTCCGGGCGGCGGGCCTGAAGCTCGGCGAGGGCGGCCTTCTCCAGCGCCTCGGCGATCTCGAAGCGCGGCGCGCCCAGCTCCTTGGCCGTACGCCGGAGCACTCGGGCGCGCGGGTCCTCGGCACGGTAGACGCGGTGGCCGAAGCCCATCAACCGCTCGCCGCGGTCGAGGACGCCCTTGACGTAGCCCTCCGCGTCGCCGCTGCGCTCCACCGCCTCCAGCATGGTGAGCACCCGGGACGGGGCGCCGCCGTGCAGCGGGCCGGAGAGGGCGCCGATGCCCGACGAGATGCAGGCGGCCGCGTCCGCCCCGGTGGAGGCGACGATGCGAGCGGTGAAGGTGGACGCGTTCAGACCGTGCTCGGCGGCCGAGATGAAGTACGCGTCGACGGCCTTGACGTGCCGCGGGTCGGGCTCGCCGCGCCAGCGCTTCATGAACCGCTCGACGATGGTCTGCGCCTTGTCGATCTCCTTCTGCGGCACCGCCGGCAGGCCGAGGCCGCGGGCGGACTGTGCGACGAAGGAGAGCGCGGTCACCGAGACCCGGGCGAGATCCTCACGGGCCTGCTCGTCGGAGATGTCCAGCAGTTGGTTGAGACCCCAGTAGGGGGCCAGCATGGCGACCGCGGACTGCACGTCGACGCGGATGTCACCGGAGTGCACCGGCACCGGGAACGGCTCCGCCGGCGGCAGGCCCGGCCCGAAACGGCCGTCGACCAGCAGTGCCCACACGTTGCCGAACGACACCTGGCCGATCAGATCCTCGATGTCGACTCCGCGATAGCGCAGCGCACCGCCCTCACGGTCAGGTTCGGCGATCTCGGTCTCGAAGGCGACGACGCCCTCCAGCCCGGGTTTGAAATCAGCCATGTCGCTCTCCTGGATCTGGTCGGTGCGCCCGATCGCTCATCCGGCCCGATCGGCCGAGCGCCTTAGGCGACCCTCAGGGATGTGTTCGGAACATACTGCCTGCTGAGTAAGGGATACGCGACCCGCTGCGACTGTGCTGCACGCGACATCCCCGGACGCGCATTCTCCGCCCGGCTCAGTGAGACTGGGGCAGGGCGGGCTGGTCAGCGCGGGAGGGTGCTGGCGGGGCCTGCGAAAAGGAGTGGGGACGTGACGGGTGACACACCCGCCCCGGCCGCGATGCGTAACGAGTACGCCGCGGACCTGGGCCTGACCGAGGCTGACCTGGCCAGCGACTGGCACACCCAGTTCGACAGCTGGTTCGCCGACGCGGTGGCCTTCGGGCTACCCGAACCCAACGCCATGGTGGTGGGCACCGCCGACTCGGCCGGCCGGCCGAGCGGGCGGACGGTGCTGCTGAAGGGGTACGACCCGGAGGGCTTCGTCTTCTTCACCAACCACCTGTCGCGCAAGGGCGTCGAGGCGACCGCCAACCCGTACGCCAGCCTGGTCTTTCCGTGGTTCCCCATGCAGCGTCAGGTGGTGGTCGCCGGGCGGGTCGAGCACGTCGACCGCGCCACGAGCGAGGCGTACTTCGCCAGCCGGCCGCGCGGCTCCCAACTGGGTGCCTGGGCCAGCCCGCAGTCCCAGGTGGTGTCGGGTCGGGCGGCGCTGGAGCAGCGGTACCAGGAGGCGGCCGAGCGGTTCGCCGACCAGGCCGAGATCCCGACCCCGTCGCACTGGGGCGGGCTGCGGGTCCAACCCGAGTCGGTGGAGTTCTGGCAGGGCCGCGCCGGCCGGTTGCACGACCGGCTCCGCTTCCGTCGCCTCGACGAGGGCGGCTGGATCGTCGAGCGGTTGGCGCCGTGACGGGTGTGCGGGAGACCCGGCCGCGCGAAGCGCGCCGCTGGGCGATCGACGTACGTCCGCTGGGGGTTCCGGCGTACCGAAGGCTCTGGCTCGGCAACACCGTGGCGATGTTCGGCTTCCAGTTCACCGCCGTCGCGGTGCCGGTGGAGATGTACGCCCTGACCCGGGACTCGTTCTGGGTGGGCCTGCTGGGAGTGGCCGCCTTCGTACCGTTGCTGGTCTTCGGGCTCTGGGGCGGCGCGGTCGCCGACGCCCGCGACCGGCGTGCGGTGCTGCTCGGCGGCTCATTGTTGCTCTGGGCATCCACTCTCGGGCTGTTGCTCCAGGCGGTGCTGGACGTGGGCAGCCCGGTGCTGCTGCTGGCGCTGATGGCGTTGCAGTCGGTGGCGTTCGCGATCAGCTCGCCGGCCCGCAGCGCCATGCTGCCCCGGCTGGTGCCGGAAGACCTGGTGGCGTCCGCCACCACCCTGAACTACACGACCTTCACCGCCGCCTCGGTCGCCGGCCCGCTCGCCGCCGGCCTGATCCTCTCCGCCTCCCCGGACACCACTGTGGTCCTGCCGATCGCCTACGGGTTGGACGCGGTGCTGTTCACAGCGATGCTCTGGGCCGCGCTGCGGCTGCCCTCGCTCCCGCCCGAGCCCACGGCCGACGGCCAGGCGCGGCGTGCCGGTCTGGCCAGCGTCGTCGACGGGTTCCGCTACCTGGCCACCACCCCGGTCCTGCTGCTGTCCTTCGGGGTGGACCTGATCGCGATGATCCTCGCCATGCCACGGGCCCTCTTTCCGGAGATCGCCCACGAGCGGTTCGGTGGCGGTGGTTCTGTCGGTCTGCTCTACAGCGCCATCGCGATCGGCTCGATGATCGGTGGGTTGACCTCCGGCTGGATCGGCCGACTCCGCCGCCAGGGGCTCGGCCTGGTGCTCGCTGTGGTCGGTTGGGGCCTGGCGATCGCCGCGGCCGGGTTGGCCCACCAGCTCTGGCTGATGGTCGTGCTGCTCGCCGTGGCCGGCGCCGCCGACCTGATCAGCGCGGTGCTGCGTCAGTCGATGCTGCTGGTCTACGCACCGGACCGGATGCGCGGCCGACTCCAGGGCGTCAACACCGTCGTGGTGGCGGGTGGCCCGCGCCTGGGCGACCTGCGTGCCGGGACCATGGCCGCCGGGTTCGGTGGCGGGGTGGCCTGGGTGGCCGGTGGGCTCGCCTCCGCGGTGCTCGTGGTGGTGCTCGCTGTCGCGTTCCCGGCACTGCTGCGCTACCGGGCGGCGACGGCGTCGAGCGACGACCGGACCTGACCGGTTAGGGTCGCCGGCATGGAAAGCCCCGATCCGCGCCCGTTCTCCGGCGCCCAGTGGACCATCTCCGCCGCCGGCCACGAAGCCGTCATCGTGGAGGTCGGCGGTGGGCTCCGGACGTACCGGCACGACGGTGTCGACCTGCTCGACGGGTACCAGACCGATGAGGTCTGCCCCGGTTGCACCGGGCAGGTGCTGGCACCCTGGCCGAACCGGATCCGCGATGGTCGCTACTCGTTCGACGGGCGGACGCACCAGCTTTCACTGACCGAGCCGGAGCGGCACGTGGCCATCCACGGGCTGGTCAACTGGGTGCCGTGGCAGCTGCTGGAGCAGTCGGCCGACGCCGTGACTGTCGGCTACGACCTGCCGCCGCAGCCCGGCTATCAGTGGCCGCTGCGGCTGCGCAGCCGGTGGAGCGTCGACGCGGACGGGCTGCGCGCCGAGCACGAGGTGACGAACGTCGGCGGAGAGTTGGCCCCGTTCGGCTTCTCCGTGCACCCGTACCTGCAACTGCCGGGCGTCGCGGTCGACGACCTGGTGCTGCGGCTGCCCACCCGGAGCCGGGTGCTCGTGGACGGTCGGCTGCTGCCGGTCGGGGTGACCCCGGTGGCCGGCACCGAGTACGACTGGACCAGCCCTCGCCGGATCGGCGCGGCCGTGCTGGACTCCTGCTTCGGCGACGTGATCTCCGACGCCGACGGCGGTTCGTCGGTGAGCCTCGCCGCGCCGGACGGTTCGGCCGGGGTGAGCATCTGGGCGGATGCCGAGTTCGGTTGGTGGCAGGTGTTCACCGGGGACGCCCTCACCGGCGAGCGGCACCGTCGTTCGGTGGCGGTCGAGCCGATGACCTGCCCACCGGACGCGTTCCGGTCGGGCAAGGATCTGCTCACGCTCAAGCCCGGCACGACCTGGCGAGGGGTCTGGGGCATCCGCCCCGGCGCCTGATGGAGTTCGCCGAGGTCGTCCGTCGTCGGCGGATGGTGCGCAACTACGACCCGGACCGTCCGGTCCCGCCCGACGTGGTGGACCGGCTGCTCGACCACGCGGTCCGCGCGCCGTCGGCCGGCTTCGCCCAGGGCTGGGGTTTTCTGGTGTTGGAGGAGCCGGCCGATCGGGAACGGTTCTGGGCCGCCACCACCCCCGATGGCGGTGGGCGGGAGCGCTGGCTCGCGGGCATGCGCCGGGCACCCCTGATCGTGGTGCCGCACGCCAACGAGTCGGCCTACCTGCGGCGGTACGCGGAGCCGGACAAGGGTTGGACGGATCAGTCCACGGACCGGTGGCCGGTGCCGTACTGGCACGTGGATGCCGGCTTCGCGGCGTTGCTGATGCTGCTCACCGCCGTGGACGAGGGGCTGGGGGCGTGCTTCTTCGGCATTCCGCCGCAGCGGCTCGCCGCCTACCGGGACGCGTTCGGTGTGCCGGCGGAGTACCAACCCATCGGTGCCGTCACAATCGGTTACCGGGCAGCCGACCATCGGTCACCATCGTTGCGCCGTGGGCGCCGCCCCATGGACGAAGTCGTGCGACGCGGCCGGTGGAACTGAGGCGGACGTCCCGTTCGTCCGGTTGAGGATCGGACGAGCGATAGCGAAACTGACATCAGGGAGCAGAACGTAGCGTGCGCTGGGCGGCTAGGCTGGCACGGTCATCGGTGCCGCGCCGCGCGGTGCCCGCCGCGGCCCGGCTCGGCGCCGTCGGTCGGCCCGGCCACGGGGAGGGGAGCGTGCCGTCGTGATCTTCAGAGCGGTCCGGGACGGGCGTCCCTATCCGGAGCACAATCTGACGCTCAAGCAGTGGGCGGAGATTCCGCCGCGGCCACTGCGCCTGGATCAGATGATCACCACCAAGCGCGAGCTGGCGCTGGACAAGCTCCTCGCCGAGGATTCCACCTTCTACGGTGACCTCTTTCCGCACGTCGTGCAGTGGAACGGCGGGCTCTACCTGGAGGACGGGCTGCACCGGGCGTTGCGCGCCGCCCTCCAGCAGCGCAACCAGATCCACGCGCGAGTGCTGGTGCTCTCCGAGCCGATCGAGTGACGAGCCCTTCTTTCGTGCGCTGAACCTTCGTTAGGGTGGCGTCCATGACCGCTGCGCTGGACCTGCTCGACCTGGACCCGTCGCTCAGCGAGGAGGAGCGGCAGATCCGCGACGTCGTCCGCCAACTCGTCGACGACCGGGTGCGCCCGCACGTCGCCGACTGGTACGAGGACGGCCGGGTGCCGGCCCGCGAGCTGGCCCGCGAGTTCGGCAAGCTCGGCCTGCTCGGCATGCACCTGACCGGCTACGGCTGCGCCGGCGCCTCCGCTGTCGCCTACGGGCTGGCCTGCCAGGAGTTGGAAGCCGGTGACTCCGGCCTCCGCTCCCTGGTCTCCGTGCAGGGATCGCTCGCCATGTACGCCATCTGGCGCTACGGCAGCGAGGAGCAGAAGCAACGCTGGCTGCCGTCGATGGCCACCGGTGAGGCCATCGGCTGCTTCGGCCTGACCGAGCCGGACCACGGCTCGGACCCCGCCTCGATGGCCACCCGGGCCCGCCGCGACGGCGACGACTGGGTGCTCACCGGCGGGAAGATGTGGATCACCAACGCCCCGATCGCGGACGTCGCGGTGATCTGGGCCCGCACCGACGAGGGCGTACGGGGTTTCGCCGTACCCATGGACACGCCCGGCGTCACGGCCCGGGAGATCCGCCGCAAGATGTCGCTGCGCGCGTCGGTGACCGGCGAGATCGTGCTCGACGACGTCCGGCTCCCGGCCGACGCCCAACTGCCCGAGGCGGCCGGGCTCAAGGCGCCGCTGAGCTGCCTCACCGAGGCCCGCTACGGCATCGTCTGGGGCGCGCTCGGCGCGGCCCGCGACTGCCTGGAGACCACCCTGGCGTACGCGACCACCCGCACCCAGTTCGGTCGCCCACTGGCCGGCTTCCAGCTCACCCAGGCGAAGCTCGCCGACATGGCCGTCGAATTGGTGAAGGGGCAACTGCTCGCGCTGCACCTGGGCCGGCTCGCCGACGCCCGGCGGCTGCGGCCCGAGCAGGTCAGCGTGGGCAAGCTGAACAACGTGCGGGAGGCGCTGGCCATCGCCCGGCAGTGCCGCACCATCCTCGGCGCAAACGGTGTCTCCGGTGAGTACCCGGTGATGCGGCACGCCAACAACCTGGAGAGCGTGCTGACCTACGAGGGCACCTCCGAGATCCACCAACTGGTCATCGGGCAGCGGCTGACCGGGCTCTCCGCGTTCGCCTGACCTGCCCGTTTGTCGCTTCCTGGCGCTCGCCGCGCGACTGTCGTATCGGGGCCGTACCGTCATTGACAGACGACGTGTCTGACGAGGACGGTGAGGGTGATGGCCCGCGACGCTGGCAGCAACGAGCCCACGAGAGAGTTCCCCGGTTATCCGACCGGTGACGATCTCAAGGCGCGGTCGAGCGCGACACCCGAGTGGAGCACTGACACGCCGGGTGACCCCGGCGGGCCTGGTGGTCCCGCTGGTCCTGGCGGGCCTGGTGGCCCCGGCGGGCCGGGTGGCCCGACGAGCGGTGGCGAAGGCCCCGGTGGTGGCGGTGGTGGTGGGGCGGCCCGTGGTCTGCTCCTGCTGCTCGGCGCCGCCGCGCTGGCCGTGGTCGTGCTGCTCGGCATCCAGGCGACCGGCATCCTGCCGGAGTTCCGCAACCCGTTCGCCAAGGAGCAGACCGACCGCAGTCAGCCACCGCTGCTGAAGTCGATCCAGGACCTCAGCCGTTACGTGGCCGCGGAAGGCAACTTCCAGGTGGTGGTCGACACGCAGAACGACCGGCGCAACGTTCCGGACTTCCTGCTCAACGAGCGCACCCTGTTCGTCGGGGCCGGCAGCGTCGAGGCGTACGTCGACTTCACCAAGATCGCTGAGGGCGCCATCGTCCAGTCCGCCGACGGCAAGTCCGTCGAGATCAAGCTGCCCGCGCCGCAGCTCGGCGAGACGAACCTCGACATGGAGAAGAGCTACGTCTTCGCCGAGCAGCGCGGTCTGCTCAACCGACTCGGTGACCTGGTCGGCAACGACCCCAACCGGCAGCAGCAGGTCTACAAGCTCGCCGAGGACCGGATCACCGCCGCCGCCCGGGACAGCGGGCTCTCCGCCCGAGCCGAGGAAAACACGCGCAAGATGCTGGAGGGGCTGCTCCGCTCCCTCGGTTACCAGCAGGTCACTGTCACCTACGTGGCTCCCTGACCTGACCCTCCGTACGCCGAAGCGCCCGCACCGACTCTCGTCGGAGCGGGCGCTTCCGTGTGGTGCCCTCGGTCCCGTGCCGGCAGCTTCGTGGTGGCGGGCCGAGCAATCTTGGACAGTTTCCGTTAGCTGCTAACGGAAACTGTCCAAGATCTGCGATTACGTCAGGTGCGCGGGCGGGTCAGCGGCCGGTGGAGGCGAGGTAGCGGTCCTCGTTCGGCATCAGCACCCAGAGGACCAGGTAGACGATCACCTGCGTGCCGGGCAGCAGCAGCGACAGCAGGAACAGCAGTCGGACCATTCCGGCCGACATGCCGAACCGCCGTCCGAGGCCGGCGCAGACACCGGCGATCATGCGCCCCTCGCGGGGCCGGACCAGTTTGCGACTCATCGTCGTACTCCCACTCTGCGGCGGTGCGCCGCGTCTGCAATCCACGGTAGAAAGGGATGACCACCTCGCCCTCGGTCCCGAGGAGGAGCGGTGACCCGTGGACCCGTAGGTGCTTTACCCGGGCAGCCCCCCGCTGACGCCTCCCGAACCGCCCGGCCGCGCGGGTGGGAGACGGTGGTCGGGTGTTCACGTCCCGGCCCGGGTGGGCGGTGAGCTGGGCGGGTAGGCTGGCTGATCGGCCTTCCACACCCCGGAGGGCCGGCACCCCATACCCCGGACGGTCACGAGCGGGCCCGCCAGACCGGCGGTCACGACCCGGCCGGGTCCCGTACGCCGGGACGACGGCGAGGAAGCGCAGCCATGATCAGTGTTTTCGACCTCTTCAGCGTCGGTATCGGGCCGTCCAGCTCGCACACGGTGGGGCCGATGCGGGCCGCGCGTACGTTCGTCGGTGGGCTGAAGGCCGACGGGCTGCTCAGCGACACGGCGCGGGTGCAGGCCGAGCTGTTCGGCTCGCTGGGTGCCACCGGGCACGGCCACGGCAGCGGTCCGGCGGTGCTGCTCGGGTTGGCCGGCGAGTCGCCGGAGACTGTCGATACTGACACCGTCGGTCCTCGGGTCGAGCGGATCCGGGCCGAGCGGCGGATCAACATCCTGGCCGCGCACGAGATCGACTTTGACCCGGATCGGGACCTGACGCTGCACCGCCGCCGGTCGTTGCCGTACCACCCGAACGGGATGACCTTCGTGGCGTACGACGGGGCCGGCGCAGAACTGCGGAGCCGCACCTACTACTCCGTCGGTGGCGGTTTCGTGGTGGACGAGGCAGCGGCGGGAGCGGACCGGATCAAGCCGGACAACACGGCGGTGCGGTACCCCTTCCTGACCGGGGCGCAGCTGCTCGACGTCACCACCTCCACCGGCCTGTCGATCAGCGAGGTCATGCTGGCCAACGAGCGTTCCTGGCGCAGCGAGGCGGACATCCGGGCCGGTCTGCTGGAGATCTGGCGGGTGATGCAGGAGTGCGTGCAGCGCGGCTGCGAGCGGGACGGCGTACTTCCTGGGGGGTTGAAGGTTCGGCGGCGCGCGGCGGAGCTGCGGCGCGGCCTGGAGGCGGAGGCCGGGTCGGTCGACCCGCTGCACGTGATGGACTGGGTGACGCTGTTCGCGCTCGCTGTCAACGAGGAGAACGCCGCGGGCGGCCGGGTGGTCACCGCGCCGACAAACGGCGCGGCCGGGATCATTCCGGCGGTGCTGCACTACTACACCCGGTTCGTTCCGGACGCCGATGACGAGGGTGTGGTGCGGTTCCTGCTGACGGCAGGGGCGATCGGTGTGCTGTTCAAGGAGAACGCGTCGATCTCGGGCGCCGAGGTGGGCTGCCAGGGTGAGGTCGGTTCGGCGTGCTCGATGGCGGCGGCGGGGTTGGCCGAGGCGCTCGGTGGCACCCCGGAGCAGGTGGAGAACGCTGCCGAGATCGGGATGGAGCACAACCTCGGGTTGACCTGTGACCCGGTGGGTGGCCTGGTGCAGATCCCCTGCATCGAGCGGAACGCGGTGGCTAGCATCAAGGCGATCACGGCCGCCCGGCTGGCGCTGCGCGGCGACGGGGTGCACAAGGTGTCGCTGGACAAGGTCATCAAGACCATGCGGGAGACGGGCGCCGACATGAAGGTCAAGTACAAGGAGACGGCGCGTGGCGGTTTGGCCGTCAACGTGATCGAGTGCTGAGTCCGGTCGATTCGGGGCAATCGTTCACCGACTGCTAACCTGTCGTCCGTTTCAGGAGGCGGGAGGCTGCGGTGACCTCTGGCGTCGCGGCGTTGTGGTCGCACCGCAACTCGCTGCGCATCCTGGTCAGGCGGGATCTGGCGGTCAAGTACCAGCAGTCGGTGCTGGGCTACTTCTGGTCGTTGATCGAGCCGCTCGGCATGGGCGCCATCTACTGGTTCGTCTTCGGGGTGCTCTACTCCCGGGACACCGGTCGGCACCTCGGTGAGGCCGCCGAGTCGTACCCGTTGTTCCTGATCACCGGAATCTTCGCCTGGATGTGGACCAGTTCGGCGCTGAGCGAGGCGACGAACGCGCTGACCGGCCAGTCCCGGCTGATCACCACGATGAACGTGCCGCGTCAGGTCTTTCCGATCGGCCGGGTCACCGGCCGGTTCGCCGAGTACGCGGCCGGCCTGCCGATCCTGATTGCCATCGCGGTGATCTACGCGGTGCACGGTCGGATCCACCCCGGCTGGTCGCTGCTCTCCCTGCCGCTGGCGGTGGCCGTTCAGGCCGTCCTGTTGACCGGGCTCGCCCTGCTGCTCTCCGCGTGGAACGTGCTGATGCGCGACGTGGAACGGTTGATGCGGTTGATCATCCGGGTGCTCTTCTATGCCACGCCGATCATCTATCCGCTCAGCCTGGTCCGGGAGTCGGGGCTGCCCGGTTGGTTGAAGGTGGTGTACGAGCTGAACCCGCTGGTCGGGATCTTCCAGCTGCACCACGCGATCTGGTACCCGGACGAGTTCCCGGACGCCCGGCTGCTCGCCACCACGATCGTCGGCAGTGTGCTGGTGCTGGCTGCCGGTTGGTGGTCGTTCCGCCGGTTGGAGCCCGCCGTGCTCAAGGAGCTCTGACGTGGCCGCGCCGATCATCGAGGCGGACGGCCTGGGCATCCGGTTCGTCCGCAACCGTCGCCGCCAGCTTCGGCTGCGGGAGTTGTTCATCCACCGGGGCGGCCGTGGCGCGTTGCCCGGCCAGTTCTGGCCGCTGCGGGACGTGTCGTTCACCGTGCAGCCCGGTGAGACCGTCGGAGTGATCGGGCGCAACGGCACCGGCAAGAGCACACTGCTGCGGCTGATCGCCGGGGTGCTCATACCGGATGAGGGCGGCATCCGGGTGCACGGCGCCGTGGCGCCGTTGCTGGAGTTGTCCGCCGGTTTCTCCAACGACCTGACCGGGCGGGAGAACCTGCACCTGGTCGGTGGGCTGCACGGACTGTCGACGGGCTACCTGAAGCGGCACTTCGACGAGATCGTCGAGTTCGCCGGTGAGCAGGTGGAACGGGCCATCGACACGTCGGTGCGGCACTACTCGTCGGGGATGAAGGTGCGGCTGGGCTTCGCGATCATCTCGCACCTGCCGCACCCGATCCTGCTGATGGACGAGGTGACCGCGGTCGGGGACGCGGAGTTCCGCAAGAAGTGTTACGCGACGATTGATCGTCTGCTCGGGGAGGGGCGCACGCTCGTGCTGGTGTCACACAACGAAAAGGACCTGACCCGGTTCTGCCGTCGGGGGTTGTACCTCGACGCGGGCCGGTTGACGCTCGACGGCACCATCGCCGAGGCGCTCGACGCGTACCACGCCGCGGTCCCGCGGTGACGCTCGCGATCGTGCTCGCCGCCGGGACGCCCGCGGCGGGCCTGACCACCGCGACCGGTGAGCCGTTGGCGGACCGGCTGGCCGCCCAGTTGCGCCTGGCCGGGGCGGACGAGGTGCGCTTCGCCGCCACCCTCGACGAGCTGACCGACCTGGTCGCCACCGCGACCGCCCCGGTGCTGATCACCGGCACGGACCTGGTCGCGCACACCGCCGTCCTGCGGCACCTGGCCACCAGCCCGGTGGGACCCACTGTGGCGCTGGTGCTCGGCGACCCGCCGATCCCCGGTCGGACGGCAGTGCGGGAGGAGCGCGGGCAGGTGGTCGACGCCGGCGCGTTGGACTCCCTCGACGGCACCGCCACCGGCGTGTTCGGCGGTGCGCTGCGGGTCGGCGTGGACGATCTGCCGACCCTCGCGGCCGCCGCCCGGGCCGCCGCGTCGGGGATGCTCCCCGTCGCCGCCCCGATCGGCCCGGCCGGCGACGTGGCGCCGCTGCCGGCGACCCGCGGGGCCGGG
Organism: Micromonospora trifolii; assembly: GCF_022229005.1. Lineage (GTDB taxonomy): Bacteria > Actinomycetota > Actinomycetes > Mycobacteriales > Micromonosporaceae > Micromonospora > Micromonospora trifolii. The sequence goes on from NZ_JAKKFD010000066.1 coordinate 65,908, forward strand.
CCCGGGAGGTCGGTCGCTGCCGGCGGCCCTGGATCCGCCGTGGACCGGCTCTTCGCGGGTCTCGCGGCGCTCGGCACCCTGATCTTCGCCCAGCGGGTACGCCTGCTCGTCGCCCACCGGGTCGAGGACCAGACCGGGCTGACCGCTGCCGAGGCGGCGGTGACGGCAGTCGACGAGGACCGGGCCGAGCTGCGGCTGTCGGTGAAGGAGAAGGACGACTTCTTCTCCACCTACTTCGTCAGCACCTGGTCGCCGTACGTGGTCCGGCTCTCGGCCCGGCTCCGGCTCACCCCGACCGGGGTGACGGTGATCTCGGTGCTCTTCGCGCTGGGCGCTGCGGTGCTGTTCGGGGTCGGCGGGCGGCCCGCGTTGGTCGGTGGCGCGGTGCTGCTCTACCTGGGCTTCGTGCTGGACTGCGTGGATGGCCAGCTGGCCCGCTACACCCGGCACTTCAGCGCCTGGGGTGGCTGGCTGGACACGATGGCGGACCGGGCCAAGGAGTACCTGGTCTACGCCGGGCTGGGTTTCGGGGTGAGTCACGCCGGGCTGGGCAACGGGTGGGCGCTGGCGATCGCCGCTATGACGTTGCAGACCGTCCGGCACATGACCGACACCTGGTACGGGGTGCTGCACGACGAGGCGGCCCGCCGCCCGCGTACGGCGACGAACGCCAGCGGCGGGATCGGCGACCGGCTCAACGCGGCGTCGACCCGGGTGCAGGCGGACACCGGCTCGGTGTCGTACTGGCTGAAGCGGACAGTGGTCTTCCCGATCGGTGAGCGCTGGGCGTTGATCGCGCTGACGGTGGCGCTGTTCAACCCGCTGGTCAGCCTGATCGCCGTGCTGGTCTGGGGGGTGCTGGCGTTCGCGTACACCGGGGCGCTGCGGACGCTGCGGGCCCGCTGGATGTGGGTGCCGGTGCTGGACACCGTCGATGCCACACTGCACCGCGACGACGGGCCGTTGGCCCGCTGGTTGCCGGTGGTCCGTCCGATGGGGCCGCTGACCCTGGCGGTGATCGCCGCGCTCGGCCCGGCGGCGCTGCTGGTCGGGGCGCTGCTGGCTGGCGAGCCCGAGGGGCTGCGCTGGGCGGTGCCGGTGGCGCTGCTGGTGCTGCTGGTCGGTGGCCTGGGCGCCGGGGCGGCGCACAACGGTCCGCTGGACTGGCTGGTGCCCGCCGCGCTGCGGGCCGCCGAGTACCTGTTCGCCATCGCGGTCGGGGTGGTCGGTGCGGTGCCCGGCTGGCTGATCTTCGGGTACGTCTTCGTGCTCACCGTGCACCACTACGACCTGACCGCCCGGCTGGAGAAGCGGCAGACGGCACCGCCGCTGCACGCGGCGACGCTGGGCTGGGAGGGGCGCTCGGTGCTGCTGGCCCTCGCAGCGATCGCCGGTATTGTGGGTATCGGACTGGCTACACTCGGTGCGTACCTTCTCGTGGTTTTCGTGGTGAGCGTCGTCCTGGCCTGGTTCGTGCGACCGGCCCGTAGCGCGCGGGCGTCGGTGGCGCCGGCGGGCGCTGGAGGTGCCGCGCCGCGCTGACGGAGGGCGGCCGGATGACCCTGATCAGCTTCGTGGTGCCGGCCTTCCGGGTGCAGGGATACCTGCGGGAGTGCCTGGACTCCATCCTCGGTCAGCCGGAGACCGACATCGAGGTGATCGCCGTCGACGACTGCTCGCCGGACGCCAGCGGCGACATCATCGACGAGTACGCGGCCCGCGACCGGCGGGTCCAGTCGGTCCGGCTGCCGGAGAACGTCGGCCTCGGTCCGGCCCGCAACATCGGGCTGGACCGGGCCCTCGGCGAGTACGTGTGGTTCCTCGACGGCGACGACTGGCTGGCTCCGGAGTGCCTGACCGAGGTCGCCGAGCGCCTGCGGGTCACCCGTCCGGACGTCCTGCTGGTCGACCATGTCCGCACCCACTGGAACGACACCGCCACCCGCAGCGCGATGGCCGAGGTGTTTCCGGAGTCGCCGGGCCCGGGCACCTTCCGGCTGCGGGACCGGCCGCAGGCGATGCACCTGCTGCACACCGCGTGGAACCGGCTGGTCCGTCGGGAGTTCCTCGCCGATTTGGGGCTGCGCTTCGCGCCCGGCTGGTACGAGGACGTCTCGTTCAGCTACCCGGTGCTGATGGCCGCGCACCGGATCGGCGTACTGGATCGGGTCTGCGTCAACTACCGCCAACGCCGTGCCGGCGCGATCACTCGGACCCGGGGTGACCGGCACTTCGAGGTCTTTCCGCAGTGGCACCGGGTCTTCCACCTGATGGATTCGTGGGGGTCGGCGACGGAGGCCCTGCGGCCGGCGGTCTTCGAACGGATGATCTGGCACTACCTGACAGTGCTCGGCAACGGTCAGCGGATCGCGCCGGAGCTGCGGGAGGCGTTCTTCGCGCAGATCACCGCCGACTACGAGCGCTGGCTGCCGCCCGGCGGCTATCCGGTGCCGGACGGGGTCGAGGGGATCAAGCACAAGCTTGTCGCCTCGGGTCGGTGGCGCACCTTCAGCGCGTTGCGGGCCGCCAGCCGGGCCCGCGACGCCGCCCGTCGGCACACCCGCACCGCCCGGCGCACTGTCGGCCCGGCCGCCCGGCGCGGTGCCCGGCTGACCCGCGACGGGCTGTTGCGCGAGTACTACCGGGCCGAGATGCGGCGGCCGGTCGACCCGACGCTCGCTGTTTACGCGGCGTACTGGTACCGGGGTTACTCCTGCAACCCGGCCGCCATCTACGAGGTCGCCCGCCGGTTGGCGCCGGGGGTGCGCGGGGTGTGGGTGGTGCGACGGGACCGGGTGGACACCGTGCCGGCCGGGGTGGAGTACGTGGTGGCCGGCACGCCGGCGTACTACCGGGTGCTCGCCCGCGCCCGATGGTTGGTCAACAACGTCAACTTTCCGGACTTCGTCCGCAAGCGACCGGAACAGGTGCACGTGCAGACCCACCACGGCACGCCGGTCAAGGTGATGGGGCTGGATCAGCAGCGCTACCCGATCGGCGCGGGCCGGATGGACTTCGCCGGGCTGCTGCGCCGGGTGGACCGCTGGGACTACAGCGTCAGCGCCAACAGCTTCTCCACCCAGATGTGGGACCGGGCGTACCCGGCCACGTACACCACGCTGGAGGTGGGGTACCCGCGCAACGACCGCCTGGTCACCGCCGGCCCGGACGAGGTGCGCCGACTCCGCGCGGAGTTCGGCCTCGACCCCGACGAGCAGGTCGTCCTGTACGCCCCGACGCACCGCGAGCACCTGCCCGGCCACCGGCCGCCGTTCGACCCGGACCGGTTCGTCCAGGCGCTGGGTGACTCGGGCCGGTTGTTGATGCGCAGCCACTACTTCCACGACCGTGATCGACGTCCTGGCCAGCCGAAGGACTGGGAGCGGGTCCGTGACGTCAGCGGCCATCAGCGGGTGGAGGATCTCTATCTGGTGGCGGACGTGCTGGTCACCGACTACTCGTCGGCCATGTTCGACTATGCAGTTCTGGACCGGCCGATCGTGCTCTACACCCCGGACTGGGAGGCGTACCGACTGGCCCGGGGGGTCTACTTCGACGTCACCGCCGAACCGCCGGGCGCGGTAGCCTCCACTTTCGCCGACCTGCTCGACCTGTTCCGTACCGACGGGGTGCGCTCGGACGCGGCGGTGAAGGCCCGCGAGCATTTCCGGGCCCGGTTCTGCACGTTGGACGACGGGCGGGCGGCGGAGCGGGTGGTGCGGCAGGTGTTCCTCGGTGAGCCGGGCGAGCGGTCCACGCGCTGCTGATCGCCGCTTCTGTCGTGTAATGGCAGTGTCATCGATCGAACATGAGACGTTTACCCGATGTCACAAACCCATGATCCTGGTCACAGTCTTGTGGGGTTCGGCCGACGCGCTGAGGGGGAAGACGGTGAGCACCGTCACGCTCAAGGATGTGACCAAGGTTTTCCGGGATGGCACGCTGGCCGTCGACAGCGTCAATCTCGATGTGAACGACGGCGAGTTCATGGTGCTGCTTGGGCCGTCCGGGTGCGGCAAGTCGACAGTGCTGCGAATGATCGCCGGGTTGGAGGAACCGACCACCGGAGCGGTCATGCTCGACGGGGAGTTGGCGAACGACCTCCCCCCACGGGACCGCAAGATCGCCATGGTCTTCCAGGACTTCGCCCTCTACCCGCACATGACCGTCGGCGACAACATCGCCTTTCCGCTGCGGCTCGCCGGGGTCGAGCCCGAGCCGCGGGGCGAGCGGGTCAGCGACGTGGCGAGCGCGCTGGGCATCGGTGACGTGCTCGCCCGCAAGCCGGGTCAGCTCTCCGGCGGGCAACGGCAGCGGGTGGCCATGGGCCGCGCGATCGTCCGCCGGCCGGGCCTGTTCCTGATGGACGAGCCGCTGTCCAACCTGGACAGCGGCCTGCGGGCCGAGTTGCGCGCGGAGATCTCCGGCCTGACCCGCGAGCTGGGCGTCACCACCGTCTACGTCACGCACGACCAGGCCGAGGCGCTCACCATGGCCGACCGGGTGGCCATCATGCGCCGCGGCGTGCTCCAGGACGTGGGCACACCGACCCAGGTGTACGGCCGACCGGCGACGCTCTACGTGGCGGCGTTCCTGGGCAGCCCACGGATGAACCTGCTGGAGGCGTCGGTCTACGTCCATCTCGACCGGTACGTCACGCTCAACCTCGGCGACCAGTCGCTCTACCTGCCCTGGAACGACATCCGCAGTCGGGCGGTGGCGCACTACCACGGTGAGCGGATCGTGGTCGGCATGCGGGCCGAGGCGCTCACCCCTGTCGCACCGGACAGCCCCGGCGACGTGCTGCGCGGGCGGATCCGTTACCTGGAGCATCACGGACACGAGTCATTGGCGTTCCTCGACATCGGCGCGACAGCGATCGTGGTCGACGAGATGGGCGCGCCGCAGGAGACGCCGCCGGTCGGCCAGCGCGGCCTGCGCCGGTTCGGCTCGGTGATGCAGCGGCTCACCGGCAAGCCGGTGGACCCGCAGGAGGCCCCGGCCAGTGGCGTCCAGACCAGCGTGCTCCCCGACCCGGGCCGGCACCACCGGCGCCCGGCGGAGCTGGCGGTGCGGCTGGCGCCGTACCCGGCGGTCAGCGCCGGCCACCCGCTCGCCGTCTCGGTACGGATGGACGCCCTGCACTTCTTCGACGAGCGCGGCGACCGGATCGACGTGGGTTGGCGCTGACGACGTCCCCGGGCGGGGTGGCGGGCCCACTATCCGGTGCCCTACCGTCTCCCCACCAGTCCACTGTGAAACACCACCGAGAGGGGTGCACCCGTGTCGGGTGACCGTCCCAGCCCGCTCGTCATCGAGCGCATCCTGCGGGATCGCGGGAGCATCTGGCAGCAGATCGTTGCCGAGCGTGACCTCAACGCCCTGACCGGGCGGATGCTGGCCAGCTCCGCCATCGCGTTGGCCTGCTACGGGGCGGTGCTGGGCTTCTTCCACAGCCCGCTGATGGCGCTGACCTCGGCGGTGAAGCTGCCACTGCTGTTCCTGGTCACGCTGGCCATCTGCCTGCCCACGCTCTACCTGTTCAACCTGGTCTTCGGTGCTCGGCTCTCGGTGCGGCAGTCGTTGGCGCTGGTGATGGTGGCGATCACTGTCACCTCGATGCTCGCTGTGGCGTTCGCGCCGATCAGCCTCTTCTTCCTGATCACCGCCAACGACTACGGGTTCTTCAAGCTGCTCAACGTGGCGATCCTGACCCTGTCGGCGCTGGTCGGGTTGCGCTTCCTGACCAGCGGCATGCAGGTGCTCAACGACCACGGCCTGCTCGCGCCGGAGGCCGCCAAGGCCACTGTCGACGAGAAGGCCAGCGCCCCGGCGCCGGTCCAGGCCGTGCCGGCCGCGGTGCCCGTCGGGGCGACGCCGGCCGCCGCGCCGGTCGCCGGTCAGAGCGCCGAGCCGGTCGCCGTGCCGGCCGGGGCCGCGGTGGCCGAGTCGACTCCGAACGGTGCCGTGACCACCGCGCCTGCTCCGACCCAGGTGCCGGCGCAGTGGCCCGGGCAACCCGCCGGTGCCTCGTTCCCGCCCGGCATGCTGCCGCCCGGCTACGTGGCGCAACGCCCGTGGGACGGCCGTTCGGCCCGACGCGGCGAGCCGACGCAACGGCCGGCAAGCATGACCCTGCTCTACATCTGGATCCTGCTCTTCGGCTTCGTCGGCACCCAGCTGGCCTGGACGCTGCGGCCGTTCTTCGGCGACCCCGGCCAGGACTTCGCCTTCTTCCGCAGCATCGACGGCAACTTCTACGCGGAGATCCTGCGCACCATCGCCAACCTCTGACCGTGCGCCGACGGCAGGAGTCGCTGGTTGCCGGCCTGGTTACCGGTTAGTAACGTCAGGCCATGACTATCGACTCCCGCCAGGTGGCGGCCGGCATGCTGGAAGCGGTGCCGTTCGCTCGTACGCTCGGCATCGAGTTCGTCGAGGTGGCACCCGAGGCGGAGGGCGGCGTACGGGCGGTCGTCCGGCTGCCCGACTCGTCGGCCACCCACAACCACATCGGCGGGCCGCACGCCGGCGCCATGTTCACCCTCGGCGAGACGGCCTCCGGCGCGGTCGTGCTGGCTGCCTTCGGGCAGCTGCTCGACCGGGCCGTGCCGTTGGCCGTCCGGGCCGAGATCGCCTACCGGAAACTCGCCATGGGTCCGGTTCTGGCGACCGCGCGGCTCGGCCGGCCGGCGGCCGAGGTGACCGAGGAACTCGCCGCCGGTCGGCGCCCGGAATTCCCCGTCGCGGTCCAGATCGCCACCGAGGATGGCAAGCCGACCTCGGAGATGACGGTGATCTGGACGCTGCGGCCGAACTGAAACGCCTCAGGGCTGCCGAAAAGGGTTTGCGAGCCCAGCAGGGTGGATAGATTCGTACCGTGCTGGGCCTACCTGCTCACGTGACCGCCTGTCTCTTCGATCTGGACGGTGTGCTGACGCAGACCGCCCGCGTACACAACGCCGCCTGGACGCAGACGTTCGACGAGTTTCTCCGCCAGCGTGCCACGGCCTCCGGCGTGCCGTTCCAACCGTTCGATCCGGGCCCGGACTACAACCGCTATGTCGACGGCCGCCCCCGGGCCGACGGCGTCCGGTCATTCCTCGCCTCCCGGGGGATCGTGCTGCCCGAGGGCGGCCCGGACGACCCGCCGGAGGCCGAGACCGTCAACGGCCTGGGCAACCGCAAGAACGTCCTGCTGCTGCAACGCCTGCGTACCGCCGGCATCGAGGTCTACCCGGGCTCGGTGCGGTATCTGAAGGCGGCGACCGCCGCCGGGCTCCGCCGAGCCGTGGTCACCGCCAGCGCGAACGGGGCTGAGGTGGTCGCCGCCGCCGGGTTCGAGCCGCTGCTGGAGGCCCGGGTGGACGGGCTGGTCGCTCGTGCGCAGGGGCTGCGCGGCAAACCACACCCCGACACCTTCCTCGCCGGGGCCAGGCTGCTCGGCGTCGACCCGACGCGGGCCGCCGTCTTCGAGGACGCGCTCTCCGGGGTGGCCGCCGGCCGCGCCGGTGGCTTCGGCTACGTGGTCGGCGTCGACCGGGTCGGGCAGGCCGACGAGTTGCTGGCCCACGGCGCCGACATCGTGGTGACGGACCTCGCCGACCTGCTCGACAGCGCGGACCCACCGGCGCCGAACCGCACCGCGACCGACCCGCTCGCCGCCGAACGAGGCTCCGGATGATTCGGGAACGCGCCTATCCGGTAGAGCCGTGGCACGTCCGGGAGACCCGGCTGGACATGGACGTGCTGGCCCAGTCGGAGTCGGTCTTCGCGCTCTCCAACGGGCACGTCGGCCTGCGGGGCAACCTCGACGAGGGCGAACCGCACGGCCTGCCCGGCACCTACCTCAACTCCTTCTACGAACTGCGTCCGTTGCCGTACGCAGAGGCGGGCTACGGCTTCCCCGAGTCCGGGCAGACCATCGTCAACGTCACGAACGGCAAACTGATCCGGCTGCTGGTCGACGACGAACCCCTCGACGTGCGCTACGGCGAGCTGATCGCCCACGAGCGGGTCCTCGACCTGCGCGCCGGCACGCTGCACCGGGAGCTGCACTGGCGCTCGCCCGCCGGCCGGGAGGTCAAGGTCCGCAGCACCCGTCTCGTCTCGTTCACCCAGCGGTCCGTGGCCGCCATCAGCTACGAGGTGGAGGCCGTCGGCGGCCCGCTGCGGCTGATCGTGCAGTCCGAGCTGGTCGCGAACGAGTCGCTGCCCGCGCAGAGCAAGGACCCTCGGGTCGCGGCCGTACTGGAGTCACCGCTCCAGGCCGAGGAGGAACTGACCACCCCCGACGGCGGGCAGTTGATCCACCGCACCAAGGTCTCCGGTCTGCGGGTCGCCGCCGCCATGGAGCACGAGGTGCACGGCCCGGACCACACCACCATCGAGTCCGAGGGATACCAGGACTGGGTGCGTACCACCATCGCCTGCGTGCTCCAGCCCGGCGAGAAACTGCGCGTGATCAAGTATCTGACGTACAGCTGGTCGAGTCGCCGGTCCCTGCCGGCGCTGCGCGACCAGGTCGGCGCGGCACTGGCCGGTGCCCGGCTCGACGGGTGGGACGGGCTGCACCGGGAGCAGCGCAACTACCTCGACGCGTTCTGGGATGCCTCCGACGTGCTGGTCGAGGGCGACCCAGAGGTGCAGCAGGCGGTCCGGTTCGGGCTCTTCCACGTGTTGCAGGCCGGAGCGCGGGCCGAGCAGCGGCCGATCTCCGCGAAGGGGCTGACCGGCCCCGGCTACGACGGTCACGCCTTCTGGGACACCGAGATGTTCGTCCTGCCGGTGCTCACGTACACCCAGCCGAGCGCGGTGCGCAGCGCGTTGCAGTGGCGACACAGCACGCTGGATTCGGCGCGGGAACGCGCCGAGACGCTCAACCTCCGGGGCGCTGCCTTCCCCTGGCGGACGATCGGAGGCCCGGAATCCTCCGGATACTGGCCGGCCGGGACGGCTGCCTTCCACATCGCCGCCGACATCGCCGACGCCGTGCGCCGCTACGTGATGGTCACCGGGGACACCCAGTTCGAACGGGACATCGGGCTGGAACTGCTGGTGGAGACCGCCCGGCTGTGGCGCTCGATCGGCCACCACGACCGGCACGGGCAGTTCCACATCGACGGTGTCACCGGCCCGGACGAGTACACCGCAGTGAAGAACGACAACGTCTACACCAACCTGATGGCGCAGCGGAACCTGCTCGCCGCCGCCGACGTGGTCATGCGCTACCGCGACGAGGCGTTCCACCTCGGGGTCACCGACGAGGAGGCCGCGAGCTGGCGGGACGCCGCCACCTCCATGCACGTCCCGTACGACGAGGAGCTCGAGGTCCATCAGCAGGTGGAGGGCTTCACCCGACTCCAGGAGTGGGACTTCACGCACACCCCGGCGGAGAAGTACCCGTTGCTGCTGCACTACCCGTACTTCGAGCTGTACCGCAAGCAGGTGGTGAAGCAGGCCGACCTGGTCCTCGCCATGCACTGGCGGGGGGACGCCTTCACCCCCGAGGAGAAGGTGCGCAACTTCCTCTACTACGAGCGCCGCACCGTCCGCGACTCGTCGCTGTCGGCCTGCACCCAGTCCGTGCTCGCCGCCGAGGTGGGCCACCCCGAGCTGGCGCACACCTACCTGCGTGAAGCCGCTCTGATGGACCTGCACGACCTCAACGAGAACACCCGCGACGGCGTACACATGGCGTCGTTGGCCGGCGCGTGGCTCGCCCTGGTCAGCGGGCTCGGCGGTCTGCGGGACCACGACGGCGCGCTGTCCTTCGCCCCCCGGCTCTCCAGCCGACTCAGCCGGTTGGAGTTCTCGCTCCAGTGGCGGGGGTTGGCGCTGCGGGTGGATGTCCGGCCGCACCAGACGACGTACTCGCTGCGCCACGGCGGCCCGGACGACGTGGTGGAACTGCGCCACCACGACCAGGTTCTGCGGGTGACCTGCGACGAGCCGGTGACGGTGCCGGTGCCGCCGGCCGAGCCGTCCGGCCCGCCGCCCGAGCAGCCACCGGGCCGGTCTCCGCTGCTGCGGTTGCCCGAACGCGAACAGTGACGGGCGGGGCGGGAGCCTTCCCGCCCCGCCCGCCCGCACCGTAGGTCAGACCGGCTCGCCGGTTGATGGTCGCCCGATCGCGTCCCGGGGCGCCGCCGCCTTCGGGTCGTCGGGCAGCCGGGCCGAAGCGGCCTGGTCCCCGAAATCCTGGTCCCCGACGTCCTGGTTGCGCTCGGCGTCCTGTTCGCGCTGGGTCCGCTCGGTCAGCTGCTGCTGCCGGGAGATCTGCTGCTTGGCCATGACGATCCTCGCGATCCGTCGGGGCGCGGCTGCGCCGACACGGTCTGCGGTCGTTCGTCGCGTACCCGACGCCCCAGCGGGCAAACGCGGCCCGGCGGGGCCCACGGCCCGGGGGTGACGCCGTCGCGGCGTGCGTGCCCGGCGGCGAGCGGGGTACCCGGACCACCGGCGAGCACGCGGAGGTGGGGCATGGACGAGCAGCGCAGCGTGACCATTCCGATCGGGGACGCCCGACTCCCCGCCGATCTGACGCTGCCCGCCCGGCCGGTCGGCGTGGTGCTGTTCGCGCACGGCAGCGGCAGTTCCCGGCACAGCCCGCGCAACGTGGCGGTGGCCCGGACGCTGAACGACAGTGGGCTCGGCACTGTGCTGGCGGACCTGCTCACCCCGGCCGAGGACGAGGTGGACACGCGAACCGCCGAACTGCGCTTCGACATCGGGTTGCTGGCCAGCCGACTGGCCGGGATCGTCGACTGGCTGGCCGTCGAGCGTCCCGCCGGCGACGTGCCGATCGGCCTGTTCGGGGCCAGCACGGGCGCTGCCGCTGCCCTGGTCGCGGCGTCGTCCCGCGCCGATCGGGTGGCCGCCGTGGTCAGCCGGGGCGGTCGGCCGGACCTGGCCGGGAACGCGCTGGCCCAGGTGCGGACCCCGACGTTGCTCCTGGTCGGCGGGCTGGACGAAGAGGTGATCACGCTCAACGAGCGGGCGCTGGCCGAGTTGGGGGAGGTCGGCGAGCTGCGGGTGATCCCCGGTGCCACCCATCTCTTCGAGGAGCCCGGCACGCTTGAGCAGGTCGCCGATCAGGCCGGCACCTGGTTCACCACGTACCTCGGTCGGTGATCAGTCCGCGGGCAGGAGAGCCGAGGCCGAACGGCGCTGTTGGACGGTGTCGATGACGCGCCAGAGGACGGCGGTGATCGGGACGCTGACGAAGGCGCCAGCGATGCCCGCGATCAGCGTGCCCGCGGTGACCGCCACCAGAATCACCGCCGGATGCAGTCGGACCTGACGTTTCATGACCAGCGGCTCCAGCAGGTTGCCCTCGATCTGCTGCACGGCGATCACCGCCGCGAGGGTGAGCAGCGCCGTGGTGGGACCGTTCGCGGCCAGCGCCACCAGCACCGCCACCGCGCCGGCCACAGTCGCCCCGATGATCGGCACGAACCCGCCGAGGAACGTGATCAACGCCAGCGGCAGGGCGAGTGGCACCCGCAGCACCACGAGAGCCAGCCCGATGCCCAGCGCGTCGATCGCGGCGATGAACATGGTGCCCCGGCTGTACGCGCCCAACGTCTGCCAACCGTTCCTGCCGGCCTCGGCCATCACCGGCTGGGTCGGGCCGGAGACCCGGGACAGTACCCAGTGCCACATCGACCGGCCGTCCTTGAGCAGGAAGAAGAGCAGCACCAGAGCCAGCAGCGCGGAGCCGAACACCTCGGTGGCGGTCCGGGCGCCGGCGACCGGGTCCGGAGAGCTGCCACTGAGCCCTTCCCGGGCCTGGTCGACCAGCCGGTCCAGCTGTGCCTCGCTGACCGGAAGGGTGGACGTCACGAAGTCCCGGCTGCGTTCGACCCCCTGCGTCAACTCCTGGCTGAGCTGGTCGAACTGGCTGGCGGTCAGGTTCCACACCAGGGCGCCGACGCCGACCAGGATGCCGAGCAGCAGCAGCACGGTGCAGAGCGCGGCCAGCGCCGCCGGCAGGCGCAACCGGCGCAGCAGCAGCAGGACCGGGTCGAGCAGCGCCGTGAGGAAGATGGTGGCGGCCAGCGCGATGGCCAGCGGTGCCAACAGCACGGCGATCCGGCCGAGCAGGTAGAGCCCCGCGGCGATCACCACCAGGCAGGCGCTCCACAACACCGCGGTCCGGACCAGCCACGGCAGCGCCGCCCAGGTCTGGCGCGGCCCGGGGCCGTCTGTCGGTCCGGGTTCCTCTGCGGCCATGTCGGTCCTCCTCGATGTCGACGAGGTCGGTACCCGGTCGGTCGTGCCCCGACACCCGAATCGCCGGCCGTCGCCCGCGCGGATCGTACGTCGGCCGCCGCGACGTGGGTGGGTGTTCGCGAATCACATCCGGAGCGGCGGCGTTTGCCTGGTCCGGCCGAGGGAACGCGAAGGGGACGGACCGGACTGAGGAGGAACACCGTGGGTGACTTCATGGACAAGGCCAAGGACTTCGCGGACAAGCACGACAAGCAGGTCGACCAGGGTGCGGAGAAGGCCGGCGACATGGCCGACAAGCGCACCGGCGGCAAGTACGGCGACCAGATCGACAAGGGCGTGGACCAGGCCCAGGCGCGTACCGGTGAGGGCGACCAGGTCCGCTGACGCGCCGCGCTCCTCCCGGGCCACCGAAACTGTCGGTGAACCCGGGAGTGCCCGGTCCGGATGGTGTGTGGGTCAGCCCTTGTCGCGTAGCTCGTCCATCGAGGTGGGCCGGCCGCTCAACGCGTCGCGCAACCGGTCGACCAGACCGATGCCGGGGGCGAGCAGCTTGTTGGCCGGCGGGTGCTCCGGGCTCCCCGGATGTGGCCGGGTCGGCCCGATCTTCTTGATCGCCGTGATCCGGGCGGCGATCTCGACCAGCTCCTCCCGGGCCGTCGCCGCGCGCAGCCGGGGAAACAGTTCCTTCTCCTCTTCCGCCACATGGTGTCGGATGGCGCTGGTCAGTTGGGCGAGCAGCTCGTCGAAGCGGGGGTCGGCCGGATCGGCGGACTCCAACTCCTTCATCGTCCGCTCGGCGTCGGAGTGCTCCGCGATCTCCCGGTCGGCGATCTCGTGGCCGTCGGGCAGCACCTCGCGGGCGATCGGATAGACGTACGCCTCCTCGGCCACCGAGTGGCGGACGAGTTCGGCGATCACCACGTCGGCGAGGCCTCTACGGTGCTCGGGGGTGCCCTGCCGGGTCGCCAACTCGACGAGGACTGCCTCGATCTCACGATGATCGGAGACCAGGATGTCGACGGCATCGTGTTCGTCGGTGGTCGGTGGATTGGTCATGTCACGGCCCCTTACCGGTTGCGGATCGGTGGGAGGTGTGTGGCTCTGGTACCCCGACGGGGCTGCACAAACCCACGGTTGACGATGTGCTCGACGGTGTCGGTGGTGCCGATGGTGGCGGTGGTGCCCAGCCGCAACGATTGCCCTGCCGCCGCCGGGGTAACCGCCGCCATGGCCGACGATCGCCCACCCGCCGACCGCGATCAGTCGCGGTTCGATGAGACCGCCGAGCGGACGGTCCGGCGGGTGCGGCACCGTGGTGGGCAGGCCAGCCGGATCCGGGCCCGGCAGTGGGAGGTCACCCTGGTGATCTCCATCCAGGCCGGGCTGGCCGCGGCGATCGCCGCCCTGCTCGCCAAGAACCTGCTCGGCCCCGGATCGCACGTCTTCGCGCCCGCCGCCGCCGTCGGTACGATCGCCACCGCCATCGGGCAGCGGGCCCGCCGGACCTTCGAGCTGTTGGGCGGCGTGGCCCTGGGCATCATCATCGGGGACACGCTGCGGTTCCTGCTCGGCTCGGGCCCGTGGCAGACCGGCGTGGTGGTCGCGCTGGCCATCGCCGCCGCGTTGCTGGTGGCCGGCAAGGGTGGTCCGCTTGTCGGTCAGGCGGGCGGTACCGCCGTGCTGATCGCCACGCTGGCCCCGATGGAGCGTGGCCTGGAGGTGCCCCGGATCTTCGACGCGCTCGTCGGCGGGGCGGTCGGCCTGGTGGTGGTAGCGCTCCTGTTGCCGATCAACCCGATGCGGGTGCTGGACCGCGCCGCGACACCGATCTTCGCGATCCTCTGCGAGCAACTCGCCGAGCTGGCGCGAGCGCTGCGCGAGCGCGACGGCGCCGGAACCATGGGCGTCCTGGAGCGGCTCCGCAGCACCGAGGACGACCTGGGCCGTCTGCACGACGCGCTCAGCGGCGCCGAGGAGGTGGTGACGATCGCCCCGGTGCGCTGGCACCGCCGGCAGCAGTACCACCGTTACGCGCGCAGCGCGGGTCACCTGGAACGGTTGCTGCTGGACAGCCGTGCCATGGCCCGGTGGTCGAGCACGGCGTTGCAGTACGACGAGCCGATCCCGCCGGAGCTGCCGGACGCGATGGGCCGGTTGGGTCATGCGGTGGCGGAGATGCGGGTGGAGTGCAAGGTCGGTGACGACCCCCGGCGCACCCGTCGGTTGGTCGAGCAGTGCGCCGAGTTGGCCGGGCGGGCCGCCGCGACCGGGGTCAAGTCGTTCGGCGAGTCCCTCGTCACCGGACTGCGTACCGCGGCCAGCGACCTGCTCCGGGCCGCCGGCTCCGAACCGGACGACGCGAACCGGATCGTGCGCCGGGCGGCCGGTGTCGGCGAGCGGGAGATCCACCCGCCGGTCCGGCGACAACTGCACCGGTCCCGACCGACGCGGGCCGCCCGAGCCCGGCGACGCGCCCACCTCGCCGCCCGGGCCCGTAACGACGGTCGGGCCGGCCTCCCCGCACGGGAGAGGCCGGCCCGGTGAACCGTTCGGATCAGGAGGAGTAGCCGCGCTCGGCGATCCAGTTGGCGACCTTCGGCAGGCTCATCCAGTACTCGCCCAACGCCGGGTCGGCCGGGTCGGCGACCCGGATCGTGTCACCACCGTCGCGATAGCCGACGAGGGTCAGGTAGTGCCCGCCCTCGTACGAGTGTGGGTTGCCGTCGGTGTCGACTGTCGTGCCCTTGATGTTGGCCACCACCGGACGGCCGGCGTCCACAGCGGTCAGCACGTCACGGCGCAACTGCTCGACCTGGTCGGGACGGGCCACCGAATCACTGATCTCGGTGGTCCGGTACTTGCCGCCGGTCAGCTCGTTGAGCACCCGCGTGGTGTCCAGGGCCGAGGGGGTACCCGCCTCGGTGGTGCCGAGCAGTCGGGCCACCTCGTCCTGGGAGAGCGCCTTGCCCTGGGCGGACAACGCGATCCGGGTCGCGGCCGGGCCGCAGTAGTAGAAGTTCGGCTGGGCTTGGTAGTCGATGCCGAGGATCCGCTCGGCGTGCCTGTCGTTCTGGCTCGACGAGGCCGGAGCGGCAGGCGTCGGGGCGGCCTGCGCGGCCACCGCCGGGCCGAGGGCGCAGCCGCCGGCGACGAGCAGGCCGACGACGGAAAGACCGCTCTTCTGGACGATCGGGTTCATGGTCGAGTCTCCGTTCGGGGGTTGGCGCCTCCGGCCAGCGGAGGGCGGCAGCACCGGGAATGGCGCTCGGCGCAACACGGGGGCCGACCATCGGTGGTCTCGGCCCTGGGCGTACCGAGGGCGTAACCGCTCTGCTCCACGGAGAATTCCGCCGGCTGCGGGCGCCGGAGTCGCGCAGCATCCCGGCTCCGACCCGAACCGGTCATCGGGGACGAACGGTCAGCTCAGAGGCTGCCCATCAGCCTGGTCACGGTGATTTCAAGGACCACCCGCTCCGGATTCGGGCGCGGTGTCCGATACCGCTCGGCGTACCGCCGCTCCGCCTCCGCCACGGCGGCCGGATCCGACCGCAGCACCGCGCGACCCTCGATGGTCAACCAGCGGCGGCCATCCACGTGACACACCGCCACCGCCGCGCCCGCCGCGCCGGCCGCCGCCACCTGACGGGCCTTGCGGGAGGCGCCGGAGGTGATGACCCGGGCCAGTCCGGCCGCCGGGTCGAGAGTCACACCGACCGGTACGACGTGCGGAGTGCCGTCCGCCCGCAGTGTGGTCAGCGTCGCCAGGTGTCGTTCGGCGCAGAAGGCGACAACCCGCTCATCGTGCACGTCCAACCGATGATCGCCCGCCATGCCCGTCCCCTGTCCGCCGATCCGACCTCGATCATGGCACGCGGCGGCGCACCTGGCCCCGATCCGGCGGGGCGTCCGGCTGACCGGGCAACTGGCGACCCGCCGCCCGACGTTGGTGCACCAGCCGGGTCAGGTAGATCAGGGCGGCGGCCAGGACACCCATGTCGTCCAGGTAGATCGGGTCCGGCAGCACGTCGACCGGGAAGATCGTGTAGATCAGCGCCCCGTAGAAGGCGACCTTGCCGCCCGCGCCGAGCCCGGTCAGCATCCGCCGGGTACGCACCACCCGCACCGCCAGCACCACGGCACCGACGAGTGTGGCGAGCGCCAGGATGCTGGCGATCACCACGAGGACCCACGCCTGTCGGGACATGCCGTCACGCTAGCCCACCCGAGCCCGCGCGGCTCAGAACGCGGGCACCGTCGCACGGCCGCGCGCGGCCACCTTGTTCTCCCGGGTCTGCTCGACGTTCTCCCGGGTCTGCGCGCCCACCGCTCGGCCAACCTCACTCAGCGGCAGCACCGACGCCGACTCGACGACCCGTCGTCCGGTCGCGGCGTACGCCTCCTCGCGCAGACTGCGAGCCGCGGCCACCGCCAACTCCGCCGCCCGCCACGCGGCCTGCTCCCGCTCGCGGGCTGCGGCGTGCCGGGCCGCCAGGTTGTCCCGGATCGCCCGCTGGAGCACCAACTCCTGCTCGACCGGGTGCAGTCGCGGATCCCAGCCGTCGCGGTGTCCGAAGACGTCGCTGAGCTGCTCCACCGACAGCTCCCGCCGCCAGTACGCGTCCAGCGCCGCCCGGTGCAGGTAGCGCTCGCGGTCCGCGTACTCGGCGGGGGTCCGTGCGGTGTGCGGCAGCGGCATCGCGGCCGCCGCGTCGAGCCGTCGTACGCCAGCCTCGGCCCCCTCGTACGCCTGCCAGGCCACCTCGACCGCCTCCTGCGCGGCCTCCCACTCCGCCCGGCGGCGCCGCACTGTTGTGGTCGCCCGCTCCGCGGCCACAGCGACCTCCTGCGCGTAGCGGCTCTGCTCCCGCTCCTCCTGCGCCTGCTCGAGTTGGCTCGGCATGGCGGCGCGGCGGATCCGGGCGCCCGGGTCGAAGCGGAGCCGGCCGGGCCGCAGCAGCAGAGCGGAGACGGAGACGGCGACCACCCCGAGCAGGCTCAGCCAGATGACGGCGGCCCGGGAGAGGTCTGGCAGTACGGCGGAGAGGATGGTTTGCATGATCAGCACCTCGCGGTCGAAGGCGGGTATCGACGGGCGGCAGGGAAGGCGTTGCAGCACCGGTCGGCCCGGTGGCGGGGTCGTCCCGGCGACGGCGAACTCAGGTGCCGTGCGGGAGGATCAGCCGGGAGCGGGCCTCGGGGAGCGCCGGGCCGGGCTCAGCGGGCGGGCGGGCCGCGTCGCGCAGGAGTGCCACGGCCGGGATCGATGGCCGGGATGTGCACCGGGCCCGACGCGGCCGGACCGGTAGCCGTGGCGGTGTCGAGCGTGCCCGCCGGCGGGGTCTCAGCGGGCTGGCCGGCCCGCTCGTTGGCCGGACCGGCGTCGGGGCGGACACTTGCCACCCGGCTGCTCACGGCACTGGGCTGCAGATGCGTGGAGGCGGGCGGCGGGGTCGCTGCGAGAGCGGCGCCGAGGCCGACCGCGAGCACCAGCGCGGTGACCGCCAGGCGGGTCAGGTCCCGCAGTGACCGCAGCACAGCCCACCTTGCTGGGCGGACAGACGCTGCGGACGACACCCGACCAACCTATCGCCCGCCCTGGCCCAGCGCAGCACGGCGATGGACCGCGCGGGCGTGACCGCTACCACCATGCGCACTGTGGACGCCGTTGATCGCGGCCTGGAAACGGCGGAGCCCCCGACCGGATCGGGTCCGATCGGGGGCACCGCTCGCTGTCTTGGTGGCACCGCCGGTGGTGCGCGCGTGCAGGCGTTGGGCGGTGGTCAGTCGCCGCTGCCGAGCACCGGGGGTGCGGGCTTCTCGTCGCCCTGCCACACCATCTCGTCCTCGGTCAACCAGGTCAGCCGCTCGTCGGTGTCGTCGTCCTGGGCTGCACCGCGCCCGCCGAGCACACCGGGACGGCCGCCGCCGGACCCCGGCCGGGCGTTGCCACCGGTCATGGCAGGGCGTCCGCCGCTCCCACCGCGCTGGCCGTCGATGCTGCGCCCGACCCCGTTGGCGGCGCGATTCTCCGCCGGGGGCGCACCACCGCCGGTCGGTCGAGCCGAGGTGGGGGGCGCGTTGCCCGAGCCCGCGAGCGCGCCGCTGCGCAACACCCCGCCGGCCGGTGCCCCGCCCTGTGCTCCGTAGAGCAGGCCGGGACCGGTGCTCGACGCAGCGGGCCCGCCGGCCGGCCCGGACAGCCCGGCCAGCCCGGCGGCACCCCCGCCGAGCAGAGCGCCGCCGACCAGTGGGTCCGCTCCGGCGAGGGAGGTGCCGCTGCCAACGAGGCCGCTGCCAGCGCCGATCGGAGCGGTGCCGACAGCCGGGCTGCCACCGGTGCCCGAGCCGACCTCGCCCGGAGTCGAACCGTCGCCCGGCAGTTGGGCGACGCGGTCCGGCGACGAGATGGTCGCGTCGCCGGTGCGCGCGGTGTCAGCGCCGGTGTTGGGACCGCCGGACACCCTGGCGATGGCCGAGACGCTCTGTGGCGTCGTCGGATCCTTGCGGGCGGTGGTCGGAGTATCCGGGTCGGGCGGGGGCGGTTCGACCACCCGGTCGTAGGCGGAGATCTCGTAACTGTTGGCCAGGCCGGCCACCAGGTTCACCATCCGCTGGTGGGCCTTCTCCTGCTCGGCCTTGTCCTGCTGGTGACCCGCGATGCCCCCGACGATCAGACCGGTCAGACCGAAGGTGGCGCCACCCTTGATCGCACCGCCGATCGCCTTGTCGTTGTCGTCGGTCTCCTCAGGGCTCTCGGCCTGCTTGTGGGCGGCGCGCAGATGGTCGGCCATCATGGTCAACCCCTGCTTGATGCCGGCCATCCCCTCACCCAACGCGTCGGTGTGAGCGACGATGAAGCTGAGTCGCCGGTGAAACTCCCGACCCGCCGAACCCGTCCACGTGTTGCTGAGCTTGTCGAGGTCGCCGCTCAGCTCCCGGCCGAGGCCGTCGAGGATGCCCTTGAGCTCGGCCCACTGGGTGGCCACGCCGTCGATCTGCTCCGGCTTGCCCGCCATCAGGCCGTCGTACAGCTGCTGGTGGCTGTTGCCCTGGTAGCGCTGGGTGTATTCAGACACGCCCGTCCTCCTTCGGCTGCAACACGCGGTCGACAGGCGTCAGCGCGGCGGTGACGTCGTCGGCGTTGGCCGCGTTACGCGCCTCGGCGGTGCGGTAGTTGCTCAGGATCGTGCTGGTGGCCTGCTGTGCCGCCAACACCGCCTGCCGGATCCGTTCGGCCTGGTCGACATAGGACTGGTGCACCTCGCTGTAGCGACGCGCCTTGTCGGTGGCGTCGAAGAACGAGCCCAGGGCCGGAGGACGGCACTGCATCTCGGTGTTGAGCTTGCGCAGCACCGACTCGGCCTGGCTCAACCGCGACGCCAGGTGCTCGTGGAAGTCCTCAAGGGACAACAGGTCGACTTCCGTACGCCCGGCCATGGCAACATCCCCGTCGTTCTGGTTGACAACCGTCAGCGACATCCAGGTTAGTCCACCAGTGCGACTCCGGGCGACCCGTCGAAGCTGCTCAGCCGTCGGCGCCTGTCGATTCCGTTGAGCCCCCGCCGGTCCCGCCGCTCGACGGGGTGCCACTGGCCGGACTCGACGGTGTCGACCCCGACGGTGGCGCGGCGGACGGCGTGCCCGAGGGCGGCGCCGCGGATGGTGAGCCCGACCTCGGCGCGGCCGACGGTGATGCGGCCGGTGCCGGCCCGTCGGAAGCGAAGACGGCGAACGCGTCCTCGCGGTCCAGGGTCGGCCCGGTCGGGATCAGTGCGAGCAGGGAACCGGGCACCGCCAGCGGGGTGATCCCGCCGTAGCCGAGCACGTCCAGGGTCGCCGCCGAGCCGAGCGGATACCGGATGCCCTGCGGGCTGATCAGGTAGATCGTCGACCCGGCGGCACCGGACCCGCTGGTCCCGGCACCGGGCGAGGCCTGCGCGATGACACCCTTGCCGCCGGGCAGCAGCACCGCCTCGGCGGTGCGTACGGCATCGCGCCTGGTCTGGCGCACCGGCACCAGGCCCGGGTCGCTGTCGGTCAACTCGCTCGGCACCCGGTCGAAGACCTCCAGGGTGGTGGTCGGCGGGCCGCCCGCGCTGCCCTGACGGTACGTCGCGCACAGCGTGGTCTGACCGGGCTGGGCCGGGTAGAGGGCGGGCATCGTCGGGGGCACCCCCGCCTCCTCGATCCGCCGCTCCTCGAATGCCTCGCTGGCCTGATTCGGGGTGATGTCGGTGATCCGACCGCCGTTGCTGACGAGCAGAAGAGCGGTGATCTCACTGATCGAGACGAGAGCGTCCCGGGTCAGCACGTAGTGCCGCCCGGCGGCCTTGAACACCGAACCGACGTTGTGGATCTGCCCGGCCACGTTGCGGCTGCTGGGCTCGCCCTCACCGGGCAGCGACGGCCGGCGCAACGGCGGCCCGGCCGGCACGGCGTTGAGCAGTTGCTGCCCGACCTGGAGTCGCTCGGTGCCGGCCATCCGCAGTGCCGTGATCGTGCGGGACGGGTCGAGTAGCTGGAGTCGAGTGTTGTTGGTGACCAGGTACCTCTGGTCGTTCACGGAGACCAGCACCGCCCGGTCGCCCAGCGGCGTGCCGCCGGGCAGGGCCCTGTCGATCACCAGCCGGGTGCTGGACCGCTGCCGGTCGACCGGGTCGGGCACGTCGCAGACCGACCAGGGCAGCCCGGTCAGCGACTTGCGGTCCGGCAGGGCGTCCGGTGCACCGACGATGCCGACGGTGACGCCGCGGGGCCGGTCCCGCAGCGAGGCCTGGGACATCGTCCGCACCTGGGCACTCGCATCGTTCACGATGAGCCGCGCCGAGGTGTAGTTGAGCGTCGGGTGCAGCTTGCCCTGGATGAACACGTACGTCGCGCCGGTCTCCCGCTCGATGACCAGGGTCTGGTCGTCCAGCGGTGCCGTGCCACCTGTCAACTGGCCGTAGGCACCCACCCCGCCGAGCACGATGGCCGCGGTGAGGACACTGCCGAAGACGGCCATGCCGAGCCGGCGCATCGGCAGGTTGGTGGTCTCCGGATCGCCCGACAGCAAGGCGGAGACGATGCGGCGGGTGACGAAGCGGTACGCCTGCACCTGATCGCGGCGGGTCCGCATGACTTACCTCCGGCGGGGTGGATCCGCGACGATCAGGGTCGGGGTGCCGTCGCGGGCTTCCCTACGATAAGGGGCCGACGGTGGTTCCTTGGGACCACCGCTCGTGGCCGGCACCGGACCGACCCGGCGCAGAGTCGTACCGTGCAGGAGGGACAGTCAGCGATGACGCAGGTTCAGGCGGCACCCGCTCGAGCGGTCACGGACCCTGTCGACGTTCCGACCCGGCCGGTGCCCCCGGCCGAGCGGTCCGGCCGTGGGCGGGTCGGCCCCGTGCTGGTCGGGCAGCTCGTCGTGCTGGAGTTGTGCGTGGTCGGTGTCTGGGCCGCCACGGCCGGACCCAGCTGGGTGCTCGCCGCGGTGGGCGCGGCGGCGCTGCTGGTCGCCCTGGCGGCCTTCGCCCGGCGAGGTGGCCGCTGGTGGTTCGAGGACCTGCTGCTGCGTCGGCGGCTGCGGCGACGCGGTGAGCGGGCGTCGGCGGCACTGGCCAGCGGCACGGCGACCGACCCGAGGTTGGCTGCGCTCGCCCCTGAGCTGAGCGTCATCGAGCTGACCGACCGAGGCACCCGGCTCGGCATCGGGCGTGACGACCAGGGCTGGTTCGCCGCCGTCGCGTTGCAGTCCGCGACCGGTGCGGCGGTCGGCTCGGTCGACGCCGCCGCTGTGGACCGCGCGCTGAGGGTGCTCACGGACTTCAGCGCCCCGGTCTCCCGGGCCCAGGTCGTCGCGCACACGTTGGTCTGGTACCCGGCACCCGGTGCGCCGCCGGCGGCGCACCGGACCGTCTGGGTGGCGGTGCGCCTCACCGTCCGGGACGCGCGGGTCGAGGCGGTGAGCCGGGGCGGCGGGCTGACCGGCGTACACCGGACGGTGGCGGCCGGGATCGGCCGGCTCGGCAAGGCGCTGACCTCGGCGGGGCTGGCCCATCGTCCGTTGGGCCGGGAGGAACTACGCGCCGCCATCGTCTCGGCCGCCGGTCTGGACCTGGTGCCCGAGGCGCCGGCGGAGAGTTGGCGTGGGTTGCGCGGCGGCGGCTGGACGCACCGCTGCATGGCTCTGCGGGGCCGCTTCGACGCGCCGCTCGGTCCGCTCGTGGACGCGATCACCGCGACCTCGGCGCCGTCGCACACGGTGGCCGTGACCGTCTCGTCGGACGGTCGGGTGGCGGCACCGCTGCTGCGGGTCGCGGCGATGGACAACCACGTCGAGGCCCTGGTCAAGGTGGTTCGCGAGGTCGCCGGCCGGGTGGGCGCGTCCACCCGGCCGATGGACGGTCAGCATGCTCCGGGCGTCTACGCCACCGCTCCGGTCGCGTCGGCGCTGGGCGTCTCCACCGGTTCGCGGTCGCGCTGACCGGTGCGGCGGCGGCGCACGGTCAGGGTCGGAGGTTGACGATCCAGCCGTAGAGGCCGCAGACCCAGAAGGCGAGCGGCACCAGCGAGATGATGAGCAGGATCTCGGCGATGTCGAGCAGGCGACCCCAGACCGGCGAGATGCGCTTGCCGGCGATGGTCAGACCGTAGATCAGGCTGATCACCGCGGCGAGCACCAGCCCGCCCAGGATCAGGCCGAGCCGGACCGGCAGTGACCCGCCGGCGAAGGTGGTAGCGGCGGCCAGGCCCAGACCCACTGTGCCGGCCAGCAGCACCGGGGTGCGCTGGGCCCGGCCCAGGAGGGGGCGGGCCCGCAGCAGTGCCAACAGGGCCAGCACCAGGCACAGCAGCACCGCGGGCAGGCGCCCGTCCAGGGCCAGTACGAATTGCGCGCCGAGCACCAGCAGCGAGACGGTCCACAGCAGACCGGTCAGGAACTGGTCGGCGCGCTCGCTCTGCTGGAGCACCTGCCGGCCGTCCACCGACTCGCTGTCGGTCTTCAGGTCCTCCGGACCGGTCGGGATCGACGGCACCGGCAGCCGGGCCAGCCGGTAGGCCATCATCGGCAGCGCCGGCACCACGCCGAACGCGACAGCCGCGACCACCGCTGCGGAGGCCGCCGCGTCGAGGCCCAGGGCCAGGCAGAGCACCGCGCCCAGGCCGGTCGCGGCGGCGACCCCGATCGCGGCGAAGAAGAGGGGGTACCGGTCGCCGACCGCCAGCACGGCCACCGCGCCGGCCACCACCGCGGCGGTTGCCGCGAGCAGGACATGCGGACTGGCCAGGTCGGTCAGCGATCGGTCGCCGGCCAGCAGCAGCAGGCCGCCGGTGGCCGCGTGCACCAGGCCGACAAGGGCCAGCACCGCGCCGATGCCACTGTCACCGGCGGCCCTGGACAGCACCGCGGCGCCCACCAGCAGCGCCACAGCGACCAGAAGCGCGGCCAGCGCGCCGGGCAGGTGCGGCGGACCGGCGAAGAGGGCTGCCAGCGCGCCGGCGCCGAACGCCGCCGCCGCGAAGACCACAGCGAAGGAGCGGGTCGCGCCGACCTGCCAGGCGCCGGGGCGTTGGTTGGTAGCGGTGGCGACCGCGTCCACCACGTCGTCGAAGACGATCTCCGGTGCGGCGTCGGACCGGGGGTTGAAGTAGAGCACCTCGCCGTCGCGGACGCTGAGCTGCGCTGCGGAACGACCACCGTCGAGGGGCGCACCGCCCAATCGGGACAGTGCCCAGCCACCGTGCCGCGCACCCTCGTCGGCCATGTCCTCGCCGGCGTAGCGCAGCAGGGTGGGGAGCAGGTCGGCCATCGGGACGTCCGACGGCAGCGCCAGATCCATCCGGGTACGTGGAGCCACGATGGTGATCCGGCTCAGACCACCGGTCGCCGTCTTCGTCGCCACAGTGGCCTCCAGGTGTGCGTCTGTGATCGGCTGGCTGTGATGCTGCGGTCCGGGTCCACCGCGCACACGGCAGATTACCTACGATGACGGCACGTACGATGCCCACCCGCGGGCGGTGTTCCACGGGCCGCACGTCATCAGGGCCGCTTCTGGGGAGGAGACAGCCGTGAGCACTGTGGTGTTCCGCCGGCTCACGCGTCAGCCGGGGCCGGCCTTACCGCGCGGCGAGGTGCTGCTGGAGTCGCCTCCCGAGCTGCCGGAGCCGACGCCCCGCGGGATGGGGCAGCTGCTCATGATCCTGCCGATGTTCTGCGGGGTCGGCGCCATGGCGTTCCTCTACGCCGGCAAGGGCGGCGGCATGATGACCTACGTCGCCGGTGGTCTGTTCGGTGTCTCGATGCTCGGCATGGCGATCGGCTCGCTGGCCAACAGCGGCGGCAAGGACAAGGCCGAGCTGAACGCCGATCGCCGCGACTACATGCGCTACCTGGCGCAGATGCGCAAGCGCACCCGGCGCGCCGCCGAGCAGCAGCGGGCCGCGATGGCCTGGCGGCACCCCGAGCCCGACGCACTGTGGTCGATCGCCGCGTCCCGGCGACTCTGGGAGCGGCGGATCACCGAGGACGACTTCGGCGAGACCCGGATCGCCCTCGGCCCGCAGCGGCTCGCCGTGGAGATCGTTCCACCGGAGACGAAGCCGGTGGAGGACCTGGAGCCGATGAGCGCCATCGCGCTTCGCCGGTTCGTCCGGGCGCACTCCACGGTGCCCGACCTGCCGACGGCGTTGTCGGTGCGCGCGTTCAGCCGGGTGGTGCTGCGTGGCGACCGCGAGCCGGTGCTCGACCTGACCCGGGCGGCGCTGGGCCAGCTGGCCACCTTCCACGCACCGGACGACCTGGTGATCGCTGTGGTCGCCGCACCAGACCGGCAGTCGTCCTGGGGCTGGGTGAAGTGGCTGCCGCACGCCCACCACAGCGGTCGTACGGACGCGGCCGGCGCGCGCCGGCTGGTCTTCGCCAGCCTGGCCGAGGCCGAGGCGTCGCTCGCCGCCGAGCTGGGCGGGCGGCCTCGGTTCGCGCCGGAGGCCAAGCCGCTGACGACCGCCCAACACCTGGTCGTGGTGATCGACGGCGGGGAGGTCTCACCGACCTGCCAGCTGGTCGGTCCGGGGCTGCTCGGCGCCACAGTGATCGACCTCTCCGGCACGGTGCCGCGTGACGCCGGCCGCTGGCTGCTCTGCCTCGACGTGGGTGACGGCAGCTCACTCGACCTGGTCCGGGGCAGCTCGTCGTCGACGCTGGGTCGGCCCGACCGGCTCGGCGCGGAGGCCGCCGAGGGGCTGGCCCGACAGATCGCCCCCTTCCGGCTCTCCCAGCAGCAGACCGGCGGCGACGAGCCGCTGGCTCGCAGCACGGAGCTGCCGGACCTGCTCGGCGTCGGTGACGCCGCGGCGGTGGACGTGCAGAACACCTGGCGCCCGCGTGGGCACCGGGACCGGCTGCGCATCCCGCTCGGTGTCGGCCCGGACGGCAACGTGGTCGAGCTCGACTTCAAGGAGTCGGCGCACGAGGGCATGGGCCCGCACGGTCTGGTGATCGGCGCGACCGGTTCCGGCAAGAGTGAGCTGCTGCGTACCGTGGTGGCCGCGTTGGCGGTGACCCACTCGTCTGAGGAACTGAACTTCGTCCTGGTCGACTTCAAGGGTGGCGCCACCTTCGCCTCGCTGGAGGCGCTGCCGCACACCAGCGCGGTGATCACCAACCTGGCCGACGAGCTGCCGTTGGTCGACCGGATGCGCGACGCCCTCGCCGGCGAGATGGTGCGCCGGCAGGAGCTGCTGCGGGCGGCCGGCAACTACGTCTCCCGCTTCGAGTACGAGAAGGCGCGCTCGGCCGGTGAGGCGCTGGCGCCGATGCCCAGCTTGTTGATCATCTGCGACGAGTTCAGCGAACTGCTCGCCGCCAAGCCCGACTTCATCGACCTGTTCGTGATGATCGGCCGGTTGGGTCGGTCCCTCGGCGTGCACCTGCTGCTGGCCAGCCAGCGCCTCGAGGAGGGCAAGCTGCGGGGCCTCGACACGCACCTGTCGTACCGGATCGGTCTGCGGACGTTCTCCGCAGTGGAGAGCCGGATCGTGCTCGGTGTTCCGGACGCGTACGAGCTGCCGAACGCGCCGGGCCACGGCTACCTGAAGACGGACACCAGCACCATGCTGCGGTTCCGGGCCGCGTACGTGTCGGGGGCGTACCGAGCGCCGGGGCAGCAGGCCTCGGCCTCGCAGGCGTTGGTGCAGCGGCGGATCGTGCCCTACGGTCTCGACTTCGTTCCGGTGCAGGTCCCGCAGGTGCCGGTGGCCACCGCCCCGGAGCCGGAGCAGCCGGCCGATGGTAAGGCCGTGGCGATGCTCGACGTGCTGATCGACCAGCTCAAGGGTCGGGGTCGCCCGGCGCACCAGGTGTGGCTGCCGCCGCTTGCCGACCCGCCGGGCCTGGGTGAGCTGCTCGGCCCGCTGGCGGTCGACCCGACCTACGGGCTGTGCACGGCATCCTGGCCCGGGCGCGGGCGACTGACGGTGCCGGTCGGCGTGGTGGACCGCCCCTACGAGCAGCGTCGGGACCCGATGATGGTCGAGCTGGCCGGGGCCGGCGGCAACGTGGTCATCGTCGGTCGGTCGATGAGTGGCAAGAGCACGATGCTGCGTACGTTGCTGGCCTCGCTGGCGCTCACGCACACGCCGCGGGAGGTGCAGTTCTTCTGCCTGGACTTCGGTGGGGGCGCGCTGCGCAGCATGGAGCGGTTGCCGCACCTGGCCGGGGTGGCCGGTCGGCGCGACGTCGAGGCGGTCCGCCGGACGGTGGCCGAGGTCGTCGCCATCCTGGACGAGCGGGAGGGTCGTTTCGCCCAGCACGGCATCGACTCGGTGGCGAGCTACCGCCGTCGCCGTGCCGCTGGTGAGTTCGCGGACGACCCGTTCGGCGACGTGTTCCTGGTGGTGGACGGGTGGAACACCCTGCGCCAGGAGTACGAGGAGCTGGAGCAGACCATCACCACGTTGGCCAACCGGGGCCTGGGCTTCGGGGTGCACGTGGTGCTCACCGCCGTACGGTGGGCGGAGATCCGGATCAACATGCGGGATCTGCTCGGCACCAAGTTGGAGCTGCGCCTCGGCGACGCGTCGGAGTCCGAGATCGACCGCCGCGCGGCGAACAACGTGCCGGAAAAGTCGCCCGGTCGCGGCCTGACCAGGGACAAGCTGCACTTCCTCACTGCCATTTCGCGGATCGACGGTCGGCGCGACATCGACGACCTGAGCGAGGCCTCGCTGTCCCTGGCCGGGCACGTGGCGGCGAACTGGCCGGGTCGTCCGGCGCCGAAGGTGCGGTTGCTGCCGCGCCGGCTGCCGGTGGCGGAGCTGGCCCGGATCATCGACCGCTCGGCACCCGGGCTTCCGATCGGTGTCAACGAGTCGGCACTCGCGCCGGTCTACCTGGACCTGGCCAACGAGCCGCACCTGACGGTCTTCGGCGACGCGGAGTGCGGCAAGACCAACCTGCTGCGCCTGATCGCCCGGGGGATCACCGAGCGGTACACGCCGGCGCAGGCCCGGCTGGTGATCGCCGATTACCGGCGTGGTCTGCTGGGGGCGGTGGAGGGTGATCACCTGCTCGACTACGCCCCGTCGAACCAGGCGTTCGCCCAGGGGCTCGGGTCGATCCGCAGCGCGCTCTCGAACCGGCTGCCCGGCCCGGACGTGACCACCGCCCAGCTGCGTGACCGGAGCTGGTGGAAGGGTCCGGACCTGTACATCCTGGTGGACGACTACGACCTGGTGGCCTCCGGCGGCAGCAACCCGCTGAGCGCTCTCCACGAGTTGTTGCCGCAGGCCCGCGACATCGGTCTGCACCTGATCGTCACGCGCCGGGTCGGTGGTGTGTCAAGGGCGCTCTACGAGCCGGTGCTGCAACGGCTGCGCGAGTTGGACTCGCCGGGCCTGCTGATGTCCGGCAACCGGGAGGAGGGCGCGGTCTTCGGCACGTTGCGGCCGAGCCCGCAACCGCCCGGCCGGGGCACCCTGGTTCGCCGTCGCGATGGCCAGCAACTGATTCAGACCGCCTGGTCCGAGCCGACCTGAGCGCTGTCGGTCGTTCGGTAGGGGGTGGTGGACCGTCCGGTCCGATTCACCACCATCCATCGAACGTCACCGGTCAGGGCTGCGAGGGCTGGACACGTTCCGCTACGGTCTTCACAGGAGTGTCCGTCGGTGGGGTGTTGCTGCCTTGCCGCGGGGGAGGGCGCGGCGAAGCCGCCACCACAACAGACGGAAGGGTGTGAAGCATGGCGTTCGAGGTCGAAGCTGCGACTCTGCATACCGCCGCGAGTGACGTGCGGTCCACGCGCAGCGAGGTCGACGGCGAGCTGAAGAAGCTGTGGAACGTTGTCGACGACCTGGCCATCGCGTGGAAGGGTCAGGCGTCCACGGGCTTCCAGTCGCTGATGACGCGCTGGAACGAGGACACCGTCAAACTGCTGACGGCGATGGACAGCATCGCTGACCTGCTCGACAAGTCGGGTACGACGCACCAGGTCAACGACGAAGAGCAGCAGCAGATGCTGGACAAGTTCCACTCTGCTCTCAACCCGTGATCCGTAGCCGGCAGAGGAGGAAATCGTGACGATCAAAGTTGACTATGCGGTCCTCGAGAGCAGCAACCAGCAGATGCAGGCCATCTCGAAGACCCTCGAGGAAAAGCTTGACACGCTGCGGTCGATGCTGACCAAGCTGCACTGGGACGGCGAGGACCGGGTTGCCTACGAGCAGCACCAGGCGAAGTGGGACGCGGCGGTCCGGGACATCAACCGGATCCTGAACGAGATCGGCGGTGCCGTGGGCATCGCCCGCGAAAACTACCTCACCACGGAGATGAGCAACTCCAAGGTGTGGAGCTGAGGGATTCGCACGAGCGGCTCCGGTCCGGTTCGCCCGGCCCGGAGCCGCTCTGTGTGTGGCGTAGGCGGGCGTAGGCGTCGGGCTGCGCCGCGCCGCTCAGCCGGCAGTCGGTGCGTCGGTGCGTCGGCCGGGGCGCCAGTCACGTCGGCGGCCCAGGGCCATGATCGGTCGCGCGACCAGCAGCAGCGCGGCGAGTAGCCCGCCGATGACCGCCGCCCAGATCGCGGTGGGGCGCTGCCAGCTCAGCGGGTCGTCCCGCACGGCGGGCGCCGGAAGCATGCTGGCGGGCGGGTTCGCCCGGGTGCCGAGCAGACTCGACACCGCCCGGTACGGGTTGACCATCCCGTGCCCGATGTCGGCGTTGCGACCCTCGGGTGGGTTGTCGGCGGTGCGTTTCAGCCGATCCGCGACCTGCTGCGGGTCGAGACTCGGGTAGGCGGCCCGGACCAGCGCTGCCACTCCCGACACGTACGCGGCCGCGTAGCTGGTGCCGCCCTCCGGCACGGTGCGGTAGCCGGTGTTTCCGGGCGCCGGCCCGACGATGTTCATCCCCGGTGCGGCGATGTCGACATAGTCGCCGCTGATCGAGGTGCCGACGTGGCCGCCCTGCTCGTCCACCCCGCCGACCGCGATCACCCCGGGGTACGCGGCCGGGTAACCCGGCAGGTTCTGCGAATCTTCCGACCGGTTGCCTGCGGCGGCGACCAGCACCACCCCTTTGGCCAGCGCCCGGTCGACGGCAGCCGTCAGTTCGGGGCGGGGAATTGTGGTCAGGGACAGGTTGATCACGTCGGCGCCCTGCGCGACAGCCCAGTCGATGGCTGCCGCGATCTGCGCGGGGAGCTGCGGGTTGTTGACCGCCCCGAGCTGCGGCAGAACCCGGATCGGCAGGATGCGGGCGGCCGGGGCGATGCCGCTGAAGGGGACGACAGTGCCCTCCCGGCCCGCGATGATGCCGGCGATCAGCGTGCCGTGCCCGGCCTCGTCGCACTGGCCCTGCTGGGCCGGCAGGCCGTTGAAGTCGCGACCCTCGAGCACCTGCCCCTTGAGGAGTGGGTGGGCGGCGGAGACTCCGGAGTCGATCACGGCCACCGTGATCCCGGCGCCCCGGGACAGCGGCCACGCCGAGGACGGCTCCAACCGGCGGAGCGCCCACGGCATCTGGGTCAGGCTGTCGGTGCCGGTGGGACCGCAGAGGGGCGGCGCGGCGGTCGCGGGGGAGGGCGCCACCAGGCCGGCGCCGAGCAGGACCGCCAGCGTTCCACTGAGGACGCCGCGAAGGGCACGGCGGGACGGGGTCGCGCTCAACGGCGGGCATTCGCGCACCCGCAAAGGTTACCGCCGTGACCGTCGGTCAGCGGCCCCCCGGTTACCGGTGTCAGGCCTGGGGCTGTGCCTTCGCGGCGGGGTCGTCGGCGAACAGCGCGAGCAGGTCGCCGACCTGCCGGTCGGCCTCGGCGGGATGTCGGAACCGGCCGGCCGGGTTGAGGGTGTACTCGTTGCGTCGCCCGACCCGGGTGCGGTGCAGGTAACCGCCCGCCTCCAGGTCGGCGACGATCGCCTGCGCGGCTCGTTCGGTCACCCCGACCTCGGCCGCGACGTCGCGCAGCCGGGCGGTCGGATCGCGGGCGATGGCCAGCAGGACGTGCCCGTGATTGGTGAGGAACGTCCAGTTCCGCCCGCCGCCGGTGTCGTCCGTCACCGTGCTCGCCATCGTGTGACCGCCTTTCTCCGATGTCCGCCTGCCCTCGCGAGAGTCTGGTCCGCCCTGCGCCGGGAAGGTTGCCCAGGGGGTGGCCGGAGTCAACGTATGAAATCTAAATCACGCATACCTTGACGCATCTTACGGTGCGTGTGACGGTGGAGCACGAGCCAGCGCCCGCCCGCCCGGCCGGCGGAAAGCCGGCTTGACCAGGTCAGATGCGTCGAGACGAGGTGCGGGATGAGTCATACCGGGAGCTCCGGCGGCCAGCCGGGTCCGCAGCGGACCACCGACCGGGCCGCCACGCTCAGCGAGCCGACCCGGGCGTACGCCGAGTTGGTCGCCGGCAACCGGCGCTTCGTCGATGGCGCACCACGCCACCCCAACCAGGACGCAGGGCACCGGGCTGCCGTGGCCGACGGGCAACACCCGTTCGCGGTGATCGTCGGCTGCTCCGACTCACGGCTGGCCGCCGAGATCATCTTCGACCGGGGTCTGGGCGACCTGTTCGTGGTTCGCACCGCCGGGCACACCGCCGGTCCCGAGGTGCTCGGCAGCGTCGAGTACGCGGTGACAGTGCTCGGCACCCCGCTGGTGGTGGTGCTCGGCCACGACTCGTGCGGTGCGGTGCAGGCCGCCCGGGAGTCCGCCGCGACCGGTACCGCACCGAGTGGGCATCTGCGCGCTGTGGTCGACGCCGTGCTGCCCAGCCTGCGCCGGGCCGAGGCCGAGGGCGTGGACGACATCGACGGCATCGTCGACATCCACATCGCCCAGACCGTCGAGACGTTGCTCGGGCAGTCCCCGGTGCTGGCCGACGAGGTGGCGCTGGGGCGGTGCGCGGTGGTGGGGGTGTCCTACCGACTCTCCGCCGGAGCGGTGCGCCCGGTGGCCGCCGTGCCAGCTGGCTTCGCGATGTTGGAGAACCCGGCCGGATCGCCCGAGTCGACCGACCCGGCCGCTGCTACCACCGTCTGACGCGACGAGGGCCGCTCCGCGTCACGCGGAACGGCCCTCGACGGGGATCGTGCGGGTCAGAGCAGCGACATGTGGACGTGGTCGGTGTGGTTCGACGGCCCGCTGTACGAACTCCAACCGGTGGCCGGGAACCAGATCTGCCGGTTCCAGATCACGTAGTAGATGCCGAGCCGGTCGGCGTTACGGATGAGGAACGCGGCGACGTTGTTGCCGTACGTCCGGGTGTCGTTGTTGTGCCACGGGGAGAACCCGCTCTTCTGTAGCGACCAGTCGCAGGCGCGGCCCTTCGGGTGCTCCCACGGCCCGCCGGGGCGGTAACAGCCGACGAACCGGTTGAAGCCGGCCGCCTTGACCTCCTTGTACGCGTGCAGCGTGCGCGGCGTGATGCAGCCGGACGTGGTGGGGTCCTTCTCGCTGCACGACTGGGCCTTCCAGTCACCGTCGGCCGTGCGACCCGGGCCGATCTTCGCGACCTTGGAGGTGGCATCCACCAGGCCGCCGGTGAAACCCTTGCCGCCGACGAGGGAGAGCGCCTTGTCGGCCTCGCTCTTGCGCTTCGCCATCAGGGCGGTCTGCTTCTGCTGCTCGCGGACCTCGGTGTCGAGGGCCAGCTTGGCCTGCTCGGCGCGGGCCTTCACCTCGTTGACCTCGGAGAGCTTCTTCTCGTTGACCATGTTCATCTCGTCGAGCATCCCGGCGCGCTGGACGAACGAGTCGGGCGCTTCGCTCTCCAGCAGCATCGCGACCGCGCCGATCCGGCCGGTCCGGTACGCCTGGGCGGCGATTTGCCCGACCTGCGGGGCCAACGCGTCCAGGTCGGCCTTGGCCCGGTTGACCTCCGCGGCCAACTCGCCCTGCCGCTTCTTGGACTTGTCCAGCTTGGACTTCGCGGCGGAGTAGTCGCGGTTGGCCTGCTCGATGACGTCGTTGAGCAGCTTGGGTTCGCCGTCCTCCTCGTGCCCGGACGGTGTGGGGGTCGTCGGGGCGGCGTGCGCCGGGAGCGGCCCGGCGAGCACGGTAAGTGCGGCGATCACGGCCACCACGGGAGTCAACCAGCGGCGTAGGGGTGCCGTCACAATGTTCCCTTCCGTCGACCGCCGACCGGGTTAGCTGACGGGTTCGGGGCGGAAGTGGCCCCTACCGCTGACGCGGATTCACCCCAGGTACCTGGGTCCCCGGCTCGCCGGTTGGCGATTGGGCGGTGGCACCGCAGGCGCCGCTTCGCGCCTTCATCGGTAACCGGCAGCGAGGTTACCCGAGAGTCGACCAGGTGAGCTACGCCTGGATGCCGACCAAAAGCGTCATTTCGCCATAGCGTTGAGTGACCAGTGACGCGGTTCTCAGGGTGGATGCCCGATCTGGTCACGCTGAGGAGTGTCACCATGCCGTATCCGTGCTCCTGTTCGACTCCGGCCACCGGTCGGTGGCCTCGGATGGGGGTGTGGCCCGCGTCTGGTCCGGCTCGTCGGAGCCGGCCGTTCGCGGTGAGATGAGTGCGGCCAGTGCCTCGCGGCGGTCCGGTTGGGGCCGGGACGCCGGAGCGTCGGTGGACGCCGTGGCAGCGCTACGCCCGGCGGCGGTCACCACCGCGGCCAGCCCGGTGGTCAGCGGCACGGCGGCGATCAGACCGAGGGTGGCGACCGCGCTCCGGACGATCTCCTGCGCGAGGAACTCACTGGTGAGGATCTGCCCGATCGGCCGTGCGTCGGCGGTGAGCAGGAGCAGCAGCGGCAGTGACGCGCCCGCGTACGCCAGCACGATGGTGTTGACAGTGGAGGCGATGTGCGCGCGGCCGACCCGGGTGGCCGCGCGGTACAGCTGCAACCGGGTCAGCCCGGGGTTGGCGTTCGCCAGTTCGGTGACTGTGGCCGCCTGGGTGACAGTCACGTCGTCGAGCACCCCGAGCGAGCCGATGATGATCCCGGCGAGCAGCAGACCGTGCAGGTCCACGTCGCCCTGGAACATCGACAGGGTGGTGGCGTCCTCGCTGCCGA
This sequence comes from Micromonospora trifolii, assembly GCF_022229005.1. Taxonomy (GTDB): domain Bacteria; phylum Actinomycetota; class Actinomycetes; order Mycobacteriales; family Micromonosporaceae; genus Micromonospora; species Micromonospora trifolii. Next base: position 99,652 of record NZ_JAKKFD010000066.1, read on the forward strand.
AGCCGGTGAGGTGGGTCGCGGCAGTGGCGATGGTGGCGAGCACGCCGGTCAGCACCAGGCTACCCAGGGTGCCCAGCACCGCGACCGAGGTCTGTGCGGTGACCCCGTGGGTCAGATAGAGCACCACGAACATGATGAGGGCCGCGCCGACCACCGCCACCAGCAGCGGTGACCTGCCGGCGCTGATACCCGGCAGCACGAAGGTGAGCAGGATGGCGAAGCTGGCGGCCAGCCCGGCGAGCGCGGCCAGACCTCGCCACCGACCGAACGCGACGATCGCGGCCGCGAAGATCACCGCCAGCCACACCATCGGGGTGCCGCGTTGGTGCTCGGCGATGTTCCAGTTGCTGGTGGTGGGATCGGTCGGGTCGGCCAGCTCGACCAGGATGACCTCGTCGCCGACCTCGACCCGGGGTGCGCCGGGCCCGTCGGGCACCGGTGTCCGTACCTGCTGGCCGGCGGTCGGCCCGTCGTCCACCAGGACGTCGACAGTGCCGCACCGCCCGTCGCCGACCCTGGGTGTGCCCTCGGGGGCCGACGGCGCCGGCGGGCACGGCTCGCTCACCACCCGGGTGACCGTCCCGGGGTAGCGCGGCACGTCCGCACCACCATCGGTCTGCGGTGATCCGCCGCGCGGCCAGAGCAGCACCGCGGCCAGCACTGTGGCGACGAACAGGGGTACCACAGTCACGATGAGGATCCGTCGCACCCGTGGTGGGGCGGACGGAGCACTGTGAGTGTGGTCGGCGGCCAAGGCGAGTCTCCCAACGATCCGGTGCGGGATACGGGTCAGCGGGCCGGGCGGTTCACCGTTGCGGTGGAAACGCTGCGGACGGCGCGGCGGATCGCTGCCTGACGACCGCTTGATCACGGACGGTCAGTGCTCGGCCCGGTCGGCCGGGGACGACGCCACGAGGTGGCGGCGCCGGTGCCCGACCGTGCAGCGGCATACGGAGAGCCATCGTGGGAGATGCTAGCCAGCCCGCCCGGGGGTCGCAGGTCGTGGCGGAGTGTCGGGTACTCGAGGCGCCCGCGTGGCGGCCCGGCGGTCAGCCGCGCTTCATGAGCCGGCCGACCGCCGCCATCATCTCGGTGGCCATCTCGTCGGCCCGACCTTCGGCGGCGCCCTCGTGCATGCAGTGCCGGGCGTGACCGTCGAGCAGCCCGAGGGCCACCTTGTCGAGGGCGGCCTGGATGGCGGAGATCTGGGTGAGCACGTCGATGCAGTAGCGGTCGTCGTCGACCATCTTCTCGATGCCCCGGACCTGCCCCTCGACGCGGCGGAGCCGCGCGAGCAGCTGGTCCTTGCTGGCGGTGTATCCGCGGATCGGGGTGGGTGCGGTCATGCCGACCAGGATAGCGTACCCCCAGGGGGTATGGTACGGTCGTGTTCTGGTGAGATACCCCCACCGGGTACCGGTACCGTAAAGGAGACGATTCAATGGTCGACACGACGTACCAGGTGCAGGGCATGACCTGCGGGCACTGCGTCAGCGCGGTGAGCGCCGAGGTCGGCGCCATCGCGGGGGTGCGCGACGTCCAGGTCGACCTCGCGGCCGGCCGGGTCACTGTCAGCAGCGATCAGCCGCTGGACACCGCCGTTGTCCGGGCCGCCGTCGACGAGGCCGGCTACGACCTCGTCGACGCGTGATCGGGGGGCCGGCGTGCGTACCGTGACGAGACTGGCCGGGTTCGCCGTCGGCCTCGCGGCGGTCTTCGGCACGACGTACGGGATCGGCCGGGTCGTCGAGCGCGCCCCGGCGGTCGAGGGCCGGCACGACGGCGGCGCCGCCCGTGCGACGGGCGGGCACGACGAGACGGCCGCCCGGCTTCCCGGCGGGCTGCTCGTCTCCGACCGGGGCTACACCCTCCAACCGCTCGACGCCCCCACCGGCGAGTTCGCCTTCCGGATCGCGGGGCCGGACGGTCAACCGGTCACCCGGTACGACGTGGCGCACGACAAGCAGATGCACCTGATCGTCGCCCGACGGGACCTCTCCGGCTTCCGCCACGTCCACCCCGAGCTGGCTCCGGACGGCACCTGGCGGGTCGACACCCCGCTGACCGGCCCCGGGCAGTGGCGGGCGTTCGCCGACTTTGCCCCGACCGGTGGCGAGCCGCTGACCCTCGGCGTGGACGTGACAGTCCCCGGCGAGCTGACCGAACGGCCGTTGCCCGCCCCGGCGACCAGCACCACCGTCGACGGCTACACGGTCGCCCTGACCGGTACGCCGCAGCCGGGCCGCACGTCGTCGCTGACCCTGACCGTCAGTCGGGACGGGCAGCCGGTCACCGACCTGGAGCCCTACCTGGGCGCGTACGGGCACCTGGTGGCGCTGCGCCGGGGTGATCTGGCCTACCTGCACGTGCACCCGGACGGGACGCCTGGCGATGGGCGCACCCGGCCCGGTCCGGCCGTCACCTTCCTCGCCGAGGTGCCCTCGGCCGGCAGCTACCGGCTCTACCTCGACTTCCAACACGGGGGGCGAGTGCACACTGCCGAGTTCACGGTGGTCGCCGGCGCTGCCCCGACCGCAGACGCCCCCACCCCGAGCGGACCCGCACCGACCGGCGGGGCCGGCCACGGCACCCCCGGGCACGGACACAACTGACGGGACCAGACGATGACCACCACCAGCAGACCGCTGCCCGAGGCGCCGAACCGGATCGAACTGGCGATCGGCGGGATGACCTGCGCCGCGTGCGCAGCCCGGATCGAGAAGAAGCTCAACCGGATGGACGGGGTGAGCGCCACCGTCAACTACGCCACCGAGAAGGCGACCGTCCGGTACGCCGACGGTGTCACGCCGGACGACCTGATCGGGACGGTGCAGAAGACCGGCTACACAGCGGCGTTGCCGGCCCCGCCCAGCGCGGAACCTCCGGTGGACCCATTGCGGGGGCCGCGTACCCGGCTCTGGGTGTCGGTGGCCCTGAGCGTGCCGGTGGTCCTGCTGGCCATGGTCCCGGCCTGGCAGTTCGACTACTGGCAGTGGCTGTCGTTGACGCTGGCCGCCCCGGTGGTGATCTGGGGTGGGCTGCCGTTCCACAGGGCCGCCTGGACGAACCTGCGGCACGGCGCGGCCACCATGGACACGCTGGTGTCGCTCGGCACCCTGGCCGCGTTCGGCTGGTCGCTCTGGGCGCTCTTCCTCGGTGACGCGGGGATGCCCGGGATGACGCACCCGTTCCGCTTCGACATCACCCGGACCGACGGCGCCGGCAACATCTACCTGGAGGCGGCCGCCGGCGTCACTGTGTTCATCCTGGCCGGCCGCTACTTCGAGGCCCGGTCCAAGCGGACCGCCGGCGCCGCCCTGCGCGCTCTGCTCGACCTCGGCGCCAAGGACGTGGCGGTCCTGCGCGACGGCGTGGAGACCCTGATTCCTGTGGGCCAGCTCGCCGTCGGTGACCGGTTCGTGGTCCGCCCCGGGGAGAAGATCGCCACCGACGGGGTGGTCGACGAGGGCACCTCCGCTGTCGACGCCAGCATGCTCACCGGTGAGTCGGTGCCGGTCGAGGTCGCCCCGGGCGACGGCGTGGTCGGCGCCACGATCAACGCGGGTGGTCGGCTGATCGTCACCGCCACCCGGGTCGGCGCGGACACCCAGCTGGCCCGGATGGCCGACCTGGTGGAGCAGGCGCAGAGCGGCAAGGCGGCCGTCCAGCGGTTGGCGGACCGGATCTCCGGGGTCTTCGTGCCGATCGTCATCACCCTCGCGGTCGGCACGCTCGGCTGGTGGCTCGGCACCGGGGCCGGCCCGACCGCCGCGTTCACCGCCGCCGTGGCCGTGCTGATCATCGCCTGTCCGTGCGCGCTCGGCCTGGCGACCCCGACCGCGCTGCTGGTCGGCACCGGTCGGGGCGCTCAGCTCGGCGTGCTGATCAAGGGCCCGGAGGTGCTGGAGTCGACCCGTCGGGTCGACACCGTGGTGCTCGACAAGACCGGCACCGTGACGACCGGCCGGATGACACTGGTGGACGTGGTGCCGGCGAGCGGTGTGGACCGGGCCGAGCTGCTCCGGCTCGCCGGGGCGGTGGAGGCCGCCTCCGAGCACCCGATCGCCCGTGCGGTCGCCGCCGCTGCCACCGACGCCGGCGCGCTGCCGCCGGTGACCGCCTTCGGCAACCTCGAAGGGCTCGGGGTGACCGGCACCGTCGACGGGCGTGCCGTGCTGGTCGGCCGGGTCCGGCTGCTGCGCGAGCACGAGATCGACGTACCGCCGGAGGTCGAGTGGGCCGTGCGAGACGCGGAGGCTGCCGGACGTACGGCGATCGTCGCCGGCTGGGACGGACGGGCCCGCGGCGTGCTCACCGTCGCCGACGTGGTCCGGCCGACCAGCCGGGCGGCGGTGGCCCGGCTGCGAGGGCTGGGGCTGACCCCGGTCCTGCTGACCGGTGACAACACCACCGTGGCTCGCGCGGTCGCCGCCGAGGTGGGTGTCGACGAGGTGATCGCCGAGGTGCTGCCGGCCGGGAAGGTCGACGTGATCAAGCGTCTCCAGGCCGAGGGGCGGTCGGTGGCGATGGTCGGTGACGGGGTCAACGACGCCCCGGCGCTGGCCCAGGCCGACCTGGGGTTGGCCATGGGCACCGGCACCGACGTGGCGATCGAGGCGGCCGACCTCACCCTCGTCCGGGGCGACCTGGACGCCGCGGTGGACGCCATCCGGTTGTCCCGACGCACGCTCGGCATCATCCGGGGCAACCTGGTCTGGGCGTTCGGCTACAACGTGGCGGCCCTGCCGTTGGCCGCCGCCGGGCTGCTCAACCCGATGATCGCCGGCGCCACGATGGCGCTGTCCTCGGTCTTCGTGGTGGCCAACAGCCTGCGGCTGCGTCGCTTTCGTCCGGCTGCCGCCGATCTGTGACGACGGTAATGGTTGGGCCGGTGACGACGGGGGTACCTCTGTGGTTGTAGCGACGCTTGCAATGGAGGTTGGCAATGGGTATCGACGATAAGATCAACAACGCCGCCGAGGACACGACCGGCAAGCTGAAGGAAGGCGCCGGTCGGGCCACCGACAACGAGCAGCTGGAGGCGGAGGGTCGCGCTGACCAGTCCACCGCCAAGCTCAAGCAGGCGGGCGAGAAGATCAAGGACGCCTTCAAGAGCTGACGTACGACGTACCCCGCACGCCGGGCCGGTGATGATCACCGGCCCGGCGTGCTGTGTGTCCGGCCCGTCCGGGGCGGCAGCTGCCCGGCCATCGAACCCGCTGTGTGCTCAGGGGCGTCGGGTGGCGCGTACGACCACGTCGTGCAGCGGAGCTTCCCGGCCCGGCATCGTGCGGCGGTGCTCCTCGGCGGTGCTGATCTCCCAGGTGCTGCTGTCCAGGCCGGCGGTGATGTCCGCGAGGGTGACCGATGCCTCGTCCGGCGGGTGGTGCCCGTGCCCCTGCCCGTGTCCGTGCCCCGCCTCGGTGGCGTCCGAGGTGTGCAGATGCCCGACGATCAGGAGGGTGCCGCCGGGGGCCACCCACCCGGCGATGCGGTCGTAGAAGGCCAGCTGCGGCATCGCGGGGTGCGCGTAGTGCGTCGTGACCAGGTCGAACCGCGTCTCCGGCGCCCAGGCCGTCAGGTCCGCCTCCACCCACCGCACCCGCTCGGACACCCCGCTCTCCGTCGCGCGCTCCGCGGCCCGGGCGAGGGCGACGGGTGCGATGTCGACTGCGGTGACCTGCCAGCCCTGGGAGGCGAGCCAGATCGCCTCGGCGCCGGCGCCGCACCCGGCGTCCAACGCCGAGCCCGGCACCAGAGTGTTGGTCTCCCGGGCCAGGTACGGGTGCGCGGGACTCGTGCTCATCGCACCGGGGCGGTCGTGGTGCGCCTGGTGCCAGTGCCGCTCCCAGTAGTCCTTGTCGAACTCGTGCTGCTCGGTCATCTGTCCTGCTCCTTCGCGGGTCGCCCACGACTGTGACCGCCGACCGGGCAAATGTGCAAAGATTGTTGCCAAAACGGCAACGCGGCGTCGCTCACCCCTGCCCGGTCAACCGGGCCGCCCGCACCTCCAGGTAGCGCTGCTCGGGCCGGCTCGTGGTGCCCCGCGCCGCCGCCAGGTACGCCTCCCGGGCCGCACCGACGTCCCCGGCCAGGTCCAACAGGTGAGCCCGGACGGCGGCCAGCCGGTGGTGCCCGGCCGTGCGTTCGTCGGCGTCCAGCGGTGTGAGCAGGGCGAGCCCGGCCCGGGGTCCGTCGACCATGGCCACCGCCACCGCCTGATTGAGTGTGACCATCGGATTCGGCGCGATCCGGGCCAGCAGTCGGTAGAGCGCGACGATCTGCCGCCAGTCCGTCTCCGCCGCCGTCGACGCCTCGGCGTGCACAGCGGCGATCGCCGCCTGGAGCTGGTACGGGCCGGGCGGCGACCACGTCAACGCCTCGGTGATCAGCGCGACCCCCTCCGCGATGGCCGCGGCGTCCCACCGGGAACGGTCCTGCTCCGCCAGCGGCACCAGATCCCCGTCCGGCCCCACCCGGGCCGCCCGGTGCGCGTCGGTCAGCAGCATCAGCGCCAGCAGCCCGGCGACCTCGCCGTCGTCGGGCAGCAGCCCGCGCAGGATGCGAGCCAGCCGGATCGCCTCGCCGGTCAGCTCGGCCCGGCGCAGGTCCGGGCCACTGGACGCGGTGTAGCCCTCGTTGAAGATCAGGTACAGCACCCGCAGCACAGTTCCCAGCCGTTCGCCCCGCTCGGCCGGCCCGGGCATTGTGAACCGTGCCCCGGCGGCCTCGATCCGCTGCTTGGCCCGCCGGATCCGTTGACTCATCGTCGCCTCGGGCACCAGGTGCGCCCGGGCGATCTGGGCGGTGCTGAGACCGCCGACCGCTCGCAGGGTGAGCGCCACCTGCGCCGAACCGGGCAGCGCCGGGTGGCAGCAGAGGAACAGCAGCGTGAGGGTGTCGTCCTCGGCCGCGACGGCGGGCTCCGCGTCCGCCGCCGGCGCCACCCCCGCGTACGCCGGTTCGCGCCGCGCCACCGCCATCTCGCGGTCCCGGCGCGCGCTCTCGCTACGCCACTCGTCGGTGAGCCGACGGGTGGCCACCGTGAGCAACCAGGCGCGCGGACTATCCGGTACGCCCTGCCCGGGCCACTGCGTCGCGGCGGCGAGCAGGGCCTCCTGAACCGCGTCCTCGCACCTGTCGAACTGTCCGTGCCGACGGACCAGCAGGCCGAGGACCTGCGGCGCGAACGTGCGCAGCAGGTCCTCGACCGTCCGGTCCCCGGTCACATCTCCGTCCCGGCCTCGTCCATGATCGGGCGGACCTCCATCGCGCCGCCGTAACGGACGTCCGGCCAGCGGGCGGCGATCTCGGCGGCCCGCTGCGGGCTGTCGCAGTCGACGGCCAGGTAACCGGCGAACTGCTCCTTGCTCTCCATGAACGGGCCGTCGAGGACCTCGGGGCTGCCGTCCACGAGCCGGACCGTCAACGACTGCGACGGATTGGCCAGCGCCTGGCCGCCGATCAGCTCGCCGGTCTCGGTCAGCTCCTTCATGATCTCGTCGACCTCACCGAAGAGGGCTGTGCGCTCCTGCTCGCTCAGCTCCTCGGTGAAGCCGGGCCGGTTCCAGATCAGCAGCATGTACTTCACGGCGATGCTCCTCAGGCTCTGGTCGCACCCCGAGCGGGGCGCGGCTCACCGGAGGGTCGGAGCCGTTCCCCCGATCCCTACCGCGTACCGAAGAAAATCGCAGAAACGTCCGCCGGGGGCGGTCCCACGCCGAATGGTTCAGCGCGGACCGGGTCGGCCGGGCACCTGTCGGGGCTTCCGGGCGCCGCCGACGTCCAGCGAAGCCCGGTCGGCGGCCGAGGTGCCGGACGACCAGCCCTCGGCGTCGCGCACGCTGAGCCGGTGGCGGGTGACGCCGGGGAAGAGCGTGTCCAACCGCTCCCGGACCGCCTCGCCCCTCGCCGCGAGCACCGGCAACAGCCGTTCCGCCCCGGCCGTCTCGGCCGCCGCCTGGTCCGCCGCTTCGGTCGCCGCCTCGGTGGCCGTCCGCAGCCGCTCGCCGATCCGCAGCGCGAACGCGTTGAGGAAGGACTCGTCCCAGACCTTCGTCCGCCGCCCCGATCCCGCCCGGCGCTCGGCACGCCCCCGCAGCATCGCCGCCGTGGCCTGGACCAGCAGCGACGTGTAGAGCAGCTCCACCGCCACCAGATCGGCCGGCCAGCCCAGCACCGTGGCGAAGCCGAGATCGTCGGACCAGACCGCCTCGCACCGGTTCGCCGCCGCCACCTCCTGCACCAGCAGCGCCTTCGCCCCCGCGTACGGGGTGTCGGTGCTCAGGCGCACCCCGCCGGGCAGGTCCCCGCGCTCCGACCCGGCCGCCAGCAGCGCCTCGTCGATGCTGTGCCTGGCGATCAGCTCCTGGGCCTTCCCGGTCAGCGCCTCCGCCTCCGCCGGGAAGGTGGTCGACTCGGCCTTCGCCAGCAGCGCGCGTACCCGATCCAGCATCGGCGACCCGCTGCGAGCCGTGCCCGCCGTGCGGGGCAGTGCCGCGCCGCTCGTGCCCGGCGGTGGGCGCAGCACCGCGATCGGCGGCAGGCTCTCCACCAGCGCGAGAGTGTCCACGGCCGCGCGGAGCGCGTCGGCCCGGTCCAGACCCTCCCGGCTGGCCCAGCCGGTCAACTCGCTGCCGTCGGCGCCACCCTCGGTGGCCGCCAGCTCGCGTAGCTGGTCGTCCCACCAGGCCGGGACCGGCTCGGCCTGGTCGCGCCGCTGGGCGGCCATCGCGGCACGCACCAGCCGGGCCGCGCGGGCGTCGAGCCGTCGACAGGTGATCCGGTCCACGTCGACCGGCTGCCAACCGCGAGGCCAGAGCCAGCTCAGGCCGCGGACCAGGCGACGCAGCAGAGCGGCGTCCACCGCCGTGGTGCCGTCCGCGGCGCCGGTGCCGACCATCAGTTGGTCCAGCTGCCGTTCGGCCTGCCGTACGTCAGTGCCGCGCACCGCCGCGAGCGCGTTGGCGACGAGTTCGTCCGCGTCCGGCACGGGCACCTCCTTCTCGGGATCTGGCTGTCGCTGCCCCTCCAGGCTCCATGATCATGCCGTCAGTGGCCCGGGAGTCACGAAACGGGGATGTGCCACCGGCCCATTGGGCCTTCCCGCCTCGTTGACCTGGCATGTTTCATGCGGTTCGGGGTATTTGCCACCTCATTCGAGCTGACTGCGAGGTGTGTGGTGGTCGATTCGACACTGCCGAGGACCCGTACCGCCGACGTTCGTTCCTCCACCCTCGTCGGCGTCCTGATCGGCATCGCCATCATGGCCGCGGTGGACGAGATCGTCTTTCACCAACTTCTCGCCTGGCACCACTTCTACGACCGCTCCACCCCCTCGGTGGCGCTGCTCTCGGACGGGCTGCTGCACGCCGCCGAGGTGATCACCCTGGTCGGCGGATTCTTCTGGTTCGCCGACCTGCGTCGACGGCGTGCCCTGTCGAGCCGGCCGGCCTGGGGTGGCTTCCTGCTCGGCGCCGGCGGATTCCAGCTCTTCGACGGGCTCGTCGACCACAAGGTGCTCCGGCTGCACCAGATCCGCTACGGCGTCCACCTGGTGCCGTACGACGTGGTCTGGAACGTGGCCGGCGCGGTGCTGCTGCTGGCCGGCGCCGCTGTCCTGTGGCGGGCCCGTTCCCGCAGGCCCGGCGCCGGCCCCCGATGACGGCGGCCGGGCCGCTGGCGCACGCTGGGCACGGCGCGGCCGGGCCGACCTGGCTCCCGCTGTTCCCGGTCGCGTTGTTGGCGGCCGGCTACGTGCTGGCCGCCGTCCGGAATTCACGGGGTTGGGACCACCGCCGCACCGCCTCCTGGTTGGTCGGCTGCGCCCTGCTGGCGGTAGCCGTCGGGCCGCTGGCCCAACTCCCCGACAACCCGCGCGGGCACATGGCGCAGCACCTGCTGCTCGGCATGCTGGCCCCGCTGGGGCTGGTGCTCGCCGCCCCGGTGACGCTGCTGCTGCGGGTGGCGCCGCCGCCGGTACGCCGGGCTGTCGGCCGGCTGCTGCGCTCCCGCCCGCTGCACCTGCTCGCCCACCCGTTCACCGCCGCGCTGCTGACGACCGGCGGGTTGGCGTTCGTGCTGCTCACCCCGCTGTACGCGGCGGCCGAACGGCAACCCGTCCTGCACCACGCCGTGCACCTGCACTACCTGGCCGCCGGGTACCTCTTCGCCTGGTCGTTGGCCGGGCCCGACCCTGCGCCGCGTCGTCCCGGACTGGCGGTACGGGTCGGCGCGTTACTGGCCGCGTCGGCCGGCCACGCCGTGCTGGCCAAGTACCTGTACGCCCAGGCCGACAGCCTCCCGCCCGGCCTCACCGATCGGGACCCGGAAGCGTTCCGCTCCGCCGCCCAACTCATGTACTACGGCGGCGACCTGGCCGAACTGCTCCTGGCAGCAGCCCTCTTCGCCGCCTGGTACCACTCCCGCCGCCCCCGCCCGTCCCCGTCCCCGTCCCCGTCCCCATCCCCGTCCCCGTCCCCGTTGATCAAGAGGTTTGCGTCACCGGAAGGCGGTTCCTTGACGCAAAGCTCTTGATCAGCTCAGAGTCGGCGGAAGAACGGGCGGATCTCGTCCTCACTGCCAGTTGGTGAGGATCTCCTCGACGGGTAGGACGTCCTGCTCCGGGTCGGGTGCCGGGGTTGGCCGGTCGGTCGGCGTGCGGTCGAAGCGGGGTGCGGGAGCCGGCTGGATCTCGCCGCCCACCTCGACGAACGTGCCCCGTGCCGCGTTGTGCGGGTGCTCATGCGCCTCGCCGGGGGCGAGCACCGGCGCGACGCAGGCGTCCAGGTCGGCGAAGACCGCCGTCCACTCGTCCCGGGAGCGCTCGGCGAACCGCTCGGTGAACCGGCGGCGCAGTTCGTCCCAGCCACTCGGGTCGTACTGGGCGGGCAGGTCCGGGTCGTCGGCGAGGTCGAGGCCGCTGAGCAGTACGGCGTAGAAGGCCGGTTCCATCGCGCCGACGGCCATGTATCCACCGTCGGCGGTGGCGTACGTGTCGTAGAACGGCGCCCCGCCGTCGAACATGTTGCGCCCACGCGGGGCGGCCCACAGGCCGGTGCCGAGCAGCCCGTGCAGGAACGAGGTGAGCAGCGCGGAGCCGTCCACCATCGCCGCGTCGACCACCTGGCCGAAGCCGGAGCGCTCCCGCTCCAGCAGCGCGGCCAGCACCCCGACGGCGAGCAGCATGCCGCCGCCACCGAAGTCGCCGAGCAGGTTCATCGGCGCGTACGGGCGTTCGCCGGCCCGTCCCAGCGGCTCCAACGCCCCGGCCACAGCGATGTAGTCGATGTCGTGCCCGGCGCGGGCTGCCAGCGGGCCGTCCTGACCCCAGCCGGTCATTCGCGCGTACACCAGTCGGGGGTTGCGGGCCTGGCACACCTCCGGCCCGATGCCGAGCCGCTCGGCCACCCCGGGCCGGTACGCCTCGACCAGCACGTCCGCACGTTCGGCCAGGCGCAGCAGGTCCGCCACCCCGGCCGGGGACTTCAGGTCAAGTGCGGCGACCCGCCGCCCCCGTTGCAACGGCCCGCTGGTCGGTGCGGCCAGCCGGCCCGCTCCCGGGGCGCCCGGCCGGTCCACCCGCACCACGTCCGCCCCGAGGTCGGCGAGCACCATGCAGCCGAACGGCGCCGGGGCGAGGCTGGCCAGCTCGACCACCCGCACCCCGGCCAGCGGCCCGCCGCGTGCCGCCGTCACGCGACGTCCACCGGTTCGGCCCGACGGGCGTCGAGCCGGTCGGCCAGGTCGGCGGGGGGCGTGAACCGGTCGCCGTAGCGGCCGGCCAATTCGGTGGCACGGGCCGCGAAGCCGGCCGGGCCGCCCGCGTACTGCCGGACGTAACGGATCACCCCTCCCGTCCAGGCCGGGAAGCCGATGCCGAAGATCGAGCCGATGTTGGCGTCGGTCTCGGTGCGCAGCACCCCCTCGTCGAGGCAGCGCAGCGCGTCCAGCGCCTCGGCGAAGAGCATCCGCTCCTGGAGGTCGGTGAACGGCACCGCCCGACCCGCGTCGGTGCTCAGGTCGGCGAGACCGGGCCACAGCCGGCCCCGGGTGCCGTCGTCGTAGGAGTAGAAGCCGCGTCCGGCGGCGCGCCCCGGCCGGTCGTACGCGTCGACCAGTTCGTCCACCAGGCGGTGCGCCGGCAGCGGTCGGAATTCCTCGCTGGCCGCCTCGAACTGGCGGCGGATCCGCTGGATCAGCGTGAGACTGACCTCGTCGGCCAGTGCCAGCGGCCCGGTCGGGTAGCCGGCCTGAAGGGCGGCCTGCTCCACAGATGCGGCGGGGACACCCTCGGCGACCATGCCGACCGCCTCGTCGATGAACTTGCCGATCACCCGGCTGGTGAAGAAACCCCGGCCGTCGTTGACCACGATCGGGGTCTTGCCGATCCGCCGGCCCAGGTCGAAGGCCCGGGCCAGTGCCACGTCCCCGGTCCGTTCGCCCACCACGATCTCCAGCAACGGCATCCGGTCCACCGGGGAGAAGAAGTGCATGCCGATGAAGTCCGCCGGCCGGTCCATGCCGGAGGCCAGCCCGGTGATCGGCAGGGTGGAGGTGTTGGACGCGAGCAGCGCGTCGGGCGCCAGCACGGGCAGCACCTCGGCGAAGACCTGCTGTTTCAGCGCCGGGTCCTCGAAGACCGCCTCGATGACCGCGTCACAGCCAGCCAGCGCGTCCACCTGGTCGGTGGTGGTGATCCGGTCCAGTACGGCGCGGGCGTCGGCCTCGGTCGTGCGGCCCTTGCGAACCGCCCGGGTCAGCAGTCGCTCGGCGTGCTCACGGGCCCGGCCGGCGGCCTCCGGCGTGACGTCCTTGACCACGACGTCCAGCCCGGCGCTCGCGCAGGCGTACGCGATGCCCGCGCCCATCATGCCGGCCCCGAGCACCGCCACCCGGCGTACCGGTGCGGCGTCCACATCGGCAGGTCGGGCCGCGCCACCGTTGACGGCCTTCAGGTCGAAGAAGAACGCACCGATCATGTTCTTGGCGACCTGCCCGGTGAGCAGGCCGATCAGATGCCGGGTCTCCACGGTCAGGGCGGTCTCCAGGTCGACCTGTGCGCCCTCGACGGCCGCGGCCAGGATCGCCTCGGGCGCGGGCAGCCGGGCGCCCTTGAGTTGCTTGCGCAGCGTCGCCGGAAAGGCGGGCAGTTGGGCGGCCAGCGAGCGGCTGGCCGGGGTGCCACCCGGCATCCGATAGTCCGGCCGGTCCCACGGCTGCGCCGGGTGCGGGTTCGCAGCGATCCAGGCCCGGGCGTGCTCGAACAGTTCGGTGGGCGTGGCGACCACCTCGTCGACCAGCCCGGCGGACAGGGCGTCGGCCGGGCGCATCCGCCGGCCGGTCAGCAGCACTGTGGTCAGCGCGCCGGCCAGGCCGAGCATCCGTACGGTCCGGGTGACGCCGCCCGCCCCGGGCAGCAGGCCCAGGGTCACCTCGGGCAGCCCGAGTCGGCTGCCCGGCGCGTCCAGCGCGATCCGGTGGTGGCAGGCGAGCGCGATCTCCAGGCCACCGCCGAGCGCCGAGCCGTTGACAGCGGCGACCACCGGCCGGCCCAGCGTCTCCAGCCGGCGCAGGTCCCGCTTGATGGTGCCGAGCAGGTCAGCCAGGTCGGGCGCGTCGGCGCGGGTGGCCCGGATCATCTCGGGCAGGTCGCCGCCGGCGAAGAAGGTCGACTTCGCGCTGGTCACGATGACGCCGACGAGATCCTGCTCGGCCTCCAGCCGGTCCAGGGTGGCGGTCATCGAGGCGGCGTACGCCCGGTTCATGGTGTTGGCGGACTGGGTGGGGTCGTCAAGTGTGAGCGTGACGATGCCGTCGGCGCCGCGGTCGTACCGGATGGTGTTGGTCATTGTCGTCCTCCGGGTCAGCAGCGCTCGAGAACTGTGGCGACGCCCATGCCGCCGCCGATGCAGAGGGTCACCACGGCGCGGCGCAGGTCGCGGCGCTCCAACTCGTCCAACGCCGTACCGAGCAGCATCGCTCCGGTCGCGCCGAGCGGGTGGCCGAGCGCGATAGCGCCGCCGTTGACGTTCACCCGGTCCGGGTCGAGGCCCAGGTCACTGACGTACTTGAGCACCACTGCGGCGAACGCCTCGTTGATCTCGAACAGGTCGATGTCGTCGACTGTCAGCCCGGCGACGGCGAGCGCCTTCTGGGTGGCCGGGATCGGGCCGGTCAACATGAGCGTCGGGTCGGCGCCGGTGACCGCCGCGCCGGCGATCCGGGCGCGCGGGGTGAGGCCGAGGTCGCGACCGACGTCGCCCGAGCCGATCAGCACCAGCGCGGCGCCGTCCACGATGCCGGACGAGTTGCCCGCGTGGTGGACGTGCTCGATCGCCTCCAACCAGTGGAACTTCTGCAACGCGACAGCGTCGAAACCGGCCGCCTCGCCCATCGTGGCGAAGGACGGGGTGAGCTTCGCCAGCGCCTCCCGGGTGGTCTCGGGGCGCGGGTGTTCGTCGACGGTGAGGATGTCCAGCCCGTTGCCGTCACGGACCGGCACCACCGAGCGGGCGAAGTACCCGCCGGCCCACGCCTTGGCGGCCCGCTCCTGCGACCGCAGCGCGTAGCCGTCCACATCGTCGCGGGTGAAGCCCTCCAGGGTGGCGATCAGGTCGGCGCTGACGCCCTGCGGCACGAACGACGTGGCCAGCGCGGTCTGCGGATCGGTGGCCCAGGCCGCGCCGTCGGAGCCCATCGGCACCCGGGACATCGACTCCACCCCGCCGGCGAGCAGCAGATGCTCCCAGCCGGAGCGGATCCGCGCCGCGGCGGAGTTGACCGCCTCCAACCCGGAGGCGCAGAACCGGTTGAGCTGCACCCCGCCTACCTGGTCGGGCAGCCCGGCCAACAGCGCGGCCGCCCGCGCCAGGTCGCCGCCCTGCTCGCCGACCGGGGTCACGATGCCGAGCAGCAGATCCTCCAGCCGGCCCACGTCCAGGCCGGGGTTGCGCTCCCGCAACGCGTCGATCAGGCCGACCACCAGGGAGATCGGCTTGACCCCGTGCAGCGCCCCGGTGTCCCGGCCGCGTCCGCGCGGGGTGCGGACCGCGTCATAGACGTACGCCTCAGAGGGCACGGGCGATCAACTCCTTCATGATCTCGTTGGTGCCGCCGTAGATCTTCTGGACGCGGGCGTCGGCGTACATGCGGGCGATCGGGTACTCCGTCGTGTAGCCGTAGCCGCCGAAGAGCTGGAGGCACCTGTCGACGACCTCACACTGCCCGTCGGTGAGCCATGACTTCGCCATCGCCGCGGTGGCCACGTCCAGGTCGCCCCGCGTGTGTCTGACGATGCAGTCGTCCAGGAAGACCCGGCTGACCCGCGCGCGGGTGGCGCACTCGGCCAGCACCATCCGGGTGTTCTGGTGACCCATCAGGGTCTTGCCGAAGGCGGAGCGCTCCTTGGCGTACGCCACGGTCAGCGCGACAGCCCGTTCCATGGCCGCGACCGCGCCGACGCCGATCACCAGCCGTTCCTGCGGGAGTTGCTGCATGAGCTGGATGAAGCCCAGCCCTTCGGCGCCGCCGAGCAGGTTGGCCGCCGGCACCCGGAACTCGTCGAAGAACAATTCGGCCGTGTCGTTGGCGTGCAGGCCGATCTTCGACAGCAGTCGGCCTCGCCGGAACCCCGCCGGGTCGCCACCCACCTCGCAGACCAGCAGCGAGACGCCGGACGCCCGCTGCTCGGGGTCGGTCTTCACGGCCACGATGACCAGGTCGGCCACACCGCCGTTGGTGATGAACGTCTTCGCGCCGGTCACCAGGTAGTCGTCGCCGTCACGGACCGCCCGGGTCCGCATCGCCTGAAGATCGGAGCCACCGTCCGGCTCGGTCATCGCGATGGCGCCGACCAACTCACCGCTGCACAGGCCGGGCAGCCAGCGCCGCTTCTGCTCCTCGCTTCCATACGCCACCAGGTAGCCGGTGACGATGCCACTGTGGACGGCCAGGCCGAGGCTGCTCTCCCCGGTGTACGCCTGCTCGTGCAGCAGCACCGCCTCGTGGGTGAACCCGCCGCCCCCGCCGCCGTACTCCTCCGGGACGGACAGGCCGAGCAGCCCCAGCTCGCCGGCGCGGCGGTAGTGCTCACGGTCCGGGTGGCCCTGCTCCTGAAGGCGGTCGGCGTGCGGCAACACCTCCTTGGTGAAGAAGGTGCGGGCCAGCTCGGCCAGGTCGTCATGCTCCGGCTCGCGCCAGGGTGAGGGGGAGCCGTCGGGCGGGGGGGTCGGCATGTGCACCACCCTCGCGCGCTGTTGGCAGCATGTCAATAAGCCGCGATCGGCTCTCGGCGCGGAGATCTTGGACAGTTTCCGTTACGAGCTAACGGAAACTGTCCAAGATTGCGAGAACTGGCTCCGTCGTCAGGCGTGTGCGAGGTGAGGGACGACCGCCGGCCGGTCGGGCGACTAGCTGCGGTGCGACTCACGTCGTCCGGAGGCCGCCAACCGCTCAGCGAGTGCGACGACACGATCGCGGAGTTCGTCCGGGCGTTCGATGACGAACGGCAGGTCGAGCGCGGCGAGCACAGCGGGTAACCAGTCGAGCCTCTCTGCCCGGATCTCCACGTCCTGCCAGCCTTCGGCCGCACCCTCTCGCACCTCGGCGACGCTGGCCGGCAGCTGCCTGCGGATCTGCTCAGGTGTTCCTTGTATCCGTAGCGACACCGCATGCTGGTACGGCGCCTGTGCCATCGAGGTGAGGAGGTGCCCCGTGGGATCGTTCCTGGCGGTCGGCTCGAACGAGCCGGGCAGCGTTCTCGCGTCCGCGATGCGGTCGAGCCGAAGGGTTCGATCCTCACCGACATCCGGATCGGCCCCGATGACATACCACCGGCCCGCATGGTTGACCAGCCCGAACGGATGCAGGGCTCGGACGCTACGCCTGCCGTTGCGCGAGGTGTACTGGAGTGAAATCGGCAGGTGCTGGCGGACCGCCTCGGCGACGGTGAGTAGTACATCTGTCTGCGGCGCAGGGAAGTCGTCGGGTTCGGTGGTGAAGGCGAGGGACTGGAGTACGGCGTCCAGCCGGTCCGCGATCCGCGACGGCAGGACGCGCCGGATTTTCGCGGCGGCAGTCTCACCCGCCGTACCGGTAGCCGTCGCCAGCCCGGCACGGCGGCCGGCGACCAGGCCGAGCAGGACGGCCAAGGCTTCGTCGTCGCTGAACATCAGCGGCGGCAGACGATAGCCGGCGGCGAGCCGATACCCGCCGTAGCGACCGCGCACCGACTCCACTGGCACGTCGAGGTCGACCAGGTGACTCACGTAGCGCCGCACCGTGCGCGGTTCGACACCGAGCCGCTCGGCAAGCTCGGCCATCGTCCGAACGCCGCCGGACTGCAAGATCCCCAGCAGTGTGAGCACCTGGGCTGTCGGTCGTGCCACGGTCTGAACCTAATCCGAATACTGGACCAGATCTGTCCGGTATTCGGACTAGCGTGCTGACGGCAGACCGGGCCCGACCGTACTGAGCAGGGAGAACGCAGTGGATTTTGTCTCGATCCGCATCATCACCGACGACATCAACCGCCTGGTCGGCTTCTACGAGAAGATCACCGGCGTTCAGGCGGCCTGGGGCAACGAGGATTTCGCTGAGTTGCGCACCGCCCACGGCACGCTGGCGATTGGCAGTACCCGCACCGTCCCACTGTTCGCGCCAGGGTCGGCCCGCCCGGCCGACAACCACACCGTGATCATCGAGTTCCTCGTGGCAGACGTGGACGCGCTCTACGAGAAGCTGAAGAACGTGGTGGAGGACTTCGTGAACGAGCCCACGACCATGCCCTGGGGTAACCGAGCCCTGCTCTTCCGGGACCCCGACGGCAACCTGGTCAACTTCTTCACCCCGGTCACCCCCGACGCGATCGAGAAGTTCGGCCGCTGACCAGGTTGACGCAGCCTTGGGCTCATAAGCCCGCAGCCCCTGCTTGTCTGAAGCGAATCGGGGGCCTGGAGACAGCGCTGCGCCAGCCGGGGCCGCACCTGGTCCGGCGTCGCCGGGGCCTGTGGTGATCAAGGTGAGGAACGGCGGCCGATCGGTGGGCTGTCGATAGGGTCGGGCAGATGAGTGTCGAGACGGCTCCGCGCCGCCGCCGTTTGGAGCCGGACGCCCGGCGTGGGCAGATCCTGGCCTGCGCGGTCCGGCTGTTCGGCGACCGCCCGTACGCGGACGTGTCGACCACCGACGTCGCCCGTGAGGCGGGTGTCGCTCGTGGCCTGGTCAACCACTATTTCGGGGCGAAGAAGGACCTCTATCTGGAGGTCGTCCGGGTCATGGTGACCATTCCCGAGGTTGCCCTGGAGCGGTTGCCCAAGGGCAATCTCCGGACCCGGGTCGACGCCAGCGTCACCTGGTTCCTCGACGTGGTTTCCCGGCACAGCACCTCGTGGCTGGCTGCGGTCACCGCCCGGGGAATGGGCGGCGACGCCGACGTGGAACGGGTGCTCGCCGAGGCCGAGGAGGTCGCCGCGGACCGCATGCTGGTCGCCGTCGGCCTGGCCGGTGAGGCGGAGCACCGCGAGGAGTTGCGCGGGATGGTCCGGGCGTACGGGGGTCTGGCCACCTCGACCGCCCGCGAATGGCTCCAGCGTGGCGCGCTGACCCGCGCGCAGGTGCACCTGCTGCTCACCACGACCCTGCTGACCATCGTCGAACAGGTCATCCCGCAGGTCCTCGCCGTGGACGGTTCGACCCGGCCGGCGCAACCGGCTGAGCCTCCGGCGTAGCGGCTGAGCCTCAGTCGGTGTGCCGCAGGCCACGGGCGTGATGATCGCAGTGAAATAGGCATAGCGGTTATGGTTATTTCAGCGGTCGGCGGGCACCCACCGGCCAGATGCGGGTGAGCGCGCCACCGAGGAGGAGACATGACCACATCTGCCCTGTCCTACGAGGTCTTCGTCTCGGACGGTCCCGTGCGAGCGGGTGACCAGCGCATGCCGGACGGGTCGCGGATCCACTGGAATCCGATCTCCTCCACGTTGATCTACGGAGCCGAGGAGGCGCTCCTCGTGGATCCACCGTTCACCCACGAGCAGATCTCGAAGGTGGGCGACTGGATCGCCCAGTCGGGTAGGCGGCTGACGTACATCTACGCCACCCACGGGCATGGCGACCACTGGTTCGGCGCGGGTGAGCTGGTCAAGCGCTTCCACGGGGCGGTCACCTACGCGACGCCCGGCACCATCGAGGTCATGCACCAGCAGGCCACCGTCGGACGGAGTGAGTTGTTCGACCGGGTCTTCCCCGGCCTCATTCCGGAGTCGCCGGTCGACGCGGTGCCCGTGCCGGCCGAAGGGTTCCTGCTCGAGGGCAATCTCATCCGGCCCGTCGAGACCGGACACACCGACACCGATCAGACCACCGTCCTGCACGTTCCGTCGATCGGCCTGGTGGTCGCCGGAGACGTCGTCTACAACGGGGTTCACCAGTACATCGTGGAGACGGTCGACGGCGGTCTGCGTCAATGGCTCGACGCCCTCGACCGCGTCGAAGCGCTCGCGCCCCGCGCAGTCGTCGCCGGGCACAAGAATCGGGACCGCCCCGACGACCCGGCAAGCATCGATCTGACCCGGCAGTACCTGCTGAACGTGGAGCGGCTGCTGGCCGAGAAGTCGACCGCCCGCGAGTTCTTCGACGAGATGGTGCGGCTCTACCCAGACTGGGTGAATCCGGGACCGGCTTGGTACGGGGCGCTCGCCCTGCTCGGGAAGTGAGCTGATGACGCCCTCCATGCCCGAACGCGCGGCAGGTGCGGTGGCCGGGCCCTGGATCGCCACCGCCAGGTACGGCATCGACCACGCTCCAGGCGGCCTCGGGCTCGTCCAGGATCTGCTCAACACGATCTCGGCCGGCGCGCCGCGGCATCCGGACCTCCTGGACGATCTGGGCAGCGCTATCGAGTGGGCACGGCTGGCCGTCGGGCAGTGGTCGACGGCCACCGGGCGCCCGGCGCCCGACGTCACGCTCGACGCCGCGGGGCTCCGGGCGCTACGGATCTTTCGCGAGGAGTTGCTGGACGAGATCGATGCCAGGCTCCACGTCACGCCCGATCCCGGGCAACCCGTCGGGGCGTCGAACCGGGTTTCGACCGGATCTCGTACCAGCGGTGCCACGCTCCGTCTCGACTCAGACGGATCCGTCCACCTCGACCCGGCCGGGGTCGGCGCCGATCTGCTGGTCTCGCTCATCCTCGCCGCGCTGTTCGAGGCGCAGCTCGCCGACGTCGGGCGGCGGATCAAGACCTGCCGCAACCCCCGCTGCCGAGTGGCGTTCTACGACCGCTCACGCAACAACAGCGGAGTCTGGCACTCCGTACGCGCCTGTGGGCACCCGACCAACCTGCGCGCCCACCGCGCACGGCAGCGTCAGGTGGACTGACTCAGCCGATCAGGCGGCGCGGCGCTCGTCGGCCTCGCCGGTGCGGGTGGATCGGCCGGCATGCGCAGCCGGTGCGGCGTACCGGTCGGCCGCCTGCGCCGGATAGGACTCGGGGCCCACCACCCGCAGCGGCCGGTCCACGTCGTCGACCCCGAACCGCCAGCGCGACGGTGTCGGCTGCCGCTGTGGCGCCGGGCCACCGGGGCGCAGCCCGGGCCGGGACAGCAGCACGGTGATCAGGTAGCCGACCACCAGGAAACCGTGGCTGATCAGCCGTTCCCCGCCCACCGAACCGGTGGCCAGGTCGTTGACCGACAGCAGCAGCAACGTGCCGACGAACGCGCTGAGCATCGGCAGCAGCCCGGCGGGTGGGCTGCGGCGCAGCGCCACGAAGAGGAAGCCCGCGCCCACTGCCACGTTCCACGCTGCCGACTCGTGCCACAGGTGCTGGCCGGTGGGGTGCAGGTGGTCGGCGGTCGCGCCCCGGCCCACCTGGGCCAGGCCGAGCACCAGTTGCACCGCGCCGAGCAGCCCGAGCGCCGACCGCAGGCCGGCGACGAGCGGGCCACGTCCGAACGCCGCGCGCAGCCCGGCGGCGAGCTGGCCCCGTCCGGGCACCTTCCGCAGGCCGGCGACCAGCGGGCCACGCCGCCACCGCGACCGGCGGGCCGGGGCCGCGTTGGTGGCGGCAAGGATGGCCGCCGTCCGGTCGGGCACCTCAACCACCAGTCGGGTACGAACCCGACGGGTCACCGCTGCCGCAGCCGTGAACCAGGCCCGGCACTCGGCACACCCGTCCAGGTGCCCCTGCACCGCCGTCAGTTCGGCGGCGGTCTCCTCCCCGTCCAGCTGCGCGGACAGGACCTCCCGCCACTGCTCACACCCCATGTATCGGTAGTCGCTCCGGCAGCCGCTCCGGTTCCCGGCGACAGTGACTGGTTGTGGAATACTCGCCGGATCATGACGCGTTACGGCCTGCTGATCCTGCCCGCCACCAACCGGGTTTACGCCCGCGCCGCCGTCGACCTCACCCGAGCCGAGCTGGAGATCTTCGGCCGCTCGGCGCTGGACGGCCGGATCGGCGAGCTGGACACCGAGGTCGTCGGAGGGGCGTCCTACATCACCTTCACCGGCGACGGGCTGACCGAGCGTGACCTGGCCGTCCTGGGCAACCTCTCCGCCGGGTACGCGTTGTTCGAGATCGTCGGTGAGCTGTTGCGGCCGATCGAGTGGAGCCGTCTGGACCGCTACGACGACGATCTGCTCACCATCCAGAAGTACCCGGGCAAGACCAACGAGCAGTTCACCAAGCTGCTGCTCAACGTCACCCTGCTCGCCTCGGACTGGGCCGCCGAGATGACCAGCCGCCGGTTCCGGGTGCTCGACCCGCTCTGCGGTCGGGGCACCACCCTCAACCAGGCGCTGATGTACGGCTTCGACGCCGCCGGGATCGAGCGTGACCAGAAGGACGTCGAGGCGTACCGGGCGTTCATCACCACCTGGCTGAAGCAGAAGCGGGTGAAGCACCGGGTGCTGGAGTCGGGGCCGGTGCGGCGGGAGCGCAAGGTGGTCGGCCGACGGGTGCGGATCGAGCTGGCGCCGACCCGCGAGGAGCACAAGGCCGGCCAGACGCAGCTGCTGGACGTGGTCAACTCCGACACGGCCCGCTCGGCGGAGTTCTTCCGCCCGGAGACCGTGGACCTGGTCGTCGCCGACGCGCCGTACGGCGTGCAGCACGGCAGTCGTACCGCTGGGCAGGGGTTGACCCGCGACCCGCTGGCGTTGCTCGCGGACGCCGCGCCGGTCTGGGCCCGGTTGTTGCGCCCCGGTGGTGCGCTCGGGATCTCCTGGAACACCCACGTCGCGAGCCGGGACGACGCGGCGGCGGCGTTGGCCGACGCCGGCCTGACAGTGGTCGACTCCGAGCCCTACCGTGCGCTGCGGCACCGGGTGGACCAGTCGATCATGCGGGACGTGCTGGTGGCCCGCCGCCCGGCCTGACCGGCCTCGCTCCTGCGCTCTCGCGCGCCATGCGCCACCCATCCGGGTCGTGCACGGTCTCTCTCGTGCGTTTCCCCTTTGCTCTGCACCCGCGGAGGCACCAGCTACAGACGGTGAGTGTCGCCTCCGCGGGTGCAGAGCAAAGGGAGGGCAAATGGTCTTGGCCTCGCCGACCACCGAGGTTCTGTGCCGCATTTCACCTGTTCAGTGGGCAGGTGTGAAAACCACGTCAAGAAAAGGTTCGCGCCCGTCATGGTCGCGTTATGACCCCTGCCGTTCGGCGGGTCGTGGGGCTTTGATTGCCCGGCGCGACCGGAAGGCGGTCGCGACGAACCTTTCCGGCTGAGGAGTCAGCGTGTCTGACGTGGTGTTCGTGGTCCTGACGGTGGCGCTGTTCGCAGTGCTCGCCCTGGTGGTCCGGGCGGTGGAGAAGCTGTGAACGCTGTCAACGCCGTCGGTCTGGTGCTCGCGGTCGTTCTGGGCGCGTTCCTGGTGTTCGCCCTGCTGTTTCCGGAGCGCTTCTGATGACCATGACAACAGCGGGCGTCATCTTCGTGTTGACGCTGGTGGCGGCCCTGGTCGCCGTCTACAAGCCGTTCGGCGACTACATGTTCCGGGCGGTCTCCGGCACCAAGCAGTCGCGGGTCGAGCGGGGCATCTTCCGACTGGTCGGGGTCAACCCGGCCGCCGAGCAGACCTGGGGCGTGTACGCCCGCAGCGTGCTGGCGTTCTCCGCGGTCTCGATCCTGTTCCTGTACCTGTTCCAGCGGGTGCAGAACCACCTGTGGCTGTCGCTGGGGTTCGACCCGGTGGTGCCGCACGGCGCGTGGAACACCGCCGTGTCGTTCGTGACCAACACGAACTGGCAGTCCTACTCGGGTGAGTCGACCATGGGCCACCTGGTGCAGATGGCCGGCCTGGCCGTGCAGAACTTCGTGTCGGCGGCGGTCGGCATCGCGGTGGCTGTCGCGTTGGTACGCGGCTTCGCCCGCAGCCGCACCGGGCAGCTCGGCAACTTCTGGGTCGACCTGACCCGGATCACGCTGCGAATCCTGCTGCCGATCGCTGTGCTCGGCGCCATCGCGCTGATGATCGGCGGGGCGGTGCAGAACCTGTCCGCCGGCACCGACGTGAGCACGCTGACCGGCGGCACCCAGACCATCACCGGTGGTCCGGTCGCCAGCCAGGAAGTGATCAAGGAGCTGGGCACCAACGGTGGCGGCTTCTACAACGTCAACAGCGCGCACCCGTTCGAGAACCCCACCACCTGGACGAACTGGCTGGAGATCTTCCTGATCTTCCTGATCCCGTTCAGCTTGCCCCGGGTCTTCGGCCGGATGGTCGGGCAGAACCGGCAGGGCTACGCCATCGCCGCGGTGATGGGCATCCTCGCGTTCCTCAGCGTCGCCATCACCAACATCTTCGAGCTGGCCGGCCACGGCACTGTGCCGCAGGCGGTCGGCGCGGCGATGGAGGGCAAGGAGGTGCGGTTCGACGTGTCGAACTCGGCCACCTTCGCCGCCGCCACCACGCTCACCTCGACCGGTGCGGTGAACTCGTTCCACGACTCGTTCACCTCGCTCGGCGGCATGATGACGATGGTCAACATGATGCTCGGCGAGGTCGCGCCGGGCGGCACCGGTTCGGGGCTGTACGGCCTGCTCATCCTCGCGGTGATCACGGTCTTCGTGGCCGGGCTGATGGTGGGCCGCACTCCCGAGTACCTGGGCAAGAAGATCGGGTCGCGCGAGATCAAGTTCGCCTCGCTCTACTTCCTGATCACGCCGATCCTGGTGCTCGTCGGTACGGCGGCGGCGTTCGGCACCGGCAACAACTCCACGGCGCTCAACGTCGGCCCGCACGGCCTCTCCGAGGTGCTGTACGCGTTCACCTCGGCCAGCAACAACAACGGCTCGGCGTTCGGCGGCATCACCGTCAACACCACCTGGTGGGACACCGCGCTCGGGTTGTGCATGCTGCTGGGCCGGTTCCTGCCGCTCATCTTCGTGCTCGCGTTGGCCGGCTCGCTGGCCCGCCAGGCACCCACCCCCGCGTCCGAGGGCACCCTGCCGACCCACCGACCGCTGTTCATCGGCATGGTCGTCGGCGTCACAGTGGTCCTCGTCGCACTGACCTTCCTGCCCGCGCTCGCGCTCGGTCCGCTGGCAGAGGGGCTCTGACCATCATGAGGAACGAGGACATGTCCGTCACGTCCGCCCCAACAGAGCAACTCCCCGGCACACCCGCCACCCAGGGCAACCGGATCGGCGGGGGCCTGCTCGACCCCAAGCAGTTGATCCGGTCCCTGCCGGACGCGGTCCGCAAGCTCGACCCCCGCACGCTGTGGCGCAACCCGGTGATGCTCATCGTGGAGGTCGGCGCGGCCTTCACCACAGTCCTGGCGGTGATCGACCCGTCGGTGTTCGCCTGGGCGATCACCATCTGGCTCTGGCTGACAGTGGTCTTCGCCAACCTGGCCGAGGCGGTCGCCGAGGGTCGGGGCAAGGCCCAGGCGGCGACCCTGCGGCAGGCGAAGAAGGACACCATCGCCACCCGGCTGATCGACTGGAAGCCGGGCGCGCGGGCCAACACCTACCGCGATGAGGCGGTGCCGGCGCCGGACCTGCGTCAGGGCGACGTCGTGCTCGTCGAGGCGGGCGGCATCATCCCCGGCGACGGCGACATCGTCGAGGGCATCGCCAGCGTCGACGAGTCGGCCATCACCGGCGAGTCGGCCCCGGTCATCCGGGAGTCCGGCGGCGACCGCAGTGCGGTGACCGGCGGCACCAAGGTGCTCTCCGACCAGATCATCGTGAAGATCACCCAGAAGCCGGGGGAGAGTTTCATCGACCGGATGATCGCCCTCGTCGAGGGGGCCAACCGGCAGAAGACGCCGAACGAGATCGCGCTGAACATCCTGCTCGCCGCGCTCACCGTCATCTTCCTGCTGGCTGTTGTCACCCTCCAGCCGCTGGCCATCTTCTCCAAGGCGTACCAGGCGGCCGCTCCGAACAGCGGGGCGATCACCGACTCCGGTGTGACCGGCGTGGTGCTGATCTCGCTGCTCGTCTGCCTGATCCCCACCACCATCGGCGCGCTGCTCTCCGCCATCGGCATCGCCGGCATGGACCGGCTGGTGCAGCGCAACGTCCTGGCCATGAGCGGCCGGGCCGTCGAGGCGGCCGGCGACGTCAACACCCTGCTGCTGGACAAGACCGGCACCATCACGCTGGGCAACCGGCAGGCCGCCGAGTTCGTACCGGTCGAGGGGGTCGACCCGGCAGCGCTGGCCGACGCCGCGCAGCTGTCCAGCCTGGCCGACGAGACCCCGGAGGGGCGCTCAGTGGTCGTCCTGGCGAAGAACGAGTTCGGACTGCGCGAGCGCGAGCCCGGCGTGATGCCGCACGCCACCTTCGTACCGTTCACCGCGCAGACCCGGATGAGCGGCGTCGACCTCACACCGGACGCCAGCGTGGACGCCGGCGCGGTGGGCACGGCCCGCCGGGTCCGCAAGGGCGCCGCCGCCGCGGTGATGAAGTGGGTACGGGAGAACGGCGGCCACCCGACCGAGCAGGTCGGCGAGATCGTGGACGCCATCAGCGGCACCGGCGGCACCCCGCTGGTCGTCGCCGAACACGTCGACGGTGAGCCCGCTCGCGCGTTGGGCGTCATCCACCTCAAGGACGTGGTCAAGTCCGGCATGCGGGAGCGGTTCGACGAGATGCGCCGGATGGGCATCCGAACCGTGATGATCACCGGCGACAACCCGCGGACCGCGAAGGCGATCGCCGACGAGGCCGGGGTGGACGACTTCCTGGCCGAGGCGACGCCGGAGGACAAGCTCGCGCTGATCAAGCGGGAGCAGGAGGGTGGCCGGCTGGTCGCGATGACCGGTGACGGCACCAACGACGCGCCGGCGCTCGCGCAGGCCGACGTCGGGGTGGCCATGAACACCGGCACGTCGGCCGCCAAGGAGGCCGGCAACATGGTCGACCTCGACTCCGACCCGACCAAGCTGATCGAGATCGTGGAGATCGGCAAGCAGTTGCTGATCACCCGTGGCGCGCTGACCACCTTCAGCATCGCCAATGACATCGCGAAGTACTTCGCGATCATCCCGGCCATGTTCGCCGGCCTCTACCCGAGCCTGGACGCGCTGAACATCATGCGGCTGTCCAGCCCGGAGTCGGCGATCCTGTCCGCTGTCATCTTCAACGCCCTGGTGATCATCGCGCTGATCCCGCTCGCCCTGCGGGGCGTGCGGTACCGGCCGGCCGCCGCGTCGAAGCTGCTCAGCCGCAACCTGCTGGTCTACGGACTGGGCGGCATCATCGTGCCGTTCATCGGGATCAAGCTCATCGACCTGCTCATCCAGTTCATCCCGGGGATTTCGTGATGCGCCTACCCACCTGGATCGCCCAACACCTCGCCGCGCTGCGCGCCGTGCTCGTCTTCACGGTGCTGCTCGGCCTGGTCTACCCGCTGGCCCTGGTAGCGCTAGGTCAGCTGCCCGGCCTCAACCACAAGACCGACGGATCGCTGATCACCTCGGGCGGGACGACCGTCGGCAGCGCGCTGATCGGTCAGTCCTTCACCGACGCTGACGGCAACCCCGTCGCCCGGTACTTCCAGTCCCGCCCCTCCGCCGCCGGCGACGGCTACGACCCGACGGCCACCTCGGCCAGCAACCTGGGCCCGGAGAGCGTTGTCGACACCATCGCCACCGACCCGGAGGAATCCAGCGAGAGCCTGCTCACCCAGGTGTGCGGACGCAGCAAGTCCGTCGGCGAGCTCAACGGCGTCGACGGCCGGCGCCCGTACTGCACCGACGACGGGGTGGGCGCCGTGCTCGCGGTCTTCCGCGCCGACGGTCTGACCGGCACTGTCACCCGGGTGGTCAGCGTCAACCAGGCCGCCCCGGCCACGCCGTTCGTCTCCGAGTACCAGGGGGTGTCGGTGGAGCTGGCCCAGCCCGGCGAGGACTACGTGGCCGCCGGTGGGGTGATCACCCCGATCCGGGGCGACGCGCCCGCCGAGCCGGCAGTGCCCGCCGACGCGGTCACCGCCAGCGCCAGCGGTCTCGACCCGCAGATCAGCCCGGCGTACGCCGAGTTGCAGGTGAACCGGGTCGCGCGGGAGCGCGGCGCGGACCCGGCGGCGGTCCGCAAGCTGGTCGAGGAACACACCGGCGGGCGTGCTCTGGGCTTCATGGGTGCGCCCGGCGTCAACGTGCTGGAGCTCAACCTCGCGCTCGACAAGCAGTTCGCCGCACGCTGAGCACCATCGCGGGGCGGGGCCGTGCCGACCGGGCGCGGCCCCGCCCGCCGATCTGACCAGGGAGGATGGTCCCGTGCCACGCGGAGAACTGCGCATCTATCTGGGCGCCGCCCCCGGCGTCGGCAAGACGTACGCCATGTTGGAGGAGGCCCAGCGGCGGGCCGCGCGCGGCACCGACGTGGTGATCGGTTTCGTGGAGACCCACGGCCGTCAACACACCGCAGCGATGCTCGGCGACCTGGAGCAGGTGCCCCGCCGGAGCATGGACTACCGCGGCGCGGCGTTCACCGAGATGGACCTGGACGCGGTGCTGGCCCGCCGACCACAGATCGCTGTCGTCGACGAGCTGGCACACAGCAACGTGCCCGGTTCCCGGCACGACAAGCGGTGGCAGGACGTTCAGGAGCTGCTCGACGCGGGGATCGACGTGCTCTCCACCGTCAACGTGCAGCACCTGGAGTCGGTGAACGACGTCGTCGCGCAGATCACCGGCACCACCCAGCGGGAGACAGTGCCGGACGAGATCGTCCGCGCCGCCGAGCAGGTCGAACTGGTCGACATGACCCCGGAGGCGCTGCGCCGGCGGATGGCGCACGGCAACATCTACCGACCCGACAAGATCGACGCCGCGTTGGGCAACTACTTCCGGGTCGGCAACCTCACCGCGCTGCGCGAGTTGGCGCTGCTCTGGCTGGCCGACAAGGTCGACGAGCAGCTCGACCGCTACCGCAGTCAGCAGGGGATCGCGGCCACCTGGGAGGCCCGGGAACGGGTAGTGGTCGCGCTGACCGGTGGCCCGGAGGGCGAGACGCTGATCCGCCGCGCGGCCCGGGTTGCGGCCCGCAGCAAGGGCGCCGACCTGCTCGCCGTGCACGTGGCCCGCAGCGACGGCCTGGCTGGCGCCGACCCGGCCCAGTTGGCCCGGCAACGAGTGCTGGTGGAGAGCCTCGGCGGCACGTACCACCAGGTGCTCGGCACCGACGTGCCGGCCGCGCTGCTGGACTTCGCCCAGGGCGTGAACGCCACCCAGTTGGTACTCGGGGCCAGTCGGCGGGGTCGCCTCGCGCAGATCTTCGCCAGGGGTGTCGGGGTGACCACCACAGCGCTGTCCGGCTCGATCGACGTGCACCTGGTCACCCACAAGCAGGCCGGCAAGGGTCGCCGGGCGGCGGCAGTGCCGGCGGCGCTGTCCCGCCGCCGCCGGCTGCTCGGCTTCGGCCTGGCGGTGCTGGGCATGCCGCTGCTCACACTGCTGCTGAAGACCCTGCCCGACCTGACGCTGACAAACGACATCCTGTTGTTCCTCGCCGGGGTGGTCGGCGTCGCGCTGGTCGGCGGGGTGTGGCCGGCCCTGGTCGCCGCGCTCGGCGGCTCACTGCTGCTCAACTGGTTCTTCACCCCGCCCTTCCGCACGCTGACCATCGCCGAGGCCGACAACCTGCTCGCCCTGGCCGTCTTCGTCGGGGTGGCCCTCGCAGTGAGCTGGATCGTCGACGTGGCCGCCCGGCGTACCCGGGAGGCCGCCCGGGCCGCCGCCGACGCGCAGACCCTCGCCGCCGTGGCCGGTGGTGTGCTGCGCGGCGAACGTCCGCTGCCCGCCCTGCTGGATCAGCTCCGGGAGACCTTCGGGCTGCGCGCGGTGAGCGTGCTGGAGTTGGCCGAGGAGGCCAGCGGGCGACCGGAGCGGGCCCGCGAGGAGCACGCCTGGTCTGTGGTGGCCAGCGTCGGCGATCAGCCGCCCTGCACACCCGAAAGCGGTGAGACAGCGGTGCCTGTCGACGACCGGATCACCGTCGTCCTCTGCGGCCGGCGGCTGGAGGCCGCCGACCGGCGGATCGTCGAGGCGTTCGCCGCCCAGGCCGCCGTCGCGCTGCGCCAGGAACGGCTCGCCGAGGAGGCCGCCACCGCCCGGCCCCTCGCCGCCGCCGACCGGATGCGCACCGCGCTGCTCGCCGCGGTCAGCCACGACCTGCGTACCCCGCTGGCGTCCGCGAAGGCGGCCGTGACCAGCCTGCGCAGCCAAGACATCGAGTTCGACGAGTCCGACCGCGAGGAGTTGCTGGAGACCGCCGAGGAGTCGTTGGACCGCCTCGCCCGGCTGGTCGGCAACCTGCTGGACATGAGTCGGCTCCAGGCGGGTGTGCTGGGCATCTCGGCGACCGCGATCGGCCTGGAGGACGCCGTACCCCTGGCGTTGGACGAACTTGGCCCGGCGGCCGCGACTGTCGGCACCGACATCCCGGCCGACCTGCCGGCCGCCACCGCCGACCCGGGCCTGCTGGAACGGGTGCTGGTCAACATCATCGCCAACGCGCTGCGGTACAGCCCGCCCGGTCAGCCGCCCACGATCACCGCCAGCGCCCACGCCGGCCAGGTCGAGCTGCGGGTGATCGACCGGGGGCCGGGCATCCCGGAGGACCAGTGGGAGCACGTCTTCCTGCCGTTCCAACGCCTCGGCGACCGGGACAACCAGACCGGCGTCGGTCTCGGTCTTGCCCTGTCCCGGGGGTTGGCCGAGGCGATGGGTGGCAGCATCACCCCGGAGACCACCCCCGGCGGTGGTCTCACCATGGTGCTGCGGATGCCCGCCGCGCAGACCACCTCGGAGGGGCCGCAGGAATGACGCGCATCCTGGTCGTCGACGACGAACCGCAGATCCTGCGTGCCCTGCGCATCAACCTGCGTGCCCGTCGGTACGACGTGGACGTCGCCGGCACCGGCGCCGCCGCGTTGAAGGCCGCCGCCAGCCACCCGCCCGACCTGGTGGTGCTGGACCTCGGTCTGCCCGACATCGACGGCGTGGAGGTGATCCGGGGCCTGCGCGGATGGACCACAGTGCCTATCATCGTGCTCTCCGGTCGGGCCGGCAGCGAGGACAAGGTCGCGGCCCTGGACGCGGGCGCTGACGACTACGTCACCAAGCCGTTCGGGGTGGAGGAGTTGCTGGCCCGCATCCGCGCGGTGACCCGCCGCCTCGGCGCGCCCAGCGAAGCGGTGCCGGCCCTGCGCATCGGCCAGCACACCGTCGACCTGGCCGACCACAGCGTGCTGCGGGACGACGGCACCGAGGTCAAGCTGACCCCCACCCAGTGGAGCGTGCTGGAGAAGCTGCTGCGTCACCCCGGCAAGCTGGTCAGCCAACGTCAGCTCCTCCAGGACGTGTGGGGGCCGGAATACCAGAACGAGACCAACTACCTGCGGCAGTACCTGGCCCAGCTGCGGCGCAAGCTGGAGGACGACCCGGCTCGCCCCCGCCACCTCATCACCGAACCGGGAATGGGTTACCGCTACCGGCCGTGAACCGTTGACACCCGCCGGCAGAGATTGAAGAATTTCTTTCGCAGCGGCAGCGGCGTGCTTCTGTAACCGTCCCCTTCACCGGTTACCCCTCGGGAGCCCGCCGTGTCCGTGCCCCTGCCCCTGTCCCGTCGTCGGCTGCTGGTCGCCGGCGGTGCCGGCCTCGTCCTGGCCGGTCTCACCGACCCCTTCCGGGCCGACCCCGCCCGAGCCGCCGTCACCACCGCCGACCTGGTCGTCTACGGTGCCACCTCCGGCGGGCTGGCCGCCGCGATCACCATGCGCCGGCTTGGCCGCACCGCCGTGGTGGTGGAACCCACCGCTCACGTCGGTGGGTTGAGCACCGCCGGGCTGGGCGCCACCGACACCGGCGTCCAGGCGTCCATCGGCGGGCTGGCCGCCGAGTTCTACCGCCGGGTGTACGTGAAGTACCACGGCGGGACCCTCACGCCGACATCGCCGCTGCGGATGACCTTCGAACCGCGCGTCGCCACCGCCGTCTTCGCCGAGATGCTGGCCGAGGCGGGCGTCCCGGTGATCGTCGACGCCCGGCTGGCCAGCCTCGGCCGAATCGGGAACCGGATCACCGAGCTGCGCACCGAGGACGGGTCGATCTACCGGGGCGGGGTGTTCGTCGACGCCACCTACGAGGGCGATCTGCTGGCCATGGCCGGGGTGGGGTTCACCGTCGGGCGGGAGTCCAACGACACCTACGGCGAAACGATCAACGGGGTGCAGTCGCGCAACACCCACCAGTTCGCCTACCCCATCGACCCGTACGTGACGGCCGGCTCGCCCACCAGCGGGCTGCTGCCGGGCATCTCCGCCGCCCCGCTCGCCCCGCAGGGCAGCGGCGACGACAAGATCCAGGCGTACTGCTTCCGGATGTGCCTGACCCAGGCGTCCAACCGCATTCCGTTCGGCAGGCCGTCCGGTTACGACCCGATCCGCTACGAGCTGCTGCTGCGGCACATCCAGGCCGGCTACACCGGGCCGTACTTCACCACCCACTCGGTCGGCGGCGGGAAGACCGACTCCAACAACAACGGTGCCGTGTCGACCGACAACATCGGCTTCAACTACGCGTACCCGACGGCGAGCTGGGCCACGCGGGAGAGCATCATCGCCGAGCACCGCGCCTACCAGCAGGGGCTGATGTGGTTCCTGGCCAACGACCCCCGACTGCCGGCGTCGGTCCGCGACTCGACGGGCCGCTGGGGGCTGCCGGTCGACGAGTTCACCGGCACGGGCGGCTGGCCGCCGATGCTCTACATCCGTGAGGCACGCCGGATGATCTCCGCGTACGTGATGACCGAGGCCGACTGTCGGGGCCGGGTACGCGCCACCGACTCGGTGGGCCTGGCCAGCTACACGATGGACTCGCACAACTGTCAGCGGGTGGTCGTCGACGGCAAGGTGCGCAACGAGGGGGACGTGCAGATCGGCGTGCCGGCGCCGTACCCGGTGAGCTACCGCGCGATAGTGCCGCACCAGGCGCAGTGCGCCAACCTGCTGGTGCCGGTCTGCCTCTCGGCGAGTCACATCGCGTACGGCTCGATCCGGATGGAACCCGTGTTCATGATCCTCGGGCAGGCCGCCGCCACCGCGGCGTCAATGGCGCTCGCCGGCAACTCCGCAGTGCAGACCGTGTCGGTGCCCGCCCTCCAGGCCCGGCTGCGTCAGGACGGCGCGGTGCTGGAGTGGGGCTCGACCAGCGAGGTGATCCTGGACAACGCCGCGTCCAGCGGCATCACCCGGGCCGGGACGTGGCTGCGCAGCACCAGCATCGGCGGCTACTACGGCCCGGACTACGAGCACGACGGCAACACCGCCAAGGGCGTCAACCGGTTGCGGTTCCGCCCGACACTGCCCGCCTCCGGGTCGTGGACAGTGCAGTTGCGCTGGACCGCTGACCCGAACCGCGCGACGAACGTGCCGGTGGACATCGCGTACTCCGGGGGGTTGGTCACCCGGACGGTCAACCAGCGACAGTCCGGCGGCCAGTGGGTGCCGTTGGGCACCTATCAGTTCACAGCGGGCAGCGACGGAAGCGTGCTGATCCGCACCGAGGACACCGACGGCCACGTGGTCGCTGACGCGGTGCGCTTCGTGCGCGCCTGACCGGAGGCGGGTGCCGGGTCGACCCGGTCAAGTGGCGGAGCCACCAGCAGCGGGTCGACCTGGATCACCTCGATGCCGAGCGGGCGCAGCATGCCCCGCAGAGCCGACTCGCACAGCTCTTCCCAGTGCTGGTCCCCGCCCATCGCGGCGACCAGCAGCTCGGGACGGGTGAAGGCGATGCCCACCCGTTGCCCCTGCGGCGAGCGGCCGGTCCGCACCGTCCGCACCAGCCGTCCCGGCAGGTCGCGCACCGGAACGGCGAAGATTATCGGGGCGTCGACGTCGGCGGCGATCCACCACGCCGCGACCGCGCACGGCTCGTGCCGCAAATACTCCACCAGGTGACTACCGGGCGCGGACGGGCCGAGCCGGACGCTGACCAGCGCCTCGTGCCGCCGCTCCGGCTCGTCCGCTCCGGGCACGGGCCCGCCGGGGTCGCTGGCCGTGTCGGTGCCGGGTTGCCGCTCACCGCGTTCCCAGCGTGTCATCCGCCAAGGACTCATGGACCCATCGTCACCACCGCCCGACGACCGAGCACCACTCGATACGCGGTTTCGACGGGCCACCGCCATTTCTTGACGCCGCGTTCACGCGGCTGCCCGCCGGGAGCGCCGATACGGCGAGTAACGTTCCGAACGGACCAAGATCGGCGTACGAGGAGGCACGGTGCTGACGACGACGGTGGACATCCCGACCAGTGACGGAGTAGCGGACGCGAGTCTGACCCGACCAGACGGCGAGGGCCCTTTCCCGGCGGTGCTGCTCTTCATGGACGCCTTCGGCCCGCGCCCGCGCCTGGTCGAAATGGCCGAGCGAATCGTCGCTCGGGGCTACCTGGTGTTGACGCCCCACCTGTTCTACCGGGCCGGCCGGGCGCCCCTGTTCGACCTGTCCCGGCTCGGCGAGGCCGACCAGCGCGGCGCGCTCTTCGAGAAGATCATGCCGTTGGTCGGCGCGTTGACCCCCGAGGTGATCAGCCGGGACACCGGCGCGTTCCTCGACTTCCTGGCCGCCCGCGACGACGTCCGACCGGGCCCGGTCGCGATCACCGGTTACTGCATGGGCGGCACGAACGCGCTGCGGGCCATCGAGGCGCACCCGGACCGCATCGCCGCGATCGCCAGCTTCCACGGAGGGCGGATCGTCACCGAGGCACCGGACAGCCCACACCGGGGCGTCGCCTCGATCACCGGCGAGCTGTACTTCGGGCACGCCGACGCCGACCAGTCGATGACGCCCGAGCAGATCGCCACGCTGGAGGAGGCGCTCGACGCCGCCGGGGTGCGCTACCGCTCCGAGGTGTACACCGGGGCGCACCACGGCTACACCATGGCCGACACCCCGGCGTACGACGAGCAGGCCACCGAACGTCACTGGGCCGCCCTGTTCGACCTCCTGAACCGCACCCTGCCCGTCAGCTAACCAGCGCGCGACACGTCACCGTTCCGGCAATCTTGGACAAGATTGCGCCCCGCGATCTTGCACTTTGTGTTCCGGCAAAAGGTGCATCCAACCCATGTCGACAACCGCAACTGCAAGATCGGCGCAAACTTCTGCGCGCCTGCCTGATTAGCGGCGCAGCAGCACCGGGCCGGCGTCGATGCGGGTGCGGAACAGCGCGTACGGCTTGCGCCGCAGGTCCTTGCCCCGCTGGTACTGCGGCTGCCGGTGCAGTTGGTTGGCGGTGACGTAGAGGTACCCGTCGGTGGCCACCGACATGGTGTCCGGCCAGAGCAGTCGCGGGTCGTGCACCAGCGTCTCGTAGTCGCCGTCGGGCAGTCGACGCAGCACCGCGTTGTGCTCGTACGCGGTCAGGTAGAGCCGTCCGGCGTCGTCGCTCTCCAACCCGTCCGAGGCGGTGCCCCTGTCGCCCTCGTCGACAACTGTGGCGGCGACCGCCTCCTGGGTGACGCCCGGGTCGGCCAGCGCCTCCGTTGACACGCTGTGCAGGCGTCGGGACGCCAGCGGGCAGTAGTAGAGCCGATCGCCGTCGGCGGAGATGGCGATGCCGTCGGAGCCCATGCTCACCGGCTTCGGCGGGCCGTCGGCCGGCCGTTCGAGGAACGGCCGGCCCTCGACCACCGGCCGGAACGACGTCAGTGGCTCCGCCTTGGTGGACGGGTGGTCGTGCAGCCGCCGCCAGGAGGCCCCGCTGGCCAGGTCCACCACGATGATCCCGTTCGGCCCGGAGTCGGCGGAGTCGGTGATGTACGCGACCCCCGCCTCGCCCCGCCGCAGGTCGAAGCGAACGTCGTTGAGGTACGTCGTCGGCAGCGCCACGTCCGCCGGGAAGGTGATCACCTGGGCGACCGTGTCGGTGTCCAGGTCGATCCGGACCAGCTTGGGGCCGCCCGGCTTGGTGGGCTGGAACATCGGGCTGCCGGTGTCCAGCACCCAGAGCCGGTCGGCCGGGTCCACAACGATGCTCTGCACCGAGACGAACGCGCCAGCGTCGTCGTCGCCGGACGGGTCGTTCCAGGCCTGGTCGGGGTAGGGCACCTCCCGGCCGTCGCGCAGCTCGACGACGGTGGCCGGCACCTCGTCGCCCCATTTGGGGAAGTTGACGAAGATCCGGCCCTGGTGCGAGACGCTCACCCCGGTCGGCATCGGGCCGGTGAAGGTGTGCACCAGCTCCAGCTCGCCCATCGGCTCGTCGCCGACCGGCCCGTTCATGACGTCCGTCCCACGGTGATCATCGGCTCGCTCCCTACCGGTCGGCTGTTACGGCGCTCCGGTGCGGTTGTTCCCGCCCTGGCGTCCGATATGCCTCCGATCAGCTCGCCGGCGTGCCGGCCCTCGCGGCGGGCAGGCCGGGCACCGCGACGTCCACAGCGAGCAGCGCGCCGTCCTGCGGGCCCGCCGAGTCCAGCCCCACCCGGGCGGTGCCGATGAAGAGTCGCCGCAGGTCCGGACCGCCCAGACAGATGCCGGCCGGCTGCTTGGCCGGCAGCCGGATCTCCCGGTCGAGGGTGCCGTCGGGCCGGTAGCGGCGTACCGCGGAGCCGCCCCACAATGCGATCCACAGGTGGTCGGCCGCGTCGAGCGTCATGCCGTCCGGGCCGCCGTCGGCCGGGGACAACCGCAGGAACGGCTCCCGCCCCTGTATGGCCCCGGTGGTGGGGTCGACGGTGAACCGGTCGATCTCGCCGCGCGGGGTGTCGGCCAGGTACATGGTGGTGCCGGTCGCGTCGAACGCCGGCCCGTTCGGAATGGTCAGCCCGGTCACCGCGGGGACCGGCTCGGCGCCGGGGGTGAGGCGGAACAGCGTGCCGCCGCCGGGCACCATCGCGTACGTCATGCTGCCGGCCCAGAAGCGGCCGTGCGGGTCGGCGACCGCGTCGTTCATCCGGGTCGGCTCGGGCGCGTCGGCGACCAGCTCGGCGACCGGTCGGGGGTCGCCGGTGGCGGGCAGCACTGTGACGCCGGTCCCGGCGGCGGCCAGCCACTCACCGGGTCGGTCGGCCACCGGGGCGACAGCGCCGATCGGCACGTCGAGGCGGCGTAGCTCCCGCAGCGGGTTCGGGGCGTCGCCGTCGGTCTCCAACAGTCGCCCGGCCAGCAGGTCGACCAGGACCAGCCGGTCGTCGACCCAGCGCAGGCCCTCACCCAGCTCCAGTCGGTCGGTGCTCCAGACGGTCGGCTCGGTCAGCTCCATGGTGCTCCTCCAAAGGATCGTCAGCGGACCGTACCGCCGGGGCCGTGGTCGAGCAGCGCCAGCTCGGCACGGTCGGGCAGGCCCTCCCAGTCGCCCCGGGTGGCGACCGCGAACGCGCCGGTGGTGACGGCCCGGTCCAGTCGGGCCGCCGCGTCGACGCCGTCGAGCCAGCCGGAGAGCAGCCCGGCGACGAAGGCGTCGCCCGCGCCGACGGTGTCCACCACCGGCACCGTCCGGGCTGGACGGTGGATGGCGCCGGTCGCGGTGTGGCTGGTCGCGCCACCGGCGCCGTGCTTGACCACGACCTCGGTGACGCCGGCCGAGAGTAACGCCGATGCCGGGTCGGTCGCGTCGGTGAGCACCGCCAGCTCGTCGTCGGAGGCGACCACCAGGTCGATCGAGGGCAGCAGCGGGCGTAGCGCGGCGGCGGCCTCAGCGACCGACCAGAGCCGGTTGCGGTGGTTGACGTCCAGGCAGATCGTGCTGCCGGCGTCGCGGGCGCGCCGCACGGCCTCCACCACCGCCTGGTACGGCTCGACGCCGAGCGCGCAGGTGATGCCGGTGACGTGCAGCAGCCGGGGCGGTGGCCCGGGCGCGTCGAAGACCCGGGTCACATCGGCCGGGCCCAGCCGGGAGCCGGCCGACCCTGCGCGGTGGTAGGTGACCCGGTTGATGTCGGCGACCCGGTTCTCGAAGAGGATCAGCCCGGTCGGGGCGGTAGCGTCGACCCGGGCCCAGGTCAGCTCGACACCCTCGGCGCGCAACGTACGGCGGACCAGCTCGCCGGGCTCGTCGGCGCCGGTGACACCGACCCAGGCCGCCCGGTGACCGAGCCGGGCCAGGCCGATCGCCACGTTCGATTCGGACCCGGCGACGGAGATACCGGCGGTGCCGCCCAGTCGCAGTGGGCCGGTGGTGCGGAACGCCGCCATCGTCTCGCCGAGGGTGAGCAGGTCGGTCATGGCCGGACCGCCGCGAGGAAGTCGGCGGCGCGCTCCCGCAGCGCCGTCGTGTCGCCGCCTCGAACGGCGTCGCCGAGCAGCGGGGAGCCGACCCCGACGGCTGTCGCGCCCCTGTCGAGGTAGCGCCGCGCACCGTCCGCGTCGACACCACCGACCGGCACGAACGCGATACCGGGGAACGGGTCGCGCAGGGCGCCGAGGTAGTCGGGCCCGCCGAGCGAGGCCGGGAAGAGCTTGATCGCGGCGGCCCCGCCGTCGACGGCCTGCACCACCTCGGTGGGGGTGAGGGCACCGGCGAGCACCGGCAACCCGAGCCGGCCACCCTCGGCGAGGCTCGGTGCGATCGCCGGGGTGACCAGGAAACCGGCGCCCGCGTCGGCCGCCGCGTGGGCGTCCTCGGCGCTGAGCACGGTGCCGGCGCCCAGGGCGAAGTCGGGCCCGAGGGCAGCGCGGGCGCGGCGGATGACGCCGAGCGCGTCGGCGCTGGTCATCGAGACCTCGATCAGGGCGACGCCGCTCTCGGCCACCGTGAGCACGGCGGTCAGCGCGGCGGCCGGGTCCGGGCCGCGCACGATGGCCAACAGCCGATGGGTACGTAGCTCGTCGAGCAGGTTCATTCCGGTGTCCTCAGTGGTTGCGGTGGGCGGAGATGCTGAGTCGCCAGGTGACCTCGCCGGTGGGCGGGACGACCGCCGCGTCGGAGGGGCCGGCGTCGGCCAGGTCGAAGGCCGCGCCGAGCATCGGCTCGATCCCGATGCTGCGGTAGGGGCCGTTCACCGGCCAGCCGCCCAGGTTGCGCCAGAGCGCGGTGCTGCGGGGCTGGTCGGCGCACTCCAGCTCCAGAGTCAGCCGGTCGGCGCCGTCGATCACCTGCGCCCGGGCGCAGTCGAGCAGCACCGCGCCGAGCGCGGTCCCGTCGTCCGGCCCGAACATGTTTAGCGTCAGCCCGGCCGGGGCCGGCCACGGCCCGGTCAGCCACGGGTCGCCGGGAGGCCAGCTTCCCGGCGGCAGGAGCGCGGCGGCCTCCGGGTGCAGCCTGGTCGGGGTGCCGGCCGGTGCGTCGAGACGGGCGGCGGGGGAGAGGTCGAGCAGGGCGTGCGCGGCCCAGACGAACCGGTACCCGGGGTCGGCGGCCAGCCGGTAGTCGGCCACCACCACGCCGCCGGAGTCGGTGATCCGGCGGGTGACTGTGAACGTCGGCCGCTCGATGACCACGGTGCCGGGCCCGGTGCTGCGCCACTGCCGCGACCACACCTCGCCATGGTCGGGCTCGCCGCGCACTGTGGGCAGGCACTCCTCCAGCCCGCCGGCGTCGACGAACGCGTCGTCGGGGCGTACCTGATGCCGGCCGGGCCCCGGGCCACGCCAGAGCCACTCCCGGCCACCGCCGCGCAGACTCGTCCACCGGCCGCCGTGCGGCGCGTCGTACGCCACCCGCAGGGCCACCGGCCGCATGCCGGTCACCACTCGGCGAAGGACCCGTCGGCGTGCTGCCAGACCGGGTTGCGCCAGGTGTGTGGGGTTTGGGCGGCCTTGCGGACCGCTGTCTCGTCGACAGTGATGCCCAACCCGGGCCGGTCGAGGCGGGCGATGTGCCCGTCCACGAACCGGAACGGCTCCGGGTCGACGAGGTAGTCCAGCAACTCCGAGCCGGCGTTGTAGTGGATGCCGATGCTCTGCTCCTGGATCAGGAAGTTCGGCGTCGCGAAGGCCACCTGGAGACTGGCCGCCAGGGAGATCGGGCCGAGCGGGCAGTGCGGGGCGAGCAACGCGCCGTACGTCTCGGCCAACGCGGCGATCCGGCGGACCTCGGAGATCCCACCGGCGTGCGACAAATCCGGTTGGACCACGGCGACCCCGGCCTGCAACGGGCCGAGGAACTCGGACCGGCCGTAGAGCCGTTCGCCGGTGGCCACCGGGATCGGCGTGCTGGCCACGATGTCGCGCAGGTGGTGAGCCTGATCGGGCAGGACCGGCTCCTCCACGAAGAACGGGCGCAGGGCGGCCAGTTCGGGCAGGATCCGGCGGACGGCGGCCATCCCGGCGCGACCGTGGAAGTCCACAGCGATGTCCCGGTCGGGGCCGAGCACCTCGCGGGCGGCGGCCACCCGGCCGATGACCGCGTCCACCTCGGCCGAGGTGGGGATCGGTGAGAGCCGCCCGCAGGCGTTCATCTTGACCCCGGTGAGGCCGGCGGCGACCTGCGCGGCGGCGGCGTCGGCCACCTCGCCGGGTTCGTCCCCGCCGATCCACGAGTAGATCCGCACCCGGTCGCGCACGTGCCCGCCGAGCAGTGCGTGCACCGGCGCGCCGTACGCCTGCCCGGCGATGTCCCAGAGTGCCTGGTCGAGGCCGGCGACGGCGCTGGAGAGGATCGGGCCGCCCCGGTAGAAGCCGCCCTTGGTGAGCACCTGCCAGTGCTGCTCGATGCGCAGGGGGTCCGCACCGATCAGGTGTTCGGAGAGCACCTCGACGGCGCTGCGCACCACCTCGGCGCGGCCCTCGACCACCGGCTCACCCCACCCGACCAGCCCGTCGTCGGTCTCCACCCGGCAGAACAACCACCGTGGCGCGACCAGGAAGGTCTCGATCCGCGCGATCTTCACTGACTGCCCCTTCGTCCCCGTGCCTTCTCGACGTCGCGGACGGCCTTGTCCAGCAACTGACGCATCGCGGTCTCGGCCGCCGTCTCGTCCCGGTCGCGCAGCGCGTCGACCACCGCGCGGTGGCTGGGCACCGGGTCGTCGTGCGGGCTGCCACCGTGCACCAGCCGGTCCCGTTCGGCGAGCCCGGTCTCCATCACCACCTCCATCCGCTCCAGCAGCTCGTTGTGGGTGGCGGTGAGCAGCGCGCGGTGGAAGGAGAGGTCGGCGGCGATGGCGGCGGCGGGATCACCGTTGGCCTGGGCCATCTCGTCCAGCGCCCCATCGAGGGTGGTCAGGTCGTCCTCGGTGGCGCGGGTGGCGGCCAGCCGTGCGGCGGCCGGCTCGATGATGGCGCGCACCTCGTGCAGTTGGTCGAGCAACCGCTGGTCGGTGCCCTCGGCGAACTGCCAGCGGATCACGTCGCCGTCGAGCAGGTTCCAGTCCGCGCGGGGTCGGACGAAGGTGCCGCGCTTCTGTCGGGCGTCGACGATGCCCTTGGCCGAGAGGACCTTCAGCGCCTCGCGGAGCGCGGTGAGGCTGACGTCGAACTCCTCCTGCAACGCGACGATGTTCAGGGTCGCGCCGGCGGCGATCTCGCCGGTGAGGATGCGACGGGCGATCGCTTCGACTGTCTGCCCGTGGACGCCGCGGCGTGCGTACTGTGCCAATGCTCCTGGCCTTTTCGCTGGTCGGTATCGATCTCTCAGGCCGAGGCTTTCACCGCTGTCCAGCCACCGTCCACCACGAGGCTCGCGCCGGTGATGTAGGCGGCGTCCGGCGAGGCGAGGAAGGCGACGGTGGCGGCCACCTCGTCCGGTGTGCCGAAGCGCTTCGCGACGGTCTCCGCGATGCTGCGTTGGCGGTCCTGTTCGGACACGTCGGCCCAGGCGGCGGTGAGGATCGGCCCGGGAAGCACGGTGTTGACCCGGACCTGCGGGCCGTACTCGACGGCGAGTTGGCGGCCGAGCGCGACCAGGCCACCCTTGGCCGCGGCGTACGCGGGCCGGCCGGGCAACCCGACCAGCGCGTGCACCGAGGAGATCAGCACCACCGCGCCGGAGCGTGCCAGCAGGTCGTCCAGGCAGGCGCGGACGCCGAGGAAGGAGCCGGTGAGGCTGACGCCGAGCTGGTGGTCCCAGGACTGCCGGCTGGTCTCGTGCGCCGGCGCGACCCGCACTGCGTACGCGGTGCTGACCAGGATGTCGACCGGGCCGAGGTGCTCCCGTACGGCGCTCACGGCGGCCGTCCAGTCGGCCTCGTCGCTGACATCGCCCACTACGGACAGTGCGCGGTTGCCTCGCGCGGTCAGCTCGTCGGCTAGTGGGGCCGAGTCGGCCACGTCGAGCAGCGCAACCGCTGCCCCCTCGGCGGCGAGCCGCCGGGCGATGGCCGCACCGATTCCACCCATCGCACCGGTGACCAGCGCGTTCTTGCCCTCAAGCCGGCGCATAGGCTGATCCACCTGACCCTCGCCTTGGTCTCGTCTAATCATTAATTACGAAGATATCTTGACAGCCGGCGAGGGTCGATGCAACCTTCTGGTCACAGCATTCACATGGACGACACATCAAGTGGTGACGCTGAGTGTCGTAAAGGAAGGGATACCTCCGTGAGCGACTTCGACCCCGGTCGCCGGCGATTCCTTGGCCACCTCGGGCTCGCCGGCATGGGCGCGCTCGGCGCCAGCTCGTTCCTCAGCGCGTGCGCCAGCTCCGCCAGCGGGCCGA
Organism: Micromonospora trifolii; assembly: GCF_022229005.1. Lineage (GTDB taxonomy): Bacteria > Actinomycetota > Actinomycetes > Mycobacteriales > Micromonosporaceae > Micromonospora > Micromonospora trifolii. Next base: position 141,716 of record NZ_JAKKFD010000066.1, read on the forward strand.
CCACGAGCAACGGCTCGGGCGCGGTCACCATCCAGTCCAACCTCTCCTCGCCGCAGGCCAAGGCGGCGATGGAGAAGCTGATCGAGACCTTCAACGCGCAGGGCAAGGGCACGGCGAGCCTCAACACGATCGCCTCGGAGACCTTCCGGACCCAGCTGCCGACCTACCTGACCTCGGCCAATCCGCCGGACCTCTACACCTGGTACGCGGGCTCGGTCGCCAACGACTACGCCAGCAAGAACCTGCTGCTGGACGTGTCCGAGGTGTGGAAGTCACTGGACGACTACCCGCAGTCGCTGCGCACCCTCTCCACCGACGCCAGCGGCAAGCAGATCTTCGTGCCGATGAACAACTACTGGTGGGGCTTCTTCTACCGCAAGTCCAACTTCGCCAAGTGGGGCGTGCAGGAGCCGAAGACCTGGACCGAGTTCCTGGCGCTGTGCGAGACGTTGAAGAGCAAGGGCATCCCGCCGATCGGCATCGGCCTCGGCGACACCCCCTGGGTGGCCTCGGCCTGGTTCGACTACCTGAACATCCGGATCAACGGCGCGCCGTTCCACCGCGAGCTGCTCGCCGGCAAGCAGCGGTTCGACGACCCGAAGGTCAAGGCGGTCTTCACCCGCTGGCGCGAGGCCCTGCCCTACTTCGACCCCAAGGGCAAGGCGTACCCGTTCCAGGAGGCGACCACAGCGCTGCTGGCCGGCAAGACCGGCATGTTCCTGATCGGCACGTTCTTCGCCGACGCGGCACCGAAGGACGCGCTCGGCGACCTGGACTTCTTCCGGTTCCCGATCATCGATCCGGCGGTGCCGCTGGCCGAGGAGGCCCCGACCGACGGCTTCTTCGCCAGCGCGAAGACCGCCAACCCGACCGGCACCAAGGCCCTGCTCAGCTACCTCTCCGGGGTCGAGGCCCAGGAGGCGTACGTCAAGGCCAGCTCCGGCATCGTGCTGCCGGCCAACCCCAAGGCCAGGGCGTCGGACTCGCCCCTGGTGGTCAAGGGCAAGGCGATGCTGAACGAGGCCAAGGAGCTGACCCAGTTCTTCAACCGCGACTCCAGCGACGCGCTCCAGCCGACAGCGGACACCGCGCTGACCAAGTTCATCGACAAGCCGGACCAGATCGACGCGATCCTGCGGGAGTGGCAGGCCGGCGCCGAGAAGGTCTTCAAGGGCTGACGTGACAGCAACGATCTCCACGACTTCGATCACCCCCACCCGACGGCGGCGACGGTCGGCTCGACTGTCGCCGCTGCTGGTGGCGTTCGTCCTCGTGCCGTTCGCGGTCGAGAGCGTCTGGGTCTTCTGGCCGGCGATCCAGGGCTTCTGGTTCTCCCTCACCCGCTGGGACGGGATGACACCGCCGACCTTCGTCGGCACCGACAACTACCTCGAGCTGGCCGGCGACGCCACCTTCCGGGGTGCGTTGGTCAACACGGTGATCTGGCTGGTGCTCTTCGGCGGCCTCTCCGTGCTGGGTGGCTTCGGGATGGCACTCGTCCTACAAAAGGAGCGGCGCGGTGTCGGCTTCTACCGGGCCGCGCTGTTCACCCCTGTGGTGTTCTCGCTGGTGGTGACCGCGCTGGTGTGGCGGGTCTTCTACCAGCCCGACGGCATCGCCGACACGCTGCTGCGGGCGGTCGGCCTGGAACAGCTGATCCGGCCCTGGCTCGCCGACCCGCAGACCGCCCTGTACGCGGTGATCCTGCCCGCGCTGTGGCGGCAGATCGGCTACGTGATGGTGCTGTTCCTGGCCGGGTTGAAGGCGATCGACCCGGCGCTGCACGAGGCGGCCCGGATGGACGGCGCCAACTCCTGGCAGCGGCTGTGGCACGTCACCATCCCCCAGATGAAGGGGGTCAACGCCGTGGTGCTGTCGGTCATCGTGATCGACTCGCTGCGCTCGTTCGACATCGTCTGGTCGCTGACCAAGGGCGGGCCGTACCACTCGTCGGAGCTGCTCAGCACCTACATGTACTCGACAGCGTTTCAGAGCCTGCGGTTGGGCTACGCCTCGGCGATCGCTGTCGTGATCTTCGTGCTCGCGCTGGCCGTCATCCTCGGCTACCTGGTCCGCGCGTTCCGGGAGGAAGCGTCATGAACAAGCTCCGTACCGGGGCCTTCCACACCGGCATGATCCTGCTCTCGCTGCTCTGGCTGGGCCCGGTGCTCTGGGTGGTGGTGATGTCCACCCGGTCGTTCGACGACATCGCCGCGCACGGCGTGGGCAGCCTGCCCCGGTCGTTCACACTGGACACCTACCGGCAGGCGTGGACCGACGGTGGCGAACTGCGCGCACTGATCAACAGCATGCTGGTCACCGTCCCGTCGGTGGCGCTGAGCCTGGGGCTGGCCGCGATGGCCGCGTTCGCGCTGAGTCGCTTCCGGATCCCCGGGCGGCGCACGATCCTGCTGCTGATGCTCGCCGGCAACCTGCTCCCACCGCAGATCCTGCTCATCCCGGTGGCCAAGTTCAGCGAGCTGACCGGCCTGTACGACACGCTCTGGGCGTTGATCGCGGTGCAGGTCGGCTTCGGGCTCGGCTTCTACACGTTCGTCCTGCACGGCTTCATGCGGGACCTGCCGGGCGAGATCCAGGAGGCGGCCACCATCGACGGCGCCGGCACGGCGCAGATCTTCACCAAGGTGATGCTGCCGCTGACCCGACCCGCGCTGGCCGCTCTCGGGGCGCTCTCCTTCACCTGGATCTTCAACGACCTGCTCTGGGCGATCACGGTGCTGCGTACCGATGACAACATGCCGGTCACCCCGGCGCTGCTCGCCCTCCAGGGCCAGTTCGTCTCGTCCTGGAACGTGATCGCCGCCGGTACCGTCATCGCGGCCGTGCCCACCGTCGCGGTGTTCCTCCGCTTCCAGCGGCACTTCGTCTCCGGTCTGGCGCTCGGAGCGGTCAAGTGACCGCCGAGGCCGGGCAGCGCTGGACGCTGCGCGGCACGCACACCGAGTACACGGTGCGGGTACCCGCGCACTGTCGCTGGCTGGAACTCGTCGCATGGGGGCCGCACGGCGTCTCCGACGGGCCCTCGCCGGTCGCCTACGACGGCCCGGTTCCGTTCCTCACCGCCGGGGACGCGGCCCCCATCGAGTACGCCACCGACGCCGACCGCCCATTCACCGGTGCGGACCTCGTGATCGAGACGGCGAACGGGCAGCGCCGGGTGGGCTTCGTGCACACCGACGCGCGGATCGACGCCGACCAGCGGGAGCTGGCTGTCGAGTTCGCCGACCCGATCACCGGGCTGCGCGCCACTGTGCACTACCGGGTGCCCGTCGGCACCGACGTGGTGCAGCGGTGGGTCGACCTGTCCAACGACGGCACCCACGCGCTGCGGGTCGTTCGGGCCGGATCGGGCGGGTTCTGCGTACCGACGCCGCACGGCGCCCTGCTGAGCCATCAGTGGGGTCAGTGGGAGCAGGAGTTCCAGCTCTCCCACGTCGAGCTGGGCCACGGCGCGTTCAGCATCGGCAGCTCCCAGGGCGTACCCGGGCATCTGCACGTGCCCTGGCTGGCCGTGCGCGACACCGCCGAGCCGGCCGGCTCGGCCTGGGGGATGGCGCTGGCCTGGACCGGCTCGTGGGAGATCAGCGCCGAGCGGGACACCGGCGGTCTGACCCGGGTCCGGGTCGGCCGTCAACTGGTCGACGGCCCGCTGGAGTTGGCCGCCGGCGAGCGGCTGACACTGCCGGTGGTCACCGGGGCGTACAGCCCGGACGGCCTGGACGGGCTGGCCCGGGTCTGGCACACCCACCAGCGAATGCTGGCCGCCGACCGGCTCAGCCCCCGCCCGGTGCTCTACAACTCCTGGGAGGCGACCTACTTCGCCGTCGAGGCGCAGAGTCAGCTCGCGCTCGCCCGGATCGCCGCCGAGCTGGGCGTGGAGACGTTCGTCGTGGACGACGGCTGGTTCGTCGGCCGCGACGACGACACCGCCGGGCTGGGCGACTGGACGCCGGACCCGGCGAAGTTCCCGGCCGGGTTCGACACGTTCATCGCCGACGTCCGCGCGCTCGGGCTGAACTTCGGGCTCTGGGTCGAGCCGGAATGCGTCAACCCGAAGTCCTCCCTGTACGCCGAGCACCCCGACTGGGTCTACGCCGTCGACGCCCGGCCGCTCACCCCGGTCCGTAACCAGTACCTGCTCGACCTGGGCCGGCCGGAGGTCGCCGAGTTCATCCACTCCACTGTCGACGGCCTGCTGCGCCGGTACGACATCGACTACCTGAAGTGGGACTTCAACCGGCCGCGCACCGAGCCGGGTCGGTCCGGTGGGATGGGCCCGCTCGACCTGGACGGCGCGCACGTCGCCAACCTGCACCGGATCTACGAGCGGTTGCGCCGGGACCATCCCGGGGTGCTGATCGAGGCGTGTGCCGGCGGGGGCGCACGGACCGACCTGGCGATGGCCGCCCGGGCCGACGTCTTCTGGCCCAGCGACAACACCGGCCCGCTGGACCGGCTGGCCATCCAGTACGGCTTCCTGCACGCCAACGCCCCGCACCTGCTCAGCTCCTGGGTCACCGACGCGCCCGGCCTGTTCGACAGCCGCCCCCGAACGCTGGCGTTCCGGTTCGTCCTGGCGATGGCCGGTGTGCTCGGCATCGGCGCGGACATCCGGGCGTGGACCCCCGCCGAGCGGGCCGAGGCGGCCGGCTGGATCGCCCGCTACAAGGAGATCCGGGACGTCGTCACGCACGGCGAGGTGCACCTGATCGGCGGCCCCGACCAGGCCCGCTGTGCCGTGCAGTACACCGCGCCGGACGGGAACCGGGTAGTCGTCCTGGCCTGGCACACCGGCCGGCTCGACGGCGCCGGCCTGCTTCCGTCCCGCCCGGTCCGGTTGCCAGTGCGCGGCCTCGACCCGGCTGCCCGTTACTCGCACGGTGATCGGCACTACTCCGGCAGCCACCTCGCCACCGTCGGCCTGCCCGTGCAGTGGAGCGCGACCCACGACGCCGACCTCATCGTGCTGACCCGCGACTGAGATCGGAGCACCACCACCCCCACCCCCGAGGGACAGGAGTACCTCCATGCGCCTGAACCGACAGCTGACCGCTGCCCTGGCCGTGCTCGGCCTGGGCCTGGCCAGCCCGATGCCGGCGATGGCCGGCCCACCCCACGCCGACCCGCCACAGGCCGGCCACGGGCCCGGCCGCCCCGGTCACGCCCCGGCGGCCACCGGCGCGGAGGACCAGGGCGCGCCGACCTTCTTCAACAGCGGCCTCACCCCGACGCCCTACCAGGGCTGGAACACCTACTTCGGTCTCGGTGGCGACCCCACCGAGGCCGAAGTACGGTCGGTCACCGACCACATGGTCCACAGTGGCCTCCGGGACGCCGGCTACACCTACGTCTGGATCGACGGCAACTGGGCCGCGCCCAGCCCGCGCAACGAGGCCGGTCAGCTCGTCGCCGACCCGGCGCGCTTCCCCGGCGGAATGGCCGCACTGGCCGCGTACATCCACAGCAGGGGGATGAAGGCCGGCATCTACACCGACGCCGGCCCGTACCTGCCCGGGCAGTGTGGGCTCGGCAGCAACGGCCACTACCGGGCGGACATCGCCCAGTTCGCCGGCTGGGGCTTCGACGCGCTGAAGGCCGACTGGCTCTGCGGCCGGGCCGCCGGCCTCGACCCGGAGACCACCTTCCGGGAGTTGGCCGAGGCGGTACGCCAGTCACCCCGACCGATGCTGCTCAACATCTGCAACCCGGTCAGCTCGGACTGGGGCGGCGGCCCGTACACCCCGGAGCAGCTCTCCACCTGGAGCTACACGTACGCACCCACCATCGCCGACTCCTGGCGGACCTACACGGACGTGGGGCTCACCGACCCGAGCCCGCAGTGGGCGTACCCGTGGGTGCTGCGCAACATGGACGTCAACGCGTACCACCCGGCGGCCACCGGGCCGGGGCACTACAACGACCCGGACTACCTGCTGCCGATGCGCCCGCTGCCCGACGGCGGGTACGAGCTGAGCCTGGACGAGTCCAAGACGCAGCTCGGCATGTGGGCCATCATGGCCGCGCCGCTGGTGATCGGCTCCGACCCGCGTGGCCTGCCGAAGGAGATGATCTCCGCGCTGACCAACCCGGAGATCATCGCTGTGGACCAGGATCCGCTGGTCCGACAGGGCGTCAAGGTCGCCGACACCGGCACCGACGCGCAGGTGTGGAGCAAGGTCCTCGCCGGCTCCGGCAAGCGGGCCGTCGCGCTGCTCAACCGGCACGACAGCGCCCAGCAGATCACTGTGAACTTCGCCGACGTCGCCCTCGGCGGGTCGGTCAAGGTCCGTGACCTGTGGTCCCGCACCACTGTGGATGCTCAGCCGAACACCCCGGGGGCGCAGCCGTTCACCGGCTCGTACACCGTCGAGGTGCCGGCGCACGGGGTGGCCATGCTCGGCCTGACCGGCACCGACCAGGTCGCCGGCGCCGACCTCGGTGGCACCGCCAGCGCCAGCCCGGCGCTGGTCCGGGTGGACGACACCCACGCCACCGCCTTCGTCCGCGACGCTTCCGGTGCGCTGGCGGTCAACACCCGCACCGGTACGACGTGGGGCACGCACTGGACCTCCCTCGGCGGCCCGGTCGGCGGCCGGATCCTCGGCCAGCCGGCGGCGTACGGCTCCGCCGACGGGCGGCTCGACGTCTTCGTCCGCGGCACCGACAACGCTGCCTGGCAGCGCAGTTACGTTGCCGGCAGCTGGGGACCGTGGCGCAGCCTCGGTGGCACGCTGACCGACGCGCCCACTGTTGCCTGGACCAACCCGACGCAGTGGACCCTCGTCGCCCGCGGCGCCGACGGCAAGCTCTGGTCGCGTACGCCGAGCGCCGGCTGGACCAGCGTCGGGGCTCCCGAGAACCGGCCGTTCTACGGCCGGCCGAGCGCTGTCGTCGACGACGCCGGCGTGCTGCACGTGGCGGTCCGCAGCCGTACCGACGAGGTGTGGTGGAGCAGCCGGACCGGCACGACCTGGTCGGCCTGGACCAACCTGGGCGGCACCACCAGCGGCAGCCCGACACTGCTCGCCACCTCCGGCCGGGTCTACCTGTTCGCGCTGGCCGCCGACAACCGGCTCTGGCAGCGCAACCTGGCCGACGGCGCCTGGGGCGGCTGGTTCCGACGCGGTGAGTTCGCCACCGACGCGTTCCGTGGTGCGCCCGGCGCCGCCGCCGGTGCCAACGGCAGCGCCTGGCTGGCGGTACGCGGCGTCGACAACCGGGTGCACCAGATCACCCTCTGATAGACGGTGGCGGGCCGTCGAACTGACGGCCCGCCACCTCGGCTTCCCTGCCCCGCCGCCGGGAGGGCTGGTGGGCCCGCGACCGAAAGGTCGAGGTCAGCGTCTGGCCGGTTCAGGCCGGGACGAGGTCGCGACATTGGCGCAGGGCGGCCCGGGCGAGGGGCGTGTCACGGCCGGCGATCCCGGCTTCCAGTTCGGCGACGGCCGCCGCGGCCCGCGCCGGTTCACCTTGCGCGGCTGCGGCCTCGGCCAGCACCAGCACCGCGTCGGCGGCCCACGCCAGGATGCCCTTTCCGCGTACCACAGACAGCGCCTCCGCCGCGTGTCGGACCGCCTCGTCCGGTCGCCCGGCCACCGTCAGTCGGGCCAGCGCCGAGAGTGCCTGCACCAGCGGCCAGATCGCGCCCACCCGCCGGGCGTCGGCGACCACCTCGCGCAGCGCCCGCTCGGCCGACTCCACCTCGTCGCGGCCTCTGTTGCCGCCGCCAAACCCGGCGCATCCCTCGGTGCGGCTGACGCGGCTGCCGTATGCCCTGCCAGCTCGTTCGGCGGTGACCGTGAGCGCCAGCACTGTCGCCAGTTCCGCCCGCGCGTCCAGCAGGGTGACCGGCATCCGCTCGGCGCTGGCGACCAACCGGCTGAGCCGTTCGGCGAGCCCGTCCAGTCGGCCGGCGGCCCGATCCAGTGACAGTTCGGTCGCCTCCACGAGGGACGCCAGCCGCTCGTACCCCGTCTGGTCGACCAGCGCCCGACCGGCCGCCAGCAGCGCTTCGGCCTGCTCCGGGTGGCCGGCGTGCAGCGCGCCCTGCGCCCAGTTCAGGCAGGCTCGCGCATGCTCGCGGGGCCGGTCGGCCAGCTCGACGGACGCGCGCAGCTCGGAGATGATCGCCCAGGCCGCCGGGTCGCCCAACTCCAGCAGCAGCGAGGCTCGGGCGATGCGGACCGCGAGGTGCGCCGCCGGATCCCCGCTGGCCGCCGCGGCGGTCTCCGCCTGCGCGCAGCGGGCCAGGTGGTCGTCGACGTGCCGGCCGACGACGGTGTCGGGGGCGGCCAGCACCGCGAGCGCCTGGGCCTTGCGGCGCGGCGCACGCAGGTACGGCACGGCACGCTCGATCTCGGTGTACCCGCGCAGCGCCTCGCCCTGCTGGCGCAGCATCCGCCCGAGCACCAGACCCAGCTCACCCCGGGCTCCCGGCGGCAGCCGTCGGTCGGCGAGCAGCCGTTCCAGCACCGGGATCGCGTCGGCCTGGCTGAGCCCGTCGATGGCCGACCGGCCCAGCTTCGCGGCGAGCCGAACCCGTACCGGTCGGGGCAGCTCGGCGATGTCCATCGTCTGGAGCAGGAAACTGGCGGCGGTCGCGTCGTCGCCGCGTTCGGTGGCCAGGTCGGCGGCCGCCTCCGCGTTGCGGACGAAGTCGGCCCCGCTGCCGGCCCGACGGTAGTGGTGCGCCAACTGGGCCACCGGCCTCGGCAGTTCCTGCTCCAACACTCGCGCCACCCGCAGGTGCAGCCACTCCCGGCTCTCCCGGGACACCAGGTCGTACACCACCTGGCGGGCCAGGTCGTGGCGGAACCGCAGGCCGTCCCCGGCGTCGTGCAGCAGACCCGCCCGGTGCGCGGCGGTCAACGCCGCGCCGATCGCCACCCGGTCCAGGCCGAGCACCGAGGCGAGAATGCGCTGATCGGGCGCCATCCCCAGTACGGCCGCCGCGCCGAGCACCTCCCGGGTGGCCTCGTCGAGTGGGCGCAGCCGCCAGAGCAGCACGTCCCGGAGGACGAACGGGACACTGTCGTCCGCCAACGGGTCGCCGCCCCGCTCGGCGAGTGTCCGCAGCACCTCCTCGACCACGAACGGGATGCCGGCGGTGCGGTCGAGCAGGGTGGCGGTCAGCTGCTGCGGCGGATCATCGAGCCGCAGGGTGCGGGCCGCCAGGCGGCGTACGTCGTCGGCGTCCAGCGGGCTGAGCGCAACGCGCGTGACGCTCCACGGGGGAGTTCGCGCCAGGGCGTCGTGGATCGGCGTACTGCCCCCCGGCGTCGCCGTACGCGCGGTCAGCACCACGGCCAGCCCTTCCACCGGGTGCGTGCTCAGGTAGGCGAGGAGTTCGCAGGTCGCCGGGTCCGCCCAGTGCAGATCCTCCAGCAACAGCGTGGCCGGGCTCAGCGCGGCGAGCACCGCCGCGACGGCGCGGAGCAGGCGATGTCGCTCGGCCGCCGGGTCGACCAACGGGGGCGGCGCGTCCGGCAGTACGTCGGCCAGTTCCGGCAGGAGCGGCGCGAGTGCGCCGGCCACCGGGCTGAGCGGACCGAGTTGGGCGGCGCCGCCCCGGATCGCGTCCAGCAGCACGCCGAGCGGGAAGGGCTCCGGCACGTCGTCACACTCGCCGATGAGGTGCCGCCCGGGGAGTTCGGCGAGCAGTTCGGCGACAAGTCGACTCTTGCCGATTCCCGGCTCGCCCTCCAGCAGGATCAGGCAGGGCGGGTTTGCGGCGAGCCGGCGTAGCTGCGCCAGCTCCGCCGCGCGGCCGACGAACTCGACGGGCCCGCGCAGACGTTCGGGGCGGACGGGAGTCGGGCTCCCGCCGCCCCGTGTCTTGTCCTCGCCGCTGTCGATCACCGTGGGCCGAGCAGATCACCTCTGCCCGGCGGGACGGTGGGCCGGCGGACCAGCGGTGACCTGGGTCACACGCCGTCCCGCCGGCCCGTCGGAACGCTCAGGACTGGACGGTGACCGGCACGGTCTTCAGCGAGCCGTCACCGTTGCGGAACTCCAGCACCCCGAGGTAGCGCTGACCCGGAGCGAGACCGAACCAGCGCAGCGTCAGGTTCGCCGTCGCGCCCGGCCGCACACTGCGCTGCTTCGGGTCGATGGTGAACCGGCCGGTGGAGGTGCCCGGCGCGCCCGGCAGATAACTGGTCACGGTGTACGCGTTCGCGCCGTCAGTGATGTTCTCGGTGAACTCCTGCTCGACGACCACTATGTAGTCCCCGGCGCCGTCCGGCAGGGTCACCTTGGCGCCGTCCCGGCCGCTGGCCGTGGCGGTGACGAACTTCCCGGACATGTCATAGACGTTGAGGCTGAACTCGGTGCACTCCATCACCCCCTCCTCGTCGTCCCAGTCGATGTGGGAGCAGGTGGGCCGCTGCGACGTCACCTGGACGAGTGGGCTGCGGGTCCCGGCCGGCACGTGCAGGGTGGTCCTGCTGATGGACGCGGGCAGCGGCACCGGCAGGTTGTTCGACGTACTCCAGTCCCAGCTCGGTCCGTCGCCCTGGAGGGTGACCACGTTGCTGGTGCCCGAGGTCAGGCCGGAGAGCTGGGAGATCAGCTGACCCTGGTAGCCGATCTCGGCGGCGATCCGGACGCTGCCGAAGGTGCCCCTGCCGGTGATGGCGTCGGGGGCGACCAGCCCGGAGTTGTGCACGACCAGTGGGCTGCGTACCGCGTGCTTGAACTGGTCGCGCCAGGTCAGCGAACCGTCGGCCCAGATGTCGAACGCGCCGCCCGTGTTGGTGACCTCGACTGTGAAGCGGGCGCTCTTGCCCGGCCGGATCTGCAGCTTCTTCGGGGTGACAGTGACCTTGTAGCCCGGCGGGGCCTGCACCGACGAGGAGTAGGTGCTGGTCTTGTCGCTGACGTTGGTGACCGTACGGGTCACTGTCTGCTTGCCCACCATCCGGCCCAGCGAGATGGACGGGTAGTTGAGCTGCGCCGTGTCGATCGCCCCGGCTGCGTCGCAGCCGTCCAGGTCACCGAGCCCGTAGTCGCCGCCCCGGTCGGCGGACACCCCGCACAGGTACTGGATCCAGTCCTGCTGGTTCGAGTCGTAGACCAGACCCGGGTCGAAGGCGCTGCCCGGCTCGACCTGGCCGGCACCGTAGTTCAGCGGAGTCGCGTCGTACGTGCCGATCTTGATGGGGTTGCCCTTGTCGGTCTTGTCGACCGCGCTGGTCATCAGCGCCGAGCGGACCGCCGCCGGCGACCAGCCGGGGTGCTTGGCCAGCAGGAGGGCGGCGATACCGGCGATGTGCGGCGCCGCCATCGAGGTGCCCGACTCCAGCGCGAAGTCGTTGCCACCGATGGACGGGGAGAACGCGGCGACGATGTCCTGACCGGGCGCGCTGATGTCCGGCTTGAGCAGCTCACCCGCGTTCAGGTTCGACGGGCCCGCCGAGGAGAACGCGGCGACCGCTGGCGCCTCGACAATCTCCAGCTTGCTCGGCGAGATGGTCGCCGTGGCGTTGCCCTTGGCGACGTACGCGGTGACCACGGCCAGGTCGACCTCGTTGATGTGCACTGTCGGCACGGCCTGCACGTCGGCGTTCAGGGAGTTCAGCTCGTCGTTGTACAGCACCATGCCGACGCCGCCGGCCCGCGCCACCTCGATGCTCTTGTCGGTACGCGGGATCTCGCCCCGCAGGCAGAGAACGATCGCGCCCTTGACCTTGGCCGGATCCAACGTGTCGTCGGCGCAGAGGCCGGCACCGTAGGCGCCGTCGGGGTCGGTCGCGCTGTCCTTGGCGAAGACCAGTCGGGCCGGCCCGACGCCGGTCTCACCCATGCCCACACCGGCGATGGTGGTGCCGTTGCCGAGGGTGAGCTTCCGGGTGTTCTGCCGATCGGTAGTGCTCGCGGCCACGGTGGTCAGCCAGGGCGTCGAGTTGTCGACGGTGTTGGCGAACGGGCCGGAGTTGCCGGCGGCGGCGGCGACGAACACCCCGGCGGCGGCCGCGTTGAAGAACGTCGCGTCGACAGCCCCGAACCGCTCGGTGTCGTCACCGATCGAGTAGTTGATGACGTCGACGCCGTCCGCGACCGCGTCGTCGATGGCGTGCACGATGTCGATGTCGGTGCCGGTAGCTCCGCCCGCACCGTTGTCGTACAAAGCCTTGTAGATCGCCAACCGCGCGGCCGGCGCCATGCCGGAGATCATGCCCAGGTCCTGGGTGCCCGACGTGGCCCGCACGCCGTGGATACCGGCCGCGGTGCTGGCGGTGTGGGTGCCGTGGCCGTTGCGGTCGCGCGGCGAGGAGTAGTCGTCCGGGAACGCGTCGGCGATGCCGCTGTCGTTGTACCAGCGCGCCCCGATCACCTTGTTGTTGCAGGTGACCGGCGCCTCGACGCCGACGTCGCAGGTGCCCTTCCACTTGCCGTCGATGACGGCCTGGTCGGGGCGCGGGCTGGGCAGCGGCGCGAAGCTCGCGCTCTCCGGCCAGTAACCGCTGTCGATGATCCCGATGATCACGCCCTCACCGGCGTGGGAGTCTCCACCGAACTCCTTCTTCCACACCCCGCCCTTGCCGGTCAGGCCCAGGTAGTCGGGGGTGTGCGAGGTGGCGGCGTGCACCTTCTGGCTCTCGTACACAGCGCGGACGCCGCTGGTGGCGCGCAGCCGGGCGGCCTGCGGCCCGGTCAGGTCGGCGGCGAAGCCGTTGAACGCGGTCTCCATGGTGACGCGGGTGCGCTCGGCCGGCACACCGACGTGGTCCAGCACCGTCTTACGCTGCCGGCGCAGGTGATCCCGGTACGCGTTGGCGCTGCCGGACGTGCGGTTCAGCTTGGCCCCGTCGACCGGCTTGGTCGCCGCGATCCCGGGAACCCCGCCGGTGTAGGTGGCCAGCGGCTCCTCGGCGAGTTGGACGAGGTAGCGGGCGGTCGGCCCACTGCTCGCCGGCGCGGCGCTGGCATTGGCGGGCAGGCTGGTCAGGCCGGCCGCGGTCAGCGCCACGGCGGCCAGCATGCTGACCCCGTACCTGGCTCGTCCGGTCCGATGTGCGTTCGGTTGTGGCACGTCGTTGCCTCCACGTTCGGTGCCGGCCGCCACGACTGATGACGGTGGCCGAAACCTAGGATCGGTATCGATCATCGAGAAGCACCCGTAACCTGGCTGTCATCTTGGAAACAAGCTCGTAACACAACGGGTACTTTGCGCGTCATTTGGCAGCGCCGACATGGGGGATCCGTGCCATTCGGTGGGTTACCTGTGCCGTCGGTCGAGTCGGCCTTCGTGGTCTTCGACGCCCAGGACTCCGGATGCCTGTCCTACGGGGTCGAGGAGGCGGGTCGCCGCTGGCTCGTCAAGAAGGCAACCACTGTCGAGGGCCGGGCGTCCCTCGACCGGGCCTGCGCGGTGCACGCCACCGTCCGCCACCCGGCCATCGTCCGTCCCATCCGGACGATCCACGGCGCGGCTGGTCCTACGCTCGTCTACCACTGGTGCGACGGCAGCGTCCTGAATCACGCCACGGTGCACGGTGCGGACCGCAGCGGGCTGACCCGGTTCCAGCAGTTGCCGGTCCCGCAGGTCGAGGTGGCGCTCGACGCGATCCTCGACGCCCACCTCACCGTCAGCGCCGCCGGCCTCGTCGCGGTCGACCTCTACGACGGCTGCTTCCTGTACGACTTCGCCGGCAGCCGGATGCGGCTGATCGACCTCGACGAGTACCGTCCGGGTCCGTTCGTGCTTGCGGCGGATCGGCTGCCAGGTTCACGTCGCTACATGGCGCCGGAGGAGTTCACCCGCGGCTCGGTCATCGACGAACGGACCACAGTGCACGCTCTCGGCCGTACCCTGCACCACCTGCTCGATGCGCCGGAGGACCGGCGCGGCCCTCGGGATGGTCGGCAGAGTTCACCAACGGCCTGGCGGGGCACCAGCGAGCAGCGCCGGGTCGTGGAACGAGCAACGAGACAGGCGCCGACCGCCCGGTACCCCGACGTGCCAGCGCTGGTCCACGCCTGGCGGCTGGCGACACGCTGAAGCAGGCAGCGGAGCGTCCCCGCCAGACGTGGGCCACCCGGGACCATGCGCGGATGTGGTTGCCCGGCTTGAAGGGGTGCTTGGGCCTCGGCCGTCTGCTCTTACGTTCGTCGGTGGTAGTGGTTGCGGCGGGGGAGTTGTTCGGGGTCGAGCCAGGCTGGTGGGACGAATTCGGGGTGGCCGTCGCCGGCCAGGTGCACTGTCCAGTCGCTGTGGTGTAGGTGGCGGTGGTGGTGGCCGCAGAGCAGGACGGCGTTGTCGAGGCTGGTGTCGCCGCCGTCGGCCCAGTGCCGGATGTGGTGGGCGTGGCACCAGCGCGGTGGTCGGTCGCAGCCGGGGAACGCGCAGCCGCGGTCGCGGAGTATGAGGGCGCGGCGTAGTGGCCCGGTGATGAGGCGGCGTTGTCGGCCGACGTCGAGGACTTGGCCGGTGGCGCCGAGGACGGCGGGCAGGATGGTGGCGTCGCAGGCGAGCCGGCGCACGGTGTCCGGGGCGAGGCTGAGGCCGGTGTCGAGCGTGCCGGCACCGAGTTGCCGGGTCAGTCCGTCGTAGCTGGTGGTGACGACGATCTGCGCCGGGTCGCCGCCGCTGTCGGGTAGCTCACTGGTGCGGAGGGCGAGTCGGCAGACATCGGCGAGGGCGTCGTGGCGGCGTTGTCCGGGGGAGCGGGTGTCGTCGGGGCCGGAGGGCGCGGTCAGTGGGTCGATGGCGGCGCGGAACAGGCCGGCGGTTTCGGCGTCGAGGGTGCCGGTGAGTCGCAGTCGGCCGTCGGTCTGTTCGGACAGGGTGAGGTGCTGGTCGCGGGCGGCGCGGCGTGCTTGTGCGTGCAGGGCGGCGTGGGCGGCGGCGTCGGCGATGTCGGGGGCGACGTGGTCGAGGATGCGGGTGCCGAGTTTGCGCAGGTGGGTGGGGTCGAACTGGGCGGCCCAGCCGGTGAGCAGGCTGACGGCCTTGTCGGCGGCCTGCGTGCCGGCGGTGGCCTGGACGGTGTCGACGGTGTCGGTGATGACTCGGGCCTGGTCGAGGGTGAGGTGCCCGTCGGCTAGGGCTTGTCGGATGCCGGGGTTGCCGGTGTCGAGGGCGGTGGCGAGGTCGATCAGGCGGCGGGCGGCGGGGACGGTGAGTCGTAGTCGTTCGCGCAGCCACACGGCGGTGTTGGAGGCGCCCTGGGCGCGGGCGGTGCCGCGGCCGTCGATCTCGCGGATGAGGGTGAGGGTGACGGCGGCGAGGCGGTGCTGAAGGCGGTGCGCGGCGTCGAGCGCGGCGATCAGGTCATGTTCCGGGAGCGGCCATGCGGGGGCGTCGACGCAGGCGGCGACCGCGTCGTCTGCCTGCGCCAACTCCTCGACCATGACCCGACACTAGAACAGGTGTACGACACTTTCAGTCACCATGATCGATTTCCTCGCGGCAGGCAACGTGAAGCCGGTAGCCAGCGCGTAGCCGGCGGGGCGGGGTGGGGGCTGCGGCTTGGGAGCCTGCCGGCAGTGTCGCTTTGGAGTGTGGCCGTGGGCCGAAGCGTCAGTCGCGCCGGACGAGGCCCGGGCCGGCGATGATGTCGATGTCGCCGTCCGCGATCTCGTGACCGGCGGCGCAGCGGAGCACGGCGCGGATCGGCTCGCCGCAGTCGTGGTGGGTGGCGACGATGGACGGGCCGGTGTCGGCGGCGGTCCAGGTGTCGCCCCAGTTGCGCAGTGCGGTGATGACGGGCAGGAGTTCGCGGCCCTTGCGGGTGAGTTGGTACTCGTGGCGAGTGCGCTGCCCAGGCTCCCGGTAGGGGATTCGTTCGAGCAGTTCGGCGGCGACCATCTCCTTGAGGCGGGCGGCCATGGCGGGTTCGCCGACGCCGACCCGGCGGACGAAGTCGTCGAAGCGGCGCGTGCCGAGCAGGGCTTCGCGCATGATCAGGACCGTTGACCTGCTGCCCACGATGTCCATCGCCCGGGCCACCGAGCAGTTTTCGCTCGTCCAGGAATCACGATCGTCTCGTAGGTCCTCCATGCCGTCCAGCCTACCTGACTTGCATGAAGGCTAGCCAGGTGCTTCACTGGGTCGCGCTGACTTCAGCATACGCAAGTCAGATCACCAGCCTGAAGGATCTTCAGTGACCACCAGCCCTACGGCCCCGATCCCGCCCGGAGCGACCCCACCCGGGAAGACCCCACCAGGAGCGGCGGCACCCGGGCCGGCCGCCACCGCCCGTTCATCCTTGCGCGGCTCCCGCACGGTGACCCTGATCGCCATGTGCCTGGGCGCGATGATCACGTTCCTGCAGATCACCGCGACGGTCTCCGCGCTGACCACGATCCAGCGGGATCTGCGGGTCGACCCGACCACAGTGGTCTGGATCCCCAGCGCCTACACCCTGATGGTCGCGAGCGTCGTGCTGTCCGCGGCCACCCTGGGCAGCCGCTACGGGCGTAAGCGCATGTTCGGCGCCGGGGTCGTCGCGATGATCATTGGCGCAGCCGTCGTGGCTGGCGCTCCGACCGTCGCGTGGGTGATCGTCGGGCAGTTGCTCGCCGGCCTCGGTGGGGCTCTGATCCTGCCAAACAGCCTGGCGATCCTCGGCGCGACCTTCACCGACCCGCACCGACGGACCGAAGTCATCACCGCATGGTCGGCGGCGTCCGGCATCGGGCTCGCGATCGGCCCGCTCATCGCCGGCACCCTGCTGCGGCACCACCAGTGGCACAGCGTCTACCTGTCGACGATCGCGCTGGGTCTGATCACCCTCGTCGTCGCCGTCGTCGGGGTGGCCGAGTCCCGGCCGAGCGCAGCCCGACTCGACGTGCCCGGCCTGCTGCTGGGCACCGTCGCCATCGCGGCCGCCGTCTACGCGCTGATCCAGGGCGGGAAGGTCGGCTACACCAGCCCGGTGGTGTCGACGGCCTGGGTCGTCGCTGTCGTCGCGCTTGTCGCGTTCGTGCTGGTCGAGCTGCGGACCAGCGCGCCAATGCTCGACGTGCGGCTGTTCCGGTCCGCGTCGTTCAGCGCTGTCATGGTCGTCGGCGCCGTGTCGCTGTTCGGTTTCACCGGTGTGGCGATCCTGCTGGTCCTCTTCCACGAACGTGCCCAGGCGCTCAGCCCGCTGGACACCGGCTGGCGGATGCTGGTGCTCTTCGGCGCGTACGTGCTGGTCGCCTTCGGTGCCGGGCGCGCGATTCGTCGTACCGGATTCAAGGCGCCGTTGACCCTCGGTCTGGTCCTCGGTGCGGTGGCCAGCTTCGCGCTGGCGAACCAGGGGCCGACCACGTCGTTCGGTGACCGCTGGGCGTTGTTCGCGTTGTTCGGCGCGGCCAGTGGTCTGGTGGTGGCCCCGGCGACGGCGGCGGCGTTGGCCAGCGTCGCGCCCGCCCAGGCCGGAATGGCTTCCGGCGCGGTCAACGCCGCCCGCCAGGTCGGCTCGGTGCTCGGCTCGTCGGTGCTCGGCACGCTTCTCACCACCACGATGGTGTCCGACCTGCCGGCCCGGCTCGCCGCGCACCAGGTCGGCGAACCCACCCGTACCGCAGTGCAGGCGGCGGTGGCCTCCGGTGCCAACGGCGGCCAACCGCTGCCCGACCCGGTCCGGGCGGCGATCGCCGAGGCACTGACCTCCGGTGTCCAGGCCGGGTTGCGGATCAACGGCATTGTCTTCCTGGTCACCGCCGTGCTGGCGCTCACTCTGATCCGCAACCGGCCGCACCAGCACTAGGGAGTAAGAGCGTCCAACTCCTCGATGGCGTCGGTCGGCAGTTTCAGGTCGGCCGCCGCCATGTTCTCCCTGAGGTGCGCCAGGCTGGAGGTGCCGGGGATCAGCACTGTGGTGGGGGATCGCTGGAGCAGCCAGGCGAGGGCGACCTGCTGCGGTGAGGCACCCAGCCGGGTGGCAACGCCGTCGAGCGTGTCGGACTGCAACGGCGTGAACCCGCCGAGCGGGAAGAACGCCGCGAACGCGATGTTCTCCGCCGCGCACCGGTCGACCAGGGCGTCGTCCTGCCGGTTGGCGAGGTTGTAGAGGTTCTGCACGGTGACCACCGGCGCGATGGCCTGGGCCTCGGTGAGTTGGTCGAGCGTGACGTTGCTGAGCCCGAGGTGCCGGATCAGGCCCTCCTGCCGCAGCTCCGCCAGGGCGGTGAACTGCGCACCGAGCGGCGCGTCGCCGGTGCCCTCCGCCACGCCTACCCGCAGGTTGACCACGTCGAGCACGTCCAGGCCGAGGTGTTCCAGGTTCTCCCGTACCTGGGCCTTGAGGTCGTCCGGCTCCAGAGCCGGGATCCAGGAGCGGTCGGCGCCGCGGCGCGCGCCGACCTTGGTGACCAGGTGCAAACCCTGGGGGTACGGGTGGAGCGCCTCGCGGATCAGCTCGTTGACCACGACGGGCCCGTAGAAGTCGCTGGTGTCGATGTGTCGGACGCCCAGGTCGACGGCCTCGCGGAGCACGGCGAGCGCCTGCTCGCGGTCGCGGGGCGGGCCGAAGACACCCGGGCCGGCCAACTGCATCGCCCCGTAGCCCATCCGGCTCAGGGTGAGGCCGTCAGCGGGGGTGAGGGCACCGCCGGGAAGGTTCTCGCTCATCTCATCCTCTATCCGTGATCGCAGTAGGTACGCGTCGACTGTCCGCCGGCAGTCGGCCGGGCGGCAGGGCGAGCTGTTCCTGGTAGTGACACAGCCAGTCACCGGGCCGTCCGGCGATCTACCGTCGGTGGCATGGACGCAACGAACCCGCTCGGCGACTTCCTGCGCGCCCGCCGGGAGCAGACCCGGCCCGAAGACGTCGGGCTCGGCCCGGGCGTGGGCCTGCGCCGGGTGCCGGGGCTGCGGCGTGAGGAGGTGGCGATGCTGGCCGGCATCAGCGCCGACTACTACCTCCGTCTGGAGCAGGGTCGCGAGCGGCACCCCTCCGTGCAGGTCCTCGATGCCCTCGCCGGGGTGCTGCGGCTGGATCCGGAGGCGACCGCGTACATGATCGGGTTGAGCCGCGCGCGGTCGCGCAGGGCGGCCCGGCCGGCCGCCGAGCGGGTCCCGGCCAGCATCCTGCACCTGCTGCGGCAGCTCTCCATGCCGGCCTTCGTGCAGAATCGCTACCTCGACATCCTGGCCTCGAACCCGATGGCGAGGGCGCTGTCGCCGAATCTCGCCCCGGGCGCCAACCGACTCCGCGCGGTGTTCCTGGACCAGGCCGAGCGGGAGCTGTTCCGCGACTGGCGACAGGCGATGCAGAGCGTGGTGGGGCAGATGCGTGCCGACTCGGGCGGGGCCACCGACGACCCACGGTTGACGGCGCTGGTGGGGGAGTTGTCGCTCAAGAGCGACTGCTTTCGGCAGTTGTGGGCGCGTCACGAGGTCCGTCGACGGGAGGGCATCGTCAGCCGGCTGCACCACCCCGAGGTGGGCGACCTCGACCTGTACTGCGACAAGCTCGCGGTGGCGGGCGCCGACGGGCAGCTGCTGGTGATCTACCACGCTGAGCCCGGTACGGAGTCCGCCCGCTCGTTGGCGCTGCTCGGTTCGATCGCCGCCAGCAGTGCGGACGACGTGCCGGACAGCCTCCGACCCGGCGACCCGGCCCGCCTCTATCCGCTGGAGTGAGCCCCTCCGGGCGGACGAGGACGCCGCAGCGCGACGGACTTGACGACACTTGTTTGTGAGTGCACACTTACATACATGCGATCCACCGCCGAGGCCCGCCGGGTCACCGTCCTGAACACCGCAGTGTCGGTGTTCGCGCGCGCCGGCTTCCACGCCACACCGGTCACCGCCGTCGCCGCCGCCGCCGGCATCTCCGAGGCGTACGTCTTCCGGCTCTTCTCCGGGAAGCTCGGCTTGTTCGTGGCGGCGGCCGGGGCATGTTTCGACCGGATCGCCGACGCGATCGAGGCGGGTGCGGAGCGCGCCGGGGGTGACAGCCCGCAGGAGATCCTCGACGCCATGGGCGGTGCCTACGCGGAGCTGATCGCCGATCGCGACCTGCTGCTCTTCCAGGTGCAGGCGCAGGCCGTCACGGACATCCCGGAAGTCGCCGAGGCGGTGCGGGCCGGCTACCGCCGGGTCGCGACCTTCGTGCAGAGCCGGGCCGGCGCCAGCGACGCGCAGGTGCAGCAGTTCTTCGCGTACGGCCAGCTGTGCCACCTGATCGTCACCGCGGGCCTGGAGCAGGTCCCGGAGCCCTGGGCCCGTGCCCTGACCGCAGGCATTCGCCACCCCTGACCGAGCCCGATGCCGGGCCGCTTCGGCGGCCCACTTTTTCAGACCACTAAGTGTGTGAGTGCACACTTACAAACAAGGGAGAAGCCCGATGACCACCGACATGACGATCACCGAAGTGGTACTTCCCGGTGTGGTGGAGCCCGACGGCCTCCTGCTGCACCGGCGCCCGATGCCCGTCCCCGCCCGGGGGCAGGCGCTCGTCCAGGTCGAGGCCACCGGCATCTCGTTCGCCGAGCAGCAGATGCGCCACGCGCTCTACCCCGGCCAGCCGAAGTTCCCGTTCGTGCCCGGCTACGACCTCGTCGGCACCGTCCGGGCGGTCGGCCCCGGCGGCGACGACGCACTGGTCGGCACCCGGGTGGCGGCGGTCACCAAGACCGGTGCCTGGGCCACCCACGCGCTTGTCGACATCGACGCCCTGGCCCCCGTACCCGCAGGTCTGGACCCCGCCGCGGCCGAGACCGTCGTCGTCAACGGGGTGACCGCCTGGCAGATGCTGCGCGACGCCGACCTGACGGCCGGGCAGACCATCCTCGTGCACGGCGCGAACGGTGGCGTCGGGAGCGTTCTCGTCCAACTCGGCCGACACCTCGGCCTGCGAGTCATCGGCACCGCCGCCGAACGGCACCACGCCGGCCTGCGCGAACTCGGCGTCGAACCGCTCGACTACCGCGACCCGGAAATGGCCGCGCGGGTCCGCGAGCTGTCGCCGGGTGGCGTCGACGCCGTCTTCGACCCGGTCGCCGGCCCGGGCGTACGCACCTCGTACGCCCTGCTCGCCCCCGGCGGCAAGCTGGTCGTCTACGGCAACGCCGCCGCCGTGGGCACCGGGCAGTCGGTCGCGTGGGTCTTCGTGAAGCTGCTGGCCCGCCTTTACACCTGGAACGCGCTGCCCAACGGCCACCGGGCCGGTTTCTACAACTTCTGGGCCGGTCAGCTCACCCGGCCCGCCGCGTTCCGCCGTCGCCTGCGTACCGACCTCGGCATCGTGCTCGACCTGCTGCGGCAGGGAGTGATCGTGCCGCAGATCGCCGCCCGCTACCCGCTCAGCGAGGTCTCTGCGGCACTGGTGTTCGCCGAGAACCGCAGCCGGGCCGGCAAGGTGGTGCTGGAGCCCTGACCTCCGGCCCGTCCAGGGCGCTGGTGCGGCGGACCGCCGCGAGAGCGTACGGTGAACATGTCGTCCGGGACCCCGGTGGCCGCCAGACGCCGTCGCCACCAGCCCGCCAGGGGCGTTACCGCTCATCTTCTCCATCGCCGCGACGTACCGGTCGTGTCGGCTGATCGCAGACCGCGTCCCGACCGACCGGCGCCGCGTCATCGGTGTCCGGCGGTCGGTTGCCCGAACCGCGCACTCGGGTTCACCCTCCGTGCGAATTGTTCCGAACGCCTTAATTAAGGAGTACCAGATGAGGATCGCCAGGGATCGGATCGTCACCGCACTACGCGACCGGGGCCAGCAGGCCCGGGCCGACTGGGTCGAGCGCGAGCTGCCGGAGCACGTGGACCCGGCCAAGCACTCGGGGCTGCTCGCCACCCTGAACCTCAACCCAGCTGATCTCGTCGACGCGTCATCCCCTTGAGGGTTGCGCTGCTCGGACCGGTCGCCTGGCGTACGCCCCCACACCACTACGGCCCGTGGGAGCAGGTGACCGGCTTGCTCGCCGAAGGGCTGGTCAGTCGCGGGATCGACGTGACGCTCTTCGCGACACTGGACTCCGTCACGTCCGCCCAGCTCGACGGAGTCTGCCCACGGGGGTACGCGGACGACCCGGACCTGGACGGTCGGGTGTGGGAGGCGATGCACGTCTCCCACGCGATGGCCCGCTCGGCGGAGTTCGACCTGGTGCACAGTCACCTGGACTGGTTGCCCCTGGCGTTCGCGGAACACTGTCGCGCGCCGTTGCTGACCACAGTGCACGGTTTCTCCGGCGCGGGGATCCTGCCCGCCTATGGCCGAGCCCGCTCGTCGTACGTGTCGATCTCCGACGCCGACCGGGCTCCAGAGCTCGACTACGTGGCCACGGTCTACCACGGCGTCGATGTCACCAGCCTGCCGTTCACCAACGAGGCCGGTCCTGGGCTGGCCGCCTTCGGCCGGATCCACCCGGACAAGGGCACCCACACCGCGATCGAAATCGCCCGCCGCGCCGGCCGGCGCCTGACCATCTGCGGGATCGTGCAGGACGAGCGGTACTTCGCCGAAAAGGTTGCCCCGCACATCGACGGCGATCAGGTCGTCTTCCTCGGGTCAGTGGGTCCGCGGCGGCGAGCCGAGGTGTTGGGTGACAGCACCGCACTGCTGCACCCGATCGCGTTCGACGAGCCGTTCGGGCTGTCGGTAGTGGAATCGATGGTCTGTGGCACCCCGGTCGTCGCCTACAAGCGAGGGTCCATGGCCGAGGTCGTCGACGAAGGGGTGACGGGTCTCCTCGTCTCCACCGTCGACCAGGCCGTCGAAGCGATCACCCGGGCCGCCGGCCTCGATCGGGTGGAGTGTCGGGCACGGGCTGTGAAGCGCTTCAGCGCGGACCGGATGGTCGCCGACTATCTCGCGGTCTACGACAAGCTCGCCCGCAACTGACTGAACTGCACCGCTCTCCGTTCCGCCGGTCACACACGCTGACCAGCGTGCGCCGTTCCCGCGTGAGGCTCACCCGTACTCCTGCGGTGGCCGACAATCGGAAGGCCCGACGTTCATGCCCAGCTACGGATTCCTCAGCACCCACCCACCGACCCGGTGCGGACTGGCCACCTTCAACGCGGCCCTCGCCGCCCAGTTGACCGCCGACGGCACCCGCAGCGGCATCGTCCGGGTCACCGATCACGGCGACGACCAGCGGCCCGTACCCGGGGTGGTGCACACCTGGTCGGCGCGCAACCCGGCCGGATGGCGGGAGGCGGCGGCCGCTCTGAACGCGTACGACGTGGCGATCGTCCAGCACGAGTACGGCATCTACCCCGGGACCGACGGCGAGGAGGTCCTGCCGCTGCTGCGGCGGCTCAGCGTGCCGAGCATCGTGGTCTTACACACAGTGCTCAGCCAGCCCTCGGCCCGGCAGAAGTCCCTGTTGGAGCAGATCGTGGCGACCGCCGGGGCGGTCGTCACGATGACCGACACGGCCCGCGACCGGCTGCTCGTCGGGTATGCCGTGCCGCCGGGCAAGGTGACGGTGATCCCGCACGGCGCGGCCGAGCTTGCCGGTGTACCCGCCGACCGGCGTACCCGCCCGCACCTGCTGACCTGGGGGCTGCTCGGGCCGGGCAAGGGCATCGAATGGTCGTTGCGGGCCCTCGCGCGGTTGCAGGATCTGGAACCGACTCCGACCTACACGGTGGCGGGGCGGACCCACCCGAAGGTGATCGAGCACCACGGTGAGACGTACCGGGCGGGGTTGCACCAGCTCGGTGCCCAGCTGGGCGTCGCGCACGCCGTCGACTACCAGGACATCTACCACGACCAGGAAGCGCTGGGCCGGTTGATCCGCTCCGCCGACGTGGTCGTCCTGCCCTACGACTCCCGCGAACAGGTCACCTCCGGGGTGCTCATCGAGGCGGTGGCCGCCGGAGTGCCCGTCGTGGCGACGGCGTTCCCGCACGCCGTCGAGCTGCTGACCGGTGGGCCCGGTCTGGTCGTACCCCACCAGAACCCGGCGGCACTGGCCAAGGCGATCCGGCGGGTCCTGATCGAACCGGGCCTGGCCGCCCGGTTGGCCGGACGGGTCCGCCCGCTGGCCGCGCACCTGCGTTGGCCTGCGGTGGCGGCCCGCTACGACACCCTCGCCAAAGAGCTTCTCGACGCCCGCTCACCCGCCGTCAGCGCCGTGCCGGCGTGACAGCGACCACCGGACGCCCCCGGACGTCGACGCGTGGGCGCTGGGCGACGGCACCCGCGCCGAGCTTCGCGCACCTGGCTCGGCTGAGCGATGACACAGGTCTGTTCGAGCACGCACGGCACGCCATCGTCCGGCGTGAGCATGGTTACTGCACCGACGACGTGGCCCGTGGCCTGCTGGTCGTCAGCCGTGAGCCGGAGCCGAGCGAGGAACTGCTCCGGCTGGCGGAGCGGTACCTGGCGTTCCTGACCCACGCGCAGGACGCCGGCGGCGCGTTCCGCAACCGGCTCGGGCACGACCGGCGCTGGGTCGACGAGCCAGGGCTCGGCGACTGGTGGGGTCGAGCTCTGTGGGGCCTGGGCACTGCCGTCGCCCGCAGCCCCGCCCCATGGGTACGCGAGGAGGCGCTGGTCGCCTTCAGTCGCGGCGCCACCCGGCGGGCAAAGGCCCCGCACACGATGGCCTTCGCCGGCCTGGGCGCTGCCGAGGTGCTTCGCCGTCACCCGGGCCACGTCGTCGCCGCATCCCTACTGGCGGACGCGGCCAGCACGATCGGCCCGCCGGCCACCGATGCGGGGTGGCCGTGGCCACGGCAGGAGCTGACGTACGCCAATGCCGCCATCGCCGAGGTGATCATCGCTGCGAGTCAGCTTCGCGAGGGTGGCCCACCCCTCGCCGACGGCCTGCGCATGTTGACCTGGCTGCGCGGTGTCCAGCTCCGCGATGGGCGGCTGTCTGTCGTACCCGCCGGGGGTTGGCGGCGCGGCGCGGTGCGGCTGCACCACGACCAGCAGCCGATCGAGGTCGCCGCCCTGGCCGATGCCTGCGCCACGGCGGCCACTGTCACCGGCGACCCGGAGTGGGACAACGGGGTGCGGCAGGCGGTCGGGTGGTTCCTCGGCGACAACGACCTCGGCACGCCGATGTGGGATCCGGCGACCGGCGGTGGCTACGACGGGTTGACCCCGCACGGGCCCAACCTCAACCAGGGCGCCGAGTCGACCCTCGCGCTCATCTCCACGCTTCAGCACGCCCGGCGGTGGCCGTGACAGGCAGTCTGGCCGTCCGGCAGGACGTCACTCTCACCCCGGATCCCCGCCGCGTCATCGTCAAGCTCTTCGTCCCGGGTGAGGACGCCGCTGTGGTTCGGACCCGCGCGCAGGCGCTGATCGACCGGGTCGCGCACCTCGACGACGAGGAGACCGCACGGCTGCTGCGGGACACCCTCGACCGGTTCGGTGCCCGGCACCGCGACCTGGCCGGCACCTTCCGCCACCACTACGAGCTGGTCCGGCACCGTGCCGCGCGGGCCCGGGACCTCTCACCGAACAGCCGGCTGCTGGTCGGCGCCTACTTCAGCCACGAGTACGCCGTCGAGGCCGCTGCCCTGTGCAACCCGTCGATGGTGGTCCACCCGGACCAGGGTGGTCTCGGCCCGGGGCAGCTTCGCGTCGCCATCAGCCTGCGCCAGGTCGGGGAGGGCCACGTGTCCTCGATCGGATTCGCCACCGCGATCGTCGGCCCAGGGGAACAGCTCAGGATCGCCGACCGGGCCGGGCCGTTGGCCGTCGGGCAGCGGATGGGCGTACGGCACCGTCGGGACCTGCTCGTTGCCGGCCTGGCAGAGGAGGGCTGCGACAACGAGGTCGCGGCCACGGTGCTGGACGCGTTGCCCGAGTGGTACGACGGGGCCGCCTTCGAGCGGGTGCTCGGCAACCTGCCACCCGATCTGCTCTCCCGTAGCACCGGGTTGGGGACCGTCGAACAACTGCGTCGTACCAACGCCGGTAGCTACGCCACGGGCTTCGCCGCAGACACGGTTCTGCACCAGCGGGTGCTGTGGCCAGCGATCCCGGCGGAGAGCAACGGCATGGAGGACGCCCGGTTCGTCCGCTTCGTCGACGAGTCCGGTCCGGTGTACCGGGCCACCTACACCGCCTACGACGGCCGGAACATCGCCACCCGCGCGCTGGCCAGCGACGACCTGCGCCGGTTCGAGATGACCCCGATGCGTGGACCGGGCGCCCGCAACAAGGGGCTCGCGCTGTTCCCGCGTACCGTCGGCGGCCGGCACCTGGCACTCTGCCGTGCCGACGGCGAGACCATCGGCCTGACCGCACTGAACGACGAGAGCCGCTGGCAGGCCCCGACCCCGTTGCACGCACCGGGCGAGAGCTGGGAGTTGATCCAGGTCGGAAACTGCGGATCACCGATCGAGACCGACGCCGGCTGGCTCGTACTCACCCACGGCGTCGGGCCGATGCGTCGGTACGCGATCGGTGCGCTCCTGCTCGACCTGCACAGACCGGAGCGGGTCGTCGCCCACCTGCCTGGTGCGCTCCTCGCGCCCGACGAGGACGACCGGGACGGGTACGTGCCGAACGTCGTCTACTCCTGCGGTGCGCTCGTGCACGACGGTGAGCTGTGGGTGCCGTACGGGGCGAGTGACGCGCGAGTGGGATTCGCCACCGTGCCGCTGTCCGCGCTCCTCAGCGCGATGGTCGAGGCGGGCGGAGAATGCGCCGGGGCGGGGTAGCCTCACCGCTGGACAGGGGGAGGTGGAGCATGGCCGACATCGGCGAGGTGGTGCGGTGGTTGCAGCTCAACGCGCCCCGGGGCGGCCCGGACGAGGTGTCGCAACTGGTCGCCCGTACGGCGCCCGCCATCGGCGCCAGCGAGATCGTGATCTATCTGGCCGACTACACGCAGACCCTCCTCGTGCCGCTGCTCGGCGCGGGTCTCGACCGGGACCAGTTGCCGATCGAGACGACGCTCGCCGGCCGGGCCTTCACCACCCTCGACATCCAGCGAGCGCCCGACAACCCGGACCGGGTCTGGGTGCCACTGCTGCTCGGGTGCGAGCGGATGGGCGTACTGGAGATCGTCTCGCCGGCCGCCGCCGACGAGACGATGGACGGTGCGGCCTGGGAGGTGGCGGTCAACGTCGCCCAGATCCTGGTCAACCGCCGGCACTACGGTGACGTGGTCGAGCGGATGCGGCGGCGGATGCCGATGCAGGTCGCGGCCGAGATCGTGTGGGGCCTGCTCCCACCGCTGACCTTCGCCACCGACGACCTGGTGGTCACCGCCATCCTCGAACCGTGCTATGACGTCGGTGGCGACATTTTCGACTACGCGTTGAACGACCACGTGCTCAGCGTCGGGCTCTTCGACACCTGTGGGCACGGCATCAAGGCGAGCACCCTGGCCTCACTGGTGGTCAGCGCGTACCGCAACGCCCGTCGGTGTGGCCTCGACCTGGTCGACACGGCGATCAGCATCGACCGGTGGGTGCGCTCCGAGCACCCGAACTTCTTCGCGACCGGGTTGCTCATCGAGTTGGACCGTCAGACCGGCCGGCTCAGCATGATCAACGCGGGTCATCCCGGTGCGATGTTGCTGCGTGACGGCAAGGCCGTTCGGGAGCTACCCGGGCCGACCGTGTTGCCGCTCGGCCTGGGTCACCTGTCACCTCGCCGACCGCAGGTGCACGTGGAGAATTTGCACCCCGGCGACCGCATCCTCGCCTACACCGACGGCAT
Organism: Micromonospora trifolii; assembly: GCF_022229005.1. Classification (GTDB taxonomy): domain Bacteria; phylum Actinomycetota; class Actinomycetes; order Mycobacteriales; family Micromonosporaceae; genus Micromonospora; species Micromonospora trifolii. The sequence continues at coordinate 169,309 of NZ_JAKKFD010000066.1, forward strand.
CACCGACGCCCGTAGCGCGGAGGGGGAGCAGTTCGGGCTGGACCGGCTCGTCGACTTCGTCAACCGCGCTCTCAACGACGGGTTGCCCAGCCCGGAGACGATGCGTCGCCTGGTCCGCGCGGTCGTCGGCTACCAGGACGCCCAGCTCGAGGACGACGCCACGGCCCTGTTCGTGGAGTGGCGGCCGCCGCATCTGCCGCTCGCACACCTGCGCGACCTCGCCAGGCTCCGACCCTGACCGAGCGCAGTGGGATTTTGCACTCGCAGTGCACTTGTCTCCGATCGCGAGGCTGTCTAGCGTCACCTCATGGCTGACTCATGGACCTTCGCCGTGGCGCGTGACGACCTCGGGCAGACCACGCTCGTCGATGGTTCCACGCCCGCACTGGCCGACGGCGAGGCGCTGCTGCGCGTGGACCGCGTCGGCCTCACCGCCAACAACGTGACCTACGCGGTGCTCGGTGACTCGATGCGCTACTGGCAGTTCTTTCCGCCAGCTGCCCAGGGGCTCGGGCCGCAGTGGGGCCTGCCGCCGCTCTGGGGCTTCGCCGAGGTGGTCGCCTCGGCGGTGGCGGGGGTCGAGGTGGGGCAACGGATCTACGGCTACCTCCCGCCCGCCGGTCACCTCGTGGTGCGACCGGACCGCGTGGACGCGTCCGGGTTCCGCGAGGCGAGCCCGCACCGGGCCGAGTTGCCGTCGCCGTACAACGCCTACCGGTCGACCGCCGGCGACCCGGCGTACCAGCGCGACCAGGAGGATCTGCTGGTCCTGTTCCGGCCGCTGTTCTTCACCTCGTTCATGCTGGCCGACCAGGTCGTCGACAACGACTTCTACGGTGCCGAGGCGCTGCTGGTGTCGTCGGCGTCGAGCAAGACCGCGTACGCCGCCGCATTCGAGTTGCACCGGCGTGGGCCGCGCCTGGTCGGTCTCACCTCACCCGGCAACCTGGAGTTCACCCGGTCGCTCGGCTGCTACGACGAGGTCGTGTCGTACGACGACATCGACAGCCTCGACGTGGTTCCGACGGTCTACCTCGACCTGTCCGGCGCGCCCTCGACCCGCGCCGCAGTGCGTCGGCGCCTCGGCGACCGGCTGGTCCGGGACATCGCGGTCGGGCTCACCAACCAGACGCCGAACGCCGACGCCGCCGAGGAGGTGTTCTTCGCGCCGGTGCAGATGCGCAAGCGCAGCCACGACTGGGGCCGGGACGGGCTCGACCTGCGGTTCACCGAGGCATGGCAACGCTTCGCCGCCGTGGTGAGCGGGTGGCTGGACGTTCGGGTGGGCGCGGGGCCGGCGGCGCTTCAACACGCCTGGCTCGACGTTCTCGCCGGTCGTACGCCGCCACGGGTGGGCCACGTCATCCAACTCTGATCGGGCTCAGGCTGCGATGTCTGGATTGAGCTGGAGTCGCAGCGCGGCCAGCGAGCGGGTGATCAGCCGGGACACGTGCATCTGTGAGACACCGATCCGGTCGGCGATCTGGGCCTGGGTCAGGTTGCCGTGGAAGCGCAGGCTCAGGATCTGGCGCTCGCGTGCCGGCAGCGTGGCGAGGGCCGGGCCGAGGGCGACGCGGATCTCGACAAGCTCGAACGCGACGTCGTCGCCGCCCAGGGTGTCGCCGAGCTCGCGGCTGCCGTCAGCCCCGGTCGGGGTGGACAGCGACGTGGCCCGGTAGGCGCGGGCGCCCTCCAGCCCCTCCAGGACATTCTCCTCGGTCACGTCGAGGTAGGACGCGATGTCGGCGACGGTCGGCGAGCGGCCGAGTTTCTGAGTCAGGGCGCTGTTCGCCGCGCTGATGGACAGGCGCAGCTCCTGGAGGCGGCGCGGCACGCGCACCGCCCAGGTGCGGTCCCGAAAGTAGCGCTTGATCTCGCCGATGATTGTGGGAATGGCGTACCCGCTGAAGTCGACACCTCGGCTGTGGTCGAAGTTGTCCACGGCCTTGATGAGCCCGACGAAGGCGGTCTGGGCCAGGTCGTCGTCGGGTGCGCCACGTCCGCCGTAGCGGCGCGCCAGGTGCCGGGCGAGCGGCAGCCACGCCTCGATGGCACGGTCCCGCACCGCCGGACGGCGGGGATCGTCCGCCGGGGTCGCCGCCAGGGCGGCGAGAAGGTCGTCCGGGCTCTGCTCGCTGCTCCGCGGATCGATGCCGGCGCTGGTGGCGCTGGTGGCGTTGTCGACGATGGTGGCCATCTGGGTGGTCCTTCCCGCAGGCCCGTCGATCGAGTCGACCGGAAGAGTCTCCGAACCGGCTGCCGCCGGGGCGCACGTACGGGCGAAGGTGCGCTGTCGCAAGGCCACGAGCACGGGCCTCGCCACCGCGTCATGTCGTTCACTTGATGACCCGGACATTACCCGAAAGACCGATTATTTTCTAGCCGAAAGTATGAGGCTAGGCGTTTGAAGAGTGGGCGGGCGGGGATCAGCCGCGCTGATCCGAGGCGTCGACGGCGGTCGCAGCCGGCTGGTCGGGCTTCACAGCGAACGGGTGGCGCAGTCGCCGCATGGCCTCCTCGCTGCTGTCGAAGGTCACCGCCGGCCCGTCCAGCACGTCACCGTGCGAGGTGGCGAGGAACAGGGCGGGTCGACCGTTGTCGTTCGATGTCATGCAGGGATCCTGTCTCTACGAAAGGGGTGCGTCTGGGGCCTCGGCAACGTCGGCCGTGCGACCTGGTGACGCTTCGGCGCACACGCTGGCGCCCGAATGCTGGTGCCCTGTGCACGGGCGAACGCCCGGCGACACCGACACCCCGCACCATACCCGGCGCCGCCACCACATATGCGCCGCCGACGGACCCGTCTCGCTTGTGGCGAACCGGCCGCCCGGGAATTCTGTAATCCCCCCCGCTGCCGCGAGTCTCCGATCTTGAGGGCGGTCAGCACACCCAGCGTGGGCGCCGCGCGGATGAGCACCCAAGGAGTGAGACCCATGTCGTCAGCCGGTCGAGCACTGCCCGATGTCGGGTTGGTCGTCGCGGCCCGGCAGGGCGACCAGCGCGCTCTCGACGACGTCGTCGCGGCCTCGCTCCCGCTGGTCTACAACATCGTCGGGCGTGCGCTGCGCGGGCACGCCGACGTCGACGACGTGGTCCAGGAGACATTGGTACGGGTGATCCGTTACCTGCCCGCGCTCAACGACCCGGCGGCGTACCGGTCCTGGCTGGTGGCGATCACCATCCGCCAGGTGCGTGACTGGGAGACGCGCCGCCGTGTCGCGCTCAACCGCGATGCCGGTCTCGACGCGATCCACAACGTGCCCGACCCGGCCTCGGACTTCGCGGGAATGACAATCCTCCGGCTCGGCCTCACCGACCAACGACGCGAGGTCGCCGAGGCGACCCGCTGGCTCGACCCGGACGACCAGGAACTGCTCTCGCTGTGGTGGCTGGAGGAGACCGGCGAGATCACCCGGAACGAGGTAGCCGACGCGCTCGGGTTGTCACCCGGGCACGTCGCGGTGCGGATCCATCGGATGAAGGAGCAGATCCAGAGCGCCCGCGGCGTCGTACGGGCGCTCCGCGCCCGCCCCGGCTGCCCGGACCTGGGCGCCGTGAGCGCCGAGTGGGACGGCACGCCCAGCTCGCTGTGGCGCAAGCGACTGGCTCGACACGTCCGCGACTGCGCGTTCTGTGGGCGGCTGGGCACCAGCCTCCTGCCGATCGATCGGCTGCTCGCCGGTATGCCGTTGCTGCCGCTGCCGGCGGGTCTCGGTGCCCACCTACCGAGCGCTGCCGCCCCGGCCGCCGCCGTGCAGGCCGTCGCGCCGCCGAGCCCGACGGCCGGACCCGCCGCCGGGCCGACCCCACAGGGCGCGGTGCCCACCGATGCGGGCGGCGGCCCGAGCGTCGTCGACCTCGCGGTGAACCGGCCCCGTGGCCTCGTACCGTCCCTCGCCGCTGGGGTGGCCGCCGCCGTCCTGGCCATCACCATGGCGGTGGTGATCCTGCCGGATGAGCCGTCCGCACCCTCGTGGGCGGCGCCGCCGTCTGCCGCGCCCACCGCCGTCGCCGCCCCGAGCATCGCGCCCTCGCCGAGCGCACGGCCCTCGTCGAAAGCTCCGGTGGCGCCGGCGGTCAGCTCCGCCCGCAAGGGCGTCGGGGTGTGGAACTTCGCCGGGGCGAGCCAGGCGTTGGCGAACTCCAGGGCCAGTTGGTACTACACCTGGGGCACCCAGCACCCGGGGATCAGCACGCCGCGCGGTGCGACGTTCGTGCCGATGATCCGCAGCGCGGAGAACGTCACCGCCGCGGAGCTGGCTCGGGCCAAGGCCGCCGGGCCGTACCTGCTCACCTTCAACGAGCCGGACCTGCCCGAGCAGGCGAACATGACAGTCGAGCGGGCGTTGGACCTGTGGCCGCAGCTGATGGCGACGGGTAGCAAACTGGGCAGCCCGGCGGTCGCCTGGGGCGGGCCGGACCCGCAGGGTTGGCTGGACAGGTTCATGACCGGCGCCCAGGCCCGCGGCCACCGGGTGGACTTCATCACGCTGCACTGGTTCGGCGCCGACTTCACGACCGCCACCGCGGTGGCCCAACTCCGGCAGTACCTCCAGGCCGTCTACCAGCGGTACCGAAAGCCGATCTGGCTGACCGAGTTCGCGCTGATCCGCTTCGCCGGCGGCGGTTCGCAGTTTCCCAGTCAGCAGCAGCAGGCGGCCTTCCTCACGGCCGCCACCGCCATGCTCGGCCAACTCCCCTACCTCCAGCGCTACGCCTGGTTCGGGCTACCCGCCACTGACAAGGACCGGTCCGGATTGTTCAGCGACGGGACCGAGGCGACAGTGGTCGGCCGCGCGTTCCAAGCCGCCCGCTGAGCACTGGCGAACGAATGGACGAGCAGATCATGGTGGAGCGCCGAGGGCCTCGCGTACGGGCCGGGCGGCTGGTCGGCGTTGTCGCGACAGTGGTCGCCACGGCATTGGCCGTCGGGGTCACCCAGGGTTGGGGCCGCACCAACCAGGAGCCGGCAGCGTCGTCGGTGACAGCGTCGCCGGCCGCTGCGGTGCCGACCGCGCCGGTGGTCTTCAACGGCACCGACGACGCCTTCATCCAACTGCTGATCCCGATGAACGAGGGCGCGCTCGCGCTGATCGACCAGCTCGACGCCCGCCCGGCGGATCCGTCGCTGCGGGCTCTCCTCGGCGAGGTCCGGAAGGCCCATCAGGCGGAGTTGCGGGACCTGCGTGGGCTGTTGGCCGCGGGCAACGTGCCGGAGTTGAACATCCACGAGGGGCATCAGATGCCCGGCATGGTCACCGATGCCCGCCTCGCCGAGCTCCGTGCCGCGTCCGACGCGGAGGTGTCGTCGCGGGCGGCTGCCCTGATCCGGGCGCACCTCGCGCAGACAGTGGTGCTGTGCCGAGGCGAGCAGACCGCCGGGGGAAGCCCGGAGCTGAAGGCGCTCGCCGGCCGGATCCAGCAGGCGCGCGCCGCCGAGCTGAACACGCTGGACAACCGGCCCGGCGCGCCCACCGCGGCACCGGGCGGCTGAGCATGCGGCCCAGAGGACCGGCCGATGCGCACGTCTGACCTGCACGCTGACGTCCATCCTCCGTCCCGGGCGTCCCGCCCCGCCCACCGCGCCGTCCCGACGGACGCCGTCCGCCCGGTGCGGCGCGCAACGCACCGGACCCTGAGCGCGTCACCGCCCGACGCGGTAGCCCCGGTGCCGGCGGCGGGTTGGCGCGGGGGCCACCGGCGCGCCGCCGGCCGGGCCACCATCGTCGCCTCGGTTCTGACGGTCAGTCTCGGCTGGCTGATCGCGATCCTGGTCGCACCGCACGTCACCCTCTCTCCGGGTGCGCGGATGGTCGCCCTCTTCTGTCACCTGACCTGCCTCGTGGTGGGCTTCGGCGCGGTGCTGACTGTGGACTGGTTCAGCCTCCGCTGGCTGCTGCGTCGGGAACCGCTCGGCACCGTGCTGACCGCCGCCCGCGGCGCGCACCTGCTCATCTGGCTGGGTCTGGTGGGACTGCTCGCCAGTGGGGCCGCCCTCGGGCCGGACACGTCGTCCGGGCTGGTCTGGGTCAAGTTGGTCGCGGTGCTGGTGGTCGGCATCAACGGGCTGTTCCTCGGCCGGGTCCGGGATCGGCTCGTGGCCGTGCAGGGCCGCGCATCCTGGTCCGCCCTGCTGCCCGGTGTCGCCGCCGCCACGATCTCGCAGATCGCCTGGTGGACCGCGACCCTCGTGGGCTTCTGGAACGCCAACGGCTGACGGCCGCCGGCCGTGTCGGTGGTCAGGCCGGCGTCGGGTGCCTCTCCGCGAACCGGGCGCGGGTCAGGAACGCGAGTTGGGCCCGCTTGTCCGGCATGTCGATCTCGGAGTCGAAGGTGAAGCCCTCGATCTCCAGTCGGCGTAGGGCGAGGTGGTTGCGGACGTCCGGCTCGACAACGATCCGCTGCGCGGCCGGGTCGCGGAACAGGAAGCGGGCGACGGCCGGGCCGACCGCGTTGGTGAGGCTGCGGGCGAGGCGTCGGTCGGGGCTGAGCAGCAGGTGCATCCCGACGTCGCCGGGTTGGACGGAGTAGCGCTCGCCGACCGGGTCCGCCTCGGGCTGATAGCTCTGGAAGAGGCCGACCGGCTCCCCGTCGACCGTGATCAGGTACGCGTGGTGCGTGGGCAGACTGTCCACAAAGGCGTAGATCTCGCGGACCTCTTCGAGGGTGTGCGAACCCATTCCCCAGAAGGAGTTGCGAGGCAGGGTCACCCAACCGTGCAGGAGCGCGGCGTCGCGGTCGGGGTCCACGGTCACCAACGACAGCTCGCCGAGACCGGCGATCTTCTCCTGGTACGTCATCGGGCGCTGTCCTCTGTTCCATCCGGGGCGCGACTTAGGTTAACCTCCCCTAACCAAGGATGACCTTACCTGGAGGGGTGCGTGAAACGGAACTGGGAGGCCCTGGTCCTCAAGGCCATGGGAGGGCGGGACTTTCAGTTGACCGTCCTGAGCACCGAGTCAATCGACGGGCACTACCAGCGGCTCCTCCTGGACGGGGGCGGCCTGCTGGAGGCGTGCGGGGTGCACCCCACGATGTGGATCCGGCTGTGGTTCGACAACGACGGCCGGGCCCACCAGCGCGCGTACACGCTGGTGGACCCCGACCCGACCACCGGCCGCTTCACACTCGAATTCGCCATCCACGACGGCTGTGCGACACGGTGGGCCACCACGGCCAAGGTCGGCGACACCGTCAGCGCGACAGTGCAGGGCAGCGCGTTCGAGCTGCCCGATCCCGCGCCCGAGCACCTCTACCTGGTCGGCGACGCGGCCTCGCTGCCCGCGGTGAACAGCCTGCTCGACGCCGGTGCCGAGATCCCGGCGACGGTCTGGCTGGAGTACGCCCACGAGGGCGAGAAGGCGCTCGCGCTGCGGGCCCGGGAGCACCACGACATCACCTGGGTGCCACGGCGCGACGCTGGTCAACATCTCGTCGACACGGTCTGTGCCGCACTGCCGACCAGCGGCGCGGGCCACTACTGGGTGGCCTGCGAGGCGGCCACCACCCGGGGCATCACCAGGCACCTCCGCAAGACGCTGGGCGTCGACAAGGACCGGTTGACCTCCCTCGGCTACTGGAAAGCGGCATGAAGGGCCGGCTCGGCACCCTGACCGCGCTGTACGTCACCCAGTACCTCGGCGTCGGCTTCATCACCGTCGGGCTCACCGCAATCCTGCGCGACGGCGGCACCTCGCTGGACACGCTGGCGATGTTGCAGATCGTCGGCCTGATCTGGCCCATCAAGTTCCTCTGGGCGCCGATCCTCGACCGGTACGGCTCACGGCACCGCGGCCACTACCGCTCCTGGCTGCTCGTGCTCCAGACCGCCCTGGTGCTCGCTCTGCTGGCGCTGCTGCCGTTCGCCAGCCCGGCCGACGCGCTCGGCCCGATCATCGCGATCTGCGCCGCGTACGTGTTCTTCTCGGCCACCCAGGACATCGCCGTGGACGCCGTCGCGGTCCGGATGCTCGCCGACTCGGCCCGGGGGACCGGCAACGGCATCCAGGTCGCGGCGAGCTACCTCGGCAACCTGCTCGGCGGCGGGGCCTGCGTCCTGGTCTACGACCAGTTCGGCTGGGCGCCGGCGATCGGCCTGCTGGCCGCGATGACGGCGGTCGGCCTGCTGGTGGTGTGGCGGTTTCGGGAGCCTCCCCGTACCGATCGGGTGGAACGGGTCGGCGCGGCCTACCGGGCGTTGCTGTCGGTGTTCGGCCAGCCGGGCTGCCGGTGGTGGACCTTCGGTGTGGTGCCGTTGGTCTACGTCGGCGCGGGCATGGCGTACGCCCTGGTCACCCCGGCTCTGGTCGACGCCGGGTGGTCGTTGGGTCGGATCGGCGTCGTCACCGGCGTGGTGATCAGCGCCCCGGCCATCGTGGCGGGTCTGGTCGCGGGGCTCGGGATCGGGCGGTTCGGGCGCGGTGGCGTGCTCGTGGTCGGCGGCGTGGCGCTCACTGTGTCGACGTTGCTGCTGCTGCCGCTGATGAACGGCCGTGCGCCGCTGGGCGGGACGGTCGCCGCGCTCTGCTGCTTCATGGTGGCCTACACCGTCGCCAACGTCGTGCTCTACACGGTCAACATGGACTACTCCCGGCCCGACACCGGTGGCACCGACTTCACAGTGCTGTCGTCGTTCGGCCTGGTCTGCTCGTTCGTGGCGGCGTCAATCGGTCTCGCGGCGGCCGACCGGGTCGGCTATCCGGCGGTAGCGGTCGCGGCCATCGTGCTGGTGGCCGCCGGGGTCGCTCTCGGCCTCGCCCATCAGCGGCGATTCCCGCACCGGCCCGGCCCCGCCGTCGACCCGACGGCCGAGCAGCCCACCGAGCAGCCCGCAGTGGATGGCGTCAAGGCGGTGGCGTGACCACTGTTCAGCCGGCCACCGACACCGCGACATCGGCACGACTGCCACAGCGCTGGCTCATCCTGGCCGTGCTGTGCGTCGCGCAACTGGTAGTGGTGTTGGACAACACTGTGCTGACAGTGGCGGTGCCGGTGCTCACCACCGAATTGGGTGCCAGCACCGCCGAGGTGCAATGGATGATCAACGCGTACGCGTTGGTGCTGTCCGGGTTGCTGCTCACGGCCGGTAGCGCCGCCGACCGGTACGGCCGCCGCCGGATGCTGCTCGCCGGGCTCGTCCTGTTCGGGGTCGGCTCGCTGGCCGCCGGTCTGGCCGGCACCAGCGGGCAGTTGATCGCCGCGCGGGCCGGGATGGGCGTCGGTGGCGCGTTGCTGGTCACCGCGACGCTCGCGGTGGCGATGCAGGTCTTCGACGCCGCCGAGCGGTCCCGGGCGATCGGCATCTGGGCCGCCACCAGCGCGTTGGGTTTCGCCATCGGGCCACCGATCGGCGGCACGATCCTCGCGCATCTGCCGTGGGGCGCGATCTTCCTGATGAACGTGCCGATCGTGCTGGTCTGCCTGCTCGTCGGTCGCGCGCTGGTCCCCGAGTCCCGCGGGCCGGCCGGTGGCCGACTCGACGTGCTCGGCGCCGTGCTCTCCACCGCCGGCCTGACCGCTGTCGTCTGGGCGATCATCTCCGGGCCGGAGCGCGGGTGGGCGTCGACCGAGGTGATGGGCGCGGCGGTTGTCGGCGTACTCCTGCTCGGGATCTTCGTGGGGTGGGAGCGACGGGTCGCGCACCCGATGCTGGACATGCGCTTCTTCCGGGACCGGCGCTTCGTCGGTGCGATCTCCGGCGTCGTGCTGATCACGTTCGGTGCCACCGGCGCGCTGTTCCTGCTCACCCAGCACCTCCAGTTCGTCAGGGGTTATCCCGCCTGGGAGGCCGGTCTGCGGATGGCGCCCTTCGCGCTGTCCATCGTGCTGCTCAACGTCAGCGGCGTCGTCGCGAGCGTGATCCGTCGGCTCGGTCTGGCGGTCGCCATCGCGGTTGGCATGACGCTGCTCGCGGCTGGTCTCGCGCTGGTCACCCTCTTTCCGTCCGACGGGTACGGGGTCCTGCTGGTCGGGCTGCTCGTCATGGGTGTCGGTTGCGCGCTGGCCAACCCGGCCATCGTCGAGGCGGTGATGAGCGCGATCCCGGCGGCGAAGGCCGGCGCGGGCGCGGGTGTCGACGGCACCATGACCGAGGTCGGCAGCAGCCTCGGCATCGCGGTGCTGGGCGCCGTGCTGAACGCCCGGTTCGCGGCGCTGCTGCCGGCGGCCCTGGCCGGCGCCGGGTCGTTTCCCGCGGCTCTCGCCGCCGCCGGTGAGGGGGCGGAACGGGAGGCCGTGACCGTCGCCTTCGCCTCGGCGCTGGAGACGGGGCAGTTGGTGGGTGCGGCTGCGGTCTTGATCGGCGGCCTGGTGGCCGCCGGGCTGCTACACCGGGCAGACCGCACCAAAACCGCCTAATAAGGGTAGGCTACCCTAATAGTGACATCGTGGTAGTCGACGGAGGCGGTATGCGGCTCTACCTGACCGCGCTCAACCCCACCGACGCCGTCCTGGACGGGTTCCTCCCGGCGGCGGCGGCGCTCGGGCTGTCCGCGACGGTGCTGACCGACCGGCCCGCCGATTGGCCGGCGGACGTGCGGGTGGCGCGCTGCGCGGTCCGTGACCCGGCCGCTGTGGTCGCGGCGGCGGCACCCACCCGACCGGTGGCGCTACTGTCCAACAGCGACCATCTCCAGGAGGCCACCGCGATCGCCGCCCGAAAGCTCGGCCTGCCCGGCAAGGACCCGGACGCCGCCCGTCTCTGCAAGGACAAGGCCGCGGCCCGCCGGGCGATCGCCGCTGCGGGCCTCGATCTGGTACGCACCGTCACCGTCGACCCCGGTGCCGCGCCGGAGGTGCCGACCCGGATGTTCCCGGCGGTGGTCAAACCCCGCGAGGGGGTGGCCAGCGAGGACGCGTACCTGGTGGCCGACCACGCCGAGCTGCTCGCCCGGGTCGCCGAGATCCGTGGCCGACGGCCGGACGTGGCACTGGTGGTCGAGGAGTACCTCGCCGGCGAACTGCGGACCTTCGAAACCCTCGGCGACGGCACCGAGCTGGCCTCCCTCGGCGGGTGGCGCACCGGCCTCGGCCCACCACCGACCTTCACCGAGGAGAGCCTGGCCTGGTCGCCCCCTTCGGAGTCGGCGCGCACCCAGCTGCGGGCACGGCTCGACGCGCTCCGGGTCGGCTTCGGCGCCTGCCACACCGAGTACGTCGTCTCCGACGGCCGGGTCCGGCTGATCGAGGTGAACTACCGCCTCATCGGCGACCGGATGGACCTGATCCTCGCCGAACTGCTCGGTGTGCCGTTGTTCGAGTACGTTCTCCGGCTGCACCTCGGCGAGCCGTTGACCGCCCTCGGCCTGCCCGACACTGTCGATCGCTACGCCCGGGTCGAGTACGTCTGCGCGGACCGGTCCGGCCGTCTCGTCGCCGCACCGGGTCCCCTCGACACCGTTCACGGCGACGTCCGGCTGGGCTGCCGTCCACTTCGCGAGGTGGGCCGCACCGCCGAGCACACCGGCACGAACCGCGACTACCTCGCCGTGCTGCACGGGATCGGCCCCGACGAGGGCACCGTCCGGCAGTCGCTGGCCGCCCTCCGCGGCGGCCTCCAGTGGACCATCGTCGAGTGAGCGACGACTGCGAGCGGGAGGTCTTCGCCCGGGTGCTCGACGCCCTGCTGCGCGAGGACCACCTCGGGCTACGCAGCACCGGCCGGCCGGACGGGTCCGACTGGTGGCAGGTGCCACACCCCGCCGGTCTGCTGCGCATTCCGGTCCGCGCCGACGGGTTCCAGCAGGCCCTGCGCAGTGCCGCGCCGATGGTGCTGTTGGTGACCCGCGTCGGCGAACCGCAGCGTACGGAGACGCTGGACGGGCTGTTGACGCTGCTCGCCCCGCACGGCAACGCCGAGGCCGAGGCCGGCTGGCGGGACTTCGGCGTCGAGTGCCACGCCGACCTGCGGGCCCGACGGCTCGCCGCCCGCAACCGGGCACTGGTGCTCACCGAGGTTGCCGCCGAACGCGTGCACACCCCGACCGGGCTGCCGGCGGCGCTCCTGGACGACGTGCTCGCCGCCCACCACGGCCACCCCGTCTACCCCACCGACCGGTGCCGGCACGGTCTTCGCGACGACGAACTGCTCCGGTACGCCCCGGAGCACGCCCCACGTTTCGTGCTGCGCTGGTACGCCGCCCCGGCCGAGGACGTCCGGCTCGCGGGTGAGCTGCCGTCGTGGTGGCCCCGCGCGCCACGACCGGATCAGCTGCTGCTGCCGGCGCATCCGATCACGGTGGCCCGCGACGCGCTTCCGGTGGCCGACCTGCCGGTGACCCCGGTGCGACCCACCCTTTCCATGCGGACGGTGGCGCTCGACCACGACCCGTACCTGCATCTCAAACTGCCGCTGCCGACCGCCAGTCTCGGCGCGCGCAACCGGCGCACGCTGCAACCGGGCTCGCTCACCGACGGCGCGGCTGTCGCCGCACTGCTCGACCGGATCGCCACCGCCGAACCCCGCTTCGCCGGTCGGATCCGGCACGCCGACGAGAGCACCTGGGCGCACGTGGACGGCGACGAGCGGCGCGGTTTCCTGCTGCGCCGATTTCCGCGCGACCTGGCCGGCGTCCAGGTGGTGCCGGTAGCGGCCCTCGCCGCCGCCGACCCGGTGGCGGGCACCGTCCTCGAACGGGTCAGCCCGCAGCGGCCCGTCGCGCTGCTGGAGTCCTACCTGGACCTGCTGCTCGACTGGCACGTCTTCCTCTGGCTACGCCACGGGATCGCCCTGGAGGCGCACCCGCAGAACATCCATCTTCTGGTGCACCCGGACGGCACTGTCGGCCTGCTCTACAAGGACAACGACGGCGCCCGGCTCGACAGGCGGCACGACCACCCGAGCGGGCTCGCCCTGCACGACGACCGGATGTGGGCGCGCGACGCGCACGAGTTGGCCGACGTGTTCATCACCATCACCCTGCACCTGGCCGCGGCGGCGCCACTGGTCGCCCTGGCCGCCCGAGGGCTGCGCGTGCCGTCACCCGCCGAGGCGCTGGTGCCCCGGCTCGCCGCCGCCCGCGACCGGTGGGGCGACGGACCGGCGGCGCGGACGTTCACCGAGCGGGTCCTGCACGCCACCCAGTTGCCCATCAAGGCGATGCTCACCGCCGGCACCCTGCTGCCCAAACAGCGGCTGGGCTGCGCCGACATCAACAAGTACTACCTGCGTACCGGCCCGAACTACCTCCGGGAGACACGATGACGAGCGCGCAGTTGCGCTCCCGGCCGGCCACCGACACCGGTCAGCGCGCCGACCTGGCCGCCGCCCACGCTGTCTTCGGCTGCCTGCTGCGCGAACTGGCCCCGCCGGACGGCACCTCCACAGTTGTCGACGGCGCCGTCCGGCTGCTGCTGCGGCACCTCGACGTCACAGTGCGTTGCGAGGTCGCGCGAGCCTCGCCGCTCGGCGCGCACCGCTACGCCGGCCCGGTCCAACGCAGCTCCGGCGGTGGACGGTGGGAAGACCTGGACGCGGACGGGTTGGCAGCCCTGGTCGCGGCGGAACTGACCACTCGTACCGGCCTGGTCAACGACGAGTTCGCCGAGCAGGTGCGGGCCAGCCGGGACACGGTGGCCCGGCTGCTGGCCGACCGACCGGCCGAGGACCCGACCCCCACCGGTGAACCCGCCATCGACGCGTACGTCGACTCCGAGCAGTCGCTGGTCTTCGGCCACCCGCACCACCCCACCCCGAAGTGGCGCAGCGGTGACCCGGACAGCTGGCGGGCATACGCGCCGGAGCTGCGCACCGCGTTCCGGCTGCACTGGCTCGCCGTACCGGACGACCTGATCGCCGAGGCGGGGCCGTTCGATCCGCTGGTGGCCGCCCTCGACCCGCCACGGCCCCCGCGCGGGCACCGCGTCCTGCCGGTGCACCCCTGGCAGCTGTCGCTGATCCCGCCCACCCACCCACGGCTGCGTGACCTGGGGGCGGCCGGTGTGCCGGTACGACCCACGGCGAGCGTCCGTACCCTCTACGCCCCCGAGGCCGACCTGTTCGTGAAGACCAGCCTGCACGTGCGGATCACCAACTGCCTGCGCAAGAACGCCCGCTACGAGCTCACCGGGGCGGTGGCGCTGACCGACCTGCTGGCCCGGGTGCCGCTGCCGGCCGGGGTGGGGCTGCTCCCCGAGCCCGCCTACCGCACTGTCGACGTTCCCGGCCCGGACGAGGCGTACGGGACGATCCTGCGCGGCGGTCTGCGTCCCCACCTGCGTGCCGGCGACATCCCGGTGCTGGCGGCGGCGCTGGCCGCGACGCCGCTGGTGACAGCGGATCCGGTGGCCTGGTGGCGCGCGTACGTCGGCCTGCTGGTGCCGGCGGTGCTGCGCAGCTGGCTCAGCCACGGCGTCGTGCACGAGGCGCACCTGCAGAACGTGGTCGTCGTGCTCGACCGGGATCGCCGCCCGGTACGCATGCTGCTGCGCGACCTGGAGGGGGTGAAGCTGGACGCCGATCGCTGGGCCGCCTGGCCGGACGGCGTTCCGGCGCAGGTCCGCTACGGGCCCCGGGCCGCCCATCGCCGGATCGTCTACTGCCTGTTCGTCAACCATCTCGGTGGGATCAGCGGGGCCCTCGCCGACGGGCGGCCGGGAATCGAACGGCGGCTGTGGCAGGAGCTGCGCGCCGTCGTCGAGGCGGTGGCCGCCGACTTCGGTGAGCCGGCGGAGCTGCTCGGGCTGCTGGCCGGGGAGCCGCTGCTGGCCAAGGCGAACCTGCTGGTCCGGTGGCGGCGTGACGCCGACCGGGCCGCACCGTTCGTGCCGGTGCCGAACCCGATGGGTGGGCCACGATGACCCGACCGGTATACGTCCACGACCTCGACGCGCTGGCCGGGCAGGCCCGGGCCGTCCGGGCGGCGCTGCCCCGGCCGGTCGAGCTGCTCTACGCGATGAAGGCCAACCCGGATCCCGGTGTGCTGCGAACCCTCGCCCCGATCGTCGACGGGTTCGAGGCCGCCAGCCGGGGCGAGCTGCGCAGGCTGGCCGAGGTGCTGCCGGGACGCGCGCCCGCCGCGTACGCCGGGCCGGGCAAGACCGACGCGGACCTCGCCGCCGCCCTCGCCGCCGGGGTGCACCGCATCCACGTCGAGTCGCCCAGCGAGCTTGCGCGACTCGGCGCGCTGGCCACCGCGGCCGGCCGCTCGGCCCAGGTGCTGCTGCGGGTGAACCTGCCTGTCGACGCACCGGGCGCGAGCCTGGTCATGGGCGGCGGGCCCAGCCCGTTCGGCATGGATCCGGCCGACGCGGTCGCGTGCGCGCGACGCCCGCCAGCCGGCATCGACGTACGGGGAATCCACGCCCACCTGGCCAGCGGGCTGGACGCACCGCTCGCCGCGACGGTCGCCGCCGCCGTGGTCGGCTGGGCGGCGGCCGAGGTCGGCGCGGCCGAGGTCGACGTCGGCGGGGGCATGACAGTGGACTACACCGACCCGGACGCGCGCTTCGACTGGGAGGGCTACGGCCGGGCCCTGGCGGAGGTCCTCGACAGGCATCCGGGCGTGCGGCTGCGCATCGAGCCGGGCCGGTCGGTCACGGCCCACTGCGGGGCGTACCTCACCGAGGTCATCGACGTGAAGCGCTCCTACGGCGAGTGGTTCGTGGTGGTGGCCGGCGGGACGCACCACCTGCGGACACCGGCGGCGAAGGGGCACGCGCAGCCGTTCACGGTGCACAGGCGACGTGGTGCCGGCGGCCCCCGCACCGACGGCGGCCCGGTCACAGTGGTCGGGCAACTCTGCACCCCGAAGGACGTGCTGTCCCGGTCGGCCACAGCCGGGCCGATCGGCGTGGGCGACGTGCTGGCCTTCGCCATGGCCGGGGCGTACGCCTGGAACATCAGCCACCGCGATTTCCTGCTGCACGAGCCCCCACTTTTCCAAAACGGCAATCCGAGTGGGATTGCTGCCGAATGGGCGGATCGGGACCTGCGTGCCTGAGTCGCGTGGCAGAAGCGCACGAATTGCCGATTAACTCCACATTGGATAGCCGGGCGAATAATTGATGTCGCTCGTCGTTACGATAACGCGAAACGGAGTCGATCAAGGCGCCGTCAAGTGGAGGTAACCGTCCAAATGAAGCGCATCGGATCAGCGATGCTGGCATCCGTGGTGGGTGTTGCCGCCGTCGTTCTGGCCACCAGCCAGCCGGCCCTCGCCGCCACCTCGGTCAATCTACCTCTGTCGAGCTGGGCCTATCTCGATTCGCAGAGCCCCAAGACGAAGTTCGTCAACCCCGCGGTCGCGCCGCCCGTCGGCACCCTGCTCGACGACGCGAACAAGGCGCACACCTACCGCTCCTACTTCACCTACGACCTGACCCAGCTCACGGGCACTGTCGTGCACAACTCGTACCTGTACACGTACGAGGACACCGTCACCGACTGCTCCACCGCCACGACGATCGAGTTGTGGCGGACGGCCCCGGTCAAGACCAGCACCACCTGGAACAACCCGCCCGCCGAGCTCGACAAGCTGATCTCCGTCAACCGCGGGCAAGGTGCGTGGTACTGCCCCGGCTACCTGGGCATCGACATGGTGTCGACGCTCAACGCGGCGCTCGCCCGGCACGAGAAGTCGATCACCATCGAATACCGCATCACGGCGGCCCAGGAGGCGGACCCGCGGGCCGGCCGGACCTTCCAGCAGCCGACGCTGAGCTCCACGTCGAATCACCCGCCGACGGTGACCGAACTGCGCCTCGAGAGCCCGACCCGGCCGTGCGGCACCGTCGACAAGCCGTCGCCAGCGGCGGCGTCGACCCTGTTCAAGGCCACGGTGAACGACCCCGACGAGGGCGATTCACCGTCGATCCTCTACGCGATCTGGCCCGTTGACCAGCCGGACCAGCGCCGCGAGTTCTCCAGCTACAACTACGGCACCGACCTCAGCCAGTACGCCGACGGCGCGCTTCTTGCCTGGCAGGCACAGGCCCGTGACTACTACGACGCCGGCCCGTGGAGCAAGGTCTGCTACCTGGTCATGGACAAGACGGCACCGGCGAACCCGCCGGCCGTGGCGTCGAAGCTCTACCCCGAGGGCACCACGCCCGGCGGGGGCACCGGCCTCAAGGGGAAGTTCCGCCTCGACGCGGGCGGCGACCTCGACGTGGTGGGGTTCGTGTGGCGTGACTCGAGCGGTTACAGCGGGCAGGTCAAGGCGCGGCAGCCGGGCGGCACGGCGGTCCTCGAATACACCCCGAAGCGGGACCGGTTCGAGGAGTTGACCATCAGCTCGGTCGACGCGGTGGGTAACCGGGGGCCGGAGAAGCGCTACCGCTTCAACATCGCCGACACCGCACCGAGCGCGCAGATCGAAATGGGCGGGGTCGGGCTTCCCAGCACGCTCACCCTCACCGCGCGCAAGCCCGAGACGACAGCTTTCGGCTATCAGATCAAGGGTGGGGCGGAAACCCGGGTGCCGGCCGTCGACGGCGGAGCCACCGGTCAGCTGACGTTCACCGCGACCGGCGAGGTCGAGGTTGTCGTCAGCAGCTACGTGAAGAACAAGCTCATCGGTCAGGACACCCTGCGCGTCTATGTCACCGACGCTCCCGGGGTGGAGTCGGCCGAGTTCAACTTCGACACGGACCAGATCGCCGGCAAGACCGGATCGTTCACGTTGACGCCGCGCAACAGCGACGTCGTCGCCTACGAGTACGTCCTGGGCGGCGTCGCGCAGACCGTCCAGGCGGCTGCGGACAAGACCGCTGTCGTACCGTGGACGGCGACCGCAGGCTGGCACAACATGATCGTGTGGTCGGTGCGGGCGGACGGCGAGAAGTCGATGGAGACGTCCCACCAGTTCAACGTCATCGACCCGGTGCCGCACCTGTACTCGCAGACGCTTCAACATCTGGATCGGATCGACGGCGTCGGCCTGCCCGTGGAGTTCTACGTCGACAGCCGGCTGCCGGACGTGACCGGGTTCGCCTATCGGTTCGACGGTGGCCCGGAGGTCACGATCGACGGCCGCGGGAGCAGCGCGGAGTTCACTGTGACGCCGACGCACATCGGTGACAACACGCTGATCGTCCAGGCGCTGCTTGCCGATGGCACCCGGTCGCCCGAGAAGACCTTCACCTGGCAACCGTTCGAGGCGCCGGTGGTCACCACCGACCCGGCGAACGGCGGTGCGGAAGGTCAGCCGATGACGCTGACGTTCCGCTCGGTGCTGCCGGACACCAAGGAGTTCCGCTACTCGCTGGACTACAGCGAGTATCAGACCGTCGCGGCGCGACCGGATGGCACGGCGACCGTCTCGTTCACACCGCAGTCCGGAGGCGGCTGGTTCTCGGCCAGGGTGGCCGGTGTCGCTCAGGACGGAACGACGTCGCCGGAGCGCGCGATGACCGTCCCGGTCCGCGACACGCGGGTCTCGGTGTGGAGCGAGTTCTCCGACTGGCGCCCGAGTGGTGGCATCGGCGTGCCCGGCGACTTCAGCTTCAGCACCTCGTGGACTCCCGAGGTGGTGGAGTACCGCTACCGGCTCAACGACGGCCCGGAACTGACAGTGCCCATGGGAGACAGCTGGAACACCCTGGTCACTGTCGTGCCGGACCGGAACGGGCTCAACATGCTCACAGTGCAGGGCCGTACCGAGGGCGGCCGGCTCTCGCCGATCACCGAATACCCGTTCCAGGTCGGCACCGCGCCGTACGTCTTCTCCGCCGAGTATCCGCAGAGCACCCCCGGCGGCGGAGTGGGCCTTGAGGGCCGGTTCGAGTTCAGCGGCGGGACTGCCGGAATCACGTCGTTCGAGTACACCATCGGCGGCGTCCCCGGAACTGTCGAGGCCAACGCCGAGGGCCGCGCGTCGATCACCTGGACGCCGACCGAGGCGACCGGCACCTACCTGGTCGTCAAGGGCCGTAAGGCCGACGGCAGCACCACCGACGAGGTCTGGTACTTCGTCGTGGTGAAGTCGGACTGATCGGGCCCCGCATTTCAGCAGCTGTCGAGTGACGCCCCGCAGGCCGATGAGCGCCTGCGGGGCGTTGCTGACTCGGCGCCTGATCGCCCCGCCGGACGACCGATCTGGATCAACATGTTATCGATAACATGCTATCTTTCATCCGGGAGTGAAGGGCACGCTCCCGGTCACCCGAGCCAGTCGGCGAAGACGCGCCGAGGGGCCCCGCCCCTTCCGCCGCTTCCCGGTCGGTGACCAGTCCGGGCCCCCGTCAATGCCAGGCGACCTTTGTTGGTCGTCGAACGGCAAGGAGCCCAAGCAATGCCCAGACGTAGGTTCTTCCTTCCATCCATCGCGGCCGCGGCGCTCCTCCTCGCGGCCACCACCGGCGGCGTGTTGAGCGGCGGCCTCGGTGCGACGGCGGTGGCCGCCACCAACGGCACCCTCGCGGCGACCGCCGGCTGCGGCAAGGCCCCCACCCTCGCCAGCGGGACGCGGACGATTCAGAGCAGCGGACAGAGTCGTACGTACAACCTGCGGATCCCGGACGGGTACGACCGGAACCACCCCTACCGACTGATCTTCGGCTTCCACTGGTTGAACGGCTCGGCCAACAACGTCACCTCGGCCGGTTACTACGGGCTTCAGCCGCTGTCGAACAACAGCACCATCTTCGTCGCTCCGCAGGGCCTCAACGCCGGTTGGGCCAACACCAACGGTCGGGATCTGACTCTCTTCGACGACATCTCACGGCAGATCGAGAACGACCTCTGCGTGGACACCACCCAGCGCTTCGCACTGGGCTGGAGCTACGGCGGGGCGATGAGCTACGCGGTGGCCTGCGCCCGGCCCACGATCATCCGCGCGGTCACCGTCATATCCGGCGCCAACCTCAGCGGCTGCAACGGGGGCACCCAGCCCGTCGCCTACTTCGGCATCCACGGCATCTACGACAGCGTGCTGAACATCTCCCAGGGTCGGCAACTGCGCGACACGTTCGTGCGGAACAACGGCTGTACCGCGCAGAGCCCGCGCGAGCCGAGCCGGGGCAGCCTCACCCACATCACCACCGCCTATGCGGGCTGCCGCGCCGGCTACCCGGTGCAGTGGGCGGCGTTCGACGGGGACCACACCCCCAGCCCGGTGGACGGGTCGGGCAGCCCGAACGACTCGCGGACCTGGACCTCGGGTGAGATCTGGAGGTTCTTCAGCCAGTTCGAGTCGACCACGCCTCCGACGACCACGCCGCCGACCGACCCGCCCACGGATCCGCCGACCACCCCGCCGCCGACCGGAGAGCCCGGCACCTGCGCCGCCACCTATCGAACGCTCAACACCTGGCCCGGCGGTTTCCAGGCCGAGGTGACAGTGGCCAACAACTCCACAGCGCCGCTGAACGGCTGGACGGTGGGCCTGACCCTGGCCAGTGGTCAGGCCATCAGCAGCCTCTGGAGCGGCACCAACACTGGCACCACCGGCAGCGTCACCGTCCGGAACGCCGCCTACAACGGCACTGTTGGCCCGAACGCGTCGACGACGTTCGGGTTCACCGCCACCGGCAACGGTGCGACAGCACCCGGCAACGTCACCTGCACCAGCCCTTGACAGGGGCAGGGTGAGGGCCCGGAGCCAACTGGCTCCGGGCCCGTCGGTGACGTCCGCTGGCGGCGGTTGCCGCCGGCGCCACCGGCTCACGCTGTGCTCAGGCTTCGCTCTCCAGCAGGTTGCGAAGGGCGTCGAGGGCGGCGATCTCCTCCTCGAACGTCTTGCCGACGACCGGGCCGAGGAAGCGCGACAGCCCGCTCGGCTGCCACGCCAGCTTCAGCGTGAGCTGAGTCCCGCCCTCACCGGCCGGCGTGAGTGTGTACTCGCCCTGGGTGCGTACCACGCTGCCGGTGGCCTGGAACGCCAGACGTCGGCCCGGCTCGAACCCGGTCACCTCGTAGTCGGCCGGGATGCGGCTCCCACCGGGGCCCTTGAGTCCCTGTTTGTAGCGAGCGCCGACCCCCTCGCCGGAGACGCGCGCGACGTCGAGCACGTTGGGGCGCCAGCGCGCGTCGTTCTCGCCACGGGCGAGAAAGGCGAACACGACGTCAGGAGTCCGTCCGATCTGCACAGTCTTCTCTGCCGAGGGCACAAGAAACCTTTCTCAGGGGTCAGGGAACGATCTTCATCTGTGCCATCATCCCACTCGCGGAATGGTCGATCATGTGGCAATGGTAGACATACCGGCCAAGGTACGGCCCGAATGTCGCCTGGAGTCGGACCGTCTCGCCCGGCCCCACCGAGATGGTGTCCTTCACCCCGGCCTCGCCCGGCGCCGGCGGCTGGCCGTTGCGGGCCAGCACCCGGAACTGGACCAGGTGGGGGTGGAAGTTGTGCGGGATGCCGAAGAGCGTGTCGCCGTTGGTCACCGTCCACACCTCGGTCGTGTTGCGCTTGATCTCGGTGTCCACCCGTTCGGCGTCGAACTGCTGCCCGTTGATGAGGAACTGCCCGGTCGACGGGTTGAAGTTGAGCGTGAACGCCCGCTCCTTCGTGGCCGTCGGGAGCGCGGGGATGGTGCTCAGCCGGTCGGGCACCCGGCTGGTGTCGGCGGCGGCTCGGTTGACGTCGAAGCGCAGCACCGGCCCCGCCACGGCGTCGTCGAGGAAGACCTGGCTGCCGACCGGGAACGCGCTGAAGTCGACGACGATCTCGATCCGCTCGCCGGGCGTCAGGCTCCACGAGCGGATCGGTGTCGGCCCGGCGAGCAGCCCGCCGTCACTCGCGATCTGGGTGACCTCGGCGTCGTTGCCGAGCCGCAGGGTGAACGTCCGGAGGTTGGACGCGTTGACGAAGCGCAGCCGGTACTTGCGGGCGGCCACCTGGAAGTAGGGCTGCGGCTTGCCGTTGACGAGGATCGTGTTGCGGAACTGGAAGTCGTCGTGCTCGAAGATCAGGCTCGCGTCGTCGGCGAACCGCGCGTCGCGCAACATGATCGGGATGTCGTAGTTGCCGGCCGGCAACCGGAGTTCGGCCTGGGCTGGGTCGTCGATCAGGAAGAAGCCGGCGAGCCCGCGGAAGACGTGCTCGGCCTCCATGTGATGGGCATGGTCGTGATACCAGAGCGTGGCCGCCCGCTGCTTGTTGGGATAGCTGTAGATGCGGCTCTTGCCCGGGTCGAGCACGTCGGTCGGGAACCCGTCGCTGCTCGACGGTGTGTGGCCCCCGTGCACGTGTACCGCGGTCGGCATGTCGAGGTGGTTGCTGTGCGCGATGACCGCGAGCCGGCCCGTCTTGACCCGGAACGTCGGGCCGGGAAAGTGCCCGTCATAGGTCAACACTTCGGTACGCGTTCCGGGCAGGATCTCCGCCTGAGCCTTACGGGTGGAAACGACGTAGAAGTCGGTGTTGGCTACCGAGGCGATCGGCTGCTGCACGGGCGGTATCGGCATCCGGACAGCGAACGGGGCGGTGACGGCCGCGACGTGTGCCGTCTTCCCGTGGCCGGTGTGGGTGCCGTGGGCCGGTGTCGCGGACGGGGTGGAACCGCGGGCCGCTGCCGCCGCGGTGGCCGTGACCAGCGCGGCTGCTCCCGCGGTGGCGCCGGCCTTCATGACGTTGCGTCTGCTCACCATTGGTCGCTCCACTCTTGGTGGTCGAGGTCTCGGGTGAACTGTCAGGGAGGCCCCTCGACGCGCCGTCGAAAACTGGTCGCGGCCAAATATGGATTTCACCTTAAGTTTTGGTGTGACTACCAAAAGCTAAGCTTCGATGCTTCCAACGGCGCGCGGTGAGACCGTAGACTCGTGCGAGTAGTCGGCCGTGACAACTCGTAGAAGGCCGATCCGATCTGAGTGCTTTGTCGCCCACGACGGGGGGAGTCGGCGACACGGCGGGCAGCCGGCGCTGGGGAGAGCCGTTCGTGCCCGCACCTGGGGAGCAATAGGGCACACACCGGGGGATCCGCAATGGCTGTTGGGAAAAACGATGCGCTGCGGAGGACCGCTGCCGAGGTTCTCGAACGCAGGCGTCAACCGATTCTTGCCGCCTACCGTCAGCGTCTTGCCGCTGCGAGTGACGACTTCGCCGGGGTCGCTGGCCTGATCGACAGCTACCAGGCGCAGGCCGACGCCCTGCTCCTGGAGACGATGGCCGAGATTCGTCGCGAGACGAGCAATCCACTGTCGACGTCGCCGCCGGCAGTGTCCACCGAGGGCGTCGAGCTTCACCCACGCGAGTGCTTCCGGGCGGTCGTCGTGCTGGCCGACATCGTGTTGGCCGACGCGCTGGAGCAGCTGGCCGGCCAGTCCGACCAGGGCACGATCCTGGCGCTGATCGCCGACGCGCTCACCCGTACGACACTGACCCGGCTGGTCGACGCGAGTTCGCGCTATGCCGCCGGCCTGATGAACGAGGTCCACCAGGCGCAGATCGCCGAGCGCTCGCTGATCGCGCGTGAGCTGCACGACCGGCTGGGCCACAGCCTCAGCGCGGCGTACCGCAACCTGGAGGCCCACGAGCTCGCGCAGGAACGACGCCACGACGACGTGGACCGCCGGGTGGTCATCGCCCGGGAGTCGCTCCACGACGCGGTCGGCTATCTGCGTGTGCTCATCGCCGACCTTCGGCTCTCACAGCCGCTCGGGTCACTCGACGAGGCCCTGGCCAACTTCCTGTCGACTGTGGAGACGGGCGAGACACGTCTGCACACCGAGATCAACGGCGACGAGTCGTGGGTGCCGCCCGAGGTGCTCGACGAGGTGTTCCTGGTCGTCCGTGAAGCGCTGCGCAACGCGGTCGCCCACGCCGGCGCTCGGGTGATCCACGCGGTCATCGACATCACCCCGCACGAGCTGCGGGCGACCGTCGCCGACGACGGGGTGGGCTTCGACCTCGCGACGGTACGCGACGGCTCCGGCCTGCGCGCGATGGCTGAGCGCGCGGCGGTCGTCGGCGGTCGCCTCGCGGTGCGTGCGGCGGGCGACCAGGGCGCTTCGGTCGAGCTCGTCGTGCCGCTGCTGGCCGTCGGGGCGGGGGCCGGCCGGTGACCGTCACCATGATCGAGCCAACCCGCATCGTGCTGGTCGACGACCACGTCGTGGTGCGCGACGGCCTCCGGGAGATCCTCGACGCCCAGCGCGACCTCGTGGTCGTCGGCGAGGCCGGCGACAGCGGCGCCGCGATCAACGAGATTCGAATCCGTCAACCCGACATCGTGCTGCTCGACGTGCAGATCCCCGGCGACGGGGTGACCACCACGGTCCGCCGGATCCGTGACGTCGCGCCGGCGAGCCGGGTCATCATCCTCAGCATGTTCGACGGCCCGACGCTGTTGCGCGAGTTGTTGACCCTTGGCATCTGCGGCTACCTGCTGAAGAACTCGACGCGCCAGGAGTTGGTGGCGGCGATCCGCGGCGCTCGCGCCGATGACGCGCCGGTGATGCTGGCGGTGTCGCGGGAGAGCCTGACCCAGGTGCAGGGGCCTGTGCACAGCACACTGTCGGACCGTGAGCGCGAGGTCCTGCAGTTGGTCGGGCAGGCAATGAGCAACGCTCAGATCGCCGGCCGGCTCTGCCTGTCGGAGGCGACGGTCAAGCGCCACCTGCGCAACATCTTCGCCAAACTCGGTGCGGTGTCCCGGATCGACGCTGTCAACAGGGCCATAGCGGCCTCGCTGATCGTCCTGCCGAGGCTCTGCGATCCGACGTTTCACGGATAGCGGGGCGCTCAAGGATTGCTCTGGGTAACTTGCCCGCAAACGGGCACTCGTGTTGGACTAATGCCGTGAATAGCACTCGCCTGTTCGTACTCGGAGCGCTCGCGCGCGGGGGCCCCATGCACGGGCACCAGATCCGCCGGGCGGCGCAGGTCGACCGTACCGAGCTGTGGAGCGACGTCAAGCCGGGGTCGCTCTACGGTGCGCTGCACCGGATGCAGGTCGAGGGCGTCATCGAGGCGGTCCGGACCGAGCAGGAGGGCAACCGGCCCGCCCGCACGATCTACGCGCTCACCTCGGCCGGCGCGGCGGAGCTGATCGACCACCGTGACGAGGCACTGCGTGACACCAAGCTCCGTCACGACCCCGTCGACCTGGCCCTGCAGAACGTGATCGACCTCGGAGAGGACGAGCTGCGCGCGATCATCGTGGCGCGCAGGAAGGCCCTCGCCGCGCAGCTCGACTCGTGGCTCGCGCTCCGAGAGCTGGCGGCGCCGCACATCCGCGGTCTGGAGTGGACGACCTTCCGTCATACCGAGCTCCGCCTCCGTACCGAGCTCGCCTGGCACGACGAGCTGCTCGACCAGTTGCCCAAGCTGATGGCCAACCAACCGACATCGATGACCAGCTCGTGACGGTGCCAGCCCCGGCCCCGGTGGCATCTCCGGGGCCAGGGCTGGCGGTTCGTCACTTCGCGGGCTCGGGCTGGGTCGTCACGTTCCAGTCGGGCTTGCTCGCCTCGGCCCAGGGCTCTTCGGGCCGGCGGGGCAGCAGGTAGACGAGAAGGAACGTGAGGATCACCCCGATCAGGACCGCGCCGACGGTCCACTGGACCGCGCGGTTGAAGTTGGTCTCCAGCGCCCTCGTGGCCGCGCTGTCGAAGGCCTCACCAACCGGACCCGGCGCCGAGTCCGCACAGCCGGGCGGCGTGGCCGTCGGGTCCGACGCGCGCGACTGGCGGATGAAACAGT
Organism: Micromonospora trifolii; assembly: GCF_022229005.1. Taxonomy (GTDB): domain Bacteria; phylum Actinomycetota; class Actinomycetes; order Mycobacteriales; family Micromonosporaceae; genus Micromonospora; species Micromonospora trifolii. The sequence goes on from NZ_JAKKFD010000066.1 coordinate 194,889, forward strand.
CGGCGAAGGTGGTCGTCGCCGCGCTCGCCTCGGCCGGCGGCAGACCCGCGGCCACGAGCGATGCCTGGAGCTCCGGGCTCGCCTTCTCGGCGGCCGTCCCCGAGTAGGAACCGAGTGTTCCGAAGAGGACGACGCCGGCGACCGCGACGCCGATCGCCTGGCCGAGACGCTGAGCGGTGCCGAGCACGCCGCTGGCCGCGCCCGCGTCCTGCCAGGGCACGCCGGCCAGCACGATCTCGACGCTCGGTGCGATCACCAGGCCCGAGCCGAAGCCGGCGAAGAGCAGGGCCGGCAGTAGTTCCAGGCCGGAGCCCCACCAGTGGATCGTGGCGATGATGCCCACCATGCCGACGATCACGATGCCGGCGCCGAGCATCAGGACACCGCGGCCGAGCGCCCGGGCGACGTTGTCGGAGATCGCCGCGCCGACCAGTGTGCCGAACGAGAACGGCAGCAGGATCAGGCCCGTCGTCAGGGCGGACTTCTCCAGGCCGATTTGCAGGTGCAGCGAGAGTGCGAAGAGCAGGCCGATGAAGCCCGCGAAGTAGCAGAGGCTGATGCCGACGCCGGCGGAGAATGAGCGGTGAGCGAACAGGCGCATGCTCACCAGAGGGACCTGGGCGCGTCGGGCGCGGCGCAACTCCCACACCGCGAAGACGGCCAGCGCGGGCAGCGCCGCTGCCATCGAGACGAACGTCCATGCCGGCCAGCCCAGGCGCTGGCCCTCGACCAGGGGGACGGCCAGCAGTAGGACGGCCGCCGAGACGAGCAGCATGCCGATCACGTCGAGCCCACCGCGGCGGCCTCGTGACTCGGGCACCAGGATCAGCGCGGCGACGAACGTGGCCAGGCCGATCGGCACGTTGAGCAGGAACACCGGTCGCCAGTCCCAACCGTTGAGGTCCCACGCGATCAGCAGGCCGCCGAGGAGTGGGCCGCTGGCGGTCGCGATGCCGCCGATCGCACCGTAGATCCCGTACGCCTTGCCGGTCTCCTTCGCCGGGAACGTGGTCTGGATGAGCGCCAGCACCGGCGGGTTGAGGATGCCGGCCATCATGCCCTGCACCACCTGGAACGCGATCAGCTGACCGGGTGTGGCCGCGAGCGCCGACGCCGCCGACGCGAGCGTGAACCCCGCGACGCCGATGAGGAACAGCTTGCGGTGGCCGAAGCGGTCGCCGATCCGACCGGCGGGGATGAGCAGGAGACCGTAGCCGAGCGCGTAGCCGGCGATGACCCACTCCATGGCCGTGTAGGTCGACTTGAGGTCGCGCTGGATCGGCGCGACCGCCACATTGACGATCGTCGTGGCGAGCAGAATCATGAAGGCCCCGGCCAGGATGACGGCCAGGATCAGCCATCGGCGTGGATTGGGTGGGGCGGTGCTGCGTTCGTCGGTCCAGCTCTCCGTCATCGCGTTCCTCCTGAAGTCGGACGGGGTCGACAGCGGACCCACCCTTCGACTACACGCCGTCGCGTACGAATAGTCAAGTACGGCTATTTGCGTATGACCTGTACGGCACATGAGGAGGGCCCGGGTCAGCAGCTGACCCGGGCCCGGTAACGCAGAGGTTGCTACGACCAGTCGGAGGAACCCGAACCCCACTCGGAGGAACCGGAGCCCCACGCGGACGTCGCCGGCCACGCCAGGTCAAAGGGGAAGTCGTTGGCGCGAAGCTCCAGCGTGCTCTCCAGCACGGCGTCGGTCAGTCGGTCGACGTCGGCGTCGCTGTGGGCGCCTCCGGCGAAGAACATCGGCATGCCGAGCGTGTAGATGCCGCGCTTGCGCAGCAGCAGCGTGAGGATGAACGTCGCCGGGTTGAGCGCCCGCGAGTAGTCCCGGTAGTCGGTGTAGGAGTCTTCCGGCAGGAACTGGAAGCACCCGATGTAGTCGCCGAACCCCACCATGCGCAGCGGGATCCCCTCAGCCGCCCGGAACGCGGCCAGCCGCGCCTGGACCCGGTCGACCTTGGCCCGCAGGTCGGTGTAGTAGGCGGGCCCCTTGTCCCGGAGCAGCTGGAGCGTGGCCAGCGACGCCGCCACCGACAGGTAGTTGCCGGTGTGGCTGCCCTGTAGGCCGGTCTTCTGGCCGAAGTCGGTCCACGACTGCCCGCTGGTCTGCGAGATGTCGAGGATGTCGGCCCGACCACCGATCGCCGACAGCGGCAGCCCGAGCCCGCTGATCACCTTGCCGTAGGTGACGAGGTCGGTCGGGATGTCGAACTTCTGCGCGGCGCCGCCGAGCCCCGAACGGAAGCCCGTCAGCACCTCGTCGAGGATGAACGGCACCCCGAGCCGCCGGGCTGCCACCGCCACCTCGCGGATCATCGGGATCGTCGTCTCCTCGAACGGGAACGACGAAGCGGCCGGCTCGGCCAGGATGCAGGCCAGCTCGCCCGCGTGGCGCTCGATCAACTCGACCGCGAGCGCTGTGTCGTTGGGCAGGATCAGCAGGTCGCGTGGCTCGGCCGGGGTGACGCCGGCGAACGCCGAGACCAGCGGGATGCCGTCCTTGCCGATCTCCGGGAACGGCACCGCGGGATGCCCGTGATACCACGGCGCCGTGTTGTGGACGGCCAGGTCGTGCGACCCGTGCAGGGTGCCCTCGAACTTGGCGACCATCCGCCGCCCGGTGTGCGCACGGCAGAGCCGGATCGCCGACTGGGTGGCGCCCGTACCCGAGTGCTGGAAGGCGAACTTCTCGTTGTGCGGGACGATCTCCCGCAGCAGCGTCGCCAGCTCCAGCTCCAACGCGTTGGTGTAGCCGTTGCCGGTGCCCTTGCCGAGGTGCTCCCGGACGAAGTCGACGACCGGCGCCGGGTTGTGCCCGTGCAGCGCCTGAGCGCCGTATCCCATGTGGCAGTCGAGGTAGTCGTTGCCGTCGATGTCGGTCAACGTCGACCCGCTCGCGGTGGCCGCGATGACCGGAAACGGCGGTGCCTGGAACGGCCAGAACACGTGCGCGGCGGCGTCGACCGCCCTCAGTTGCTCGACGTGCGCGGCCGAGGCACCCTGGCGCGCGCCGATCTCGCCGAACAGCTCGTAGACCCACTTCTGCTGCATGAGGTCCTGAATGACCTCGATCGCTCCGCGCTCCTGGTGGCTGGCGCCCATCGTGTCCCCTTCGCATGGCGGCCGTGACAGGCGCAGCCTGCGCCCGCCCACTCGAACCCGGCTGGAGAACCGGTCGATCGACGCGGCTTCGAGCCGGTCTCGAGCGCCGTCGTCGAAGCTCGCCGCCATGACGGAAAATCGGGTCAATCTCTACTCGCTGACCGACACGATCACGCCGTGGGCAGTGCGGGCCGCGGCAACGCTCGGCCTCGCCGACCTGATCGCCGCGGGCACCACCACGCTCGACGAGCTCGCCGCGGCGACGAAGGCCAATCCCGACGCGCTGCACCGGCTGCTGCGCTACCTCTCGGTCCGCGGCGTCTTCAAGGAGACCGAGCCGCGGGTGTACGCCCTCACGGAAGCCGCCGAGTTCCTCAAGACCGACCACCCCGCCGCCCAACGTCCCTGGCTCGACGTCGACTCGATGGCCGGCCGGATCGAGGGCACGTTCAGCTCGCTGACCCACTCGATCCGCACCGGCGACGCGGCGTACCCAGTGCGCTACGGCATCGAGTTCTGGGACGACCTGTCCACCAACCCCGACCGGGCCACGTCGTTCGGCGCGCTGATGGCCACCCACGCGAGCTACTTCGACCAGGTCGTCCAGGGCTACGACTGGAGCACCGTCAACCACGTCATCGACGTCGGCGGCGGCACCGGTGCCCTGCTCACCGAGATCCTCAAGGCCCAGCCGCACCTGCGCGGCACAGTGGTCGACCTGCCGGGCGTCGTCGAGCAGGGCCGGGCCCGGTTCGAGGCGGCGGGCATCGCCGACCGCGCCGAGGTGGTCAGCGGGAGCATCTTCGACCCGCTCCCGGCCGGCGCCGACGTCTACATCCTGTCGAACGTTCTGCACGACTGGAACGACAGCGCCGCCGAGAAGATCCTCCAGCGGGCCGCGGACGCGATCGGCACGACCGGAAAGGTGCTGATCGTGCAGATCCTGGTGAAGGACGAGAACGACAACTTCCCCGACGACCCGGCCCGGCTGATGTTCATCACCCAGATGGACCTGCGCCTCCTCTCGCTCATGGCGGGCAAGGCCAGGACCTGGCGCGAGTACGCCGAACTGGGTGAGAAGGCCGGGCTCCAGGTGGACGGCAGCACTGTCATCCCCACCGGGCAGACCCTGCTCTCTCTGCGCCGCGGCTGAGCCGACGGGCCCCTTGCTGACGGTTTCCGGTTGGGAAGGGGCCCTCGCTAACGGACCGTGCGCGCGTCGTACCGTTGCGGACATGAACCCGGCCATCCGACGAATCGCGATCGATGCCCTCATCGCTGTCGTCGTCGCGGCCGTCGTGGCGGTGGCGATCCGAGTCGCCGACGAGCCCGGCGCCCGGCCGCCGGACGCGCGCGCCTACGCGATCGGCGCGGTGATCGGGCTCCTGCTGGTCTTCCGGCGCCGCTGGCCGCTGCTGGTGCTGGTCGGCTCGGTCACCGCGCTGATGATCTACTACGCGCTCGAGTACCCGGGCGTCCCGCCCGCCCTCCCGCTGGCCGCCGCCCTCTTCTCCGTCGCGGCCGCCGGCCGGTTCACCTGGGCGCTCCTCGTCGCCGGGTTCTTTGTCGTCCTTGAGCTGATCATGCGGTACACGCTGCTCGGCGAGGGTTTCTTCCCCGCCCTCTCGGCCACCCTGGAAGAGGGCTCGCTGCTCGCGGCCGTGGTGCTGCTCGCCGAGACGATCCGCACGCGCCGGATCCGGCTGGCCGAGGCGCAGCAGCGCCTCGCCGTGATGCGCCAGGAGCGTCAACACGAGGTCGCCCAGGAGCGGCTCCGCATCGCCCGCGAGGTCCACGACGTACTCGGTCACACGATCGCCGCGATCAGTGTGCAGGCGAGCCTCGCCGACGACATCTTCGACAGCAAGCCGGCCGAGGCGCGGGCCGCGCTTCGGAGCATCCGGGGCGCGGCCCGAGACGCCATGCACGAGGTCCGTTCGGCGATCGGCATGCTTCGCGACCCCGGGGAGGTGCCCGATCTGGCCCGGGTCTTCGCGGTCGCCGAACAGGCCGGTGTGAAGGTGCGGTCGGGGATCTCCGGCATCCCGCGTCCGATTCCGCCGGAGGTGGCGCTCTCGGTCTACCGGATCGTGCAGGAGTCGATCACCAACACGGTCAAACACGCCGAAGCGACGACAGTCGACGTCACCATCGCCTACGCGGGTGACGCCGTCACTGTGGAGATCGTCGACGACGGGGTCGGGGCCGGTGCGGGCCGGAGGGGGCACGGGATGGCCGGCATGCGGGAACGGGCCACGGCCGCTGGCGGGTCGCTCGAGGCCGGGCCCCGGCCGCAGGGCGGGGGGTTCCGAGTGGCCGCGCGGCTGCCGGTCGAGGTGAAGGAGACAGCGTGACGATCCGGATGGTGCTGGCGGACGACCAGACACTCGTGCGGGCCGGCTTCCGGGGCCTGCTCGACCACAGCGACGACCTGGAGGTGGTCGGTGAGGCGTCCAACGGCGCCCAGGCTGTCGAGATGGTCGCCGCGACCCGGCCGGACATCGTGCTGATGGACGTGCGAATGCCGGTGCTCGACGGCGTGCGGGCCACGGCCGCGATCGTCGAGCGGTTCCCGGCCGTGCGGGTCATCGTCCTGACCACCTTCGAGCTCGACGAGTACGTCTTCGAGGCGCTGCGCGCCGGCGCGAGCGGGTTCCTGCTCAAGGACATCGAGCCCGACGAACTGCGCCAGGCGGTGCGGGTGGTGGCCGGCGGCGACATGTTGATCTCGCCGCGGGTGACGAGCCGGCTGGTGAGCGCGTTCGTCAGCAAGGTCGCGCCGGCGCCGGTCGACGGCGGCCGGTTGGCGGTGTTGACCGACCGCGAGCGCGAGGTGATGAGCCTGGTGGCCAGCGGGCTGACGAACGAGGAGATCGGGCGACGGCTGTCGATGAGCCCGGCCACGGCCCGTACCCACGTTCACCGGGCCATGGTCAAGCTCCGCGTCCGCGACCGCGCGCAACTCGTCGTGCTCGCCTACCAGACGGGGCTCGTCGCACCCGGCAGCTAGCCAGCTACGGCAGTTGTTTCGCACGCCGTACCGGCTACGGCGATCGCCGTACACCCCGGCCGTTCCTCAACGGATGCCGGGTGGTGCGCATCCTTCGTATGTTGGCGTCATGTTTGAGGTCGGAGAGAACGCCGATGGGATCCTGGCCGGGGTCCTGTTCCTGATCTGGCTGTCCGCGGCGATCCTCGCCACGCGGCTGGCCTGGCGGCCGACGCCCGAGGCGCTGCGGAAGAGCGCTCGTCGGCTGCTGCGTCTGCTCGTTGCCGCGCTGGTGGTGCTGGTCGTCAAGTGCGTCGCGATCGGGCTGATGCTCGCCGTCGACTGGATCTTTGCCGACAACCGCGTGATCGTGCAGATGCCGCTCCTGCTGCTGCCGATGCTGGCCGTCGCCGTCTGGACCGTGCCGGGCCTGCGCGCCCTGGCCAACCGCGACGACGCACCGGTCGACGTCGAGACGCGCTCCGCCGCCGCCAATCCCCGATTCGTCGTGCCGGTCCAGGTGACGGCCGTGGCGACGGTCGTCGGTGTCTACTTCGCGTACGTGTCCCGCCCGGTCCCGTCCTACCTCGACGACATCGCGACCCACGCCGCGCCGATCCTCCTGTCGGTGCTGGTGCTGTGGTTCTGGCAGGGGCGTCGCCTGCGGGTCGTCACAGCTACCGACTTCGCGCGCCGGGGCCGGCGTGCCAGCGCCCTGCGCGCCACCGCGCAGGCCGCCGTCGTGGTGCTGGTCGTCGCCGCCGGCATCACCTACGTGGCCCAGAGCAGCAGGCTGCCCGACCGCATGACAATGACATCGCACGACAACGTCGACTACGGGGGCGGCCCTTCGATCGGTCACGGCGGCCACGGCGGGATCTCCGTCGACGACCTGCGCGGGCCGCAGACCGGCAAGCCCAACAAGGCCTTCACCCTGACCGCGAAGAACGCAACTGTACGGCTCTCGTCGGGCGCTGAGATCAAGGCGCTGACGTACAACGGACAGTCGCCCGGGCCGGAGCTGCGGGTCCGCGAGGGAGACCTCGTCGAGGTGACGCTGCACAACGAGATTCCCGACGAGAACGTGACCATCCACTGGCACGGCCTCGACGTCCCCAACGGCGAGGACGGCGTGGCCGGCGCGACGCAGAACGCTGTGGAGCCGGGCGGCAGCTTCACCTACCGGTTCCTCGCCGAGCAGGTCGGCACGTTCTGGTACCACACCCACCAGAACCCGCTCGAGGCGATCCGGCGGGGTCTGTTCGGCGCGTTGATCGTCGAGCCGCGCGACGGCCCGCCACCCGGCGAGCGGGACTTCGTCGTGCAGGCCCACGAGTGGCGTACGCCGGACGACAACATCGTCTCGTTCGGCACCAGTGACACCCTGCAACGCCAGGAGGTCGCCCCGGGCACGCCGGTGCGACTGCGCCTGATCAACACCGACAACAACCCGTCCACTGACAGTCGTCCGCGGGCCCTGACGGTCAACGGCACGCCGGTGCGGGTCGCGGCGATCGACGGGGTCGACGTCAACGGTCCGACCCCGCTGACCAACCCGCGGTTCGGCTTGGCGACCGGTGGACGCTACGACGTGACGTTCACGATGCCGGCCGGTCCGGTGCGCCTGACCGACCTCGCCAACCGCGACGGCGGGCTGGTCCTGGCACCACCGGCTGACGCCTCGACGCCGAAGATCGTCGACGACGGGGACCACTTCGACCCGCTCTCGTACGGCTCTGGCGGCTCTCGGCCCTTCGACGCGGGCTCGTCGTACGACCGCTCGTTCACCCAGCTCCTCGATGATCGGCTGTCCTTCTACAACGGCGGGCTCCACCTGGTGCCGATCATCAACGGGCACAGCTTCCCCGACACGCCGACGTTGATGGTCCGGATGGACGACCTGGTCAAGGTGCGGATCGTCAACCGCAGCCACCAGAACCACCCGATGCATCTGCACGGTCATCACGCGTTGGTGCTGTCCCGCAACGGGGTCCGCGCGACCGGGTCACCGTGGTGGATCGACAGCCTCGACGTGATTCCCGGCGAGATCTACGAAATCGGATTCAAGGCGGACAATCCGGGGCTCTGGATGGACCATTGCCACAACCTCGACCACGCGGCCAACGGCATGGTGATGCACCTCGCCTACGAGGGCGTGACATCCCCCTATGAGCTGGGGCGCGGCACTCCCAATCAGCCGGAGTAGGCGGGCCTGTCGAGCCTTCCTCCACCGGGCCTCGAGGCAACGCCGGCAGCGTCGTTCGCATCCGAACCCCTCTTGCTGAGGAGAACCCATGCTCGACGCGATGCGACGAACGTTGTCGCTGGCTGTGCCGCTGGTACTGGTGGCCGGCATTGCCGCGCCCGCCACTGCGGCCACCTCGACCACTGGGCGACTGACAGTCGTCGCCCGCAACCTCGACAACCCGCGCGGTGTCGCCATCGACCGGGCCGGCACCGTCCACGTCGCCGAGGCCGGGCTCGGCGGTGACGACGTGTGCATCCCCGGCACGTTCGGTACCAACCTCTGCTACGGCTCGACCGGTGCGATCACGGCGGTCCGTCACGGCTGGCAGAAGCGAGTCGTGACGGGTCTGCCGTCACTGCGGAGCACAGGTGCCGGCTTCTCCGTCTACGGCGCCCACGACCTGGCCTTCGATCGGCAGGGGAAGCTGCTGGTGGCGATGGGCTACAGCACCGACCCGGTCTCGCGTGACCTGCTCGGCGCGGCCGGGGCCACGATGGGGACCATCCTCCGGGTCGAGGGGAAGCGCCGCTGGTCGGTCGTCGGCGACCTTTCCGACTTCGAGGGACGGAACAACCCGGACGGGGTCATTCCGGAGAGCCAGCCGTACGCCGTCGTCGCCGACGGGCGTGACGTCTACGCGCTCGACGCGGCCGCCAACGACGTGCTCCGGATCGACCGTCGTGGCGTGGTCACCGCCGAACACGTCTGGCCGCAGGAGCAGGTTCCGGCGCCGCCGGAGTGGGGCCTGCCGCCCGGCTCGACGACGCCGATCCAGTTCGTGCCGGTCACCATCACCCGCGGGCCGGACGGTGCCCTCTACATCGGGCAGCTGACCGGGCATCCCTTCCCGAACGGCGGCGCCCGGGTGTGGCGGCTGGTGCCCGGGCAGGAGCCGACGATCTTCGCGACCGGCTTCACCAACATCATCGACATCGCGTTCGACAAGCGGGGTCGACTGGTCGTGCTGGAGATCGCGAAGAACGGGCTCAGCTCCGGGGACTCCACAGGTGCGTTGATCCGGGTGGAGCGCGACGGTAGCCACCGGGAGTTGGCGAGCACCGGCCTGGACTCCCCGATGTCGTTCGCCATCGCTTCCGACGGCAGCTTCTACATCGCCAACAAGGGCCTCGGCATCGGCGAGTTGGTCCGTCTGTCCACACGAGACTGACAGAATCGCGCGGCGATCGTGGCGTTCTTCGTGTCGGGAGGACGCCACGATAGCTGTGGTGTCACACGTCCGCGATACGGTGCCAATCGTGTGCACGCTGGCGGCGGGGGACGGGGTCTGGGGGTTAGGTTGACGCGGTCCGACGGCGGGTCTTCCGCCGGCGCCACCACCATCCTCATCGTCGACGACCACGCTCTCGTTCGCGAGGGGCTGCGCTGGGTGCTCGAGGTGCACGCCGACCTCGACGTGGTCGACGAGGCCGGCGACTCGGCCACAGCTGTCGCCAAGGCGGCGTCGGAGCGTCCCGACGTGGTGTTGCTCGACGTCGAGATTCCCGGCGACGACCCGGTGGTCACTGTGCGTCGCATCCGTGAGGTGTCGCCCGACAGCGCGGTCGTCATCCTCAGCATGTACGACAGCCCTGACCTCCTGCGCCGACTGATCGCCGCCGGGGTGCGCGGATACCTGCTCAAGAGCGTGGGCCGTGAGGAGCTGGTCGCCGCGATCCGCAAGTCACGCGACGGCAGCGGCTCGGTGCTGCTCTCGGTCTCCGGTCAGAGCCTGGTGCAGGTGCAGAACGCGGAGTCGGCCATTCTGTCCCCCGTTGAGCTGGAGATCCTCCAGCTCGCGGCCGAGGCGATGACAAATGCCCAGATCGCGCGCCGACTCGACCTGACCGAGGCCACCGTGAAGAGTCACCTGCGTCGCATCTTCGCGAAGCTCGGTGCGGTCTCCCGCATCGACGCGGTCAACAAGGCGGTGGCAGCGTCACTGGTGACGCTGCCACACGACCGGTTGGTGCCGCGCCCTCGCCGCCCGCCATTCTAGGGCCTGTTTCATAAGAACTGGCCGGCCTGCGGCGGGCCCGGACGACGACCGGCGGCGTTGCGGTTTCGTCCGGATACGACACCGGTATCCGGACGAAACCGCGCCTTGCCGGATCGCCGCCCGGACTCCGCCTCGGCTCGACCGCCCTTATGAAACAGGCCCTGGCGACCGGCGACGTTCCTCAACAAGCGGCCTTGAGGTCGGCGGCGCGGTCCGTGCGCTCCCAGGTCAGGTCCGGGAGTTCACGACCGAAGTGGCCGTAGGCGGCAGTCTGCTGGTAGATCGGACGCAGGAGGTCCAGGTCGCGGATGATCGCCGCCGGACGCAGGTCGAAGACCTCACCGATCGCCTTCTCGATCCGATCGAGCGGCACCGTCTCCGTGCCGAAGGTCTCCACGAACAGGCTCACCGGGTGGGCCTTGCCGATCGCGTAGGCCACCTGCGCCTCACACCGCTCGGCCAGGCCCGCGGCGACCACGTTCTTCGCCACCCACCGCATCGCGTACGCCGCCGAGCGGTCGACCTTCGACGGGTCCTTCCCCGAGAACGCGCCACCACCGTGCCGGGCGTACCCGCCGTAGGTGTCGACGATGATCTTCCGTCCGGTCAGGCCGGCGTCGCCCATCGGGCCACCGATCTCGAACCGTCCCGTCGGATTGACCAGCAGCCGGTAACCCTCGGTGTCGAGGTCGAGCGCCTCCAGCTCCGGCGTGATCACGTGGTTCCGGATGTCTGGGGTGAGCAGTTCGTCGAGGGAGATGTGGGCGGCGTGCTGCGTGGAGACCACGACGGTGTCGAGCCGGACCGGGCGTAGACCGTCGTACTCGACGGTGACCTGGGTCTTGCCGTCCGGCCGCAGGTAGGGCACCGTGCCGTCCTTGCGTACGGCGGCCAGCCGACGGGCCAGCCGATGGGCCAGTGCGATCGGCAGCGGCATCAGCTCCGGCGTCTCCGAGCAGGCGAAGCCGAACATCATGCCCTGGTCACCGGCGCCCTGGGCGTCGAGCCCGCCGCCGGACGAACCGTCGCGCAGCTCGATCGCCGTGTCGACGCCCTGCGCGATGTCGGGCGACTGGGCGCCGATCGAGATGCTGACGCCGCAGGAGGCGCCGTCGAAGCCCTTCTTCGACGAGTCGTACCCGATGCCCAGGACGGTCTCCCGCACGATGCGGGGGATGTCGGCGTAGGCCTGCGTGGTGACCTCGCCCGCGACGTGGACCTGGCCGGTGGTGATCAGGCTTTCGACGGCGACCCGGCTGTGCGGGTCCTGTGCCAGTAGCGCGTCGAGGATCCCGTCACTGATCTGATCGGCGATCTTGTCGGGATGACCTTCGGTGACCGACTCGGAGGTGAAGAGGCGGCGAGACATGTGTGACTCCTAACCCGAGGGGGCGTGGGGGCCCGGCGAGTCTTCCCGCCTCCGGTGGAGGTTACGTGGAGAAAGCATCGAGCGATCGAAGGGGTATCCGCCGTACAACTTTCGACACGCATCGATCCTCGGAAGAACCCGCGATGTCGCTACCTGCGGTCGTTCCGACACGCCCCGCTCATCCATAGCTTGAGAGCGTCTCGACGAGTGCTATGGGGAATGGGGGGACCACTGTGGTCAGGTACGAGATCCTCGGATCGCTGGAAGTGATCCACGAGGGCCGGATCTGCACGCCGACGCCGCCGAAGGTGCGGACCGTGTTGGCGCTGCTGGTGATGCGGGCCAATCGGGTCGTTCTGGTCGACTCGATAATCCGGGAGCTGTGGGGTGACGACCCGGCGCGCAGCGCCGTCACCACAGTGCAGACCTACATCTACCACCTGCGCAAGCTCTTCGCGAAAGAGGGCATCGAGACCCCGGACCGGACCGTGCTGGAAAGCCGTGCCCGCGGCTACCTGCTCAAGGTGGAGCCGGGCCAGCTCGACGCCGAGGTGTTCGAGACGATGCTCGACCAGGGTCGCTCGCACATCGAGTCGGACCGGCCCGAGGAGGGCGCCGAGGTGCTGCGGCGGGCGCTGGCCATGTGGACGGGGCCGGTGGGCGCCAACGTGACGTTCGGGCCGGCGTTGGAGGCGCACGCGATCCACCTTCAGGAGCAGTGGATCCGGGCGTTGGAGTTGCGCATCCAGGCCGACATCACCCTCGGCCGCCACCGCGAGCTGATCGGCGAGCTGCGCTATCTCGTGGGCACGTACCCGCTCAACGAGTGGTTCCACCGCCAGCTCATCGTGGCGCTCAGCCGCTCCGGGCGCCGTGGCGAGGCGCTGCAGGCGTACCACCACCTGCGCCGGGTGCTCAGTGAGGAGTTGGGCCTGGACCCTTCGCCTGACCTCCAACGGCTCCAGCGGGAGGTGTTGGCCGCCGGCGGGCCACTGCGCCCGGGGCTCGCCAGGGCCTCGTGACAGGCCCTCGACCGACGCTCCAGCGCCGTTCGACCGGCCGTCCCTAGCTTTCACACGGACATCGCGGCCAGGAGGTCTTCCATGACGAGCACATCCGACCGTCGGGTGGTCATCACCGGGATTGGCGTCATCGCCCCCGGTGGACTGGGCACCAAGGCGTTCTGGGAACTGTTGACCGCTGGCCGCACGGCCACCCGTACCCTGTCGTTCTTCGACGCCACCCCCTTCCGGTCGCGGGTGGCCGCTGAGGCCGACTTCGACCCGGTCGCCGAGGGCCTGTCGCCGCAGGAGGTCCGCCGGATGGACCGGGCGGCCCAGATGGCAGTGGTCTGCACCCGGGAGGCGCTGGCCGACAGCGGTTTCGAGGTCATCGACCCGACCCGGGTCGGCGTCAGCGTCGGCACCGCGGTCGGGGCCACGATGAGCCTCGAAGAGGAGTACGTCGTGGTCAGCGACGGCGGCCGGAAGTGGCTGACCGACCACCGGTACGCCACCCCGCATCTCTACGACTATCTGGTGCCGAGCTCGTTCGCCCGCGAGGTGGCGTGGTCGGTCGGGGCGGAAGGTCCGGCGACGGTGGTCTCCACCGGATGCACGTCGGGTCTCGACTCGGTCGGCCACGCCCGGGAGCTGATCCGGGAGGGCTCGGCCGACGTGATGATCGCCGGTGCGACCGACGCCCCGATCTCGCCGATCACGGTGGCCTGCTTCGACGCGATCAAGGCGACCACGGCCCGCAACGACGACCCGACGCACGCGTCGCGGCCGTTCGACAACAGTCGCGACGGGTTCGTCCTCGGCGAGGGTTCGGCGATGTTCGTCCTCGAAGAGCTCGAGCACGCCCGCCGGCGAGGAGCGCAGATCTACGCCGAGCTGGTCGGGTTCGCTTCGCGCTCCAACGCATTCCACATGACCGGTCTACGGCCCGACGGGCGGGAGATGGCCGAGGCGATCCGTGTCGCGCTCGCCGACGCCCGGCTGCCCGGCGACGCCGTCGACTACATCAACGCGCACGGCTCGGGTACGAAGCAGAACGACAGGCACGAGACGGCGGCGTTCAAGCGGAGCCTCGGCGACCACGCGTACCGCACCCCGGTCAGCTCGATCAAGTCGATGATCGGCCACTCGCTCGGCGCCATCGGCTCGATCGAGATCGCGGCGTCAGCCCTGGCGATCAAGCACGGGGCGGTCCCGCCGACAGCCAACCTGCACGAACGCGACCCGGAGTGCGACCTCGACTATGTGCCGCTCACCGCCCGGGAGCAGCAGACCGACGTGGTGTTGAGCGTGGGCAGCGGGTTCGGCGGCTTCCAGAGCGCGATGCTCCTGGCGCGTGTGGCATGACCACCGTCGTCACCGGGGTCGGAGTGGCCGCCCCCAACGGGTTGGGCCGCGACGCCTTCTGGGCGGCCACCGTCGCCGGGGTGGGCGGCATCGGGCCGATCAGCCGTTTCGACCCCTCGGGTTACCCCGCCCAGTTGGCCGGCGAGGTTCCCGGATACGAGGCGGCCGATCACATTCCGAGCCGGTTGATGGCGCAGACCGACCACATGACCCGGCTGTCGTTGACGGCGGCGCAGTGGGCGCTGGCCGATGCGTCGGTCGACCCTTCGGCGCTGCCCGAGTTCGGCATGGGTGTCGTCACGGCCAGCGCGTCGGGCGGCTTCGAGTTCGGCCATCGTGAGCTGGAGAAGCTCTGGAGCAAGGGCTCCGAGCACGTCAGCGCCTACCAGTCGTTCGCCTGGTTCTACGCAGTCAACACCGGCCAGATCTCGATCCGCCACGGGATGCGTGGGCCGACCGGCGTGCTCGTCACCGAGCAGGCGGGCGGGCTCGACGCGGTGGCGCAGGCCCGACGCCAGGTGCGCAAGGGCGTGCAGCTCGTGATGACCGGCGGCGTCGACGCGTCGCTCTGCCCGTGGGGCTGGACCGCCCAGCTCGCCAACGGCCTTCTCAGTACGGGGCGCGATCCGGCCACGGCGTTCCTGCCGTTCGACGCCAACGCGTCGGGTTACGTGCCGGGCGAGGGCGGGGCGATCCTCGTCCTGGAGGACGAAGACGCCGCTGCCCGGCGTGGCGCCGCCGTCTACGGGGTGATCGCCGGATACGGCGCGACGTTCGACCCCCGGCCCGGCTCCGGCCGTCCGCCGGGTCTGCGTCGGGCCGCCGAGATGGCAGTGACCGACGCCGGTCTCACGCCGGCCGACATCGACGTCGTCTTCGCCGACGGGGCCGGTGTCGCGGAGCTCGACCGTGTCGAGGCCGAGGCGATCACAGCGGTCTTCGGCCCACGCGGGGTGCCGGTGACAGCGCCCAAGACGATGACCGGCCGGCTCTACTCGGGCGGGGCGGCGCTCGACCTCGTCTCCGCGCTGCTGTCGATCCGGCACGGTGTCATCCCGCCCACCACCAACATCCGCCAGCCGGCCGAGGGCCTGCACCTCGACCTGGTGCGCGACGTCGCACGGGAGACACCCGTACGCGCGGCGCTCGTGCTCGCCAGGGGCTACGGCGGGTTCAACGCGGCCATGGTCGTTACCGACGAAAGGAATGGACGATGACCGACGCCAGCCTCGCCGCCGTCGCGAACTTCGACGAGCAGCAGGCACTTGACCTGCGTGAACGGCAGATCGCGGTCCTGGGAAGCGCCAAACAGATCGCCAACGTGATCTACGTGGTCACCGAGCTCGGCGTCGCGGACCTTCTCGTCGACGGACCGGTGCCGGTCGCCCAACTGGCGGCGGCGACCGAGTCGCACGAGGACGCGCTGCGGCGGATCCTGCGCGCGGCCTCCGCGGTCGGCATCTTCGACGAGCAGGAGGACGGGTCGTTCGCGCTGACGCCGCTCGGCGAGGGGCTGACGTCGGCCCGGATCGGCGGACTGCGACCGATGGTGCAGTTCAGCGGCGCCGACTTCAACCGCCTCCCGTACGCGGAGATCCTGCACAGCGTCCGCACCGGCGAGCCGGCCTTCAACAAGGTCTTCGGCATGGGCTTCTACGACTACCTCCAGGCCCACCCGGAGGCCAACCGGTTCTTCGAGGGCTTCATGGCCCACTGGAGCCGGCGGCTCGCCGACCGGTTCGCGGCGGAGTTGGCACCTGAGCGGTTCGGCCGGATCGCCGACATCGGCGGCAGCAACGGCTACTTCCTGGCCAAGATGCTCCAGCGCCACCCCGAGGGCACTGGTGTCCTCTTCGATCTGCCCGAGGTCGTGGCCGACGCCGAGCCGCTGCTCAAGGAGCACGGTGTCACCGAGCGGGTCGAGGTGCGGGGCGGCGACTTCTTCACCGACGAGCTGCCGGCCGGCGCCGACGCGTACATCCTGAAGTCGATCGTCCACAACTGGCCGGACGACACCTGCGTCACGCTGCTGCGGCGGATCCGCGCGGCGATCGGCGACGCCGACTCCCGCCTCATCGCGATCGACCAGATCGTGCCGCCGCGCAACCAGTGGGACCACGCCAAGATCATCGACATCGACATGCTGGTGCTCTTCGGTGGCAAGGAGCGCGACCTCCGCGAATGGCAGGCGCTGTTCACCGCGTGCGGTTTCGAGCTGGTCAACACCCCGGCGTCCCGCGGTTGGGCCCTGCTCGAAGCGCGTCCGATCTAGGAAAGGAAGCCCGCAATGGCACACATCGGCATCGACCAGCCGGTCGTGACGATGGTCAACGTCTTCACCGTCGAGCCGGCCAACCAGCAGAAGCTCGTCGACATCCTGATCGAGGCGACCGACGCGGTGATGTCCAAGGTCGACGGGTTCGTGTCGGCGAACATCCACGCCAGCCTCGACGGGACCCGGGTCGTCAACTACGCGCAGTGGAAGAGCGAAGAGCACTTCACGGCGATGCTCCAGAACCCCGAGGTCCACCCCCACTTCGGCGAGGTACGCGCGATCGCCACGCCGGAACGCCACCTCTACAAAGTCGTCTACACGGAGGACGCTCATGTCTGACGGAAGCACCGACGTCCTGATCGTCGGCGGCGGCCCGGTCGGCCTGTCGACCGCGCTCTTCCTGGCCCGCAAGGGGATCCGGCCGATCCTGGTCGAACGTCGACCCCGACTGTCGACGATCCCCCGCGCGACCGGTCTGCACGCCCGCACTGTGGAGATCTTCCGCACCGTCGGCCTGGAGCCGGCCGTGCAGCAGGCCGGCATGAAGATCGTCGGGCCGGGCGCCGAACTCGACCTCGTCCGCGCCGGCCGCGCCACGCCACTGGTCATGCTCGGCGCCCAGTCGCTGGCCGACCTCCACAAGTCCTTCGTCATGGAGGCGCACGACGTCGATTACGACAAGTTCACGCCGAGCTGGCCGATCTGGTGCGGCCAGGACCACTACGAGCCGCTGCTCTACGACGCCGCCGTCGAAGCGGGCGCGGAGATCCGCTTCCAGAACGAGCTGGTCGGGCTGACCCAGGATGAGGATGGGGTGACCGCGACCGTCTCCGACAACGGCACGACCCGCACGATCCGGGCGCGCTACGTCGTCGCGGCCGACGGCGTGAAGAGCCCGGTCCGGAACATGCTCCAGATCGGAGACCGCAGCAACGGTGTCGCCGGGAACTTCGTCAGCATCATCTTCCGCGCCAAGGTCGACCTGCCCGACACCGCGCCACGGTTCACGCTGATCTACCTGATGAACCAACTGGCCCAGGGTCTGCTGCTCTTCATCGAGCCGGGGCGGTGGATGTTCGGCGTCAACTACTACCCCGAGCGGGGGCAGTCGCCGGCCGACTTCACCCCGCAACGCTGCGTCGAACTGGCCCGGATCGCGGCCGGTGACCCCGAGCTGGAGGTCGAGGTCGAGTCGGCCCAGCCCTGGGACGCGCGGCACATGGTCGCCGACGCGTACCAGGCGGGACGGGTCTTCCTCGCCGGCGACGCCTGCCACGCCCACCCGCCGGCCGGCGGCTTCGGCGTCAACGCCGGCATCCAGGACGCGCACAACCTGGCGTGGAAGCTCGCTGACGTCCTTGCGGGGCGGGCCGACGAGAGCCTGCTCGACTCCTACGAAGCCGAGCGTCGTCCGGTCGGCGCCGCGACCGCCGACCAGGCGTGGATGCTCTTCCGCACCCGGGGTCAGCTCGCCGACGAGGACAAGGCCGCCTATCGGGACTTCGTCATCGTGACGATGGGCTACCGGTACACCTCGAACGCGAGCGTCGGCGCGCCCGCCGACACCGAGCTGCTGCCCCGCGAGCTGACCTTCACCGGCCAACCCGGATCGCGTGCCCCACACGGCTGGGTCGACCAGAACGGTGCCCGGGTCTCCACTATCGACGTGCTGACCGAGGGCTGGACGTTGGCCGCGGCTCCCGGCGACGACGCCTGGCTCGCGGCGGCCGAGGCGGTCTCCGCGGAGACCGGGCTTCCGATCAAGGCGCTGACCGCCGGCCCCGACGGTGACCTCGTCGACGACGGTTCGTGGCTGGCGAGCTGTGGAGTCGGCCCCGGCGGGGCGCTGCTGGTGCGCCCCGACGGCATCGTCGCCTTCCGCAGCGCCGGCCCGGTCGACGACCAGGCGAAGACCCTCGCCGCCGCCCTGGCCACCATCCTGCGGGGAGCGTGAGCACATGTCCTACCGCGCCCTCATGGTCATGCGGATGGCCCCCGGTCACGCCGACGCGGTCGCCGAGCTCTTCGCCGAGCACGACAAGGGCGACATGCCCTACGTCGTCGGCATCTCGCGGCGCACGCTCTTCCAGTACCAGGACCTCTACATGCACCTGCTCGAGGCCGACACCGACGTCTTCGACAAGCTCCTCGCGGCCCGCGCCCGCGCGGACTTCCAGGAGGTCAACCGGCGCCTCTCGGCCTACCTGCAGCGCTACGCGCCGGACAGCATGACCGAGTTGCAGGACTCGAAGGCCACGCCCTTCTACACCTGGAGCCCCGAGACAGGGAGCATCACGTGACGCTGACCCGCCGCGACATCAACGACATGATGCAGGCATACAAGAAGACGAGCCTGCTGCGCACCGGGGTCGAGCTGGGCGTGTTCGACGCGCTCGCCGCGGGCCCGGCCACTGCCGGCGGGCTCGCCCCGAAGCTCGGCATCCACCCGCGGGGCGCGCGGATCCTGCTCGACGCGCTCACCGCGATCCGTCTCACCGACCGGACCGGCGAGCACTTCTCGCTCACCCCGGCGGCCGCCGACCATCTAGTGAGCACCCGTCCGGACTACCTGGGCGGAATGGTCAAGGTGATGTCGAGCGACTGGGAGTGGGACGCACTACGTGACCTCAGCGCCGCCGTCCGGGCCGGCGGCACCGTCCTCGACGTGCACGCCGAGACCCCGGAGTACACCTACTGGGAGGACTTCGCCGCGTACGCGACGAAGGTCGCCCAGCCGACCGCCGAGGTGATGGCGGAGGCGCTCGCGCCGTGGACGAAGGAGCGCGCCGAGCTCGACATCCTCGACGTCGCCTGCGGCCACGGCGTCTACGGCTACACGCTCGCGCAGCACAACCCGCAGGCGGCGGTGACCTCGCTGGACTGGCCCAACGTTCTCGCCGTGACGGAGAAGCACGCCGAGCGGCTCGGCGTACGCGACCGGGCGTCGTTCCTGCCGGGTGACATGTTCACGACCGATCTCGGCGGCCCCTACGACGTCGCGCTGCTCACGAACGTCACCCACCACTTCTCCGAGGAGCGGGTGCACGAGCTGGTGGCCCGGCTCGGTTCCGTGGTCAAGCCGGGTGGGCGCCTGGTCATCGTCGGCTTCACCACTGGCGACGAGTCGCCGGCACTGGACCCGGCGCCGTACCTCTTCTCGGTGCTGATGTTGGTCTGGACCTTCCAGGGGGAGTCGCACTCCGTCGCCGCCTACAACCGGGCCCTCGCCGCGGCGGGCTTCGGCCCGGCCACCGTCCACCCGACGGACCTGCCGTTCCGAGTGCTCGTCGCAGAGAAGGGATGACAATGCATCGGCAACCGATCGTGAAGGTCGCCGCCACCGACGTGCCCGGCATCAACCGGATCGGCGGCGAGGTGCGGATCCTGCTAAGCCCGAAGACCGTCGACGCGACGGAGGGCTTCATGGGCACTGTCCGCCTGGAGCCGGGCGAGTTCCTGGCAGAGCAGTACAACCCGTACTCGGACAAGTTCTGCTATCTGGTGCGCGGCGAGGTCGTGATCCGGGTCGACGGCGCGGAGGTCAAGCTCGCGGCCGACGAAGCTCTCATGGTCCGTCGCGGCCAGCGGCACCGCATCGTCAACGCCGGGGGCGAGACCGCACTGATCGTGTTCCAGATCAGTCCGCTCGCGCCGCGCCCCGAGCTGGGCCACGTCGACACCGAGGAGGTCCCGCACCCCGAGTCCCCGGTGCCGCAGGTCGGTGGCGTGCGCGACGGGTGGCAGCGACCGACGGGAGGAAACTCATGAGCCAGCTGACCCTCGACGACCTGCGTCGGATCCTGGAGACCAGTTCCGGTGTGGTCGAGCAGACCGACTGGGCCGATCCGGCGACGCTCGACGCGCCGTTCGACGACCTCGGCTACGACTCGCTCGCGCTGTTGGAGCTGGCGGCGCGGGTGCAGCAGGAGTACGAGGTGCGCATCCCCGACGACGCCGTGTCGATCATGAAGACGCCGCGGCTCGCCGTCGACTACGTCAACCAACGACTCGCGGATCGGTGACCCCATGGCCGGACACACGGACAACGCGGTGGTCATCAACGCACCGTTCGACCTGGTCTGGGACCTGACCAACGACATCCCCAACTGGCCCTCCCTGTTCAGCGAGTACGCCAGCACCGAGGTCCTCTCGACCTCCGACGACGGGGCCGTCGTCTTCCGCCTGACCATGCACCCCGACCCGGCCGGCCGGGTCTGGAGCTGGGTCTCCGAGCGGGTACCCGACCGCAGTGACCGGGTGGTGCGGGCGCGGCGGCTGGAGACCGGCGCCTTCAAGTACATGAACCTTTTCTGGGAGTACACCGAGATCCCGGACGGCGGCGTGCGGATGCGGTGGGTACAGGACTTCGAGATGCGGCCGGGCGGGCACGCCGACGACGAGGGCATGACCGCCCACCTCAACCGGACCACCCGTGAGCAGCAGGCACGCATCCGGGAGATCGTGGAGAAGGCCGCGGCCGAACGCGGGCAGTCATGACCGCCACCGTCAACGCGCCCGTCGGCAAGAGCTGGCTGATCTGCCCGGGCTGCCGGGCGTTGCTCTACCAGCGCCGGGTCGAGCGCAACCTGGGAGTCTGCCCGGAGTGCGACCACCACGACCAGGTCACCGCACACCAGCGGATCGAGCAGCTCTTCGATCTCGACTCGGTCGAGGAGCTGCCACCGGTCGGCGCCTTCGGCGATCCGCTGGGGTTCGTCGACACCTTGCCCTACCCGCAACGGATCGAGGCCGCCCGCCGGCGTACCGGGCTCGACGAGGCGGTCGTCTGCGTCCGGGGCACTGTCGAGGGGCAGCCGTTGGTCGCTGCGGTCATGGACTTCCGGTTCCTCGGTGGCAGCCTCGGCACGGGCGTCGGCGAGCGGATCACCCGGGCGGCCGAGTTGGCGCTCGAGACCCGTACGCCGCTGCTGATCGTCAGCGCCTCCGGCGGCGCCCGGATGCAGGAGGGCGTGCTGTCGCTCATGCAGATGGCCAAGACGAGCGCGGCGCTCGGAGCCCTCGACGAGGCCGGGGTGTTGACGATCTCGCTGGTCAGCGACCCGACCTACGGTGGCGTCGCGGCATCGTTCGCGACGCTCTGCGACGTCATCCTCGCCGAGCCGGGGGCCCGCCTCGGCTTCGCCGGGCCGAGGGTCATTCAGCAGACGCTGCGTCAGCCGCTGCCGGCCGGCTTCCAGACCGCCGAGTACCTCTTCGCCCGCGGCATGCTCGACGACCTGGTGCCCCGATCGAACCTGCGGCCGACCATCGGCCGGCTGCTGGCCTTCGCAGGGGCCGACAGGTCCGCGCCGGATCCGTACCCGGTACGGGCGACAGTGGCACCCGAGCCGGCGGACCCGTGGGCGGTAGTGGCGCTGTCCCGCGATCTCGGGCGGCCCTCCACACTCGACTACGTCGGCCACTTCGTCGACGGTTTCGTGGAGCTGCACGGCGATCGGCTGGCGAGTGACTGCCCGGCGATCGTCGGCGGCGTCGGCCTGATCGACGGCCGGCCCACAGTGGTGATCGGCCACCAGAAGGGCCACACGGTCGCCGAGGTGGCCAGCCGCAACTTCGGCATGGCGACACCGGCCGGCTACCGCAAGGCGGCCCGGCTGATGCGCCTGGCCGAGAAGCTCGGCACGCCCATCGTGACGCTCATCGACACGCCCGGCGCGTACCACGGCATCTCGGCGGAGGAGAACGGCCAGGCCCTCGCCATCGCCGACAGCATCCGGCTGATGGCCGGTCTGACGGTCCCGGTCGTCGCGATCGTGACCGGCGAGGGTGGCAGCGGCGGCGCGCTCGCCCTCGGCGTCGGCAACCGGGTTCTGATGCTCGCCAACGCGACGTACTCGGTGATCAGCCCGGAAGGCTGCGCCGCGATCCTCTGGAACGACTCCGGTCGGGCCGACGAGGCCGCCGCGCAGCTCAAGCTCCAGGCCAGCGACCTGCTGGCGCTCGGCATCGTCGACGGGGTGGTCCCCGAACCGCCCGGCGGGGCACCGGCCGATCCCGGGGCGACCGCGTCGGCAGTACACCGGGCGGTCGTCGACGCGTTCGCGGAGTTGGCCGGTCTCACCCGCGAGGAGGTGCGGGCCCAGCGCCGGGCCCGTTTCCGACAGATCGGAGGTTTGACGAATGCCGGAGGGTAACGCCGACCCGCTGGATGCCGCGGTCCGCAGTCTCGCGCTGCTGATCGGGTCGACGCCAGGTCCGGTCCGCCGTGCCCGGCTGCAACACGGCGACCTGGTGGTCGAGGTGGAGTGGCCGGACGGCGCACCCGTGGTGGCGATGGTCCCGGCGGTCCCGCCGGTGGAGGCCGACGCCGGTCTGCACTACGTGTGCGCGCCGATGGTCGCCACGCTCTACCTCGCGCCGTCGCCCGGCGCTGACCCGTTCGTCCGGGAGGGCGACCAGGTCGTGCCCGGCCAGCAGGTCGCGATCCTGGAAGCGATGAAGATGATGATCCCGGTCGAAGCCGACCGCGCGGGCGAGGTCGTGAAGGTGCTGGTACCCAACGCGACCCCGGTCGAGTACGGCGAACGGTTGATCGCCTTAGCTGTGTCGGAGGGCTGACCCAGTGTTCGAGTCGGTGCTGATCGCCAACCGGGGCGAGATCGCGGTCCGGATCGCCCGGACCTGCCGGGAGATGGGGCTGCGTACCGTGGCGGTCTACTCGACAGTCGACCGCGACTCGGCGGTGGTGCGGCTGGCCGACGAAGCCGTCCAGATCGGGCCGGGTCCGAGTCGGCGCAGCTACCTGAGCGCCCCGGCCATCATCGAGGCGGCCCGCCGCACGGGGGCCGACGCGATCCATCCGGGGTACGGATTCCTCTCCGAGGACCCGGACTTCGCCGAGATCTGCGAGGCCGACGGGATCACGTTCATCGGGCCACCGCCCGCCGTGATGGCCGCGCTGGGCGACAAGGCCCGGACGCGGGGCATCATGGCGGGCCTCGGTCTGCCCGTGCTCCCCGGCACCACCGACGCCGTCGAGTCGGCGGCCGACGCCCGCGCGGTCGCCGAGGAGATCGGCTTCCCGCTGATCATCAAGGCGGTCGCCGGGGGCGGCGGTCGAGGCGTACGGGTGGTTCGCGATCCCGCCTCGTTCCTGGGTGAGTTCGCCTCCGCGCGGGCCGAGGCGCAGCTGCTCTTCGGCGACAACCGGGTCTACATCGAGCGCTATCTCGAATCGGCCCGCCACGTCGAGGTGCAGGTGCTCACCGACCGCTACGGCAACGGCATCCACCTCGGCGAGCGCGACTGTTCTGTGCAGCGGCGTCACCAGAAGCTGATCGAGGAGTCACCCGCGCCCGGGTTGCCGCAACACATGGTCGATCGGATGACCGCCGCGGCGGTCACCGGCGCGCTCGGTGTCGGCTACGTGGGCGCGGGCACCTTCGAGTTCCTGGTCGGCGGTGGGGACGACTTCCACCTCATGGAGGTCAACTGCCGGCTCCAGGTCGAACACCCGGTCTCCGAGCTGGTGACCGGCGTCGACCTGGTACGCCAACAGATCCTCGTCGCGGCCGGCGAACGGCTCGCGCTGACCCAGGCCGACGTGACGCCGCGCGGCACCGCGATCGAGTGTCGCCTCAACGTCGAGGACCCGGCGCGTGGCTTCGTACCGACGCCGGGTGAGCTGACCCGCTTCGACCTGCCAGCCGGCCCGTTCGTCCGCGTCGACACGCACGGGTACGCCGGCTACCGGGTGCCGGCCGACTACGACTCCCTCCTCGCGAAGGTGGTCGTCTGGGCGCCCGACCGCACCCAGGCCCTGGCCCGGATGGCCCGCGCCCTCGACGAGTGTGCCGTCGAAGGGCCAGGTGTGGCCACCACCCGCGACTTCCTCCGCTCGACGCTCGACCACCCGCTGTTCCGCGCCGCGAAACACGACACCTCGCTGGTCGACACCATGCTCACCGGCCTCCAGCCGGACACCACCGAAGCTCCAGGGCGCCACTAACCGAAGGGTTCACACTGCTGCCGGTTCGCGGGTTTGCGGCCCGTGCGTCCACGCGGGCGCCTGCGGACGGAAGGTGGCCGACATGGCAATTGACAACGCTTCTCGAGGTGTCAGCCGACGGCGATTACTGGCCGGAGTCGGCGCGGGGGCGCTCGTGGCCGGCACCGGGGGAGTCCTGCTCGACGCGACGCCGGCGGCGGCCGCGTTCTCCAACCGGTTCGGTCGGATGTTCCCGTCGCTGCCGGCGTTCGGGTCCGCGACGACCCAGATGCGGAACGCGCTGATCGACCTGTCGCGCGTCGGCGGCCCGATGGACGCACGCGACCCGCTCAGCGTCGGCGCGGAGGCGCTCGCCGACCAGCAGCAGCACAGCATCAACAACCCCGACAACTTCTCGATCCCGCAGGGCATGACGTACTTCGGGCAGTTCATCGACCACGACCTGGCGTTCGAGACGACGGCGCCGCTGGGCACGCCGGTCGACCCGACCACTGTGCCGAACCCCCGGACGCCGGCCCTCGACCTCGACTCGCTCTACGGTGGCGGGCCGACCGGAAACCCGGAGCTGTACAACTCGGCCGACCCCGCCAAACTCAAGATCGAGTCCGGTGGGCGCTTCGAGGACCTGCCACGCAACTCCAGTGGCAGGGCGATCATCTTCGACGTTCGCAACGACGAGAACCTGCCGATCGCGCAGATCACGGCCGCGTTCATCCTCTTCCACAACCGCGTGGTCGACCTGGTGCGCGCACAGGGAACACCGGCGGCGCAGGTCTTCGGCGCTGCCCGGCAACTCGTCACCTGGCACTACCAGTGGATCGTGCTCAACGAGTTCCTTCCGCTGATCGCCGGGCCGGGCACTGTCTTCACAGTGCTCAACGGAGGCCGCCGCTTCTACAAGCCGGAGCCGAACGCGACGTTCATCCCGGTCGAGTTCACAGCGGCGGCGTTCCGCTTCGGCCACAGCCAGCCCCGACCGGCCTACCTGGTCAACCGCACCGGCAACGGTGGCGACGAGTTCTACGCCATGCTCTTCGACCCGGCGCTGAGCGGCGCGGACCCGGCCGACCTGCGCGGTGGGAAGCGGGCCGCCCGTCGCTACCTCGACTACCAGTTCTGGTTCCAGTTCTTCGACGGCCAGGTGCGCTGGAGCAAGTGGATCGACGTCCGCAACTCGACGCCGCTGTTCGGCTTCCCGCTGCCACCGCCGCCGTCCGGCTCGCCCTCGGCCAACCTGCTCGGACGTGACCTGCTCCGTCAGCTCACCTTCGGCATCCCGTCGGGCCAGCGGATCGCCGCCCACATCGGGGCGCCCGCACTCGGCAGCTTCAACTTCCCGGAACTCAGCGGGTACGGCCTCGGCCTGGACTCCAACACCCCGCTCTTCTACTACATCCTCAAGGAGGCACAGCTCCAGGCCGGCGGCGGTTCGTTGGGCGCGGTAGGTGGGCGAATCGTCGCAGAGGTGCTCATCGGCATCGCCCAGCTCGACCCGGCCAGCTACCTGAAGGTGCAGCCCAACTGGCGTCCGACCCTGCCTGCCCGCTTCTCGGGCCAGTTCACGATGGCCGACCTGCTCACGTACGCCCGGGTCGACCCGGCCAGCCGCAACTCCTGACGGCGCTTGCTCCGCACCCGGGCCCGGTGGCCCGGTGGCCCGGTGTGCGGAGCATGAGCCGGTTGAACGGGACTCCAACGGTCCTCGACGCGGGTGGGGGAGGGTGCGGGCATGACTGGCGACTTCAGCGATTTCAAGGTGGCGGATCTGTCGTTGGCGGCCTTCGGGCGTAAGGAGATCGAGCTTGCCGAGCATGAGATGCCCGGTCTGATGTCGATCCGGAGGGAGAACGCCTCGCGGCAGCCGTTGAAGGGTGCGCGGATCACCGGCTCGCTGCACATGACGATCCAGACGGCCGTGTTGATCGAGACGTTGGTGGCGCTGGGCGCGCAGGTCCGGTGGGCGTCCTGCAACATCTTTTCCACGCAGGACCACGCGGCGGCGGCGGTCGCTGTCGGCCCGACCGGCACCCCGGACGCCCCGGCGGGTGTCCCGGTCTACGCCTGGAAGGGCGAGTCCCTCGACGAGTACTGGTGGTGCACCCAGCAGGTGCTGCTCTGGCCGGACGGGCAGGGCCCGAACATGATCCTCGACGATGGTGGTGACGCCACGCTGCTGGTGCACAAGGGCGCCGAGTTCGAGGCGATCGGCGCGGTGCCGTCGCCGGAGAGCGCGGACTCCGAGGAGTACGAGGTCATCCTCGGCGTGTTGACGCGGTCGCTGCGGGAGGACGACCGCCGCTGGACGCGGGTCGCCGCCGGGATCAAGGGAGTGACCGAGGAGACCACGACCGGCGTGCACCGCCTGTACGAGATGCAGCAGGCCGGGAACCTGCTGTTCCCGGCGATCAACGTGAACGACTCGGTGACCAAGAGCAAGTTCGACAACAAGTACGGCTGCCGGCACTCGCTGATCGACGGGATCAACCGCGCCACCGATGTGCTGATCGGCGGGAAGGTCGCCGTCGTGTTCGGATACGGCGACGTCGGCAAGGGCTGCGCCGAGAGTCTGCGCGGTCAGGGTGCGCGGGTCATCGTGACCGAGGTGGACCCGATCTGTGCCCTCCAGGCGGCGATGGACGGCTACCAGGTCGCGACCATCGATGACGTTGTCGAGACCGCCGACATCTTCGTGACCGCGACGGGCTGCTTCAGCGTGATCACCAACGAGCACATGGCGCGGATGAAGCACCAGGCGATCGTGGGCAACATCGGCCACTTCGACAACGAGATCGACATGGCCGGTCTCGCGAAACGCGGAGACGTCGAGCGGATCACCGTGAAGCCGCAGGTGGACGAGTGGCGGTTCGCGGACGGTCACTCGATCATCGTGCTGTCCGAGGGGCGGCTGCTGAACCTGGGCAACGCCACCGGGCACCCGAGCTTCGTGATGTCGAACAGCTTCGCCAACCAGACCATCGCGCAGATCGAGCTGTTCACCGGCACCGACCAGTACCCCATCGGTGTCCACACCCTCCCCAAGCACCTGGACGAGAAGGTGGCCCGACTCCACCTCGCCGCGCTGGGCGTCCGCCTCAGCGAGCTGACCAAGGAGCAGGCCAACTACCTCGGCGTCCCGGTCGAGGGGCCCTACAAGCCCGACCACTACCGCTACTGAGAGGCCCGTCCGCATGATCGCCGTATCCGGCTCGATCGCGACCGACCATCTGATGCGCTTCCCTGGGCGGTTCGCCGAGCAACTCATCGCCGGCAGCCTCGACACCGTCTCGCTCTCGTTCCTCGTCGACGACCTCGTCGTCCGACGCGGCGGGGTCGCGGCCAACATCGCCTTCGGGCTCGCCCAACTCGGGCACCGGCCGGTGCTGCTCGGTGCTGTCGGCGGCGACTTCGGCGACTACCGCAGCTGGCTGGAGCGGCACGGGGTCGACTGCTCGGAGGTGCAGGTCAGCTCCGTCGCACACACCGCCCGGTTCATCTGCACCACCGACACCGACCTCTGCCAGATCGCGTCGTTCTATCCCGGTGCGATGGGCGAGCCCGACCGGATCAGCCTCGACGGTGTCGCCGCCCGGGCCGGTGGGCTCGGGCTCGTCATCCTCGCCGCGGAGAACCCGGACACGATGCTCGCCCGCGCCGCCGCCTGCCGCCGACTGGGCCTGCCCTTCGCCGCCGACCCGTCACAGCAGCTGGCTCGGATGCCGTCGGCCGACATCGAGGCGATGATCAACGGCGCGCGTTACCTGTTGACGAACGAGTACGAGGCGGCGCTGCTGGAGTCGAAGACCGGGCTGAGTGAGGACGACATCCTGCGCCGCGTGGGCGTGCGGGTCGTGACCCTGGGCGCCAACGGGGTACGGATCACGGGGCAGGACGGCGACTTCCTGGTACCGGCGGCGCAGGTGGGCGCCATCGTCGACCCAACCGGTGTCGGCGACGGCTTCCGGGCCGGCTTCTTCGCCGCGCTCGCCGCCGACCTGCCCATCGAGCGGGCGGCGCAGGTGGGCTGCGTCCTGGCGGCGCACGTCCTGGAGGTCGAGGGCCCGCAGGAATACACGATCGACGCCGACGCCTTCGAGCGTCGCCTCGCCGAGTCGTACGGCTCCGATGTCGCTGTCGATGTGCGTGCGCTGGGGCTGGCCCGGGTCTGACCGGGCCAGCCGGGGTGCTCGACCGTCCCTTGTGAGGACCCGACCTTTCGGGGCCGTCACCGGCCGGGCGCCCCGCGCACCACCAGTCCGGCCGTGTCAGCCGCCCTGGTCAAGAGGTTGCCCTCGATCCGCTCGACAGCGGCCTGGTAGGTCCCACGTCGCCCGGGGGACAGGGTCGGATCCGCCAACGCCCGCTCCAGATCAACCAGACGGATGTTCGGGTTCAGATCGACGAAGGTGGGGATCGCTTCGATGGCCACCACCTTCCACCTTCCCGCCTCGCTCGCCGGACCAAACGTCACCCGGGTCATCGCGCCGTCACGGTTGGCGTTGATGGGCTTCTCGTGCCGGGCGATCTGGTTGCCCATCCCGTAGACGATCCAGGTGTCGCCGATCCGCTCCACCGGCTGAACGACGTGCGCGTGATGCCCGAAGACGACGTCCACGTCGTCGATCGCGGCGATCTGACGCGCCCAAATCTGCTGGTCGGCGTCCGGCTCGTGCTCGTACTCGGTGCCCCAGTGCAGGCTGACCACCACGATCTCTGCGCCCGCCGCCCGAGCTGCCGCCGCGTCCCGCCGGATGGTCTTCACGTCGATCAGGCTCGCCACCCACTGCTTGCCGGCGGGCGGACGCAGGCCGTTGAAGCTTCTGGTGAGGCTGATGTGCCCGATCTTCACGCCCTTGGCCTGATAGATCTTGACGATGCCGGCGTCACGCTTGGTCCGGTAGCTGCCGGCGTGCCCCAGACCCGCCTTGTCCATCGCGTCGAGGGTCCGCTTGACGCCGTCGTACCTATGGTCGAGGGTGTGGTTCGAGGCGGTGGAGCATCCGTCGTACCCGATGCTCTTGAGGCCCTTGAGCACCTCCTGCGGCACACTGAAATTCGGATAGCCGATGTACGGGCCCCCCGGCGGTGCCAGCGGGGTCTCCAGGTGGCACAGGGCCAGATCGGCGCTGGAAACGGTCTCGCTCACCGGTGCCAGCATCGGGCCGAAGTCCAACGTGCCGCCGCCGTCGGTCCGGGCCTGCTCCCACAGCTTGGGGTGCAGCAGGATGTCCCCCGCACCGAGCACGGAGACCGTACGGTCGGCGACCGCCACCGGGTGGGGCGGGTCAGCCCACGCAGGCGTTTCAGCCGGCGCGGGCGACTCGGCCGGCCAAGGGCCGAGGACGTAGATCGCGCCCACCCCGACAGCTAGTGCGATCACGCAACCGAGGATCGTCCGTAGCGTGTGGGAGCGCTCGCCGCTTAGCTGAAAATTACTCGCCACCGCGACAGGCTAGCCCGCCCTGGTCGGCCCTACCGGCCGTGCTGATGGACGAAGCGATCCGCCATCGACAAGTGTCCACACCTTGGCAGCGGTGCGCGCCTCCGCTAACGTCCATGGGAACGCTCCCATGAACTTAGATACATCTATGTGATCTGGAGGCAATACGTCGTGGCTATCCTCTCCTCGCTCCGCCGCAGATCGGCGGCCATCAGCGTGGCGGCCGTCGCGGGCGCCACCGCCGTCGGCGTCTGCCTCGCCGTCAGCAGCGCCTCCGCCGGCACGCTGTCCGGGTCGCTCTACCGCGACCCGAGTTCGGCCGTCGTCCGCTGGGTCGCCGCCAACCCCGGCGACTCGCGCACGGCCGTCATCCGCGACAAGATCGCGAGCCAGGCGCAGGCGCGTTGGTTCGCCAACTTCAATCCCTCGACAGTGCAGTCCGAGGTCTCCGGGTTCATCGGCGCCGCCAACGCGGCGCAGCAGATCCCGGTGCTGGCCGTCTACGAGATCACCAACCGCGACTGCGGCGGAGCCAGCGCCGGTGGCGCGCCGGACCTCAACCAGTACCAGACGTGGGTATCCAACTTCGCCAGGGGACTGGGCAACCAGACCGTCATCATCATCCTGGAAACCGACTCGCTCGCCCTGCTGACATGCCTCAGCAGCGCGGAGATCAACGCGCGTAACCAGGCGATCTCGACGGCCACCCGGACCATCAAGTCGGGCAACCCCAACGCCAAGGTGTACCTCGACGGCGGCCACTCCACCTGGAACAGCGCTGGTGAGACGGCCAACCGGCTCCGGGCGGCCGGCGTGCAGTACGCCGACGGCTTCTTCACCAACGTGTCGAACTACAACTCCACCTCCAGCGAGGCGAACTTCGGCCGGGCGGTCATCTCCTCCCTCAACGGCATGGGGATCTCGGGCAAGCGCCAGGTCATCGACACCAGCCGTAACGGGGGCGCCAGCGGGGACTGGTGCGGCGACGACAACACCGACCGGCGCATCGGGCAGTACCCGACGACCAACACCGGCGACGGCAACATCGACGCGTACCTGTGGGTGAAGCCGCCGGGGGAGGCCGACGGCTGCCGGTTCACTGCCGGCTCGTTCCAACCCGACCTGGCCTTCAGCCTGGCCAACGGTGCGCCCAACCCGCCCACGACCACCCCGCCGACGACGCCGCCGCCGACGACCACTCCACCGACCACGACCCCACCGACGACCACGCCGCCGACCACCCCTCCGCCGAACACCACGCCGCCGGCCGGTGACGGCTGCTACGCGTCGATAGCTGTCAACCAGTGGGCTGGTGGCTTCACCGCCAGCGTGACGGTCACCGCCGGCAAGTCGGACATCAACGGCTGGACCGTGACGGTGGCGCTGCCCGGTGGCGCGGTCACCAGCGCCTGGAACGCCCAGGTCAGCGGCACCAGCGGAACCGTCGGGTTCACGAACGTGAGCTACAACGGGCGGGTCCTGGGCCGACAGTCGACCAACTTCGGTTTCCAGGGCACCGGCACCGGCCCGGGTGTGTCGGCCGACTGCGTCACCAGCTGACCCCGACCGCTGCGGCGGGCCCGGCGTGGAGGACCACTCTCCGCGCCGGGCCCGCCCCCGTACCCGCGGAACGAGCCGGGCTGCCCCATCTACGTCTGCACGCTGGTGGCCTGTGGCTTCCCGGCATCGCGGCTGTGCGTCTGCCGCGCCGACCAACTGTTGTGGTCGGGCTTGTGGTCGCTCCCTTTCCTGCGGGACATCTCGTGGCCGGCGAGCAACGCGATCGCCACGGCCGTCAGCAGGCCACCGAACAACGGGATGACGCGCACCCCGGCCGTCGCCAGCAGGCCCGCACCGATGAACGAGCCGGCAGCGAGGCCGAAGTTGAACGCGACGCTGAGGCTGGCCGACGCCATGTCGGTCGTCGACGGGGCCACCTGCATGACGCGGTGCTGGATTCCCGCGATCAGCGAGCTGAACGACATCCCCGCCACGGCGAGCAACGGGATCGTCAACACCTTGCTCGGGCCGACTCCATAGAGGCCGAGCATCGCGGCGGTAAGGAGTCCGAGCAGGACCAGCACGACACCGAGTGGGAACCGGTCCAGGAACCGACCGACCGCCCAGGTGCCGGCCACTCCGAACGAGCCTTGCACGAAGAGCAACAGGCCGAGAGATGCTGCGGCGAACCCACTGACGTCGAGGAGGAAGACGGTCATGTAGGTGAACGCGCCCATGGCGCCGGTGACAGCGAGGATGGTGGCGATCAGGAGCACGACGAAGCGGTGCCGGTCCGGCACCGGCCCGACGTCGCCCGCACTCTGTTGCGGTGTGACGCTCGGCAGGAGCAGGGCGACCGCCACGCAGGTGACGAAGCCGAAGATGGCCATCGCGACGAAGGCGGCCCGCCATCCGGCCTGCCCGCCCAGCCACGTGCCCAGCGGCACGCCGAGGACGGGGCCGAGAGCGTTGCCGATCGACAGCCGAGCCACGATGCGACCTCGGATGTTCGCGGGGAACATCGATATCGCTACCGGGAACACCACCGCCCAGAAGACACCGTTGGTGGTGGCGGACACCAGCCGCGCGGCGAGCAACACCTCGTAGGAGGTGGCGAAGGCCGACACCGCTGTCGCCGCGGCGAACACACCGAGGGCGCCGGCGAGCAGTGGGCGCCGGGGCACACGCCTGGTGACCCGGGTCAGCGGGAGCGCCACAACCATGACCACCACGGCGTATCCGGTCACCAGCAGACCGGCCTCGGACCTGGAGCGTCCCAGGTCCGGCGCGATCAGCGTGAGCAACCCGATCGGAAGCACCTCGGTGGTGACGTAACAGAAAGTGGCGGCGGACAACGCGGCGAGGGCGTAGACCGCACGTCGTCGGTGCACCATGAGCTACCTCCCAGATCCTGGACGAGGTGTAGCAAGCAGCCGTGACGCACGAGCCCTCGTGATCCCGGCTAACTAGGTTTTGAAGGTAGCATAGGTCGCCGTGCATCCCTCGATGTAGGCGTGGGATAATGTGTCGGTCGCACCTCCCTTACGCATTTAGGTGGTAGCATTGCCGCATGTCAATCGACGTGTGCCAGCTACCGTTGGTCGGCGGCCACGCGGCACTCGAACTGGCCAACACCCTCGAACGAGGGGGCGAGTCGCCACACGACTTCCTGACCGACAGCTCCGCATTGCTGCGCTGGTCGACCCACGTAGGGGTGGTCAGCGACGCGGAGGCCGACCAGGTGGGCAGGGCTTGGCGCGACGAGCCTGCGGCGGCGCACGCGGGGCTGGCCGCCGTGCGGGACATCCGTGAAAGCCTCTATCTCGTGCTGCTCGCAGCGATCACCGACGCGGACGGCGGTACGGCGGGTGACCCCATCGCCGCCGGTGCCGCGCTGGTCGCGCTGCATCAACGCTGGTCCGGCGCAGCCGCCCGAGCGAGATTCGTGCTCGACTCGTCGCAGGTGCGGCTGGTCTACGGCACGGTGCCGGCCATGCTGGTGCCCGACCGGATCGCCGAGGCCGCCCTCGACGTCATGCTGACGGCCGACCTGACCCGGGTGCGCCGCTGCCCGGTGCTCGAAGGGGGCTGCGGCTGGCTGTTCCTCGACCAGAGCCGCAACGGTTCCCGCCGCTGGTGTCGCATGGCCGACTGCGGCAACGCGGTGAAGGCGCGACGGCTCACCGAGCGTCGCCGTGCCGCCCGTTCCTCCAGTTCGTAGCCGTTTGGTCGCCGGTCGGGGGCGATTCACGGGTCCAACGCAGGCCAACGAGGGCCACTCCCTGCCAGCGCGGGTCAACCCGCAGGTCGTTACACTGACCACTCGCGCCCCCGTAGCTCAGGGGATAGAGCATCGGTTTCCTAAACCGTGTGTCGCAGGTTCGAATCCTGCCGGGGGCACCTCGAACATCAGCAAGCTTGGTGGCCACGGCCGCAGCTGAGTCTCTCCGGGAACCTCGCCTAGAAGGGTCGTTCGTGCGCCCGAAGGGAGCGGTAGAAGGTGCCCGGCTGCCGGTTCGGCGGCTGACCCGCAGCGAGCTGGTCGCCGTCGACATCGTCGTCGCCGGGCTGCTCGCCACGGTCTACCTGACCGCCCTGCCCCGGTCGAGCACGCTTCCCGACTGGCTGCATGGCGTGCTGA
Source organism: Micromonospora trifolii (assembly GCF_022229005.1). Classification (GTDB taxonomy): domain Bacteria; phylum Actinomycetota; class Actinomycetes; order Mycobacteriales; family Micromonosporaceae; genus Micromonospora; species Micromonospora trifolii. Next base: position 228,793 of record NZ_JAKKFD010000066.1, read on the forward strand.
TCTCCCTGATCGCGCTCCCCGTCGCAGTCCGCAGGGTCTGGCCAATGCCAGTCTTCGTGAGCGTCGCCTTCGCATCGATCGTCAGCCTGTCATTGGGGGTCCTGCCGGACCCGCTCCTCGCGGCGGCCCTCACCGCTTATACGGCTGCGGCCATCGATGGTCAGCGAAGCCGTCGCAGTTGGCTGGTGATCGTGTCGTCCAGCCTGGTTCTGACGTTTCTGGCCGTCGCCACCGGGTCGCCGCAACCGTGGTCGAGTCGATTCGGAACTCTGCTGCCCGGCCTCGCCTTGGTGGGCGCCTCCTGGGCCGCCGGAATCGCGGTTGCGCAGCGGCGGGCGTACGCGGTCTGGCGGGCTGCCGACCAGGTTGAGCGAGCGGTCTCCGACGAACGGCTGCGAATCGCCCGCGAGGTGCATGACATCGTGACGCACAACCTGGGGGTGATCGCGGTCAAGGCAGCGGTGACCCGACACCTGGCTCGGGACCGGCCGGCCGAGACGCTGGCCTCGCTCGCAGTGATCGAGCAGGTCAGCCGAGAGGCGCTCGCCGAAATGCGGCAAGCCCTCCGGCTTCTCCGGGACAGCGACGAACCTCGTGGACCGGCCCCTGGTCTGCCCGACGTCCCCACACTGGTGCGCCGTGCCGAGAAGGCGGGCCTGACCGTCCGGAGCGAGCTGCCCGAGCAGGACGACGTCCCGCCGGGCGTGTCGTTGACCGCTTACCGGATCGTTCAAGAGGCACTGACCAACGTCATCAAGCACGCTGGGCCGACCCGCTGCAGCCTGACGGTCCGGAGCGCCGGGAATGAGCTCCTCGTCGAGGTCGCTGACGACGGGCCGGTAAGCGGCCGGCCGATCCGCTCTTCCGCAGCGGAGGGGTTCGGCCTGGCCGGTATGCGGGAGCGGGTGGAGATGCACAACGGTGACATGACGGCAGGGCCGCTGGCGGCCGGCGGCTTCCAGGTCCACGTGAAGATCCCGTACACACGAGTGGGTGGTCGGCAGTGATCAGGGTCGCGATCGCCGACGACGAGCCCATGTTGCGCGAGAGCTTCCGCCTGCTGGTGAGCTCCGATCCGGAGTGCACGGTCGTCGGGGAGGCGGCCGACGGCGCGGCCGCGGTCCGGCTGGCGAAGAGCAGGCGGCCGGACGTCATGCTCATGGACGTGCGCATGCCGCACACCGACGGCCTTGAGGCCACTCGCCTGATCACCGGCGACCAGGCCACCACGGACGTCCGGATCCTGATTCTGACCATGTTCGACCTGGATCCGTACGTCTATTCGGCCCTGCGCGCGGGTGCCAGTGGGTTCCTGCTCAAGGACGTCGCCCCCGCCGATCTGCTGGCAGCCGTTCATGTGGTGGCCGGCGGGCACGCGTTGTTCGCGCCCAGCGTCACCCGACGGATGATCGCTCGATTCAGTGCGGCCGAGGCCATTTCCGACACGGGTCGCCTGGATGTCCTGACAAACCGGGAGCGGGAGATCCTGACGCTCGTCGCCAACGGGCTGTCGAACACGCAGATCTGCGACCGCGAGCACATCAGCATGGCCACCGTGAAGACTCACCTCAACCGGATCCTGGGCAAGCTCAGTCTCCGCGACCGCGCCCAACTGGTGATCGCCGCCTACGAGAACGGGCTGGTCAGCGCCGGGGCGCAGGCCGAGGTCAGCCGGCGTCGCGGAGAGATGCGCTGACCGAGGTCGAATCCGCCGTCCTGCCCCGGTGCGAAGGGGGCATCTGTCATGCATCACGACGACGGATCAACCAGTACCCGACCGCTGCGGCCGTGAGCGTCCAGAGCAGAAGCACGAGGATCCCCTGCCCGGCGGTCAGTTCGCCCGAGTCGGCCGTCACCTGCATCGCGCGCATGCCGGCCTGGTCCGGTAGGAATTGCGCCACCGGCTTGGTACCGGAGATCGTGCCGAGCGCCGGCCCCACCACGAAGAACAGCGGCATGAGGATGCCCAATGTCAGCGCGGTGCTGCGTAGCAGTGCCGCGACTGCTGCGGGGAAGACGTTGATCAGTACGACGTACGCGACTCCGCCGAGTACGGCCCGCGCGGCACCGGGGTCGGACAGGCTCGCCCCGTGTGGTCCCAGCGCGCTCTGGGTGATCAGAAACGACGCGATCACGGCTGTCCCGCCGACGATCAGCGCGACTGCCGCCACGACCAACAGCTTGGCCAGGTAGAACAGGCCCCGGGTGGGCACCGCTGCCAGCGAGGCGCGGATCATCCCGCTCGTGTACTCGGAACTGAACACGAGCACCGCGAACACGACGAAGGCCAGATTGCCGTAGAGAAGGGCGTTGAACCCCGAGTTGATGGGGTTGAAGTCCGACGCCAGCATGTTGCTACCGCTGTCGATGGCGTTTCGAGTGGACAAGCCGCCTGCCAGTGCCAGACCGTGACTGATGACCAGCGCCAGCGGCAGTGTCACCAGACTGCCCACCGTTGACCGCGCCTTGATCCATTCCGAGTGCAGGACTGCGGGTACCGTGTTGCTGCTCACCGGCTTGCCTCCGTGATCCCACCGCGATACTCGACGGCATCGGCTGTCAACTTGATGAACGCGTCCTCCAGCGAGGCGGTGCAGGGTGTGAGCTCGGTGATTATCAGGCCTTCGTCCCGACCGACCGCGCCGATCTGCTCCAGCTCGGCGCCCAGCGCGTGCAGTGTCCCGTCCCCCGCTTCGGTCACCTGGATCCCACGGGCGGTCAAGGCGCTGCGGAGGCGCGCGGCCTCGGGTGAGCGCAGCCGGATGTACGAACCCGCATGCTGGGCCACAAAATCGCTTGTCGGGATGTCGGCGAGCATCCGCCCCCGGCCGATGATGATCAGATGATCGGCGGTGGCCGCCATCTCGGTCATCAGGTGGCTGGACAGCAGCACCGTGCGCCCCTCGGCCGCCAGCCCTGTCAACAGCTGCCGGATCCACCGGACCCCCTCCGGGTCGAGCCCGTTGATCGGCTCGTCCAGGAGCAGCACCGGCGGATCCCCGAGCAGCGCGGCGGCCAACCCGAGCCGCTGTGTCATGCCCAGCGAGAACCCTCGAACCCGCTTGCCGGCGACGCTCTCCAGCCCGACCATCTCGATCACCTGACGCACTCGCTGCCGCGAGATGCGGTTGCTGGCCGCCAGGCTGAGCAGATGGTTGTACGCGGACCGCCCAGGGTGCGCCGCGCGGCTCTCCAGCAGCGCACCGACCTGCCGTAGGGGCTCGGTCAGTTCGCCGTACTCCTTGCCGTTGATTCTGACGTGCCCCGACGTGGGCCGGTCCAGTTGCAGCATGAGCCGCATGGTGGTGGACTTCCCGGCCCCGTTGGGACCGAGAAAGCCGGTGACCCGCCCTGGCCTCACAGTGAACGTGAGCCCGTCGACGGCGGTTTTGGCACCGTAGTGCTTGGTCAGCTCAGTCGCCTCGATCATGCCCTCAGCCTGCCGGCGGGGCCCTGTCCGCCGCGTCGAACCACGGTTTGACAATGCCCATGGCTGAGCGGCTGCGCGCTCCCTCTCGGCGCGGTGCCCCGCGCCGCGAGCCCCTCATCTCCCCCGGAGGGCTCGCGGTGCGGAGGGCGACTCAGGCGGCGTAGATGAGCTTGACGCCGTCCAGTCCCAGGGCCGCTGCCCGCGTGCCGCGGACCCCGCTGTTCAGGTTGCGCCAGCTGTTGTTGCTGGCGGCTTCGTGCACCCACCCGTCGACGACGTTGTAGATGTGCTTCACCCCGTTGACATTGAGCGCGGCCAGCGAGGTGCCCTGCGCGCCGTAGATGCCGGTCCACAGGTTGGCCCAGCCGGCGTTGCTGGCGGCCTCGTAGATCCGGCCGCCGTTGAGCGTGTAGATGATCTTCGTTGTCCCCACTGTGATCGCCGCTACCGCCGAGGCCGGGATGCCCGTGTTCAGGTTCCGCCAGGCGTTGGCGCTGTGCGCCTCGTGTACGTAGCCGCCGACGATGCTGTAGACGTACTTGACGCCGTTCAGCACGATCACCGAGATCGAGGACGAACTGGCACCACCGATGCCGGTGTTGAGGTTGCGCCAACTGTTGTTGCTGGCGGCCTCGTGCACGTACCCGTCGACGACGTTGTAGATGTGCTTCACCCCGCCGAGGTTGATCGCGGCCAGGGCGGTGCCCTGTGCTCCGTGGATGCCGGTCCACAGGTTGGTCCAGCCGGCGTTGCTGGCGGCCTCGTGGATCCGGCCGCCGTTGAGGGTGTAGAGGATCTTCGTGGATCCCACTGTGATCGCTGTCGCCGCCGTGCCGGTCACCGCGCCCGCGCTGCCGGCGACCGGTAGGGCGCGCCAGCCGGCATTGCTGGCCGCCTCGAACACCTGACGGGGCTGGTCGGCGGGGTTCTGCTGGATGAAGGCCAGCGGGTTGATCCGGGTGCCGGACGGGTCGATCATGTGCCAGTGCAGGTGCGGGCCCGTCGAACTGCCCGAGCCGGGTGCGCCGGCCGCGCCGCCGGAGCGGCCCACGATCGTGCCCGCGCCCACGCTGGTCCCGTTGGCGAGCAGGAACTGCGACAGGTGCAGGTACTGGCTGCGGTACCCGTCCGCGTGCTGGATCGTGACGGTGTGCCCGCCCGTGCCGTTGTTCGGGATGTTCTGAATGGTGCCGGCGCCGCAGGCCGGCAACGCCGTGCCCACCCCCATCCCGAAGTCGATGCCACCGAGTGATCCGCGGCTGAGGTGACCCTCCCAGGTGTCGGTGATCGGGTAGGCGCTGAACGGGTTGTAGATCGCCGGCGCGGCCTGTGCCGCCCCGGGGACCAGCAGACCACCGGTGCTGATGGCCCCCACACCCAGCACCGCCGCGCGCAACATCGTGCGGCGACTCACGGCGGAGGTGGTCGTGTCGTCGCCGCAGCAGCTGCCTTCGTAGCCGTCAGTCATTCCCACTCCTTCTGCGCCCGCCAAGATATCTACGGAGGCTAATGGGTGGGTTGGTCTGGCGGTATCGGTGCCACCAGACGTTGATCAGAGCGTTGGCAGCTGTTCGGCTCGGGTGATGACCTGGTCGATGAGGCCGTACTCCCGGGCCTGCTCGGCGGTGAACCAACGGTCCCGGTCCCAGTCCCGCTGGATCTCGTCGAGGGTTCGTCCACTGTGCCGGGAGATCAGCTCCTGCATCGTCCGCTTCACGTGCAGCATGTTCTCCGCCTGGATGGTGATGTCGGCGGCGGTCCCGCCCATCCCACCGGACGGCTGGTGCATCATGACCCGTGAATGTGGCAGTGCGTACCGCTTGCCGGCCGCCCCCGCGCAGAGCAGGAACTGCCCCATCGAGCCGGCGAACCCGAGCGCCAGCGTCGCCACGTCGTTGCGGACATACCGCATCGTGTCGTAGACCGCCATCCCTGCGCTCACCGAACCGCCCGGCGAGTTGATGTAGAGGTAGATGTCCCGGTCGTCGTCCTCCGCGGCGAGCAGCAGGATCTGCGCGCAGATCTGGTTGGCCGACTGCTCGGTCACCTCGGTGCCCAGGAAGACGATCCGCTCCCGCAGCAGCCGCTCGAACACATGGTCACCGAAGGACGGCTGCCCGCCCTCCAGCATTCGTACGTCGTACCCGATCATGTGCCGCCGCCTTCCACCGCGCCGGCGGGCGGTGGGGACCACCCGGTGGACCGGCCCCTTCAGCGTGCGGGCGACGGCGACGGCTGGCCCAGTGATTCTGCCGCCGGCAGATCCGCCGACGGCAGAACCCACGCGGCCTACGCGACGGTCAGCCGCCGCAGGCCCAGCCGGGTCTGCGCGCAGTCAGCCAGGGCGGCGGTCCGCGGACCGGGGCGCGAGCCACCAGCGGAGGCTCTTTCGTCGACGCTGAGGATCGGCTCGCCGGCCACCGGCCCGCGGTGCAGAACGAACCCGCCGACACGTGGACCCACCAGAAGGGTGGCGTTGCCGATCTCCCGGCGAGTCGCATCGACCCGCTCCAGGTGGGTGAGCGCGGCGCGCGGCGCGGCCGGGAGGCGGGGCTCGACCCGGCGCATGTCGTCACGGGCCTCGCCGAGCAGTTCGGCGAGGCTGATGCCGAGCGCTCGGCAGATCGCGGCCAGCACCTCCGAGGAGGCCTCCTTTCGACCCCGCTCGACCTCCGAAAGGTAGGGAACGGAGACGTCGGCTGACGCGGCCACCTCGCGCAGCGTGCGGCCCTGACGCTGGCGGTGGCGGCGGAGCACTCCGCCGATGACTCGTCGCAGCAACGACATGCCGGCCTCACTTTCGCGGTCGTCGTCGGGAACACCCTCATCATGCCCGTCCTCGACCGTCCGGACCGACCCGTCCGGCCCGCGCCGCTCCGACGGCGCGGGCCCCGGGCCCTTGTCGGTGCAGGTGGGCGTGCCAGTTGGTTCGGCTCCGCCCGGGTGCGGGTGCGACGCCGGTTGTCCGCGCGACCCGGACGTGCGATCGACGGTGTACCCGCTATGTTGTGGGCGTGCAGGCGACGGCGGGGGAGCAGGTTCGACGGTGATCCATTTTCCCGCGCAGCGCCGGGGCCCACTGAGCGCGCTGAGCCTTCGGCTCGCCGCCGCCCTGGGCCTGGTCTTCGCCGTGGTCGCCGCTGTCTACCTGGGCCGGGACGGCTACCGCGATGTCAACGAGGACGGCCTCACCCTCCTCGACTGCTTCTACTACGCGGTCGTGTCGCTCTCGACCACCGGCTACGGGGACATCACCCCGGCCGCGCCGTCGGCCCGGCTGGTGAACGTCCTCTTCATCACCCCGGCCCGAGTGATCTTCCTTATCATCCTGGTCGGCACCACCCTGGAAGTTCTGACCGAGCAGTACCGGACCGGCCGTCGCCTGTCGCGGTGGAGGAGAGCCGTGAAGGACCACGTCATCATCTGCGGCTACGGCACCAAGGGGCGCAGCGCTGTCTCCGCCCTGATGGAAAACGGTCTGGACCGCTCGCGGATCGTGGTGGTGGAGCGCAGCGCCGCAGCCCTACGGCAGGCCACCTCCGCTGGGCTGGTGGCGATCGAGGGCTCGGCGACCCGCTCGTCCGTGCTGAACGAGGCGCACGTCAAGAACGCAAAGGCCGTGATCATCGCGACCGACAGTGACGACGCGTCGGTGCTGGTCGCGCTGACGGTACGGCAGCTCACCGCCGGGCAGGTCCGCATCATCGCGGCGGCCCGGGAGGCGGAGAACGCCCCACTGCTCAAGCAGAGTGGGGCGCACCATGTGATCGTCTCCTCGGCCACGGCGGGCCGGCTGCTCGGCCTGTCCACCTCGGCGCCGCCGCTGATCGACGTGGTGGAGGATCTGCTCACTCCCGGCCAGGGCATGGCGCTGGCGATGCGTTCCGCGGAGCGGGACGAGGTGGGTCGTTCGCCGCGGGAGCTGGAGTCGTTGGTGATCGCCCTGGTGCGGCGGGGCAAGGTGGTCACCCTGGCCGACCGGGCCGGCGCGGTGATCGAGACCGGCGACATGCTGGTGCACGTACGCGACGACCGCCCCCAGTCGGCCACCACCGCCTGATCGTTTCGCCGCTGTCGGTAGGTGTGTGACCGCTGGCCTGATATCGCCGCCGCCGCCGCCGTTGTGGTGAGGCGGCGTCAGCAGGTCTCGTCGGCGGCGCAGATCGCCTCGGTGCAGTTCACCGCGGTGCCGGCGGAGGCCCGGCTGAGCAGCTTGTAGAGCGTCTCCCGCTCGGCGGGATCCAGCGCGCCCAGCACCTCGTCCTCGGCGCCGGCCAGAGCGCATTCGGCCTCGCTGAGGCGTTTCGCACCATCTTCGGTGAGTTCGACGACGTGTCTGCGGCGATCCTCGGGTGAGCGCCGACGCTCGACCAGCTGCTTCGTCTCCAGGTCGTTGAGCAGCCCGACGATGTTGGTGCTGTCCATTTCCAGGATGGTGGCGAGCGCCTGTTGCCCGGTGCCGCCGCCGGCGCGCAGCACTGTGAGCGCGACCAGATGCCGGGGGCGTAGGCCCAGCGGCGCCAGCACCGACTCCGACCGCAGTCGCATCCGCCGGGCCAGATGGTCCAGGAGTGCGCCCGAGCGGTGCTCGGAGGAGTCGAGCGGCTGCGCGGACATGTGACCCAGTCTACCGACCTGACGGAACATCGGCCTGCTATAAATAGTTGGTGCTTCACAGACGATTCCTAGAGGAGGAATAATGCATCTGCTGCATATTGACTCGAGCATCCGCGGTGACTGGTCGGTCAGCCGGCGGCTCACCGCCCGCGCGGTCGACGCATGGCGTGCGGCCCACCCGGACGGCACCGTGGCCTACCGGGACCTGGGCGCCGAGCCGCTGCCGCACCTGGACGCTGAGGGTGGCCTGGCACGGATGACCCCTCCGGACCAGCACACGCCGGCCCAGCGCGAGTCCTGGGAGCTCAGCGAGCGGCTGGTCGACGAGGTGAAGCAGGCCGACGTGGTGTTGCTCGGGCTGCCGCTCTACAACTACGGCGCACCCAGCAGCGTCAAGTCCTGGGTCGACCACCTGATCGTGCCCGGCCTCGCGTTCGACCCGACGACCCAGCAGGGCCTGCTCGGTGGACGCGAGTTCGTGGTGCTGGCCACCCGGGGTGGCGGCTACGGCGAGGGGACCCCGCGCAACGGTTGGGACCACGCGGAACCGTGGCTCCCACACGGCCTGTCGCTGACCGGCATGGAGCCGCGTTTCATCAGCGCCGAGCTGACCCTGGCGCCGTCGGTGCCGGCGATGGCCGAGCTGATCCCGCTGCACGAGGCGAGCCTCACGGCGGCCGAGAAAGAGATCGACAACCTCTGGCTGCCGGCCGGCGCCGCCCGCTGACCAGTCGTCCCTCGTCGCCCGGAGGGCGGCCGCTCCACACCGGAACGGCCACCCCTCCGGGGCGGGACATCCAGTTTCTGCGTACCAGGCGGCGGGAGCCACAACCCGTCCGGATGAGTCGCGGCTGCGCTGGCCCCGTCGGTTCGTCGCGGTCTGGTTGCGGATCATGGAAAAACCTCGTTACCGGGCAGCTTCCCGAACGAACCCTTGCTACGGTGTCCCGGCTTAGAGCTGTCAATGGGTGTCGCTGCCGGGGCTTGCCGGTGCAGCGTCGTTGGCGCAGGCACGACGGGGAAATCTTCTAGAGCCGGGCGGACTCCGCCCTGGTGTGGTTTGTCGTTCAACCGTCGCGTCCCACGCAGGTCATCCCGGGCAGTTCCGAGTGCCTCGTTAATCGAACGACGGGAAGCAATCAGTGGCTGAAGTGGCAACATCCGCAGGAGCCCGACGGCGGTGGTACGCCGGCGTCATGGCGGGCCTCGCTCTCACGGGCGTGGCGGCCGTGGCACCCACGACCAGTGCTCAGGCCGCCCCCAACGGCGGCGGCGCGTACGACGTGGCCAGCAGCGAGCGACCGGACCGGTCGAGCAAGCTGCCGAACCTGCACAAGGGAAAGCTCACGCTTCCCAAGCCGGGTGCCCAGGGCCGGGCCTTCCAGTCCGGCACCGGTGCCTCTCCCAAGGTCTTCCAGGGGACCCTGGCGAGCGCCTCCGAGTTTCCGTACATCGTGGGTATCGTCACCGCTCTCCAGGACAGCGACCAGTACTACTGGTGCACCGGCACGATCATCGCCCCCAACAAGGTGCTGACGGCCGCGCACTGCACCGCCGACGGGCCCGGCAGCACTCGGGTCATCGCCGGCAACGACCGGCTGGTCGACAGCAACGGCCAGATCATCGGTGGCAGCGGGTTCGTCGCCGAGGTCAGCTCGACCTGGACCCACCCGGGCTGGAACATCGCCGAGCAGTACGAGCACCCTGACACCGCGCCGATCGTGGACGACGTCTCGGTCCTCACGCTGAAGCAGAACCTGCCCAGCGTGTACAAGCCGGTGTCGTTGAGCGCCCAGGGCGACCAGACTCCGTACGTGGCTGGCACGCAGGCCCAGATCGCGGGCTACGGCGTCACCGCGTCCGACGACCAGGACCCGGACAGCCGGCTGCGCAAGGCGACTGTTCCGATGCGGTCCAACGCGGACTGCGACGTCCCCGGGCTCTACCTCGCCGACCGGATGATCTGCGCTGGCGCCGGCACCGACGCCACGCCGAGCAGCGACACCTGCGGGGGCGACTCCGGCGGTCCGCTGCTCGTCAACGGCGTCCAGGTCGGCATCACCGACTGGGGCTTCCAGCCGTGTGGTTCGTCGGCCGGCTACTACGAGCGGTTGAGCTACTACAACAACTCCATCAAGGCGGACCTGACCCGTCCGTCGCTGGTCAACGCGGACTGGACGGGCGACGGTCACACCGACCTGCTCGCCCGCGACGCCGCCGGCAACCTGGCGTTGTGGTACGGCAGTGGCTTCTCCAACGACGGGTGGGGCGGCTTCTACGGGGTTCAGCAGATCGGCGCTGGCTGGGGGATCTACAGCCGGGTCTTCCGCGTCTACAACTGGAACGGCGACAAGAAGCCGTCCATCATGGCGATGAAGCCCAACGGTGAGCTGTTCATCTACAACACCGATGGCAAGGGCAACTTCGTCGGTGGCGCGAAGAAGATCGGCACCGGGTGGCAGGGCTTCACCGCGCTCATGGTGACGAACAACTGGCTGGGCAACAACCGGCCGAGCCTTCTGGTGCGCAAGTCCAACGGCGACCTGATCCGCTACACCAGCAACGGTAATGGTGGCTGGGAGAACCCGCTGGGCACCAAGATCGGCAACGGCTGGAACGGGTTCAACCTGTTCCTCACTCCGGGTGCCTGGAAGGGCGACGGGCGTGAGGTGCTGATCGGTCGTACCTCGACCGGCGACCTGAAGATGTACCAGTCCGACAGCAAGGGCGGCTGGACCAACCCGCTCGGCACCAAGATCGGTAGCGGCTGGGGCGGCTTCAAGAACATCATGGTTCCGGGCGACTGGAGCGGCGACAACATGATGGACATGCTCGGCGTCGACGGCAATGGCCGGATGCGGCTCTACACGACCAACGGCTACGGCCAGTGGATCGACTCGAGCGGCGGGGTCATCGGCACCGGCTGGGGAGTCTTCAACCTGGTCTTCTGATCAGGCTGTCCGCAGCAGTAACGGGAAGGGCCCGCAACCGAACGGTTGCGGGCCCTGTCCCATTGTCGAGCGTCAGACGATCGTCCAGGTGTCGCCGCTGCCCAGCAGGCCAGCGAGCTGCTGCTCGGGGGTCTCGGTGACAGTCGCCTTGGCGGCCGCGAGCTGAGCCTGCACCACGCTGTCGTAGGACGGCCGGTCCACCGAGCGGAACACCCCGATCGGAGTGTTGCGCAGGTCCAGGCCGGGCAGCCGGGACAGCGCGAAGGCGTACGCCGGGTCGGCCACCGTCGCGTCGTGCACGACGATCTCCTCCGGGCGCACCGCGCTGGTCTCCCGGACCTCCAGGCCGAAGCCGCCCGGCGGGTGCACCACGCAGAACTGCCCGTCGGCCCCGAAGGTGATCGGCTGGCCGTGCTCCAGACGGATCAGGTAGTCGTCCCTGGTGGACGGGTCCTTGAGCTGCTCGAACGCCCCATCGTTGAAGATGTTGCAGTTCTGGTAGATCTCCACGAAGGCCGAGCCCTCGTGCTCCGCGGCGGCCCGCAGCACCGACTGGAGGTGCTTGCGGTCGGAGTCGATGGTGCGGCCGACGAAGCTGGCCTCCGCGCCGAGGGCGAGCGAGAGCGGGTTGAACGGGGCGTCCGCCGAGCCGGACGGTGTCGACTTGGTGATCTTGCCGACCTCGGACGTCGGAGAATACTGACCCTTGGTCAGACCGTAGATCCGGTTGTTGAACAGCAGGATCTTGAGGTTGACGTTGCGCCGCAGCGCGTGGATCAGGTGGTTGCCACCGATGGAGAGCGCGTCGCCGTCGCCGGTGACCACCCAGACCGACAGGTCCGGCCGGGACACCGACAGGCCGGTCGCGATCGCCGGGGCCCGACCGTGGATCGAGTGCATCCCGTACGTGTTCATGTAGTACGGGAAGCGGGACGAGCAGCCGATCCCGGAGACGAAGACGGTGCGTTCCCGGGGGATGTTCAGCTCCGGCATGAACTGCTGGATGGCCGCCAGGATCGCGTAGTCACCGCAGCCGGGGCACCAGCGCACCTCCTGGTCGGACTTGAAGTCCTTCGCGGTGAGCTTGACGGCGACGGGCTCAGACATTCTTCAGCACCTCTTCCAGCGTCGTCTCCAGCTCGGCGGCCGTGAACGGAAGGCCGCGGACCTGGTTGTAGCTGATCGCGTCGACCAGGTAGCGGGCCCGGATGACGTGGGCCAGCTGGCCCAGGTTCATCTCCGGGATGACCACCTTGTCGTACGAGCGGAGCACCTCACCGAGGTTGGCCGGCATCGGTGCCAGGTGCCGCAGGTGCGCCTGGGCGATGGAGAGGCCGCGCTGGCGGACCCCGCGGCACGCCGCGCCGATCGGCCCGTACGTCGAGCCCCAGCCGAGGACCAGCACCCGGGCGTCGCCGTCCGGGTCCTCCACCTCGATGTCCGGCACCGGGATGGTCTCGATGCGGGCGGCCCGGGTGCGCACCATGAAGTCGTGGTTGGCCGGGTCGTAGGAGATGTCTCCGGTCTTGTCGGCCTTCTCCAGACCGCCGATCCGGTGCTCCAGACCCGCGGTGCCGGGGATCGCCCACGGCCGGGCCAGGGTCTCCGGGTCGCGCAGGTAGGGCAGGAAGGTGGTGCCGTCCTCGCCGTTGGGCTTGGTGGCGAACTCGACCCGCAGGTCGGGCAGCGACTCCACGTCCGGCAGCAGCCACGGCTCGGAGCCGTTGGCGACGTAGTTGTCGGACAGCAGGATCACCGGGGTGCGGTAGGTCAGCGCGATCCGGGCCGCCTCCAGCGCCGCGAAGAAGCAGTCCGACGGTGACCGGGGCGCGATCACCGCGACCGGCGCCTCACCGTGCCGACCGTACAGCGCCATGTTGAGGTCGGCCTGCTCGGTCTTGGTCGGCATGCCGGTCGACGGGCCGGCGCGCTGCACGTCCACGATCACCAGCGGCAGCTCCAGCGCCACCGCGAGCGAGATGGTCTCGCTCTTGAGTGCCACGCCGGGGCCGCTGGTGGTGGTCACGCCGAGCGACCCGCCGTAGGAGGCACCGAGCGCGGCGCCGACGGCGGCGATCTCGTCCTCGGCCTGCACTGTGAGAACGCCGAAGCGCTTGTGCTTGCTCAGCTCGTGCAGGATGTCCGACGCGGGCGTGATCGGGTACGCGCCGAGGAAGACCGGCAGCCCGGAGCGGACCCCGGCGGCGACCAGCCCCAGCGAGAGCGCCGCGTTGCCGGTGATGTTGCGGTACGTGCCCGGCTTCATCTTGGCCGGCTTGACCTCGTAGCGGACCGCGAAGTCCTCGGTGGTCTCGCCGAAGTTCCAACCGGCCTTGAAGGCGGCGACGTTCGCGGCGACCAGCTCCGGACGGGCCGCGAACTTGCGCTCCAGGAAGCGCAGTGTCGACTCGTAGGGCCGGGAGTACATCCAGGAGAGCAGGCCGAGGGCGAACATGTTCTTCGACCGCTCGGCGTCCTTCTTGGACACCTGGTGGGTGGCGAGCGCGCCGACCGTCATCGACGTCAGCGCCACCGGGTGCACGACGTAGCCGGCCAGCGAGTCGTCGTCCAGTGGGCTGGTCTGGTAACCGACCTTGGCGAGGTTGCGCTTGGTGAACTCGTCGGTGTTGACGATGATGTCCGCGCCGCGCGGCAGGTCGGCCAGGTTGGCCTTGAGTGCCGCCGGGTTCATCGCCACCAGCACGTTGGGCGCGTCGCCCGGCGTGAGGATGTCGTAGTCGGCGAAGTGCACCTGGAAGCTCGACACGCCGGGCAGGGTGCCGGCGGGAGCCCGGATCTCGGCGGGAAAGTTTGGCAGCGTGGAGATGTCGTTGCCGAGCTGCGCCGTCTCCGAGGTGAACCGGTCGCCGGTCAGCTGCATGCCGTCGCCGGAATCACCGGCGAACCGGATGACGACCCGGTCGAGTTGACGGATCTGCTTGGTCACTGTGCCACCTTCGTTCGCGACTGCGGGGCTTGCCCGGCCACGGAACCTCCTTGACGCAACGCTTCACCGCACCGCCCCAGGCTGGTCCGGCCGCTGTCGTTCCTCACCTGAGAGCCTACGTCTAAGGGAGCCCTAACCATCCCCGGAGGTCCGCCGACTGGGACCCGATGTGGGCGCGAAACGCCCGCATTTGCGGTGTTACGCCCCGCCCGCCGTAATTCAGATCACCACCGGTTGCGCCGACGACCCCGGCCGCGCGCTGCCGGGGTCGTCCGTCGATCAGTCGGCCGGGTTGGGCGTGGGCTCGGGCGGCGGACCGCCGAACCGGCGACGCAGCGAGGTCGTCGCCAGCGTGAGAGCCAGCACCACCAGCAGCGTGGAGACCGCGATCAGGATGACCGCTGTGCGCTGCGCCGAGGTCAACCCGCTGTCGTCGGTCGCGGCACCGGCGGGCAGTACGCCCTGCGAGCCGGTCGGCGCGGGCGGAGAGACCACCGGAGTGGCCAGGGCGGCCGCCGCGGTGATCCGGAAGCTCATCTGCACCCGACGGGTAGGGCCGCTGCGTGGATCGAGTTGACCGATCACGGCCCCGGACAGCGGCGCCTCCCGCTGCGCCTGCGGCGTCGCCTCCACCGGCAGCTGCACCTCGGCGGTCGTACCCGCCAGCACCAGGCCGGCGTCGCAGCGGGTACGCGTCGGGTCGACCGCCACGCAGCCCAGCGGTGGGGTCGGCACGGCCACCCCGGCCGGCAGGACGACCTCGACCCGGCCGGCGGCGTCCACCGCGCCGGTGTTGCCCAGCCGCAGCGTGAGGGTGCTGGGGCCGCCGCTGATGTCGAAGGCCACCTCGTCGGCGGCCAGCGCGATCCCGGGCACCGGTGGGCCGGGCGGGAAGAGCACCGCGAAGCCCTGGTCGTCGGTCGCCTCCCCGGTTACGCCCGGGGCGTCCGCGATGACCTGGACGGAGCCGCTGAGCGGCATCTGCTCCCACGCCGTGCCGGCCACCCGTAGCCGCAGCGCGGTGCTGAACCGGACGCCCGCTCCGGCCGTCCAGGCCCCACAGCGGTACGTCCCACCACCGGCGGCGGCGCAGCCCTTCGTGCCGGCGTCGGTCAGCCCGGCGGGCAGCGTGTACGAGAGTCGGATCTGTTCCGTTGTGGTACCGGTGTTGTGCACAGTGACCTGGAGGGTGGCGGCCGTGCTCGGCGTGTTCCAGTACGCCTCGGTGAGCGTGACGTCGCCGGTGGTGACCTGCACGCCCAGCGGGCTCTGCGGCGGCGGCGCCGAACCCGGCGCGGGCGGGCGGACCGTCGGCGCCGGGGGTGTCGGCGGGGCCGGGGGTGCCGTCGGTGGCACCGGGGCAGCCGGCGTGGGCGGTCGGGTGGTGCCGCCCGGCGCGGGCGCGCTGGTGGTCGGCGCCGGCGGGACCTCCGGAGCGGTGGTCACCGGCGCCGGTGGCGTTGTCTCCGGTGGTGGCGCGCTGGTCTCCGGTGCCGGGTCGGTCGGCTCCGGTTCACCGCCCGGGTCTTCGGTCGGGGTGGGCTCCTCCGCCGGTGTGGTCGGGGGCTCCTCGCCTCCCGGCTCGTTGATCGGCTCGGCCGAGGTCGCGACCGGGTCCGCGTCCGGTGCGGCCGCGCTGGCCCAGGCCGGCCCCACGGCGAGCGCCGTGAGCAGGCCGAGCGCGAGCGCGGTCGCCAGCAGGGGCGTGGAACGCCGCCCCTCCGCCCGGTTACCGGGCGATGCCTTCACGCGGGCCATCTGTCCTCCGGTGACATGGGTGGGTGTCCAATATTCGGTAACAGTTGCCCCGGAGCACTAGTCCCATCTGGAAACAAATCCGTAACGTGTTTGGGGCGGCCCGTCCGGGCGGACGGTAGGCTGCCGACTGTGACCGGATACCTGGGCTCGTACGCGACGCTCGGGCTCCTGCTGCTCGCCAGCGTTCTCTTCTTCGTTACGGCGTTCTCGGCCAACCGGGTGTTACGCCCGGCGCGCCCGGCCGACCCGCCGGGCAAGCGGGCCAGCTACGAGTGCGGGCTCGACCCGGTCGGTGCCGACTGGGCACAGATGCAGATCCGCTACTACGTGTACGCCTACCTGTACGTGCTGTTCGCGGTCGAGGCGGTGTTCCTCTTCCCCTGGGCGGTGGTCTTCGACCGGCCGGGCTTCGGCCTGGTGACGGTGGTGGAGATGGCGGTGTTCGTGGCGGTGCTCGCGCTCGGCATCCTCTACGCCTGGCGTAGGAACATCCTCCGCTGGACCTGAGGGCCACGGCCTCCGGCAATCGTGTCGGTCCGTCCGGCCGTTCGCGGTCGTTTATGGCGACGACTGGTCAGGCGAGTCCCCGACGGGTCGCCGTCGGCGGGCGGTCGCCTCGGATCGAGGCCACCATGTCCAGCACCCGGCGGGTCGGGCCGACCTGGTGGGCCCGGAAGACCCGGGCGCCCAACCAGGCCGAGACGGCCGTCGCGGCGAGCGTCCCCTCCAGCCGTTCGGCCACCGGCAGGCCCAACGTCTCACCGATGAAGTCCTTGTTGGAGAGCGCCACCAGCACCGGCCAGCCGGTTCCGGTCAGCTCGTCCAGTCGGCGGGTGATCTCCAGCGAGTGCCGGGTGTTCTTGCCGAAGTCGTGGGCCGGGTCGATGAGGATGCCGTCGGGGCGTACCCCTGCCGTCACCGCGCGTTCGGCGAGCCCGGTCACCGTCGCGACCACGTCGGCGACCACGTCGGTGAAGGCGGCCCGGTGGGGCCTGGTCCGCGGTGTCAGCCCGCCGGCGTGCGAACAGACCAGGCCGGCGCCGGTCCGCGCGGCCACCCGGACCAACGCCGGGTCGGCGCCCGACCAGGTGTCGTTGAGGAGGTCGGCGCCGGCCGCCACGGCCTCCGTCGCCACCTCGGCACGCCAGGTGTCGATGGAGATCACCACCTCCGGAAACGCGGCTCGGACGGCGGCGATCGTGTCCACCGTGCGCCGGATCTCCTCGGCGACGTCCACCTCCGCACCGGGCCCGGCCTTGACCCCGCCGATGTCGATGATGGCCGCGCCCTCGTCCACCGCCCGTTCCACGGCGCGCAGAGCGCTGTCGGCGGCGTAGGTGGCCCCCCGGTCGAAGAACGAGTCCGGCGTGCGGTTGACGATCGCCATCACCACCAGCTCGCCGGGGGCGAACGTGTGCCCACCCAGCCGAAGCGCCCCGGCCATGCCCGCCTCCTGGAAGTTCGCGCCGTCGCCGCCGCGTCGGCCGGTCCCGACGCTAGTCGGTCGCCCGTCCACCATTCCGGGCGGGCGTCGGCACCGAATGTGATCGAGGCGGGTGGCGGGGTCGCTCCCGGCCGGCCGCCATGCCACGATCAGTACATGGGTCAGCTTCTGCTCCTCCTGGTCGTGGCGTTGACCGTCGCGGCGGTGATATTCGGCGTGACGGTGCTGGTCAGCGGCCGTGATCCCGGCCTGGTGCCGGCCGAGCCGGATTCGCAGGCCGTGGCGTTGCCGGGCACCCGCCCGTTGCGCGAATCCGACGTGGGGGCGGTCCGTTTCGACACCGCGTTGCGCGGGTACCGGATGGACCAGGTCGATCAGGCGTTGCGCCGTGCCGCCTACGACATCGGTTACAAGTCCGAGCTGATCGGCGTACTGGAGTCGGAGGTCATCGCCTTGCGTGAGGGGCGCACCGACGATGCGGACGTGCTGCGGCAGGCCCGCGAGCAGTCTGCCAGCAAGGTGACCACCGCCGACGCGGCGGAGCCGGCCGAGGCAGTGGAGCCGGGCAAGGCAGTGGAGCCGGGCAAAGACGTGCCGCTGACCGGCGAGGCGGGCTCGGCCCCGGTCGGCTCGACGACCCTCGGCCCGGTGCCCACCGCGACCTCGTCCCCGGCCGACTCCGATGGGGTGGCGCCTGCCGCCGCACCCGTCGACGACGAGTCGGCCGATCGTGAGCAGACCGGTGGCGCTTCCGCCGACGGCACCGAGCAGCGCGACGCGGTGGTTCGGTCGGAGTCGGCGTGACCGAGCCGGAGGGCGCTGACGATCTTCGGGAGGCGGCCCGACCCGGTGCCGGTGAGGTGACCGCCACGGTGATCGTCAACGCCCCGGCGGAGCGGGTGTTCGCCGCGTTGCTCGCCTGGGAACGTCAGTCCGACTGGATCCCGTTCACCCGCGTGCGGGTGGTCGAGGGCGACGGGCGCGAGGGCAGCCGGATCGAGGCGGTGACCGCGCTCGGTCGGGCGACGCTGCGCGACGAGATGCTGGTGGTCCGGGTCGACGAGCCGTACGAGATCGGCGTCGTGCACCACGGCCAACTGCTGCGCGGCCCGGGGGTGCTGCGCTGCACCCAGCTGGGCCGGGACCGCACCCAGGTCGTCTGGCACGAGTGGTTCCACCTGCCGGGCGGTCGGGCCGGTCGACTGGCGTGGCCGGTGCTCTGGCCCGGCTCCAAGCTCGGCCTCACCCAGGCGCTGAAGAGCTTTGCCCGTCTGGTCGAGCAGGGCCGACTGCCCTGACCGGGGAGCCGGGTGCAGGCTGCCAGCCGGGCGCACGGAAGAGATGCCCGACCCGGTGCCGCCAGGTCACCGCGGCGCGCAGGTCCCGGGCGATCGAGGCGTACTCGTGGAAGGCCACCCGGACCGGGTTGTAGCTGCCGACGTTAGTGGTCAGGCCGTACACGCAACGCTCCCGTTCCGGCGCGAACGACCTGAAGAGCCGGTCCCAGACGATCAGGATGCCGCCGAAGTTGCGGTCCAGGTAGCTGCCCTGCGACGCGTGGTGCACCCGGTGGTGCGACGGGGTGTTGAACACCGCCTCGTACCAGCGCGGCATCTTGCCGATCCGCTCGGTGTGGATCCAGAACTGGTAGAGCAGGTTGACCGAGCCGCAGAACGCGACAACGGCCGGGTGGACGCCGGCCAGGATCAGCGGGATGTAGAACACCCAACTGGTCAGGCCGGTCCACGGCTGACGCAGCGCTGTGGAGAGGTTGAACCGCTGCGACGAGTGGTGCACCACGTGCGAGGCCCAGAGGATGCGGATCACGTGGTGGCCCCGGTGTGACCAGTAGTAGCAGAAGTCCTGCGCGAGCAGAATCAGCGGCCAGGTCCACCACAGCTCGGCGACCCGCAGCGGGGTGAGCGCGTAGAGCAGCGCGTACGCGGCGGCGATCGGCACCTTCCAGAGCAGGTCGGCGAAGATGCTCCCCAGCCCCATCGTCATGCTGGTCGCGGTGTCGGCGCCGCCGTAGCCGACCTCGTCGTCGTCGCGGTGCAGCAGGTAGGAGACCCGCTCCAGCACGATGAGCAGCACGAAGGCCGGGATCGACCAGGCGATGACGTCCGGGAATTCCTTCACCGCGCGGCCTCCGCTCGCCGTCATTAGTCGCGGCACACCGTTGGGGTGACCTCGGCCTACCGGTCGGTAACAAGCACCATAGGCAGCCGGGCGGCCGGTGGCAATGGGGTGTCGGACGGATGCCCTAGCGTGTACGAGGTGACTGACCTGGTGATCGGCACGGATGGGCTGGCCCGCTGCGCCTGGGGGTCGAGCACCCCCGACTACGCCATCTACCACGACACCGAGTGGGGGCGGCCGCTGCGCGGCGACGACGCGCTCTACGAGCGGATGACGCTGGAGGCGTTCCAGTCCGGGTTGTCCTGGCTGACCATCCTGCGCAAGCGTCCGGCGTTCCGGCTGGCCTTCGACGAGTTCCACATCCCGACCGTCGCCCGCTACGACGACGCCGACGTGACCCGGCTGCTCGCCGACGCCGGCATCGTCCGCAACCGGGCCAAGATCGATGCGGCGATCGCCAACGCCCGCGCCGCACTGGAGCTGCCGGAGGGCCTGTCCACGCTGCTCTGGTCCTTCGCGCCGGAGCCCCGGCCAACTCGCCCCGCCTCGTTCGCCGAGCTGGCGCCGATCACACCGGAGTCGACGGCGATGGCCAAGGCACTCAAGAAGCGCGGCTTCCGGTTCGTCGGCCCGACCACCGCGTACGCGTTGATGCAGGCCACCGGGATGGTCGACGATCACATCGTCGGCTGTCACGTCACCCTCCCCCCGGCGGCGTGATGAGATGTCAGGCATGACGACCGAGACCGCGCACCGGGCCGGTGCGGCCGGCAACGCCGACGGGGTGGGCACCTGGGCGGTGCTACTGCCCGCCGAACGGTACGAAGCCGAGCGGCTCGTGCACCACGACACGCTGGAGCTGACTGGGCTGACCGACGTCTCCCGGCCAGGGCCGGGCGACCAGGTGGCCGTGCTGGCCGACGCGCCGCCACGGCTGGTGGCCCTCGGCCGGGTCACCGCGCCGGGTCGACGCCACCGCGAAGACCCGGACGACCCCCAGTCCCCGGTCGAGCCGGGCACGCTCGTCGTCGCGTACACCCGGCGGGCGTTCGACGAGCCGGTGCCGGCCGACCTGCTGACACTCGACGGGCCGGTCACCGCGGTGGAGCCGGCGGCCTTCCGGGCGCTGGCCGACCAGCTCGGCCCACCCCCGGCGCGGCGCACCTGGCTGGTCAGCCTCGACCTGCCCATCGAGGCCGCCACGCCGGCCGAGGCGGTTCGGCTGTTCTGGTCCTACGTGCAGGAGTTGGGCCCGCGTGAGCTGCCCGCCTTCGTCTCGCCGGCCGGCGACGAGCTGGCCATGCAGGCGTTCGTGCTGGGCGAGCAGGCCAACCAGGACCCGGAAGAGGACGACTAGAAGAGCTTGTCCACTCGTCCCCGCCAGTCGGCGAGGACCGGGCCCGGGTCGGTGTCCAGCACCCGCTCCAGCAGCGTGGCGTAGACGTCCCGGAAGTCGGTGGTGTATTTCAGGTCGCCGTCGTCGAGGTCGGTGAGGCTCGGTGGTGCCCCGTGCCAGCCGCCCCGCACGCCCGCGCCGAGCAGCAGCACGTCCGAGGCGGTGCCGTGGTCGGTGCCGTCCGAGGCGTTGGCCCGCACCCGACGGCCGAACTCGGAGTAGACCGCCACCACCACCTTCCGGCCCGCCTCGGTGCGACTCATCCGGTCGGCGAACCCGGTCAACGCCCGGTCCAGCTGACCCAGGAGCACTGCCTGCAACTGCTTCTCGTCGGCATGCGTGTCGAAGCCGCCCAGCGACACCGAGAAGACCCGGGTGGACACTCCCGCCTCGACGCACTGCGCGACGAGGTCGAGCTGCGCGTCCAGCGGGGTGCGGGCCCCGCCGGTGGCCGTCGCGGGGGCCTGCTCGCCGTCCGGGTCCGCCGTGTCCGGGTCGGCGGAGTCGCGTACCTGGCGGATCATCTCGTCCACCGACCGTAGGTCGGCGAAGCAGGCGGCGGCGCGACCCCGGGCCGACGACTCGCCCGCCTCGGCGGCGGCGAACGCGGTGAGCGTCGCCGCTGGCAGGCCCTTGGCGGCCTTCCGGTCGGTCACCGGGACTGCAGCGCCGGCGCTCTGCGCCCCGGCCAGCAGCGGCGGCAGGGCAGGCTCGAAGGAGACCGCCAGCCGGGGGTCGCCACCGGCGCGGTCCAGCCACCGTCCGAGCCAGCCGGTGTTGCCGGGCCGGTCCGGTTGTGCGGTGTGCCAGATGTCCATCGACCGGAAGTGGCTGCGGTCCGGCTTCGGGTAGCCGACCCCGCGCACGATCGCCAGCCCACCGCCGGACCAGCGCTGGTGCAGGCCGGCCAGCGCCGGGTTGAGGCCGAAGTCGTCGTCCAGCCGCAGCACCTCCCCGTCCGGGTACGCCAGCTCCGGGCGCGCCGCCCGGTAGGCCGGGTCGCCGTACGGGATGACCGTGTTGAGCCCGTCATTACCGCCGTAGAGCGTCACCAGCACCAACGTGCGCGACTGCGGGTCGCGGTCTCCGCCGGTGTCCAACAGGTCCCGCAGGCTGTACGCGCCGGCCCCGGCGGCCAGCGCGCCAGCGCCGACCACCCCACTGGTGAGCAGGAACCTGCGTCGGGTCACTGTGTCCATGTCGACTCCTCCGCTCAGCTGACTGTGTATTCGGGGCTGACCAGGCCGGCGGCCAGCAGCTTGCGGGGCTCACCGGCCAGCGGGGTGAGAGCCGCCCGGGTGCGTGCGCCCCAGCCGTCGACCACCAGCAGTCGGGCCAGCGCGTCTGGTCGGCCGGCGGTGGGCGCGGCGGTCAGCCGGGCCAGCACCGCCGGTGCCGTGGCGGCGGCGAGCACCCCGGCCGTCCGCAGCCGGGCCTGCAACGACGAGGTGGTCAGCCAGGCGGCCCCGGCTGGCCAACCGCCCACACTCGGTGGGCGCAACGGCACCTGGTCGAGCGCGTTCAGACCGGCCAGCAGTTGTCTGCGTTGCTGCTCGGGCAGCGCGGACGGTCGGATGCCGAGCTGCCGCAGCGCACCGACGAGCCACTCCACCGGCTGCTTCACCAGCGTGCCCCGGGTCTGCGCGAAGGCCGGTGCGGAGAAGAGCGCGCGCAGTGTCGCTGTGGTGTCCGCCCCGGCCAGGCCGTCCGGCGCCGGGATCTCGGTGCCGGCGTAGCGGAACCAGAGCCGGCCGGCCACGAAGGTCGCCGCCGCCGGTTGGGCCGCGAGCAGACCGGCGTACGCCTCGGCGTCGAACCGGCCGCTCTGCCCGAGGATGCTCTTCTCGCCAGGGTCGTGCCGCTTGGTCTCGAAGCGGACCGCACCGGTACGCCGGTCGACCACCCAGCCGGTCAGGGCCCGCGCGCCGGCCTTCACGTCGGCCTCGCTGTAGGCGCCGATGCCGAGGGTGAACAACTCCATCAGCTCGCGGGCCAGATTTTCGTTCGGCGCCTTGCGGGTGTTCTTCTGCCCGTCCAGCCAGACGATCAGGGCGGGGTCGCGCACCATCGAGGCGACCAGGGGGCCCAGCGGCCCACGGCCGTGCCGGCGCAGGGTCTCCAGCTGGCCCACCATCAGCCGCGCCGACTTGACCTTCTGCGCGCTGGTGGCCCAGTGCCCGTGCCAGAAGAAGAGCAACTTCTCGGTCAGCCCGTCCTCGGCGGCCACCATCCGGTCCAGCCACCATTCGGTGACCTGCTGGAGTTGCTTGCGGCGCTCGGCGTTGGCCTGCTGCCGTTGCTCGCGGGTGGAGTCCTTGGTCAGCCCTGCGTACGGGTCTGGGGGCAGCGTCGGGACGGGTGTGGCCGCCGCACCCCGGTCCGTGGCCGGCGGCTTGAGCAGCCGGTCCACTGTTGCCGCCGGCCCGGCCCGCTCGGCCGCGTCCACCTCGTCGGCGGTGGGCCCGAAGGTGGCCCGGCGCAGCAGGTGTGCCACCGCTTCACGATCGCTCATACCGGGCGACGCTAGGCGGCCCGTGTTCGAGGACGGTAAGGGCGGCGTCCGGATCGCGTTCAGCGTCCCTCGAAGACCGGTTTCTGCTTGCCGACGAAGGCGAGGGTGGCCGCCCGGTGGTCGGCGGTGGCGCCGCAGATCGACTGGGCCTGCGCCTCGGCGGCGAGGGCGTCGGCGAGGGTGCCGGCGTCGGCGATGGAGAGCTGTCGCTTGATCGCCCCGTACGCGACGGTCGGGCCGGCGGCGAGCCGGGCGGCCAACTCCTGGGCGACGGGCAACACCTGCTCGTCGTCGTCCGTCATCCGGTTGAGCAGCCCCAGCCGGCAGGCCTCCTCGGCGCGGACCGGCTCGGCCAGCAGCAGCAGCTCCACCGCCTTGGCGTGGCCGACCAGTCGGGGCAGCGTCCAGGAGGCGCCGGTGTCGGCGGCGAGACCGACCTTGGCGAAGGCCATCAGGAAACTGGTGGTCGGGCCGCCGATGCGGATGTCGGCCAGGAACGCCAGCGACGCGCCCGCCCCGGCGGCCATCCCGCGGACCGCGGCGATCACCGGCTTGGGCAGGTTGGCGAGCCGGGCGGCGATCGGGTTGTAGTGCGCCCGCACGGTGCCCAGCGGGTCACTGGCGGAGTTTTCCAGGGTGGCCACGTGCTCGCGTAGGTCCTGCCCGGCGCTGAACGACCCGCCGGCTCCGGCCAGGACGACAGCGCGGCAGGACCGGTCGGTCTCCAGCTCCGCGAGGGCGTCCCGCAGCGCCTCCTTGAGCGCCACGTCGAGCGCGTTCATCGCGTTCGGCCGGTTCAGCGTGAGGGTGACGACGGCATCGGTCCGGTCGACCAGCAGCGGCTCGGTCACGTGTCTAACGACCCTTCTGTCGGACGATGCGGTTGCCGGCGTCGAGGCACTGTTCGACGTACCGGTCGGCGGCCGGACGCAGGCGGGCTGCGTGCCGGTCGAAGAAGCTGGCCGCGGCGGTGCCGGGCCACCGCTCGGGCAGCAGTGCCGGGGGCAGCTGCGGATCTTGGAAGAGGAACGTACGCCACGCGTGCACGAGGCGGAACCGCGTCGCGTACGCCTCCTCGTCGCTGCTGCGCACGGTGACCGCGGCGAGCAGCGGACGCTGGTCCGCGACGAACCGCTCGTAGGCGCGGCCGATCTCGGCCAGGTTCCAGGCGCGTCGGACCACGCCCATTGCGCCGGGGGTGCCGGAGAAGTGCGAGGCGGTGAACCGCTCGAACCGGATGCCGGTCTCGGCGAGGAGCAGGTCGACGTCCTCGGCGGGGCGGGTGGCGACCCAGGTCTGCTCGTCGAGCGTCCCGTAGCCGAGGAAGCTCAGGTTGGCGGCGAGCCGCTGGCGGTCCCGTCGGGAGCCCGGAGCCTCCAACACCAGCAGATCGAACCGACCGTCCCAGGTGACCCGGCCGGTCCGGTAGATCCGAGCCGCTGCCTCGTCGAGTCGGCGGGCAGCTTTCGGTGTGATCGAATATCCCGGTCCGGAGACCAACCGGAGGGGTTCGAGCCAGCCCTGACGCACCATCCGGGAGACGGCGGTGCGAACTGCCGGCGGTGCGATTCCCAGCGGCGCCAGTAGCTTGACCAGGGCAGCAACCGGTGCCCGGCCACCCCTCGGACGGAGGTGGTCGCCGTACAGGTCGAAGAGTGCCGACCGTGCCTGCATGACCGCACATTGTGACAGGCCTTCTCAAGATAAGCTAGATGCTGTTACATCAATGCTGCTCCGGTTTGGGTCCGGCGGTGTTCATCAGGGAAAATCGTTGGTCGACACCCCCGTGACCGTTGCGGGTGGTCGTGACGAAGTGGCTGTGGGGCAACCCACCGACCCTGGTGTAGGTCTGAGGGGAGACAACATGGCGGCGATGAAGCCGCGGACGGGCGACGGTCCGCTGGAAGTCACCAAGGAGGGGCGGGGCATCGTCATGCGGGTCCCGCTGGAGGGCGGTGGCCGGCTCGTCGTCGAGATGACTCCCGACGAGGCCAACGCGCTCGGTGACGCACTGAAGGCAGCGGCCGGCTGAGTAAGGAGTGCTCCGGGCGGCTCACGCCGCCCGGAACGTTCTTCAGGCCCTGAGCCACCGGAATCACCGGTGGCTCAGGGTCTTCAACGCTGTGGGCAGGTGGCTTCGCCGCCGGCCCGCGACACTTTCCTGGAGGTGCGGTTCCGCGTGCTCGCCATCCGTCTGATCGCCGAGCCCGACCGGCTCGACGTCCTCGTCCTGCCCGTCCGCCCCGCCGATTCGACGGCGGAAGGTGACACCTCGGCCGAGCCCGTGTCGACCGCGGTGGCGGGCCCGGACGGCACGGCCGACGATGCGGCAGCGCTGGCGTCAGCGGCCCGACTGACGGGCCGAGCCGGCGAGATCCACACCCAGGTGCGCCCCGGGCGTACCCCTGGCCGGTTGCTGCTGCTCGGCATCGGCGACGGCGGCGAGGCGGCCTGGCGGACGGCCGGCGCGGCCCTGGCCCGCTCAGCTTCGGCTGAGACGCATATCACCATCGCGCTGCCGGCCGAGGTCACCCCGGCCGCCGTTCGCGGACTGACCGAGGGGCTGCTGCTCGCCCCGTACCGGTTCCGACTCACCGAGGCCGGCGACCGACCGTCGCTCACCGACGTCGACCTGCTGCTCGACGACCCGACCGGGTACGAGGACATCGTCGCCACGGCCCGGACCACTGCCGCGATGACCCACCTCGCCCGGGACCTGACCAACACCCCCTCCTCGGTGAAGACCCCGCAGTGGTTCGCCGATCAGGTAGCCTCCGCCGCAGCCGACCTTCCGGACCTGCGGTTGCGGGTCCGTGGCCCGGCCGAACTCGCCACCGAGGGCTTCGGCGGGATCCTCGCCGTGGGCGGTGGCTCCGCCAGCGGACCCCGGCTCGTCGAACTCGACTGGCACCCCTCCAACGCGCGCACCCACGTGGTGCTGATCGGCAAGGGCATCACCTTCGACACCGGCGGCATCTCGATCAAGCCGGTGGCGTCGATGAAGCTGATGCGCAAGGACATGGCCGGCGCGGCCGCCGTCGTCGCCGCCACACTGGGCGCCGCCGCGCTGCGGCTGCCGGTCCGGATCACCACGTTGGCCCCGCTGGCCGAGAACATGGTCAGCGGCTCGGCGTTCCGCCCCGGCGACGTCATCCGGCACTACGGCGGTACGACCAGCGAGACGACCAACTCCGACGCCGAGGGTCGGCTGGTCCTCGCCGACGCGCTGGCGTACGCGGTGCAGCAGCTCAAGCCGGACCTGCTGCTCGACCTGGCCACGCTCACCGGCGCCAACTCGGTGGCGCTGGGCAAGCGCACCGCCGCCCTGTACAGCGAGAACGACGAACTGGCCGCCGGCGTGCTGGCGGCGGCCGAGGCGGCCGGCGAGTCGGCGTGGCGGATGCCGCTGCACACCGACTACGTCGAGTACCTCGGCAGCGAGATCGCCGACCTCTACAGCGCACCGACGCAGGGTGCCGGCTCGGTGCTGGCGGCGCTCTACCTGCGCGAGTTCACCGGCGACCTACGGGACCGCTGGCTGCACCTGGACATGTCCGCCCCGTCCTGGGCCGACGGCGACCAGGCCGAGGTCAGCCGCGGGGCCACCGGGTGGGGCGTCCGTTCGTTGCTGCGCTGGCTCGCCGACGTCAACTAGGGCGCGGGTCAGAGCCTCGGGGCGACCGAGGCTCTGACCCGTCCTGGGCTCGGATCAGCACTTCACCGCGGCGAGCAGCCCGTGCCCGACCGGAAGCAGCGCGGGAATCCAGTGCTCCGACTCCCGGACCGCCTTGATCGTCTCGCGAACCGTCACCGTCTCCGCGTCCCGGGCGGCCGGGTCGCCGATCCGGCCGCTGGCCAGCACGCCGTTGAGCGCCAGCACACCCCCCGGGCGCAACAGCCGCAGTGCCGCCTCCACACAGGCATGGAAGCCGGTCGCCTCCGCGTCCACGAAGACCAGGTCGTACGCACCGTCGGCGAGCCGGGGCAGCACGTCG
The DNA here is from genome assembly GCF_022229005.1 of Micromonospora trifolii. Taxonomy (GTDB): domain Bacteria; phylum Actinomycetota; class Actinomycetes; order Mycobacteriales; family Micromonosporaceae; genus Micromonospora; species Micromonospora trifolii. The sequence goes on from NZ_JAKKFD010000066.1 coordinate 255,982, forward strand.
AGCGCCCGACCGGTGATGATCCGGGTGCGCCCGGCCGCGAAACCCGCCTCAGCGAAGATTCGTCGGGCGATCCGCTGGTGCTCGACCTCCACGTCGATGGTGGTGAGCACGCCGTCGGCGCGCATGCCGCGCAGCAACCAGACGCCGCTGACCCCGGTGCCCGTGCCGATCTCCACCACCGCACGGGCATTGCCGGCGGCGGCCAGCAGCCGCAGCGCCGCCCCCGCGCCGGGGGTGACCGCGTCGAGGCCCACCTCGCGGGCCAGGCTGCGGGCGGTACGCAGAACGAGATCCTCGGTGACGTACGACTCGGCGAAATGCTGGGCCTGTGTCGTCGAACTGCCGGAACCGGCGACCGTGGCGATGGGGCACCTCCGGGGGCGGTGCGTGGTGCGGGGGCGGGTTGGCACTGTGAGCGTAGAGGCGACCGTCGTGGGGCGCAGCCGCGCCTCCGCTGGAAGCGATCACCGGGGCAACCGCTGACTGCACCGCGTCCATCCGTGCAATCCTGGAGGCGGTATCCCGTCAGCCGCGACCAGACCGGCCAGTGGCCGGGCGACGCGGCGCGGGATCCGGGGACGGACTGGGAGGCACCGACGTGACCGACGGCTGGGACTGGCGCCGGGGCGGTGAGACTCCGGCTCCGGCGCGACCGCCCGGGGCAGGAGCCCCGTCGGTGGGGCCGCCGACCATGCCGGGGTCCGACCCCGCGCCCCTCGCCTCGCCTCGCAGTGGACCGACACCGGGCTGGCCGGCGCCTTCCGGCGGGCCGGCACCGAGTTGGCCGGCGTCTTCTGGCGGACCCACACCGAGTTGGCCGGCGCCGGCTGCGGGCGGGCCCAACTCGGCCGACGCGTCGGCCTGGTGGTCGGACGCGCTCGCCGACCCCTGGCGCGACCCGGCGGCCCCGACCGCGGTGGTGGTGCCCGGGGTGGTGGCCCCCGGCACCGAGCCCGAGCCGGTCACCGACCCCGATGCGCCAGGCCGGCCGACACTGCGCCACCTGTTGCTCATTCCCGTGATCACCGCGCTGCTGGCCGGCACCCTCGGCGGTGCGCTGGGCTACGCGTTCGCGGTGCGCGGCGGCGCTGGTGCGGCGGTCCTCGGTGGTGCGCCCGCGGAGGTGCCGGCGCTGGCGCAGCGCAAACCGGAGTCGCTGGCCGGGGTCGCCGAACGGGTCCTGCCCAGCGTGGTCACCGTCCGGGTGAGCAGCCTCGGCGGGACCAGTGAGGGCTCCGGGTTCATCGCCACCGCCGACGGTCATGTGATCACCAACGACCATGTGGTGGCCGGCGGCACCGGCAAGGCATCGGTGGTCTTCAACGACGGCAGCACCGCGCCGGCGACCATCGTCGGTCAGGACGCGGAGTCGGACATCGCGGTGATCAAGGTGAGTCGCCCCGGGCTGCGACCTGTGGAGTTCGGCGACTCCGACGCGCTGGCGGTCGGCGACCCGGTGCTCGCCATCGGCTCGCCGTTGTCGCTGGCCAACACGGTCACCGCCGGCATCGTGAGTGCGCTGGACCGGACGATGCAGGCCGGCGAGCCGGGCGGCCCGGTGCGTTACTACGCCGCCATCCAGACCGACGCCGCGGTCAATCACGGCAACTCGGGCGGCCCACTTGTCGACGGCGCCGGCCGGGTGGTCGGAGTGAACTCCACCATCAAGTCGCTTGTCACCGAGGGGCAGGAGGCGGGCAACATCGGGCTCGCCTTCGCCATCCCGATCAACCAGGCCAAGCGGGTGACCCAGGACATCATCGGCACCGGCAAGGCCCGGCGTACGGTGATCGGCGCCCGGGCGGACGGCCCGACCGGCGTCGTCGGGGGTGGCCTGCGGCTGGCCGAGGTGGAACCGTCCGGCCCCGCGGACGGCGCCGGGCTGAAGGTCGGCGACGTGATCCTCAAGATCAACGGTCGGCCGATGACCGAGCCGACGGACCTGACCGCGTTGGTCCGCAAGTACGCGCCGGGCTCGGTGGTGACAGTCGAGTATCGGCGGGGCTCCACCCGGCAGAACACCTCGGTAACTCTCGCCGCGGACGCGAAGTGAACAGCGGCGCACCCCTTGCCCGAAAGCCGTCCGGCGTGCGTAGTCTTGCTGCTGACGCCGAGAGGAGGCCCGCGGGATGCTCGACAACCTGAACTGGTGGGAGATCGGTGCGCTGCTGCTCCTGGCGCTGCTGATCTTCGGCGACCGGCTCCCCGCCGTGATCACCGACGGCCTGCGGTTGGTGCGCAACCTGCGCAACATGGCCCGCAACGCCACCGGCGACCTGAGCCGCGAGCTGGGCACCGACATCCAGCTGGAAGACCTGCACCCGAAGGCGTTCATCCGCAAGCACCTCCTCAGCGAGGAGGACGAGGCGGCGATCCGCAAGCCGTTGCAGGGTGTCTACGACAACCTGCGCGCGGACGTCAGCGGCGTGCACAACGACCTGAAGGACGTGGCAAACGCCGCCGACCTGCGGTCGAAGGAGGCCCGGCCCGGCACTGCCACCAGCAGCCCCTCGGCGCCGGCGCCCCGCGCCAGCTACGACGACGCCACCTGACCGACCGCGCCCCGACCGGCTAGTGCCCTCGACAGGGCTAGTCCGGCCCTGCCCGGACTCGGCCGGATCGTGTCCGCCTGGGCCCGGCGCGGGCTTGATCGACTCGGGTTCCCGGAAGTCGCGGTATCCCACGCCGTTTGAGCGGCCGATTTCCTGAAACCCGAGTTGACCAGGCCGACCAGGCCGACCAGGCCCGCCAGGCCCGCCAGGCCTGCCAGTCCACACCGGCCGCCAGCCCACGTCCCGGCGGCCCGGCTGGACCGCCCACCGACGCGACTCAGCCCGCCGGCCAACAGTGGCCGACGGGCTGACGGTGTTCGCTGTGGTCAGCGGCCAGCGGGCTTGAGACCGAGTGGCTTGCCGAGCAGCGACTCACGGCGCAGGGCGAGTCGGTCGGCGATCGTGCCGAGCGCCTGCGCGGCCGGGGAGTCCGGCTCGGCCAGCACGATCGGGTTGCCGGCGTCGCCGGCCTCGCGGATCCGGGTGTCCAGTGGGATCTGACCGAGCAGCGGCACCTGCGCGCCGATGGTCCGGCTCAGCGACGCGGCAACGGCCTCACCACCGCCGGCGCCGAAGATTTCCATCCGGGAGCCGTCCGGCAGTTCCAGCCAGGACATGTTCTCGATGACGCCGACCACCCGCTGGTGGGTCTGCAGGGCGATCGACCCGGCCCGCTCCGCGACCTCGGCGGCGGCGGTCTGCGGGGTGGTGACGATCAGGATCTCCGAGTTGGGCAGCAACTGGGCCAGCGAGATGGCCACGTCACCAGTGCCCGGCGGCAAGTCGAGCAGGAGCACGTCCAGGTCGCCCCAGTAGACGTCGGCCAGGAACTGCTGCAACGCCCGGTGCAGCATCGGGCCACGCCACACGACTGCGGCGTTGCCGGACGTGAACATGCCGATGGAGATCACCTTCACGCCGTGCGACTGCGGCGGCATGATCATGTCTTCGACCCGGGTGGGCCGGGCCTCGGTGCCGAGCATCCGGGGCACCGAGTGGCCGTAGATGTCCGCGTCGACCACCCCGACGGAGAGCCCACGGGCGGCGAGCGCCGCCGCCAGGTTGACAGTGACGCTGGACTTGCCGACGCCACCCTTGCCGCTGGCCACCGCGTACACGCGGGTGCGCGAGCCGGGCTGGGCGAACGGGATGACGGGCTCCTCGGTCGCGCCGCCGCCGCGCAGCTGCGACTGCAACCCCTGCCGCTGCTCGGGGGTCATCACACCGAAGTCGATCTCCACGCCGGTGACGCCGGGCACTGCGGCGACCGCAGCGGTGATGTCGTTACGCAGCTTGTCCTTCAGTGGGCAGCCGGCGACGGTGAGCAGCAGCTCGACGCGGACGACACCGCTGGCACCGATCGTGGCGGAGCGGACCATGCCCAGCTCGGTGATGGGCCGGCGGATCTCCGGGTCGTTGACGGTGGCCAGGGCGGCCTGGATCGCGTCCTCGACGGTGCTCACGGGTGCTGACATGCCCGCAATGCTACGTCGCGGGGCATCCGTTGCCGCCGCTGCCCGGGGCGGTGTGAGCCAATCGATGACCCGTCGGTCAGCTCTCTGACCGGCGCGGGCCGGTGCCGTCCGGCCGGGCGTCCCGGGTGAAGTCGCCGTCCAAGTCGTCGCGGGGTTCTTCCAGGCCGACTCCGTCGGTCGGCCGCTGGCCACGCCGCTCCTGCCGGCTGTCCTTCTCCTGCTGGCGGCGCTCCAGCCGCTGCCGGCGTTGCCCCACCTCGTCCAGCTCCTCGGCCAGCCGGGCCAGCTCGGAGCGGAGGAAGTCGCGGGTGGCGACCTCACCCAGCGCGATCCGCAGGGCGGCGATCTCCCGGGCCAGGTACTCGGTGTCCGCCTTCTGCGCGGTGGCCCGCCGCCGGTCCTCCTCCAGGGCCACCCGGTCCCGGTCGGCCTGCCGGTTCTGGGCCAGCAGGATCAGCGGGGCCGCGTAGCTGGCCTGCAACGACAGCACCAGGGTCAGGAACGTAAAGGTGTACGGGTCGAAGCGCAGGTCCGTCGGGGCCAGGGTGTTCCAGACGAACCAGATCGCGATCACCACAGTCATGACGACGATGAAGTTCGCGGTGCCCATGCCCCGGGCGATGCCCTCGGACCACCTACCGAACGCCTCCGCGTCGAACCGGGGCAGCTTGACGCCCCGGGGCTCGCGTGGCTGGTCGAGACGCTCCGTCCGACGCTGGTCAGCCATCTGCGCCGTCCAGCGCAGGGTCGGTGGTGCCCGGGGCGGCCAGGGCGTCGCGGTCCCGCCAGTCCCGGGGCAGCGAGTGGTCCAGCACGTCGTCCACCGTCACGGCGCCGACCAGCCGGTTGTTGCGGTCGATCACCGGCATGGCGACCAGGTCGTAGGTGGCCATCCGGCGGGTGATCTCCGGCAGTGGCGTGGTGGGGCGCAGCGGGTCGATGTCGTTGACCACCACCTTGCCCAGCAGGTCGGCAGGGGGTTCGCGCAGCAGCGCCTGGAAGTGCACCATGCCCAGGTAGCGGCCGGTCGGCGTGTTCTGCGGTGCCCGGGTCACGAAGACCTGCGCGGCGACGGCGGGGGACAGCTGCGGCTCCCGGATCCGGGCCAGCGCCTCGGCGACTGTGGCGTCCGGCGGCAGGATGACCGGCTCCGAGGTCATCACACTGCCCGCCGTGCCGGGGGTGTACTTCAGCAGCTGGCGTACCGGGTCGGCCTCGTCCGGCTCCATCAGGTCCAGCAGCACGTCCTGCTCGGGTGGGGGCAGTTCGTTGAGCAGGTCCGCGGCGTCGTCCGGGTCCATCTCCTCCAGGACGTCGGCCGCCCGCTCCCGGTCGAGGGCGGCGAGGATCTCCACCTGGTCGTGCTCCGGCAACTCGCTGAGCACGTCGGCCAGTCGCTCGTCGTCCAGCGCGGCCGCTACCTCGTTGCGCCGCGCGTCGGGCAGATCCTGCAACGCGTTGGCCAGGTCGGCGGGGCGCATGTCCTCCAGGACGGCGAGCAGGTTCGCCGTACCCCGGTTGTCGGCGATGCCGCTGAGCCCGCGCACCCGGTCCCACTCGACCTGGTGCAGGTGGCCGCGGCGGCTGAGCCGACCGGTCTGCTCGCGTACGGCGACACGGGTCAGCGACCACTCGCCACCCCGGGTGCACTCCATCGCGACGTCAACGACAGCGCCGGGCTGGCCGCCCGGGTCGAGTTGCACCCGTCGGTCGAGCAGTTCCTGGAGCACCAGCAGCTCGTTCGGGCGCTTCTCGAACCTGCGCAGGTTGAGGGTGCCGGAGCCGAGCACGACGGCGTCCGCGTCGATGGAGGTGATCCGGTTGATGGACAGGAAGATCCGACGACGCATCGGCATCTCGGCGACGAGGCCCACCACCTCCGGCGGACGCTTCGTCGCCCGCAGCCGTGCCACGGCGTCACGAACCCGCCCCACCTGATCGCCGTTCGGGTCGAAGACGGCGACTCCGGCGAGACGGGCGATGTAGACCCGGGTCGGCGTACTCACGGGCACCAGCCTAAGCGCCTAGTGTTTATCAACATGTCGACCTTGGCCTACGAGATCGTGGACGTCTTCACCGATCGCCCCTTCGCCGGCAACCCGCTGGCAGTGGTGTTCGGCGCGGAGGCGCTGGCCACCGAGCAGATGCAGGCGCTCGCGTTGGAGTTCAACCTGTCCGAGACGGTGTTCGTGCTGCCTCCAACCCAGGCCGGCGTCACCTACCGGGCCAGGATCTTCACTCCGGTGGAGGAGTTGCCGTTCGCCGGGCACCCCAGCGTCGGCGCGGCGGTCACCGCCTGCCGGCGGGGGATGTTCGGTGTGGGGCAGGTCACCCAGGAGTGCCGGGCCGGTGTGCTGCCGATCGAGGTGACCGCGTCCGGGGCGACGCTGACGGGTGGCGCCCCGACCCTCGGGCCGGAGCTGGACCCGGAGCCGTTGCTGGAGATCGCCGGGTTGGTCGCCGACGACCACGTCGGGCCCGCGCCACGGGTCGCCGGCTGCGGGCTGGAGTTCCCGTACCTGCCGGTGCGGCCGGAGTCGGTGGCCCGCGCCCGGGTGGACCCGGCGGCGGCGCAGCGGTACGGGGTGTCGCACGTCAGCGTCTTCTCCTGGGACGAGGCCGCGCAAACCGCGCACGCCCGGGTCTTCGTGCCGGGGATCGGCGTTCCGGAGGACCCGGCGACCGGTTCGGCGGCGCTCGGCCTTGGTGTCTGGCTGGTGGCGAGTGGTCTGCTGCCCGGCGAGGGGCGGTCGGAGTACGCGGTCCGTCAGGGCGTGGAGATGAACCGCCCGTCCGCGTTGGCCTGCACGGTCACCGCGGCGAACGGGGTGGCGGTCGGCGCGACGGTCGCCGGCCAGGTGGTGCCGGTGGCCCGCGGCGAGATCGCCGTGCCGCCGTTCGTGGGCTGAGCGGAGGCGCGGATGCGGGAGGATGCGGGTGTGACGGACGAGGACGCCCCCGAGGGCACCCCACTGGTCGACGAGGCGATGAAGAAGGCCGCCGTGGCCTGGGTCAGCGTTGCCGGAGGGCCGGCGCTCGCGCTCTGGTGCGCCCCGCTGGAGGGCGCGCTGCTGGTGGTCAGCGGGCCGGGCGAGCAGGCAGCACCGGGTCTGGCCGACGCGACCGAAGCCCAGGTCACCCTGCGCGGCGACCACGGCGGTCGGATCGTCACCTGGCCGGCCCGGGTGAGCCGGTTGCAGCCGGGCACCGAGGCGTGGGACGTCACAGCGCCGCTGGTGGCGGCGAAACGGCTCAACGCGCCCGGTCCGACCGCCGACCTGGTGGCCCGGTGGGCGGCTGACGGATGCGCTGTGAACCGGCTCGCCCCGGCCGGTACGCCGCTGGCCGGGGCGGAGTTGCCGGCCGATGCGCAGGCCGAGCCGCCCCGGGCGACTCCCGCGGTCCGGGCCACCCGCAAGCCGTTCCGGCTGCACCGGGTCCGCCGACGCTGATCGGTTGATCAGCCGGCTCGCCCGCCGACGCCTGCCACCGCGGCGTCGGCGTCGACGAGGGCGAGCACCTCGACCAGTGTGCCGAGCGTGGGGCCGCGCCAGTCCCGGTCGGCGTTGAACACCATGTGCGTGACCAGATCCGGTGCGGCGAGCCGGACGGCGGTCATCCCGGCCCGCTCGGCGCCGGTCAACTCCTGGCTGCCGCCGTCGCCGACGTACAGGCAGTCGCCCGGCGCGAGCCCGAGCCGGTGGCAGGCCGTCAGGTAGAGCGTCGGATCCGGTTTGCACCGCCCGACCTGCACCGAGAAGACCCGTACGTCGAGCAGGGGGGCGACCGCGAGCTGCGGCAGGAAGGCCGGCAGTTCGTGCGTACAGTCGCTGATCACGCCGGTGCGCAGGCCGCGCTGGCGCAGGGCCGCCAGCACCGGCACCGCGTCGGCCCGTAGCCACGTGTCGGCGCGGACCGCCCGGTGCCGGGACGCCACCGCCGCCCGCACCGCATGGTCACTCGGGTGTACGCCGACCTGGGCGCAGACCCAGCGCAGGGTCGCCTCCGCGTCGCCGAGCCGGCCGCTGGCCCGCTCGTAGTAGGTGCGGTTCAGCACCTCGGTCAAGATCTCGGTGGGACACCCGAGCAGTTCGGCGGTGCCGACGTGCGCGACACCGCGTTGTACCGACCGGGTCAGGGTGCCGAAGAAGTCGAACAGCACCGCCTGGTAGCTGGGCATGAGGGGAGCGCCTCCGGGCGGTCGAGGGTCGCCGGCGCGAACCCGCGTGATCGTAACGGAGTGATGACCCTCCGTGCTGACCGTCATACGTGTGAGGATTACGTCCCGTGCCCCCACCTTCGCCCCGGCCGTCTCTGGACCCGCTGACCACCGGTGCGGTCGGGTTGGCGGTGGTCGCCGTGTCGTCGTCCGCGCCGCTGATCGCGTACGCCGCCGCCCCCGCCCTGGCCATCGCGTTCTGGCGCAACCTGCTCGCGGTGGCAGTGCTGAGCCCTTTCGCGCTGGCCCGACGCCGCGCAGAGTTCCGCCGGCTGACAGTGGGCGTGGGTCGGCGGGAGGGGCTGTTCTGCGTCCTGTCCGGGGTCGCCCTGGCCGGGCACTTCGCGACCTGGGTGCCGAGTGCCCAACTCACCTCGGTCGCCACGTCCACCGCCCTGGTCGCCACCCAACCGGTCTGGCAGGGGCTGATCGCCCGCGCCCAGGGGCGTCCGCTGCCCCGGGTGGTGTGGATCGGCATCGCGGTGGCGGTCGGCGGCGCGGCGGTCGCCACCGGGGTCGACGTGGGAGTCTCCGGCCGCGCCGTCCTCGGTGACGTCCTGGCGCTGATCGGCGCCATGTTCGCCGCCGTCTACACCGCCTTCGGGGAACGGGCCCGGGTCAGCATCAGCACCACCACCTACACCACCATCTGCTACGGGATCTGCGCGCTGATCCTGCTGGCCCTGTGCCTGGTCGGCGGCGTACGGCTGACCGGCTTCGACGGGCGTACCTGGCTGGCCATCCTGGCCCTGGTGGCGGGTGCCCAGCTGCTCGGGCACTCGATGTTCAACTACGCCCTGCAGAAGATCCCGGCGACCACCGTGAGCGTGCTGATCCTGCTGGAGGCGCCGGGCGCGGCTCTGCTCGGTTGGGCCTGGCTGGGTCAGGTGCCCCGCCCGTACGCGCTGCTCGGGATGGCGCTGCTGCTGGTCGGGGTGGCGGTGGTGGTGCTCGGCGGCGGCCGGGCCGCTCGCCGGCCCGCACCCGTCGCGCTGCCGGCCGACCCGACGCCGCTGAACGACTGATCGCAGGCCGTGGCCCGACGTGAGGAAGTGGACGCTGGTTCCCTCCGCAGCGGGTCCGCCCGGTGTCTGTTCGGGTGAGGAGGGCGATCCGTTGACGACTGAGGACCGCACCCGGGACGGCTTTGCCGACTTCGTCCGGGCCGAAACCGCTGGGCTGACCCGGTTCGCATACCTGCTGAGTGGCGATCGGGCTCGGTGGTGTCGAGGTCGGTCTGTCGTCCGAGGTCAGCTCACGGTCGGTGGCTGCCGTACTAACATCACCGGCATGGTCGATGACGGACGCGAAAGCTGGTTCAAGCGGTTCCACCCGACCAGCGAGGCCCGCACCACACTGCTGTGCCTGCCGTACGCCGGCGGATCGGCGAGTTTCTTCCTTCCCCTGGCCCGGTCCATCGGGCCGGATGTGGAAGTGCTGGCGGTGCAGTACCCCGGCCGGCAGGACCGGTGGCGGGAACCGTTCATGTCGGGCATCCCGGCCCTCGCAGACCGGATCGCTGCGCTGCTCGTCGAGCCGGACGGCCGGGACCTGGCCATCTTCGGGCACAGCATGGGCGCGAGTATCGCCTTCGAGGTGACGACCCGCCTGGAAGCAGCCGGTCGAGACGTGTCCGTGCTGTTCGTCTCCGGCCAGCGTGCACCGTCGCGCCACCGTTCCGACGGTGTGCACCTCCGGTCCGACGCGGCCATCCTCACCGAACTGCAGACACTCGACGGTCCCGGCGCGGCGTTGATGAGCGACGCCGAGGTCGCCCGGATGTTCCTGCCGGTGATCCGCAACGACTATCGCGCCTTGGAGACGCACCGGCCCGACCCGGACGCCCGGGTGCAGGCCCCGGTGACTGCTTTCGCCGGCGAGCAGGACCCACGCGTGCTGGTGTCCGAGGTGGCCGACTGGAACCGGCACACGAGCGGCGAGTTCGCTCTGCACCTGTACCGGGGCGGACACTTCTTCCTGTCGAGCCACCAGGTCGACATGACCCGCCGGATGCGCGAGGCCTTGCGTGCGGTGGCCCGCACGTAAGAGGGGCGTCACCAGCCGGGGGTGGACGGGCAGCGGCCGCTGTCAGGGAATCTGCAGGCTGCGGAAGCGACGCTGGAAGTAGACGGCGGGAAGACTCTCGTTCATCCGTGCGTCGGTCACCTCGCCGACCAGGATGGTGTGGTCGCCTGCGTCGTACCGCACCGACGCGTCGCAGTCGATCGTGGTGCAGGAGTCGGACAGCGCGGGGGAGCCGTCAGCGTTGGGCACGAAGTGCCCACCGGCGAACTTGTCGGCGCCGCGGGTGCCGAACCGCCTGGCGAGTTCCTCCTGCTCGGCGTGCAGCACGTGGATGGTCCAAGATTCCGCCGTGAGGAAGGCGGGGTGGCATTCGGCCGTTTTCGCCAGGCACACCAGGACGAGCGGCGGGGTGGCCGAGGCCGAGCAGAAGGACGTGGCGGTGAAGCCCCACCACTCGCCCGAGTGGTCCCGGGTCGTGACGATCGTGACGCCGCTCGGATATCTCGCCATGGCTTCACGGAATCGTTGGCCGAGGTCGACCGCTGTCCCGGACGACGGATCCGATGTCATCGGGGTCGTTTTCATAGAGGCAGATCGTAGCTCACGGCAGCATGCTCTCGAGGGCCCCGACGAAGCCGTAGGTCCACATGCGACAGCCATCGTGTCGAGCCGTGGATCCGTATCGTCTCGCCTCCGGCGAGCGTGATTTACGGGCGCTTACGCCCTCGATGGCATCGGGACTCGCCGCTGTCGACACGCGCTTCAAGCGTTCATGGGCGTCGCTGTCGGCCGATGAGGGCAGCCGCCGACGACCCGCGCAAGATCAGTCCAGCGTGTACTGTACGGCCCCATGGATTCCCTCCTTGATGGTGCGATCCGCATCAACGACATCGAAGTGCGTGCGCACGGTGGGCTGTCTACCCCGGAGAACCTGGAAGACGGCGTCATCTACATCCACAAGGATGCGGACTTCATCGAGCGCGAAAACGCGGTGCTCGACCGGGCGCACACGCGACGGATGGTCGAGATCGGCCTGCTGCACGGCGGCGACGCGATCTACTGGACCGAGCGTCACCAGCTCGAACGTCTCTGTGCGATCGACATCGAGAAGACGCCGTCACTGGCGGACTACATCAAGCGGAATTCCCTGGAAGACCGGATTCGTCTGCATAGCGGTGTTTCCCAGGACGACCACGCGGCGCTCTCCGCCATCATCGCCGAGGACTTCGACGGCGAGCCGATCGATGCGGTTATCGACGACGCGTCGCATTTCTACGGCGAGACGCGCGCGACGTTCGAGTCGGTGTTCCCATTTCTCCGGCCCGGCGGTGCGTACATCATCGAGGACTGGGCGTGGGGTCACACCCACGACTGGCCGGAAGAGCTGATGGCCGAGCTGCCGCTGATGTCGCCGCTGCTGAGCGAGCTGATGCTGATTGTCGCCCACATGACTGACGTCATCCGCAGCATCGAGGTCGACCGGAACTTCGCCGTGGTCTGGCGTGGAGATCATTCACTTCCGACGGATGGCTCCTTCCGGCTGGCCGACCACATGCGTACGCGCGGTTTCACCATCGCGCTGTAGCGCTCGCCGGAGTGGCCGGGATCGAGGCCAGCCGGATGATCGCCGAGAGCGCTCGGTCGTTGATGCCCTTCTGGGCGGTGTGGGCGGGTCTCGCCGGCCGCTGCCGCACGCGACCGGGCGGCCCGGCGGGCACTCCGTTTATACTGGCCACGTGGCTGATCCACGGGGTGGCGGGATGAGGCGGGGTGGCGGGATGAGGCCCGGCCCCGGCGCTCCTGACCGCTACCACGAGCTGAGTGAACGTGACGTCCGGCAGCGTGAGCTCTCGCAGAACCTTCTGCGGGGCCGCGCGGCCGCCGAGGAGTTCCTGGACCGGGTGGACCTCGGGCCGGACGATCTCTGCGTCGAGGTGGGCGCCGGCGACGGAGTGATCACCGAACCGCTCGCCCGGATGTGTGGCGAGGTGGTTGCCTATGAGCTGGATGATCGTCTGGCCGAGCGGCTGAAGGATCGGCTGCGCAACGCTCCCAACGTGCACATCCTGGTCGGCGACTTCCTCGACGCGTGGCCGCCGACCGTACCGTTCCAACTGGTCGGCAATGTGCCGTTCTCGATCACCAGCGCCATCGTCGATTGGGGTCTGAACGCGGAGCAGATGATGGCGACGACCATCATCACCCAGCTTGAGTACGCGAAGAAGCGGACCGGCGCCTACGGGCGGTGGAGTCTGGTCACCGTCAGCAGCTGGCCAACCTTCCGATGGGAACTGCGCGGTGTGATCTCGCGGACCCAGTTCCGGCCGGTTCCCCGGGTCGACGCCGGGGTCCTGCACATCGAACGCCGGCCCGAGCTGCTCATCTCGCCGGGTAGCTATCCCCGCTACCTGCGCATGGTCGAGCTGGCCTTCGGCGGGGTCGGTGGTTCGGTGCATGCTTCGTTGCGGCGTCTGTACTCCACGCCCGTGCTGGATGCTGCGTTCTCCGCGGCGCGGATCGACCGCTCCGTCGTGGTGGCGTTCGTGCACCCGGACCAATGGATCGATCTGCACAACGCGCTGGAGAGCCGCGGCCGAGGCTCGCGACGGGATCATCGCGATGGGAGCTCGCGCCGTCAGCAGGGTGGCCGATCGGGGTCCACGCGGCGTCGGCGGTCCTAGGTAGCGCGAACGCCGCGTCGGCACGATCTGCTGACGTTCGGTCTCGCTCGCGCTGATCGGCAGCGGGCGCGGCGCGGTCCGGAATCCCTGTGGTCGGAAATCCGGCAGAAATCCGGGTGCCGCTGCGCCCCCACCGGCGCCGAACCAGTTCTGCACGATCAACAGATATCTATCCACCGCCGCGAACCACGGCATCCACCTCTTCGAAGCCCTCGCCATGCTCGCCGAGGGCGACCCCATGGATGCCCGGTACCGCGTAACCGCACCTCGGTCAACCGGATACCTAACAAGATACGGTCCGTCAACCGTCCACAGGTGAGACACTGTGCATCGTCGTCGATAGTCGTAGCACTTCCGTGTGGCGTGTACCGTCGTGTACGGTCCTGACCGAGTCGAGTTTGGACGACCGCGGGGGTCAATGTGGTACTTAAAGTTCCGGCTGATGACGGTCTGTCTGCTTTGGAGCAAGCGGGCCGTGCTGTTGCTACCGCCGGGGCAGCTGGATCCGGGTCCGTGTTCACCCAGAATCTCGCGCCTGTTTCGCTGATTGATTCCGTCGTTTTCGGTGACCATGACTGGCTCGAGAACAGCGTCGAGTGGCAGGCTGACCTGCGGTTGGAGCTCGTCCGTGAGGCGTTCGCGCACCACTTGGCGTCCTGTCCCCAATACGCGTCTTTCGCCGACCGTAAAGGCGTGACGGCCGAGCACATTCAGACCGTCGACGATCTGGTCCGCATTCCGCAGTTGCCGACTTCGGTTTTCAAAAGGCAGCGTGTACTAAGTGTCCCGCCCGATGAAATCGTGATGAACTTCACGAGCAGTGGGACCTCAGGGACCAAAAGTGTCATTCATCGTGACGGAGTCACGCTGCACCGACTCTGCGGCATGATGCGGTCGGACAGTCCGCTATTCGGCAATTATCTCGACGGCATGGACGAGACGAACAGCACGATCATCAACCTCGGCCCGTCCCGTAGCGATTCTGGGAACGTCTGGTTCAGCTATGTGATGAGTCTGCTGGAGCAGATGGCGCCGATGCAGAGCTATGTCGTGGGTTCCGACCTACTTCTCAAAGAAGCCGTGGACGACGTCCGCCGGTCACTTGTCGAGATGGACAAGGTGTTCGTGGTCGGTCCACCGTTCCTGGTGTCCGACTTCTGCCAAGAGGTCATCGGCGCGGGCGCACCACTTGAGGGTGGCGACTCCCTGTTCGTGTTCACCGGCGGTGGATGGAAGAACCGCGAGTCGGAGCGGATGGACCGGCACGAGTTCAACAAGGTGGTCGGCGAGGCGCTGAGCCTGGCTGACCCCCTGCAGATCCGCGATGTGTTCAACCAGGTCGAGCTCAACACACTGCTCGTCGAGTGTGAGCATCACCGGAAGCACGTGCCGCCGTGGGTGCATGCGTTCACCCGCGACCCGGTGACATTCGAGCCGCTGCCCGACGGGGAGGCCGGCGTCCTGTGTTTCTCCGACGCCACAGCTAAGAGCTATCCCTGCTTCCTGGTGGGCGACGACGTCGCCCGCGTGCTGTCCGGCGTCTGTGACTGTGGTCGGCCGGGCGTCACGATGGAACTAGTGCGCCGCCTTCGGGGGTCTTCGCATGCAGGTTGTGCCGAAACCATCAGATCCACAGTGCAAGCCGACTGACGAGATGCCGAATCAGCCCTGGGGCGCGGATACGCGCCGGGCTACCGCCGCCGCTTAGGAACGGATGGCTGGCGGTCTTCCACCATTCTTCCTGTACCAGCGAGAGCAAGGTGCCCTGCAGCCATGAAAACGGAACGCCTCGACGCCTGGACGTCTGAGGGGCGACGCGTCGCGGTCTGGCGCAGTGCCCCGGAGGATTTCGCTCCGGATGCCCCTATCGTCGTGATGAGCCCTGGGTTCGCCCGGAGGATGCGCGACGTCGGAAGTATCGCGCTGTGCCTCGTCGGCAACGGTGCGATCGTCTACCGGTTCGACTCCATCGACCACATCGGCCTGAGCGATGGCGACATCAGGAACTTCACACTCACGGGTATGCGGCAGAGCATGATCGCGGCTATCGAGCTGGCGCGCGCGACCGAGAACCGACGCGGAGTCCGGCTGGTGGCCATGAGTCTCGCCAATCTTGCCGCCTACCAGGTCGCCGCCGAAGACAAGGACATCGAGCGGATCATGGCGCTCTCCGGCGTCGTCGACGGTCACCGGACCATCACTGAGGTCACCGGTCGCGACTACCTGTCGATGGCCCGGGAGGAACTCCCGGCGATCCTTCCGGTCATGGGGCACGACGTGGACCCGGTGCCGTTGTGGACCGACTCGCGCGAAACGCGCTGCCTGTCGTACGAGCGCACCATCAGATCCCTCAAGGCGATCTCCGCTCCGGTGGCGAACTGCGTTGCCGAAGGCGATCCTTGGGTCGATGTAGGTGAGTGCACGACCGCCTACACCGATGGCGACGGCGGCGAGCGGCTGGTCATCAAGTTGCCATACTCCGGACACGATCTGGGCCGGAATCCGGTCGCCGTGATGACCATCCTGGAGCGGATGGCGAGCCTCGCCATCGGCAATGGGCCGATGCACGACGCAGACCCGCAGGCCGTGTTGATGCCGACCTTCGACGCGGTCCTCGAGGCGCGGATCGCCGAGCGGCAGCAGGACTTCAGCGAGCAGCGGGCAGCGAAGACCGAGGGGAGCCCGGCGGTATGAACCAGTCTGAAGAGGGAAAACCTGCTCCTCGCCTGAAACTGCCGTTCATCGTCGGGGGTAAGCGCTACGTCGCACCGGGTGAGCAGCAGGTCCTGCGTACCGAAGATCGGTGCGAGGTGATCCTGCCGGCATTCACTGCCGACGTGAAGTCGAAGATCGACGGCCTGGACCGCAACCTGCTGCGGGACGTGCCGATCCAGGACATCATCGCTTTCCTCAACCGGGTTGGCCGGAACTGGCGCAGCAGCGAGTACAGCCGTCGCCGGCTTTTCATCGCGCAGCTGCAGATGGTCCTCGGGTACTCGGAGGAGGCGGCCGAGCACGAGGCGGACTGGATCGGCGTCCTGTTCACTTCGCACGCGCGCATGCTCGATCTGCTGGACATCGAGCTGGGCAGCCGGTTCATCCTGGATGAGTGGGTGCGGTCCGACGAGGCCATGGTGCATGCGTACCCGGTCGGCCGTGTCACGCACGTGCTGCCGGGCAACGTGCCATCGTCCACGGTCATCTCGCTTCTGCGTGCCCTGCTGACCAAGAACATCTCGGTGCTGAAGGTGGCCTCCGGCGACCCGGTGACCGCCCTCTCGCTCGCGCTCAGCCTGATCGAGCTGGATGCCAGCCACCCCGTGACCAGGGCCGTGACAGTGGCTTACTGGCCGGAGGACAACGAACTGGGCGCCGAGTTGATCCGGTCGTCGGACGGGGTCGTCGCCTGGGGCTCGGCCATTGCGGTCCAGCGTGCGAAGGAGCGTTGCGGTGCCGAGGCGTCCTTCACACCGTTCGGGCCGAAACGGAGTCTTGCCCTTGTCGGCCGTGGCGCCGACCCGCACAAGGCGGCCCTCGGCGTCGCGCATGACGCCAGTCTCTACGACCAAGCCGCCTGCTTCTCCGTGCAGGAGGTCTTCGTCGAAGGCGACCTGGAGCCGTTCCTGACCGAGTTGGACGCCGGCCTGCGCCGCTACGAGTCCCTGCTGCCCCCGCGCAAGCTGAGCACGGACGAACTCGCCTACCTCAATGGGCGGCGTCTCGACCAGGAGTTCGCCGGCGGCAAGCTTTACGCCACCGCCTCCCGTGCGGCCATCTTCGTCGCCCCGGCCGATGCGCAGCTCGACCCACCGTTGGAGGCGCCGTTGCAGCGCACGGTGATCGTTCGCCCAGTCAAAGACCTGGTCGAGGCGCTTGCACATGTGGATGAAGGGGTACAGACCGTCGCAGTGGCCCCGTGGGACGTGATCGCGGAGCACCGTGACGAACTGGCGAAGCGCCGCGTCTCCCGGATCGTTGAGCTGGGTCTCAACAACGTGTTCCGGATCGGTGGAACGCATGACGGGATGCGGCCGCTCCAGCGTCTCGTCCGGTACGTCTCGCACGAGGCGCCTGCGCGCGAGTTCCCCAAGGGAATGGTCCTGCCGCTGGACCAGACGAAGATTCTCGAGAACAAGAGCTTCCAAGATGTCGTCTTCTGACGGCAGTTGCTCGAGGACGACAGCGCGCCGTGCGGGCTGCGGCGATGACGCGACTCACGACACCAGTGGACGGGAGACCGTGGGATGACCATGCGGTGGCGGATTCCTGCCGTGTGCGACCGGTCGTACGAGATTCGCGTGTCGGATTTTCTTCTGGAGCCCGGCAACGACGGCCTTCTTGGTGCTGGCCGGACGTCCGGCCGGCGCTTCTTCATCCTCGACGCCGGGGTGGCCGAGCACTGGCAGGCGCCGCTGCAGAATTACCTGGCAGCTCGTGGTATCGACGCTGGCTTCTTCGTCGTGCCGGGTGGCGAGCAGGCGAAGAACATGGAGACGGTCGGCGCGGTTCTTGGTGAGCTGCGCCGATTCGGCCTGGACCGGCGGACCGAACCGATCATCGTGGTGGGCGGCGGGGCGGTTCTCGACCTGGGCGGTTTCGCCGCAAGCGTGTATCGGCGCGGGGTGCCGTGGTTGCGGGTGCCGACGACCCTGTTCGGCTACGTCGCGCTGTCGGCTGCCGTCCGGTGCGGGGTGAACGCCGGTGGGGCCGCGAATCTGATCGCATCGAGCTATGCCCCCAAGCTGGTGTTGCTCGACCGGAGTTTCCTGTCCTCGCTGCCGTCTCGAGAGATCGCCGGTGGGCTGGGCAAACTGCTGGAACTCGGGCTGCTGCACGACGCCGAGCTTTTCACCGCCCTGGAATCCGGCGCGGAGACCCACGTGACCCGGAAACTGCAGGATGACGCCGGTCGGGTGGTCTTGGGCCGGGCGATCGACCTGCAACTGCGGCAGCCGTACGCGGGCACCGATCCGTCGTTCGCCGCAGCCTTCGCTGGGTTCGCCGACGGCGCCACCGTCCGGCACGGTGAGGCCACTGCGCTGAGTGCGCGGTTGTCGGCGACGATCTCGGCGCACCGGGGGATGCTTCCCCCGGACGAGTTGATCCGCGTTGAGAGGCTCGGCCGGCGACTGGGGCTGCCTGCCATCGTTCCCGACATTTCGGCGCGGGTGCTGCATGACGCGCTGGGCCGGTCAGGTGTGCTGTTGCCGCGCTGCGTTGGTGCCGGTCAGTTTGTCCGCGACGTCACGATGGCCGAGGTTGCCCTGGCACTGGATGCCATGCGGCAGGACCACAGCGGTGCTGGTTGGACTGTCGACTCAGCTACGGCCGACGCCGAGGGCGCGGGACGACGATGATCGACGATTGGACGGACAGCGCATGTCGCCGTTGAATTCGGTGAACGAGGCAGGGGGCCGGCTCCGTACGGTGCCCGGTCGCGCCGACATCTTCCGCAGCGGCATCGCTGATCTGCCGGGATCCGGCCTCACCTGGCAGGTGCCCTTCCATGACGGTGCCACGTACACGATCGAGGTGGCCGAGCCGTTCTGCGACCCGGGCAATCTGGCGTTGCTGCGCAGCGGCGTCTCCTCCGATCGCCGGTTGATCGTCTGGGACTCCAACGTGCCGCCCGCCTGGCACGACGCCGTCCGTGCCTACTTCACGCACCACGGCGTGACGGCCGACTTCATCGCGATTGAGGGCGGAGAATCCTGCAAGACACTGGAGACCTCGACGAGGTTGGTCTCCGCGTTCCACCAGCGGGGACTGGACCCCGGCCGCGAGTCGATCGTCGCCATCGGTGGCGGTGCGCTGCTGGACGTGGTGGGGTTTGCCGGCAGCATCTTCCGGGGCGGGATCCCGGTCGTCCGGGTTCCGACCACGCTGCTGGGCTACGTGGACGCCTCCGTCGGTATCAAGACCGGCGTGAACTTCACCGGCGGAAAGAATCTGCTCGGTACGTTCACCCCGCCGCACTCGGTGCTGTTGGATCGGGGATTCTTCAGCTCTCTGACCGGTTATTCCTGGACGGGCGGGTTCGGCGAGATCCTGAAGCTGGGACTCGGTTGCGACAAGACCATCTTTGAGATGCTCGAACGGGGTGCACCGTCGTTTGTGCGGACCCGGATGAGCGACGATGAGGGCCAGGCGCTCCTGTACCGCTCGATCGATGTGATGCTGCGCGAGCTCAGCGGAAACATCTACGAGGGCGACCTGACCAGGACGGTGGACCTCGGCCACACGTTCTCCCAGGCGTTCGAGATGGGTGACTCGGCGATAGGGCACGGCCACGCGGTCGTCGTCGACCTGCTGATCTCCTCGGCGATTTCGGTCGGCCGCAGCATGATGCCCGTCGGGGAGTTCGACCGCTTGGTGGCCCTCACCGCCGACCTGGGGCTTCCGTTGGCGCCACCCATCATCGACCTCGAGGCGATGTGGGCGTCCTTGTTGGAGCGTATGCAGCATCGCAGTGAGCGCCAGCGGACCCCGATCCCGACGGAAATAGGCTACTGCGAATTTGTTGACGATCTCAGTAGCGCGGAGATCGAAGCCGCACTGAACCGCGTCCTGGCAGCTCGGCCGCGAAAGTAGATAGGAACGCCTTGACCGAGAAGATGACCGTTGGATTCCTGGCTCCGCCGTGGCAGATCCCGCCCAGGGCGTACGGCGGCGTGGAGCGTGCCGCTGATGAGCTGTGCAGAGGACTGGTCAGCCGTGGACATGAGGTCCGGCTGTGGGCGGCGCGGTCGTCCACCTGTCCGGTTCCGACGTCGGGCGTGATTGAAGAACTGGACCACACCAAGGGCTGGCACACCGCTCCCACCGAACTGTTCCATGTGCTGTCCGGTTACCGGTGGTTGTCCGACCAGGGCGTCGACATCATTCACGATATTACGTATGCCGGTCCTCTCATCGGCCCGAGTGTGGTCGACGTTCCGGTCGTCACCACCAACTACCTGCCGTTCACGCCTCCGCTTCCGGGTCACAGCTCACCCGATCTGGGGCTCATCTACCAGACGGCCTCCCGCCGGGTTCCGGTGCTGGCCATCTCGCACGCGCAGGCTGCGGGTGCGTCCGGGTTCACGCCGCACATGATCCACCTCGGGATCGACGTCAAGAACACGCCGTTCGGTGACGGCGCGGGGGACGAAAAGGGTCCGTACGTGGCCTTCTTCGGGCGGATGGCGCCGGAGAAGGGCGTCCGGGAGGCGATTCTCGCCGCGCGGGCCGCCGGTCTGCGGCTCAAACTCGCCTCACGAGTCGCCGAAGATCACGAGCGGGCCTACTTCGAGGACCAGGTGGAACCACTGATCGACGGAGACGACGTCCAGTTCCTCGGCGAGGTGGACCGGATCGCCGGCCTTCATCTGCTCAAGGACGCGGTGGCGATGGTCAACCCGATCGCCTGGCCCGAGCCGTTCGGTCTGGCGATGGTCGAGTCCCTGGCCACCGGTACACCGATCGTCGCGCGGCGCAGCGGTGCGGTCGACGAGGTGGTCCGGCACGGCGTCACGGGTGCGGTGTGCGACAGCTTCGAGGAGGTCGTGGAGGGCCTCCGTAAGTACCGCACGTACGACCGCCTGGCGTGCCGGACGGTCGCCGAGGAGCACTTCTCCACCGAACGCATGGTGGACGAGCACATCAGGTTCTATCGGTCGGTCCTTGCGTAGCACGCGGCCGCTTTCCACCGTAGCGAAGGAGGCGTGATGACCGCGCCGAAGAATCCGCAGGTCTCGGTTGTGATAGTCAACTGGAACTCCCGCGAGCTGCTCGCCCAGGCTTTGACGACCCTGTATGACACCACCAAGAACGTGCGGTTCGAGACCATCGTGGTCGACAACGGCTCTCACGACGACTCGGTGAGCTATCTGCAGGAGAACTGGCCCGACGTGGTGGTGATCTCGCTCGACCGTAACCATGGCTTCGCGGGCGCCAACAACATCGGCTTCAAGTCCTGCAAGGGCGAGTACATCCTGCTGCTCAACGTGGATACGATCTCGCTGCCCACCACTGTGAGCGGCCTGGTGGAGTGCATGGAGGCGCACCCGGAGGCCGGGTGTGTCGGTGCCCGGCACCTGAACGCCGACGGTTCGCTGCAGTGGTCGATGGACGACTTCCCGTCGCTGGTCAACGACACGCTGCGGTACACCGACCTGTACCGGTTGCCGTTCCTGCAGGGCTGGCTGAAGCGCACCTATCCCGCCTTCACGGATCACACCGAGGAGCGCGAGGTGGGATGGGTGAACGGCGCCTGCATGATGGTGCGCCGGGAGGTCATTGATCAGGTCGGCGGTCTGGATGAGTATTTCTTCATCTACGCCGAGGAACTTGACTGGTGCTACCGGATCTGGAAGGCCGGTTGGACCGTGCGGTTCACCCCGAGTGCGGTGGTCATCCACCTGCTCGGCGGCTCGTTCAGCTCCACCGACGGCAAGCGGACCATCCTGCTCTACCAGAGCCTGCGCCGCTATTACACGAAGCACTACTCGCAGCCGAAGCAGGTGGCGGTCAACGCCATGGTCGGGGCTAACGCGTTGTGGCGTCTCGCTGCGATCGCCGGTATGCATGCGGCTACCAAGGTCGGGGTCGATCCCGGTCAGAAGGTCTGGGAGCTGGTCACTCAGCAGCAGGCCAAGTCGGACTGGGACGTCATGTACAAGACCTGGTGGAAGACCATCTGGGTGACGCCCGACGATCCGATCCGGCCGTAACGGATGAGTCGCGCGATGAAAACCTCGATCCATGTCGGATGCGCTCCCGCCGCCGATGTAGAGACCGACATTCGCAACGCACGAGCGGCCGGCTTCGATGCCACCGAGCTGAGCATTCCGAAACTGGAGCGGTACTTCGAGCAGGACCCGCAGGCTGCGGACCGGCTGCCGGACAGCCTGGGTGACCTCGCCGTGTCGATGGTCGACGTGCTCATGCCGGTGGAGCGGATCGCCCGCGGGCACCACCACGAGCTGCTCGACGCGGGCGACCGCTGGGCTCGGCTCGCACAGCGGGTGGGTTGTCCCGCATTGCAGGTCGTCGTGCTCAACGAGTTCGACGTGACGACGTGGCGGGAGCAGCGCGACATCATCGTCGCGTCGCTGCGACGACTGGCGGACCGCACTTTCCCGCACGGCGTGCGGTTAGGCATCGAGCCGGTCTGCTTCAGCCAGTTCTCGTCGCTCGACCAGGCGCTGGAGGTGATCGATCTGGTCGGCCGCGAGCGTGCCGGAATCGTTCTGGACACCTGGCACCTGTGGGTCGGTGAGACCAGCTGGCCGGAGGTGGCCGCGCTCGACGCGCGAGACATCGTCACCGTCCAGATCGCGGACTCTGGGCCCCGCAAGGGTGACGCCTGGGCGGACGACGACCGCGACGAACTGCCCGGCCGTGGACTGGTGCCGCTGGCTGAGGGGATCGACGCGATCCTCCGTACCGGATATGCGGGTTACTGGTCCGCTGAGCTCTTCGGTCGGCGCCATGCCGAACGTGAGCCCGCCGAACTCTTCCGCGACGTCCAGC
Organism: Micromonospora trifolii; assembly: GCF_022229005.1. GTDB lineage: Bacteria > Actinomycetota > Actinomycetes > Mycobacteriales > Micromonosporaceae > Micromonospora > Micromonospora trifolii. The sequence goes on from NZ_JAKKFD010000066.1 coordinate 278,447, forward strand.
GGCACCTGGTCGCATGCCTGGACCGGGCGTCGCGCGGCATCGCCGACGGTTACGAAACCCGGACGGAAAGGTAAGCCCTGATGTCTCGTCCCGAAGTCATGTTCCCCTCGTCGGAGAAGTGGTCCAGGCGGGCTCGCACGGTGGACGCCTGGGCCGCCACCCGGGACCAGATCCTGGAGGTTGACGCTGCCAACCTCGGCTACCCGGTGTATTTCGAACGGGCCTCCGGCGCTCACGTATGGGACGTGGACGGAAACAGGTTCATCGACTTCAATCTCGGGTACGGACCGGTTGTCCTGGGCCACGCGGAGCCGAGGGTTCTCGACGCGGTCGTCCGGCAGATGGCGCAGGGCACGTGTGCGTCCCCGTTGTGGCATCCGCGCCAGGTGGAACTGGCCGAACTGATGACTGAGGTCATCCCGGGTGCGGAACAGGCGTATCTACTCCGGACCGGCTCGGACGCCACGACGGCGGCCGTACGCCTCGCCCGGATCCACACGGGGCGCGACAAGGTGCTGCGGTGGGGTTATAACGGTTGGCACGACTGGTGCGCGCCGCGTCCCGAGGGCGTGCCTGACCCCACGCTGTCGAACACGCTGAAGTTCACCTACAACGACATCGAATCGGTCCGGAGCGCCTTCGCGGCACACCCGGACGAGATTGCCTGCGTGATCATGATGTCGTACGAATACGACGCTCCGGCACCCGGCTTTCTCAACCAGGTCAAGGAGATCGCCAACGCCCACGGTGCGTTGTTCATCCTGGACGAGATGCGGTCGGGGTTCCGGATCGCGCTCGGCGGCGCCCAGGAGCACTTCGGCGTGGTGGGCGACCTCTCGACGTTCAGCAAGGCGATGGCGAACGGGTATCCGATCTCGGCTGTGGTCGGCCGTGCGGACGTGCTGGCCCACCTCGGCCGTACCCACATGTCCTCAACGTTCTACGGAAACCCGGCCGAGATGGCTGCGGCAATCACCACCATCGGCATCCTGCGGGAGACCGACGCGCTGGCGCGGATCCGACGGCTCGGCGAGACGTTCGTCGACGGCCTCACGGAGCTGGTCCGCGCGTACGAAATCCCTGCTGAAGTGGTGGGTTTGCCGGTCTCGCCGTTCCTGATCTTCGACGAGTCGGACACCGCCGGGTGTGACCGGAAGGTCCGGTTCTTCACCGAAGTCGTCCGGCGGGGTGTGCTCCTGCACCCCAACCACCAGTGGTTCCTTTCCGCAGCACACACCGAGGAAGACGTACAGATTTCCCTCGACGCCTGCCGCAGCGCCTTCGACCTGATCAGCAATGGGTGAGGTGCAGCATCCCGGCCGTCGCCAGTACCTGGATTGAGGTGTCGCTATGGCTGTATTCGAATCCCTCGTAGAGGCTTACGCATCGGAAAACGTGGCGGTGGCGTCCGGGCTGAGCCCCACCCTGCACGACGACTTCTATCTCGCACCCTTCACCTGGCTCGTCAAGGACGGCGCCAGCGTCACCGACGGGCTGGGCATCTCGGTGCAGGAGATCTATTTCCTGGAGTGCCTGGCACAGGCTCGACGTGGGCAGAAGATCCTGGTCATCGGGAACGCCTACGGCTGGAGCACCCTCGCCCTCGCGCTGGCCAACCCCGGTGCCCAGGTGCTCGCCATCGACGCCGGGTACGACATCAACTCGGTGGCCGGCATCGAGGTCACGAACCGGCTCGCCGCGAACCTCGGCCTGAACGTGACCGCGGTGCTGGCGGTGTCACCGCAGGACGTCCCGGCGGTGGTCACCGAACACCTCGGTGAGGTGGACCTGGTCTTCATCGACGGCTTCCACTCGTCCGAGCAGATCGTCGCGGACTGGCGTGCGGTCCGCCCGTTCTTGACACCGGATGCCGTCGTTCTCCTGCACGACGTGGCATTCGTGAACCTGACCGCCGGCTACGAGCAGATCATCGAGGAATCCGGCTGGCATGCGGCGCTGCTGCACGCGACCACCACCGGCATCGGGATTCTGGTACGCGAGCCCGATGCGGCGCTGTCCCGACTGCTCACCGCCTTCGCCGGGCACGACGAAGCACGCCAGGTGGTCGTCGCCGAGGCAAAGGCGATGTCCCATCTGCGCGGATCGGAACAGCGGGCCTGGGCGCTCGGCGCCATTCCGGCCAGCACTGAACACCTTCCCCACCCCATCAAGGATCCGGCTCAGCGAGCCGGTACAGCAGAGGAGCCCACCATGACGACAGACGCGTCCGCCGACACCGCCGGAGCCCCTGGTTCGATCGGCGTCCGGGAGCTCGACAACGCCCGGTTCTTCTACCGGATCGGCACCACCGACGAGATCGTCCTGGACAGCCACTACGGCTCGCCCCGGTACTTCGCGGCGGAGTACACGCCGCGCGAGGACGACACGATCGTCGACGTCGGCGCCCACATTGGAGCGTTCGCTGTGCTCGCTGCCCGTCAGGTTCCGAAGGGGAAGGTCTTTGCCCTGGAACCGGGTTTCGAGAACTTCGAGATCATGCAGCGAAACCTTGCGGAAAACGAGGCCGACAACGTGACCGCGCACAAGCTTGCGCTCGGTGCGAAAACGGAGACGGTACGTCTCTGGCACGGTCCCGGTAGTGTCGGGCACAGCCTGTTCCTGAACCCGCTCTGGGCGGACGTGCCGGTGGAGCCCCGCAACATGGAGACGCACTCCGAGGACGGCTACGAAGAGGTCGCCTGCCAGGCCCTCGAGGAGTGGCTCACGGAGCACGGCATCGCCGAAATCGACTACATGAAAATGAACATCGAGGGCGCTGAGTACGACGTCCTGGGCAAGGCACCGCTCAACGTGCTGCGGGTGATCCGCCACATGCACGTCGAGCTGCACCCAGAGGAGGACGGTCTCGCGGACGCGCTCATCCAGCGCCTCGACGAAGCCGGCTTCACCACCAGCGTGGTCTGGAGCGATGACCCCACCGTGAAGGGTTGGGTCACCGCCCAGCGCAACGACTGACGCCATCATCCGCTGATCCATTGCGTTGATCAATCAGAGAAAGCAAGGGCTTAAGCAATGAACTGGGGAATCCTTCTCACCACGGCGAAGCCAGATCATCAGACCGAACGGGAGGTGCTGAAGGCGACCGTCGAATACGCGCAGGTGGCCGAACGTCTTGGCTACAGCAGCGGATGGGTGCTGGAGCACCACTTCACCCGCTACGGCATCTGCCCGGACACCATCGCGCTCGCCGGCTACCTGCTCGGCCAGACGGAGACCCTGAACATCGGCACCGCGGTCACCATCGCTCCGCTGATGCACCCGATCCGTCTGGCCGAGAGCACCGCGCTGCTCGACCAGCTGAGCGACGGGCGTTTCCACCTCGGCCTAGGCCGAGGTAGCTTCCCGGCCGACTTCGAGGTGTTCAAGGTCGATCCGACCCGTACCCAGGACTCGATGCGCCAAGGCGTCGACCTGATGATGAAGGCCTGGACCGAGGAGCGCGTGGGCGCGGAGGGCGAGGAGTACTCGTTCGCGCCGGTGCCGGTCTACCCGAAACCGCACACCCGGCCGCACCCGCCGGTGTACGTCGCGGGCGAGTCACCATCCACCGTGGAATGGGCTGCACAGAATGGTTTCCCGCTGCTCCTGCAGCTGGGCCAACAGGATGAGGAGACCCGCTCGCGGGTCGAGCTCTACAACCAGTACGCCGAGTTGGCCGGGCGCGACCCGGATGCGGTCGAGCACGTCCTGGTCTGCGTGGGTCATGTCGGCGCCACCCGCGAGGAAGCCAAGAAGGAGATTTTTGGCCTCGTCAAGTGGTGGGGCGAGGAGGGCCAGCGGGACGGCTTCGGCATCGAGGATCTGCGCCAGTTGCCGAACTACCGATACCACCTGCGTCGCATCGAGCAGGCCGCGCTGGAGGGCCGCGACGATGCGGAGAGCTGGATCTCGGACTGGCTGGACAACAACCCGGTCGGCACCGCCGAGCAGTGCGCGGAGCGGCTGAACGAGATCATCGAGGCGTCCGGTGCCAAGCATGTCGTGCTGGCGATGGAGGGTTCCGGTGACGTCGAGGTCACCAAGAAGAACATGGAACGGTTTGCGACCGAAGTGTTCCCCCTGGTGAAGGCGTAGTCCGGGCATGCTTGGAAACTTCAGTTCCCGAAACCCTCTCTTCGCGCAGTGGAATCCGGCCCGTCCGCTGGCCACGGCGATCACCGGGAAGCTTCGCCTGGGCACTTTTCGGGAGCGGCTGGAAGTCGGCGCTTTCGAGCGACCGTATTACGCGTACTGTGTTTATCATTCGGCCGATCTGGCTAAGAAACTCGGTTACCGGGAAATCAGTATGGCCGAGTACGGCGTAGCCGGTGGTAACGGCCTCGTGCTGCTTGAGCAGTATGCCGAGGAAGTGTCGAAAGAAATCGGTATCGGGATTCAGGTGTACGGCTTCGACACCGGTGCCGGGCTGCCCGCGCCGGTGGACTACCGCGACCTTCCGTACCACTGGAAGCCGGGTTTCTTCGCGATGGACGAAGCCCGGCTGCGGGAGCGGCTGAAGAACGCCAAGCTGGTGATCGGCGACATCCGGGAAACGGCCGAGACATTCTTCGACCAGTACGAACCGGCACCGCTGGCAGCAGTCATGCACGACTTCGACTTCTACTCGTCGACCGAGGTCGCCCTGACCATGCTCGAGGTGGACGAAAAGTACCGGCTGCCGCGGATCTACTGCTACTTCGACGACATCATCGGCGACGAGGTGGAGCTCTACAACGACTTCACCGGTGAGCGGCTGGCGATCGCCGAGTTCAACGAGCGCAACAAGACCAAGAAGTTCTCGCCGGCCTACCACCTGATTACACGCGATGTTCCGCAGCAGTGGTACCACCAGATCTATACCTTGCATGACTTCGAACACCGTCACTACAACGCCTTCGTCAGTGAGAACAACCAGCAGTTGCCACTGGAGTCCTGATCAGCGCAAAAAGGTCTCGCGCCGATCGGTGGGCATGACTATGCTCGCGATGTAGCCTGAGCCGTCCTTGATGGCGGCGGACTGTCGCCACAGTCGATATGGGGGACAACATGAACATTTCCGATCATCCGTTTCCGCATGCCATTGTCGATGGAATGTGGGATGACGAACTTCTTCGGTCGGTTCTTGCGGAATTCCCGGAGCCGGAAGCCGACGGGTGGATCCGCTACGGCGACCCGCAGCACGAGGTGAAGCTCGAAGGTCCGGACCACCTCTGGGGTCCGAACACGTTCAAGTTCGTCGAGGCGATTGCCGCTCGGGGGCCGGAGTTCGCCCAGGCGTTCGGTATGCCGGAACTGACGCTGCGCACCGAGGGCGGCGGTTACCACTACATCGAGCCGGGTGGCAAGCTGGCCGTGCACGCCGACTTCAACCGCAGCGATGAAGGGCTGTACCGACGGCTCAACGTCATCTGCTATCTGAATCCGGATTGGACCGAAGAGGACGGCGGAAAGCTCGAGCTGTTCGGGGATTCCGGTCCGGTGGCCGAGGTGCTGCCTCAGTTCAACCGTACGTTGGTGTTCGAGACGTCGGACAAATCGTTCCACGGGCACCCGACCCCGCTACCGGGCCCGCGTCCGCGGCGCAGCTTCGCCGCGTACTTCTTCAGCGTCGAGGCGCCGGAGCATTATGTGGAGGACCACACCACCGTCTGGTACGAGTGACGGTCGTCGACGAAGTGGGTCAGTGCCGGGATCGCATGCCATGCGGATCGCGACCATGAACGGGACGGCGATCCGGCTTGGTGTCCTGGGCTGCGCCGACATCGCTCTGCGTCGCGTCCTGCCCGCCGTGGCTCGGCTGGCGGACGTGGCGCTGACCGCGGTCGCCAGCCGCATCCCGGCCAAGGCGGTCGCCGTCGCCGATGACTTCGGTTGTTCGGCGGTGACCGGGTACGGGCAGCTACTGGAGCGCGACGATGTGGACGCGGTCTACATTCCCCTGCCGATCGCCCTGCACGAGGAATGGGTCGAGGCCGCGCTGCGGGCAGGCAAACACGTCCTGGCCGAGAAGCCGATGGCAACGAGCCGACGCCGGACCGAGGAATTGCTCGCGCTCGCGCGGGCCGGCGGCCTGGCGTTGATGGAGAACGTCATGTTCGTCCATCACAGCCAGCACAACGCGGTACGCCGGTTGGTCGAGGAGGGAGCGATCGGCGAACCGCGGCTGTTCGAGGCGTCGTTCCTCATCCCCCGGCTGGCGGACGGCGGCATCCGGTTCCGGCCGGAACTCGGCGGAGGGGCTCTGCGTGAGCTGGGGATATACCCGGTTCGGGCAGCCCTCTACCACCTGGGTGCGCTTGAGGTCGTGGCCGCGGTGCGGACGCCGGCGACGGGAGAGCTCGACATGGGTGGGGTCGCGATGCTGCGTGCGCATCCGGACGTCTCGGTGCAGCTGAGCTATGGCATCGACCACTCGTACCGGAATTGCTATCAGATCGTCGGCAGCGACGGACGAATCAGCTTGGAACGGGCGTTCACCCCTGCGGCCGACCACCCTCCTCTCCTGCGGGTCGCGAATCGCACCGGCAGCGAGGAGCTACGGGTGCTGACCCCGGACGACCAGGTGACGAACCTGCTCAGAGCATTTGTCGCCGCCGTCCGCGCCGGTGCTCCACCGATGTCAATGGAGCAGGTCGTGCAGCAGGCGGGTTTGCTGGACGAGCTGTCGTCGCGTGTCAGGCCGAGCGCCGCTGGAGAGGGAACGACATGAAGCGAGACATCGAGGACTTCGCCATTTTCGGGGGCCGACCCGCGTTCCTGCATCCGCTGTACGTCGGTCATCCGAACATCGTCGATCGGGATCGGCTCTTCGACCGTCTGAACTGGACACTCGACAACCAGTGGCTCACCAACGGTGGGCCACTCGCACGGGAGTTCGAGGATCGGGTCGCCGAGCTGTCCGGCGTTCGCAACTGCGTGGCCACCTGCAACGCCACCGTGGCGCTGCAACTGCTGGTGCACGCCGCGGAGCTGACCGGCGAGGTGATCATGCCTTCGATGACCTTCGCCGCCACGCCGCACTCGGTGCGCTGGCTCGGGCTGACGCCGGTGTTCTGCGACATCGACCCCCGTTACGGCGGGGTGGACGTCAGCGCCGTCGAGGCGAGCATCACCGAGCGGACGTCGGCGATCTTCGGGGTCCACCTCTGGGGCCGGCCCTGTGCCGTTGACGAGTTGGAGAAACTGGCAGCGGCCCGAGGGTTGCGCCTGTTCTTCGATGCCGCACACGCCCTGGGTTGCAGCTCCAAAGGTCGGCCGATCGGCGGGTTCGGCGATGCGGAGGTGTTCTCCTTCCACGCCACCAAGGTCGTCAACGCCTTCGAGGGTGGTGCGATCGTCACCGACGACGACGAGCTGGCGCAGCGGATCCGATCCCTGCACAACTTCGGCATCGGAATGGAGGGGTTCAACGCGGCCGGAGGCACCAACGGCAAGTTCAACGAGGCCGCCGCGGCCATGGGGCTGACGTCCCTGGACTCTTTCCCGAAGTACACCCGGCACAACCAGGGCAACTACGAGCTCTACCGTTCCGAGCTGGCCGGCGTGGCCGGTGTCCGGGTCATCGAGTTCGACCCGGAGGAGCGCAACAACTACCACTACATCGTCATCGAGGTGGACAGGGAGGTCACCGGCATCAGCCGAGACCTGCTGATGGAGCTGCTGCACGCCGAGCGGGTGCAGGCGAAGCCCTATTTCTCACCAGCGTGCCACGAGCTTGAGCCCTACCGTTCGCAGCGGCCGATTCGTCTGCCGCACACCGAGTGGCTAGCTGCTCGGGTGCTCGCCATGCCGACGGGCACCACGGTGTCGCGCGAGGACATCCGCCGGGTGTGCAACATCGTCCGGATCGCCGTCGAGCGCGGCAGGGACATCACCGCCCGCCGGCGGCAGGACGCGTGACCAGCCAGTGAACGTACGTGTTAGAGAACAGGGGATACCGGTGTACGTGGCAGATTCCGCCGCAGGCAAGGCCGTCGCCGAGTGCACGAGGCCCGGTGCCGACGTGTCGGACTCGGTCGCGGCACTGAAATCGCTGTTGACCGGCAGCGTTCCAGAAGGGGAGGAGCGGCGCAGCCACCACCTGGTGCAGCTCGCCCGCCGGTACGGCACCACGCCGTTCACCACGCTGCGTGAGGCCCGACGTGAGCTGGGTGTGACCCGGCCGGAGTTCGCCGAGCTGTTGCGGACCTTCGGGGCGGTGCCCGCGCTGCGGGAGGCCGTGCGGCAGGCCCCGGCGGGTAAGTACTGGACGAACACAGTGCTGCCGCTGGAAGCGAGGGGTGTGCTAGACGCGGCTCTCGAAGGGCGGCCGGTCTACCCGAGTTCGGTCGGTTTGTACCCTGGCCCCAGCTGCATGTTCCGCTGCCACTTCTGTGTGCGAGTGACCGGTGCGAAATACGAGATGTCAACCCTTGAGGGCGGCAACGCCATGCTCGCCTCGGTCATCGACGAGGTACCCACGGACAACCCCTTCGCCGTGTACATGTCCGGCGGGCTGGAGCCACTGACCAACCCGGCGGTCGGCACGCTGGTCGCCCGGGCCGCCGCGCGCGGCTTCAAAATCACCATGTACACCAACTCGTTCGCGCTGACCGAGCAGACGCTGAACCGTCAGCCCGGTCTCTGGGACCTGAATGGCGTCCGGACGTCGCTGTACGGGCTCAACGACGAGGAGTACGAAGCGACCACTGGCAAGAAGGGGTCGTTCCGGCGGGTCAAGGCGAACCTGTTGCGGTTCATGAAGCTGCGGACCGAGCAGGACCGGTCGGTCAAGCTGGGACTCAACTACCTCATCCTGCCGGGGCGGGCGCGCAGGCTGCTCGACCTCGTCGACTACATGGAGGAACTGAGCGCTGTAAACCCCGATCGCCCACTGGACTTCCTGAATCTGCGTCAGGATTACAGCGGTCGCGACGACGGTCAGCTCTCCGGCTCGGACCGATCGGAACTCCGCGACGCCTTGGCCGGCTTCGAGGAGGCAGTCCGAGACCGGCTGCCCACGCTGGACGTGGACTACGGTTACGCGCTGAACAGCATGCGCTGCGGGGTGGAGGCGAATCTCCTGCGGACCACCACGGAACAGATGCGGCCGAGGGCACATCCGCAGGTGGCGGTGCAGCTCGACCTCCTCGGCGATGTCTACCTGTACCGCGAGGCCGGCTTCCCGGACCTGCCGGGAGCCACGCGTTACATCGCCGGGCGGGTCGGCCCGGGCCGCAGTCTCTACCAGGTGGTGGACGAGTTCGTGAGTGAGCGTCGGGAAGTCGCTCCGCAAAGTGGGGACGAATACTTCCTGGACGGCTTCGACCAGGTGATCACCGCGCGCCTCAACCAGTTGGAGGACGATCTCGCCGACGGCTGGGGCCCCGCCCGTGGCTTCCTGCGGTGAGTAAATGACAACCGCCTTCTCCTGACGGTCGCCATTGTCGATCCTCGGGTGGGTCTGGCGGCGGTGGCTGGGTGCCAAGCGGTGACGCGTGCGGGGTGTCTATCCCGGCCGATTCGCGGCCGGGATCGACGAGCCTGGCTGCGCGGTCGTCAGTTCGGCCGGGTGCACGTGTCACCCCGCTGGCCTGCGCGCGGCAAAGTCCACATCGGCTCGACGGGCCTGGCGCCGGACAGGGAAATGCGGCGCCGAGGTCAGCAATCGGGGCGAAGACTTTCCTGGTTCGGCTGAGTAAATTTCTTCGCGTATGGCCGCCCGAGTGGCTGGCCGGACGCGTGGCCACGCCATCCAAGTAGCTGAACAGGTCGCGCGATCTAGCCGATTCAAATGGGACATTCCATCTGAATCGGACGAACGGGGTGCTCGATGGTCAGGGACTTCGCTGTTGTCGGCGTGGCGTGCCGCATGCCACAGGCCCCGGACGCGGACGCGTTCTGGCAGCTGCTGCGGGAGGGCCGCTCGGCCGTCACGGAGGTCCCTGCCGGACGCTGGGCCGAGGGCGCCCAGGACACGCACGGCGCCTTCCTCGATGATGTCGCCGGCTTCGACGCGGACTTCTTCGACGTGTCGCCGCGCGAGGCCGCGGCGATGGACCCGCAGCAGCGGCTCATGCTCGAGCTGTGCTGGACGGCGATCGAGGACGCCGGGATCGTGCCCGCCACGCTGGCGGGTACGCGCACCGGCGTGTTCGCCGGTGCGATGTGGTCGGACTACGACGGACTGGTGGCCGCGACCGACCGGCACGGTCTGACCGGCACACAGCGCAGCATGATCGCGAACCGGGTGTCGCGCTTTCTGGATCTGCGCGGGCCCAGCATGACCGTCGACAGCGGGCAGTCGGCCTCGCTGGTGGCCATCCATCTCGCTTGCGAGAGCCTGCGCAGCGGTGAGTCGACGCTGGCCATCGCGGCCGGTGTCAACCTCAACATCCTGGCTGCGACGACCGAGCGCACCGCCGCGTTCGGCGGCCTGTCGCCGGACGGCCGCTGCTACACGTTCGACGCGCGGGCCAATGGGTACGTGCGGGGCGAAGGCGGCGCGGTCGTGGTGATGAAGCCGCTGGCCGAGGCGCTGGCCGACGACGACCCGGTGTACGGGGTGATCCGGGGCAGCGCGGTCAACAACGACGGGACCAGCACCGGACTGACCGTGCCGAGCGCGGCCGGGCAGGAACGGGTGGTGCGGGCGGCGCAGGTGGCGGCCGGGATCACCGCCGATCAGGTGGGCTACGTCGAGTTGCACGGCACCGGCACGCCGGTCGGCGACCCGATCGAGGCCGGCGCGCTGGCCGCGGCGTTCGCGGGATCCGGCACCGAGCCGCTGCTGGTCGGCTCGGTCAAGACGAACGTGGGCCACCTGGAAGGCGCGGCGGGCATCGTCGGCCTGCTGAAAGTCCTGCTGGCGCTGCGCGCGGGAGAGGTGCCGGCGAGCCTGAACTTCGAGACACCCCACGCGGAATTCCCGCTCGGTCTGGCGGTGAACACCGGACTGCGCACATGGCCCGCGGACCGGCCGCTGGCGGGGGTCAGCTCGTTCGGCATGGGCGGCACGAATTGCCACGTCGTGCTGGCACCCGCGCCGCCCCGGCAAGCGCGCGCCGGAGGCACCTCGGCCGTCGTGGTGTGGCCGCTGTCCGGTCGCACCCCCGGGGCGGTGCGCGACCAGGCGGCTGCCCTGCTGCGCCATCTGGACGTGCAGCCGGAGCTCGACCCGTACGACATCGGTCATGTGCTGGCGACGGCCCGAACCCACCACGAACATCGCGCTGTCGTGGTCGCGGCCGACCCGGCGGACGTGCGCGGCGCGTTGGCCGCGATCGCCGAGGACCGGCCGCACCCGGCGGTCGTCAGGGGCGTCGCGGGCGAAAGCAGCCTGGTCTTCGCCTACGGCGGTCAGAGCGCGCAGTCGCCGGGCATGGGCGGTTCGCTGTACGCGACGCACCCGGTGTACCGCGCCGCGCTTGACGCTGTCGCGGCCGCGTTCGACGGGCTCCTGCCGCGCCCGCTGCTGGAGGTTGTCCTGGCCGAACCGGGCACCGCCGCGGCCGAGTTGCTGGACGACACGACCTACACCCAGCCCGCGCTGTTCGCCGTGCAGACCGCGCTGCACCAGACCCTGGCCTACCACAACATCGAGCCCCACCACCTGGTCGGGCACTCGATCGGCGAACTCACCGCTGCGCACGCCGCCGGCATCCTGTCGCTGAGCGACGCTGCCGGGCTCGTCGCGACCCGCGCCCGGCTGATGGGCGCCGGACCGTCCGGCGCGGGCACGATGGCGACCGTCGGCTTGTCGACGGCCGAGGTGGAGCCCCGGCTGGCCCGGTTCGGCGGCAGGGTTGTGGTCGCCGCGGTCAACGCGCCGACGGCGACGGTGATCTCCGGCGACGCCGCTGCGGTGTCCGAGGTGTCCGCCGAGCTGACCACCGAGGGGGTACGGGTACGCGAGTTGCGCGTGTCGCATGCGTTCCACTCGCCGCGGCTCGACTCGATAATCGACGAGTTCCGCGCGGCCGCGGCCACCCTGGCGTACCGCGCGCCCGCCGTGCCGATCACCCCGACCTGCGAGTACGAGGGCGTACCGCACGTCAGCGCGGATTACTGGGCATACCAGATGCGTCACGCGGTCACCTTCGCCGACGCCGTCGCCGAACTCGGTTCCGCGCATACGTACGTCGAGATCAGTCCGCACCCGGCGCTGACCCCGGCGATCAGCGAGACGCTGGCCGGGCGCGCCGCCGTGGTACCGACGCTGCGCCGCGACCGCGAGCAGTTCTTCCACGCTTTGGCCCAGCTTCACGTCCAGGGCCACCCGGTCGACTTCCGCACGTCCGGCGAGCGGGTCCGGCTTCCCGGCTACGCGTTCCAGCACCGGCCGTACTGGATCACCGACGAGCCGGCGAAGACGGACAAGCTGGGCGGCGACCGGCACCGGCCGTACCCGGTCATGGACGAGCCGGTGATGGCCGAGAAGTCGGCCGGCGAACCGTGGCAGCGGAGTCCCGCGCTGGCCGCCGCGCTGGTCCGGCGCTGCGTCGCCGTGGTGCTGGGCCACGAGGAGCAGGACGTCGACACCACGCGCAGCTTCCACCGGCTCGGCCTGGACTCGCTCGGGATCGTCGAACTGCGCGACCGGCTCGGTCAAGCCAGCGGACTCGACTTTCCCTCCACCCTGGCCTTCGACCACCCGACGCCGGATGCGGTCGCCGCGTACCTCTGGCAGCGCGTCGCGCCGAGCGCTGCCCGGGAGGCGGACCGCCCGGCCCGGGACCCGGACGAGCCGATCGCGATCGTCGGCATGGGGTGCCGGTATCCCGGTGACGTGACCTCGCCCGACCTGCTGTGGCGGCTGGTGCTGGAGAACCGGGACGCGATCACCGGATTCCCTACCCACCGCGGCTGGGATCTCGACGCGCTGCACGACGCGGACGGCGCACGGGCCGGCAGCACGTACACCCGCCACGGTGGGTTTCTGCACGACGTCGACCGGTTCGATCCGGCGTTCTTCGGCATCTCGCCACGCGAGGCCACCGCGATGGATCCGCAGCAGCGGCTGCTCCTGGAGATCGCCTGGGAGGCGCTGGAGAACGCCGGGATCGACCCCACCTCCCTGCACGGCAGTCCGACCGGTGTCTACGCGGGTGTTACCCACGACTACTACGGAACCGGCCTCACCCCGGACCCGGGCGGGCACGACGGTTTCCTGCTGACCGGCGGTACGACCAGCGTCGCCTCCGGACGGATCGCGTACACGCTGGGGTTGCAGGGGCCCGCGCTCACCATCGACACCGCCTGCTCGTCGTCGCTGACCGCCCTGCACGTCGCGGCACAGGCGCTGCGCGAGGGCGAGTGCGACCTCGCGTTGGCCGGTGGGGCCGCGGTGATGCCCACTCCCGGCATGTTCCAGGAGTTCAGCCGGCAGCGCGGTCTGGCACCGGATGGGCGGTGCAAGGCCTTCGCCGCGGCGGCCGACGGCACGGGCTGGTCCGAGGGCGCCGGTCTCGTGGTGCTCCAGCGGCTGTCGGACGCGCGGGCCGCCGGTCGATCGGTGCTCGCTGTGATCCGGGGGTCCGCGGTCAACTCCGACGGCGCGTCCAACGGGCTCGCCGCGCCGAACGGGCTCGCACAGCAGCGGGTCATCGAGCGGGCGCTGAGCCGGGCCGGCCTCACCGCGGCGGACGTGGACGTGGTGGAGGCGCACGGCACCGGCACCACGCTGGGCGATCCGATCGAGGCGCAGGCGCTGCTCGCCACGTACGGCCGGAACCGGTCGATTCCGCTGCTGCTCGGCTCGCTCAAGTCCAACATCGGCCACGCGCAGGCGGCCGCGGGCGTCGGCGGCGTGATCAAGATGGTTCAGGCGCTCTCCGCCGGAGTCGTACCGGCGACGCTGCACGTGGACGCCCCGAGCCCGCACGTGGACTGGGAGTCCGGCAAGGTTGAGCTGACGACGGAGAACACGCCGTGGCCGGAGACCGGCCGGGCGCGCCGCGCAGCGGTGTCGTCCTTCGGCATCAGCGGCACCAACGTTCACATGATCATCGAGCAGGCGGCACCGGCGGCGGACCAGCCGGCCGGTGAGCGGCCGGCCGGTCCAGTCGCCTGGCCGCTGTCCGCCCGGACGCCCGGCGCGCTGCGGGATCAGGCGCGCGCTCTGATCGAGCGACTTACCGACGACCCGGCCCTCGACGTGCACGATGTGGCGCATTCGCTGGCCACCACCCGCGCGCACCATCCGCACCGCGCGGTCGTCCTGGTCGAGGATCGTGAGCGGGCCCTGCTCGCGCTGCGCGCCCTGGCCGACGACCTGCCGCACCCCGATTCGGTCCTGGGGCCGGCGGACGGCGCGCCGGCGCACCCCCGGCTGGTGTTCGTCTTCCCCGGCCAGGGCCGGCAGTACCCGGCGATGGCCCGGCGGCTGTACGAGACCGAACCGGTCTTCGCCGCACACATCGACGCCACAGCCGAGGCGCTCGCGCCGCACACCGACTGGTCGCTGCGCGATCTGGTGCTCGACACCGGCGACGCGCCGACGATGGACCGGGTCGAGGTCACCCAGCCCGCGCTGCTGGCCGTGATGGCCGGGCTGGCCCGGGTGCTGGCCCACCACGGCATCACCCCGGACGCGGTGGTCGGGCATTCACAGGGCGAACTGGCCGCCGCGCACATTGCGGGCGCGCTCACAGTGACCAACGCCGCCGCGTTGAGCGCCGGCCGCGGCAACGCCATTGCCACACTCCAGGGCAGCGGCCTGATGGCCACCATCGGCCTGAGCGCCGAGGACCTCTCCGCCCACCTCGGCCCTGTCGCGATCGCTGCGGTCAATGATCCCGGTACCACCGTCGTGTCCGGCGAGGTCGACGCGGTGAGGGAACTCGTGGCGCGGCTCAAGGACCAGGGCGTGCGGACCCGGATCCTGCCGGTGAACTACGCCAGCCACTCGGCTGCGATGGAGCCGCTGCGCGCCGCATTGATAGCACTCGCCGTCGAGCCGTCGGACCCGCACACGCCGATGTACTCGACGGTGACGGCGGAGCCGGTGACCGAACCGCTCACCGCCGACTACTGGTGGCGCAACCTGCGGCACACGGTGCGCTTCGACCCGGCCGTCCGCGCGTTGCGCCGCGACGGTTACGACACCTACCTCGAACTGTCGCCGCATCCGACCCTGACGCCGTCGCTCCGTGACATCCTGCCGCCCGGCGCGGCGGTGATCTCGACGCTGCACCGCGACCACGACGACCGCCTTGCGATGCTGCGCGCGCTGGCGCACCTGTACGTCAACGGGCACCAGCTGAACTGGCGCACCTCGGGACGCGTCGTTGCGCTGCCCACGTACCCGTTCCAGCGGTCGCGCTACTGGCTGTCCGCCGCGGCCCCGGTCGCCGCCACCCCGCTGTACCACGTTGCATGGAACCCGGTGTCCGCACCGGAATTGCGGACCGTGACGCACGCGGACACCGATATCGACGCATTGCTGGCCGGTGTGGCACCCGGGGCGCACGCGGTCTGGACCGTCACAGGTGACGACCCGCAGTCCGTGCACGACCTCGCCGAGCGCGCGCTGACCGGACTGCGCACCTGGCTGGCGGACCCGCGCACCGCCGACGCGCACCTGACTGTGCATACCACCGGTGCGCACGGATCGAATCCGGCTCATGCGGCCGTGTGGGGACTCGCCGCGTCCGCGCAGAGCGAGCATCCGGGCCGGTTGTCGCTGCTGGACGCCGAGGTCGTACCCGAAGCCGTGCCGGCGCTGCCCCGGGTGCTGCTGCGCGGGGGCGCCTTCCACGTGGCCCGGCTGACCGTGACGCCACCAGGCCAAGGGTCGGCTCCCGTTCTCGACCCGGCCGGCACCGTGCTGGTCACCGGCGGTACCGGCTCACTCGGCGCGCTTGTCGCCCGCCACCTCGTCACCCGCCACGGGGTCAGCCGCCTGGTGTTGGCGAGCCGCCGGGGCCTGGACGCGCCGGGTGCCGCTGCACTGCGCGACGAGCTGGTCGGGCTGGGCGCCACGGTGGAGATCGCGGCGTGTGACATCGGCGACCGGTCCGCCGTCCGGGCGCTGTTGGACGCCCTTCCCGCACCGCTGACCGCGGTGATCCACGCGGCCGGTGTCATGCAACCCGCGCCGTTGCAGGCGATGACCTCGGAGCGGCTGCACGCGGTGCTTGCCGCGAAGGTGGACGCCGCGTGGCATCTGCACGAGGCGTGCCGCGACGTGCCGCTCGTGCTGTTCTCCTCCATCGCCGCGTCGCTCGGCTCGCCTGGCCAGGCGAATTACGCGGCGGCCAACAGCGCGCTCGAAGCTCTCGCCCGGCTGCGGCACGACCGCGGTCAGCCCGCCACGGCGATCGCGTGGGGGGCGTGGGACGGTGGCATGGCAGGCTCGCTGTCGGCGCGGGCGATCGCCCGTACCGGATTCGCAGTACTGCCCACCCCGGTCGGCCTTGACCTGCTGGACCGAGCGATGACCTCGGGCCAGGCGTGTGTCGTCGCCGGGAGGACCGACACGGCCGAGCTTGCCCGGCAGGCCGGGAATGGCACCCTGCCGGACATCCTGCGCGGGCTGGTCGAGTCGCCGACGCCGTCGCCGACGCCGGGCCGGGCGTCACTGGCGGATCAGCTAGCCGTGCTGCCGGACGGCGAGCACTACGATGCGGTACTGCGGGTGGTCCGCTCGACGGCGGCCGCCGTTCTCGCCCTGCCCTCGGCGGATGCCCTCGGCCCGCGCCAGACGTTCAAGGCTGCCGGGTTCGATTCGCTGACAGTGGTGGAGTTGCGTCATCACCTGCACCGGGTGACCGGTTTGAGTTTGCCGACTACGTTGGCGTTCGATTATCCGACGCCTGGTGAGTTGGCTGAGTACATTCTTCAGGTGATCGCGCCGGAGTCGGCGGCGTTT
>NZ_JAKKFD010000067.1 GCF_022229005.1 Micromonospora trifolii
CACCTCCATATCTCTCCTCCCTTTTTTTTTATACTGCTCCGCCGCCCACCGAGACCTACCCTCCTTCCCTACCCGCCTCTCTCCCGATCCCGCCCCGGAAACCGCCCTCACGGGGAGCACTGGAACGCGAACCGTCGCGGTCACCACCCCGGAAACCACCCTCACGGGGAGCACTGGAACGCGAACCGTCCCGGTCGCCGCCCCGGAAGCCACCTTCGCGACGGTCGCCACCACGGAATCCACCCTCGCGGTCCCCACCACGGAAACCACCCTCACGCGGCGGGCCGGAGCGAGTGCGGTCGCCGCCCTGGTAACCGCCCTCACGACGGTCACCACCACGGAATCCACCCTCACGGGGAGCGCTGGAACGTGAACCGTCGCGGTCACCACCCCGGAAACCACCCTCACGGGGAGCGCTGGAACGCGAACCGTCGCGGTCGCCGCCCCGGAAACCGCCCTCACGGCGGTCGCCACCACGGAAACCACCGTCGCGGTCGCCGCCACGGTAACCACCTTCGCGCGGAGCGCTGGAACGCGAACCGTCCCGGTCGCCGCCCCGGAAACCACCCTCACGGGGAGCGCCGGACCGGAAGCCGCCCTCACGCGGAGCACCCGAGCGTGACCCATCACGGTCGCCGCCACGGTAGCCACCTTCGCGCGGAGCGCTGGAGCGCGAGCCGTCGCGGTCGCCACCCTCGCGGCGGTCGCCGCCGCGGTAGCCACCCTCACGGGGGGCGCTGGAGCGAGAGTTGTCCCGGTCACCACCACGGGAGCCAGAGTCGCGGCCGCCGGCGTATCCGCCTCGGGCGCCGCCGCCGCTGTCGCGGTCTCCCCGGTACGGGGGCCGGCCTTGGTCATCGCGGCGCGGGCCGCGGTCGCTTCCGCCCGCACCGTCAGTACGGTCTTCGTAACGACGGGGACGGTCTCCGCCCTGCGGTCCTGAACTCACAGGTACATCCTTCCTGATTGCGCCACCAATGGCGCTACGCAGTCGAGGGCCGACCCGGATGGGGCGGCCCTCGACTGGAAGATTGTCCGGCGGCGTCCTACTCTCCCACACCCTCACGAGTGCAGTACCATCGGCGCTGGAGGGCTTAGCTTCCGGGTTCGGAATGTAACCGGGCGTTTCCCCTCCGCCATGACCGCCGTAACTCTATGAACATATCAAACAACACCGGCATACTTCACGGGTGTTCGCTTGTTCAGAGTTGCACAGTGGACGCGTAGCAGCTTAGTAGTCAAGTCCTCGGCCTATTAGTACCGGTCAACTGAACCCGTTACCGGGCTTACATTTCCGGCCTATCAACCCAGTCGTCTAGCTGGGG
>NZ_JAKKFD010000068.1 GCF_022229005.1 Micromonospora trifolii
CACTTGTGGCCTTGGCCCGGCAGGGAACCCCCCGCCAGGGGCGCGTGGCCGACGACGGCCAGGGCGGCGCACACCGGGGGAAGGGGCACGGGCTGGCCGGCATCGCCGACCGGGTCCGGGCCGCCGGTGGCGAACTGGTGGTGGTCAGCCCGACCGGCGGCCCCACCGAGATCCGCGCCGAGCTTCCCCTGTGAGCGCGAGGAGTGAGCCGGGTTTGCGAGCCCCGCAGTCGCGAACGAAGGAGTTGCCGTGAGCGGTCCGGCGCCGCGCCGAGCCCGTACGACGGGCCGGACGTGGTAGACAACACAGCCATGCGCATCGTGATCGCCGACGACGCCGTCCTGCTCCGGGAGGGGCTGGTCCGGCTGCTGACCGAGAGCGGGCATCAGGTGGTGGCCGCCGTCGGGGACGGTGACGCCCTGGTCGAGGCGGTGGTCGAGCACCGGCCCGACGTGTCGATCGTCGACGTCCGGATGCCGCCGTCGCACACGGACGAGGGGCTGCGGGCTGCGGTGGAGGCCCGCCGGCTTGTGCCGCGTACCCCGATCCTGGTGCTCTCCCAGTACGTCGAGGTGTCGTACGCCGATGATCTTCTCGCCACCACCGGCGGCGCCGGCGGCGGGATCGGCTACCTG
The DNA here is from genome assembly GCF_022229005.1 of Micromonospora trifolii. Taxonomy (GTDB): domain Bacteria; phylum Actinomycetota; class Actinomycetes; order Mycobacteriales; family Micromonosporaceae; genus Micromonospora; species Micromonospora trifolii. The sequence continues at coordinate 636 of NZ_JAKKFD010000068.1, forward strand.
CTCAAGGACCGGGTGGCCGCGATCGACGAGTTCCTGGACGCGCTGCGGCGGGTGGCGGGCGGCGGCACTGTGCTCGACCCCGAGGTGGTGGGTCAGCTCTTCGCCCGGCGTCGCCGCGACGACCCGTTGCGCGAGCTGACCCCCCGCGAGCGCGAGGTGCTCGCCCTGATGGCCGAGGGCCGCTCGAACACCGCCATCGCGCGGGCCCTGGTGGTCAGCGACGGCGCTGTGGAGAAGCACGTGCGCAACATCTTCACCAAGCTCACCCTGCCGCCGGACACCGAACAGCACCGGCGGGTGCTGGCCGTCCTCACCTATCTGCGGAACTGACCTCCCGGGCCAGGGCCACCGCGTCGGTGAGGGTGTCGGCCACCGGGTGACCGGAGGCGCGCAGCCGGGCCGGGTCGGTGAACCCGCCGGTGTAGAGCACGGCACGGCCACCCACCGAGAGTGCCGCGTCCGCGTCGTCGATGGAGTCGCCGATCAGCACCACCGAGGCGCCGTCCACGCCCAGTTCGGCCAGGTGCAGCTGAAGCGACTCGGCCTTGTGGCCGCCGCCGACGGTGGCCCGCAGCCCGTCGACGCGGGTGAAGTGGCCGGTCAGCCCGTACGTGTGCACGGTCGGGACCAGTTCCTCGTGGAACCACATGGAGAGCAGACTCTGGCTGCCCGGCCAGGCGGCCATCGCGGCGCGCGCGTCGGCGGCCAGCTCACAGGTGGTCAACCCGGTGCGGTACGCGTCGTGGAAGACCTTGTCCAGTCGGCCGAACTCGTCGTCGTCCACGGCCTGCCCGAGCACCTCGGCGTAGTACTCGGCGATCGGCCTGCGGAACCGCACCCGGTGCTCGTCCGGGGTGACCGTCGGCCCGCCCAGGCTCGCGAACACGACGTTGGTGGCGGACACCACCAGGCTGAGGTCGTTGAGCAGGGTGCCGTTCCAGTCCCAGACGAGGTGCGGGGGCGCAGAGGTCATCAGAGCACCTTAGGCACCCGTCAGAGCTGAGGCGTGGTCAGGTCCCGCAGCAGCCGGTCCTCCTCGACCCGCCAGTAGCCGTGCTCCTTGCCGTCGAGCATCACCACCGGCAGCCGGTCCCCGTACTCCCGCTCCAGCCCCTCGTCACCGGTGACGTCCCACTCGACCCACTTGTCGCCGGTGACCGCGACCACCCGGTCGAGCGCCGCCTTGGCGTCGTCGCACAGGTGGCAGCCGGGTCGGGTGATCAGGGCGAGTCGGGCGTCACTGGCCATCGGTTACCTCCGTGCGGTCGGTCGGCGTCGCCGACCGGAGTTGGGTCTTGCGTACCTTGCCGATCGCCGAGTGCGGCAGGGCGTCGACGAACTCGACAGCGGTCGGGCACTTGAACCGGGCCAGGTTCCGCGCGCAGTGGGCGAGAAGTTCCTCGCTGGTCACCGGTCGGCCCTGCGCCGGCACCACGTACGCCCGCACAGTCTCGCCGGTCCGCGGGTGCGGCACACCCAGTACCGCCGACTCGACCACGCCGGGGTGCCCGGTGAGCACCAGCTCCACCTCGTGCGGATAGACGTTGAACCCGTTGACCAGGATCAACTCACCGAGCCGGTCGACCAGGAAGAGGTCGCCGTCCTCGTCGGCGTACGCGATGTCGCCGGTGCCCCACCAACCCTCGGCGTCCGGGCCGCCCCGATTGTCGGGCCAGTAGCCGGTGAAGAGGTTGGGGCCGCACACCACGATCTGCCCCGGGTCGGTGCCCGGCGCCACGTCGGAGATGTCCAGCTCATCCGGGTCGTCGTCGGGGACGGCCAGCCCGTCGCGCCACAGGTCCACCCCGTCCGCGCCGACCAGGCGTAGCCGCACCCCGGGCAGCGGCCGGCCGATCGAACCCGGCTTGGGCACGCCGCCGACCAGGGTGGAGGTGAGCACCGGCGCGGTCTCGGTGAGGCCGTACCCGATGTGCACCTGGTGCCCGGTGACCTCGGTGAAGCGCGCCGCGACAGCGGGTTCGAGCGGCGCCGCGCCGCAGACCGCCACCCGCACCGACGCGGTCGCCGCGCGGGCCGTGGCCGCGCCGGCCCAGGTCAGGAACATCGACGGTACGCCGACCAGCACGCTGACCCGGTGCCGCGCGATCTCGTCCAGCCCCGCCGTCGGGCCCGGCTCGTCGAGCAGCACACCGGTCGCGCCGTGGTGCACTACCGCGCCGAGCCCCGAGTTGAGCCCGTACGCGTGGAACAGCGGCAACGCCAGGAGAACAGTGTCCGTCGGCCCGACCACCGGCGGCTCGATCTCCGCGACCTGTTCGTGGTTGGCGAGCAGCGCCCGGTGCGAGAGCATCGCTCCCTTGGGTCGCCCCTCGGTGCCGGAGGTGTAGAGCAGTACAGCCAGGTCGGCGCCGCCGCGTCGGGGGCGGGGTGCCGGTCCGGGCGCCTCGGCGGTCGGTGGCGTGCCGTGCACCGAGGCGAGCGCGGGCAGCTCGGCGGCCACGTCGGCGACCAGGCCCCGAACGTGGTCGGTGGCGATGAGCACCGACGCGCCGGAGTCGGCCAGCACGTGCCGTAGCTCCGGGGCGGTGAGGCCGGGGTTGACCGGCACTGTGACCAGCCCGGCGCGCAGAGCGCCCAGCCAGGCGATCACGAAGTCCGGTGTGTTGGGCAGCGCGATGGCGACGCGGGGCGGCGTACCGCCGGGGCCGGTGGGTGGCGCTGCGGCGGACAGGCCGCGGGCGGCGGCGTCCACTGCGGCGTCCAGTTCGGACCAGCTCACTGTGTGCTCACGCCAGTGCAGCGCGGGCCGTTCGGCGCGGTCGTGAGCCGCCCGGCGGACCCGGTCGGCGAGGTTCGGCGCGGGGCTTTCCGAGGCGTCCTGCACGGTGATCGAGTCTGGCACAGCGGGCGGCGACGAGCCACGCCCGATGGTCGGGACCACGCCCGCAGGACGGCAACCGCGATAGTCCCATGTACGGGACTGTCCGGTGTGCCACCGGCGATCCGATCGGGTCCTGTCGATGGGACGTGCGACGCTGACCACGGGCAGTTCGGCCGCCCCCGTCCGGCCGGCCGGCGCGGCGGGGCAGCCGAACGGGCGGAGAGCCTCCGACCTGGGCATCCAGCCTGGAACACCGTGCCGACGGAAAGTCAATCGCACACGACGGACAACCGGTCCGCCACTGGTGCGAGGGAGCGGGAAATACTTCCGCCTTGTGTAACGGACTTGCCACGCGCGGGTGACGTTGGCCCTATTATCACTCGGGTCGGCTCACCCCATTTGCCGTGAGTCGACACCCCTCAGCCCGAGGAGGCCCCCGTGCCTGTGAGCGCATTGGACCAGCACCTCCAGGGGAATTGCCGCCCGTCGGCAACTCCCGTGACCGTCCTGCCCGACCGGTCACCCGGTCGGTCCGCCCCGACGAGACCTAGACCGGCCCGCCCGGCGACCGACGGGACGGGGGCAACACGGTGACCACCTTTGGTTACGCGGAACGCCCGGTCGGCCTGACCGGTCAACCCGCCCGCTCCCACGTCAACGAGCGGCCAGCGGCCCGCGCCCCATCGGACGAACAGCACGGTGGCGTCGTGCGGGGTGACGGCGCGGCGCAGCGGATCCGCAGCCGGCCGCACCACAACGAGCCACCACCGCGACCCGCAGTGCCCGGTGGAAACGCGAAGCCGGCCGGCGGCCGGGTCGCCGTACCGTCCCGGCCCACCATGCCGGTGCAGGGTCGTCGGGTAAGCGACACACCGGCGGTCACCACCGACCCGGCGGCGGGTGAGACAGCGGTGATCCCGGCGGTGCCGGCCACCACCGCCACCACCCCGACGGGTTTCCCGAGCCGCCCGGACCCGTCCGACCCGGCAACCGAGGTCTGGACGCTGATCGAGCGGGCCCAGGCCGGCGAGTCCGCGGCGTTCGGTCTGATCTACGACCGGTACGTGGACACCGTCTTCCGGTTCGTCTACTTCCGGGTCGGCAACCGGCAACTCGCCGAGGATCTCACCTCGGACACCTTCCTGCGCGCGCTCAAGCGGATCGGCAGCTTCACCTGGCAGGGCCGCGACCTCGGCGCCTGGTTGGTGACGATCGCCCGCAACCTCGTCGCGGACCACTTCAAGTCGGGCCGGTACCGGCTGGAGGTCACCACCGGCGACGTGCTCGACGCCGACCGGGAGGACCGGGGCCCGGAGGGCAGCCCGGAGGCGGCGGTGGTGGAGCACATCACCAACGTCGCGCTCCTCACCGCTGTGAAGCAGCTCAACCCGGAGCAGCAGGAGTGCATAGTGCTCCGCTTCCTCCAGGGCTTCTCGGTCGCCGAGACGGCCCGCGCGATGGGCAAGAACGAGGGAGCCATCAAGGCCCTCCAGTACCGCGCCGTCCGCGCCCTGGCCCGGCTGCTGCCCGACGGCTTCCAGCCGTAGTTTGTTACGGCGGGACCGACGGGCGTCGATCAACGTCCGCGCAGCTCAAAGTCGGTCCCGCCCGGTGATGACCATCACTTTCTGTAATTTCCGCTCCGCCAGGCCCGTAACCCGTGCCCGGTCCGCCGCGTTTCTCCGGGTGCGACCGGTGGATGTCCCGGCAGGCCCGGGTCACCGAGGTCCGACCGGCATGCCGGCGGCACCTCACCTCCGTGGTGTCACACTGCCGCCCGGTCGCTGGCAACGACGGCGGCCGACCGGCCGTGACCAGCGAGAGGAGGTGCCTGCGGTGGACAACACCCTCTTCTCCCGCCGGCGCGCGGAGCGCTTCGCGCAGCTTCTCGACGAGGCCAACGGCGCTCGACGACACCACGTGCGATCCCGTGTGGACGGCCAATTGGCGCCACTCGTCGCAGTGGGTCAGCGGCTCAGCGTCGACCCCCCGGCTGTCGAGGTGGACCAGGACTTCCGTACCGGCCTGCGAGCGATGCTGCTCGCAACCGCCGAGCGGGAGGGGCTGGGCAGCACACCAGCGGCGGTCAGCGAACCTGCCGCCACGACCACCCGCGGGCGGCTACTGCCGGCGGTCACCGCCCGGCGGGCCCGAGCACGGGGCGCGATCCTGGTCGGCATCGCCGCCGGGGCCATCGCCGTCTCCGGGATCTCCGCCGCCAGCGAGAACGCGGTGCCCGGTGACGCGCTGTACGGCATGAAGCGCTCCACCGAACGGGCACAGCTCGCCCTCGCCAGCTCCGACATCAGCCGAGGCCAACTCTTCCTGGACTTCGCCCGGACCAGAGTCGGCGAAGCCGCCAAGCTGCGCGGTGACCGGATCGGCTACAGCGCGGTCCTCGACGACATGGACGCCGACAGCCGGCAGGGCGTTCGCCTGCTGACCTCGGCCGCTGTGCAGCGGGCCGAGCCGGGAAGCCTGGACACTCTCAACACCTTCGTGTCGAGCCAGCGCCGGGCGGTACGCGGTCTGCTCGACGGGAGCACCCGGATTGACCGGGAACGGACCCAGCGGTCGCTGCTGTTGCTGGACAGCATCCGGGAACGGTCGGACGACCTGCGCGCGGCGATCGCCTGCGGCCTGCCAGCACCGAGTGCCAGCGACGCCCTCGGGCCGGACCCGAACACCTGCCCCGGGGCCCGCTGACCTGCGTCCCTATACCGCACGTCCGACCGGCCGCGCCACAGTTCGCTGTGTGCCCGGCCGGTCGCCCGTCTACGGCGGATACCCTCGCTGGGGAGGAGCATCCGTCGTACCGGTGAGGAAGGGATTCGCGTGGCGCGTAGCCGTAAGGTGACGGTCAGCACCGACGCCGAGGGGCATACCGCAGCCTGGGCGGAGACCGACCTGGCCCCGGTCAGCGCACCCGACCCGACCGCCGCGGCGTTCTTCGACGTGGACAACACGATGATGCAGGGCGCGTCGATCTACTGGTTCGCCCGTGGGCTGGCCTCCCGAAACTACGTGACCACCGCCGACCTGGCCCGATTTGCCTGGCAGCAGCTCCGCTTCCGGCTGCTGGCCCGGGAGCACGCCGGTGACATGTCACTGGCCAAGGAGGCGGCGCTGGCCTTCGTCCAGGGCTGGAGGGTCAACGAGGTCGAACACCTCGCCGAGGAGATCTTCGACGAGATGATGGCCCCTCGGATCTGGGCCGGCACCCACCAGCTCGCTCAGCGTCACCTGGACGCTGGTCAGCGGGTCTGGCTGATCAGCGCCGCCCCCGTCGAGATCGGCCGGGTGATCGCCGCCCGGCTCGGCCTGACCGGCGCCATCGGCACTGTGGCCGAGGTGCTCGACGGGGCGTACACCGGGCGGTTGGTGGGTGACCTGATGCACGGGCCGGCCAAAGCTGAGGCGGTCACCCAGCTCGCCGCCGTGGAAGGGCTCGAGCTGGCCCGCTGCGCGGCCTACAGCGACTCGGCGAACGACCTGCCGCTGCTCTCCGCGGTGGGCCGGGCGGTGGCCGTCAACCCGGACGGCGCCCTGCTGCGGCAGGCCCGCCAGCACGGCTGGGAGGTGCGGGACTTCCGCACCGGCCGCCGAGCGGTCAAGATCGCGGTGCCGTCGACAGCGGCGGCCGGGTTGGTCGCCGGCGCCGTCACCGCCGGCCTGGCCCTGCAACGCCGCCGCCGCGCCGGCTGAGCCGCCCGTTCGGGGCGTAGTTCTAGGGGCCGAACGGGTCGGGGCGTCGCTCCAGCAGCGTGTGCAGGGTCTGCTGAATGGTCTCCCGCACCTGGTCGGCGAGGTTGAAGACCACCAGCGGGTCGTCCGCCGAGTCGGTCAGGTGTGCGGTGGGAATCGGCGGGCAGAACTCGATCAGCCACTTGCTGGGCAGCGGCACCATGCCCAGCGGGCCGAGCAGCGGAAATGTCGGCGTGACCGGGAAGTAGGGCAGCTTCAGCAGCCGCGCCAGGGGCTTGATGTCGGCGAGCATCGGGTAGATCTCCTCGCCGCCGACGATGGCGACGGGCACGATCGGGGTGCCGGTGCGCAGCGCCGCCGAGACGAACCCGCCCCGCCCGAAGCGTTGCAGTTTGTAACGGTCGGCGTAGAGCTTGCCGATGCCCTTGAAGCCCTCGGGGAACACGCCGACCAGATCGCCACCGCCGAGCAGCCGCTCGGCGTCCGGGTTGCAGGCCACGGTGCCGCCGGTCTTGCGGGCCAACTCGGAGACCACCGGCATCCGGAACACCAGGTCGGCGCCGAGCAGCCGCAGGTAGCGGTGGGCGGGATGCTTGTCGTGCAGCGCCGCCGAGAGGATCAGAGCGTCCAGTGCCACAGTCCCGGAGTGGTTGCCGACCACCAGGGCGGGCCCGTCCACTGGGACGTGCTCGACCCCACTGACCTCGGTGCGGAACCAGTCCCGGTAGAGCAGCCGCAGCAGCGGGTGGAAGACCGCGTCGGTCAACTCCGAGTCGAAGCCGAACTCGTCGACCTCGTAGTCACCGGAGAGCCGTCGGCGCAGAAACGCCAACCCGTTCGCGACCTTGCGGTCCCAGTGGTCCCCGGGCCGGTCCGACACCGCCGGCTCGGTGCCGCCGGACAACCCGGCGTCGACAGCGTCGGCCGGCGGCGGCGGGGTCGGGGGCGCGGTCGAGGCCAGCGGTGCGGTCGGGGTCGGCGCGGCCTGCGCGGCCGGCCGATGTCCGTTGCGCCGCGCCGGCTCCGCGTCCGGCGGAGGCACCTGCGCGGGTACGTCGAACCGCCCGACCGACTGCGGGTCGCGCCTCTCCTCCGGCCCACTCACAGCGTCACCTCGGTTCGCGACTGC
>NZ_JAKKFD010000069.1 GCF_022229005.1 Micromonospora trifolii
CAACCCACACCATCCACCCCACCACCAAAACCACACCCTGGCCCACCACCGGCAGACCACGCCGCGCCGCGATCTCCGCCTTCGGCATCAGCGGCACCAACGCACACCTCATCCTCGAACAAGCACCCGACACCACGACCGAAGACACCTCTGATGTGGCCGGACGACCGCTGCCGTGGCTGGTATCGGGTGCGACCCGTCCCGCGTTGCGGGAGCAGGCCCGCAGGCTTCTGCGCCATCTCGCCGAGCATCCCGACGTCGCCGACATCGATGTCGTGCACACGCTCGCGACCACGCGGGCGCACCTGGCACACCGGGCTGTCATTGTCGCCGCGGACCGCGCGGATGTCGTCGCCGCGCTGCGTGATCTGGCCGAGGAGCGCCCCAATCCGAACCTGGTGACCGCCCCGATGGACGGCCCGCCGACCGGTCCCAAGCTGGTGTTCGCCTTCGGCGGGCAGGGCGCACAGTGGGCCGGCATGGGCCGCGAGCTGTACGAACAGCACCCGCGGTTCCGCAGCGCCCTCGACGCTGTGCTCAGCCACCTGGACCCACGCCTACCTGAGCTGATCTTCGCCGAGGCGGGCACTGCCGCCGCCGGGCTGCTGAACGACACCACCTACACGCAGCCCGCGCTGTTCGCCGTCCAGACGGCCCTCGCCGAAACCCTGGCGTACCACGGCATCCGGCCCCACCACCTGGTCGGGCACTCGATCGGCGAACTGACCGCCGCGCACGCCGCTGGCATCCTGTCGCTGAGCGACGCCGCCCGCCTCGTCGCCACCCGGGCCCGACTGATGGGCTCCGCCCCGGCCGGCGAGCACGGCATGCTGGCCGTCCGACGCCTGCGGGTGGACGACCTGGTCGGCGGTGAGATCAGCCTGGCGGCCGTGAACGGACCCGCTGACCACGTGCTCGCCGGGCCGGTCGGAGCGTTGAACGAGCTGGCGGAACGGCTGAAGGCCGATGGCGTACGGGTATCGCTGTTGCCGGTCTCACACGGGTTCCACTCGGCGCAGATGGACGGTGTCCTGACCGAGTTGCACGCCGCAGCGAGCGAGGTTGACTACCGGCCCGCGCGGCTGCCGATCACCAGCTGCCTGCGCATCCCGCACGACCACACGTCCCGGCCGGACACGACGACACACTGCACGCCGGAGTACTGGGTGCATCAGGTCCGGCACCCGGTGGACCTGGCTGCGGCGATCACCCGGCTGACCGGGCAGGAACCCGACCGGTTCCACACGTTCGTCGAGGTCAGCCCGCACCCGACACTGTCGCCGTCCATCACCGGGACGCTGACCGGTGCTGCCGACGTGCTGCCCACGCTGCGCCGGGACGGAAACGCGGCGACCCTGCTACTGCATACCCTGTCGCGCCTGCACGTCAACGGGTACGACCCGGACTTCCGCACCGAGGGCCGGGTCGTCGCGCTGCCCACGTACGCGTTTCAGCACACGTCACACTGGCTGTACGGCGGCCGCCCCGGCCGCCCCGACGCGGGTTCGTTGCACCAGGTGGACTGGGTCGCGCTGGCGCCGTCCCGCGACGCCGAGGTCGCGCTCGTCGGCGACCTCGAAGCGCTGCTCTCCGGCGTGACGGCGGCCGACGCGCCACCCGCGCATGCGGTGCTGTCGATCCCGGCCGTTCCGGACGAGGACGTGCCGGCCGCGGCCCACCGGATCGCTGAGGAGATCCTGGCCGCACTACAGACCTGGCTGGCGCACCCGGCCACGACCGGTACGCACCTGACCGTGCACACCGAAGAGGGCAACCTGGCGCACGCCGCCGTGACAGGCCTGGTCACCTGCGCGCAGAACGAGCACCCGGAACGGCTCACGCTGCTGACCGCCGACCCGGGTGCCGAGCTGACCCCGGACGTCGTCGCCGCCCTGCGCCGGCACCCGAGGCTCTCGCTGCGCGACGGAACGCTTTACACGCCCCACCTGGTGGAGACGCCGCGGACGGTCGGCACCCGAACCCTCGACCCGCACGGGACGGTACTGATCACCGGGGGGACCGGCACCCTCGGCGCGATCACGGCACGCCACCTGGTGGCGCGTCACGGTGTCCGGCACCTGCTGCTGACCGGCCGGCGTGGCACGCGGGCACCGGGCGCCGGCGAGCTGCGCGCGGAACTCACCGCGCTCGGTGCGACGGTCACCATCGCCGCCTGTGACATCGCCGACGAACACGCCGTACGGGCGCTGCTGGCCGCCGTGCCGGGTGAGCATCCGCTGACCGCGGTCGTGCACGCCGCCGGGGTCGTCGCCGACGCGCCGGTCCACACACTCACCCCGGAGCGGCTGCACGCCGTGCTCACCCCGAAGGTGGACGCGGCGTGGAACCTGCACCGGCTGGCCGGCGACGTGGAGACGTTCGTGTTGTTCTCCTCGGCCTCGGCCACGCTGGGCAACCCGGGCCAGGCGAACTACGCCGCCGCGAACACCTTCCTCGATGCTCTGGCCCGACACCGCCGCGCCATGGGGCTAGCCGGCACGAGCATCGCGTGGGGGCTGTGGCAGGAGTCGGGCGCGATGACCGCGGACCTGACCGAGGCCGACCTGCGCCGGATCCGGGCCATCGGACTCACTCCGATGCCCACGGCGGTCGGGCTCGCGTTGCTGGACCGGTGCCTGGCGACCGGCGAACCGCATGTGCTGGCGACCCCCATCGAGGTGGCGCCGGCGCCGACAGACGCGGCGCCGGCGGCCGAGCCGGAGACGGGCCTGGCCGCACGTCTCGCTCCGCTGGGCGCGACCGAGCGCCGGGAGTTCGTTCTCGGGCTGGTGCGGAACGCGGCGGCGGCGATCCTCGCGCATCCCGATCCCGACGCCATCGGCGCCGGGCAGGCGTTCCAGACGCTGGGTTTCGACTCGCTGACCACGGTGCAGCTGCGCAACCATCTCAACCGGGTGACCGGTTTGAGTT
>NZ_JAKKFD010000007.1 GCF_022229005.1 Micromonospora trifolii
CGTGCTCGAACCAGGATGTAGGGGCCTCACCGGCGCGCCGATGCCACTACATCCTGGATATTGCGCGATCTTGAGCTCGGGGACACGCCGGAGGGGTTCCATCCGGGCGTCGTGGGCGGGGAGTCTCCTCGGCGCCGCCCATGGGGTCATCCGGCTTCTGCGGGTCCGTGCCTCCAGCTCGATCAACTCGGGTTCCTTGAAGGCGCGGTATCCCGGGCGCTGGGATACCGCGCCTTCCGTGAACCCGAGTTGATCAGCGTTCGGTTCGACTGCTGTGATGCGAATGGACTCCACAATGCGGGCTAAAGGAGTGAAGCGACTGCGGCCTGGAATCAGGGCGAAAAGGTCTCTATTGGACAAGTCGTCAAGAAACAGTCACCTCGACTTGAACGCCTCGGCTCGTCCAGTTCTGCGGGTTTCCCTGCGCCGACTCGCGTTGATCATGAAGCTATCGTCAGGCGCGGGATGGACGGCGATAACTTCATGATCAATAGCTCTGGGTGCGAAGCGGGGGTCGAGCGAAGGTGCAATTCAGGCGGCGAGTCGGGGCCTACGGACTATTGCGGGACTCGGGCCGGGTCCTGGTGGTTCGGGACGGGACGGAGGGTGAGTTTCCGGGGGTCTGGCGGTTGCCGGGCGGTGCCGTCGGGCATGCCGAGGACCCGGAGCGCGCCGTGGTCCGCGAGCTCGCTGGACAGGCTGGGCTGGCGGTCACTGTGACGCGGCTGCTCGCGGTCGTCGCCGATGTGGCCACCTACCCGGAGGACGAGGTCGCGTTGCATACCGACCGGCTGTTGTTCGACCTCAGCGCGCCCCACGACGCGCTGTCCGACGACGAACTGTCCCAGGGTGTGCGGCCGGAGAGCGCGCGGCCCGGAAGCGGGTCGGGTGAGGCGGGGGCTGGACTGATTGATCAAGCTTGCTGGCTCTCACTGGCGGAGGTGGCGCAGTTGCCGCTGACCCCGTTCACCGCCGAGGCGCTCGGCCTGCCGGTCACCCCGCTGCCGCCGGGAGCGCGCCGGTCGCGGGACCTGTTCCCGCCGCCGCACCCCGACCGTCGGCTGCGCTTCGGGGCGTACGGGCTGGTGACCGACCCTGCTGGGCGGATCCTGCTCACTCGGATCGCGGAGGGCTATCCGGGGGCCGGTCTGTGGCATCTGCCCGGCGGTGGCACCGATCACGGTGAGCAGCCGGCCACCGGGTTGCTGCGGGAGTTGGTCGAGGAGGGCGGGCAGGTGGGCCGGGTCGTGGAGCTTCTCGGCGTCAACAACCTGCACAATCCCGCTGCGATGGGCCCGGAGGGCCGGCCGCTGGACTGGCATGGCGTACGGGTGATCTATCGGGTGCTGGTGGACGTACCTACTGACGCGGTGGTCACCGAGACCGCTGGCGGGTCGACGGCGCGGGCCGGGTGGTTCACCGGAGCCGAGGCGGCTGACCTGCCGTTGAGCGACATCGCTGCCGAGGCAATCGGACAGAGTGGCCGAAAGCACTCCGCTCGGTGAGCCGACTTGGTGACCCTCCGGTACAGTCAAAGGCGGGAATGATGGAGGAAACGGGCGATGAAGCCCGGGATGGGAACAAGCGACCGGTTCGAGCGGTTTAAGCCAGATATAAGTACCGCCGGCAGCTATCGCCAAGCCATGTTCCCCTATGCGATGGTGTACTCCGCAAAACGGCTGCCGGGCCATGCAAGGTCCGGCACGAGACAGCCGGACACCCGCCACCTGGCGGTCAGCAGATCCGGTGATGGAGGAAACGTGCCGAGAGCCCCATGGCGCCGGCGTCGTACTACTGACAGTCCGCGCCCCGCAGGGCGTCGCTGGGCGGGCCGGTTGCGCCGCAGCAGCACGTTCGCCCGCCAGGTGCTGTTGGTCCGGGTCGGTCGCCGCGACGGCGACCTGCACCCGACCGACCTGGCCCCGACCGAGCACCGGTACGCCGATCGGCAGCGCCGTCGCTACGGCCTGGACCGGCTCAGCCGGCCGACACTGGGCGTGGACCCGACACTGGGCCTGGACCGGGCCGACATCGACGCGGTCATGCCGGTCAGCCCGGCGATGCCGCCGATGGCGCAGGCCGACGATGCCCGTTCGATCCCGCTGCTCCCCGGCGAGCGCACCATGGCGCGCCGGATGAAGTTCGCCCTGGTCAACGCCTGCACGCTGGCCAGCCTGATGCTCGGCATGCTCGCCATCTTCCTGGCCATGCAGGGCGAGGTGCGCATCGCGGCGCTCTGCCTGATCGCCTGCGTCGGCTTCGACGGTCTGGACGGCGCGCTGGCCCGACGGCTCGGTGTGGCCAGCCCGTTCGGCGCACAGATGGACTCACTGGCCGACATGTGCTCGTTCGGTCTCGCCGCGCCGGTCGTGGTCTACGCCTCGCTCGCCGGCTCCGTCTCCACGGCCGCGGCGGCGGTGGCGTGCGCCCTGGTCGCGGCGTGTGCCGCGGTCCGACTGGCCCGCTTCAACGTCTCGCCGAAGGACGGCCGGTTCTTCTGCGGGGTGCCCACCACCATGGCGGCTGCGGTGCTCGCCGTGACCGTGGCGATCGGCCTGCCGGTGCCCGGTGCGGTGCTGGTCGCCGGGGTGGCGCTGCTGGCCTTCGCGATGGTCTCCAGCTTCCCGTACGCCAAGCTCGCCCGCCTGGTGAAGCTGCCGCCGTGGCTCTGGTTGGCCCCGGTGATCGGCGCGCTGGTCGACATTCGGCTCACGTTCGCCCTGATCGTGGTGGGCTACCTGGTCAGCGGGCCGGTCCTCTGGCTGCGGCAGCGTCGTACCGCCTGATCTGAGCAGACAGAACGGGGCGCCGCTGACAGCGGCGCCCCGTTCCTCGTTTGCGGGGTCAGCGCCAGCGGGCGATGACCGTGGCCCCGCCGACCACCTTGTCGCCCGGCCCGACCAGCGGGTCCGCGGCATCGGCGGGCAGGTAGACGTCGGTCCGGGAGCCGAACCGGATAAGCCCGAAGCGCTCACCCTTGGCCAGCAACGCGCCGATCGGCGCGCGCTGCACGATCCGGCGGGCGATCAGCCCGGTCCGCTGCGCGACCACCACAGTGCCGCGCGCGGTGTCCAGCACTGTGTACGCGGCGACGTTGTGCTCGGCGTCCGGCTTCATCGCGTTGACGAAGCCGCCGTCGGCGACGAAGTAGTCCACCACCTTGCCGGCGACCGGGGCGCGGTTGACGTGCACGTCCAGCACCGACAGGAACACCGCGATCCGCAGCCACTCGCCGTCGCCGAAGCGCTCGTCGTGCAGCCGCTGCACCGACAGGACCTTCCCGTCCGCGCTGGCGACCACGGCGCTCGGGTCCTCCGGCACGTCCCGTTCGGGATCCCGGAAGAACGCGGCGACCGGCCCGGCGGCCAGGGCCGGTAGCAGCCACAGCTTGGACGACGGGCGCGCCACCCGGGCCAGCGCCGCGAGGCCCAGCGCGATACCCGCCGCCGCCACGCCGTTGGAGTCGATGTGCATGCCACGGGTCACCGGCACACTCGACGGCCGGTACGCGGGGGCCAGGCTGTCGGCCGTGGCCGGGCTGGCCGGGGTGAACCGCAGGCGGTAGACCCGCACCGGCGGCGAGTTGCGCAGCACCAGATCGGCGCCGACGCCGTAGAGGGCGTCCTGTCGGGCCAGCTCGGCGGCGGCACCCTCGGTCCGGCCGGGGGTGGCGACGGTCGCCACGCTCAACACCGCCCCGTCGGTGAGGTACTTGGCCAACCCCTCGACGCCGCTGCGGGTCGCCTCGGCGGTGCCGGTGAACACCTCACCGGCGATGACGACCGCGGCGGCCTCGGCTTCGGCCAGTGAGTCGACGACGCTCACCCGGTCGGCGACCCAGCGGCCCTGGGCGGTGACGTGCTCGCGAAGCGCCGCGGCGCCGAACGGCTCGGCGGGCACCACGGTGAGCCGGTCACCGGGGAGCAGCGCATCGACCGCCGCGGCCAGCACCGCGGAGTCCGGGGTCACCCCGACCAGCAGGGCGGCCTTGGCGGCGTTGATCCGGGCCAGCTCGGCGACGAGGGTACGGGCGGCTCGCTCGCCGATGCGGACCGGACCGGACCGGCCGGTGGTACGCACGGCGGGGGACTGGGTCATGTCGGGCGGGCTCCTGACGGGGGTAGAGACGGGAATCGCGGCGGGACCGCCATGGGCGGGACGGGCCGGCCGGCGGAGGCGAGATCTCCACCAGCCAGCATATGCGTCCGTCCGCGCCGGCCGCACCGCCGTGGGGATGCGGTGGACCGACGCGGACGGTGCCCGAGGTCAGGCTTCCCTGCGCGGACCCTCCCGCTCGTCACCCGGCCGGTCGCCGACGGCCTCGACCGGTTGGTCTGACCGGGTCGGCTCGTCCCCCTCGGACGAGGCCGGACGGGCGAGGTTGCCGATGGTCGCGTCCCCGTCGCCGTCGCGGGGTTGGTCGGGGATGGGCTCGGTCGGTGGCTCCGACGGCGGATGCGCCAGCCAGGCCGGGTGGATCACGTCGGTGGCCGCTGAATCCTCCGCCCGCACCTCGGTCGTCGGCGTCTCCAGCGTCCGGTTCGCGATGAGCGTCGGGTCCGAGGAGCGCATCGGGTCCGAGATGAGCGTCGGGTCGGGGGAGGGAGTGTCCCAGGTGGACCGATCGGCTTCCCAGACCGGCAGGGCCGCGCCGGAGGTCGACGTGGCGGCACCGGAGACGGGTACGCCGGAGACGGACGTGCCGGAGACGGGCGCTACCGCCTCGGCGGCTCCGGCCTCGGCAATCGGCTCCGGCGGGCTCGGTCGACCCGAGCGCAGCGCGCCGACCAGCCCGAAGACCCCGATCAGGATGAGTGCGCCGGCCAGGAACCAGCCAACCGGCGGTAGCGCGAGCCCGAGCAGTTGGGCGAGCAGCCACCAGGCGGACAGGGCCAGGAACACGAGCCCGAAGGCGAACGACACCAGATCTGTGCGGTGAGCCTTCACCGGGTCACCTCCAGGTTGCCGGCATTGACATGGATGTAGAGGCGCAGGGTCCCGCCGCCGGGCCCGTCCGCGCCGACGTCGGTGGATTCCCGCAGGCGGCCGTCCAACCCGCCGGAGCGGTTGCCGAAGACCGTGGCGTCACCCGCGTTGACGTCGGCCACTGTGGTGACGTCGACGTTCGGCGGCACGACCACTGTCGCCTTGCCGAAGTTGACGGCCACTGTCACCTGGCTGTCCCGTTTCGCGAAGTCGATCCCGCGCAGGTCGAGCACGGCGTCACCGAAGCTGTTCTCGTACCGGTCCGCCAGGTCGCGGTAGTCGGTGGGCGCCCAGGTCACCGCGCCGTCGACTCCCCGGATCCGGTCGTAGGACTCGGCGACGGTCGCCGTGCCCAGCGCCGCAGCGGTCACCAGACCGAGCGCGATGAGCCAGCGGGCCCGCCCGAACCAGGTGCCGACCAGCAACCCCAGCGCGATCGTGGCCAGAGCGGCAGCGAAGTACGCCGAGGCGCTGATGGCGAAGACGTCCAGCAGGTCGAGCAGGGCGACCAGACCGAGCACCAGGAAGATCAGGGAGAAGGTCACCGCGCCGAGTGGCGACCGCTCCTTGGGGCGCTTCGGCGGCTTCGGTGGCTTCGGCGGAGGAGGCGGGGCCGGGGCCGGCGAAGCGTACGGGCCGTGCGGCGCGAACGGGGGGCGGTAACCGGAGGGCGGTGGGGCGGTCGGATAGCCGCCCGGGGCAGCGGGTGCGCTGCTCAGCGGTGCCGACGGCCAGCCGGCGCTGGGCATCGCGACGCTCGGCCAGCCGGGCTGGGCGGCCGTCGTGCCAGCCGGTTGCCCGGACACCGGGCCGACTCCGGACACCGGCTGCGTCGCGGTGGTCGGCGGCGCGTCGTACGTCGGGATGGTGACGGTGGGCGCCGCCCCCGTCGTCGGGGTGGCGTACCCCGGAGCGGTGCTGAACATCGGCGGCGTCGCCGCTGGGCCGGTCGACGGCGCTGCGCCGTAGGGCGGCCGGGCCACCGGTGGGACGACCGAGCCGGACGGTGTGGCCGGCGGCGGGCCACCCGGGGTGCCGGGTCGTGGGTTGCGGCCGTCCCGGTTGAGCAGGAGCGCGCCGGCCACCAGGATGGCCGCGCCGAGCAGCACCGCGCGGAAGGCGTCGGTGACGATGTACGCGAAGCTGGCCGCGACAAGGATGCCCAGGACGATCACCGTCACGGGGGACATGCTGGAGCGCCCGCGTCCGAGCATGGACTCGACGGGGGACGCGGTGTCGCCCTCGTTCGGGATGATCAGCCAGGCGGCGACGTACACCAGGATGCCGATGCCCCCGAAGAACCCGAGCACCGCGAGCAGCACCCGCCAGAGCACCGGATCGGTGTTGGTGGCGCGCCCGATCGCCGCGCAGACACCGGCCAGATACCGTCCCTCGCGCGGCCGGACCAGCCCGTACCGCGAGGTGAAGCCGGTGCCGCCCAGCGGCGGTTGCGGTGCGGACGGACCGGGACCACCCGCCCCGGGTGGCGTGCCGCCCGGGCCGTAGCCGGTGCCCGCCGCGAACCCCGGGCCTGGGCCGTAGTCCGCCGTGGGCGGCGCGTAGCGGTCGGCCGGCTCGCCGGGTGCGGTGCCGGCGGTCGCGTCGGTGCCGGCGTGCGGACCGAAGGTGCTGGGCTCGGTCCAGTCGGTGGGCGTGGTGGTGGGCGGGGGCGGTGCTGAACCGCCCGGCTGTGCCGACCCCGGTCGGGGCGGCGGGGCAGCTTCCTCGGTCATGCTTCGATCCTGCTGCCCGGTCCACCCGAACGACCTCAGGACCCGACCCTGACCCCACCCTGAGATCCGGGGGCCGGAATGTCGGGGGCGTCCCCGTGGTCGCGGACGCCGCAGCGTGTGACGATCGAGTCACCGACCTCGACCTGTCCGCAACAGTGACCAGGGAGCCTCCGATCAGCATCGTGACCCCGCCCCCGCGCCTCTACCGCGCCCCGGAGCACCGGATGGCCGCCGGCGTCGCCGCCGGTATCGCCGACCATCTCGGCATCTCGGTGCTGCGGGTGCGCGTCGCGTTCATGGTCCTGCTCGGGCTGAGCGGGCTCGGCCTGCTGCTCTACGCGGCCTTCTGGGCGGTGGTGCCGCTGCGTCCCGGCGACACGGCGGTGCCGCCCCGGCGGGACGTCGCCCAACTCCTGCCGTTCGTGGGGATCGGGCTGGGTGTCCTGCTGATCCAGGTGATGGTCTTCGACTCGGTCGGCGCTGCGGGCACCGCCGGTTGGCTGGTGGCCATCATCGCGGTCGGCGCCGGGGTCATCTGGCACCAGTCCGCGCCCGAGCGGCGGCGACAGTGGGGCGAGGCGATGCCGGTGCCCTGGCTCGGCGCTGTCGTCGAGGAGAGCGACAGGCGGGCCTTCGTGCTCCGGTTCATCGGCGGGGGAGTGCTGGTCGCGGTCGGCATCATCGGCGTCGCGGCCGTCTACTCGCCGGCACAGAACTTCGACGCGGTGATCAATGGCGTGATCTTCGCGTTGGTCGGGTTGGCCGGCGTCGGTGTTGTCGCCGCGCCGGTCCTCTGGCGGACGTACAGCCAGCTCCGCTCGGAGCGCGAGGGGCGCATCCGCGAGCAGGAGCGGGCCGAGTTGGCCGCGATGGTGCACGACCAGGTGCTGCACACGTTGGCCCTGATCCAGCGCAACGCCGGTGACGTCAAGACCGTGCAGCGGCTGGCCCGGGGGCAGGAGCGTTCGCTGCGCAACTGGCTCTACAAGCCGACGGCTTCGCCGAGCGAGCGCTTCGCCGCCGCGCTGGAACAGGCCGCGGCCGAGGTCGAGGACACCTTCGCGATCAGCGTGGAGACGGTGGTGGTGGGTGACCGGGAGACCGACGAGAAGGTCGGCGCACTGGTCGCGGCCGCGCGGGAGGCGTTGGTGAACGCCGCCCGGCACGCCGGCGTGCAGACCGTGTCGCTCTACGCCGAGGTGGAACCGGATCAGGTCAGTGTCTTCGTCCGGGACCGGGGGAAGGGCTTCGATCCGGATACCGTGGAGGACCACCGGCACGGCGTACGCGGCTCGATCATCGGGCGGATGAAGCGGCACGGCGGACGGGCCGAAATACGGTCCGGCCCGGGGGAGGGGACCGAGGTCCGGTTGATCCTGCCGATCTCCCGGGACTCGTCCGCAGCGGAGAGGAACAGATGACCATGGCCGAGCAGTCGACCGAGCACCTCGACCCGGCGGATGCCCGCCCCGAGCGGCTGCGGGTGTTCCTGGTGGACGACCACGCCATGTTCCGAGCCGGGGTGCGCGCGGAGTTGGGCGCCCACGTCGAGGTGGTGGGCGAGGCGAGCACTGTGGCCGAGGCGGTCACCCGGATCGCCGCCGTCGGCCCGGACGTGGTGCTGCTCGACGTGCACATGCCCGACGGCGGCGGTCGCGCGGTGCTGGAGGCGATGCGGCGTACGCACCCGCAGGTCAAGTTCCTCGCGTTGAGCGTCTCCGACGCGGCGGAGGACGTGATCGGGCTGATCCGCGCCGGTGCCCGCGGGTACGTCACCAAGACCATCTCCCCGGACGAGTTGGCTGCCGCGATCCGTCGCGTGGCCGACGGGGACGCGGTGTTCAGCCCACGGCTGGCCGGGTTCGTGTTGGACGCCTTCGCGGCCCGGCCGGACGCGCCGGTGGCAGACCCGGAGCTGGACCAGCTCACCAACCGTGAGCGGGAGGTGCTGCGGCTGCTGGCCCGGGGGTACGCGTACAAGGAGATCGCCAAGGAGCTGTTCATCTCCATCAAGACGGTGGAGACGCACGTGTCGAACGTGCTGCGCAAGCTTCAGATGTCCAATCGCTACGAACTCTCCCGCTGGGCGGCGGATCGCCGGCTCGTGTGACGGTGCGTCGCCACCGGTGAGGATCAGAGAAACGTCCGGCGCGCCCTCGTACACCCAGCCTGTGATCGTGTCCGGGTAGCCGTAGGGGCCCTCATCCGGATGGGTCGAAACATGAGTGGTGACGGACGTCCCACCGGGCTCGGGTGACCTCGGGGCTTGCGCACGGGCCGAGGCCGGCTCTCTGGGTGGCGCAACGTATTTCCTGGTCAGTGACGCCCACGTCGGGCGTTTTATGATCATTTTTCAAGTATCGGCAACGCGGCGGGCAACTAACGGCTTGATAACGGCACCTTCACGGAAGAGGCCAGTGGGTGTCACAGTGGCAGCACCTCACCATCGGTGTGTGGCACTCCGTACGCCCCACGACCACGATTCTGCCGATCTCGGCGGCCCGTGGCTGTGTCGATTGCGTCGTGTCAGGCCTCGTTGGTGGGGAGCCCGGCGGATCGGAACATCAGGGGTGTCCCCAACTTCCCTGTGGTCCCGGCGACCCGCGCCCCCGGGGTGGTCGGGCGGTGTCACCCCCAAACGTGCGTGAAACCCACGACGGAACCTGGTTAGAAAGAGGAGGCCCCTCGGAATGAGAGTCTCGAAGCGGGCGACGAGCGCGATCGCGCTCAGCGCGGCTGCCGCGCTTGTCGCGAGCGGTTGCTCGAGCGGTGACGGCGACGGCGACGCTGCCGCCAGCAAGGACGGCTCGATCGTTGTCCACGGTGTCCAGCCGGAGAACCCGCTGGTCCCGTCGAACACCACGGAGACCGGCGGTGGCAAGATCATCGACTGGCTCTTCACTGGCCTGGTCGAGTACCCGAACGACGGTGGGGCCCCGCGTAACGCGCTTGCGGAGTCCATCAACACCACGGACTCCAAGGTCTTCACGATCAAGATCAAGGCCGGTACCAAGTTCCACGACGGTACCGAGGTCAAGTCGAAGAACTTCGTCGACGCCTGGAACTGGGCCGCCTACTCGCCGAACGGCGCGCAGAACGGCACCTTCTTCGCGGACATCGCGGGCTTCGACAAGACCTACACCTCGGACCCGGATGGCCCGGACGGCCCGCAGAAGGCCCCGGCGCCGACGGCTGAGAAGCTGTCCGGCCTGAAGATCATCGACGACCAGACCTTCGAGGTCACCCTCGCCGCCCCGACCGCGGTCTTCCCGACCAAGCTCGGCTACAGCGCCTTCATGCCGCTGCCGGACGTGTTCTTCACCATGAAGCCGGAAGAGTTCGGCCGCAAGCCGATCGCCAACGGCCCGGTGAAGTTCGTGTCGTGGGAGGACAACTCCCTCATCAAGCTGACGCGCTTCGACGACTACAACCTTCGCGACAAGATGAAGGTCAAGGACGTCGACGTCAAGCTGTACCAGGACGACAACGCGGCCTACGCCGATCTGCTGGCCAACAACCTCGACTTCATGGAGGTTGTCCCCACCTCGGCGCTCGCCGGTGACAAGTGGAAGACCGACCTCGGTGACCGGGGCCGCTCGACCGTCACGCCGTCGACCGCGTTCATCGCGTTCCCGATCTACGACAAGCGCTTCCAGAACCCGAAGCTGCGTCGCGCCGTGTCGCTGGCGGTCAACCGGCAGGAGATCTCTGACAAGATCTTCTTCGGCACCCGCAAGCCGGCCGACAGCTGGGCGAACCCGCTGACCCCGGGCGCCAAGCCGGGCAACTGCACCGCCTGCAAGTTCGACCCGGCCACGGCCAAGACGCTGCTCGCCGAGGCCGGTGGCTTCAGCGGTGAGATGGTCTTCTACTACAACGCGGACTCCGCCCACAAGGACTGGATGGACGCCGTCGCGCAGCAGGTCAAGACCAACCTCAACATCAACGCCCGGGCCGAGGGTGTGCCGACCTTCGCGGTGTTCCGCCAGAACATCAACGCCCACAAGATGACCGGCCCGTACCGTGCTGCCTGGCAGCAGGACTACCCGGACGTCGAGAACTGGGTCAACCCGCTGTTCGTCACCAACGGCTCCTCGAACGACGGCCTCTACAGCAGCACCGAGGTCGACGCCCTTGCCAAGCAGGCCAGCGGCGCTCCGAGCCTGGAGGCCTCGCACGAGGCGTTCGCCAAGGCGGTCGAGAAGGTCGACCAGGACGTTCCGAGCATCCCGGTCTACTTCTACGGTCAGCAGTCCGGCCACTCGGAGAAGATCAAGAAGCTTGAGCTGAACAACGTCGGCGAGATCGACATCACCTCGGTCGAGCTCTGATCCGAACGGTCTGACCCCGGGTCGGGCTCGCCACATCCGGTGAGCCCGACCCGGGGCCGTTCCGCGATTGGGTGTTACAACACTCCACTCGCACGTTGTCACCACCGTGTCGGCCGTCCGACGCGCCCCCTGTCTGGAGGACCACCCCATGGGCCGTTATCTGTTGAGACGGCTGCTCCAACTCGTGCCTGTCTTCATCGGTACGACGTTCCTGATCTACTGGCTCGTCTGGGCCGTTCCGGGCGATCCGTTCGCCGGCAAGTGCGGTGAGCGTCGCTGCCCGGACCAGTACATCGCCTTCATGACCGAGAAGTACCACCTCGACCAGAACGTCTTCGTGCAGTACGCCAACTACATGAAGAACCTGCTCCAGGGCGACTTCGGTCAGACGTTCTCGCAGCGCGAGATCAGCGACATCATCCTGACTTCGTACCCGAACACCCTGAAGCTGGCCGTCGTGGCGCTCGCCATCGAGGCCGTGATCGGCCTCGGCGCCGGCGTGCTGAGCGGTCTGCGGCGCAACGGCTTCCTGGACAACCTGGTGCTGGTCTCCACCCTCTTCCTGATCGCGCTGCCGGTCTTCGTGGTCGGCTTCGTGCTGCAGTGGCTGCTGGGTGTGCAGTGGGGCATCATCAAGCCGACCGTCTCCTCCGAGATGCGGTGGTCCGAGCTGATCGTGCCCGGCTTCGTGCTCGGCAGTGCGTCAGTGGCCTACATCGCCCGGGTGGCGAGAACGAGCATCGCGGAGAACCGTCGCGCTGACTACGTGCGTACCGCCATCGCCAAGGGCCTGCCCATGCGCCGGGTGGTGGGTGTGCATCTGCTGCGCAACTCGCTCATCCCGGTGGTGACCCTGCTCGGCACCGACCTCGGCGCCCTGATGGGTGGCGCGATCGTCACCGAGGGAATCTTCGGCATCAACGGAATCGGCCGCCAGGTCTTCCGGGCGATCATCACCAAGGAAAGCGCCACGGTGGTAGGCATCGTGGTCGTCCTGGTGCTGGTCTATCTCGTGATGAACCTGCTGGTTGACCTGCTCTACGCCGCCCTGGACCCGAGGATCCGTTATGAGTGACCCGAGTACCGCATCGGTCGTCAGCACCCCTGGCGCACACCCCACCGACTCCGCCGCTCCCGCCACCGCGGGCCAGCCGCAGAGCAACGACAAGCCGCGCGGCCTGCTCGGCGACGCGTGGCGGGACCTGCGACGCAAGCCGCTGTTCTGGATCTCGGCCACGCTGATCGTGATCTTCCTGTTGATGGCGGCCTTCCCGGCGCTGTTCGCCCCGGGCGACGCGGTCAACGGCTCGCTGTCCCGCAGCCTCGACAAGCCGTCCGCCAATGGCTGGTTCGGCTACGACGTGCAGGGTCGTGACGTCTACGCCCGGGTCATCTACGGCGCACGGGCCTCCATCGTGGTCGCCGTGCTCTCCGTAATGGGCACCCTGCTCATCGGTGGAACCATGGGCATCATCTCCGGTTACCGCGGTGGCTGGGTGGACGCGCTGCTCAGCCGGATCGCCGACGTCTTCTTCGGTCTGCCGTTCGTGCTCGGCGCGATCGTCATCCTGACCACCTTCAACGGGTCGGGCGCCGGCAACAGCAAGGCCCAGATCATGGGCCTGGTGACCGCCTCCCTGATCGTGCTGAGCTGGCCGGTCGTGATGCGGCTGATGCGCTCCTCGGTGCTCGCCACCAAGGAGGCCGACTACATCGTGGCGGCCCGCGCGCTGGGTGCCGGCACCGGCCGGATCATCCTCAAGCACCTGCTGCCGAACTGCCTGGCCCCGCTGCTGGTCTACGGCACGATCATGGTCGGCTCGTTCATCGGCGCCGAGGCCACCCTGTCGTTCCTGGGCGTTGGTCTGAAGTCGCCGGTGGTGTCCTGGGGCATCATGATCAGTGATGGGCAGCAGTTCGTCCGGGTCGCGCCGGGGCTGGTGTTCTTCCCCGCCGCGTTCCTCGTCACCGCAGTGCTGAGCTTCGTGATGCTCGGTGAGTCGGTCCGCGAGGCCCTCGATCCGAAACTCCGCTAGGGGAGATCCAGTTGTCCGACATTCTCGTGTCCGAGCAGTCAGCGCCGGGACCCGGCGGATCCGGGCGTCCCTCCGGCCGCCTGCTCGAGGTCGACGACCTGCGGGTGGAGTTCCGCACCCGGGACGGCGTCGCAAAGGTCATCAACGGGGTCACGTACCACGTCGACGCGGGGGAGACCCTCGCCGTGCTCGGCGAGTCCGGCTCCGGTAAGAGCGTCACCGCGCAGACCATCATGGGCATCCTCGACACGCCGCCCGGCTTCGTGACCGGTGGGCAGGTCCGCTTCCACGGCAAGGACATGCTCCGCATGTCCGACGAGGAGCGCCGCCGCATTCGCGGCGAGGGCATCGCGATGATCTTCCAGGACGCGCTCTCCGCGCTGAACCCCGTCTTCACCGTCGGGTTCCAGATCGCAGAGCAGTTCCGGGTCCGGCGGGGCATGGGCCGCGCGGAGGCCAAGAAGCGCGCGATCGACATGCTCGACCAGGTCAAGATCCCGAACGCCAAGGGCCGGTTCAACAACTACCCGCACCAGTTCTCCGGCGGTATGCGGCAGCGCGCGATGATCGCGATGTCGCTGGCGCTCGACCCTGAGGTGCTGATCGCGGACGAGCCGACCACCGCCCTCGACGTGACGGTGCAGGCCCAGATCATGGACCTGTTGGCCGAGCTTCAGCGCGAGCGGCAGATGGGCATGATCCTGATCACCCACGACCTCGGCGTGGTCGCCGACGTCGCGGACCGGATCGCTGTCATGTACGCGGGCCGGATCGTCGAGGAAGCCGACGTGTACGAGCTGTACGCCAAGCCGGCGCACCCGTACACGCTGGGTCTGATCGACTCGATCCCGCGTCTCGACGAGAAGGGGCAGCAGCTCCGGACGATCAAGGGCCTCCCGCCGAACCTGATGAACATCCCGCCGGGCTGCCCGTTCAACCCGCGGTGCCCGATGGCTCAGCCGGTGTGCCGGGAGAAGGTCCCGCCGCTGCTGCAGGTCGGCCCCGCCCGGGCCAGCGCCTGCCACTTCGCCGAGGAGCTGGTGAACCGTGTCTGAGAACATCCTCGAGGTCAATGACCTGGTCAAGCACTACCCCGTCACCCAGGGTGTGGTGTTCAAGAAGACCGTCGGCCAGGTCAAGGCGGTCGACGGGGTCTCGTTCGGACTGCGCGCCGGTGAGACGCTCGGTGTGGTCGGCGAGTCCGGCTGCGGCAAGTCGACGCTCGCCCGGGTGCTGATGAACCTGGAGAAGCCGACCGCAGGCAACGTGGTCTACAAGGGCCAGGACATCTCCAAGCTGTCCGGTGGGGCGCTGCGGCGTCTGCGCCGGCAGATCCAGCTGGTCATGCAGGACCCGTACACCTCGCTGAACCCGCGGATGACCGTCGGTGACCTGCTCGGTGAGCCGTTCGAGATCCACCCGGAGGTGGCGCCGAAGGGCAGCCGTCGGGCCAAGGTCCGCGAGCTGCTCGACCTGGTCGGGCTCAACCCGGAGCACATCAACAGGTACCCGCACCAGTTCTCCGGCGGTCAGCGTCAGCGCATCGGCATCGCCCGCGCGCTCGCGCTGCGGCCCGAGATCATCGTCTGCGACGAGCCGGTGTCGGCGCTGGATGTCTCCATCCAGGCCCAGGTCATGAACCTGCTGGAGCAGTTGCAGAGCGAGTTCGGCCTCTCGTACGTCTTCATCGCGCACGACCTGTCGGTGGTCCGCCACCTCTCGGACCGGGTCGCTGTGATGTACCTCGGCAAGATCGTCGAGATCGGCACCGAGGACGAGATCTACGAGCGACCGACCCACCCGTACACCCAGGCACTGCTCTCCGCGGTGCCGGTGCCGGACCCGACCCAGCGGAACAACAAGACGATCATCCGGCTCACGGGTGACGTGCCGTCGCCGATCAGCCCGCCCTCGGGCTGCCGGTTCCGGACCCGCTGCTGGAAGGCGCAGGACGTCTGCGCCGAGCAGGTCCCGCTGCTGGAGATCCGTCGGGACTCGGACCACCCGAGCGCCTGCCACTTCGCGGAGAAGCGCGAGATCGTCGCCACCCACGAGGTGTGAGTCACCGAAACCGCCTGCCGCCGTCGCCACGACGACGGCAGGCGGTTTCGTCTGTTCCTGAGTCGGGGCCGGCCGCGCGCGCCCGGTAGCCCCCGCGGTGTCAGCAGGCCGTGTCGCCCACGGCGGGCGGGGTGGCTCACCAGGTGGCCGTGGCCCGGGTCAGCGCGGGCTGCGGCGGCTCACAACGGGCCGCGGCCCGCGCGGAGCAGCAGCAGGGCCAACTGGGTGCCGTCGGCGCCGAGCGCGACCCGGAACCGCTCCAGGATCTCCCGTTCCCGGGAGAGCACCAGGCGGGTCCCACCGGACGCCATCCGGGTCACACCGACCTCCTGGGACAACGCGGCCCGCTCCTGCCAGAGCGTGATCAACGCGTGGTCGATCTCGTCGATCCGTTCCCTGATCTGCACGATCCGCGCTGAGGCGGACGGCTCCGGGGTGCCGGTCTGCTGCTCGGCCGGCTCGGCGTCCGTACCCGCCGGTGGTGTGGCCACCGCCGGCTCAGCCCCCTGCTTGGCGGGCTGCCCCGGCCGGATCGGGCTGCCGCTCTGCTCCATCACGTCTGTCATCATCGGGTACCTCTCGCACTGTGGTGCCCGGTGCCCGGAACCTGGGACGGAAAAAGCCCCGGACTCCAGGAGCCCGGGGCTTTAGCAGGTCTGAATCGATCAGGCGCGACCTACGGCAGCCGGACTCCCGGTGCCATAGTAAAAGTAGAAGCGCGCAACGATCACGCCGTCGAGTATGCCCACGTCGTTGCCGGGTGCGCAAGCATTCCGCGTCGCGAAGGGCACCTTTCCCGCCGGTGGGCGTACGGGGTGGTGGTGCGCGCCGTCGGGCACGAGCTGCCGAGCGCCAGAGGCGCAGTGTCCGGCCTGCGGCATAGACTTGTCGGGCGATGCATCCTCTCTTCGACATTCCCGCGTCCCCGCCTGCGCCGGAGTCCGCGCCGGCCCGCCCGCACCGACCCGCGGCGGCCGCCGCGCGCCTTGATCCGCAGCAGCTGCTCGCCGGGCTGAACGGGCCGCAGCGCGACGCCGTCAGTCATGCCGGCTCGCCGCTGCTGATCGTTGCCGGCGCCGGGTCCGGCAAGACCCGGGTGCTCGCGCACCGGATCGCCTACCTGCTCGCCGCCCGGGACGTGCACCCCGGTGAGATCATCGCGATCACCTTCACCAACAAGGCCGCCGGTGAGATGAAGGAGCGCGTCGCCGCGCTGGTGGGCCCCCGGGCCCGCCTGATGTGGGTGTCGACGTTCCACTCGGCCTGCGTGCGGATCCTGCGTGCCGAGCACGAGCACGCCGGCCTCAAGTCGACGTTCTCGATCTATGACGCGGACGACTCCCGCCGGCTGATGCAGTTGGTGACCCGCGAGCTGGATCTCGACCCGAAGCGCTACCCGGCACGTGGGCTGGCGGCCCAGGTCTCCAACCTCAAGAACGAGCTGGTCGACCCGGAGCAGTTCGCGGCGCGGGCCACCGGGCCCAACGAGCGGGCGCTGGCCGAGGCGTACACGCTCTACCAGCGTCGGCTGCGTGAGGCGCACGCACTGGACTTCGACGACCTGATCATGACCACGGTGCACCTGCTCCAGTCCCACCCGCACGTCGCGGAGAGCTATCGCCGGCGGTTCCGGCACGTGCTGGTGGACGAATACCAGGACACCAACCACGCCCAGTACGTGCTGATCAAGGAGCTGGTCTCCGGCACCGACGGGCTGGAGCCCGCCGAGCTGTGCGTGGTCGGCGACGCCGACCAGTCGATCTACGCGTTCCGGGGTGCGACGATCCGCAACATCCTGGAGTTCGAACGGGACTTCACCGACGCGCGGACGATCCTGCTGGAGCAGAACTACCGTTCCACCCAGACCATCCTCAACGCTGCCAACGCGGTGATCGACCGCAACACCTCCCGCAAGCCCAAGCGGCTGTGGAGCGAGGCCGGCGCCGGCGAGCAGATCGTCGGCTACGTGGCCGACACCGAGCACGCCGAGGCCGACTGGGCGGCTCGGGAGATCGACCGGCTGGTCGACGCCGACGAGACCCGCCCCGGCGACGTCGCCGTCTTCTACCGCACCAACGCCCAGTCCCGCGTCTTCGAGGAGGTGTTCATCCGGGTCGGCCTGCCCTACAAGGTGGTCGGCGGGGTGCGCTTCTACGAGCGCAAGGAGGTCCGCGACGCCCTCGCGTACCTGCGTTCGGTGGTCAACGACGACGACACGGTGAGCCTGCGGCGGGTGCTCAACACCCCACGCCGGGGGATCGGCGACCGCGCCGAGGCGTGTGTCGAGGCGCTCTCCAGCCGCGACCGGATCTCCTTCGGCGCGGCGCTGCGCCGGGCCCGGGAGGCGCCGGGCATCTCCAGCCGGGCGGCCAACGGCATCGCCGACTTCGTGGCGCTGCTCGACGGCGCCCGTGAGCTGGCCGAGACCGGCACCCCGGAGGAGGTGCTGGAGGCGCTGCTGACCCGCTCCGGCTACCTCACCGAGCTGGAGGAGAGCCTGGACCCGCAGGACGCCGGCCGGGTGGACAACCTCCAGGAGTTGGTCAGCGTCGCCCGCGAGTACACCGAGCGGATCGAGGCGCTGGGCGAGGAGGGCGAGCGGGCCACACTGGCCGGCTTCCTGGAGCAGGTGGCGCTGGTCGCCGACGCCGACCAGATCCCCTCCGACGACCCCGACCACCAGGGCGTGGTCACCCTGATGACGCTGCACACCGCCAAGGGGCTGGAATTCCCTGTGGTCTTCCTGACCGGGTTGGAGGACGGCGTCTTCCCGCACCTGCGCTCGCTGGGTGACACCCGCGAGTTGGAGGAGGAGCGCCGACTGGCGTACGTCGGCATCACCCGTGCCCGACAGCGGCTCTACCTGTCCCGGGCGGTCACCCGCTCGGCCTGGGGGCAGCCGTCCTACAACCCGCCGTCGCGCTTCCTGGAGGAGCTGCCGACCGAGTTGGTGCACTGGGAGCGCACCGAGGGGTCGTACACCTCGTGGGCCGGCGGGGGCGGCGGCGTCGGTGGCCGCGCGGACCGCGCGCCCGGCGCGCGTGGCAACTTCACCGGGGGTACGCCGAAGGCGGCCCAGTTGGCGCAGCGGCTCGGCGTGGACGCCAGCCGGCTGACCACTGCCAGCGAGCTGCCGCAGGGGCCGAAGGTGTCCGCGGGCGACCGGGTCAACCATCAGCGGTACGGGTTGGGGCGGGTGCTCGCGGTCGAGGGGCACGGCCCGGGTGCCCGCGCGCAGATCGACTTCGGCGACCAGACCATGTGGCTGGTGCTCCGGCACGCCCCGGTCGACAAGCTCTGACCCCGTCGCGCCCGGGCGGGCCCACCCCGCCGATCTTGCACTTTCGGTCGCCGGCATGGGCGGTTATGCCTGTTTTGTCGGGGCAGAAAGTGCAAGATCGGCGGGGCGGAGGGGCGTCGGGGCGTGGGGGCGTGGGGCGCGTCGCCTCAGCAGCCCAGATCGACGCCACGGGCCCGCATGAACGGGGCCGGGTCGATCTGGTTCCACATGCCCTGGTGCACCTCGAAGTGCAGGTGCGGGCCGGTGGCATCGCCGGTGGCGCCCTCGTAGCCGATGACCTGACCGGCCTTCACCTTCTGGCCGACGGTGACCGCGATGCGACTCTGGTGGGCGTAGTGGGTCAGGTATCCGTTGCCGTGGTCGATGAAGACCGAGTTGCCGTACCCGTCGGAGGCATCGCCGGCCTGGGTCACGGTGCCGGCTGCCGCGGCGTGGATCGGCGTACCGGAGGGCAGCGCCAGGTCGATACCGGCGTGCAGAGTGCCCCAGCGCTGCCCGTAGCAGGACGTGACCGCCGCGCCCGGCATCGGGTCGACCCAGGCGGGTGTGGGCTTGGTGGTCTTCTTCGGCTTCGGCTTGGCCTTCGCGGCGGCGGTCTTCGCGGGGGTCGGGCTGGCGCTGACCGCCGACGGGCTGGGTGTCGGGCTCAGCGAGGGGGTGACCGGGGTGCTCGACTCACGGACCGAGCGGTCGGCCCGGCTCGCGCTGTCGGCTCGGGCCTGGGCGTCGAGGGAGACGGCGGCGGGTGCCGGGTGGTCGGTGCCGCTGGTGGCGACGGCGACCCCACCGAGGCCGAGGGCCACCAGGGCAGCGGCCCCGAGCACGATGAGGCGGTTCCGCCGGCCGGTGCGCCGCGGCGGCGCGGTCTGGGTGGTGTCGGGGGTGTTCTCGTTCTGGACGGGGCTGTCTTCCTGCACGGCGGACCTTCACAGTCGAGGGGCACTTGACCTCGAAATACTGGTGTCGGACCGAGAAGGGGCAGGCGCGGGGACCGAACCCTCGGACGAAGAGCTGACGGTCGGGTGCCCGGATATGACCCGCTGTGCGGCGCTACATCCGGAAAAGTGATCATGTTGCTGGGTGCCGTGGGTCACAGTCGACGCTGTGACAGGGGATACATCCGCCAGAACCGGCTGACGCAAAACCGCCCGGATCGACAGATCCGGGCGGTCAACGGTCGTGACACAGCGTCAGCCGGCGGCTACCTCGCTGTAGATTGCCTCGACTTGCAGCTTGATGTCCACTCCGCGCTCCTGGAGGAACGGCACCGGGTCGATCGGCTGCCCCTTGACATGGATCTCCAGGTGCAGGTGGGTGCCGTACGCGTGGCCGGTCTGACCCACGAGGCCGAGCTGGTCGCCCGCCTTGATCTGCTGGCCTTCCTTGACGCTCACAGCGGAGGAGTGGCCGTAGATGGCCTCGCTGCCGTCGGCGTGCTGGACGATCACCGCGTTGCCGTACCCGCCGAACCAGCCGGCCTTGGTGACCAACCCGTCGTGGATCGCCACGTAGGGCGTGCCCTCGCCGGCGACCAGGTCCACGCCGGTGTGCAGCTTGCCCCAGCGCATCCCGTACGGGGAGTTGAAGTCGTAGCCCTGCAGCGGCAGCAGCCAGACCTCGGGCTCGGCGCTGTCCTTGCTGCGGCTGTCCCGGGAGGCGCGGTCGGCGTTCTCCGAACGGGCCGCGGCGTCCTGGCTGGTGACCGACGCCTGCTTGAGCTCGTCGAGGACCGTCGGGCTGACGTCCTTGGCATCCGGCAGGGCGCTCGCGCCGAGGGCCACGATGCCGGCACCGACGAACGCGGTGGTGACGACAGCGGCGTAACGGCTGCGGGGTGGGGTGGGTACGCGGCGGCGACCGCGATATCGATCGGGCTCAGACGACAGGCGCTGGCGCACGCACACCCTCCGTTGTCGGGGTTCCGAAGCGGCCGGTGGGCGTCCCCTGAGGCTCCAGTGAAACGTCCGCTGACCGCGTCGTCACCCGTCCATGGACCTGATGACAACCGTGGACACGTTAGCCAACAGCCAGGCGAGTCACAAGCTAGACCGAAAAATTGGCGTGTCGATCTGTCCGTTTGCGTCCACGATTGTCATGCATCGCGACGCCGAACGGTGCCCCCGTCGCTGCCCGTTCGTCGCCGAGCGTGACCGTTCCGGCGGAGTCGTCCGGCTTGACTCCGGACGACGCCGGGATGTGTCCCCGGCCCTGCCAGCGACGCGGCGGCGGCAGGGTCGGGACGGGGGTGGGCCAGAATTCTCCGGGTTGCCACGTGGACACGCCGGGTAACTGTCGGTGGCAGGGCCCGGATTTCCCGGGCGGGGCCCGCCGGGTTACCGTTCGTTAAGGTGAAGGCGGTCAAGCCGGTGAAAGGTGTGCGCTGATGAGCTCTCGGATTCGGGTCGTCGTCGCCAAGCCCGGCCTGGACGGCCACGACCGGGGCGCGAAGGTCGTCGCGCGCGCCCTGCGGGACGCCGGGATGGAGGTCGTCTACACCGGCCTGCACCAGACCCCCGAGCAGATCGTGGAGACCGCCATCCAGGAGGACGCCGACGCTGTCGGCCTGTCCGTGCTCTCCGGCGCGCACATGACGCTCTTCCGGCGGGTGCTGGAACTGCTCGGTGAGCGGGACGCCCGCGACATCGTCGTGTTCGGTGGCGGCATCATTCCGAACGGCGACATTCCCGAGTTGGAGAAGCTGGGCGTCGCGAAGATCTTCACGCCGGGCGCCACCACCCAGGCGATTGTCGAGTGGGTTCGACAGAACGTGGCCCAGCCGGTTTCCTGAGGCACGCCGATCTGCTGCGTCACCGGATTTTGGGCACGGGGGAGGGGCCGGACGCACCCCTCACACGTCCGGCCCCTCTATGCACGATGCCCCGCCGCCACCCCTCGACCGACAGGGCATCGGCCGTATCCCGTCTTTGCGCTGTTCAGCGCTCCGACATCTGACTCAACGACGCCCCCACGGCAGGGTTACGCAAGCCGGACAACATCGCCCGGACGGTGGATGCCACCCGAGTCATGGCCGGAAACCGGCCACACCTGATGTCCGGTTGTGCATTACCGCACACCGTGCACCCGCTCGGTTGCCGGTGGTGCCGGCCTCGCTAGGCTGCGGCCAATGGCCTGTTTCAACTGATGACAGGCGTCAAACTGTTTTCTGAACGCTGGTGGCGGCGCGACGGCGCGCCGCGGAGACGGGACGGGACGCGCAATCGTGGACCTGTACGAGTACCAGGGGCGGGACCTGTTCGAGCGGCACGGCTTGCCCGTGCTGGCCGGCGGCGTCGCCACTACCCCGGAAGAGGCCCGCGCGATCGCCGAACGCCTTGGCGGCCGTGTGGTCGTCAAAGCGCAGGTAAAGGTCGGCGGCCGAGGTAAGGCCGGCGGCGTCAAGCTGGCCGAGGGCCCGGATGAGGCGGTGGCTCGGGCCACCGACATCCTCGGCATGGACATCAAGGGTCACACCGTCCACAAGGTCATGATCACGGTGACCGCGGACGTGGCCGAGGAGTACTACTTCTCGTACCTGCTCGACCGGGCGAACCGCACCTTCCTCTGCATCGCCAGCGTCGCCGGCGGCATGGACATCGAGCAGGTCGCCGCCGAGACCCCCGACAAGGTCGTGAAGGCCCCGATCGACGCCGTGAAGGGCGTGGACGAGGCCAAGGCCCGCGAGATCGTGACCGCCGCAGGCTTCCCGGCCGAGGTCGCCGACCAGGTGGTCGAGATCGCCGTCGGCCTGTGGCAGGCGTTCGTCGCCGAGGACGCGACCCTGGTCGAGGTCAACCCGCTCGCCAAGAACGGCGACGGCCGGATGCTGCTGCTCGACGCCAAGATCAGCCTGGACGAGAACGCGGCGTTCCGGCACCCGGACCACGAGGCGCTGGTCGACCAGGCCGCTGTGGACCCGCTGGAGCAGGCCGCCAAGGCCAAGGACCTCAACTACGTCAAGCTCGACGGCGAGGTCGGCATCATCGGCAACGGCGCGGGTCTGGTCATGTCGACCCTCGACGTGGTCGCGTACGCCGGTGAGCGGCACGGCAACGTCAAGCCGGCCAACTTCCTCGACATCGGCGGCGGCGCGAGCGCCGCGGTGATGGCGAACGGGCTGGAGATCGTGCTCTCCGACCCGGCCGTGAAGAGCGTCTTCGTCAACGTCTTCGGCGGCATCACCGCCTGCGACGAGGTCGCCAACGGCATCATCCAGGCGCTGGCCCTGCTGGAGCAGCGCGGCGAGCAGGTCACCAAGCCGCTCGTCGTCCGCCTCGACGGCAACAACGCCGAAGCTGGCCGGGCGATCCTGGACAGCGCGAACAACCCGCTCGTGCAGCGGGTGGACACCATGGACGGTGCGGCCGAGCGGGCCGCCGAGCTGGCAGCTGCGGGGGTCTGATCATGGCTATCTGGCTGACCAAGGACTCGAAGGTCATCGTCCAGGGGATGACCGGTTCCGAGGGTTCCAAGCACACCCGGCGGATGCTGGCCGCCGGCACCAACGTGGTGGGTGGCGTCAACCCGCGCAAGGCGGGCCAGACTGTCGACTTCGACGGCACCGAGCTGCCGGTCTTCGCGTCCGTCGCGGACGCGATGGCCGAGACCGGGGCCGACGTCACGGTCATCTTCGTGCCGCCGCAGTTCACCAAGGCCGCAGTGGTCGAGGCGATCGACGCCGCGATCGGCCTGGCCGTGGTGATCACCGAGGGCGTCCCGGTGCACGACACCGCGTCGTTCTGGGCCTACAACGTGGCGCAGGGTGAGCGGACCCGGATCGTCGGGCCGAACTGCCCGGGCATCGCCTCGCCGGGCGCGTCCAACGCCGGCATCATCCCGGCCGACATCACCGGCTCCGGCCGGATCGGCCTGGTCAGCAAGAGCGGCACGCTGACCTACCAGATGATGTACGAGCTGCGCGACATCGGTTTCTCCACCTGCGTCGGCATCGGCGGTGACCCGATCATCGGGACCACCCACATCGACGCCCTCGCGGCGTTCGAGGCCGACCCGGAGACCGACGCCATCGTCATGATCGGTGAAATCGGTGGCGACGCCGAGGAGCGGGCCGCCGAGTTCATCAAGGCCAACGTCACCAAGCCGGTGGTCGGCTACATCGCCGGCTTCACCGCTCCGCCCGGCAAGACCATGGGTCACGCCGGGGCGATCATCTCCGGTTCGGCCGGCACCGCCGAGGCGAAGCAGGCGGCGCTGGAGGCCGTCGGCGTCAAGGTCGGCAAGACGCCGACCGAGACGGCAAAGCTGATGCGGGAGATCATGTCCGGCAACTGAGCCGGTCAGGCAAGCCGAAGGGGGTCGACCGATCACGGTCGACCCCCTTCGGCGTACGCGCGCTCCGCGCTGGTCAGTCGTTGTTCCAGAACGGGTAGTTGCCGGTCGAGCGCAAGATCGCCCCGCCGATGATGTTGATCACGCCGAACGCGATGGCGAGGTAACCGAGCAGCGGCGACTGCCCGTACCGCCGGGCGTCGCGGATGGACAGGTAACCGAAGACGATGCCGAAGATGCCGCAGCAGATCAGCCCCAGCACGATGCCCAGCACGCCCCAGAGGGTGGTGCGGTCGCGTCCCTGGGCCGGTGGTGGTGGGGGAGGCGGGTATGGCGTCGTCACAGCGTCCTCCGAGCGGTCATGGGCGACGAGCCGGTCCGGACCGCGACCGGCGAGCCCGTCCCGGGTGGCGGCGACTCGCGCCCCCTCACGGCCGAGGCTAGACCGGCCCGGGTGGGCAGGACGTCGGTTCGGTGAACTCGCCGACCTTAGGAGGGGTTAACGGACTGCCACCGCCCGCGCGACGTGCCAGAGTAGAGCGGATGTCCCCCGTCACCCCTGACCGTCCCAGCCGTTCCGGCGGTGTGCGCGCCGACGACCGGCCGGTCGACCGTGCCGCACCGGCCCGGCGGGTGCCCGCGCCCCGCGCGGGCGGGTCGCCGCGCGGGCGGGCGCCGTTGGCCGTCGCCGCCGGGGTGGCCGCCTGCTGGGCCGCCCTCACCTCGTACCTGCCGGTCGCCATCGTGCTCGGCCTGGTGCAGCTCGGCGCGGATTCCACGACCCTCACCGGCACCCTGCGCACCACGCTGGCCGGCTGGTTGCTGGGGCACGGCGTGCCGCTGCACACCGAGTCCGGGCCGCTCGGGCTCGCCCCGCTGGCGCTGACAGTGCTCGCGCTCTGGCGGCTGACCCGCGCCGGTGTGCACGTCAGCCGCGCGATCGGTGCTCGCGACACCCGCTCGCCGCGCCGGGCGCTGCTCGCCGCGGTCGCGGTCGGCATCGCGTACGCGCTGCTCGGCGCGCTCGCGGCGGTGCTGGTCGGCACCGGTGGGCCGGAGGTGTCAGTGATCCGGGCGGGTGGCACGTTCGCGGCGGTCGGCACACTCGCCGCGCTGGTCGGCGCGGTCCGGATCACCGCGGTGACCCGGCTGCTCGTCACCCGACTGCCGGGCCCGGTGCGTGACGGCGTTCGTACCGGTCTGGTGGCCGGGCTGCTGCTGCTCGGCGCGGGCGCGGGCGCGGCCGGCCTGGCGGTGGCCACCGGCGGCGGCGACGCTGCCGACATGATCGGGGCGTACCGGACCGGGGTCGCCGGGCAGGCCGGCATCACACTGGTCAGCGTCGCGTACGCGCCCAACGCGGCGGTCTGGTCGACCAGTTACCTGCTCGGGCCGGGCTTCGCGGTCGGGACCGACACCGCGGTCCGCACCAGCGAGGTGTCGGTCGGCGCGCTGCCGGCCGTGCCGCTGCTCGCTGGCCTGCCGCGCGGCCCGGTGGACGGCTTCGGCGCCCTACTGCTCGCGGTGCCGGTGCTGGCCGGGATGGTCGCCGGTTGGCTGCTCGCCCGGCGGGTGGCCCGACTCGCCGGGCCGGAGCGGGCTGCGCAGCGCTGGGCCGAGTTGCTGGCGCCGGCGGCGCTGGCCGGGCCAGTCGCCGGTGTGGTGCTGGGTGCGGCCGCGGCGGTCTCCGGCGGGCCGCTCGGCGCCGGTCGGCTGGCCCAGGTCGGGCCGGTGGGTTGGCAGGTCGGGGCGGTGGCGGCCGGTGTCATAGCGGTCGGCGCGCTGCTCGGCGCCGCCGCCACCCGGGCGCTGACCCGAGGCCCCGCGCAGTAGACGAGCGCGGGGCGCCCCGGGAAACCCCGGAGCGCCCCGTCGAATCCGAGCCTGTCAGGGCTGGGTGGGCAGGTTGACCTGCGCCACGACGCTCAGGATGAGCAGCAGGATGCCCAGCCCGACGCCGACCGCGCCGCAGATCAGACCGGCCTTGGCCTGGCCGGCGTTGTTGGCCTGGCCCTGGGCCACCTTCTGCTTGGCGAGGTAGCCGGTCACGATGCCAGCGATGCCGACCGGGATGCCCAGGTACAGGCAGCAGATCAGCGGGATCGACGCGATACCGAGGATCATCGACACCAGGCCGAGGGTGTTGTTCTGCCCCTGCGCCTGCGGGTACCCGGCGTTCGGGTACGTCGGGCCGGCGCCGTACGGCGGCTGCTGCTGCGCGTACGGGTCCTGGTACGGCGGCTGCTGACCGTACGGCTGCCCCGAGGTGGGCTGCTGACCGTACGGCGCCTGCGGCGCGGCGTACGGGTCCTGCGGCTGCTGGCCGTACGGCTGGCCGGAGGTGGGCTGCTGGCCGTACGGGGCGGCCGGCGGCTGGGGAGCGGTCGGGTCCTGGTTGGGCTGCTGGCCGTACGGGTCCTGACCGGGGTTACCGGGCTGCATTCGAGAAGCTCCTTGGACTGGTTCCGTCAGTTGGTGCTCTTTGTTTCCATCCATGATCGCGGTCAGTCCTCCCAAAGCCCAGTACAGCAACAGGACGACATGTCTCCCAAAGCAGGCAAACAGGCCCTTGTCGACCGCTTCGTGTGCCGGATCAGGGGCGGTGTGTGGGCCGGTGCGGCGTTCGGCCCGAGCGAGCGGCAGCGTACCGGGTCGACGCACGTCGGCGCCGTCGAAGATCGGCGTACCGCCCAGTCGAAGGGCGTCCCTGACCTGCCCGATAGGGTGACCCGGTGACCGAGCCCGCGCCTGTCGCCCGCATCGTCGTCCTCATCTCCGGCTCCGGGAGCAACCTTCAGTCGCTGCTGGATGCCGCCGCCGACCCTGCGTACGGCGCTCAGGTCGTCGCGGTCGGCGCGGACCGCGACGGCATCGCGGGCCTGGACCGGGCCGACGCGGCGGGGGTGCCGACCTTCGTCGAGCGGGTCCGCGATCACGACACCCGGGAAGACTGGGACCGCGCGCTCACCGCGCACGTCGCGAAGCACCAGCCCGACCTGGTCATCTCCGCAGGTTTCCTCAAGCTGGTCGGCCCGCACTTCCTCGCCGCCTTCGGCGACCGCTACCTGAACACCCACAACACGCTGCTGCCGGCATTCCCCGGCATCCACGGCCCGCGTGACGCCCTCGCCTACGGCGTGAAGCTCACCGGAGCCACCCTCTTCTTCGTCGACGCCGGCATGGACACCGGGCCGATCGTCGCGCAGGTAGCGGTGCCGGTGCTGGACGACGACGACGTCGACACGCTCACCGAGCGCATCAAGGAAGCCGAGCGACGCCAGCTCGTCGAGCAGGTCGGTCGGCTGGTCCGCGAAGGCTGGACCATCACCGGAAGGAAGGTCACGGTTCCGTGAGTCCCACTCAGGACGGGCGCCGCCCGATCAGGCGGGCGCTGGTCAGCGTCTACGACAAGACCGGGCTGGTCGAGCTGGCTCAGGCCCTGCACGCGGCCGGTGTGGAGATCGTGTCCACCGGCAGCACGGCGGGCACCATCGCCGCCGCCGGGGTGCCGGTGACGCCGGTGGAGACGGTGACCGGGTTCCCCGAGGTTCTCGACGGCCGGGTGAAGACCCTGCACCCGAAGGTGCACGCGGGCCTCCTCGCGGACCTGCGCAAGGACACGCACGTGACACAGCTCGACGAGCTGGGCGTGGCGGCGTTCGACCTGCTGGTCTCCAACCTCTACCCGTTCCAGGCCACCGTCGCCTCCGGCGCCGGCGTCGAGGAGTGCGTGGAGCAGATCGACATCGGTGGCCCGGCGATGGTGCGGGCCGCCGCCAAGAACCACGCCTCGGTCGCCGTGCTCACCGACCCGGCCGGTTACCCGGCCCTGCTCGGCGCGCTCGGCGAGGGTGGCTTCACGCTGGCCCAGCGTCGCGCGCTGGCCGCCCGGGCGTTCGCCGACATCGCCGAGTACGACGTGGCTGTGGCCCAGTGGTGCGCCCAGGAGCTGGCGCCCGCCGACGACTGGTGGCCGCAGTTCGCGGGGCTGGCGCTGCGCAAATCCGCAGCGCTGCGCTACGGCGAGAACCCGCACCAGCCCGCCGCGCTCTACACCGACCCGGACGCCCCGGCCGGGCTGGCCCAGGCCGAGCAGCTGCACGGCAAGGAGATGTCGTACAACAACTACGTCGACGCCGACGCCGCCTGGCGGGCCGCGAACGACTTCGCCGACCAGCCGGCGGTGGCGATCATCAAGCACGCCAACCCGTGCGGCATCGCTGTCGGCGCGGACGTCGCCGAGGCCCACCGCAGGGCGCACGCCTGCGACCCGGTGTCGGCGTACGGCGGCGTCATCGCTGTCAACCGGTCGGTCTCGGTCGAGCTGGCCCGGCAGGTCGCCGAGATCTTCACCGAGGTGGTGGTCGCCCCCGGCTTCGACGAGGGCGCGGTCGAGGTGTTGCAGGGCAAGAAGAACATCCGTCTGCTGCGGGCACCGGCCTGGAAGCCGGCGCTGGTGGAGTTGCGGCAGGTGACCGGTGGCGTGCTGGCCCAGGTCGCCGACCGGGTGAACGCCACCGGCGACGACCCGGCCAACTGGCAGTTGGCGACCGGCGAGGCCGCCGACGAGGAACTGCTGCGGGACCTCGCGTTTGCCTGGCGGGCGGTCCGCGCGGTGAAGAGCAACGCGATCCTGCTCGCCAAGGACGGCGCCACCGTCGGCGTGGGCATGGGTCAGGTCAACCGGGTCGACTCGGCGCAGCTCGCGGTCAGCCGCGCCGGCGCCGACCGGGCCCGCGGCTCGGTCGCCGCCTCGGACGCGTTCTTCCCGTTCGCCGACGGCCCGCAGATCCTCATCGACGCCGGGGTCCGCGCAATCGTGCAGCCCGGTGGCTCCATCCGCGACGAAGAGGTCATCGAAGCGGCCAAGAAGGCCAACGTAACGATGTATCTGACCGGAACCCGCCACTTCTTCCACTAACCCCCGGGGCCAGACCCCGTCCCGCCCAGCACAGGGCGGGTTGATCATGGGGTTGACGGGCGACAGGCCGGCTTGGGGTCAAGGGGTGAGTGCAATCGTCAGGTGGCGATGAGGTGGTCCAGGCGCTCGGCTGGGGTTGCCCAGCCGAGTGTCTGGCGGGGGC
>NZ_JAKKFD010000070.1 GCF_022229005.1 Micromonospora trifolii
CTTGACCCCAAGCGGCGTGTCACGGCAACAACTTCATGATCAACGCGGGGAGAGGCGGGGAGGCCCGGGAGGGGTGGTGTGGGGGTCAGGGTTGGGTGCGGGCTTGGTGGGCCCTTGAGGTCAGGTCGGCTGCCAGGGCCCAGGCCTCCGCCAGGTCGCGATCCTGGGCGGTGGCGCCGGAGCCACCAGCGGTGTCCGCGTGCACGGTGGCCAGCCCGAGACGCCGCTGGATGGGCCCCTGAACCACTCGCACGCTCTGGATCCGGGCGTACGGCACGATCACCAACTGCCGGGTGAGCCGCCCGGAGCGGGTGGCGAACACCCGCTCGAACAGCCCCGCGCCGAACGCGGCACGGCCCAGCGGGTGCAGCCAACGGGTCCGGCGCGGCGGCGGGCTCAGGTTGAGCGCGTCGAGGCGTACCCCGGGAAGCACCTCGGCGACGATCATCGTCGCCGTCGGCAGGTCGCCGACCGGCAGCAGCCGGTCCGGCCGGTTGCGGTCGTCGGCCTCCGCCACGGAGTAACCGGCCACCTCCAGTCGTAGCCGCAGCCAGCCCTTCATCCGCCACAGCAGCGGCCAGGTGGCCCGCACTGTCTGCACCCGCTCCAGCGGCACTGTCTGCGCCCGCGTCTCCAGCAGGCCGTTGTGCACCCGCAGCGTGCCGCCGTCGCGGGCCAGCCGGAAGTTCCAGTCGTCGAGGACCCGGCGGATCGGTTGCAGCAGCACACCCGCCATCGCGGTCAGGGTGCTCGCCACCGCCACGAACGACCACGAACCGGCGGTGAGGAACTGCACCACGACGAAGGCCACACCGAAGGGGAGCAGGAACGCCTGCGGGGTGAGCAGTTGGCTGACCAGCAGGCTCTGGTTGCGTACCGCGTGCAGTGGCCGGCCGGGCGCGGTGGCCGGTGGCGCGGTCGCTCCCGGTGCCACCGGGGTCGCCGCGTCGCCGGGCGCGGGCTGCTGCGCCACCCGCCCGGCCAGCGCCAGCAGACGCTCGCGCAGCACTGCCGCGTCGGCCACCCCGAGGTACGCCAGTGGCGCCTCGGTCTTGCCTCCGCCGACCACTTCCAGCCGCAGCTCGGCCAGGCCGGTGAGCTGGGCGAGCAGCGGCCGGACCACCTCCACGGCCTGCAACCGTTCCAACGGGATGGCCCGGGTACGCCGCCAGAGCAGCCCCTCGTACACCCGTAGTTCCCGGCCGACGACGTGGTAGCCGGTGTTGTACCAGCTGATCACCGACAGCACTGTCGCGCCGAGCGCCAGCACCGCCACCATGGCGGCGAACCAGCCGAAGCCCACCCGGGACAGCGTCGACCAGGACAGCCCGGCGATCACCACGACCAGGGACTTGGCGCCGTGCAGCACCGGGCTGAGCGGGTGCAGTCGTTGTCGCGGTTCGCCCTCGCCGCCGCCCGGTGGTGCCGGCCACGGCGCGGGAGCCCCCGGCGGCACCGACCCCGGCGGCGCCGCGCCAGCGAGCGGCCCGCCAGTGGTTGGCGCGCCGGCGGGCAGCACCGGCCCCGGTGGCGTCGGGCCGGTGGGTGGCACGGTGCTCGGCTCGGCGGGCCCGTCGCTCATCGCAGCGGCCCTCGGTGCGGTCGGCGGCTGCCCACGCGGGTGCTCACAGGGTCGCCTTCCGTTCGCGACTGCGGGGCTCGCAACCCCGGCTCACTCCTCGCGCTCACAGGGTCGTCTTCCGTTCGCGACTGCGGGGCTCGCAACCCCGGCTCACTCCTCGCGCTCACAGCCCTTCCGCCCGGTCCTCGCCGAGTGCGGTGAGTCGATCGCGCAGCCGGGACGCCTCCGCCGGACGCAGCCCGGGCACCCGGGCGTCGCTCGCCGCCGCCGCCGTGTGCAACTGCACGGTGGCCAGGTCGAAGGCGCGTTCCAACGGCCCGGCGCTCACGTCGACGAACTGCATCCGCGAGTACGGCACGATGGAGAGTCGGCGCACCAGCAACCCGTGCCGGACCAGCAGGTCGTTCTCGCGCTCGGCGTACCCCCAGGCCCGGACCGCGCGGACGATCGCGACAGCCCGCCACGCGCCGAGCACCACCACGACGGCCACGGCCAGCCCGAACAACCAGTGGCCGCTGAATGCCCAGCCGACTCCGGTCACCGCCAGCCCGATGGCGACCACGATCGCCAGGCGGATCAGCTCCACCCAGATCAGGTCGGTGGAGATCGACTGCCAGTTGACAGTGTCCGGCCAGGGCTCCAGCGGGCCCCGGCCACCCGGCGCTGCCGTCAGCAGTGCCCCGGGTTCGGGCGGCAATAGGCCCGGCGGCGGCAGGTCGGGCGCTTGCTGGTCGGCGGCGGGTGCCGGCCGGTGACCGGGCGGGAGCGCGCCCGGCGGCAGCGGCGCGGGCGTGGAGACGTCCGGCGCGGTGGGCTCCGGGCCGAGCGTGCCGGGCGCCGGGAACGCGCCGGGCGGCGGATCGACGCCGGGTGGTGCGGTGGCCGGGGTGGGCGGCCAGGACGGGGAGGTGGGGCCGGGGGAAGCCGGAGGGTCGCCGCTCA
Source organism: Micromonospora trifolii (assembly GCF_022229005.1). Taxonomy (GTDB): domain Bacteria; phylum Actinomycetota; class Actinomycetes; order Mycobacteriales; family Micromonosporaceae; genus Micromonospora; species Micromonospora trifolii. Next base: position 2,525 of record NZ_JAKKFD010000070.1, read on the forward strand.
CAGGTCGAGCGTAGGCGATCCGGGCACCGGAGTGACGGCACGCAGGAAGCCTCGGGCGTCGAGGAAGTCGCCGAGGCTGCCCCGGTGCTGGGCGCAGGCCAACCAGGTCTTGCGCCGATCGGCGTCGTGCAGGCGGGGATTGTTCCACTCCAGCGCCCAGACGGCGGCGGACCGGCAGCCCCGGGCCGAACAGACCAGGGCCTCGTCGGCGGGGGAGGGGATGCTCATCCCGGCCAGTCTAGGGCTGCGGGATGGAGAGGTTGAGCGCCGGGCGACCACGGGGGGAGCCGCCCGGCGACGGGGTGAATCGTACACGCGGCGGGCCGCTCCGCGCATACCCGCGATGTGCGATTCGGCCGCTGGGGACGGCGCGGTCAAAATCGGCTTCTCCCCACCTCGACACTCAGCAAGGCGTGCGAGTCTTGATACCGCACGAGCCGCGACGACCGACAAACGCTGTGGAGGACCGGTGGCCCAGCCGACCATGCCCGACGCCCCGACGCCGAACGGAGCGGCACCTGCCCCGGTGACCACGCCCGCGCAGGACGCCAGCCTGCTGGAGAAGGGCCTGTTCGAGATCAAACGTGTGATCGTCGGGCAGGACCGGATGGTGGAGCGGATGTTCGTGGCGCTGCTCGCGCGCGGTCACTGCCTGCTCGAAGGGGTGCCCGGGGTGGCCAAGACCCTGGCGGTGGAGACCCTCGCCAAGGTCGTCGGTGGGTCCTTCGCCCGGGTTCAGTTCACCCCGGATCTGGTGCCGGCCGACATCATGGGCACCCGGATCTACCGGCAGTCGAGCGAGAAGTTCGACGTCGAGTTGGGCCCGGTCTTCGTCAACTTCCTGCTCGCCGACGAGATCAACCGGGCGCCGGCGAAGGTGCAGTCCGCGCTGCTGGAGGTGATGAGCGAGCGGCAGGTGTCCATCGGTGGGGAGAGCCACCGGGTCCCGGACCCGTTCCTGGTGATGGCCACCCAGAACCCGATCGAGCAGGAGGGCGTCTACCCGCTGCCGGAGGCGCAGCGGGACCGGTTCCTCATGAAGATCGTTGTGGGCTACCCGACCGACGCTGAGGAACGGGAGATCGTCTACCGGATGGGCGTGGCCGCGCCCGAGCCCACAGCGGTGTTCGACACCCCGGAGCTGATCGCCCTGCAACGCAAGGCGGATCAGGTCTTCGTCCACAACGCCCTGGTCGACTACGCGGTCCGGCTGGTGCTGGCCACCCGCGCCCCGGCCGAGCACGGCATGCCCGACGTCGCGCAACTGATCCAGTACGGGGCCAGCCCGCGCGCCTCGCTCGGTCTGGTCCGGGCCACCCGTGCCCTGGCGCTGCTGCGCGGGCGTGACTACGCGCTGCCGCAGGACGTGCAGGACATCGCGCCGGACATCCTGCGGCACCGGTTGGTGCTCAGCTACGACGCGCTCGCCGACGACGTGCCCGCCGACCACATCGTGCAGCGGGTGATGTCGACGATCCCGCTCCCGGCTGTCGCTCCCCGGCAGCAGGCGACCCCGCCGTCGATCGCGCCGCCGCCGGGCGCTGGCTGGCCCGGGCAGCGCCCGTGACCTCACCCACCCCTCGTCCGGCTCCCCTCGCCGACCGCAGTGAGGCCGTGCTGTCCCGGCTTCAGTTGCTCGTCACCCGCAAGCTCGACGGCATGCTGCAGGGCGACTACGCCGGCCTGCTGCCCGGACCGGGCAGTGAGGCGGGAGAGTCGCGGGAGTACCGCCCCGGCGACGACGTGCGCCGGATGGACTGGCCGGTCACGGCCCGGACCACCACACCGCACGTGCGGCGTACGGTCGCCGACCGGGAGCTGGAGACCTGGCTCGCGCTGGACCTCTCCGCCAGCCTGGACTTCGGGACCGGGCAGTGGCTCAAACGGGAGGTAGTGGTGGCCGCAGCGGCCGCCATCACCCACCTGACAGTGCGGGGAGGCAACCGGATCGGCGCCGTGATCGGCACCGGTGGCGGGGCGTCCGCGCCGGCCCGGCGCTGGCGGGGCGGACCACCGCCGTCCGGGCCGGGGGTGCTCACCCGGCTGCCGGCCCGCTCCGGCCGCAAGGAGGCGCAGGGCCTGCTGCGTGCCGTCGCCGGCACCGCCATCCAGCCCGGCCGCGGTGATCTGGGCGCCCTGATCGAGATGCTCAACCGTCCGCCCCGCCGTCGCGGGGTGGCGGTGGTGGTCTCGGACTTCCTCGCCCCGGCCGAGCAGTGGGCGCGGCCGATGCGCAAGCTGCGCGCCCGCCACGACGTACTGGCGATCGAGGTGGTCGACCCGCGTGAGCTGGAGCTGCCCGACGTGGGCGTGTTGCCGGTGGTCGACCCGGAGAGCGGTGAGCTGCACGAGGTGCAGACCGCCGACCCACGGCTGCGGCAGCGCTACGCCGAGGCCGCCGCCGCCCAACGGGCCACGATCGCCGCCGCCCTGCGCGGCGCCGGCGCGGCCCACCTGCGTCTGCGTACCGACCGAGACTGGCTGCTGGACATGGTGCGATTCGTGGCCGCGCAGCGGCACGCGCGTACCAGGGGGACGACACGATGATCCGTTTTCTGCAACCGTGGTGGCTGCTGGCCGTGCTGCCGGTGTTCGCCCTCGCCGCGTTCTACGTCTGGCGGCAGCTGCACCGCCGGGCGTACGCGATGCGGTTCACCAATGTGGACCTGTTGCGTACGGTGGCGCCGAAGGGCCTGGGCTGGCGTCGGCACGTCCCGGCGACCGCGTTCCTGCTCTGCCTGCTGGTGCTGGCAACCGCGCTGGCCCGTCCGGCGGTGGACACCAAGGAGCCGCTGGAGCGGGCCACGGTCATGCTCGCCATCGACGTGTCGTTGTCGATGCAGGCCGACGACGTGGCGCCGAACCGGCTTGAGGCGGCCCAGGAGGCGGCCAAGCAGTTCGTCAGTGAGCTGCCGGAGAGCTACAACCTGGGCCTCGTGTCGTTCGCCAAGGCGGCCAACGTGCTGGTGCCGCCGGGCAAGGACCGGGACGCGGTGACCAGCGCCATCGACGGGCTGGTGCTGGCCGAGGCGACAGCGACCGGCGAGGCGGTGTTCACCTGCCTGGAGGCGATCAGGTCGGTGCCGGCCGACGGCGCGGCGGGCATCCCGCCGGCACGGATCGTGTTGCTGTCCGACGGGTTCCGGACCTCGGGTCGGGCGGTGGAGGAGGCGGCGGCGGCCGCGCAGGCGGCCAACGTCCCGGTCTCCACCATCGCCTTCGGCACCGACACGGGTCAGGTCGACATCGGCGGGCAGTTGCAGCGGGTGCCGGTGGACCGGATGGCCCTCGCCGAGCTGGCCGAGACCACCGAGGGTTACTTCTACGAGGCGGCGTCGGTGAGCGAGCTGAAGCAGGTCTACCAGGACATGGGCAGCTCGATCGGGTTCCGCACGGAGCCGCGTGAGGTGACCCAGTGGTACGCCGGGGTGGCGTTGCTGCTGGCGCTCTGCGCGGGCGCGTTCAGTCTGCTCTGGTCGTCCCGGATGCTGTGAACCGGTGCGCCGGCGGCGGTCAGTGACCGCCGCCGGCGAGCACGAAGACGATGGCCACCCAGACGGCGGCGAGGGTGAAGCCCAGCGGGGCGACGTAGCGGCTCATGACGGCTCCGGGTGGCGGCTGGACGGTCCGCGTGCGGGGGCGGACCGCAGGGGTGGGGACGCGCACACGAAGTCGTGACCGGGCGGCTCCCGGCGACCGCCCGGAATCGGGCGGCGCGGCACACTCACCTCGGCAGTTGCCGAGGTGGTGGGGAGCGGAGCGGGGTCAGCTCACCAGACTGAGTCGTGGCTCAGCGGGACTGACCATCGGCCCGGCCACGACTGGGAGGATCGCTATCTCGCACAGCGATCACCTCCTGCAAGTCGGGCGGGCCGGGACGTCGATGATCGTACACCTGCGGTGCCGACGGAACACACTCGGCCGACCGGCCGGCGACCCCTCCACCGCCCGGTCGGCGACACCCCTCGCCACCAGCGCGTACGCCTTGGCGAAACGACCTCGGCCGACCCACCCGCACGACGGTGACCAGCACCACGGCGAGCAGCGGTAGCCAGCAGCAGCGCGCCAGCACCCACCCCGGGCCGTCCGGGGCGGTGTGCAGACCGGGCAGGGCCAGCCCGCCGCGGGCGGTGAGCGCTGTCACCGCCACCAGTACCGGCTGGTGCCACAGGTAGATCCGGACCGCGGACCTGTTCACGTCGGTCACCGCCCGGCCCGGCAGCGGCCGGGTCAGCAGTCGGTGCAGTGCCGGCCGGGCGAGCAGCCCCAGCCCGACCTGGGTCACCGCCAGCGCCACGACCAGCAGCGACGGCGGATTCAGGTTGGACACCCCGGCCCCGGGCACGCCGACCGCGCTCACCGGGTAGCCCAACGCCAGCAGCGCCGCGAGCGCGACAGCCCCACCGGCCGCCAGCGTGCCGCCGGCCCGCCGGCCGACCAGGCGCCCGTCGGCGTGCGCCACGCCCAGCAGGTACGGCACCGACCAGGCCGCCAGCACGGTGACCGGGGGCAGGTCGGAGCCGGCCGGCAGCAGCCGGACGGCCAGGTCGACAGCGGCCACCACGGCCACCGCCGGCGCGGCGCAGCGCGCCACCCCCCACCGGCGTACGGCGACGCGCAGCGGGCCGGTCACCGCGACCAGGCACAGCAGCGGCAGCAGGAACCACAGCGGGCTGACCGCGAGCCGCAGCGCGACGGCGAGCGTGTCGTCCGAGGTGCCGACGACGGTGGCGGCGAGCAGCACTGCGGCCCCCACTCCGAGCAGCGCCACAGTGGGCAACAACAGCCGCCGCAGCCGACCGGCCAACCAAGCACCCGGGCCGCCCGGGTAACGGGCCAGCGACCGGGTCGAGCCGAAACCGGCGGTGAAGAAGAACAACCCGAGCGTCTGCAACACCCAGGTCATCGGGGCCAGGTCGGGCAGGGCGGTCAGGGGGCTGGCCTGGCGAAGCCCGCCGTCGCCGGTCAGCACCAACCCGGTGACCAGCCAGTGCCCCAGCACCACCCCGCCGATGGCGTACGCCCGCAGCGCGTCGACGGCACGGTCCCGGCTCACCGGGGGTCCCCGATCCGGTCGGCGTCGACGCCGACCAGCACGACGGACGCCACCGCGACCAGCGCGGCGCTGCCCGGCGCGAGGTAACCGTCGTGCCCCACCACCCCGCCCACCGGTAGCGCTCGGGCGCCGAACGCCGGGTCACCGGGTCGCCGGCCGAAGCCCAAACCGGGCAGCCGCACCTGCGGTACCCGACGGATCCAGTCGGTCGGCGCCTCGGCCGCCCAGAACCGCCGCCCGCCGGGCAGGTCGTCGGCGCGCTGCACCCCGGCGCCGACACCGCCGAGGCTGACCACGTCGGTGACCTGGTCAGGGGCGTCCGCCGCCGCCAGCGACACCACCAGCGCCCCGTAGCTGTGCCCGACCAGCGTGATCGTCGCCGCCGGACGCCGCCCGGCCAGCTCCCGCAGCAGCGCGGCCAGCCCGGCCGCGCCGCGCCGGGCGCTGACGCCACCGGCGGCGGTCAACACCCCGTCGGGCGGGTCGTAGCCGAGCCAGGCCAGCACCGCCACCCGTGCCGCCGGGTCCGTCGCCAGCAGCTCCCGGTAGAGCTGCCCGGCCTGCACCGCCGGCGCCCGCCGGGCCACCCCGCCCAACCCCCTGTCGAAGTCGGCGAGCGTGCTGCCGACCCCCGGCACCAGCACGACGATCCGGTCCGCGTCGGCGAGGTCGCCGAACACCTCGACCGCGCGGCCGTCACCGCGCTCGTCGAACAGCAGGAACCGGCGTCCGTCGGCCGCCCAGTCCGCGTACGGGGGGCCGGCCGCCCGCATCGCCGCCGCCATCACCGGGTACGCCTCGACGAACCCCGCCGCCGTGGCCGGCTCGGGTCGGGTCGGCAGAACCAGGTTCACGCCGAGCAGCGCGGCCATCGCCACCCGGCTGGCACCTCGTCGTCGCATCACGTTCTCCCTCCGGAATGTCGTCCGGAGGGAGATTGCGCCCAGGGGCGGGGCCCGGTCGTCGTCCCGCAGAGCCGTTCCCGGGCTGGCTCCACAGTGCTACTCGCCGGCGGCCACCAGACCCGTCTCGTACGCCAGCACCACGGCCTGGGCCCGGTCGCGCAGACCCAGCTTGGCCAGGATCCGCCCGACGTGCGTCTTCACCGTCTGCTCGGCCACCACCAGGTCACCCGCGATCTCCGCGTTGTTGCGGCCCCGGGCGATCAGCCGCAGCACCTCGGTCTCGCGCGGGGTGAGCCCGGCCAGGTCGGTGGGGCGCGGGCGGCGGCGGTCCGGACGGTTCGCGAACTCGGCGATCAACCGGCGGGTGACCCCCGGGGCGAGCAGCGCGTCCCCGGCCGCCACCACCCGCACCGCCTGCACCAGATCGGCCGCCGGGGCGTCCTTGAGCAGGAACCCGCTGGCCCCGGCGCGCAGCGCCTCGTACACGTAGTCGTCCAGGTCGAACGTGGTGAGGATGAGCACCCGGGGTCGCTGCGTCGACCGGTCACCGAGCAGCTTGCGGGTGGCCTCCAGCCCGTCCATGACCGGCATCCGCACGTCCATCAGCACCACGTCCGGGTCGAGGTGGCGGGCGGCGGCCACCGCCTGCGCGCCGTCGGCGGCGTCCCCCACCACCAGCAGATCCGGTTGGGCGGCGAGCAGCGCGCCGAAACCCTGCCGGACCATCGCCTGGTCGTCGGCGATCAGCACCCGGATCATCGGTCCCCGCCCTCCGCGTCGTACGGCAACTCGGCCGCCACCGCGTAACCCCCGCCGGGCAGCGGCCCGGCGGTGAACGTACCGCCCAGCGAGGTGGCCCGCTCCCGCATGCCGGTCAGCCCGTGCCCGGTGCCGCCGTCGGCGGTCGGTCGGACGTCGGCCGGGGAGTTTTCGACGCGTACCCCCAGACCGGTCCGGCCGGCGCGGACGGTGACCCGCACCGCGGCGCCGGCCGCGTGGCGGGCCGCGTTGGCCAGGCCCTCCTGCACGATGCGGTACGCGGCCAGCCCGACCGGCGCGGGCACCCGGTCGTCGTCCACCGGGTCGGCGTCCAGGGTGACCGGCAGCCCGGCCCGGCGTGCCGCGTCGACCATCGTGTCCAGGTCGGTGAGGTCCGGCTGCGGCGCGGTCTGCGGCCCGCTCGTCTCGCTGCGCAGCACCCCCAACAGCCGCCGCATGTCGGTGAGCGCGTCGCGGGCCGACGCGGCGATGGCGACGAACTCCGCGGCTGCCGGGGCCGGCACGTCCGTCAGCCGGTACGGGGCGGTCTCCGCCTGCACCGCGATCAGCGACATGTGGTGGGCCACCACGTCGTGCAGCTCCCGGGCGATCCGGGTGCGTTCCTCCAGCACCGCGCGGCGCTCCTGCTCGCGTTCGCTCAGCTCGGCCTGCGCGTCGAGGGCGTGCCGGGACAACCGGTTGCGGCGGATCAGGTCGCCGACGATCGCCAGCGCGCCGAGCAGCAGCAGGACGGGGACCCGGTTGTCGGGGTGGACCAGGGTGAGCACCGGCACCGTGCTGATCGTCACCACCCAGGCCAGCACCGGCCGGTCGACCCGCGCGACGACCACCGCCAGCACCGCGATCGACCCGAGCGCCAGCGGCGGGGTCCACGGCCAGGCCTGGTCGGCCGGGGCGTTGAACGTGCAGATCAGCAGGGCCAGCACCGTCAGCCGCCAGGCCAGCAGCGGGCGCCGGGGCAGCGCCAGCAGCGGCGCCACTGTCATCGCCGCGAACAGGAGCGCGATCGGCGGCGGCAGGCCCCAGTCACTCTCCACCGTCAGCGTGATCAGGAAGAGGCCGAGCGCGGCGAGCAGGCCGACCGGGGCGGCGTAGCGGGCCGGCCCGGGCCAACGGGCCAGCAGCGGCCGTTCGGGCCGGGCGTCCGGGCCGAGCACTGTCTGCCGCAGGGCCCGCAGGGCCACCGCGATCGGATGCCGGTTCACCACCCGGAGGCTACGGGCCGACCCCGCCACGAGGCGTGCCACCAGGGGTTGATCCCGGTGTCGTACCCCAGTGTGACGCGACTCCCGTTAGCGCTTACCTACCGGTAACGCCTAGGCTCCGACGCGTCCGTGCTGACCATTCGCAAGGGGGAACAGTGGCCCGTACCGTGCTGGTGACCGGGGGCAACCGGGGAATCGGCCTGGCCATCGCGCAGGCCTTCGCCAAGCAGGGCGACCGGGTGGCGGTCACCCACCGCAGTGGGGACGCGCCAGACGGGCTGTTCGGCGTCCGCGCCGACGTCACCGACGCCGCCTCGATCGACGCCGCGTTCGCCGCCGTGGAGGCCGAGCTGGGTCCGGTCGAGGTGCTGGTCGCCAACGCCGGCATGACCGCCGACACGCTGCTGCTGCGCATGACCGAGGAACAGTTCACCGACGTGGTGAACACCAACCTCACCGGCGCGTTCCGGGTCGCGAAGCGGGCCTCCGGCAAGATGCTCCGCGCCAAGTGGGGCCGCATGATCTTCATCTCCTCGGTGGTCGGCCTCGCCGGCGGCGCCGGGCAGGTCAACTACGCCGCCAGCAAGGCCGGCCTCGTCGGCGTCGCCCGCTCGATCACCAGGGAGCTGGGCAGCCGCAACATCACCGCGAACGTGGTGGCGCCCGGCTTCATCGACACCGACATGACCGCCGGCCTCACCGGTGACCGCAAGGCGGAGATCCTCAAGTCCATCCCGGCCGGCCGGATGGCCAGCCCGGACGAGGTCGCCGCCGTGGTCACCTGGCTGGCCTCGGACAGCGCCGGGTACGTCTCCGGCGCCGTCATCCCGGTCGACGGCGGCCTCGGCATGGGCCACTAACCCTTTTGACTACGGAGGAAATCTGCGATGTCCGGACTGCTCGCCGGTAAGCGGCTGCTCGTCACCGGTGTCATCACCGACGCCTCGATCGCCTTCTCGGTGGCGAAGCTCGCTCAGGAGAATGGCGCGCAGGTCGTGCTCACCGGCTACGGCCGGCTCTCCCTGGTCGAGCGGATCGCCAAGCGGCTGCCCGAGCCGGCGCCGGTCATCGAGGTGGACGTCACCAACACCGAGCACCTGGCCGGTCTCGCCGACCGGGTACGCGAGCACGTCGACGGCCTCGACGGTGTCGTGCACTCGATCGGCTTCGCCCCGCAGAGCTGCCTGGGCGGCGGCTTCCTCGACGCGCCCTGGGAGGACGTGGCGACCGCGCTGCACGTCTCCACGTTCTCGTACAAGTCGCTGGCCATGGCGGCCCTGCCGCTGATGTCGCCCGGCGGCGCCGTGGTCGGCCTGACCTTCGACGCGACGAAGGCGTGGCCGGTCTACGACTGGATGGGCGTGGCCAAGGCCGGCCTGGAGTCCGCGTCCCGCTACCTGGCCATGCACCTCGGCAAGCAGGGCATCCGCAGCAACCTGGTCGCCGCCGGGCCGCTGCGCACCATCGCCGCGAAGTCGATCCCCGGCTTCGACCAGTTCGAGGACGCCTGGGCCGAGCGCGCCCCGCTGGGCTGGAGCCTCACCGACCAGGAGCCCGCCGCCCGGGCCTGCCTGGCGCTGCTCTCCGACTGGTTCCCGGCCACCACCGGTGAGATCGTCCACGTCGACGGCGGCTACCACGCCATCGGTTCCTGACGCTGCACCACGACGCTCCCTGGTCGCCGTTCGCGTGATCTACGCGTCCGGACCAGGGGGCGTCGCCGGGACGTCCCGGCCGAGGGGCAAGAATGACCCCATGTCGTACGACGCGGTGGTGCTGGTGTCCTTCGGTGGGCCCGAGCGGCCCGAGGACGTGATGCCGTTTCTGCAGAACGTGACCCGGGGTCGGGGTGTGCCTCCCGAGCGACTGGCCGAGGTCGCCGAGCACTACCAGCACTTCGGTGGGGTGTCCCCGATCAACCAGCAGTGTCGGGACCTGCTCGCCGCCGTCCGCGCCGACTTCGCCGCGCACGGTGTCGACCTGCCGCTCTACTGGGGCAACCGCAACTGGGACCCGATGCTCGCCGACACCGTGACCCAGATGCGCGACGACGGGGTCACCCGGGCGTTGGCCTTCGTCACCAGCGCGTACGGCGGCTACTCGTCCTGCCGGCAGTACCAGGAGGACATCGCCGCCGCCCGTGCCGCCGTCGGCCCGGACGCCCCGGTGATCGAGAAGCTGCGTCAGTTCTGGGACCACCCCGGCTTCGTCGAGCCGCACGTCGACGCGGTCCGGGCGGCCCTGGGCCAGCTCGACCCGGCGTTGCGGGACACCACCCGGCTGGTCTTCACCGCCCACTCCATCCCCAACTCGATGGCGGCCAACGCCGGCCCGCACGGCGGCCGGTACGAGGCGCAGCTGCACGAGACCGCCCGGCTCGTCGCCGCGGCCGCCGCACCCGACCTCGGGTACGACCTGGTCTGGCAGAGCCGCTCCGGCCCGCCGCAGGTGCCGTGGCTGGAACCGGACATCAACGACCACCTGACCGCCCTCGCGCAGGGCGGCACCACGGCTGTGGTGGTCAGCCCGATCGGGTTCGTCTCCGATCACCTGGAGGTCGTGTGGGACCTGGACACCGAAGCGCTGGAGACGGCGAAGCAGCTCGGCCTGCACTTCGTCCGGGCCGGCACGCCGGGCACCGACCCGCGCTTCGTGACCATGGTGCGTGAGCTGGTCACCGAGCGGACCGACCCGGACGGCGCGCAGTTGCGCCGCCGCCTGGGCGAGCTGCCCATGTGGGACAGCTGCCCCACCGTCTGTTGCGTGCCGACCCGTCGCCCCTGACCTCTGAGGATCATCATGCATGACCGTAAGCCCGTGCAGAGTTGGCTGACCGACATGGACGGCGTGCTGGTGCACGAGGGCCAGCCGGTGCCCGGCGCCCCGGAGTTCATCAACCGGATGCGCGCCTCCGGCAAGCCGTTCCTGGTGCTGACCAACAACTCGATCTACACCCCACGGGACCTGACGGCCCGGCTCAGCCGGATGGGGCTGGACGTGCCGGAGGAGTCGATCTGGTCCTCCGCCCTGGCCACCGGCCAGTTCCTCGCCGACCAGCGACCGGGTGGCACCGCGTACGTCATCGGTGAGGCCGGGCTGACCACGGCGCTGCACGCCGTCGGCTACGTGCTGACCGACTTCGCCCCCGACTACGTGGTGCTCGGCGAGACCCGCACCTACAGCTTCGAGGCGATCACCAAGGCCGTCCGCCTGATCAACGACGGCGCCCGGTTCATCTGCACCAACCCCGACGTGACCGGCCCGTCCGTGGAGGGCGCGCTCCCCGCCGCCGGCTCGGTCGCCGCCATGATCTCCAAGGCGACCGGGGTCGAACCGTACTTCGTCGGCAAGCCCAACCCGATGATGATGCGCTCGGCGCTCAACACCATCAACGCGCACTCGGAGAGCACCGCGATGATCGGTGACCGGATGGACACCGACATCCTGTGCGGCCTGGAGGCGGGCCTGGAGACCATCCTGGTGCTCACCGGGATCAGCAGCCGCACCGAGGCGGAGCGGTACCCGTACCGGCCGTCGCGGATCATCAACTCGGTCGCGGACCTGCTCGACGAGATCTGACCAGCCCCGGTCGCCCTCGGCCACCGCGCCGCCGCATGGTGGCGGCGGTGGTCAGGGGCGCAGGGGAGCGTTGCAGGCGGCCACCAGTGCCTGTCGGCAGGCTGCGGTGAGTGGCCGCAGTGCCGCGTCCCGTTGCTGCGCCTCGTAGTTGTTGATCGCACCGCCCGGGGCGGCGTGCCCGGCCAACGCCAGCACCCGGTCGAGCACCGCGGCCCGGGCGAAGAGCCGGCGGGCCCGCGGGTCGAAGCCCGGTGGCAGATCGGTGGTGCCGTCCGGTCGGCGCAGCGCTGCCAGCGCGCCGGCCAGCTCGGGCCGCCACTGGGCGACGTCGAGGCGGGTCAGCACGGCGGTCGTCTCGGCCAGCGCGGCGGCCAACTCGGCCTCCGCCTCGGCCGCGCCAGGCAACGAGAGTGACGCGGCAGCGGCGTTGGCCGGCAGCGGGTAGACCCGCCAGAGCACCGTCTCGAAGCAGTCTCCGGAGCCGGAGGTGTGCAGCCGCACCTGGGGGATCAACCCGAGCCCGCCGGCGACCACCGCCTCGCCCGTGACCAGCGCCGCTCCGGCGAAGTCGCCGGGGCCGGGCAGACCCCTCGGGTCGCCCGGCGCGGGCAGCACCAGGCGGATCTCGTCCGGGGAGAGCTTGGCCAGGGTGGGCAGCGCGGCACCCAGCGGGACGTCGGTCCAGGTGCCCGGGGCGTCCGCGACGAGGTGTTCCTCGTCGCCGGCGATGGCGTCGGCGACCTCGTCGTACGGCACCAACCCGGCGCGCCACGCGCGCACCCAGGCAACGAACCGGCTGGACCGGCGCGGCGCGAGTGTGACCGCGCCCGTTGCGGGGGTGGACATGCCGAAAGGGTACGTGGTCACGACCGGCCCTGTCTCGGCTGCCGCTCCGGTCGCCCGGCCTGCCCCCAACTGCCCTGTTCGCCCCAATCCCCGCCCCCTGGCGCGCATGTGCGGTCGGCGGTCGGAGCGCGGGGCGGTGTGTCGGGGAGTGAGGTTGGCGCGGGCTGGGGTTAGCGTGATCGACATGGCGGGGCGATACGGCGAGGACGTGTTGGCGGGCGACTGGCGACGGCGCAAGGTCACCCCCGTGGTGGACGCCGAACCGGATCTCGTGGTCGAGGACGCCGACTCCGGGTTCTGCGGAGCTGTGGTGGGCTTCGAGGCCGGCGCCGTGGTGTTGGAGGACCGGCACGGTAAACGGCGCAACTTCCCGCTGCTGCCGGCGGCGTTCCTGCTCGACGGCAGCCCGGTGACGCTGCGCCGCCCGACCCGCGCCGCGGTGCCGGCGGCCCGTCGGCGGACCGCGTCCGGTTCGGTCGCAGTGGCCAACGTCCGGGCCCAGGTGGCGAAGGCCAGCCGAATCTGGGTGGAGGGCATCCACGACGCCGCGCTGGTGGAGCGGATCTGGGGCGACGACCTCCGCATCGAGGGCGTCGTGGTCGAGCCGTTGGACGGCATCGACGCTCTCGACGACGAGGTACGCAACTTCGGCCCCGGCCCGACCCGACGACTCGGCGTGCTCGTCGACCACCTGGTGCCGGGCAGCAAGGAGAGCCGGATCGTCGCCCGGGTGAACTCGCCGCACGTGCTGGTGACCGGGCATCCCTACGTGGACGTGTGGCAGGCGGTCAAGCCGGCCGCGCTGGGCATCGCGGCCTGGCCGGTGGTGCCGCCGGGGCGGCCGTGGAAGGAGGGGGTCTGCGCGGCCCTCGGGGTGGCCGAGCCGGCCGACATGTGGCGGCACATCCTGTCCCGGGTGAACAGCTTCGCCGACGTGGAGACCCCTCTGATCAACTCCATGGAACGCCTCATCGACTTCGTCACCGAGCCGGCCTGACCGCCTGGTCCGCCAGACCCGCCCGGCGGCGGTCAGGGAACCTCGTCCGGGCTGCGCGTGAAGACGAACGTGGCGATGTCGACCGCCCGTGCCCGTCCGTTCTCGTCGCGCAGCACCGACAGGATCTCGCCGTTCTCCGGGCCGGAACGTCCCCGCCAGCGGTCCGTCCCCTCGGCGGTGAACCGGCTGACCCGCTCACCGCGGACGTGTGCCACCAGGTCACCCGCGTCCCAGTTCAGGTCCAGCGAGGTGCCCATCCACCACCAGCGACCGGTCAGCTCGGTCAGCTCGGCCGCGGGCGTGGCGGTGGCCGGCCGCCACGGTTGCGGGAACGCCGGCTCGGCGTCCAGCACGGTGGTCAGCAGTTGGCGGCCGAGCCCGGTGATCGGGAAACCGTACGAGTTGGCGAAGCCGACCACTGCGGTCCGGGTGGGTCGGTGCACCAGGAGGGCGGCCACGTACCCGGGCATCGAGCCGCCGTGCCCGACGTACACGCGCTCGCCGTCCCGGTAGAGCTCCAGCCCCAGGCCGTGCCCGCCGGTCCAGGAGTCGAGGTCGCTGATCGCCACGGGGACGCACATCTCGGTGAGGGTCTCGGCGGCCAGCACCGACGGGTCGGGGTCGGCCAGGAACGCGGCCCAGCGGCCCAGGTCCTCGATCGTCGACCAGAGTTGCCCGGCGGGGGCCATGGCGCCGGTGTCGGTACGGGGTTCTTCGCGCAGCGTGCCGTGCCAGGGGTGGACGACGTAGCCGCGGGCGTACGGCTCGGTGGCCGCGTAGGTGGTGCGGCGCAGGCCCAGCGGGGTGAGGACCCGTTCGTCGAGCAGGTCGGCCCAGGGTGTCCCGGTGAGCCGTTCGAGCAGCCCGCCGAGCAGTCCGTACCCCAGGTTGGAGTAGTGGTACGCGCGGTGCGGCGGGTAAGCGATCTTGTCGGCGTCGACAGCGGCGAGCAGAGTGGTGAGGTCGACGCCCGCCGCCCGCTCCCACCAGTCGCCCTCGGGTTCGCGTTGGATGCCGCTGGCGTGCCCGAGCAGTTGGCGCACTGTGAGCGCGCCCACGCCGGTGCCCGGCAGGTGCTGCTCCAGCCGGTCGTCCAGGGCCAGCCGGCCGGCGTCGCGCAACTGCATGATCAGGGTGGCGGTCATCGTCTTGCTGATCGAGCCCACCCGGTACTGGAGGTCGGCTTCCGGGCGGGGGTGGTCGCCGGCGGCGGCCACATGTGCCAGCGTGCCGTCGCGGACCACGCCCAGCACCAGCGACGGGGTGTGACCGTCGGCCTGTGCCTGGGCGACCCGGATGTCGATCTGTCGGGCGGTCTCGGGTAGCAGGGTCAACGGGATCTCCTCGGGTCGGGCCGCCGATTCGTGGTGTTTTGGCGGGCCGGAAAGGGCCTCGCCGAGCTTACTGATCTTCGTGGGGAGGCCGCGCGTGCATTTGCGTGTCACGATCGGGGGGTGGACGCCGTGGTGTGGATCGTTTTGGGTGTGCTGCTGGCCGTCGCCGAGATTTTCACGACGACGCTATTTCTGATCATGTTCGGGGCCGGTGCGTTCGCCGCCGCCGGTGCGGCCGCACTGGGCGCGCCGGTCGCCGTGCAGGCGCTGGTCTTCGCTGTGGTGTCGGCGTTGAGCCTGGTGGTGGTCCGACCGGTCATCCGGCGGCACAGCCGCTCCGCGCTGGAGAGCGGCGAGCAGCCGTTCGGCGTGGAGGCGATCGAGGGCTCCACGGCGCTGGTGCTGGAACGGGTGGACGCCGAGCAGGGTCTCGTCAAGATCGACGGTGAGTTGTGGAGCGCCCGGTCGTACGACACGACACAGGTCTACGACCCCGGTCAACGGGTTCGGGTGATAAAGGTCCGGGGCGCTACCGCCCTGGTGTGGCAGGACGATGTTTCTTCCGCCGGCGAGTTGCCGGAATCGAGAGGGTGAACGGGATGACCTTAATCGGGGTGGTGGTGATCGCGGTGGCGTTGATCGCCGTGATAACGCTGGCCAAGGCGGTGCGGATCGTGCCGCAGCAGCGCCAGGACGTGGTGGAACGGCTCGGCAAGTACAAGCGCACCCTCAGCCCCGGCCTCAACCTGCTGGTGCCGTTCATCGACGCGGTCCGTACCAAGGTCGACATGCGGGAGCAGGTGGTCAGCTTCCCGCCGCAGCCGGTGATCACCTCGGACAACCTGGTGGTGTCGATCGACACGGTTCTCTACTTCAAGGTGGTCGACTCGGTTCGGGCGACCTACGAGATCTCCAGCTTCCTCCAGGCCATCGAGCAGTTGACAGTCACCACGTTGCGTAACGTGATCGGTTCGCTCGATCTGGAGCGGGCGCTGACCAGCCGGGACGAAATCAACCGGCACCTGTCGGGCGTGCTGGACGAGACCACCGGCCGCTGGGGCATCAAGGTGACCCGGGTCGAGATCAAGGCGATCGAGCCGCCGGCCAGCATCCGCGACTCGATGGAGAAGCAGATGCGCGCCGAGCGGGACCGTCGCGCGGCGATCCTGACCGCCGAGGGGCACAAGCAGTCGGTGATCCTCACCGCCGAGGGTGACAAGCAGTCGGCGGTGCTGCGGGCCGACGGTGACCGGCAGGCCCGGATCCTCCAGGCCGAGGGTCAGGCGAAGGCGATCCGGACGGTCTTCGACGCGATCCACCAGGCCAACCCGAGCCAGAAGGTGCTCGCCTACCAGTACCTCCAGGCTCTGCCGCAGATCGCCCAGGGCAGCGCCAACAAGGTCTGGATCATCCCGGCCGAGCTGACCAAGGCCCTGGAGGGAATGGGTGGCGCGCTCGGCGGGCTGAGCCAGATGGTGGGGGATCTGCCCGCACCGGAGGCGGCCGAACACGCGAGCCAGGTGGAGCGCGAGGCCGCCGAGGCGGCGCAGGCCGCGGCGGACGCCGCCCAGCAGATCCACGACGAGGTACGCGTCGCCGAGGCGCAGGCCACCGGCGGCAACAAGCCGCAGGGGCTGCCCGCGCCGGAGCCGGTGTCTCCGGCCAGCCTGACCGAGGACCCGGCCGACCAGCGCGAGCGCGGCTGATCACGGCTTAATACGAGAAAGACTCATGGGGCGCTCCGACGCCTGCCACGATCGGTCCTAGGACGGGTGGTGACCAGGCAATCGGGGCGCCCCGGCGCGTCGGTGCACCGCTCGACGACGAGCGAGGTGACGCATGAAGGATCCGGCGAATCGGATGTGGTCCTCGGCCCCGGTGCCCGGCGCGCACGACCCGGTCGCCCCGCTGGGCTCCCGGCGCAGCGGTGGCGGGTTCGGCGTACTGCCCTTCGTCGGCGAGCCGACCCCGGGTGCCCCGGCCACGAACGCCAGTTGGGCCTTCTCGGTACGCCGGTTCGCGCGGGCGGCGGTGTGGCTGCTGCCCGCGTACGCCATCCTCTACGGCGCGGTGGCGATGGCCAGCGACGGTGGGGTGGGCAACGACCCCTATCCGGCGGACGGCCGGGCGGTGTACCTGATCGGTTGGGTGGCCGCGGTCTGGCTCGGACTGCTCGCGCTGCTGGCCCTCACCGGACTGCTGGCCGCGACCCGCAGCCGCCGGGTGGCCGCCGCCGGGCTGCTGGTCAGCATCGCCGGCACCGTGCTGATGCTGCCGTTCGCCGGGTTCGAGGAGCAGACGCCGGTCTTCGGCGCCACCGCGCGGTCGCTGGTCCTGCTCGGCGCGACGTTCTACAGCGCGGGCTGGTTCCTCACCGGGTGGGCGGTGGCCCGCTCGGGCACCTTCAGCCTCGGCGACGGCGTCATGCTGATCATCGCCGCGCCGCTGCTCGGCCTCGGCGGCGCCCTGATCGGCTCGTTGCAGACCTTCGGCGCGATCTTCGTGCTGATCGCCGGCATCGGCATCGGCTACCGCTCCGGCCGCCTGATGCCCCGCGAAACCGCCCGAGACGCCGCCAGCGCCAGCCTAAGCACCCCCAACCCCTAACCCACCCACCCACCCACCCACCCCCCCACCCACCCACCCACCCCGCCCCCCCCCCCGCCCCCAGCCGCCTGAAACATGAAGTTAATGACCTCAGCACCGGCGGGTCACGGCAATAAGTTCAGGAAGAAAGAAGGCGGGGTGAGCGGCGCCCCCGCGCGACGTCGGCGTGCAGTGGGGGGGGGGGGGGTGGGGGGGGCGAAAAAAACGCCAACACGACATCAACGCGGTAGGGGGGGGGGGTGGGGGGGGGGGGGGTGTGGGTGGGGGGCGGG
>NZ_JAKKFD010000071.1 GCF_022229005.1 Micromonospora trifolii
GGAGTACGCGACGGACGGGCCCCCGGAGCGGGCCGCGCCGGACGCTCACGGGCCGGCCTGGCCGGGGTGCCGCCACGCGGGCCCTCCCCCACCCCACCGGCGCCCGCCGGGGTGGGAGTGGGCCCCCACTCGCCCGGAGCGGGGACGCCCGGCGGGCGGATCGGTCGACGCCCGCCGCCGGCCTCGGACTCGCCCGGCTCCTTTGCGCCCGGCCAGGGCTTCGCCACCCGGGAAGCCAGCACGAACTCCTTGCGCAGCGGGTGGCCCTCGAACTCCGGAGGCAGCAGCAGCGGCAGCAGCTCCCCGTGGCCGGCGAAGTCGATGCCGAACATCTCGTGCGTCTCCCGCTCGTGCCAGGCGGCACCGGGGTAGACGTCGACCACCGAGGCGACAGTGGGCGCGCCGCGCGGCAACCGGGTACGCAGCAGCAGGCCGTGCCGTAGTCGCGTCGACCACAGATGCGCCACCACGTCGAAGCCCTCGGCCAACTCGTCGACGGCGGACAGCCAGTCGAAGAAGTCGCAGGCCAGTTCCGCGTCGTCACGGGCGGCGGAAATCGCTGTCAGCCAACTCGCGGGCGGCACATCGACTGTGGCCCGGGCGAACCGTTGCCCGCCGGAGACCGACGGGGTCGCCTCAACCGGCGCGAGCAGCGCGACCAGTCGAGCGCCGACCTCTTCGGGAGTCATGCCGCTGATCCTAGTGCCGGCCGGACCCGCGCCTGGCCGCCGCCGATGCCCAACGATCTGCCGGCTTTGGAAGCGGCGCACGCCTCGGCGGGGAAAGATGAGGGTGTGCGCGCTGTGACGGTGAGACCTGGGGTAGCCAACTCGCTGAGCCTCGTCGAGGATCAGCCCGAACCGGCTGCCGAGGAGGGCTCTGTCCTGGTCGAGGCGCTGGCGGTGGGGATCTGCGGCACCGACCACGAGATCATCGCCGGGGAGTACGGCGAGGCGCCGCCTGGTGCCGACCGCCTGGTCATCGGGCACGAGTCACTGGGCCGGGTGATCGAGGATTCCAGCGGCACCCTGCAACCCGGTGACCTGGTGGCCGGGATCGTCCGGTACCCCGACCCGGTGCCCTGCTCGAACTGCGCGGTCGGCGAGTGGGACATGTGCCGCAACGGTCAGTACACCGAACACGGCATCAAGGGCCTGGCCGGGTTCGCCCGGGACCGCTGGCGGGTCGAGCCGCGGTTCGCGGTCGGGCTCGACCCGGCGCTGGCCCAGGTGGGCGTGCTGCTGGAGCCGACGAGTGTGGTGGCGAAGGCCTGGGACCACATCGAGCGGATCGGGCACCGGGCCGAGTGGCAGCCGCAGACCGTCCTGGTGACCGGGGCCGGACCGATCGGGTTGCTGGCCGCGTTGCTCGGCACCCAGCGCGGGCTCACCGTCCACGTGCTGGACCGGAACACCGAGGGGCCGAAGCCGGAGCTGGTCGCCGGGCTCGGCGCCACCTACCACACGGTGCCGGTCAACGACCTGCCCTTCGAGCCCGACGTGGTGATCGAGTGCACCGGCGCTCCCACTGTGGTCCTCGACGTGATGTGCAAGGCGGCACCGACCGGAATCGTGTGCCTGGCCGGGGTGTCCAGCGGTGGCCGGAGCATCGACTTCGACGCCGGGGCTCTCAACCGGGCGCTGGTGTTGGAGAACAACGTGGTGTTCGGCTCGGTGAACGCCAACCGGCGGCACTGGAACATGGCCGCGCAGGCACTCGCCCGCGCCGACCAGGTCTGGCTCGAGTCGCTGATCACCCGGCGGGTCCCGGTGAACCGGTACGCCGACGCGTACACCCCCGGGCCGGACGACATCAAGGTGGTGCTGGAGTTCGCGTCCTGAGCGACGCCGCGCCCGCTCAGATGCCCGGCAGTCGACCGTTGCGGAACAGGTCGACGAAGAGCTGGTGGTCCTGGCGGGCGCGCACCCCGTACGAGTGCGCGAAATCCACCAGGTGGGCGACGAAGCCCGCCTCGTCGGCGTCCACAGCAGCGACGATCGCCTCCTCGGTGGAGTAGTCGACCAGGTCGTGACTGGATTCGTCGTCGGCGACAGAGTGCATCCGGGCCACCGCCCGGCCAAGGTCGACGAGAACGCCGGTCAGTTCCTCCGGCTCGTTCACGTCCGACCAGTCCAGATCGGCGGCGTACGGGGAGACCTCGGCGACGAGCTGACCGGTTCCGTTCAGCTCGGTGAAGCCCAGCCACGGGTCGGCGTGCGCCTGCAACGCCCGCTGCGACTCGGCGGTGCGGTGCCCCTGGTGCTGGAAGTAGCCGCGGACCGACTCGTCGGTGACGTACCGCGCCACGGCCGGCACCTGCGCCTGCTTCATGTAGATGACGACGTCGTTCTCCAGCGCCTGGGTGTGCCCCTCCAACAGCAGGTTGTACGACGGCAGCCCGGCCGAGCCGATCCCCACCCCCTTGCGCAGCACCACGTCCTTGATCCGCGCCGCCACCGGGCGCAGCTGCGTCGAGGCGGTCGGCAGGGTGCCCAGGTAGTCCTGGAAGGCGGCGCTGACCAGGTCCCGGGTGGCGTCGTCGATCTCGAACACCCCGTCGCCGATGGAGAAGCGTCGCTCGTAGTTGTCGATGGTGGTCTGCGCGGCAAGCAGGTCGACGCGGGTGTTGAGCCGGGCCCGTTGGAGCACCCGACGCAGCACCCCGTCGGCGTTGTCCAGGGTGATCGACCCGATCGCGTCGTCACCGCCGGCGGCGATGGCCCGCAGCTCGGTCAGGTACGACCGGGCGAACCCGGCCACCAGCTCCCCGATGGCGGTGTCGGAGAGCGCCTTGCCGTAGCCGAGCAGCGCCACGCTGGCCGCGAGCCGACGCAGGTCCCAGGTGAACGGCCCGACGTACGCCTCGTCGAAGTCGTTGACGTTGAACACCAGCTGGCCGGAGGCGTTCATGTAGGTGCCGAAGTTCTCCGCGTGCAGGTCGCCGTGGATCCACACCCGGCTGGTCTGCTCGTCGGAGAACCGGTCGTCGGCGAAGTCACCGAGTTGGTCGGCGTAGAACAGCGCGGCGCTGCCCCGGTAGAAGGCGAACGGCGAAGCCGCCATCTTGCGGAACTTGCGGCGGAAAGCGGCGGGGTCGATCGCCATCGACGCGCCGAACTCCTCGGTGAGCACGTCGACGATGTGGGTGGACCGCTGGTCCGCTGAGCTGCTCATAGTGCGCAGGCTAGTGCGGCGGGTCCACAACTGGGTGGCGAACTGCCCATCCATCGATCATGCTGTCTGGGTCACGGCGCGGGGGCCCGGACACCACTGTCACGTTGGTCGATCGCTGCGCTGCCATCAGCGAGCGGCAGGTCCCCCCGCCGGGCGTCGACCATGGAGGACCAGCACCATATGATCCAGAAAACGGGGACCCTACTCACCGCCGCGCTGCTCGGCCTGACGGCGACGATCGGCTCAGCCGGGGCGGCGACCGCCGCTCCGGCGGAAACCTCCAGCGCCACCGTCTCGCTGGGCAAGCTGATCCTGGAGCCGACCGAGCGTGGCTACCACGGCAGCATCCCACTGACCGTCACCAACACCGGCACCGAAGCCGACTATTTCGGCATCACGCTGCGCGAACCGGTACCAGGCTCCTTCCCAGAGGGTAAGTTCGGCTGCGACGCCGCCCGACTGACTCCAGGGGACGATCGCCGGGTGCTCGATTGCGGCCTGACGCCCGACGGGTCGCGGCTGGCCCCGGGTGAAACCGTCCAGGTGGCACTGAACTTCGACGTGCTGACCAACCCCCGGACGTACCCGATGAGGATGGGCGGGGGTTGGGTCGAGGTCCACTCCGGCCAGGGCGGACTGCTGGCGCGCGAGTCGTTCAACGCCCGGTTCCGTTCCACCACGGGGTCGCTGACCGATCCCCGCCTCTACGTGCAGGACACTCAGCCGAACGCCGCCATCACGGCGGTGGGCCGGGCCACCATCGACCCGGACGGCTACGGCAACCTTCGCGTGCCGGTGACCGTCCGGTACCGGGGCGACGCGCCGCACCTGGGCCTGTACCTCAAGGCCAGTCCGTTGCCCGCCGGAGCGGTGATCCAGTACACGGTCCCCGGTGACGGCCCGGCGATGTCGGACACGACATCGGTGCCCGGAGGGCGGATGATGCGCGGCGAGGAGCGCAGCTTCGATGTGATCATCAGCCCGCCGACCGACCCGGCCGACGCCGAGGACATCATCACCTTTGAGGTGTCCACCTTCTGGTACGGGGACGTGGACGCCAATCCGAGCGACAACACCGCCACGTTCACCCTGGCCTTGCCGACCAGCTGAGCCACCCGCGGACGGCCGCCGCCCGGATCACCTCCGGGTGGCGGCTGACCGCCCTCAGCTCGCGGTGGGTGGGCGGACCGGCGGGGCGGTGAGCGAGTCGACCGAGCGTGGCGCGGCGGCCTCGCGGGGCGGGGCGTCCAGAGGCGCGGCCAGCACGTCCCGTTGCGGCACACCCCCGATGCCGGACTGCTCGGCGGCGATCTTCTCCTGTAGGCGCAGGATGCCGTGCAGCAGCGCCTCCGGCCGGGGCGGGCAGCCGGGCACGTACACGTCGACCGGGATGAGCTGGTCGACACCCTTGGTCACCGAGTACGAATCCCAGTAGGGGCCGCCGCAGTTGGAGCAGGCGCCGAACGAGATGACGTACTTCGGCTCGGGCATCTGGTCGTAGAGCCGCTTGATCGCCGGGGCCATCTTGTCGGTCACAGTGCCGGAGACCACCATCAGGTCGGCCTGGCGGGGGCCGTGGGCGAACGGGATCACGCCGAGTCGGATGAAGTCGTGCCGACCCATGCTGGTGGCGATGAACTCGATCGCACAGCAGGCCAGACCGAAGTTGAAAACCCAGAGCGAGTAGCGGCGCCCCCAGTTCAGCACGAACCGGATCGGCTCACCGAGCACTGCCGGCAGCTGCACGACCGCCTCCCTCCTACCCGTCGAACAGTCAATCACAGCTCCGGCGCGTACCCGTTGGGGCCGGTCACGATCCCTGCTGGCGCTCAGAGTCTCGCCGCTTGTCACGCACCTGACAACGGATCGGGCCCGATTGACGCGCAACCTGTTGGTGGGCTCGCTTGTGTGACCGGTGCTGGCGAACACACCGCCGGCAGCCGCCACGGGGAGGACAAGTGCTTGTGACACGCGATGTGCCGGTGGGCGGCCGCCCGCCGGACCCACCGGGAACCGCAACCTCCGCGCCGGCAGAGCTGGTCTTCGACGACTTCTACCACGCCCACTTTCGCGGCCTGGTGGTGCAGCTGACCGCGTACACGGGCGATCGTGGGCAGGCGCAGGAGCTGGTTCAGGAGGCGTTCTGTCGGGCGTACGCCCGCTGGGACCGGCTCGCCGGATACCAGGACCCCCTGGCCTGGGTCCGGAAGGTCGCCTGGAACCTGGGCCACAACCGCTGGCGGCGCCTGCGGACCGCTCAGCTGTGGCTGCTGCGGCAGCGGGAGACACATGTCGCGGAGCCGAGCCCGGACCGGGTCGCCGTCGACGCCGCATTGGCGAAGCTGCCGCCGAAGCAGCGGCGGGCCGTCGTACTGCACTACCTCGCCGACCTGACGGTCGCGGAGATCGCCGCCCAGGAACAGGTCGCCGAAGGGACGGTCAAGTCCTGGCTGCACCGGGGCCGAACCGCACTCGCCACCTACCTACGCGACACCCATGAGGAGGTGCGGGATGTCTGAGCAGGAGACCCTCGACCTCGCCGAAACGTTCGCCAGTTACCGCCGTACCGCGCTGGCGGAGGTCGAGGCGCCGGGACCCGCCGCCGTTCGACGGACCGTACGAGGCCGCGGCCGGCGTCGGCTGGCTGCCACCGCCACGACGGCGCTCGCCCTGTTCGGCGGGTCGGCCGTCGGATACGCGGCGTTGAGCGGGCCGGACCACCGGCCCGGTCCGGTCGACCCGACGCCGAGCATCTCGGTGTCACCGGCGCCCACGCCGCCGAGTCCGACCCCCAGCCCTGCCGGGACCAGTGCCAGCCCGACCACAACCGTGCCGGACGGCCGGCTCAGCCGGGCCCAACTGCTGGGGGTACCGGTGACCCTGCCGGCATGGCGGGCCGGACCAGGCTGCCCGACGTCGCAGACGCGGCTCACCGCCGAGGGCCGGGAGGGCGAGAATTCGCTCCTGGCACTCGACCACGGCGACCTCGACGGGGACGGCGCGGTGGAGACGGTGGCGCTCGTCCAGTGCGTGCTCGGCACCCGCGGGCCGATGCAGGTGGTCGCCTTCGACCGTGACGAGGACGGAAAGGTGATCACGCTCGGCCGGGTGGTCGCGACCACCATCGACAAGCCGCAGTGGCTGTTCGCGCTGGATGTCGTGAGCGCTGGCACGGTCCGCGTGCAGGTCGGTGACATCGCACCCGGGGGTGGCTGGCCCGGTGAGTGGTCACAACGGCAGTGGCGGGGCTACCGCTGGAACGGCGACGGCTTCGCCCAGGTCTCCGGGCCGACGACCTTCGGCCGGAATCCGCACTCGGCGGACGTCTCGGTCACCGCCACCGACCTCGTGCTGACCACGGCGGACGACGGCTCCCGCACGGGTACGGCCACAGTGCGGGTTCGCAACCGGGGCACCAAGCCGGTCGAACGTGTGGACCTACAGCTCGGCGTACCTGCGGCGGTGCGTCCGGACGTCGACGGATGGGCCCCGTGCGGGGGCGAGCCCCAGCACTCCAGCGAGCCGGTGACCTGCCTCCTCGGTCGGCTGGCAGCGGGAGCGGAGGTGCGGCTGGACCTCAGCTTCCGGGTGGCCGAGGGGGTCGCGCTGGGCACGGGGAAGGCCGACGTGCGTGTCTGGGCGATGGACGCCGGATTCCGCAACCTGCTGGAGATCAACGACGCCGACAACCAGGCGCGGATGACCTACCGGTGAGGCTCCGGTCGCCGGCCGCGACGTACGCCACGGGGGAGTACGTCGCGGCTGGCGCTCCGGTCACCAGGTGGGACGTTGCAGCAGGCCGACGAACTCGACCAGCAGCCGCTCCCGCAGCGCCGGCGGCGCCGCGTCGAGCAGCGTGTTCACCACAGCCATCCGCTTCGGCAGCGGCGCGCCGTCGGGCTCGCCGCCCATGCCCAGCCCGGCGGCCAGGCCCGCGACCAGCTCCGGGGTCAGCGCGTCCGGGGTCAGCGACGTCGCCAGCGCCGTCAGCTCGGGCGGCAGGGCGACCGGACCGGCCGCCTGGGCTGCGGCCACCGCATCGGTCAGGTCCGGCCCGAACTCGGCGACCCGGGGCGCGACCGCGGCGGTCACAGTGAGGTGCACGCTGGCGGGCAGACCGTCGTAGGACAGCTGGGGTTGGGTGTGCCAGCCCCGCGCCGTCAGCTCGTCGACCAGGACGAACAGGTCGGGGCCACCCTCGGTGGCGGTGAAGCAGACGACTGTCGACTCCGGCTCGGCCATCAGCCGCAGCCCGTCGACGGCGCGGACCGCGTCGGCCAGCCCGGTCACCGCGTCCCGGGTGATGGCGGCGAGCCGCAGGTAACCGTCGTCGCCGAGGTGCCGCACAGTGGCGTACGCGGCGGCGATCGGGCCGCCCGAGCGGGTGGACGCGATCACCGGGTTGATCATCGTGTAGCCGGGCCAGTCGGCGTACGCGAAGTACTGCGGGGCGCGCAGCGTGGCGTCGCGGTGCAGCAGCACCGACACCCCCTTCGGCGCGTACGCGTACTTGTGCAGGTCGACCGAGATGGAGGTGACCCCGGGCACCGCGAAGTCGAACGGCGGCACCGGCTCCCCGAGTCGGCGCAGGTACGGCAGGGTCCAGCCGCCGAAGCAGGCGTCCACGTGGCAGCGCACCCCGGCCTCGGCGGCGGCGGCCGCGATCTCCGTGACCGGGTCCACCACCCCGTGCGCGTACGACGGCGCGGAGCAGGCGACCAGCACCGTCTCCGGGCGGATCGCGGCGGCCATCGCGGCCGGGTCGGGACGCAGCGTCTCCGGGGAGACCGGCACGACGTCCAGCGCCACCCGCAGGTAGTGCGCAGCCTTGGCGAATGCCGCGTGCGCGCTCGACGGCACCACGATCCGGGGTGCGGCGATCTCCGGGTGGGCGTCCCGGGCGGTCTTGACGGCGAGGATCAGTGACTCGGTGCCGCCGCTGGTGACGCTGCCGACGACGTCCGGGGCGGTGGTCCCGGGGCCGGCGCCCAGCACCCGGCCGGCGGCACCGACGAGGGCGTTCTCCATGGCCAGCAGGGACGGGAACGCTGTCGGGTCCAACCCGTTGACGTGCGCGCTCTCCCGGTGGGCGGCGGCGGCCAGTTCGTCCAGCCCCGGCACCGCCGGGTCGTAGACGTACGCGAACAGCCGTCCCCCGTGGGTGGGCGCGTCACTCGCCCGCAGCTGCCGTACCTCTTCAAGAACCCGTTCCGCCGGAACCCCGGTGGCGGAAAGCGCCCCAGCCTCAACCCTGTTCTCGTCGATCATGGAGTTACGGTGCCCTTCTCGTGACGGTCACGGCTTTCGTCCCCCAACACAACTCCATGATCGACCAGGTCGCTGTGGGCGGTGAGGGTGTACTGGCGGAGCAGGAGGATCGGCGGGGCGATCAGCAGGGCCGGAATCAGCGTGAAGCCGAGCAGCACGCCCAGCCTCGCCGTGTCGGACTGGGCCGCCGCCGAGCCGGTGTCGGAGGACACGTAGCCGGAGAGCTGAAGCACCAGTCCGTAGATTCCTGGGCCGAGCGCCAGGCCGAAGGTCTCCCCGGCGGTCCACAGCCCGGTGAAGACGCCCGCCTGCCGTCGACCGGTGCGCGCCGTCTCGTGCGCGATGCAGTCCGGCAACATCGCCAGCGCGAAGACCTGCTGCCCGGCGTACCCGACGCCGATCAGCGCGACCACGAGATAGACGGCGACCGGCGGCAGCACCGGCGCGGCGACCAGGGCGAACGCACCGACGGCGAGGATCAGCGAGGCGACCACCAGCGCGGTCCGCTTGCCCAGCCGGGCACCGATCCGGCTCCAGATCGGCATCACCAGCAGCGCCGGCCCGACGAAGCAGACGAAGAGAAGTGTCGGCCCGCTCTCCTCGTCGCGCAGGATCTGCCCCGCGAAGTAGTTGACCCCGGCCAGGATCGTCGCCACCCCGGCGGACTGCACCACGAAACAGATCAACAGCGCCCGGAACGGGCGGTTGGCACCGGCCACGGCGAGCTGGGCGCGCAGCGTCGGCTCGCTCTCGCCCACGGTGCCGGTCGGCGCGGACCGGGTGCCCAGGAACGCGCCGAGGGCGCCGAGGGCGATCAGCACCGCCACGAACAGGCCCATCCAGCGGTGCCCGGCCACACCGTCACCACCGGCGGTCACCACCAGCGGCGCGACAGCGCCGGAGGCCAGGATGGCGAGCGCCAGCACCGCGATCCGCCAGGTCATCAACCGGGTGCGCTCGGCGTAGTCACCGGTCAGCTCCGCCGGCATCGCCACGTACGGCACCTGGAAGAAGGCGAACGCGGTGGCGGTGGCGAAGAAGGCGATCGCGACGTACGCCACGGCGGCCGGACCGTTGCCGAAGGGCGCGGCGAAGATCGACGCGAACAGGACGGCGAGCGCGAGACCGGCGACGAGCAGGTACGGCCGACGGGCGCCCCACCGCGACCGGGTGCGGTCGGAGATCCGCCCGGCGACCGGGTTGACCAGCACGTCCCAGGCCTTGGGCAGCAACACCAGCAGGGCGGCCAGCCCGGCGGCCACGCCCAGCGTGTCGGTCAGGTACGGCAGCAGCAGCAGGCCGGGCACTGTGCCGAACGCTCCGGTCGCCAGTGAACCGAGCGCGTAGCCGGCATGCACCGATCGGGGCAGCGGGCCGTTGGCTGACGAGCGGGCGCCCGGCGGCGTTTTCATGGGCCCGAATGTTACTCACGTTAGGTCGACGGCTGACCAACCTGCCGGCCCTGGTGCGCACAGCCGAACAGTCAGGTTGGCGGCAGCGCTCGGCCGCAGCCGCCGTCACTCTGAACGACAGCACGGTGCCTCGTCCCCTGTCGGGGCGGGGCGCCGTCGCACGTCCTGCCCGTCGCCGGATCAGCACCCCTCCTGCGGCGACCAGCCCGCCGCCGCGATGTCCACCCCCTCGCCGCGCAGCGGCACCCCCTCGGCCAGCAGTCGGGCCCGCGCCTCCCGCTCGTGCCCCGGCGGCAGTCGACCACTCGCGGTCACCACCCGGTGCCAGGGCACCGAGCCCCCGTGCCGGGCCATGATGTTGCCGACCAACCGGGCCGAGGCACGTCCCGAGCGCTCGGACAGCGCGTCGGCCACCCCGCCGTACGACATGACCCGGCCCTCCGGGATCCGCTCGACCAGGTCGAGCACCGCCTCGACGTACTCGTCAGGAGTCACAATCCGCCACCATATGGGAACGCCGCCGGGCGGTGCGGCCGTGACCACGCAGAATGGTCGGGTGCGCGACGCAGTCACGACGGCCCGGCGGGTCGTCGTCAAGATCGGATCCTCCTCGTTGACCACCGCCACCGGCGGGTTGGCCGACGAGCGCGTCGACACGCTGGTCGACACCCTCGGTCGGCTCACCGCCGAAGGGCGCGAGGTGGTGCTGGTCTCCTCCGGCGCCATCGCCGCCGGGCTCGCCCCACTCGGGCTGTCCCGACGCCCGCGCGACCTGGCCACCCAGCAGGCCGCCGCCAGCGTCGGGCAGGGGCTGCTGATCGGCCGGTACGCGGCCAGCTTCGCCCGGCACGGCCGCACCGTCGGGCAGGTGCTGCTCACCGTCGACGACGTGACCCGGCGAGCGCACTACCGCAACGCGTACCGGACGCTGCGCAAGCTGCTCGACCTGCGGGCGGTGCCGATCGTCAACGAGAACGACACGGTAGCCACCCAGGAGATCCGGTTCGGCGACAACGATCGGTTGGCCGCCCTGGTGGCCGCGCTGGTGCACGCCGACCTGCTGGTGCTCCTCTCCGACGTGGACGCGCTCTGGACCGGCGACCCCACCAATCCGCGCTCGACCCGGATCACCGAGGTGCGCGACGACGCGGACCTCGCCGGCATCACCATCGGCGGGGCCGGCCGGTCCGGCGTCGGCACCGGCGGCATGGTGACCAAGGTCGAGGCCGCCCGGATCGCCACCGGCTTCGGCATCCCGGTGGTGCTCACCGCCGCCGACCTGGCCACGCCGGCGCTGGCCGGCGAACCGGTCGGCACGCTCTTCCACCCGCAGCGGCAACGCCCGACGGCCCGGCTGTTCTGGCTGGCCCACGCCACCTCGCCCCGAGGACGGTTGCACCTCGACCCGGGCGCGGTCGCCGCTGTCGTCGGGCGGCGCAAGTCGCTGCTCCCGGCCGGCATCACCGCCGTCGACGGCACGTTCACTGCCGGCGACCCGGTGGACCTGGTGGACACCGCCGGCGCATCTGTCGCCAGAGGGCTGGTCAACTACGACGCGGTGGAACTGCCCGGGCTGCTCGGCCGCTCCACGTCCGAACTCGCCGCGGCGCTCGGCCCGGCGTACGAACGAGAGGTCGTCCACCGCGACGACCTGGTACTTCTGTGAGCCAACCCGAGGAGTGCAGGCATGAGCGTGACCGAGCAGGCGCGACGGGCGCGGGACGCCGCCGCTGAGTTGGCAGTGGCCACGCGTACGGTCAAGGACGCCGCGCTGGTGGCGATGGCCGACGCGCTGGTGGCGCGTACCCCGGAGATCCTGACCGCGAACGAGACGGACCTGGCGGCCGGCCGCGAGGCCGGGCTGAGCGGGGCCGTGCTGGACCGGCTCGCGCTCGACGCGGGTCGGGTGGCCGGCATCGCCGACGCGCTGCGTGAGATGGCCGCGTTGCCCGACCCGGTCGGTGAGGTGGTCCGCGGGTCCACCCTGCCCAACGGCCTGGAGCTGCGCCAGATCCGGGTGCCGTTCGGTGTGGTCGGCATCATCTACGAGGCGCGGCCCAACGTGACGGTGGACGCCGCCGGGATCTGCCTCAAGTCCGGCAACGCGGCGCTGCTGCGCGGGTCGTCGTCGGCCGCGCAGTCGAACGCCGCGCTGGTAGCGGTGCTGCGCGACGCGGTCGCCGGGGCCGGTCTGCCCGCCGACGCGGTGCAGTTGCTCGACGCCAGCTCCCGTGACTCGGTCAAGGAGCTGATGCGTGCCCGAGGGCTCGTCGACGTGCTCATTCCGCGCGGTGGCGCGTCGCTGATCCGCACTGTGGTCGAGGAGTCGACAGTGCCGGTGATCGAGACCGGGGTGGGCAACTGCCACGTCTACGTCGACGCCGCCGCCGACCTGGCGAAGGCCGTCGCGGTGACGCTGAACGCCAAGACGCAACGCCTGTCCACCTGCAACACCGCCGAGTCGCTGCTGGTGCACGCGGGTATCGCCGACGCGTTCCTGCCGCCGGTGCTGGCCGCGTTCGCCGAGGCGGGGGTGACAGTGCACGGCTCACCCGAGGTGGCCGCCCACTCCGCCGCCGTGGTCCCGGCCACCGAGGAGGACTACGCCACCGAGTACCTGTCCGCCGACATCTCGGTGGCGGTGGTCGACTCGCTGGACGCGGCGGTCGCGCACATCCGCCGCTTCGGCACCGGGCACACCGAGGCGATCGTCACCGACTCGGCGAGCGCGGCCCGCGACTTCGTGGCGAGGGTGGACGCGGCGGCGGTGATGGTGAACGCTTCGACCCGGTTCACCGACGGGGGCGAGTTCGGCTTCGGCGCGGAGATCGGCATCTCCACCCAGAAGCTGCACGCTCGCGGCCCGATGGGCCTCCCCGAGCTGACCAGCACCAAGTACGTCGTCACCGGAGACGGCCACCTGCGCTAGAGCCCCCTCCGCGCCTCCCTCTGCGGCGATCTTGCACTTACTGCGGCGACATAAGGTGCATTCATCGCAGATCGGCGACAGGAACTGCAAGATCGCGGCAGAGGGCAGGGGTGCGGGGGGGTCAGCTGGGCTTGGGGCGGGCTGCGCGGATCGCGGACAGGGTGGCGTGCACGTCGAACTGGTGGCCGTCGTCGCTCTCCCAGCCGCCGTCGCTGCGCTGGGTCTCGGTCAGCCGGCGCAGCGCCCGCACCATGATCCAGTCCTGTGGGTCGACGCCGGCGCGACGCAACGTGGCCGCCAGCCACGCCACGTCCCCGGAGGACATCTTCGGCATCCGCTCGGCGAGCACCACCTGGATCCGGGCGGACTCCTGGAACATCTCCTGCCGGTGCAGCACTGCCGCGCTCAGCCAGCCGGCGGCGAGGTACGACGGCCAGCTACCGTCCGGGCGCAGCCGCGCGGCGAGCGAGTGGGCCGCCGCCTGCACCACCCCGGCGTACGCCCCACCGACCCGATGGTCGAGCGGCCCCGAGGCCCGGGCGTCCAGGCCGGCGACGGTGAGCCAGAAGCCGGCGTTGGCCGACACGAGGAACCCGGCTTCCGGGTCGCCGGGACGGGCCCACTCCGGTGCCGAGTCGGCCAGCGACGCGTCCTCTTCCCAACCGCCGTCGGCCTGCTGCCGGGACGCCAGCCAGTCCAGTGCGCGGCGGGCGGCGGGACGGCCGAGCGCGCCCAGGTCGTCAAGCTCGGCGAGCCGGAAGCAGGTGGCGTCGATTGAGGCGACCTCGCCGCCCCAGGTGGCCGGCCAACCGCCGTCTGGTGACTGGCCGACCTCGGCCGTCTCCAGCAACTCGGCGGGCACGGCGGTGCCGTTGCGGAGCCAGGAGAGGCGGGCGCGTTCCACCGCATCCCCATGCGCCACGACGAACCCGATCGCGGCTTCCAAGTCGACCACGGCGGAGACGCTACCTGCGCAGACGCAATGCCGCCTCGGAGAATCGGCCAGCCCGGAATGGCTGCGTCGCTCCGGCCGCACGGCCGCTCGGCGTCATCTGCGTCGATTTGCCGGGGCGGCCGCGTGGGCCACCCCGGCGCAATCGTCAGTACGCGGGCAGCGACGGGTCGATCTGCTTGATCCAGGAGAGCACGCCGCCCTGCACGTGCACGGCGTCCTTGAATCCGGCCGCCTTGAGCGCGGCGAGCGCCTCCGCCGAGCGGACGCCGGACTTGCAGTGCAGCACGATCTGCCGGTCCTGCGGCAGCTTCGCGAGGGCCTCACCGGAGATGATGTCGCCCTTGGGGATCAGGGTGGCGCCGGGGATCTGGACGATCTCGTACTCGGCCGGCTCCCGTACGTCGACGAGGAAGATGTCCTTGCCGGCGTCCTGCCACTCCTTGAGCTCCAGGGCGGTGATGGTCGAGTCGAGCGTCGCCTCCTGGGCCTCCTCGGAGACCGCGCCGCAGAAGTCCTCGTAGTCTTCCAGCAGGTCGGTGACCGTCGGGTTGTCGCCGCAGAGCGCGCAGTTCGGGTCCTTGCGGACCTTGATCTTGCGGTATTCCATCTCCAGGGCGTCGTAGACCATCAGGCGGCCGACCAGCGGCTCACCGATGCCGGTGAGCAGCTTGATCGCCTCGTTCACCTGGATCGAGCCGATCGACGCGCAGAGCACCCCGAGCACGCCACCCTCGGCGCAGGAGGGGACCATGCCGGGCGGCGGCGGCTCCGGGTAGAGGCAGCGGTAGCAGGGGCCGTGCTCGGCCCAGAACACCGACGCCTGGCCGTCGAAGCGGTAGATCGAGCCCCAGACGTACGGCTTGCCGAGCAGCACCGCCGCGTCGTTGACCATGTAGCGGGTGGCGAAGTTGTCGGTGCCGTCGACGATCAGGTCGTACTGGGCGAAGATCTCGCGGACGTTCTCGCGGTCCAGCGCGGTGTTGTGGATCTCCACGTTGACCAGGGGGTTGATCTCGCGGATCGACGCGGCGGCGGACTCGGCCTTGGACCTGCCGATGTCGGAGACGCCGTGGATGATCTGGCGCTGGAGGTTGGACTCGTCGACGGTGTCGAAGTCGATGATGCCGAGCGTGCCGACCCCGGCCGCGGCGAGGTACATCAGGGCGGGCGACCCGAGGCCACCGGCGCCGACACAGAGCACCCGGGCGTTCTTCAGCCGCTTCTGGCCGGTCACCCCGACGTCCGGAATGATCAGGTGACGCGAGTATCGGCGGATCTCGTCTACGGTCAGCTCGGCGGCGGGCTCGACGAGCGGGGGCAACGACACGGTGGACTCCCCGGGATCGGCGGTGTGAACCGCGCCATTGTTGCTCGCGGGAGCCCCCCTCGGCCATGAGGGATGACACGTGGTCCGGTATGCGGGAGCGGGAATAACCGACGACAGCGTCGATCAGGGGACGATGTCCCCCGCGTAGCGACGGCCGTCGAGGTAGGGCCAGGCGTTGGCGACGCAGCCGTACAGGCCGTACGTCTGCTGCTGCATCACCGGGGCGGGCTCCCCCGGGCCGGGGCACGCCTCGTGCTCCTCGCCGAACTCGTGGCCCACCTCGTGGTTGATGACGTAGGTCCGGTAGGTGTCCAGCGAGGCGCCGTAGTCGGGGACCGCCTCCATCCAGCGGGCGAGGTTGATGATGACCTGACCGGGCAGCCGACAGGAGGTGTAGCGCTCGGTGGTCAACCCGCCCTCGGCGCACATCCGCTCGGACGTGACCGGGGTGGCCAGGTAGATGGTGAAGTCGGCGGCCCCGGCATCGGCGACCCGTTGCACCCGCAGTTCGTCGGACGCGATCCAGCTGCGCGGGTCGGCCAGCACCTCGTCCACGGTGGCGGCGAACGTGTCGGCGTCCTGGCCGGCGCCGCGTTCGACGACGACCCGGTACCGGTGCAGCGGCCCGTCCGTGCCGTACACGGCTGTCTCGCCGTCGGCTGCCGTGAAGCGTCCCGCTCCGACCGACGGATAGCCGGTGGGCGCCGGGTGCCCGGCCACCCCACCGCCATGGCCCATTCCGCCCTGGGTGGTGGCCGGAGGCTCGGTTGCCGGCTCGCCGCCCCGGCTGACCGTCACGCCGATGGCGGCGGCGAGCACGAGCAGGCCGAGCAACATGCTGCGACGACGACGCCGGTGCATCCGAACGAACGCGGGACGCACACCCCGTGACGCCGACCGAGAATCGGGCGGCCGGGGCGGGCCGTAAGGGGACGACGGCGTCATGGCAGCAAGCCTGCCAGATTATTCGGGCATTTCTCCGTTTTTATAGCTATTGCCGCATGACGCCTGATGGAGGGTTCAATGGTCGGCGTGTCGGGCCGATCACCTCACAGGGCGGGCCCGGTGTATCGACGCCCGTTCAGGTACGGCCACGGGTTGACCCGGCAGCCGTTCAGAAAGAGCGTCTGCTGCATCATCACCGGCGCCGGCCGGCCCGCACCGGGGCAGCGCTCGTGCCGATGCCCGAGCTGGTGACCCACCTCGTGGTTGATCACGTACGTCCGGTAGACAGTCAACGGCACGCCGGCCGAGACGAAGTGCGGCACCGACAACCGCCACCGATCCAGGTTGATGATCACCTGACCGGGCGCCCGACAGGACGTGTACGGGCGACCGCCGATCCGGATGTCCACCCCACCCCTCGCGCACATCCGACCCGCGGTGCTGGCGGTGGCCAGGTAGACAGTGAAGTCCCGAGGCGCGGCCCCCGGCACCTGCTGTAGCCGCAACCTGCCGCTGTCGACCCAACTGCCCGGCCCGGCCAGCGCCGTCTCCACCGCCTGGGCGAACTCGGCGGCGGCCTCGTCGCTGCCCGACTCCACAGCGACCCGGTAACGCCGCAACTCGCCCGCCCGACCCAGCACCGGACCGGAACGGGCGTCGTAGCCGAACCCGCCCGTGCCGGCGCTCGGGACCGCGCCGGGCACCCGCAACACCGGGGGCGGGCTGGACGGAACCGCATCCGAGGGCGAGGGGTCGGGCGGCAGCGGCCCGGCCACCAGCGGCGGCGGCGCGCCGATCTCCTCGGCGGCCAACCGGTCGGCGTCGGGATGCCCACCCGACCCCTCGGCGACAACTGTCACCGCCGCGCCGACGGCCACCACCACCGCCACCAGTTGGCAGAGCAGCGCGAAACGTCGCCGACGGCGAGCTGGATGGCGGGCTGAGCTGGGCATCCAGGTCAGCCTGCCAGATCAGACCGCTCTGCGGCGTCCTCCGTTTCGGCGAGCAGGCCGACCACCGCGCGGGCAACCAGCCGGGGAACCTCCAACTGCGCCACATGGCCGACGCCCTCGAGCATCATCAATCGGCTGTCCGGGATGACCCGGGCGGTCTGCGGGGCCACCCGCACGTCGACCAGACGGTCCTGAAGACCGCCCACCACCAGCGTCGGTGCGCGTACCGCCTCGGCGAGGCGCCACAGCGACCCCGGCCCCGGCAGGTACGCCCGCAGGAAACTGGAGACCAGCCCACGGAACGTCCGGACGTACGCGGCTGCGTAGTGCTCGGCCTCGTACCGCACCCGGATCTCCTCCAGCGCCTCGGCCCGACGCTGCTCGCAGATCCGGCTGAGGTCGGCGACGCACGCCTCCAGCACCTGCTGGGCCATCACCTCCGGCGCGAGCTGGGTGAGGTGCCGGGCGACCAGCCGCTCACCTCGGGGAATGGCGAGCACCGGCAGCATCCGCCCCTGCAACGAACGCCGGAAATCCAGGAACGGCAGCGCCGGGGAGATCAGGGTGAGGGTGCGGACCAGATCCGGCCGGAGCCCGGCGACCTGGACCGCCACCGCGCCACCCAGCGAGTTGCCGAACAGGTGCACCGGCCCTCGACCGGAATGCTCGATCCAGCGGACGACCAGATCAGCGAAGGCCGGAATCGTGTAGCTCGGGCCCGGCTCGCTACGGCCGAAGCCGGGCAGGTCGATGGCCTGACCGTCCAGCCGATCGGCGAGCAGCCCGGCCAGGTCGGTCCAGTTCTGCGACGACCCGCCCAACCCGTGCACATACAGTGCCGGCTCCGCGCCAGCGGCGGTGGCCGGGGTGTCCCGCACGTACGTGACCCGTCCGTCGAGGCGGACTTCCCGGCCCGGCCAGGGCGGCGGAACGCGGTCGTCGGGGAGCAGGTGGTCCGGCCAGAGGGTGGCGCGTCTCATTGCTCCAGTCTGCCTCGAACCACTCAGGACAGCAGCGCCTCCAGCCGACGGTTGACCGCCGCCAGCGTCGCCCGGACCACCGCCTGACGCGGATCACCCGCGACCAGGGCCGACCCGGCGAGTTGCTCGACCCAGCCCTCACAGACCAGCAAGGCCACCACTGTGGCCACCTCGCAGTTGCCGAACGGCACCACCGCCGCGTGTTCGACGAAACAGCGCCCCCGCTCGGCGTTCTCGGCGCCCCGCAGCAACTCGTCCACGGCGGCCGCCGCCGCCACAGCGCAGAGCCGCAACACGTAGCCGTCCACCGCCGGCCCGGTGGCGTACCCGGAGGCGCTGTCGCCCCCGGCCAGCAGCCGGACCTCCACGTTCGCGTCCAGGCCGAAGGTGCTGACCTGCACGTGGTCGATCACCACCCGGGGCCCCGGCGTATCGCCGGTCTCCAGCGGCCGGGACGGCGCCGACTCCGTCGTGGTCACCTGACCACCCGAGTACGACGTGCCCAGCGTCGCCGGGCTACCGGTCGCGCCGCCGGTCGGCGCGGCCGAGACCGACCCGGGTTCCTCCACCGTGGCGCGCCCCCGGTGCGGGGCATTCGACCGGCGGCGGCGCGTCGGGTCCGTGCTGGTCCGCTGCTCCGGGGCGGCCGGCGGGGCGTCGGACCGACCACCGGGCGGACGGACGACCGTCGGCGCTTCGGCCGCCCGCACCTCGCCGGGATCGCGCAAAGCCGCGTTTCGAGTCTCCGGGGTACGCCGCTCGGCGGGCTCGGCCGCGCGACGGCGAACCGGCGGAGGTGGCGTGCTGGGCAGGCCGGGCACGTTCTGCGGGGCCGCTGCCAACCCCATCCGCTCCTGGAGCAGACGGGCCACCTGCCGGCTCACCTCGGCCGGGTCGGCGCCGTCTGCCAGGTCCAGTCGCAGACTGTGCGCCCCCGCCGGCGTACGGCGCAGGGCCGCGTCGCGCACACCGGCCACCTCCCGGACGGCGTCCAGGATGGCGTTGACATCGAACCCCTCGGGGCGCTCCCGCAGTGGGGCTGGCTCGTCGTCCCGACGCAGGTGGGTGGCGATGCGGGCGAGTTCCGGGGTTTCGGCGGGTGGCTCCACGGCTGGCGGCTCCGGCACGACGGGCACGTCCGGTTCCGCGGGGACGCGCTGCGGCAGCACCACCGCGCTCGGGGACGACTGCCGGCCGTCGTCGGCCGGCGACGTCGGGTCGGGAGCGGATCGGCGCGCCGCGTAGGCGGAGGCGGACGCCGCTGCGGGCTGATCGCGGCGGCCGGAACCCTTCGTGGCGGCGGGTGGGACCCCTGCGGTGGAGGACGCTGTGGCATCAGTCGAAGGCGAGTCGTTGACCGGCGCGGCCGGCTGGGGCGCCTCGACGGGTGACGGACCGGGCTCGGGTGTCGCCGGCCGGAGCCGGAACGGCGCGGTCGGCCGGACATCGGGCCGGGACCGGCCGGGCGTCTCGCCTGCGTCGCCCCCACCGACGCTGGCCGACCGGCTGGCCGGCCAGGACGGGCGCTCGACCGGGGTGGTCGGGAGCCGACCCTCGGACCAGTCCGGCCGCTCGGCCCGGGAACTGCTCGCCGTCGGCGAACCGCCGGTCCAGGACGAGCGCTCCGCGACCAGCGACGGGCCCGCCGGTGCCGGTGGCGCGTCGGTCAGCGTGGGAGGTGGGCCGGCGGGTGCCGGAGGTGGGCCGGCGGGCGCCGGAGGTGTCGCGTCGGCCGGTGCGGGCGGGTCGGCCGATGCCGGGCTGGAGGCCCAGGAGGGTCGCGTCGGCGGGGAGCTGGCCGGAGCCGGATCGGCGCCACCGGCCCAGGACGGCCGCGTCGACGCCCCGCTGGTCGCGGGCGGTTCGGACCCGCCAGCCCAGGACGGTCGTACCGGCGGCACGCTGGTCGCCGCCTCGGACCCGCCGGCCCAGGACGGCCGCGCCGGCGGCACGCTGGTCGGCGTCGGATCGGATCCCCCGGCCCAGGACGGCCGCGCAGGCGACGCGCTGCTGGGGTCGGGGGCGTCCCCACCGGCCCAGGACGGACGGTCGGCCCGGGGTCCGCCGGTCGCCCCGGACGCCGCCCAGGACGGACGATCGGCGGGCGGACCACTGGTCGGCGACGCACCGCCAGCCCAGGACGGACGGTCGGCCGGTGGTGCGCTGGTCGGCGACGCACCGCCAGCCCAGGACGGACGATCGGCCGGTGGTGCGCTGGT
Source organism: Micromonospora trifolii (assembly GCF_022229005.1). Classification (GTDB taxonomy): domain Bacteria; phylum Actinomycetota; class Actinomycetes; order Mycobacteriales; family Micromonosporaceae; genus Micromonospora; species Micromonospora trifolii. The sequence goes on from NZ_JAKKFD010000071.1 coordinate 20,163, forward strand.
CGGTTCGGCGGGGCGCTCCGGCGTGGACTCGGCTTCGCCCCGGCCGGGTTCGTACGCCCGGGGCGGATCGGCGCGCACCGGCTCGTACGGGCGGGGCACCTCGGCGCGCACCGGCTCGTACGGCTGGTGGGGCTCGGCGACCCAGCCCGACGCCGACTCGTCCCGTGCTGACGGGACAGCCGGCTCGTCGTCCTGGCGGGACCACGGTGGGGCCCACCCGCCACCCCAGCTCGGACGGTTCCAGCTCGGCCCCGACCAGTCAGGCTCGATGGCCGACGACTCCCCGGCCCGGTGCGTCTCGCCGGGACGGTGCGTCTCGCCGGGACGGTGCGTCTCGCCGGGACGGTGCGTCTCGCCGGGACGGTGCGTCTCGCCGGGACGGTGCGTCTCGCCGGGACGGTGCGTCTCGCCGGGACGATGCGTGTCCCCGGCGCGATGTGTCTCTGCCGGCCGGGAACCCTGGGCGGCGCGGCCGGGCCCGCCACCGGCGGCCGGCCCCGCCCGGCGACAGG
>NZ_JAKKFD010000072.1 GCF_022229005.1 Micromonospora trifolii
CGGTCGGCGGCGCGGCGCAGGATGCCCCACGCGCCCTGGCGGGACAGCGCGCCACCGCGGGCGTTGAGGAACACCGCCGGGGTGCCGCGGCCGGCGGCGGCCAGCCCGGGGCGGGCCCGGACCAGGTAGGCGCGGACGGCGTCGACGGCGTACCCGCCGATGGGCACCAGCCGCACCCGGCCGCCCTTGCCGCGCAGCAGCACCGTGCCGTCGTCGGTGTCGAGGTCGTCCACGGCAGCGCCGACCGCTTCGGAGATGCGCGCGCCGGTGCCGTACAGGAACTCCAGCAGCGCCCGGTCGCGCAGCGCGAGGGGCGCGTCGTCGCCGGTCGCGGTGATCGGGCCGGCGGTCTCCAGCAGGCGGACCACGTCGTCGACGGGTAGCGCCCGTGGCAGCCGCCGGGGCGGCGTGGGCGGGCGGACGTCGCGGCTCGGATCGGCGCCGGTCAGGCCCTCACGCAGCGCGAAGCGGTGCAGGCCGCGCACCGCGCTGGCCGCGCGGGCGGCGGAGGAGACGGCGAGGGGCGGGTGCACGTCGTCACCGGCGCGCAGCCGCGCCAGGTGCGACTCGACGAGGCCGACGCCGACCGACCCGAGGTCGGTGACGCCGGCATCGGCCAGGGTGGCCAGATAGCGGTCCAGATCCCGACGGTACGAGGCGAGCGTGTTCGCGGAGAGGCCACGTTCGACGGTCAGGTGGTCGAGGTAACCGCGAACGGCACGGCGCAGCGCCGGCGTGGGCGGTGTGCCCACGCCGACGGAGTCCGTGCCGCTGGTCAGCCCGCCACCGTTCAGGCCAGCGCGTCGGCCAGCGCGAGCACGTCCATGCCGTGCGCCTCGGCGACCGGGCCGTAGGTGACCTGACCGGCGTGGGTGTTGAGGCCCAGCCCCAGCGCCGGGTCGTTGCGCAGCGCCTCGCGCCAGCCCTGGTTGGCCAGCTCCAGGGCGTACGGCAGGGTGACGTTGGTCAGCGCATAGGTGCTGGTGTTCGGCACCGCGCCGGGCATGTTCGCGACGCAGTAGAAGATGGACTCGTGCACCTTGTAGACCGGGTCGGCGTGCGTGGTGGGACGCGAGTCCTCGAAGCAGCCGCCCTGGTCGATGGCGATGTCGACGAGCACGCTGCCCGGCTTCATCCGCGAGACCAACTCGTTGGAGATCAGCGTCGGGGCCTTCGTGCCGGGCACCAGCACCGCGCCGATGACCAGGTCGGCGTCGAGCACGGCGCGCTCGACCTCGTACGCGTTGGAGGCGACGGTCTGCAGGTGGCCCCGGTAGATCGCGTCGGCCTGCCGCAGCCGGGCGACGTTCTTGTCCAGCAGCAGCACCTCGGACTGCAGGCCCAGGGCGATCGCGGCGGCGTTCATGCCGGAGACGCCGGCGCCGATGACCACGGTCTTGGCCGCGTACACGCCGGAGACACCACCGGGCAGCACACCGCGCCCACCACCGGTACGCATCATGTAGAAGGCGCCCATCTGCGGGGCGAGCCGGCCGGCCACCTCGGACATCGGGGCGAGCAGCGGCAGCGACCGGTCGGGCAGCTCGACGGTCTCGTACGCGATGCCGGTGACCCCGCGGTCGATCAGCGCGTCGGTGCACTCCTTGGAGGCGGCCAGGTGCAGGTAGGTGAAAAGCACCTGCCCCTCGCGCATCCGGTGGTACTCCTCGGCGATCGGCTCCTTGACCTTGAGCACCAGCTCGGCGGTCTCCCACACCTCGTCGGCGGTGGCGAGGATCTTCGCGCCGGCGGCGGCGAACTCCTCGTCGGTGATGCTGGAGCCAACCCCGGCGCCGGACTCGACGAAGACCTGGTGGCCGCTGCGGGTGAACTCGTTGACACCCGCTGGCGTGATCGCCACGCGGTACTCGTGGTTCTTGACCTCGCGTGGGATTCCGACCTTCACGATGCAGACACCTCTCTTCGGGGCTGCTCTCCCCCGACTGCTCGGTGCCACGACGGCCCCTTTGCCATCGCGGTACACCGGTCCTGCGGCGGCAGTCTAGGCGCGCCCGGTGCCGCCGCGAGCCAGCACAGTGGCATCCGGTGCCCGGGTGTCCTGACGATGTGTCAGGGCACCGCCGGGATTCAGCGGTCGAGCGTCGCCTCAGCCGACAGGACAGTGTTTCACCATTATCGTCCCATCTGTCGGGCGGCGGTGCGGACAGCCGGCGAGTGGATCACTAGTGTGTCCGCCCATGACCACTCCTCCTTACCAGCCCGGCTACCCCCAGCCGGGGTACCCCCAGGGCGTTTCCGACAAGAGCAAGATCGTCGCGGGCGTCCTCGGCATCCTGCTGGGCTTCTTCGGTGCCGGCCGGTTCTACATCGGCGACATCAAGATCGGCGTATTGCAGCTCGTCGTGAGCGTCTGCACCCTCGGCTTCGGCAGCCTCTGGGGCCTCGTCGACGGCATCCTCATCCTGGTGAATGGCGGCACGGACGCGCAGGGCCGTCCGCTGCGCGACTGACAGCCACACCAAAGGGGCCCCGCGGCTGACCGCGGGGCCCCTTTGGCGCGTACTCCCTCGCCGGCTGGACCGGCGGCGACGCTCAGCGTGACAGCGGCGCGTCCGACCGACGCAGCTGCGTGAAGCCGGTGTCCCGGGCGCGGGCCGCGGCCAGCAGCCCGGCCACCGCGGACGCGTTGGTGATCTCACCGGCCAGGACCATGGCGACCGCCTCGTCCAGGTCGATCCGGACGACCTGGAGGTCGGCCTCCTCGTCGTGGCGCTCGTGCCGCTCGTCGGCCGGCACGTCGGCAAGGTCGCGGGCCAGGAACACCCGCACGATCTCGTTGGTGAACCCCGGCGAGCTGTGCAGGTCCACCAACACGTCGACCCGCGCGGCGGTGAGATCCGCCTCCTCGGCCAACTCCCGCAGCGCGGCCACCGGCAACTCCTCGCCGGAGACGTCCATCAGACCGGCCGGCAACTCCCACAGGTGCCGCCCGACCGGGTGCCGGTACTGCCGGATCAGCACCACCTGGCCGGCGTCGTCGAGCGCCACCACGGCCACCGCGCCGACGTGCCGCACGAGGTCACGCAGCCCCGTCCCACCGCCCGGCATTGTCACCTCCTCGGTGACCACGTCGAAGATCCGCCCCCGGTACCGCTCCTCCCGGGAACGCACCTCGTACCGGTGCTCGAGGTTGCTCACGCCGCCGCCTCGCTGCGCTCGACGACGGCGCGAGACGCCCCACCGAGCCTGCTGGTTCGCTCGCTGCGCTCGCTCACGAGGTGGACGCGGCCTTCGTCGCGGCGCCGTTGCGGGCGGCCTTGCGCGTCGTCGGGGCCTCCGCCGCCGCGTCCAGGTCGACCGGAAGCTGGTCGGCCTGCGAGTACGCCACAGCGGCCTTGACGAACGAGGCGAACAGCGGGTGCGGGCGGGTCGGGCGGCTCTTCAACTCCGGGTGCGCCTGCGTGGCAACGAAGAACGGGTGCAGGCTCCGGTCCAGTTCGACGAACTCGACCAGCCGGCCGTCCGGCGAGGTGCCGGAGATGTGCAGGCCCGCCTTGGTCAGCGCGTCCCGGTAGGCGTTGTTCACCTCGTACCGGTGCCGGTGCCGCTCGCTGATCTCGGTACTGCCGTACGCCTCGGCGACGATCGAACCCTCGGTCAACGTCGCCGGGTACGCGCCCAGCCGCATGGTGCCGCCCAGATCGCCCCGGCCGGCCACGATGTCCTCCTGGTCGGCCATCGTGGCGATGACCGGGTGGGCCGCCTGCTCGTCGAACTCCAACGAGTTGGCGCCGTCCAGGTCGGCCAGGTGCCGGGCCACCTCGATGGTCATGCACTGCAGACCGAGGCAGAGGCCCAGCAGCGGGATGCCGGCCTCACGGGCGTACCGGGCGGTGCCGATCTTGCCCTCGATGCCGCGCACGCCGAAGCCGCCGGGGATGAGGATGCCGTCGACGCCGGCCAACGCCGCGGCGGCGCCGGCCGGGGTGACGCACTCGTCGCTGGGCACCCAGCGCAGCTGCACCCGGGCCCGGTGACCGAAGCCCGCCGCCCGGATCGCCTCACTCACCGACAGGTACGCGTCGGGCAGGTCGACGTACTTGCCGACCACGGCGACGGTGACGGTGTGCCGGGGACGGTGCACCCGCTCCAGCAGGTCGTCCCAGCTGGCCCAGTCCACGTCCCGGAAGGAGAGGCCGAGCCGGCGCACCACGTACGCGTCGAGCCCCTCCCGGTGCAGCACCTTCGGGATGTCGTAGATGCTCGGGGCGTCCGGGGCGGCGACGACCGCCTCGGCGTCCACGTCGCAGTAGAGCGACAGCTTCTCCTTGAGCTTCACCGGGATCTCCCGGTCACAGCGGAGCACTATCGCGTCCGGCTGGATACCGATGTTGCGCAGCTGCGCCACCGAGTGCTGCGTCGGCTTGGTCTTCAGCTCACCCGAGGGCGCCAGGTACGGCACCAGCGAGACGTGCAGGTAGAAGCAGTTGTCGCGGCCCAGGTCGTGGCGGACCTGGCGGATCGCCTCCAAGAACGGCAGCGACTCGATGTCGCCGACAGTGCCACCGACCTCGGTGATCACCACGTCGGGGAGCTGGCCGTCCTCGTCCGGGTCGGCCATCGCCAGGATCCGCGACTTGATCTCGTTGGTGATGTGCGGGATGACCTGGACGGTGTCGCCCAGGTACTCGCCGCGCCGCTCCTTGGCGATCACGTCGGAGTAGATCTGCCCGGTGGTGACGTTCGCCTTGCCGGACAGCGCCCGGTCGAGGAACCGCTCGTAGTGCCCGACGTCGAGGTCGGTCTCGGCGCCGTCCTCGGTGACGAAGACCTCACCGTGCTGGAACGGGTTCATCGTCCCCGGGTCGACGTTCAGGTAGGGGTCGAGCTTCTGCATCACCACGCGCAGCCCGCGCGCGGTCAGCAGGTTGCCGAGGCTGGAGGCGGTGAGGCCCTTACCCAGCGAGGAGGCGACGCCCCCGGTGACGAAAATGTGCCTGGTCGTCCGTGCTGATGGGGCCAAGGCCTGCTCCCGTGTCGTCTGTCGCGGTCATGCAGACCGCCGTGCTTGATCAGCAAAGTGATCACGCGATCCACGGGATTCGACGGTAACACCTCCCGGGCGGGTACCCGCAGGCCGCACCCCGGCTGCGACACCTCCGGGCCATCCGGACGAGGCCCGGCGCTCAGGACGCGGCAATCTCCGTCGATGACCGGGAGACCTGCCGGGGCGCCACGGGCACCGTCGGCGCGGCGTCCGGCGTCGACCCGCTCGCTGTCGGTTCGGCCGGCTCGTCGGCGTCCCCGCGGCGCTCGCCCGGGGTGTCCGACGCCGGTATTGCGACCTTCGCCGGTGCGCTCGGGGGCGGGCCGGTGATCGGACGGGGGTGCACGGCACCCAGTGGCCCACCGCCGCCGGTCGGACCGTCACCGACCGGGCCGACCCCACCGGACCCCGAGTCGTCGTCGGCGCCGTCGGAACCGTTGGCCGGGGAGCGGCCCGCTACCGGGCGGGTCCGGTCCGCGGCATGCCCGAGCACCCGCAGCGACGCCAGGGCGGCCATCGGCACCACCAGGGCGGCGGCAGCGCCCATCAGGTCCAGGGCCGCGCCGTCGAGCACACCACCGAGCACCGCGGCGACCACAGTGCCGGCGAACGCGGCCCGAACCGCCGGGTAGATGCCGAACAGCCGCATCAGCCCACCCCACGGCTGCAACAGGGCGAACCACACCAGCAACCCGCCGGCCAGCGCCAGCACTGTCAGCGGACTGTTGACCAGGGTCTCGAAGTTCTCCGTGCTGGACCGGTGCACGGCGAACCCGCCGGTGCCGTCACCCAGCGCGGAGAGGAACCGGCCCAGGCTGCCCCGCTCCGCCGCAGGACGCCGCAGGTCCACCACGGCGAACCCGATACCGACCGCCAGTGCGGCCATGGTGGCCCACGCCAACCGGCTGATCGTCAACCAGCCACCGGCGCTGATCACGGCGGCGACGCTCACCCCGGCGGTGAGCGCGATCGCGCCCACCGGGTCGGCGCCCAGGTACGGGCTGCCGACCACCACCACGGCGAGGCCACCCACCGCCACCATCACCGCCGGCCGCCAGCCCCGGTGCACCCGTTGGGCGAACCAGCCGCCGCTGACCAGCGCGCCGGCGAGGAACACTCCCAACCCCACAGTGCTCAGCCCGGCGTACCGGCCGCCCTGCAACGCGGAGTAGCCGACCACGCCGTTGAGCTGGAGGCGGGCCCCGGTGAGCACGTCCAGCCCGACCACGAGCGTGGTGAGGCCGGCCACCGCGCCGAGCGGCCCGAGAGTGTTCGCGTACCCGGGAACGAACCGCACCGCCGCGGTGCCGGCGGCCACCAGCAGCGCCGTCACCCCGGCGAAGATCCACCCGGGGTGCTCGCCGCGCCACCAGGGCACCGCGTCGGCCAGCAGCGCCGCCGGCACCGTCAACGCCGCGGCGACCAGCAGCAGCTCCATCACCGCCACGATCCGCCCGGAGACCGGCGTCGGACCGGCCGGGCCGGCGTGCGGACGGGCCCGGCGCAGCAGCGGCAGGATCGCGATCGCCAACAGCACCTGCACCCCGGCGAGCAACGCGAAGAACACCCCGGAGACGGAACGCTGGGCGGCCGCCTCCCGGTCGGCGTTCGCCGGCGCGTTGATGGCCTCGGTCAGGTCGGCGGGACGGCCGCCGGTGCTGATCGCCGGACGGCCGAGGAAGAGCCGCTCGGGCATGGGCCGACCCAACGCGGCGAGGGCGGTCGGCGCGAGGTCGACAAGTTGCAGGTACCCGTCCCGGCCGGTGCTGGCCGAGGTGAGCCACCCCCGCTCCCAGCCCGGCCCGTCGGCGACCGCCACGTGCAGCCGGGCCGGCTGGGTGGTGTCGGAGATGCCAGCGACCAGCACCAACGACCGTGGTGGTCGCGCCGCCAGCACCCGGGCCAGCTCGGCGTCCGCCGCGCGGGCCTCCTCTGCGCGGGTGGCCGGGTCGGCCCCCTCCACAGTGCCGAGGTCGACGATGCTCAGCACACACGAGCCGAGCAGCGGCCGCGGGTCGGCCGGCAGCCCCGAGGCGTACCTGTCGACGCGGCCGAACGGTCGGGCCGCGGCCACGGCCGCGCCCGGGCCCACGGCGACGGAGCACCGCACCGACTCGGACAACGAGCCGGGCATGGCGCCCCAGGGCAGCCGCTGCTGGTTGTACTGGACCACGCTCTCCTGGTCGGGCAGGTTCGCGCCGATGCCGTCCGGCTGTTCCACAGTCACCGCCGCCGACGGGCAACCGTCGACCGACCGGCTGCCGTTCCACGCCGCGAAACTGCCCGCGCCGAGTGTCAACCAGCCGTCCACCGGGCAGGTGGGCCGATGCGCGGAACGCACCGACAGTGAGCCGATCGAGCCGTCCTGGGCCATCCGCCACAACGTCGGGGTGCTCTGCGGATCCACGTCCTCCCAGCGCAGCCCGGCGATCCCGGCGAGCACCACGAAGTCGGCGGTGCGTTGCGGGGTGCCCTGGGGTGGGCGGGCGGCGAGCGCGGTGACGCCCAGCGCCACCACGAGCACCGTCAACAGGGCGGGGGCGATTCGGCGCAGCATCACCGGTGTCCCGTTCTCGGGGCGTCGGAGCCCGGGGCGGCCGCCGGACCGCCGGGGTTCCCGGTCAGCTCGGCGTAGAGGGCGGCGAGCGTGCCGACGGTGTCCGCCTCGGTCGGCCACGTCGCCGCCCGTTCGGCGCCACGCCGGCCCAACTCCGCCCGCGCCGCCGGGTCGTCCAGCAACACGCGGACGGCCGCGTCGACAGCGTCCACGTCACCGGCGGGAACCAGCGTGGCGGCGTCGCCGACCAGGTCCGGGAGACCGCCGACAGCGGTGGCCACCAGCGGCACGCCGGCGCGCAGCGCCTCCTGGGCGAAGAGCTGTCGCGCCTCCCAGTCGCTGGTCACCACCGCCAGGTCGGCGCCGGCGAGCAGGTCTGCCACGTCGGTGCGGTGCCCCAGCAGGGTCACCGGGGCGCGGGCGGCAGAGGTCCGCGCGGCGAGCGGCAGATACGCCGGCCCGCTGCCCGCGATCACCACGACCGGCGGCGGGGTACGCGTACGCCAGCGGGCCGCCGCGTCGATCAACACGTCGTAGCGCTTCTGCGGGTGCAACCGCCCGACCGAGAGAATCAACGGCTGGTCCGGGCGGACACCGAACTCGGCGCGTACCGCCGCCGGGCGTCGACGCGGCGGGGGCAGCGTCGGCGCGGCGACCGGGGCCAGCCGGGCGTCGGCGGCGCCCACCTCGGCGGCCCGGTGCACCAGGTCCGCGGAGGCGCCGAGCGCCACCCGGACGCCCCGGGCCACCACCCGTTCGACGAGCCGGGACACCCCGCCCCGCAGTCCGCCCGCGAGCACCGCGTTGTGCCAGGTGACGATCAGCGGGGCGGCCGGACGGGCCAGCACGGCGACCAACCCGGCCCGCAGGCCGTGCGCGTGCACCACGTCGACCCTCGCTGCGGCGAGCAGCCGACGCAGCGCGAGCACCGCCCGCGCGTCGGCCGGAGTCGGACTGGCCGGGATCTCCACCGGCTCGAACCGGGCACCGACACCGGTGAAGTCGAACTGTTCCTCAGTGGCGGCGGGCCCGCAGACCAGGACGGTGGCGCCACCCGCGACGAGGCCGCGGGCCACCGAACGGACGTGTTGGCCGACCCCGCCGGTGCTGGACGCGAGCACCAACGCGACGGTGCCCGACCAGCCGGCAGGCAGAGCTGGCTCAGTCATCGCGTCGCCGTCTCCTTCCCGTCGCCCCGCTCCGGGGAGCCCGCGCCCGGTGTCGGCGCACCGCCGGACGGCCCCCGCCGGCCCAGACGCCGCAGCACCCCGGCGAGCAGTGGCGCTACGTCCCGCCGGTCGACGAACCAGACCACGGCGAGGAACACAACCCCAACCAGAACCCCGGACAGCATGCCCTGACCGAACGCCGCCGCCGTCGTCGGGGTGCCGCCGTCCAACTGGTCGAGCCACCGACTGAGGCCCCACCCGGCGAGCCCGGCGAGCACACCGGCGAGACCACCGGCCGCTGCGGCCCGTGCCGCGCCCGCGAGGGCGGGACGGCCGGCACTGCTCAGCACGGCCAGGAGCAGCAGGGCGCCGAGCACCAGCATCCCCACCGAGTTCGCTGACGTCACCGCCAGCACCCGGTCGCGCAGAGGCAGCACCGCGCCGAGCAGCAGGACGACGGCCGGCACCACCAGGAAGCCGACCGCCGTGGCGAGCGTCGCCGCCCGGGTCTCGCCCCTGGCGTAGAGCGCCCGGGTGAGCACCGCGAACAGGCCGTAGCCGACCAGGCCGGGGGCGTACCCGATGATCGCGGCGGCGGCGGTCGACGCGGTGTCCGACGGGAAGAAGAAGTGCCCGACCGGCCCGGCGGTCCCGATCAACGCGGCAGTGCCGAGGCAACTGAACAGGAGCACACCGCGGACGGCCGGTGCCAGGGTCGCGCGGTAGGTGTGCTCGTCGCCGGCGGCCCGCGCCGCCGCCAGGGTCGGGTAGGCGGCAATGGCCAGCGGCACCGCCAGCACCGCCCACGGCAACAGGTAGACGGTCTGCGCCAGGTTGTAGACGCCCGGGTTGCTCCGCGCGCCGGCGGTGACCTGGTTCAGGCTGACGATCAGGGCGATCTGCTGGGTGGTGACGGTGACCGCGCCGGCCACCGCCAACCCGCCGACCCGGGCCCGCGCGTCGGCGGGGAACCCGAACCCGGGCCGCAGCCCGAGGCGCAACCGGCGGACCGGAACCAGCAACGACAACGACAGCACCACCACGCCGAGGGTGGTGCCGCCGGAGAGCAGCAACTCCCCGCCGGGGCTCACCCCGCCGACGGTGGCGTACCGACCCTGCGTGAGGGTGAACCCCAGGTACACGAGGATGACGGTGAGGCTGGACAGCAACGGGGCGAGCACCGGCCAGGCGAAACGGCGGTGCGCCTGAAGCACCCCGGTGAGCACGATGCCGACCCCGTACAGCGGCAGTTGCGGCGCGAAGACCCGCAGCATCCGCACACCGCTCTGCTGCTGGGCGGTGCTCAGGTGGTGGCCCAGCGACTCGACCACCGGGCCGGCGAGCAGCACCACGAGCAGCGCCAGTGGGACCAGCAGGGCCAGCGTCCAGGTCAGCAACGCCCCGGTGGTCCGGGCCACGGCCGTCCGGTCGCCCGCCGCGACCGCGCCGGCGAGCAGCGGTACGACGAGACTGGCCAGCGCTCCCCCGGCGACGATCTCGAAGATGAAGTTCGGCACCGCGTTGGCCACCACGTAGGTGCCACCGAGGTCGGTGGGCGCCAGGCTCCAGGTGAACACGGCGGTGCGGCCGAAGCCGGCGAGTCGGCTGGCAACGGTGAGGACGGCGATGAGCGCGGCTGCCCCGGCCAGCCGGCCGGCGCCGGCGAGGGGTGCCGGTCTGTTCACGTCAGTCGGCGCGTCGGCCCAGTGCGTCGAGTTCGCGCAGCCCCGGGGTCCGCTGGATCACCGCGGTGAAGCTGACCTTCTCGCTGGCGGCGGTGAGCCCGGCGAGGACGGCGAGCAGACCGGCCCGGCCGAGCGGTCCGGTACGGGCGGCGAGTGCGACGCCGAGCACCGCACCGAGCGCGTTCGCGCCACTGTCGCCGAGCATCACGTCCTCGGCCAGGTCGTCGCGGAGCAGGCCGGCGGCGGCGCCGGCCGCGCCGGCCGCGATCCCGCCCTGCGGGCCGCCGGTCAGCGGCGCCGCGAGCAGCAGCCCGGACTTGATCGCCCGGCCCGGCCGCAGGTCGAGCAGGTTGAGCAGGTTGGCCGTGCCGGCGATCACGCCGGCGCCGAGCAGCACGTCGACGCCCCGGCCGAACGCGCCGTGCCGCTGCCGGCGCGGGTGCGCGGCG
>NZ_JAKKFD010000073.1 GCF_022229005.1 Micromonospora trifolii
GGGCTACAACCAAAGGCTCATCTCGCGACGCGAGGTGAGCCTTTCTCGTTGCCCACCCGGTCTCTCGTTGATCATGAGGTTGTCGTCACGACACGCCGGGTGGTTTCTAAGGTTCAGTGCAACTGATCTTGGTTGTGCTGGGGGGTGTTGGTGGCCAGGCCGGGTGTGTTGACGTTCGGGCATCGGCAGGTGTTGGAGCATCTGTGGGGTGCGGGTCGGCGTATTAGTGAGATCGCCGGTTTGTTGGGGGTGCCGGTGTGCACGGTGTCTCGGGAGGTGTCCCGGTATCACTCTGCGCGGCATGGGACGAAGAACCCGCTCGGGCGGTCGTTGCCGTCGGGGCGGGCACGGGCCCCGTATCGATGGGGGTATCAGGCGCAGTGGGCGCAGCGGCGTGCGGATACGGCGCGTCGGCGGTCGAAGGCGTCGAAGTTGGGTCCGGGGACGCGGCTGCGGCAGGTGGTGCGGGGGAAACTGGCGCGTAGGTGGTCTCCGAAGCAGATCGCCACGTGGTTGCGGACCACGTTCGCTGACCGGCCGGAGTTGTGGGTGTCGCACGAAACGATCTACCAGGCGATCTACGTTCAGTCGCGGGGCAGCCTGCGCGAGGAGTTGACCCGACAGGTCGCCCTGCGTTCGGGACGAGCTGATCGGCGCCCACAGTCACGGGCCGCCGCGGGTGGCCGTAGTCGCCGGCCGTGGATCGGGGACCTGCACATCAGTGCCCGTCCCGCCGAGGCCGACGACCGGGCGGTGCCCGGGCACTGGGAAGGTGACCTGGTCATCGGTAAGGCCGGCCGTTCGGCGATCGTCACCCTCGTCGAACGGGCCACCCGCTACGTCATGCTCGGCGCCCTCCCGCAGGGCCGCGACACCGAAGCCGTCATCGCCGTGCTCACCGACCTCGCCCAGCGTCTACCAGCACATCTGCGCCGCTCCCTGACCTGGGACCAAGGCAGCGAGATGGCCGCTCACGCGGCATTCACCGTCGCCACCGGCTGCCCGGTCTACTTCTGCGACCCCCACAGCCCCTGGCAACGCGGCTCCAACGAGAACACCAACGGCCTGCTACGCCAGTACTTCCCCAAAGGCAGCTACGACTTCCGCAGCATCGATCAGGCAGGCCTCGACGAAGTCGCCCACGAGATGAACACCCGCCCCCGCCAGACACTCGGCTGGGCAACCCCAGCCGAGCGCCTGGACCACCTCATCGCCACCTGACGATTGCACTCACCCCTTGACCCCAAGCCGAGGCGGCGGGTTAATCTCGTGGGCGACTTCGTCGAGGGATAG
>NZ_JAKKFD010000074.1 GCF_022229005.1 Micromonospora trifolii
ACTGCATCTCTTCAGTCTATTGGGTATCTGTCTGTTTTTGTTTAAGGATACGGCGACCACCCAGACCTACACCCTTGCCCGAAACGACCCTCTTCCGATCCGTCTGTTTCAACGTATGTCACCAATAGTTGGCGACACGCATACCGCCTAGTTGATCAGCTGATCGACACTCGTCGACATCCGGTAACCCGCCGGTAACTTCCGTCCCACCCGCTCACCCCCGCGGAGGTAAACCGTGCCCCGACGTCTCGCCACCCTGCTCGCCTCGGGCGCATTAGCGCTGCTCGCCACCCTCACCATCGCCTCCCCCGCCGCCGCCGTCACCCCCGCCCAACGGCTCTCCGTGCTGTCCAGCTGGACCCAGACCAGCGCGTCCAGCTACAACTCGTGGAACAGCGCCCGGGTCAACCGGGCCCCCTGGGCCGAGTACAACTTCAACTGGTCCACCGACTACTGCTCCTCCAGCCCGGACAACCCGCTCGGGTTCACCTTCAACCTGGGCTGCTACCGGCACGACTTCGGCTACCGCAACTACAAGGCGGTCGGCCAGTTCCCCGCCAACAAGTCGCGCCTCGACAGCGCCTTCTACGAGGACCTGAAGCGCGTCTGCACCACGTACAACTCGGTCGTCCGGCCGGCCTGCTACAGCCTGGCCTGGACCTACTACCAGGCGGTCAGCATTTTCGGTTCGGTAGCGGCCGTCCAGCAGGCCGACATCGACCGCGCCGCCCGAATGAAGGCCCAAGCCGAAGCCGAAGCCGCAACCCGCTAAACCCACCCCCACCCCACCCCACCCCACCCCACCCCCACCCCCACCCCCACCCACGCCCACGCCCACGCCCACGCCCACGCCCACGCCCACGCGATCTTGCACTTTCGGTTGCCGGTTTGCCGCTTTGGCACCGTTATCTCACGACAGAAAGTGCAAGATCGCCGGGGCGGGGCGGGGGTGGGAGGGCAGGGGTGGGGTGGGTTAGGCGCGTTCGGTTCTCGTGGCTGGGTGGCGATCGGGGCCGGCGGGACGGCGGGGGGTTGGTTGGGACAGGCCCGTGCTGAAGCGGGTCGAGTCCGCCGCCAGGTCCGGGTGTTCCACGTCGAGTGCCAGCGCCGCGGCCTCGTCCAGCCCCAGCTCGGCACCCTCGCCGTACGCGTCGTCGAAGGCCGCGTCGCCCAGCATCGCGCGCAACTCCGCCTGCCGTTCGGCCCAGTAACCGCCGAAGATGCCGGGGGTGGCACGCATGCTCGCCCGGGTGGCCTGCGCGGCTCCGAACAGGCGGGCGGCGGTCAACCGCTCCCCGCCGATCGCGCAACGCACCGCTACCGCGTTCAAGGTGTCGCACGCCCGGCCGTGGTAGCCGTGGCCCATCCGGGAGCGCAGTGCCACCAGCAGATGCTCGTGTGCGGCGATCACGTCGCCCCGGGCCAGCGCGACCATGCCGAGCAGCATGTCCACCGAACGGCGGCCCCGCTCCACGGGCCGGGCCGCCTCCACCGGACGCACCGCCCCCAGCAGCTCCGCCGCCTCCTCCAGGGCCCCCCGCCGCCAGAGCAGCTCGGCCAGGCTGAACACCGCGAACAGCGCCTCGCCGACCACGTCCTGCCCGTGTGCCCAGTCGATGACCTCCCGGCACACCCGCTCGGCCTCGACGAACTGCCCCATGTCCACCAGGGGCGCGGCCCTGCCGGCCAGCACCCGGGCCAGCAACCCGGCGTCGCCGGCCTGCCGGGCCGCTGCCTCCGCCCGCTGGGAGTAGCGCAGCTCCTCGGCGAACTCGCCGTCGGCGCTGGCATGCAGCGAGTGCATGTGGTACGCCGCCGCCAGCTCCGCCTCCGGGATCCGCTCCCCCGTCTCCGCGATCCGCCCGTACAGCCGGAACAGCCACAGCCGCCCCTCGCGGGCCAGGCCCCGCTCCAGCCACCACTGGTCCAGCCCACCCGCCAGACCGAGACCGGCACGGGCGCTGCCGCCGGTGGCGCACCACCGCAGCGCGGCGCGCAGCTCCCCGGCCAGTGGATCGAGGGCATACAACGACAGCGTCACCGGCCGACCGTCCTGGCCCAGATGGGCCCGGTCCAACGCGTGCGCCGACCAGGCCACGTGCCGGTCCCGAGCGGCCTGCTCCTCGCCGGCCTCGGCCAACCGCCGCGCCGCGTACGCCCGGATGGGGTCGAGCATCCGGTAGGTGCTCCCGGCGGCGCGCGGCTCGGCCAACACCATCGACTTGTCCACCAGGACCGAGAGCGGGTCCAGCGGATCGTCACCCAGCAGCCACTCCACAGTCGCCAGATCCACCGGACCGGCGAAGACCGCCAGCCACCGCAGCAGGCGGGCGGCCCGGGGCCCCAGCGTCCGGTAGGACCAGGTGACGGTGGCCTGCATGGTCAGGTGCCGCTCGGTGGCCGAGCGCTGCACCGCCCGGCTCGCCGGGGTGGGCGGCGACGCCCCGGCCGCCGCGGCGACCAGGTCCACGGTGTCCTGCTGGTTGCCGGACCAGCCCCGTTCCACCGGCGGCGGATCCGGGTCCTCCCGGCCGGCGTCCAGGGTGCCGAGCACATCGTCCAGGCGCTCGGCGAGCTGACCGACGGAGAGCACCCGCAGCCGGGCGGCGGCCAACTCGATGGCGAGCGGCAGGCCGTCCAAGCGCTGCACTACCCGACGCAGGTCGGCGGACTCGGCCGGGTCGGGTTGCCGACCACCGCGTGCCGCCGCCGTGCGGTCCAGCAGCAGCGCCACAGCGTCGCTCTCCGCACCGTCCGCGCGCGGGTCGACCGAGAGCGGCGGAATCCGCCACACCACCTCGCCGGGCAGGCTGAACGACTCGCGACTGGTCGCCAGCACCCGTACGCCGCTCCCGCCGGACAGCAGACGCGCGATCACCTCGGCGCAGGCTGCCGGTTGGGTGTCGCAGGTGTCCAGTACGACAAGCATCCGGCGGCCGGCCGCGTACTCGACGAGGGTGTCCAGCATCGGCCGACCGGGCTCGGGGCGCAGGCCGAGCACGGCGGCGATGGCGAACGCCACCAGCCCCGGGTCGGTCACCGAGGCGATGTCGACGAACCAGACCCCGTCCGGGTATGCCTCGACAACCCCGCTGGCCAACTCCACAGCGAGTCGGGTCTTGCCCGCGCCGCCGGCGCCCAGCACTGTCACCAGGCGGTGCTGTCGCACCAGCAGGCCAAGCTCGATGCGCTCGGCCTGCCGGCCGACGAACGAGGTCACCTGGGTGGGCAGATTGTGCGCCACCGCGTCGGCGGTGCGGGGCCGGGGGAACTGCCGCTCCAGACCCGGCGCGACCAGTTGAAAGAGCCGTTCCCGGTCGTCGAAGCCGCGCAGCCGGTGCAGGCCCAGGTCGAGCAGGGTCGCGCCCGGCGGCATCGGCTCGGCCCGGCGGGCGGTGGACGCTGTGCAGAGCACCTGCCCGCCGTGCGCGGCGGCGGCCACCCGGGCGGCCCGGTGCACCTCTGGGCTGGCGTACTCGCCGTCGCGTGGCTCGGCGTAGCCGGTGTGCAGGCCCATCCGCACCCGGGGCGCGGCCTCGGCGGTGGGCCAGTCGTGGCTGGACAGTGCCCGCTGGGCGGTCAGGCACGCGGTCATCGCCGCTGCCGCTTCCTCGAAGGCCAGGAAGAACGAGTCGCCCTCGGTCAACAACTCCGCGCCACCCGTGCTGGCCAGCGTGCAGCGCAGCAGCCGTCGATGCTCGGCGAGCACCGGCCGGTAGTCAGGGCCGAGTAGCTGAGCCAGCCGGGTCGAGCCCTCAATATCGGTGAATACGAAGGTCACCCAACCGCTCGGGAGCTGGATCCGTGGCGACATGCGAGGAACCTCCGCCCGTGACGTCGGGTTCATGCTGCCTGAGTCCGGACAATCACGCATCGTGAGAACGGCCGGGCAAGTGCCGCCTCAACGTGCCACTCGGACCCGCTCCCGGCAAGGCCAGCCCACCAGGCGGCGGCGAATTGGCCCGATCAGCAGCCGCAGGCGCCGCCGCAGCAGCCACCAGCTGCCGGTGCCGGGGCACCACCGGCAGCACCACTGCGGCCGGTGACCGCGACCGCGGAAAGAAGCTTGACCGTGTCGGCGTGTCCCTGTGGGCAGCTGGCCGGCTCACCGGCCGCCGCCATCGATCGGTTGACCTCGAAGGTGTCGCCGCAGGCGCGGCAGCGGAACTCGTACCTGGGCATGCCACCCAGGGTACGTGGATCTGACGGTTGGCGGAGCATGGGTGATACTCGACAGGTGGTGGACGGCGAGGACGACACGCGTGTGCAACCGTTACGACCGGCCGCGCCGTTGGACGGGCCGCTGGAAGGCTCGGGGGCCGCGCCCGACCCGGCGCGCAGGGTGCCCCGCCCCCGCCGCCCCTGGCTGAGTGGGCGTTCCGCGGGTACGCCGAGCACGCCACCAGCCACCGCGCCGGCTCCGCCAGCGCCCGAGCCCACCGCAGCCGATCCCGTCGGGTCCGAACCGGACGCGAGCGCCACCGGCACGAAGGTCCCGGCCGAATCCGCCCCGACCGCCGGCCCAGCGACCACCCCTCAGACCGAGGCACCCAAGGCCGAGGCACCCAAGGCCGAGGACGCGAAGGCAGCCGGCGCGTCGAGCGCCGACACGCCAGCCGACGATGCGAAGACCGGTGCCGCGGATCCGGCGAAGACCACTGTGGATGAGATCCCGGTCGTGCCGGCGTCCGACCCGGCCCGTCGGCGGCGGGTGCAGTTCACGCACGCCGTACGGCTGCCGCCCCGCCGGGCAGCGGCCGCAGCGGCCCGGGCGACCCGGGCGTGGGCGCGCCGGCCGAGCGGCCGACTGACACTGCCCGGCGTCTTCCTGCTGGCGCTGGTGGCGGCGACCGCCGCGGCGGGAGCGCTGCTCGTACCGGCCGCGATCCGGGCACCGCGCCCGGTCGCCGTCGACGCCTCGGCCGCGCCGAGCGGGGTCGCACCGCCGGGGGCGCCGTCCGGCCTGCCCACCGGCCCGCTGCCCACCGGGCCGCTGCCGACCCTCCCGCTGCCCAGCGGCGGGTTGCCCGGCAACGGGCTGCCGACCGGGTCGGTGATCGGTGGCCGACCGTCGGACGCCCTGGCCGGCTGGGCGCAGCAGGTCGGTGCCAAGGTCGGCGTCCCGGCGGTCGCCATGCAGGCGTACGGCTACGCCGAGCTGGTGCTCGCCCAGACCAACCGCAGCTGCGCGCTCAGCTGGACCACGTTGGCAGCGATCGGTCAGGTCGAATCGGGGCACGGCTCGGCCAACGGCGCGCGGTTGGGACAGGACGGCAAGGCGATACCGAAGATCATCGGGCTGCCGTTGGACGGCAACGGCGGCCGGATGCGGATCATCGACACCGACCGTGGGGCGCTCGACGGGGACGCGACCCTCGACCGGGCGATCGGGCCGATGCAGTTCATCCCGACCACCTGGCAGGAGATCGGCGCGGACGCCGACAACGACGGGATCAAGGACCCGCACGACCTGGACGACGCCGCGCTGGCAGCGGGAAATTACCTCTGCAAGGGTGGTCGAAACCTGAGCATCGCCGGCGACTGGTGGAACGCGATCCTCTCCTACAACGATGTACGGCGGTACGCCCAGGACGTCTACGACACCGCGAACCGGTACGGACGGGCCAGTCGGTTGTGAAGTGATCGTCTCGATACGTTGGAGAACTGGACACTTCCCCCGGGCCTCTGTTAGCGGCAAGCTAGACGGGTGATGGTGCGCGAGTGGGACCCCAGGACCGCGTCGTCCGCCGAGATCGCGTCGCTGTTGGCCACGCTGAACGCGGTTCTGGCGGCCGATCTGCCGCAGGATCCGCCCTGGCGGGAGGCTTCGCTACGGGAATACCTCGCCGAGGTGATGCCCGGCGAGCGGCGGATCTCCTGGATCGCCCAGGCCGAGCCGACCGACCCGGGAGACCCGGGCGCGGTGCTCGGCCAGGTGCACGTCCTCCTTCTGGGTGACATCGGCGTGCTCGAGGTGCTCGTGCACCCGTCCGCGCGGCGCACCGGCCTCGGCCGTGACCTGGTGTTGCGTGCCGCGCGCCGGGTCTACCAGGAGGGCTTCCGGTCGATCGGGGTCGAGGTCGTCGGCGACACGCCGGCGGTCGGGTTCTACGAGTCGCTCGGCTTCACCAGGGAGTACGTGGAGACGCGCAGCGTGCTCGACCTGACCGCCGTGGACTGGGCCGAGTTGGCCGAGATGGCCACCGGCATCGGGGCGGGCTACCAGCTGGAGTTCTTCCCGGGCGGGCCACCGGACGACCTGATCGAGGCGTACGCGCGGGCCAAGGCCGAGGTGCGTGACGTCGACGACGGTGAGTTGCGCCCCAGCTCCTACGACCCGGAGCGGCTGCGCGACAGCCTCGACACGCTGCACCGAAGGGGCATGAAGCCGTACATCGTGCTCGCCCGCCACGAGCAGAGCGGCGAGGTGGCCGGCCTGACCGAGGTGGTGGTGCCGGCGCAGCACCCGACCCGCGCCGACCAGTACGACACGATCGTCGCGCAGGATCACCGGGGTTATGGCATCGATCGGGCGATCAAGGCCCGGATGCTGTTGGAGCTGCGCTCCGCCGAGCCGGAGCTGATCGAGGTGCAGACCTGGAACGCGCAGGCCAACGAGGCGATGTTGAAGGTCAACGCGGAGTTGGGCTACCGCCCCGACCGGGACTGGTGCGAATACAGCGTCGACGTCGCTGAGCTGGTGCACCGCCTCGACCCGCCGCGCTGAGGAATTCACGAAACTGTCCATTAGGGGATGGACGGTGGACAGTCGCGCACCTTAACGTGCGTTGACCCCCGTCCACCCATCGTGGAGGCCCTATGCGCCCGCGCCGCTCAATCGCCGCGCTCGCGACCGCCACCGCCGCCGTGACCCTCACGGCGCTCGGCGTCGCACCCACCGCGGCCAGCGCCGCGCCCACCGACCTGTTCATCTCGGAGTACGTCGAGGGTTCGTCGAACAACAAGGCGATCGAGCTGTTCAACGGCACGGGCGCCGCAGTCGACCTGGCGGCCGGTGGCTACCAGTTGCAGCTCTCCTTCAATGGCGCCACCACGGCCACCACGATCGCCCTGACCGGCAGCGTGGCGGCCGGCGACGCGTTCGTGTTCGCCAGCGCCTCGGCCGGGGCCGCCATCCTCGCCCAGGCCGACCAGACCACCGGGGCGAGTCTCTTCAACGGTGACGACGCGATAGCGCTGCGCCGGGGCACCACAGTGCTCGACTCGATCGGCCAGGTGGGTGTCGACCCGGGCACCGAGTGGGGCGCCGGCGTCACCAGCACCGCTGACAACACACTGCGCAGGTTGCCGAACGTGACGTCCGGTGACACCGACCCGTCGGACGCCTTCGACCCCGCCGCACAGTGGGCCGGTCTTCCGGTCGACACGTTCGACGGGCTGGGCGCGCACACCGTGGACGGTGGCGGCCCGGTCGACGTACCGGCCACGCTGACCTGTGGTGGGCCGCTGGTCACCGCCGCCGGCACGGCTGCGAGCCGCGAGGTGACCGCCGCCGACCCCGACGACACGGTCGTCGACCTGGCGGTGACCGCGATCAGCCCGAGCCCGGCCGCCGGCTCGATCACCCGTACCGCGTTCACCCCCGCCGACGGGGTGGGCGGCACCGCCCGCGCCACTGTCGGCGTGAGCGCCGACCTCGCCGCCGGGGCGTACACAGTCACCCTCACCGCGACCGACGCGGGCGGTGGCACCGCGAGCTGCGCGCTTGTCGTGCAGGTGACCCGGGAGCTGACCGTCGGCGAGGTGCAGGGTCCGACGACCGACGCCGAGTCCGGTCCGAGCGACCGGTCACCGCTCGCACCGGCGAGCGGCAACGGCACGAGCAGCACGCTGTACGACGTACGTGGCGTGATCACCCAGTTGACCCTGGCCCGCACCTCGGCCGGTGCGGAGCAGCACGGGTTCTTCCTGCAGAGCCGCGTTGGTGACACCGACGGCGACCCGACCAGCTCCGACGGCATCTTCGTGTTCATGGGCACGTTCACGTCGCTGATCGGCGGTTACGTGCCGACGGTCGGCGACGAGGTAGTTCTGCGGGCCCGGGTGTCGGAGTACTACAACTTCACCCAGCTCTCCGGCGCGTCGCTGATCCGCCGGATCGGGGGCGGCCTGGCCGTGGACGCCGCGGTCGCGGTGACCGACGCGGTGCCGCCGGCCGTGCTGACCGACGCGCAGCGCTTCTGGGAGCGGCACGAGGGCTCCCGGATGCGGGTTCGCGCGGGCAGCGGCGCGGTGAGCGGCCGGGACGTCTTCTCCTCCACGGCCGACGCCGAGCTGTGGGTGGTCGACCGCGACGACCCGCTGCTGGACCGCGCGGACGCGTACTCCCGGCGGGTCTTCCGTGATTCGCACCCGCTGGACAACGACCCGACCCGCCGCTTCGACGACGGCAACGGCCAGCGGACGCTGCTCGGCAGCATGGGCGTGAAGGCCACCGCCGGGGACAGCGCCGCGCTGCTCCCGCCGGCACACACCTTCGACACGCTGCGGGCGGACGCGGTGGGCGGGGTCTACTACTCGTTCGAGAAGTACGGCGTCCAGGTCGAGCGGGCGGAGTTCGCCGCCGGGGCCGACCCGTCGAAGAACAACCCGCCCAAGCCGGCCGACCGGTCGCAGGAGGTGGCCGTGGCCACCTACAACGTGGAGAACCTGTACGACTACCGCGACGACCCGTTCGACGGCTGTGACTTCGCCGGTAACGCCGGCTGCGCGGGCGTCGACCCGCCGTTCGACTACGTCCCTGGCAGCGAGGCGGAATACCGCGAGCAACTGGCAGCGCTCGCCGACCAGATCGTCAAGGACCTGCACGCGCCGGACCTGATCCTGGTGCAGGAGGCCGAGGACCAGGACATCTGCACGGTCTCCGGGGCGGCGCTGAGCTGCGGCGACACCAACAACGCCGACGGCGCTCCGGACAGCATCCAGGAGTTGGCGCTCGCTGTGGCAGCGGCCGGCGGGCCCGCGTACACCGCCGCCTATGACCGGACCGGCGCGGACGCCCGCGGTATCACCGCGGCCTTCCTGTACCGCACGGACCGGTTGTCGCTGGCTGCCGCGACGGCGAACGACCCGCTGCTGGGCTCGGCGCCGACCGTTCAGTACCGGGCTGCGGGGCTGCCGGCAAACACCGACGTGCAGAACCCGAAGGCACTCAACGCGCTGCTGCCGGCGGATGTCGACACCTCGACCGGTCGGGACGGGAGCAACGTCTTCACCCGTGCTCCGCAGCTGGGCAGGTTCAGCGTGGCCGCGGCACCCGGCTCGACCGAGCGGTTCACCCTGTACGCGCTCAGCAACCACTACTCATCCGGCCCGGACAGCCGGGTGGGGCAGCGGCGGGAGCAGGCGCGTTACGGCGCGGCGATCGTCACAGCGATCGAGGCGGCCGACCAGACCGCACGGGTGGTCTACGGCGGGGACCTGAACGTCTTCCCCCGCCCGGACGATCCCATCGCCACCGGCGACCAGCCCACGCCGTCGGACCAGCTCGCCCCGCTCTACGAGGCGGGCCTGCACAACCTGTGGGACAACCTGGTGGCGGACGTGCCGGCCTCGGCCTACTCGTACAGCTTCGAGGGGCAGGCGCAGACTCTCGACCACCTGTTCGTCAACGACGCGCTCTACGGCGACCTGGTGCAGGTGCGGGCGGCGCACATCAACGCCGACTGGCCGGCGGAGTTCGCCGGTGACGGGTCGCGGGGTTCCAGTGACCACGACCCGCAGGTGGCCCGGTTCCGTTCCCGGGCGTCGTTGACAGTGGCCGACACGGCGGTGGCCGAGGGCAACCAGGGCACCCGGCAGCTCACCTTCACCGCCACCGTGTCTCGGCCCCTGTCCCAGTCGGTGCTGCTCTGTGCCGCGACCGTCGGCCTCACGGCGCAGGCGGGCTCGGACTTCGACCCGTACGCCGGCTGCAAGGTGTTGGCCGCCGGGCAGACGTCGGTGGCGTTCCCGGTGTCGGTGCGCGGTGACCGCAAGCGGGAGGCGGACGAGAAGTTGACGCTGCTGGTGGCCGGCGTGCCCGGCCTGCGGCTGGCCGATCCACTGGCGACCGGAACGATCACCAACGACGACTGAGATTCGATGTGGTCGACGACGGCCCGCCGAACCGCACCCGGGGCGGCGGGCCGTCGTCCATTCGGCCTCAGTGGTACCGCCAGAGCTGTGGCGGCGGCGGATCGCCGCGGTGCCTGGCTACCCGCACCTCCCATTGGCTGCGCCGGCGCATCGCGTCCCGGACCTCCCGATTGCGGTAGAACGTCTCGGGCGGGCGGGCCAGCCCGTAGATGTCCGCCCACCACTCCCCCGGCTCGGGGTCGAGGATGGTGTCCAGGTGCGACGGGTAGCGGCGCCCCGCACCGTCGCGCGTGTCTTCCCAGTCCCGCATCGGCCTGAGCACCCGACCGACCTCGTCGACGACGGCCAGCCGACATCCGACGACCCCGACTATCCGGCGGAGCAAATCAATGCTCGGGACAGTCCGACCGGCCTCGATGCGTCCAATGGTGGCGTGGTGCACCCCCGCCCACCGGGCCAGCTCACGTTGGCTCAGGTCGGCGTGACGACGGACCGCCCGGACGATGCCAACGACCGGCCATGGAATGTCGGAGGGCTCGCTGAGTATGACTTTCCGCTGCGCGATGCTGGGGCTCGAACCGTCGGGGATCCAGCTGTCGGCGGTGGATGCTCCTGCATCCGGGAGTATCGGTGACTCGTCCATGCCGCCACGGTCCCGGCTCGCTGCGTTCCTCGCAGTCCCGTGTGGCGGGCCTGTGGACAACGGAAGGACCTGTGGACAACCGGACGTCCGTCACCGCAGGAAGGCGGCTCGTGGCTCCGGACCGCCAGCGAAACCGTGGGCGTCGAGCAGCACGTCCTCACCGCAGAGGAGCAGGGAGCAACCTGCTGACCCTCAGCCTTTGCTCTGCACCCCAATAGGCACCGGTCGCGGTCCGTAGCCGTCGCATCCGCGGGTGCAGAGCAAAGGCAGGCAGGGGGGCGTCGAGGGCCAGGGATCCGCGCGGTGAACTCGTCGAGGCCACGGACCCGCGAGGCGAGACGGGTCGAGCCCAGCCGTCAAGGCCCCGTCCGATCAGTAGCGCTGACGGAGCAGGCCGGCGGCCTCGACGGCCCAGTAGGTGAGGATGACCTGCGCGCCGGCCCGCTTGATCGAGGTGAGCGTCTCCAGCATCACCCGCTCGCGGTCGATCCAGCCGTTAGCGGCGGCCGCCTCGACCATCGCGTACTCGCCGGAGACCTGGTAGGCGGCGACCGGGACGTCCACAGCGGCCCGCACCGCCGACACCACGTCGAGGTACGGCAGCGCCGGCTTGACCATCACCAGGTCGGCGCCCTCGGCGACGTCCAGTGCCACCTCACGCAGCGACTCACGCAGATTCGCCGGGTCCTGCTGGTAGGTGCGCCGGTCGCCCTCCAGCGCCGACTCCACAGCCTCCCGGAACGGGCCGTAGAAGGCGGAGGCGTACTTCACGGCGTACGCCAGCACGGAGACGTCCTGGTAGCCGGCGGCGTCGAGCGCCCGGCGTACCACGCCGACCTGGCCGTCCATCATCCCGGACGGCCCGACCATACCGACCCCGGCGGCGGCCTGGGCCACCGCCATCTCGGCGTACGCGGCCAGGGTCGAGTCGTTGTCGACCTCACCGTCGGGGGTGAGCAGCCCGCAGTGCCCGTGCGAGGTGAACTCGTCGAGGCACAGGTCGCTCATCACCACTGTGGCGTCGCCCACCTCGGCCACCACGTCGCGGATGGCGACGTTGAGGATGCCGTTCGGGTCGATGCCGCCGGAGCCGGTCGGGTCCCGCTGTTCCGGCACACCGAAGAGCATGATCCCGCCGACACCGGCCTGGACAGCCTCGACCGCGGCCTTTCGCAGCGAGTCCCGGGAGTGCTGGAGCACCCCCGGGAGCGACCCGATGGCTCGGGGCTCGGTCAGCCCCTCCTTGACGAACATCGGCACGACCAGCTCGGCCGGGTCGACCCGGGTCTCGGACACCAGCCGGCGGACCGCCGGGTTGCGGCGCAGCCGGCGGGGCCGGATCTCGGGGTACGACATGGCAGAGCCTCCTCGAACGACTACCGGAAGCGCAGGGCGGTGGGGCCCTGCACCTTCGAGCCACGGCGCTGCTTGGCCGGCATGGCGGCCAGCTTCTCCCGCAGCTCGACGGCGTAGGCGGCGAGCGCCTCCACCAGGTCGGGCACCGAG
This sequence comes from Micromonospora trifolii, assembly GCF_022229005.1. Taxonomy (GTDB): domain Bacteria; phylum Actinomycetota; class Actinomycetes; order Mycobacteriales; family Micromonosporaceae; genus Micromonospora; species Micromonospora trifolii. Next base: position 12,248 of record NZ_JAKKFD010000074.1, read on the forward strand.
GCGTGCGGCGGCTGGACGTCGACCCGCAGGCCGAACTCCGTCGCGGTCTCCGCCGTCTTGGGCCCAATGACGGCAACAACTGTCCGGGCGTGCGGCTTCCCGGCGATGCCGACCAGGTTGCGCACGGTGGAGGACGAGGTGAAGAGCACCGCGTCGAACCCGCCTGACTTGATGGCGTCGCGGATCTCGGCGGGCGGCGGCGCAGCCCGCACCGTCCGGTACGCGGTCACATCGTCGACCTCCCAGCCGCGCTCGGTGAGCCCGGCGGCGAGCGTCTCGGTGGCGATGTCGGCGCGCGGCAGCAGCACCCGGCCCACCGGGTCGAGGATCTCGTCGTGCGGCGAGAACTCGGCCAGCAGACCCTCCGAGGACTGCTCCCCGGCGGGGATCAGCTCCGGCTGGATGCCGAACGCGCGGACCGCGTCCGCCGTGGCCTCACCGATGCAGGCGATCTTGACGCCGCCGAAGTGTCGGGCGTCGAGGCCGTGCTCGGCGAACTTCTCCCAGACCGCGCGGACCGCGTTCACCGACGTGAAGATCACCCAGGCGTACCGGCCGTCGACCAGGCCCTTGACCGCCCGCTCCATCTGCGCCGGGGTGCGCGGCGGCTCGACCGCGATGGTCGGCACCTCGCACGGGATCGCCCCGTAGGCGCGCAGCCGGGCGCTCATCGCGCCGGCCTGCTCCTTGGTCCGGGGTACGAGCACCTTCCAGCCGTACAGCGGGCGGTTCTCCCACCAGCTCAGCTTGTCGCGCTGCCCCACGCCGACACCGACGGTGAGCACCACCCGGCCGGTGAAGCCGAGCGCGGCGGCCACGAAGCTGTCCACTGTCGACGTGGTCGTGTACTGGGTCTCGCCGGTGCCGTCGCCGGTCACCCCGACGCCGGTGGTGCCGTCGACCCCGGCGGCGAGCAGCCCGTCCCGGACGGCGGCGAGGTCACCAGCGTCCACGGCGAGCGCGAGCGAACCCCGGCCGACGGCCGTGGCCAGCGCCTCGAAGTCCAGTGCGCTGACGTCCTCGACGTCTGCTGCCGTACGCACACCCGGCAGCGGGACCCCGGCGTAGGTGGCCACTCCCTCGGCCTGGCCGACGCCGGGCACCACCTCGAAGTGGGCGGCGGTGCGGGCCACCGCCTGCACCTCCTTGACCACCGAGTCGTGCCCGAACGGGTCGCCGGCGACCAGGTGCACCGCGTTCAGCCCGGAGCGGGCCGCGGAGATCAGCACCTTCGCCACGTCCCCCGGCGCGCCCTCGGCCGGGGTGAACTCGGCATCGTCCCTGGCCTCGGCGCGAACGACGGTGAGCAACGACTCCGGGACTCCCCGGTCGTAGATCACCTGGTCGGCGTCGACCAGGGCGTCGTGGGCCCGACGGGTCAGCAGGCCCGGGTCACCGGGGCCAGCCCCGACGAACGCGATACGGCCGACGGGCTTACGGGTGCGGGTCATTCTGTGCTCCCAAATTGCTGGGTCCCCGGGCCGGTGTGTCCTTCGTGGCCGAGGATCGAGTCGGCGCCGAGGTCGAGGAGTTCGGCGGCGAGTGCCTTACCGATCTCCGCCGCGTCGGCGGGCGTTCCGGTGCGGGACAGCCGGAGGTCACGAGTGCCGTCCGGGCTGATCACCGCCCCGCGCAGGTAGATCTCATCGCCGGTCTCGCCTTCGGCGAGTTCGGCATAGGCGGCGACGGGTGCGCTGCACCCGGCCTCCAGAGTTGCCAGAAACGCACGTTCCGCGGTGACCGCGGCACGTGACGGTGCGTGGTCGAGCACGGCGAGCAGCTCGACCAGGTCCTGGTCGTCGACCCGGCACTCCACTGCCAACGCGCCCTGAGCGGGAGCGGGCAGCATGAGCATCGGGTCCAGCGACTCGGTGATCACGTCGAGCCGGCCGAGTCGGGCCAGACCGGCCCGGGCCAGCACGACGGCGTCGAGGTCGGCCTCGGGGCCGAGCACCCGACCCAGGCGGGTGTCGACGTTGCCGCGGATCGGGGTGACCTCCAGTTGCAGGCCGAGGGCGTGCAACTGGGCGATCCGACGCAGCGCGCCGGTGCCCACGGTGGCCCCGGGCGGCAGCTCGGCGAGCGTCCGGCCTTCGCGGGCCACCAACGCGTCGCGCGGGTCCTGCCGGGCCGGCACCGCCGCGATGTGCAGCCCACCGGCGGCAGCCGTGGGCAGATCCTTGTACGAGTGCACCGCGAAGTCGATAGTGCCGGCGGTCAGCGCGTCGCGCAGGGCGGAGACGAACACCCCGACGCCCAACCGGTGCACCGGCGCGCTGGAACGGTCGCCCGCGGTGACCACCTCGACCAGCTCGACGGGGCGGCCGGTGGCGGCGGTCACCGCCTCGGCGACCTGGCCGGACTGGGCCATCGCCAGGGCGCTGCCCCGGGTGCCGAGGCGCAGGGGGGCGGTCATCGCGCACCTCCGGTGGGTGGGGTCGGCTCGGCGGCATCGGCGCCGGACACCGGGTCGGTGCCGGGGAGCGCCATGCCGAAGTCGGGGGTCAGCACGTCCGGGACGGTGTCCACCGGCGAGGTCTGCGGCACCTCGAGGTCGAACAGCTCGCGCAGCAGCGCCGCGTACTGGTCGCCGCCGGGCTCCGCTGCCAACTGGCGGACCTTGACTGTGGGCTGGTGCAGCAGCCGCTGCACGACCCGGTGCACAGTGCGGGCCACCTCGGCCCGCAGGTCGTCGCCGAGGTCGGGGCGACGCTGGGCCAGTCGGCGCAGCTCGGCGGTGACCACGTCGTCGGCCCGGCCGCGCAGCGCGGCCACTGTGGGTGCCACGTCGGCGCCGCGCAGCCAGGTGAGGAAGCCCTCCACCTCGCCGAGCACGATGCGTTCGACGGCGGCGGCGTCGGCAGCCGCCGGACCGTCGGCGAGCAGCGCCGCCATCCGGTCGATGTCGATCACCTCGACGCCGGGCAGCTCGGCGACGCCCTCTTCGACGTCGCGCGGGACGGCCAGGTCGAGCAGGACCAGTGGGCCCCGGGCCGGGTCGCGTTCGGCCAGCGCCGTGGTGACCACCGACCGGGTGAGGACCGGTTCGGTGGACGCGGTGGCGGCCACTACGATGTCCACTGTGGAGAGGGTGTCGGCCAGCTCGGTCATCGGCGCGGCACTCGCCCCGTACGACTCGGCGAGCCGGACGGCCCGGTCGGCACCCCGGTTGCTGACGGTGAGCGGCCCGGCGCCCAGCCGGGACAGCGTGGCCACCCCGAGCGAACCCATCGCACCGGCGCCGACCACCAGGGCCGGGTGGCCGACGAGGTCGCCGTCGAGGTGCCCGGCGGCCAGCTCCAGGGCGGCGGTGACGACACTCTGGCCGGCCCTGTCGATGCCGGTCTCGGCGTGGGCCCGCTTGCCGACCCGCAGCGCCTGCTGCATCAGCTCGTGCAGCAGCCGGCCGGCCGAGTCGGCGCCGGTGGCCCAGTGGTACGCGTCTCGCAGCTGGCCGAGGATCTGCGCCTCGCCCACCACCATCGAGTCCAGACCGGTGGCGACCCGGAAGACGTGGTCCACGGCCGCGGTGTCGTAGTGCACGTACAGGTGGCTGGCGAGCGCTGTCGGCGAGCTGCCGGCCTGCTCGGCCAGCACGGCGCAGACGTCGCCGAGCCCGCCGTGGAAACCGGACACGGCGGCGTAGACCTCCACCCGGTTGCAGGTGGAGACGATCACCGCCTCGGCCACGTACGGCTGGGCGACCAGGCGGTCCAGTGTGCGGGTCAGGTCGGCGGGGGGCACGGCCAGCTGCTCCAGCGTGGCGACCGGGGCGGTCCGGTAGGACGCGCCGACGACGAGCAGTTTCACGTGCCTATCGCCTCCTGGGTGTCGGTGGCCGCGAACCCGCCCGGCAGGGCGGTGAGAGCGGACCCGCCGGTGGCGGGCAGCGCGGTCAGCGACGCCTTGCGGTGCTCGTGGAAGGACAGAATCTGCAGCTCGATGGCGAGGTCGACCTTGCGCACGTCGACCCCCTCCGGAACCGAGAGTACGCACGGCGCGAAGTTGAGGATGCTCGTCACGCCGACGGCGACCAGTTGGTCGGCGACCTGCTGGGCGGCGGCGGCCGGGGTGGCGATCACGCCGATCGCGAGGGATTCCTCCGCGGCGACCGTCGGCAGGTCGTCAACATGCCGGACTACCAGGCCGTTGATCTCCTCACCGACCCGGGACGGATCGGCGTCGAGCAGTGCGGCGATCCGGAAGCCCCGGCTGGCGAAGCCGTCGTAGCCGGCCAGAGCGTGACCGAGATTACCCACGCCGACCAGGGCGACCGCCCGGCGTTGAGTGAGCCCGAGCACATACTCGATCTGCTCGATCAGCAGCGCGACGTCGTAGCCGACGCCCCGGGTGCCGTACGAGCCGAGGTGGGAGAGGTCCTTGCGGAGCTTGGCGGAGTTGACCCCGGCGGCGGCGGAGAGGCCCTCGCTGGAGACCGTCTCGTGCCCGGCGTCGGCGAGGTTGTGCAGCGCGCGCAGGTACTCCGGGAGCCGAGCGACGGTCGCCTCGGGCAGATCCGGGAGCGCCGGTACGGCACCGGCGCGGCCGGGCGCGCCTGGGTGACGGTGCTGACTCATGAGACTCCGTGCGGTGCGATCCTCGGCCAACTCCGCTGGTGGGCCGTTTGTGGACTCCCGCTGGCGACCGAGGTTGCCGGCTGTGCTAGCAGGGCGCGTCGGAGTCACAGCGTAGGCGCTTGTGAAGACGTGCACAAATCGCGATCTTGTCGCTGCGTGGCGCGACCTCACCAGCCCCTCCATTCCACAAGATCGATTGAACGCCCAGGTCCACCCGCGGCCCCGGGCGATTATTACTCAATCCCGACTTCTCTGACCAATCCCGCGCCAGCCCGGCGCACCCCCGCCGCCGAGCCCCGCGATCTTGCACTTGCTGTCCCCGCTTTCCGCCCGTAACCGGGCAAATCCCCAACAGCAAGTGCAAGATCGACGCGGTCGGGGCCGGCGGCGGGGCGGCGGGGTAGGGGCAGCACTACGGAGGAGAGGCGGGGTTTCGGGATGGGGACGCCGAGCCCAAATGCCTAGCCTTTGAGCATGACCGCCGTTGCCGCCACCAGCGACCGACCGACGCTGGCACCGAGCATCCCCCGCCAGCTCTTCGTCGATTCCGGGTACGTGCTGCTCGGCCTGCCCCTGGGGCTGGCCAGTTTCGTCGTCCTCATCGTCGGCCTCGCGGTCGGCATCGGCCTGGTGGTCACGGTGATCGGCCTGCCGATCCTCAGCGGCACCCTGTACACCGCCCGTGGGCTGGCCGACGTCGAGCGACTGCGGCTGCCCGCGGTGCTCCACCAGCCCCGGATCCGGCCGCACTACCGGCTGCCCGAGGCGGGCGCGAACGCCTGGCGGCGAATCTTCGTGCCGATGCGGGACGCCCAGTCCTGGCTCGACCTGGCGCACGGCATCCTGCGGCTGATCGCGGCGGCGGGCACCTTCGTGGTGACGCTGTCCTGGTGGGCCGCGGCGATCGCCGGGTCGCTCTACTGGGCCTACGACTGGGCGCTGCCCCGGGCCGACGGCGAGGGTGACCAGGACCTGGCGCAACTGCTCGGCCTGGGCGACTCGACCACTGCCCGGATCGGCTTGTACACAGCACTCGGGGTGTTCTTCCTGATCACACTGCCGATCGTGGTGCGGGGCTGCGCGCTGCTCCAGGCCAGCTTCGCGAAGGCGATGCTGACCGGGGTGGCCGAGATGCGCGACCGGATCACAGTGCTGGAGGAGCAGAAGCGGGCTGCCGTGTCCGCCGAGGCCTCCGCGCTGCGCCGGTTGGAACGTGACATCCACGACGGCCCCCAGCAGCGCCTGGTCAGGTTGGCGATGGACCTCAGCCGGGCCCGGATGCAGCTCGCCTCGGACCCGGAGGCGGCCGGCCGCACCATCGACGAGGCGGTCGCCCAGACCCGGGACACGCTGGCCGAGCTGCGGGCGTTGTCCCGGGGCATCGCACCGCCGGTCCTGGTCGACAGGGGCCTGCCCAGCGCCCTGGCGGCGATCGCCGGCCGCGGGCTGATCCCGATCGAGCTCCAGGTGGACCCGCAGCTCGGCACCCCGGCCGGGCGGCTCGACCCGGCGGTGGAGAACACCGCGTACTTCGTGGTGTCCGAGGCGCTGACAAACGTCGCCAAGCACAGCCGGGCCACCGAGGCCACCGTGGCCGTGGCCCGGCAGGGCACCCACCTCCAGGTGCTGGTGGGCGACGACGGGCAGGGCGGCGCACACCTGGCGAAGGGGCACGGGCTGGCCGGCATCGCCGACCGGGTCCGGGCCGCCGGTGGCGAACTGGTGGTGGTCAGCCCGACCGGCGGCCCCACCGAGATCCGCGCCGAGCTTCCCCTGTGAGCGCGAGGAGTGAGCCGGGTTTCCTAGAGATCGGAAGAGCGCCGGGCAGGTGAAGCGTGTAGATCTCGTTGGCCGCCGCAATATTACAAAAGAAATAAGACGTTATAAGGTTTCACTATCGTCGCCCCAGCCTCGTTCCTGTAGATGCGAGTTGAGATTCCGTGGCC
>NZ_JAKKFD010000075.1 GCF_022229005.1 Micromonospora trifolii
CGGCCCCGCCCGGGGTCGCCCCTCGTGGCGGAGGGGTGTTTCCCGCTCGGCACGGGGGGGGGCCTGCGTAGGGTTGGTGCACGTGCCGATGGGTCGCTTCGGGCAACCGGAGGAGATCGCCGCCGCCGTGGCGTTCCTGGCCAGCGACGACGCCTCGTTCATGACCGCCGCGCAGTTCGTGGTCGACGGCGGGATCACTGGCGCCTACGTCACCCCTCTGTGAGCGCGAGGAGTGAGCCGGGTTTGCGAGCCCCGCAGTCGCGAACCGGGCCAGCCCTATGAGGCGGCCGCTGATCGGGATCAGCGCATACGTCGAACCCGCCGACTGGGCTGCCTGGCGGGGTGTGCGGGCGGTGCTGGTGCCGGAGGCGTACTCGCGGGCGGTGGCGGCCGCGGGTGGACGGGCGGTGGTGTTGCCGCCGGACGACGTGGACGCGGACGTGGTGGCCGTTCTCGACGGGTTGCTGTTGGCCGGTGGCGCGGACGTCGGCCCGGGGCGGTACGGCCAGCCGCCCGACCCGCGTACCGAGGACCGGCCGGACCGGGACGCCGGCGAGCTGACACTGCTGGGCGCCGCGCTCGCCGCCGAACTGCCGGTGCTGGGCGTGTGTCGGGGGATGCAGTTGCTCGCTGTCGCGTACGGCGGCGCCCTGCACCAGCACCTGCCCGACGTGGTGGGTCACGAGGCGCACCGCCCGGCGCCCGGCGTGTACGGGGCGCACGCAGTGCGGTTCGCGCCGGGGAGCCTGGCCGCCTCGGTGCTGCCCGGGGTCGACCAGGTCAACTCGTACCACCACCAGGCGGTCGCCGATTCGGGCCGACTCACGGTGACCGGTTGGGCGGGGGACGGCGTGGTCGAGGCGGTGGAGGACCCGGCCCTGCCGTTCGTGCTCGGGGTGCAGTGGCATCCGGAGAACGAGTCGGATCCCCGCCCGATCACGGCGTTGGTGCGGGCGGCCGGCCGGCGGATGTGACTGAGATCGCCCCTGCCCGTCGATGGCGCTGGTGGGAGGATCGACGCATGGGCAAGGTTTATCCGGAGATCGATGGTCGACTGCGTGACTTCATAGTGGCTCAGCCGCTCTTCTTCGTGGCGACCGCCCCGTCCGGGGTCGAGGGGCACGTCAATGTGTCACCGAAGGGCATGCGGGGCACGTTCGTGATCCTCGGCCCGCACCGGGTGGCCTACCTCGACTATCACGGCTCCGGTGCGGAGACCATCGCCCACCTGCGGGACAACGGCCGGATCACGCTGATGTTCTGTGCCTTCGACGGCCCGCCGAAGATCCTCCGGTTGCATGGTCGGGGCAGCAGCGTCGCGGTGACCGAGGACGCCTTCGCCGATCGGCTCGCCGAGTTTCCCGCGCCGCCGGACGTGCACGCCGTCCGGGCGGTCATCACTGTCGACGTGGAGCGGGTCAGTGACTCCTGCGGATACGCGGTGCCACTGATGGACTTCCGGGCCGAACGCGAACTGTTACTCACCTCACACTCCCGTCGCAGCGCCGATGATCTGGTCGTCTACCGGGCCACCAAGAACGCGGCAAGCATCGACGGACTGCCGGTCTTCTGACTCGTCAGAGCGTTCCCGCCACCGCCGTTCGACGCCGCCGTCCACCCGCACTGTCCGGTGCCCGACGGCTCCGGCGTACGTAACCAGCGTCCATCGCTCGTGATGCGTTACGTTGCTGGTCCGCTGGGGTACAAGTCGGAGCACGGCGGGGTGAAGATCAACGGTCGAGGGGTACGGCCGGAGCGGAGGCTGCATGAGCTCGGCCCAGGGGGGCGCGGACATCGGGCATCCCGCCCTGTCCGGCCGCGAGACCCCACCGATGCTGGCGGCCGCTTTCGCGGCCGGCGGCGAGATGGGCGGGCGTCTGGCCTCCTTCGACTGGTCCTCCGGCCCGCTGGGTGAGCCCGGTCAGTGGCCGACGGCGCTCTCCAACGCGGTCGGGATGATGCTCGCCTCCAGTGCGCCGATCGTCATGTTCTGGGGCGACGAGCAGTTGGCCTTCTACAACGACGCCTACCGGCCGACCATCGGTGGCAAACACCCGGACGTGATCGGCCAGCCGGCCCGCTTGAACTGGGCGGAGACCTGGGCGGTGCTCGGTCCGCTGCTCGACGACGTCCGGAGCGCCGGCCGCTCCTACCGGGGCGAGGACCATCCCTTCCTGCTGGACCGTTACGGCTTTGTCGAGCAGACCTACTTCAACGTCTCGTACGACCCGATCCGCGGTGACGACGGCTCGGTCAGTGGCGTCTACTGCATCGTCAGCGAGACCACCGGGCGGGTGCTCGGCGAGCGTCGGCTGCGCGCGTTGTCCGAGCTGGGCGCCGAGTTGAGCGACATCGGCGGCGCCATGGAACTCGGCCGGACCGCCGCCGGGGTGCTCGGGCGGCACCGGCCGGACGTGCCGTTCGCCCTGATCTATCTGGCCGACGACAACGACCAGCTCACCCTGGCCGGTTGCACCGGCACCACCCCGCCCGCCGTCGAAGTCACAGCGCAGTTGTCGGCCCGGCTGACCGCCGACGGCGCGCCCGCCACGATCGAGGTGACCGCTCTGCTCGACGCGTTGCCGGTCGACGCCGCCGACCAGGCGCTCGTCCTGCCGCTCACGGCGACCAACCAGACGGTCGGCGCGCTGGTCGTCGGCGTGGCCCGTCAGCTGCCGCTCAGCGACGACTACCGCGACTTCCTCGGCCTGGTCGCCGCCCAGATCTCCCGGGCAGTCGGCACCCAGCGGGCGTACGAGCAGGAACGGGCCCGCGCCGCCGAGCTGGCCGCGCTGGACCGGGCGAAGACCAACTTCTTCGCCAACGTCAGCCACGAGTTCCGGACCCCGCTGACCCTGGTGCTCGGCCCACTTGAGGACATGCTGGCCGACCCGGAGCTGCCCGCCACCGAGACCGACCGGCTCACCATGATGCACCGCAACGCGCTGCGCCTGCTCAAGCTGGTCAACACCGTGCTGGACTTCTCCCGACTGGAGTCCGGTCGGCTCGCCGCCCGCTACCAGCCCACCGACCTCGCCGGTTACACCGCCCGGCTGGCCAGCACCTTCCGCTCGGCCACCGACCGGGCCGGGTTGCGACTGGTGGTGGACTGCCCGCCGCTGCCGACGCCGGTCTTCGTCGATCGGGACATGTGGGAGAAGATCGTCCTCAACCTGGTGTCGAACGCTCTCAAGTTCACCTTCGACGGCGAGATCCGGGTGCGGATCCGGGCCGTCGAGGGTGCGGCCCGGCTGGAGGTCACGGACACCGGCGTCGGCATCGTGCCGGACGAGCTGCCGCACGTCTTCGAACGGTTCCACCGGGTGCCCGGGGTGCGGGCCCGCACCCACGAAGGCACCGGCATCGGCCTCGCGCTGGTCCGGGAACTGGTCGAGATGCACGGCGGTGAGGTCGGGCTGACCAGCCAGGTCGACGGGGGCAGCACCTTCACGGTGACAGTGCCGTTCGGCTCGGCGCACCTTCCGGCGGACCGGGTGGCGGCGTTCGACCCGCTGCCCGTCGGTGAGCCCGAGCAGGCCCGGCTCTTCGCGGCGGAGACCGCGCTGTGGGCCGGTGTCGCGGCGACACCCGAACTCGACAGTCAGCCGGCGAAGGGCACCTCGGCCGGCCGGATCCTGGTCGTCGACGACAACGCCGACCTGCAGGAGCACGTCAGTCGGCTGCTCTCCCCGACCTGGGACGTGGTCACCGCGAACGACGGGCTCGATGCCCTGCCGCTGGCCCGCGAGGGCGGGTTCGACCTGGTGCTCACCGACGTGATGATGCCCCGGCTGGACGGGTTCGGGCTGGTGAGCGCGCTGCGCTCGGACCCGCGTACCCGGCATGTGCCGATCGTGCTGCTCTCCGCCCGCGCCGGCTCCGCGGAGGCCGTCGCCGGTCTCGCCGTCGGCGCCGACGACTACCTCACCAAGCCGTTCTCCGCGCAGGAGCTGATCGCCCGGGTGCGGGCCAACGTCGAGCTGGGCCAGCTGCGTGGGCAGATCATCCGCCGGCTCCGCGCGCTGGCCGACGCGGCGGTGGCGGTGAACACCGCCCGATCCACAGCGGACGTGCTCCAGGTCGCCGCCCGGCACGCCTTGAGCCTCGCCGAGGCGGCCCGGGTGGTGGTCACCGCGGCCGAGGCGCGCTTCGAGGCGGACGGCGGCGGCACCACGGCCGCCGACCCGTCCTTCGTGGCGGAGCTGACCGGCACCACCGGCAAGCAGCTCGGTGACCTGCAGGTCTGGCGGGCCGATGGCGACGAGGCGCAGACCGACGACGCCGCGCTGACCCAGCTGGCCCGGCTCGTCGGGGTGCGACTGGAGAACGCCCAGCTCTACGAGGCCGAACACCGCATCGCCACCACCCTCCAGCACAGCCTGCTGCCCCGCTCACTGCCCCAACTGCCCGGCGCGGTGGTGGCCAGCCGATACCTGCCCGGCAGCGCCGACGTCGAGGTCGGAGGCGACTGGTACGACGCGATCGCGCTGAACGGTGACGAGCTGGTGCTGGTCATCGGCGACGTGGTCGGTAAGGGCGTCCGGGCCGCCGCAGCGATGGGGCAACTGCGCAACGCGCTGCGGGCGTACGTGCTGGAGGGCTTCGATCCGGGTGAGTCGCTGACCCGGCTCAACCGGCTGGTCGGCTCCACCGAGGGCCGCTCCTTCGCGACAGTGGTCTGCCTGCTGTTCAACCCCCGCACCGGTCGGCTGCGGTACGCGAGCGCCGGTCACCCGTCCCCACTGTTGATCAACGGAGGCGACGTGGCGTTCCTGCACGACCGTGCGCTCGGTCCACCGGTCGGCGCCCTCCCCGGAGCGACGTACGAGTCGGTCGAGGGCGAGTTGCCGGCTGGCGCTCGACTGCTGCTCTACACCGACGGGCTGATCGAGGACCGTCAGCTCGGCATCGATGCCGCACTGGCCCAGCTCCGCGTCGATGCGGCCACTCCGAGCGAGCACGTGGTGGACCTGATCGACGCGGTCGTCGAGCGGGTCACCGGACGGCCGCGCCGCGACGACGTGGCGGTCCTCGCCCTGGAGGCGGCGGAGCTGAACCGCTTCGCGCTGCGGCTACCGGCGGACCCGACCCGGCTCAGCGTGCTGCGGAAGCGGCTGGAGGACTTCCTGGTCGCGCACTCCGTCGGCGAGACCGACCTGTTCGACCTGACAGTCGCCGTCTCCGAGGCCGCCGCCAACGCCATCGAGCACCCGGTCCACCCAGCCGAGGCCATGATCAGTGTGGAGGTGGCCATCGAGGATCGGACGGTGACGGCCACCGTGCGCGACAGCGGGCAGTGGCGGGAGTCGACCGGCTCCGGCTTCCGGGGCCGGGGCCTGGACCTGATCAGAGCGCTGGGCGAGCTGTCGGTACGGCGTACCGCTGAGGGCACCGAGGTGACGCTGCGCCGGCAGTTGCAGGACTGACCGCGCGCCCGGCGGCCGCCGTCCCTAGGCCGGGTCGAGCCAGCCCTGCTCGCCGAGGCCGGAGATCTCCAGCACCCGACGGACCTGCCGGGACGGACGAACGGTGAGCCGCCCCGGAAACTGCTGGGCGAGTCGGACCAGGGCGTGGATGGCGGCCGAGTCGAAGAAGGTGACAGCACTCAGGTCGAGAGTGATCTGCCCGGCGGGCTCGCGCAGCGCCGTCTGGAGCATCGTGTCCGCGGTCGCCATGTCCACCTCGCCGGCCACCACGACGTGGAGGTGGTCACCGTCGATCTCGGCGCTGGCGGAGAAGACGGGCGGTGCTCCCCCTTGATCCACGCTGACACCATGGCACAGCCGCCCTGGCAGGGCAACAACCTCCACCGGGCGGCCGTGGCGCGGGTCACCAGCGACCCCGGCGATAGGCTTGCGGCATGACCGTCCGTCCGCCGCTGACACCAGGCACGCTCTCCCCGATGCGACCGGTGCCGTCCCAGATCGCCCGACCGGAGTACGTGGGCAAGGCGCGCCCGCAGGAGTGGCGCGGCTCGCACGTGCAGACGCCGGAGACCATCGAGAAGATGCGGATCGCCAGCCGGCTCGCCGCCCAGGCGACCCAGCTCGCCGGCGAGCACTGCAAGCCCGGCGTGACCACCGACGAGATCGACAAGGTGGTGCACGAGTTCCTCTGCGACCACGGCGCGTACCCGTCGACGCTGGGCTACAAGGGCTTCCCGAAGTCCTGCTGCACCAGCCTCAACGAGGTCATCTGCCACGGCATCCCGGACACCACGGTCCTCCATGACGGCGACATCATCAACGTCGACGTGACCGCGTACATCGGTGGGGTGCACGGTGACACCGACGCGACCTTCTGCGTCGGCGAGGTCAGCGAAGAGGCTCGGCTGCTGGTCGAGCGGACCCACGAGGCGATGATGCGCGGCATCCGCGCCGTCGCCCCGGGTCGCCAGATCAACGTTGTGGGCCGCGTCATCGAGTCGTACGCCAAGCGGTTCGGTTACGGCGTGGTCCGCGACTTCACCGGCCACGGCATCGGCGAGACCTTCCACAGCGGCCTCTACGTGCCGCACTACGACAGCCCGCGCCCCACGGACATCATGGAGCCGGGCATGACGTTCACCATCGAGCCGATGATCACCCTCGGCACCTACCAGTACGACATGTGGGACGACGGGTGGACAGTGGTCACCAAGGACCGGAAGTGGACGGCGCAGTTCGAGCACACCATCGTGGTGACCGACGACGGCCACGAGATCCTGACCCTTCCGTGAGCGCGAGGAACGCAGCGAAGCGGAGTCCCGCAGTCGCGAACAAAGGGCAGGCATCGTGAGCGCGAGGAACGCAGCGAAGCGGAGTCCCGCAGTCGCGAACGAAGGGCACGCGCCGTGACCGACACCCCAGCGGCGCTGCGCGAGGCGCACCACGCTGACGTCTCCGGCGGCTGGCTCCGCCCGGCCGTCTTCGGCGCGATGGACGGCCTGGTCACCAACATCGCCCTGATCGCCGGCGTCGGCGGTGGCGGGGTGTCGCCGCGCAGCATCGTGCTCACCGGCAGCGCCGGCCTCGTCGCCGGTGCGATCTCGATGGGGCTCGGCGAGTACACCAGCGTGCGCTCCGCCAACGAGCAGGTCGCCGCCGAGGTCGCCAAGGAGCGGCGGGAACTGGAACGGCACCCCGAGGCGGAGGCCCGGGAGTTGGCCGACGCGTGGGTGGCCCGGGGTCTGCCCCGGGACCTCGCCACCCAGGTCGCCGAGGCGGTGCGGCGCGACCCGGAGGAGGCGCTGCGGGTGCACGTCCGCGAGGAGTTGGGCGTCGACCCCGACGACCAGCCCAGCCCGTGGGCCGCCGCGATCTCGTCGTTCCTGTTCTTCTCGGTCGGCGCGCTGGTGCCGCTGCTGCCGTACCTGCTCGGTGCCACCGAGCTGTGGCTGGCGCTCGCCGTCGGCGGGCTCGGGCTGTTCGCCGCCGGTGCCGTGGTGGCCCGCTTCACCAAGCGTCCCTGGTGGACCAGCGGGCTGCGCCAGCTGGTGCTGGGCGCCGCGGCGGCCGGCGCCACCTACCTGATCGGCTCGCTGATCGGCGTGCCGGGCGGGCTGTGACGCGCCTCAGCTGCTGAGCAGCTCGTCGATCGTGCCGTCGACAGCGCGACCACGGGCGGCCAACTCCTCGGCCTGCCGGGCCAGCACCACACCCACCTCGGTCATGTCCGCCCCGGCCAACCCGGTGCGCGACACCGCGTCCCCCGGGTCACGGAAGTAGGTGCGACTCAGCAGACCGGTCACCGTGGCCGCCGCCAGCCGGGCCTCACCCAGCATCAGCAGAGCCTGATCGGTCTCGTACCACTCGGCGAGCCGGGCCGCCCGGGAGTGCGCCGCGCTGCCCCGGTACCACGCCTGTCGGGCCGCGGTGCTGAACTCCGCCGGTCGGGCCCGAGCCAGTCGGCCGAGATGCTCGTCGCGCAGCGTCCGCAACCAGCCCGTCGGATCGTGCAACGCCTGCGTGGTGACGTACCGGTCGGCGGTCAGTGGCCAGAGCGGGGAGAGCACCCGGGCCTGGGCCAGGTAGTCCTCGGCGGCGGCCACTGTCAGGTCGACGAGCACCCCGTCCACCCGCCGGGTCGCCGGCGGCGGGCCCGTACCGGGCCGATAGGTGACCACCAGCATTCCCGCCTCGCGGTCCCCGCCGCCGTCGTCGTCACCGTGCGCCAACGGCCCGTGCACCGCGATCGCGAGCGCATCGGCCGGGAACCGCCGTCGGTACGTGCGGTACGCGGGCCACTCGGTGACCAGCAACTGCCACAACCGCTCCCGTTCGGCGCCGGACGCCCGCTCGGCCCGCACCGTGACCCGCCGCCCCTTCACGTCCACCTCGGCGGCGGGATCGGCGAGCAGGTTCATCGCCCAACCGGGGTGCTGGGTCTGCCCCCAGTTGGAGCCGATCACCACGAACGCGTCGCCGTCCGGCACGAAGACCAGCGGATTGCTGCGGGGCTTACCCGAACGGCGGCCGGTCGTGGTGATCACCAGGGACGGGATCAGGCCCAGCGCGACCACCCGGCCCCGGGTGAGGCGGCCGACCACCCGATCGGCGGGAACCAGCAGACGCGCCGCCTTGCCGAACCAACGATGATGACCCAGCCGACGGGTGACTCTTCCCAGCACTGACACGCCGATCAGTCTGCCGGCTGCCCGGCCCCGGCGGCACCCCCGCGCGGTCCCCCTTTCGGTCGCCCGGCGGATCGGTCAGTCCAGTTGCCGTTCGATCGGCAGCCGGGCCCTGGTGAACAGGCCCGCCCCGAGCATCGCCACCACCGGCACCAGCACCAGGACCCCGAGCGCGGGCCACGGCACCAGAAACGGGTACGGGTCTGTCGCCGGCCAGTCACTGGCGTACTGCCGGTTCACCGAGACCAGCACGATCGCGGCGGTGCCGAGGCCGGCCACGATGCCCAGCACCGAGCCGAGACCGGCGATGACCCCGGCCTGGCAGATCGCCAGCAGCCGGCGTACCGCCGGGGCCGCGCCGACAGCCGCGAGGGTGGTCAGCTCGGCACGTCCCTCGGCGGCGGCGAGCGCTGTGGCGATCCCGGCTGCCCCCACGGTGATCAGCCCGGCCGCCGCCGCGAGCAGCAGGAGCAACGGTGAGATGTCGCGCGGGGCGCCGCCGTTCTCCACGCTCAGCGCGAGCGTCCCGAATGGCCGCAGGACGGCAGCGAACCGTGCCTGTTGCTCCTCGTCGGGCGGGGTCGTGGTGCCGATCACCCAGCCGGTCTGAGACCAGCGCAGGCCGAGTTGCCGGGCGGCGGCGGCGGACAGCAGCAGACGGGACTGGCCGGTCGCCCGCGGCAGCGCGTACCCCGGAAGGTCGTGGGCGGTGGCCGGCGTGTTCGGCCCGGCCTCGACCTCGGTGACCCGGACGGTCACCAGGCCGTCGTGCAGGTAGCGAGGGTCGGTCACCACCACGCCACCGGCGCGCAGCACGGCCGTGGCGGCGGCGGTCGTCGCCGGGTCCACGCCGGTGAGCAGGGGGAGTGCGGTCCCGTCGTCGACTCCGGCTTCCACGTAGCCGCCGAAGTAGTCCGCCTCGCGAATCTGGCAGCGGGGATCGGCGCGGGCCTGCTGGCGCTGCGCGGCGGGGAGTTGAACGCCGGGCTGCCAGGGGCAGGCCCGGGTCAGCGGGAGCACTGGTGCGATGTCGCAGTAGCCGGTGCGCCCCGTCCCGCAGCTCGGTGTGTGCACCGGGGCGACCGCGCCGACCCCGAGCTGATTCCGGGCCGCGTCGGTGATCTGGGCCAGCGTTGGCTGCCCGGCCGATCCGACCGGGCTGACCATGACGTGGCCGGTCGGCAGAGCCGGCCGGTAGGCGCGCGCGTCGCGGGCGCCGTCGCTGGCCAGGTATCCGCCGAGGGCGACGCTGCTGGCGACGGCGGCCATCACGGCGCAGATGGCCGGTGCCGCGGCGGCCCGGTTGCGGCTGGCGTCGCGCAACGCGATCCGTGGTGCCAGCGGCAACACCCGGCCGAGGCGGGCGAGCACCCCGAGCAGCGTGGGCGTGCAGCAGACCAGGCCCAACTCGCCGAGGATCAGCCCGGTGAGAACCACCGCCGGGGAAGTCCGGGTGGCCCCGAACGCCGCCAGCCCCGCACCGCCGACCACCAGCGCCAGTCCGAGCGCCAACCACCGGCCCGGGGATTTCGCCGGGGTGCGCCGTCCGGCGAGCCCGGCGCTGACGTCCTGCCGGGCGGCGGTCCAGGCCGGTGCCAGCGCGGCGAGCACCCCGGCCAGCACAGCGACGCCACCGAGCAGGACCAGCGCGCTCGGCCAGCAGCGGTAGCCGCCGAAACGGGCGGTGAAGACGTACTGCTCCATCAGCGGGCGACCGGCGAACGCCGCGCCGACGCCGACCAGCAGGCCGGCGGCGGCCCCCAGCACACCCAGCACCACACCGTCGGCCAGCACGACCCGGCGAAGCTGGGCGGCGTCCCCGCCCGCCACAGCTACCAGCGCCAGGTCCCGTCGGCGGCGACGGACGCCGACGGCGAAGGCCGGCCCGACCAGCAGGACGACCTCCAGCAGCCCGAGGCCGGCGATCAGGACGCCGGTGCTCAGGTCGTTCGGGTTGTCCCCCATGATCGAACCGAGCCACGTCCGGTCCGCTCCGGTCACCGCGCCGGTCCGGTGTCGCGCGGTGACCACCACCCCACGGTCGTTGAGCCGGGACACCAGCGCCGCGTCGACGGTGCCCGGCACGTCCGCCAGCCAGACTCCGTCCGGGTCCGGACCGGTCGATGGCGCGGCCCCCGGGTGCAGCGCCACCACCGGTCCGAGGTCGTCGGGAAACTCGACAACCCCCACCACTGTGTACGCCCTGCTGCCGTCGGCGGCGGCCACGGCGTGGCCGAGGCGCAGGTCCAGACGACGCAGCGCCCTCGGACTGACAGCTACCTCACCGGGCTGCTGCGGCGCCCGGCCGGCCCGGAACCGCACCAGCCCACGGGCCAGCGGATCGGTGAGGTCCAGCACCCGGCCGTTCACCACCTCGTCGCGGCGCGGGCCCCGCAGGGTCAGCGGGACGTGCGGACGCACCTCGGTGACCCGGCTGCCCGGCCCGAGCAGTGCGGTCAGCTGGGCCGCGGTGACCTTCGCGGGGAGTTCACCGTCGCGGGTGTACCAGCCCTCACCCCACTCGTCCTGCCCCACCGGGGCGTTGGCGATCCACTGCAACTGCGCGTCGGCCACGCCGAGCCGGCGGTCGACGCGCTCCTGTGGGGTCAGCTCGGCCATGTCGTAACTCGCCGCCAGGAAGGCCAGCGCCGCCACCGGCATGGCGATCATCGCGAGCACCAGGACGGTCCGCCGCCGGGACCGACGTGACTCCCGGCGGGCGATCCGCAGCGCCGCCCGCCAGGAGCCGGTCAGCTCGGCGAACCGTCGCCGGCCGACCGGGGTGGGTGGCGCGACCGGCCGCGGCGTCGCGGTGTCGGCCCGAGCGGGGGACCGCGTCGGACGGCGGATGGTCACCGGTCGCTGCCGGACAGCAGTTGCTCGACACTGCCCAGCGGTGCCGTCGTGTCGACCAGCACGCCGTCGCGGAGGAACACCACCCGGTCGGCCCAGCCGGCGTGCCGCGCCTCGTGGGTCACCAGCACTCCGGCGGCGCCCGCGTCGATCCGGCGGCGCAGCAGGTGCAGCACCGCCTCACCGGTCTGGGAGTCCAACGCCCCGGTGGGCTCGTCGGCGAGGACCAGCCGGCGTTCGCCCACCAGCGCGCGGGCGATCGCCACCCGCTGCTGCTGCCCGCCGGAGAGCTGGTCCGGGAAACGGTCGCCCATCGCGGGCAGGCCCACCTCGGTGAGGGCGGCCATGGCCAGTGCACGGGCCCGACGTCCGCTGGTCCCGTCGAGTTCCAACGGGAGCGCCACGTTCTCCAGTGCGCTCAGACTGCCCAGCAGGTTGAGCTGCTGGAAGATGTAGCCGATCCGACGGCGGCGCAACTGGGCCAGCCCGCGGCGGTCCAGTGCCCCCAGCGGTTGCCCCTCGACCCGGACCTCGCCGCCGGTGGGGCGGTCCAACCCACCGGCGAGAGCCAGCAGTGTCGATTTGCCGGAGCCGGACGGCCCCATCACGGCGACCAACTCGCCGGGCCGGACGACCAGGCTGACGCC
Organism: Micromonospora trifolii; assembly: GCF_022229005.1. Classification (GTDB taxonomy): domain Bacteria; phylum Actinomycetota; class Actinomycetes; order Mycobacteriales; family Micromonosporaceae; genus Micromonospora; species Micromonospora trifolii. The sequence continues at coordinate 12,112 of NZ_JAKKFD010000075.1, forward strand.
GCGCAGCGCGTGCACCGCCGCCGGCCCGGTGCCGTGGGTGCGGTGGACGGCGCGTAGCTCCAGCACCGCGTCGTCCGATCCGCTCACCGTCTTGCCTCCTCGCCGGCCCATCGAGCCGCGTCCCGCACGTCAGCGTCATCGGGTCGGGGAGCGGGAGGCGCCGGGCCGCTGGGTTGGTGCCGGACCAGACTGGTCTCGCAGTGGTCCAGCCAGCGCACCTCGGCCTCGGCCTGGAACACCATCGAGTCCAGTACGAGGCGCCAGGGAAGGTCCTCCGGCCGGTTGCTGCCGTACTTCAACCGGGTCAACTCCTGAAGGGCCCGCATCGTCGCGCTGCGTTGGGCCTGCACCACCGACCGCACGTCGACCCCGGGGGTGGTCAGCGCCAGCGCCAACTTGATCGCCAGCTCGTCGCGGGGTCGGTCGTTACGGCTGATCGGGGTGGCGAACCACAGCGCCAGGTCCGCCCGGCCGGCGTCGGTGATCTCGTACGGGCGCTGCCCGGCCTCGCTCTCCGGCAGCGGGCGCACCAGACCGTCCCGTTCCAGCCGGGACAGCGTGGTGTAGACCTGCCCGATGTTCAGTGGCCAGGTCGAGCCGGTCGACTCCTCGAACGCGGCGCGCAGCTGGTAGCCGTACATCTGGCCGCGTTCGAGCAGGGCGAGCAACCCGTGACGGATGGACATGGCAACGGAGTATGCATACCTGGTATGCGCACCGCAACCGGAGTGGACCGGGTTCAGGTGGGTCGACCGGGAAACGGGACAGTCAGCGGGGTCTGCCCGGCGGTCTTCCGCCACCTGGTGGCCCGCACCGCGTACTCGACGAGGGCGGCCAGCGCCTGGTCCCGGTCGGCGCCGGTTGTGGACGCCAGGGCGGCTCGCCAGTGCGCGGCCGTGCGCTCCTCCACCTCGGCGGCGAGCCGCAGAGCGCTGGCCCGATCGGTGACCGGGAACGGCAGGGCGTATCCGGCGCGGTCCGGTGGGACGACGCCGCCGGCCGTGGTGAGCTGCACCACCAGCGCGTCGCGCCGGCGTCGGTGCGCGGCCTCCGCCTGGCGTGCCGCGTCCCGCGCCGCCTCGCTGAGCCGGACACCGATCCGTCCGTAGGCGTAGATGGCCGCGTACTCGGCGGACAGGGCGGCGGCGAGTGCCTCCCCGGCGGACGGCTGCCTCACTTCAGTGCCTCCTGGTGCGTTGCCCGAGCGGCGACGATCGACCCGAGTAGCGCCGCCCGCTCGGCGGGCGCCGCGGCGCAGGCGGCGGTGGCGGACTGCTGAGCGGTCTTCTCCAGCGCCCGCAGAGCGGCGCGCGCGCCACTCGGATCGGCGGCCGGGGCGGCGGTCGGGGCGGCGGAGGCCGCCGACGGCACTGTCACACCGATCACCCGGGCCAGCTCGGTGGCGTGCGCGGTGTGCGTCTCGGCGATCGGGTTGAGCCGGTCGGCGAGTTCGGGATGGGCGGTCGCGCTCGCCCGGTACGCGGCGGCCAGCGCGAGTGACTCGTCCACCATCGGCCGCAGCGGGTCGGGCGGCGGGGCCGGTTGGTCGTCGCGGTCGAAAAGATCACAGCCGGTCAGCGGCGTCACGGCGCCGCCGAGCACCAGCAGCACCCCGGCGCTCAGGAGCTTTCGCCGGGAATGTCCGGATGCTTGGTCGCGCTGTGTCGTTCTGCCGATCCCCACCGGGCAAGTCAACACCATCCGTGCCGGTCCGGGGGGCACCGGCGTCGGTGCGCCGCCCGGTCCGCCGCCGGGCAGGCGCGTTACGCTCTGCGCAACCACCGGCGTGTCCACTCCGGTGGCGTGCCGGCATGGCGGGACGACCGGCCCCGTCGACCAGGGAGAGGGTGCGGAGATGACGCAGCGTGGCCGTGCCACCAGGCCGACGGGTCAACCCCGCGGTGCTGCGGGCCCCCGCGGCGGTGACCTCGCCGCCCGGCGGGACCGACTGCGGGCCGTGATCGAGCCGGTGGTCAACGACGAGGGCTACGACCTGGAGGACCTGTCGGTTTCCCGGGCCGGCCGCCGGCACGTGGTGCGGGTGATGGTGGACACCGACGGCGGGATCGACCTGGACGCCGTCGCGCACGTCTCCCGTGCGGTCTCGGCCGCGCTGGACGCCGCGGAGGAGACCGGTGGCGACATCGTCGCCGGCGAGTACCAACTGGAAGTCAGCTCGCCCGGCGTCGACCGGCCGCTCACCCTGCCCCGCCACTGGCGGCGCAACGTGGGCCGACTGGTCAAGGTCACCGCCCGGGGCGCGGCCGCGCTGCCCGGCCAGCGGGGCGAGCAGCCCGCCGGTGACCGTCAGCTGACCGGCCGGGTGGTCGCGGCCGACGACGAGGGCGTGCACCTGGAGACCGACGACGGCCGCGCCGCCTGGGCGTACGCCCAGCTGGGCCCCGGCCGCGTGCAGGTCGAATTCACCCGGCTCGCCGAACTCGGTGAGCCGGACGACGAGTTCGACGACACGGACGATTCCGACGAGATCGACGATTCAGACGACATCGACGACGAAGATGATGTGGAGGACGAGGAGAGGTGAACATCGACCTCGCGGCGCTGCGCGCACTCGAGCGCGAGCGGGAGATTCCGTTCGACACGATTCTCGCGGCGATCGAGACCGCGTTGCTGACCGCCTACCGGCACACCGACGGTGCCGAACCGCACGCCCGTGTGGAGATCGACCGCAGGTCGGGCGCCGCCCTGGTGTACGCGCAGGAGATGGACGCCGACGGCAGCCTGGTGCGGGAGTGGGACGACACTCCGCACGACTTCGGCCGGATCGCCGCCATGACCGCCAAGCAGGTGATCCTCCAGCGGTTGCGGGAGGCCACCGACGAGGTGCACTTCGGTGAGTACGTCGGCCGCGAGGGTGACCTGGTCACCGGCGTGGTGCAGGCGCACGAGACGCGTACCGAGAAGGGCATCGTCAGCGTCGACCTGGGCAAGCTGGAGGGCGTGCTGCCGCAGTCCGAGCAGGTGCCCGGCGAGCGGTACGCGCACGGCGAGCGGGTCCGCTGCGTCGTGGTGCACGTGGCCAAGGGCATGCGCGGGCCGCAGATCACGCTGTCCCGGTCGCACCCGGCTCTGGTCAAGAAGCTCTTCGCGCTGGAGGTGCCGGAGATCGCCGACGGCACCGTGGAGATCGGCGCGATCGCCCGTGAGGCGGGCCATCGCACGAAGATCGCCGTCCGCTCCACAGTGCCCGGGGTGAACGCCAAGGGCGCCTGCATCGGCCCGATGGGTCAGCGGGTGCGTGCCGTGATGAGCGAGCTGCACGGTGAGAAGATCGACATCATCGACTGGTCGGACGACCCGGCCACCTTCGTCGGTAACGCTTTGTCGCCGGCCAAGGCGCTGCGGGTCGAGGTTGTCGACCTGGCCAACCGGGCCGCCCGGGTGACAGTTCCCGACTTCCAGCTCTCGCTCGCGATCGGTCGGGAGGGGCAGAATGCCCGACTCGCTGCCCGATTGACCGGTTGGCGGATCGACATTCGCTCCGATGCGGAGCAGACCGCGCCGGCAGCTCGTGGCGTAACTGATCACGTGCGGGAGCCGGGCGGCGCGATCTCGGGGAGCTAGGGGTAGACTTCCTCCAGTGGTACGACGCGCGCAACCGGAGCGCACCTGTGTGGGTTGCCGGAAACGTGCGCCGGCCAGCGAATTGCTGCGGATCGTCGCGGTCAGGGACGAGGCTGGTCACAGCCTCCGGCCTGATCCGCGCCGCAGGCTGCCGGGTCGGGGAGCGAACATGCACCCGGATCCGGCCTGCTTCGCGCTGGCGGTGCGGCGCCGCGCCTTCGGGCGTGCGCTGCGCAGCACCGAGGTCCTCGACCACGGTGCGCTGGCGGAACACGTCGATGCGCCAACCACTACGTCCGGTCAGCCCGACCGGGCGAGGGTCGCTAGCAGGGTAGGACGACCGACATGAGCACACGATGAAGTCCCTGAAATGACCAGGCTTCAAGTGCACGAGTGAGGTCGCTGCGGGTGCTGCCCGCACGACCTCGGAGTGAGGAGTGCAGTGGCAGGCAAGGCCCGCGTACACGAGCTTGCAAAAGAGCTCGGGGTCGAGAGTAAGACCGTTCTCGCCAAGCTGAAGGAAATGGGCGAGTTCGTGAAGTCCGCGTCCAGCACCGTCGAGGCGCCCGTCGCCCGGCGGCTGCGTAACGCATTCGTCGCGTCCGCCGGAGCCCCGGCTCCGGCCGCCCCGTCGGCGCCCGCGTCGACGCCGGCTTCAAACCCGACCCCGACGCCAACCCCGGCCCCGGGCGCGCCCCGGGTTTCGGCCAAGCCGATGCCGCCTCGGCGGCCGGCCGCGCCGGCACCCGGTCCGAAGCCCAAGGGTCCGGTTCCCGGTGCACCGCAGACGGCGACCCCGGTCGCCAAGCCGGCGAGTGCCCACGACATCGAGGTGGCGGCCGCGGAGGCGCGTGCCGCCGCGCTGAAGGCTGAGCAGGAGGCCGCGGTCAAGGCCGCGCAGGCCGCCCGCCAGCAGCAGCGGGACAACCCCGTTCGCCGGGAGCCTCCGGCAGACGGTGGCAACCGTCCCGGCCCTCGACCGGGTCCCGCGGCGATGCCGCCCCGTCCCGGTTCGCCGGCAGCGCGTCCGAACACGCCGGCTCCCGGTCCGGGTGCCCGGCCGGGCGGTCGTCCGCCGGCGCGCGGTGCCGGTAACAACCCGTTCGGCATCCAGGGTGGCCAGCAGCAGCGGCCCCCGGCCGCCGGTGCGGGTGGCCCTCGGCCCAACAGCCCGGCGGGCATGCCGCCGCGGCCGAGCCCGAACTCCATGCCGCCGCGGCCCAGCCCGGCGTCCATGCCGAGCCAGCGGCCGGCTGCCGGTCGCCCCGGTCCCGGCGGCGCCGGTCGTCCCGGCGGTGGCGGCGCAGGTCGTCCCGGTGGCGGCGGCGGTGGCTTCCGTGGTGGTCCCGGCGGTGGCGCCGGTGGCGGTGGCGGTTACCGAGGCGGCCCTGGTGGCGGCGCGGGTGCCGGCGGTGGCGGTGGCTACCGTGGCGGTCCCGGCGGCGGTGCGGGTGCTCCCGGTGGCGGTTTCCGTCCGGGTGGTCCGGCCGGTGGCGGCGGTCGTCCGGGTGCGGGCGGTCGTGGCCGTGGCGGCGGCGCCGCGGGTGCCTTCGGGCGTCCCGGTGGTCGGCCGACGCGCGGTCGCAAGTCCAAGAAGCAGCGCAGACAGGAGTTCGACAACCTGTCGGCTCCGACCATGAGCTCGGGTGCTCCCCGGGGTCAGGGTCAGATCGTCCGGCTCTCTCGTGGCGCCTCGCTGTCCGACTTCGCGGACAAGATCAACGCCAACCCGGGTTCGCTGGTCCAGGAGATGTTCAACCTGGGCGAGATGGTGACCGCGACCCAGTCCTGTTCTGACGACACCCTGCACCTGCTGGGTGAGCACCTGGGCTTCGACATCCAGATCGTCAGCCCGGAGGACGAGGACCGCGAGCTGCTCGCGCAGTTCAACATCGACCTCGACGCGGAGGTGGCCGAGGAGCGTCTGGTCAGCCGTGCGCCGGTGGTGACCGTCATGGGTCACGTCGACCACGGTAAGACCAAGCTGCTCGACGCCATCCGTAAGGCGAACGTCGTGGCCGGTGAGGCGGGTGGCATCACCCAGCACATCGGTGCCTACCAGGTCCACGTCCCGCACGAGGGCGAGGACCGGGCCGTCACCTTCATCGACACCCCGGGTCACGAGGCGTTCACCGCCATGCGTGCTCGTGGTGCCCAGGTCACGGACATCGTGATCCTGGTCGTCGCGGCCGACGACGGTGTGATGCCGCAGACGATCGAGGCGTTGAACCACGCCAAGGCGGCCGACGTGCCGATCGTGGTCGCGGTCAACAAGGTCGACAAGCCGGACGCCAACCCGGACAAGGTCCGCCAGCAGCTGACCGAGTACGGCCTGGTCGCCGAGGAGTACGGCGGCGAGACCATGTTCGTCAACGTGGCAGCCAAGCCGGGCATCGGCATCGAGGAACTGCTCGAGGCTGTCCTGCTGACCGCCGACGCGTCGCTGGAGCTGACCGCTCCGATCGACGGGCCGGCGCAGGGTGTGGCCATCGAGGCGCACCTGGACAAGGGTCGCGGTGCGGTGGCGACGGTGCTGGTGCAGAAGGGCACCCTGCGGGCGGGCGACTCGATCGTCGCCGGTGGGGCGCACGGCCGGGTCCGGGCCATGCTCGACGAGAACGGCAACCAGCTCACCGAGGCTGGGCCGGCGCGTCCGGTCATGGTGCTGGGTCTGACCGCGCCTCCCGGCGCGGGTGACACGTTCCTCGCCGCGGCGGACGACCGCACGGTGCGGCAGATCGCCGAGCAGCGGCAGGCACGGCGGCGGGCGGCGTCCTTCGCCAACTCCCGTGGTCGGGCCACCCTCGAGACGCTCATGGAGCAGCTCAAGGAGGGCGAGAAGACCTCGCTCAACCTCATCCTCAAGGGCGATGTCTCCGGTTCGGTGGAGGCTCTCGAGGACGCGCTGTTCAACCTCGACATCCCCGAGGAGGTTCAGCTCAAGGTCCTCGACCGGGGTGTGGGCGCGATCACCGAGAGCAACGTCATGCTCGCAAGTGCCTCGTCCGAGCCGGTCACGATCATCGGCTTCAACGTGCGGGCCTCGAACAAGGTCCGTGAGATGGCCGACCGCGAGGGCGTGGAGATCCGGTACTACACCGTCATCTACCAGGCCATCGAGGAGATCGAGGCAGCGCTCAAGGGCCTGCTCAAGCCGGAGTACGAGGAGGTCGAGCTGGGCAGCGCGGAGATCCGCGACGTCTTCCGCTCGTCCAAGATCGGCAACATCTCCGGTTGCATCGTCCGGTCCGGTGTCCTTCGGCGCAACGCCAAGGCACGCCTGCTGCGAGACGGGGCGGTCGTGGCGGACAACCTCACGATCAGCTCGCTCAAGCGGTTCAAGGACGACGCAACCGAGGTCCGCGAGGGCTTCGAGTGTGGTCTGACCCTGGGTGGTTACAACAACGTCCAGGTCGGCGACGTCATCGAGACCTTCGAGATGCGGGAGAAGGTTCGCGCCTGATCCGGCAGTGACACGCTGATCAAGGGGTTTACGCCGCTCGGCGTAAACCCCTTGATCATGCGGGGCGGGTTGGCGGTATCGTCCGGGGCGATGTTCACCGGAACCGCGGTCTTCGACCTGCTGCTGCCGGGCGACTCCCGGTCGCTCAAAGCCAAGAGATCATATGTACGGCCGATCGTGGCGGCGCTGCGCCGCTTCGAGGTGTCGGCCGCCGAGGTGGGTGCGCTCGACCTGCATGGTCGAGCGCAGCTGGCGGTGGCCGTGGTGGCCGCCGAAACGGCGCACGTCCGCGAGGTGCTCGACTCCTGTGAGCGCCTGGTGGCCAATCGCCCCGAGGTCGAGTTGCTGTCCGTCCGACGCCGGCTCTACGGCGTGGACGACGACTGACCATGGTGCCGGCTGTGCCGGGCGACCGGAGCGGCCCCGAAGGTAATGTTCGAGATGTTGGCCGGTCGGCCGGCGGCCTCAGGGCCGCCGGGTCGACCGGAAGCAGGACGCCGTGGAGGTGGCGAGATGTCTGATCCGGCCAAGGTACGCCGGCACGCGGAACGGGTGCGTGAGCTGGTCGCGTCGGTGGTGCGGAGCCAGATCAAGGACCCGCGGCTCGGGATGATCACCATCACCGATGCCCGGATTACCGCTGACCTGCGTGACGCGACGGTCTTCTACACAGTGCTCGGTGACTCGGTGGCCCAGGCGGACACCGCGGCGGCGCTGGAGAGCGCCAAGGGGCTGCTGCGCAGCACTGTCGGCAAGGCCCTCGGGCTGCGTCACTCGCCGACCCTCACGTTCGTCCTCGACGACGTGCAGGACCAGGTCAAGCACATCGACGACCTGCTCGCCGCCGCCCGCAACGCCGACGCCGAGGTGCAGCGGCTCGCCGCCCAGGCGAAGTACGCGGGCGAGGCCCAGCCGTACCGGGTGGACGACGAGACCGATGAGGCAGACGAGACGGACGAGGCCGACGAGGCCACCGACGTCAAGGAGACCCCGCGGGGTGGGGAAACGCGGTGACCAGCACCGCCAGCGCCCCGTTCGCCGGGGCAGCCGGGCTCGGCCCCGCCGAGGCGGACTGGGCCGCGGCCGAGGCGTTGGTGCGGGCTCTCCCGACGACCGCCCGGGTGCTGCTGATCTGCCACATCAACCCGGACGGCGACGCGCTGGGCAGCATGCTCGGCTTCGGTCTGGGCCTGCGGCAGTTCGGCGTACGCGACGTGCAGGCGACATTTCCCGGGCCGCCGGAGGTGCCGGAGCCGTTCCGGGGGCTGCCGGGGCTGGACCTGCTGGTGCCGGCGGACGCCGCCGACCCGGCGCCCGATCTGGTGATCTGCTTCGACGCGGCGAGCGAGTCGCGTCTCGGCGAGTTGGCCGGGCGGTTGTCGTCGGCGGGTGCGGCGCTGGTGCTCGACCACCACGCTTCCAACCCCGGGTTCGGCACCGTCAACCTGGTCGACCCGGGTGCGGCGGCCACGTCGGTCGTTGCCGAGCAGCTGCTGGCCCGGCTCGATGTGGTGGTGGATCCGGCCATCGCCGAGTGCCTCTACGTGGCGTTGACCACGGATACCGGTTCGTTCCGGTTCGAGGCGACCACTCCGGCGGTGCATCAGATGGCCGCCCGATTGCTGGCGACCGGCATCTCGCCGGGTGACATCTCCCGGCGGGTCTTCGACACCCGGCCCTTCGGCGCGGTCCGCCTCTTCGGTGAGGTGCTCGGCCGGGCTCGACTGGAGCCGGCCGCCGCCGGAGGTCGGGGCCTGGTCTGGACCTTCGCCACGCTCGACGACCTGGCCCGGCACGACCAGCGGCCGTACGTGCTGGAGGCACTTATCGACTCCGTGCGCTGCACCGCCGAGGCGGACGTGAGCTGTGTGGTGAAGCAGACCAGGCCCGCCGAGTGGGCGGTGTCGATGCGCAGCAAGGGCGCGGTGGACGTCAGTCGGGTCGCTGTGGCGCTGGGCGGTGGTGGGCACACGTTCGCGGCCGGGTTCACCGGTCGCGGCACCGTGGAGCAGGTCATCGAGTCGATCCGCGGTCAGCTGGACGCGGCGCTGGTCGGCTGACGCCGGCCTTCGGTCGTCATCGATCCGTCGGTCTCGAAGATCAGGGTCAGCTCCGGGGAGTGTTGGTCTTCCCGCGTTCCGTGATACCGGGAAGAATTGCGGGATGGAGCAGCCGCACGACCTCACCGTGGAGGCCCCCCGCGCCTGGGACCGGCCCGCCGTCTCCGTTCCCGTCCTCGTCTGCCTGTCGCTCGTCGGTGGCCGGTTCGCGTCCTTCTCCACCGAGGCGAATCTGTTCACCCTCGGGACGGGTGGGGTGCTGATCTGGCTCGGTCTGAGCAACCGGGTGCCCCGCCGGCCGGCGCCACGCCGGCTGGGCGCGGGGGCGGCCTGGTGGGCGGTGCCGGTGGTCGTCTTCGGGGTCTTCGAAGGCGTGACCTTCGTGTTGGCTGCCGGCGATGACTTTCCCACCTTCTCCCGGTTGGCCGACCCTCTCCTGGAGGATCAACTGACCCGGTCGGCAGCCTGGTTCGCCTGGTTGGCCGCCTTCTGGGGGCTGGTGCGGCGATGATGCGCGCGCTCGCTATCGGCGGCTTCCTCGCCGCGGTGGTCCTCTTCGCGGTGGTCGAGTGGATGGCTCGGCGGGAGGGGTCGCGGATCCCCACCCTGGGCGAGGTCTGCGCGTACGTGATGCGCTACGAGGTCGGTTCGGTGCCGGTGGGCCGGATCGGTCTGTTCGGGTTCTGGTGGTGGCTGGGCTGGCACTTCCTGGCTCGCTGAGCCGGGATGCCGACTGTCCAGATGGCGGGAACCGTAAGCAGTATGTGGACCTGAACGATAACTTGGGAGAAGGCCGGTGCCGCCTGGCGGTGCAGGTCATGGGCGGTGGTGCCACACCCCGTGCCGCCTCCCTCCAGGGTCGGATCGACCCGGGCTCACGCTGCCCAGTCGGCTGCTCCGGTAACCCCGGACCGCCGTGGGGCGCTCAGCAGGACCGCCCGTGAGGGCCGCCGCGTGTCGGCGGCTCACGCCCTGGGAAGAGGAGCGCCACCATGCCGAACAAGCCCAAGCCCGAGACCACCACCGACGACGCTCGCGAGCAGGCCCGCCGCGCGCTGCAGACGTCGATGGACACCCGTCAGTGACTCATTTCGACCGGTGGTGACGCCGTCGACGTGCCGCGCCGACGGCGTCACCGTCCGGCCACCAGTGGTGGGCGGGTCGCTCAGGACAGGAACCTGTCCAGGGCCGCCTCGATGGTGCCGGAGTCCGGCGTCGCGTACGCCCTCATGGTGCTCCTGTCGTACGAGATGAAACTCGGGCACCTGTTCGTCGGGGCGGTCACGGTGCCGCCGTCGCCGATCTTCTCGGCGGTCCTCGCCGCATGGAAGGTCAGGGTGTAGCGCGACGAGACGTAGTCGATGGTGACCTGCTTCTCCGCCTTGTCCTTGTACTGACACTTCTTCGGTGCGCCCTGGCTGCCCTCGTCGAACGAGAGGCAGCCGACCACCGACACCTTCTGGAAGTCCGCGCCCTTGGCGTAGTAGGACTTGTCCGAGGGGACGTACGTCGACGACCAGGACGTCGGCCGGTCGGGGTTGTTCGAGAACGTGTACGCCTTGGCGCCGGCCGGGCCGCTGTAGGGCGCCGCGTTCAGGATCGGGCTGCCTTCGCAGACGTTCGCCATGTCGCTGGAGTAACGGGCGGTCATCGCGTTGTTGTTCGGTGGATCCGCCTGCCCCGGGGTGGGGACGGTCCCGGTGCCCGGCGTGCTGCCGGTGCCCGGCGTGGGGGTGGAGGACGTGTCTCGTGCGGGCTCGTCGTCGTCGTAGGCGAGCAGGATGCCGATTCCGGCCCCGCAGATGGCGAGTATGACGACCACCGCGCCGGCGACCAGCCCGATGATCAGGCCCTTGTTCGACTTGTCCGGCGGCGGTGGTGTGCCGTAGTACGGCTGGGGTGGTGGCTGTCCGTACGGCGGGTAGCCGCCCTGCTGTGGGGCCGGCGGGCCGCTCCACGGGGTGACGTTCGGGTCGGGCGGAGGGTAACTGTCGCTCACAGTAATTAGGCCTATCGCTGTCGTGGTGCCCCCGCGTGGGAGCCTCGGACAGGGTAGTGAGCGCCGCAAACCGGGATGCCGGCGACAGGTGGCGCATCAGGGCCTCGATTCTCGGTGACCTCCGCCGAGCCGGTGGAGAGGTCGGCCCGTAAGTCACCGGCGGCCTTGTGCTCCTTACCGCAGCCATGCCAGGATCGGCGGCGATGAACCACGCCGCCACCGCTCACCGACCCGCCTCGCCTCGGCGGATCGCCGCGCTCGCCCTGCCGGCCCTCGTGGTGCTCGCCGCCGAGCCGCTCTACGTGCTGGTCGACACCGCAGTGGTCGGTCACCTCGGCCGGGTGCCACTCGCCGCGCTCGCCGTCGGCGGCACTGTCATGACGCTCACCGCCTGGGTGGGCACAGTTGTCGCCTACGGCACCACCGGCCGGGCGGCCCGCCGCTTCGGCGCGGGTGACCGGGCCGCCGCGGTCGCCGAGGGCGTCCAGTCGTCCTGGTTGGCGTTCGGTGTCGGTCTGCTGATCGCGATCGGCATGCAGGTCGGCGGCGGCGCGCTCGCGCGTACCCTCGCCGGTGGTGCTGGCGAGGTGGCCGACGCCGCCGCGCAGTGGCTGCGGATCGCGGCCCTCGGCGCTCCCGGCCTGCTGCTCGCCGCGGCCGGCAACGGCTGGCTGCGCGGTGTGCAGGACACTCGCCGCCCGCTGTTCTTCGTGCTCGGCCCCAACCTGCTCTCCGCGCTGCTCTGCCCGCTGCTGGTCTACCCCGGCGGGCTGGGCCTGGTCGGCTCGGCCGTGGCGAACGTCGTCGCGCAGACGCTCTGCGGGGTGCTCTTCGCCGCCGCCCTGGTCGGCGAGCGGGTGTCACTGCGGCCCCAACCCCGCGTGATCCGCCAGCAACTGGTGCTCAGCCGCGACCTGCTGATCCGTGGCCTGGCGTTCCAGGCCAGCTTCCTGTCCGCGACCGCCGTCGCCGCCCGCTTCGGCGCCGCCGCCGTCGGCGCCCACCAGATCGCCCTGCAACTCTGGTTCTTCACTGCCCTGGTGCTCGACGCCCTCGCCATCGCCGCGCAGTCCCTGGTCGGTGCCGCGCTCGGCGCCGGCGACGACGCCGGTGCGCGGGCGCTCGCCCGCCGGATCGGGCTGCTCGGCGGCGTCTGCGGCGTGGGCTTCGCGCTGCTCGTCGCCGCCGGCGCCGGCGTCGTTCCGTCGTGGTTCAGCTCCGATGCGGGGGTACGCGAGCAGGCCATGGTGGCCTGGCCGTGGTTCGTCGTCATGCTGCCGCTGGCCGGGGTGGTGTTCGCCCTCGACGGTGTGCTGATCGGCGCCGGCGACGTGCGTTACCTGCGCAACCTCACCATCGTGGCGGCGCTCGGCGGCTTCCTGCCGGCCATCTGGCTGGCGTACGCGCTCGATCTGGGGCTGGGCGGCATCTGGGCCGGGCTCACAGTGTTCGTGGTGATCCGGCTGGTCGCCCTTCTGCTGCGACTGCGCAACGGCAGGTGGGCGGTCACCGGCGCGGTCCGCTGACCGGGTCGCCGGGCCCGCCGGTCAGCAGCGCGTGGTGGTCGGCGCGGGAGCGTCAAGGTCGAAGATCGTGCCCGGGTCGCCAGCGGGTATCTGATCCCGGTGCACGTCTGCCATCCAGAACTGCTCCTGCACCCAGCCCTCACGGAGTTGGGCGCAGTCCGCGTTCCAGGTCACGGCCTCCGCCGAGGTGATCCAGAGGCCGCGGGCGGAGGCCGGCACGTCGTCCGGGTGAGGCACCTGCCACACCACCCGGTCGCGCAGCGCCACCACTGTCGCGCCGGCGGGCGCCCGCAGGTCCACGTCGAACGGGTACGCCCAGACGAACTCCGTGGACACCTCCAACAGCCGGACGTCGTTCTGCCTGGTGGCCCGGTAACTGACCCGGCCATCGGCGCGGACGCCGAAATCCCACTCCGACGGCGACGCCATCCTCGTGGCGTACCGCAGGAAGCTGCCGTTGGTGAAGTCTCCCCGGCTCCGTTCGCGGGCGTCCGGGGCGAGCAGCGAGAGGAACGGCTCCGGATCACCCATGAACATCGAGGCGTCGACCCGACTCTCGATCAGTGCCTTGCGCACCGACTCCAGCGCGGTCCGTACCTGGGCCGCGGTGAACGGCCCGGTGCCCTTGGCCGCCGGCATCCGCACGGCCTCCTCGGCCGGCGCGAAGGCGGCCGCCGGCGACCCGGCGAACAGGTCCCGTGGTTCGCCGACCCTGCTCAGCGGTGGGGTGGGGCTCGGTGTGGGGCTCGCCGAGGCGGACGCGCGGACACCATCGGCGACCCGACCGACCAGCACCACGCCACCGCCGACCATCAGCAGTGCCAGCACCAGCCCGAGGCCGAGCAGTAGCGCCCCGTTGTGCCGGGCCGAGAAGAAACGGACCCGGTCCCACCCGGTGGGCTGGTGCTCGGTCTGCGCGGACCGCAGCCACTCCGGTAGCTGCACCGGGTTGACCTGCGCCACCGCGGCGGGCGGCGGCGCAGGAGGGTCGATCGGCTCTCTCGGCGGGGTGTTCTCCATGGTTCCTCCGTCAGTATCCGCCGCTGGCGGCCAGCGCGAGCAGGTAGTAGGTGCCGGTCAGCAGGGCGGTCCCGAGGATGGCGGCCACGACGAACGACAGCACGGCGACGATGTTCGGGTGCGACTGACTCCATCTTCTCCGGCCGCGCCAGTGCCACACCGCCCGGCGGGCGGCCCGCAGCGCCGGCCATGCCTCGATCAGGTCGTCGACGTAGCGTGCCGGGGTCCGCCGCTTCGGCGTCGGATGCCGCATCCAGTCCGGAAGGTCGACCCGAGCGCGGTGCTCGTGGCCCGGCGGTCGATCGGTGGTCATCGGCAGTCCTGATCTCACGGTGATGGCAACGGGCGGATGATCTTCGCATCCGGGGAGGTCGGCCGGCTGTCCCCCTCTGACAAAAAGCCGAATGGGCGCCCCGGCCCGACAAACCCGGCTCAGCCCTCGGACGGAGGCTGGGGTCACGCCGGGCGTGCCCACGCACCGTGGAGTACTGGCCATCTGGCAGGCTTGGCCGACGTGAGCACCGATGGTCTGATCGTGGTCGACAAGCCCGGCGGCATGACGTCGCACGACGTGGTGGCACGCATCCGCCGACTGGCGAAGACCCGACGGGTCGGGCACGGCGGCACCCTCGACCCGATGGCGACCGGCGTGCTGGTGATCGGTGTCGGCCGGGCCACCCGTCTGCTGACCTACGTGATCGGCGCCGGCAAGAGCTACACCGGCACCATCCGGCTCGGCCAGACCACAGTCACCGACGACGCCGAGGGCGACGTGACCGCCACAGTGCCGGCCGGCCAGGTCACCGACGACGCGATCCGGGCGATGCTGGCTGGGCTGAGCGGCGAGGTCGACCAGGTGCCGAGCGCGGTCAGCGCCATCAAGATCGACGGGCAGCGGGCGTACAAGCGGGTCCGCGACGGGGAGAGCGTCGAGCTGCCGGCACGGCGGGTCACCATCTCCCGGCTGGAGGTGCTGGCGATCCGCCGCACCGAGCCGGACGTGGTGGACGTGGACGTGGACGTGACCTGCTCCTCCGGCACGTACATCCGGGCCATCGCCCGGGACGCCGGCCTGGCGCTCGGCGTCGGCGGGCACCTCACGGCACTGCGGCGCACCGCGGTGGGCGGCTTCACCCTCGCCGAGGCGGCGACCCTCGACGAGTTGGAGCAGCGCGCCCCGGACGTGGTGAACCTGCCACTGGACGCGGCGGCCGACCGGTTCTTCGCGCGCCGGGAGGCCACGCCCGACGAGGCCCGCGTGCTCGCCCACGGCGGGCCACTGGACGCGGCCGGCCTCACCGGGCCGTACGCCGTCTTCGGGCCGGCCGGCGGTCTGATCGCTATCGTCAGCGAGCGGGACGGGCGGGCCCGCGCCGAGATCGTGCTCGCCCCGGCCTGACAGCGGAGCGCAGGTCCGCCGGCCCGCAGCCGGCGGTGTCGACCCGCCGGCCGGCGGGACAGCAGAAAGGAACGGCATGCAGCGGTGGCGGGGCTACGACGCGGCGCCCGGCGGGTGGGGACGCTCGGTGGTCACCATCGGCGTCTTCGACGGCGTGCACAAGGGGCACCAGGCGACGATCGGGCACGCCGTCGCCCGAGCCCGCGAATTGGGCGTGCAGTCGGTGGTGGTCACCTTCGACCCGCACCCGGCCGAGGTGGTCCGCCCCGGTTCGCACCCGGCGGTGCTCACCGAGCCGGCCCGTAAGGCCGAGCTGATCGAGGCGCTCGGCGTGGACGTCCTCTGCGTGGTGCCGTTCACCCCGGAGTTCTCCCGGGTGCCGGCCGAACAGTTCGTGCACGACGTCCTGGTCGAGCACCTGCACGCGGCGTTGGTGGTGGTCGGCAGCAACTTCCGCTTCGGGCACCGGGCCGCCGGCGACGTGGCGTTGTTGGAGCGGCTGGGTCAGACGTTCGGCTTCGGCGTGGAGGGCGCCCCGCTGGTCGCCGAGGCCGGCACCGTCTTCTCCTCCACGTACATCCGGTCCTGCGTCGACGCGGGCGACGTGGGCGCGGCGGCCGCCGCGCTGGGCCGCCCACACCGGGTGGAGGGCGTCGTGGTCCGCGGCGACCAGCGGGGCCGGGAGCTGGGCTTCCCCACCGCCAACCTGCTCTGCCACCGGTACGCGGCGGTGCCCGCCGACGGCGTGTACGCGGCCCGGCTGATCCGCCGCGGCCAGCACGAGCCGCTGCGGGCGGCGGTGTCAGTGGGCACCAACCCGACCTTCTCCGGCCGGGAGCGGCGGGTGGAGGCGTACGCGCTGGACTTCTCCGGCGACCTGTACGGCGAGCGGCTGGCACTGGACTTCGTGGCGCACCTGCGTGGTCAGATCCGGTACGACTCGATCGAGCCGTTGATCGCCCAGATGAATCAGGACGTCGAGCGCACCCGGCACGTACTGGCCTGATCGTGGTGGGGTGACGGGCCGCCACCGAGGCCCTTCGCCGGGTGTTACCGGCGAGTGCTGGTAGTCTTGCCGGGACGTCGGGTGACCGGCGTGGGGCCTCGCGTGCCTGCTCGACGCCGCGGGTGCGAGGTACCGGTCCGTTCCCGGTCCACCGGGACGACGGACACCCACTTGATCAACCCATCGAAACAGGGAGAACATGGCGCTCGATCAGGAAGCCAAGGCCAGCATCCGCGCGGAGTACGCGACCGCCGAGGGCGACACCGGTTCGCCGGAGGTCCAGGTAGCGGTCCTCACCAAGCGGATCGCCGAGCTGACCGAGCACCTGAAGGTGCACAAGCACGACCACCACAGCCGCCGTGGGCTGCTGCTGCTGGTCGGCCGGCGCCGTCGGTTGCTCAACTACGTCCAGAAGAAGGACATTGCCCGCTACCGGTCGCTCATCGAGCGGCTCGGTCTGCGCCGGTGACGTGACGGGGGAGTGGCCGGACGGCCGCTCCCCCGTACCGCGTCCCACCTGAAGGAAACACGGGCCGCGCGACCACCCGAGAGGGAGCCGGTCAGCGTACCGGTCTCCGGTAGTGGCCCCCGGGAACCCCGGCATCATGCCGGGCACCCGGGCGCTTCGATCGAAGACCGGCCGGCTGAGCAGCTCCCCGATGTCGTGGGCCCACGACGCGAAGGAGCACGACAGCACATGACCGAGACCAAACTCGGCACCGAATCCCGCACCGCCGTGATCGACAACGGGTCCTTCGGCACCCGCGAGATCACCTTCTCCACCGGTCGGCTGGCTCGCCAGGCCGCCGGTTCCGTCATCGCCCAGCTGGGCGAGACGGTCGTTCTCTCCGCCACGACCGCCGGTAAGCACCCGAAGGAGCAGTTCGACTTCTTCCCGCTGACCGTCGACGTCGAGGAGCGGATGTACGCCGCGGGCCGCATCCCCGGCTCGTTCTTCCGCCGTGAGGGTCGGCCCAGCGAGGACGCGATCCTCACCTGCCGGCTGATCGACCGGCCGCTGCGCCCGTCCTTCGTCAAGGGCCTGCGCAACGAGGTCCAGGTCGTCGAGACCATCCTCGCGCTCGACCCGCAGCACCCGTACGACGTCGTGGCGATCAACGCCGCCTCGATGTCGACCAAGCTCTCCGGCCTGCCGTTCTCCGGCCCGATCGGTGCGACCCGCGTCGCCCACATCGACGGCCAGTGGGTCGCCTTCCCGACCCTGGAGGAGCTGGCTCGCGCCACCTTCGACATGGTCGTGGCCGGCCGCACGCTCGAAGACGGCGACGTCGCGATCATGATGGTCGAGGCCGAGGCCACCCCGAACGCCGTCGCCCTCATCTCGGCCGGTGCCACCGCCCCGACCGAGGAGGTCGTCGCCAGCGGCCTGGAGGCCGCCAAGCCGGCGATTCGTGAGCTGTGCCGCGCGCAGAGCGAGCTGGCCGAGGTCGCCGCCAAGCCGGTCACCGAGTTCCCGGTCTTCCTGGACTACCAGGACGACGTGTACGACGCCGTCTCCGAGCTGGCTCGCGGTGAGGTCGCCGAGGCGATCACCATCGCCGGCAAGGCCGACCGCGAGGAGGCCCTGGACCGGGTCAAGGCCCGGGTCGCCGAGGAGTTGGGCGCTCGGTTCGAGGGTCGGGAGAAGGAGCTCAGCGCCGCCTTCCGGTCGCTGACCAAGTCCGAGGTGCGCAACCGCGTGCTGCGCGAGCAGGTCCGCATGGACGGGCGTGGCCCGCGTGACATCCGGGCGCTGACCGCCGAGGTCGGCGTACTGCCCCGGGTGCACGGTTCGGCGCTGTTCGAGCGGGGCGAGACCCAGATCCTGGGCGTCACCACGCTGAACATGCTCCGGATGGAGCAGATGGTGGACACGCTGTCCCCCGAGAACCGCAAGCGCTACATGCACAACTACAACTTCCCGCCGTACTCGACCGGTGAGACCGGCCGGGTCGGCTCGCCGAAGCGTCGCGAGATCGGTCACGGTGCCCTCGCCGAGCGCGCGCTGATCCCGGTGCTGCCGTCGCGCGAGGAGTTCCCGTACGCCATCCGGCAGGTGTCGGAGGCGCTCGGCTCCAACGGTTCCACCTCGATGGGTTCGGTCTGCGCCTCGACGCTGGGCCTGCTCTCCGCGGGTGTTCCGCTGAAGGCGCCGGTCGCCGGCATCGCGATGGGCCTCATCTCCGACGAGGTGGACGGCAAGACCCAGTACGTGACGCTGACCGACATCCTCGGTGCCGAGGACGCGTTCGGTGACATGGACTTCAAGGTCGCCGGCACGCCGGAGTTCGTCACCGCGCTCCAGCTCGACACCAAGCTCAACGGCATCCCGTCGGACGTGCTGGCCTCCGCGCTGCAGCAGGCGAACGAGGCCCGCCAGGTCATCCTCGGGGTCATGAAGGCGGCGATCGAGGCTCCGGCCGAGATGTCCGACTACGCGCCGCGGGTCACCACCGTCAAGATCCCGGTCGACAAGATCGGCATGGTGATCGGCCCGAAGGGGCAGACCATCAACGCGATCCAGGACGAGACCGGCGCCGAGATCTCCATCGAGGACGACGGCACGATCTACGTCGGCGCGACCAACGGCCCGTCGGCCCAGGCGGCCGTCGACCGGATCAACGGCATCGCCAACCCGACGCTGCCGAAGCAGGGCGAGCGGTTCCTCGGCACCGTGGTCAAGACCGCCGCGTTCGGCGCGTTCATCTCGCTCCTGCCGGGCCGTGACGGCCTGCTGCACATCTCCAAGGTGGGCGACGGCAAGCGGGTCGAGCGCGTCGAGGACTTCCTCAACGTCGGTGACCGGGTCGAGGTCGAGATCGCGGACATCGACGCCCGCGGCAAGATCTACCTCGACAAGGTCCGCCCGGAGGGCACCGAGGCTCCGGCCGCCGGTGAGGCCGCCGCTGGCGACCGGCCGGCTGGTCGGGACCGGGGCGACCGGGCTCCGCGTGACCGCGGCGACCGTGAGCGTGGCGGCGACCGTGGCGGGCGTGGCCCGGAGCGCGGCGGCGAGGGCGGCAACGGCGGCAACGGCGGCGGCGGCGAGGGTGGCGAGGGCGGCGAGCGTCCGCGCCGCCGGACCCGGCACAGCTGACAGTCGTACAACGCATCACCCACCCCTCGTCGAACCGGGAGCAAGTCGTGAGTCGGGCCATCAGCGCGCCGTTTCCACCGGATCGACGGGGGGTGGCCTCCGGCTGGCAGGCCAGCCAATCGAGTCGAGCCCGGGACACCGGGGCGGGCCGCTCCGGCGGCACCGCCCGCGCGGTGACCCGGACGCTCAGCGACGACCCGCTGGGCGGCACGGTACGTCGTACCGTGCTGCCCAGCGGTCTGCGCGTCCTCACCGAGGCGATTCCGGCGATGCGCAGCGTCTCGTTCGGCATCTGGGTGGCGGTCGGCTCGCGTGACGAGACCGGCCCGCAGGCCGGTGCCGCGCACTTCCTCGAGCACCTGCTCTTCAAGGGCACCCACAAGCGCACCGCACTGGAGATCTCCTCGCAGATCGAGGCGGTGGGTGGCGAGACCAACGCCTTCACCACGAAGGAATACACCTGCTACTACGCCCGCGTGCTGGACGAGGACCTGCCGCTGGCGATCGACGTGATGTGTGACCTGGTCGCGGACTCGCTGTTGGAGCCGGCCGACGTCGAGACCGAGCGTGGCGTGATCCTGGAGGAGATCGCCATGCACGACGACGAGCCGGGTGACGAGGTGCACGACCTCTTCGTCCAGGCCGTCTACGGCGATCACCCGCTGGGCCGGCTGATCTCCGGCACCGCGGAGACCGTCACCCCGATGACCCGGCGGCAGATCCAGACCTTCTACCGGGGTCGCTACACAGCGCCGCAGATCGTCATCGCCGCCGCCGGCAACCTCGACCACGCCGCGGTGGTCAAGCTGGTCCGTCAGGCCGTGCGCGGCACCCCACTGGACAGCGACCCGGCCAGCCCGGCGCCGCACCGCGCGGCGACCCCGGCGGTACGCACCAAGCCGGTGACCACAGTGGTGGAGCCGAAGGAGACCGAGCAGGCGCACGTCATCCTCGGCTGCCCCGGCATCGACCGGCTCGACGATCGGCGCTTCGCCCTCGGGGTGCTCAACAACGTGCTCGGCGGCGGCATGTCCAGCCGCCTGTTCCAGGAGATCCGCGAGCAGCGCGGTCTCGCGTACTCGGTCTACTCCTACGCCAGCCAGTACGCCGACACCGGCCTGTTCGCCGTCTACGCCGGCTGCGCGCCGGGCAAGGTGGACGAGGTGCTGGCCCTGACCCGCGCCGAGCTGGCCCGGGTGGCCGCCGAGGGGTTGACCGAGGCCGAGGTGGCCCGGGGCAAGGGCATGAGCAAGGGCTCGTTCGTGCTCGGCCTGGAGGACACCGGTTCCCGGATGAGCCGGCTGGCCAAGGGTGAGTTGCTCTACGGCGACCTGATGCCTGTCGACGAGCTGCTCCGCCGGGTCGACGAGGTCACAGTGCAGGACGTGAACGTCCTCGCCGCCGAGCTGCTCAGCCGGCCGATGTCGCTGGCCGTTGTGGGCCCGTTCGGCGCCGGCGACTTCACGGTCTGAGGTCTGCCGCCCGGCCCGGTCGAGGCACCCCGGTAGGGCGTCCCGACGGGTGGAGCACAGCGGATCCGGCCGGAAGGGCCCGTCCCTATTGGGATAGGTTGTGCCCCGTGACTGACGAGCAGGGAAGGACCCCGGCCCAGCAGCTGCGGGTCGGCGTGTTTGGTGCGCGCGGCCGAATGGGCATCGAGGTCTGCAAGGCGGTCGACGCCGCCGACGATCTCGCCCTGACCGCGGCGATCGACCAGGGCGACAGCCGCTCCTCCGTCTCCGCCGCCGAGGTGGTCGTCGACTTCACCACGCCGGACGTCGTCATGGACAACCTCCAGTGGTGCATCGAGCAGGGCATCAGCGCGGTGGTCGGCACTACCGGCTTCACCGAGCAGCGGCTGGAGCAGGTGCGCGGCTGGCTGGCCGACAAGCCCGAGGTGGGCGTGGTCATCGCCCCGAACTTCGGCATCGGCGCGGTGCTGATGATGCAGTTCGCCGCGCGGGCCGCCCGACACTTCGAGTCCGTCGAGATCATCGAGCAGCACCACCCGCGCAAGCTGGACGCACCGAGCGGCACCGCCACCCACACCGCCCGGCAGATCGCCCGGGCCCGTGCCGAGGCCGGGCTCGGGCCCGTTCCGGACGCCACCAAGGACGAGGTGCCGGGTGCGCGGGGAGCCGAGATCGACGGGGTACGCGTCCACGCGGTGCGCGCCACCGGCCTGGTCGCCCACCAGGAGGTGCTGTTCGGCGGCACCGGCGAGACGCTGACCATCCGGCACGACTCGTACGACCGGGTGTCGTTCATGCCGGGTGTGCTGCTGGCCGTCCGCGCGGTGCGCAACCGCCCCGGCCTCACCGTCGGCCTGGACGCCCTGCTCGACTGACCGGCCGGGCCCGTCCGGGGCGAAACCTGGTCGCGGCGCGGCTCTGACCGCACCTAGGCTGCCCCGATGATCGACGTTGGACATGATGACCGGGCCGGGCGGCGAGTGACGCTGCGGCCGGTCGACGACGACAACTGGCGTGCGGTGGCTGATGTCGCCCCGCGCGACGACCAGCGCCGGTTCGTGGCCGCGCTCGGCGCGCGTTATCTGCTGCTCAGCATGCGCTCCGAGGTGTGGAACTCACTCGCGGTGTACGCCGACGAGACCGTCGTCGGCCACGTCATGTGGGGCGTGGACGACGACGGCTCGCACTGGATCGGCGGGATGCTGATCGACGCCGCCGAGCAGGCCCAGGGCGTCGGCCGCGCGACCGTGCAGACGCTGGCCCCCTGGCTGGCCGCCCGGGACGGCAACCCCCCGGTCCGCCTGTCGTACCACCCCGACAACACCCCGGCCGCAGCCCTCTACACCTCCCTGGGCTTCCACCCCACTGGTGCCATGGACGACGACGAGCTGATCGCCGAACGAACCCCCTGAACCCCGCGATCTTGCACTTTCTGTAGCGACATAAAGAACATTCGACCCATCTCGACAACCGAAACTGCAAGATCGCCGACGCGTCCGACCCGGCCTGGGTCGATCATGGAGTTGTGGTGCCTCGCACAAGGGGCACACGTGGAGCTGTTGCCCACCACAACTCCATGATCGACGGGGGCGGGGCGGGGCGGGGCGGGGCGGGGCGGGGCGGCGCGG
>NZ_JAKKFD010000076.1 GCF_022229005.1 Micromonospora trifolii
GGTCAGTGACTGCTTGGCTACTCGCACGGCGGAGCGTTCCTATGGTCTGCCGGATGAGTTGCTGACGCCGTCGCTGCCGTGGTCGCTCGCCGGGCTGCGTAAGGCGTGGAACGCCGCGAAGGCCGATGCGGCGCCGTGGTGGGGCGAAGTGTCCAAAGAGGCGTTCAACACCGGCCTGGATGCTCTCGCCCGTGGCCTGAAGAACTGGGCTGTCTCCCGTCAGGGCGGGCAAGCCGGCAGGCCGGTCGGTTTCCCCCGCTTCAAGTCCCGCCGCCGTGGCACACCGTCGGTGCGGTTCACCACCGGAGCGATCCGCGTCGAGCCCGACCGCCGGCATGTGGTGCTGCCGAGGCTGGGTCGGTTGAAGCTGCACGAATCCGCCCGTAAGCTCGCCCGCCGTGTCGAGGGCGGCACCGCTCGGATCATGTCCGCGACCGTGCGCCGCGACGGCGGACGGTGGCATGTCTCGTTCACCGTCGAGGTGCAGCGGGCTGAACGGCAACCGGCCCGGCCCGCTTCGGTGGTGGGTGTGGATGTCGGGATCACACATCTTGCGGTGTTGTCCACCGGTGAGCGGGTCGACAACCCGCGCCACCTCGTCGCGGCGCAGGCCCGACTGCGGGCGCTGGGTCGGGTGTTGTCGCGGAAGTCCGGCCCCGACCGGCGCACCGGCTGCCGCCCCTCGAACCGCTGGCAACGCGCCTCGGACCGACTTGGTCGCGCCCATGCGCGAGTCGCGAACCTGCGCCGCGACGGGCTGCACAAGCTCACCACGAGGCTGACACGCGAACACGGCACCATCGTTGTCGAAGACCTGAACGTCGCGGGCATGCTGCGCAACCGGCGGCTGGCCCGGCACATCGCTGACGCCGGGTTCGCCGAGATCCGCCGTCAGCTGGCATACAAGACCGGATGGAACGGCGGCCGGTTGCTCGTGGCCGACCGCTGGTATCCGTCCTCGAAAACCTGCTCGGGCTGCGGCGCGGTGAAAGCCAAGCTCGCCCTGCACGAGCGTGA
>NZ_JAKKFD010000077.1 GCF_022229005.1 Micromonospora trifolii
CACGACGTTGCCGCCGTCGGCGGTGGAGGCACCCTGCACCTCGACGGCCTTGTTGCTGTTGCGGTTGATCAGCCGCACGTAACCACCGTCGGAGTCGGCCAACCGGAACTGCTGGTTCGTCCCGTTGAGATCGGCCCACTGCACTATCGCACCGCCGTCAGCGGTGGAGAAACCGCTGACGTCGAGCACCTTGCCCGAGTGCCGCGACTTGACCCGGTAGTAACCACCCCCGGAATCCACGAACTGCCACTGCTGGTTGACGCCGTTGTTCCGCGTCCACTGGCTGATCCGCGCCCCGTCATTGGTGGCCGACGCGTACAGGTCCAACGCCTTACCACTGTTACGGTTCACCAGCACGTACCAGGCGTTGGTGTCGACAGTCGCCGCTGACGCGGCGGTCGGCGCGACAGCCGCCAGAGCGCCGCCGACCACCACCGCGATCGCGGCGGCGACGAGTCGCGACAGCCGACCACGCCCCCGCGCTGGTCTCGTCCAGGGAACCCGACCGATGGCAACCATGATCCTCCTCTGACAATGCGTTCCGAACGGCCCGGGTCGTCATCCACGGCACTGGGCGGTGTGCCGAGCTGGCCCGATCGCACAATGTGATCGCTAACATCACTCACCGTGGTCCAGGGCACTGATTTACCGAACACGGGGAGAGAGATGATCGCGGCCGGGCCAGCCACAGACATCGACCGTCTTGGTTATAGACTGTGAGCGATAACACGGCCTTAGTCAAGACGTAACCCAATCAGCTCGTGACCGTGCTAACGGATACGCAAACGGGCGGCCCGCCCCTGCCCGAGGGATGTCAGGCAGGGACGGGCCACCCGTCCGAGGTGCGGCAGAGCCGCGCGAATCAGAAGCCGCGGGCCAGCCGGTAGTAGGCCTGGTTCCAGCGCAGTTCGTCGGCGAAGCGGCGAGGCTCAGTGGCGGCGTCGATGACGACGAGCTCGGTGCGGCTCATCTCCGCGAGGTCGTGCAGCTCCTCCACGCCCACCGCCTGCGACAGCACCGTGTGGTGCGGGGCGCCCGCGGTGATCCACGCCTCGGCCGAGACCGGCAGGTCGGGACGCGGACGCCAGACGGCCCGGGCGACCGGCAACCGGCGCAGCGGTTGCGGCGGGGCCACCACGTCGATCTCGTTGGCCACCAGCCGGAAACGCTCCCCCATGTCGGACAGCCCGAGCACCACCGCCGGGCCGGGCGCGGCGTCGAACACCAGCCGGACCGGGTCCTCCCGGCCACCGATGCTCAGCGGGTGGATCTCCACGTTGGGCACGTCGGAGGCGATGGTCGGGCAGACCTCCAGCATGTGGGCGCCGAGGACCAACTCGTTGCCCGGGGTGAGGTCGTAGGTGTAGTCCTCCATGAACGACGTGCCGCCGCTCACGCCCACCGACATCGCCTTGAGGGTGCGGACCAGGACCGAGGTCTTCCAGTCGCCCTCGCCGCCGAAGCCGTAGCCGTCCGCCATCAGCCGCTGCACGGCGATGCCCGGCAGCTGACGCAGCCCCCCGAGGTCCTCGAAGTTCGTCGTGAAGGCCCGGAACCCGCCCGCGTCCAGGAAGGCACGCATGCCCAACTCCACGCGCGCGGCGTACCGCAGCGAGTCGTGCTGCTCACCGCCGGGCAGCAGCTCGCCGACGATGCGGTAGGTGTCCTCGTACTCCTTGACCAGGTCATCCACCTGCGCGTCGGTGACCTCGCCGACCACCTCGACCAGGTCGTTGACGCCGTAGGTGTTGACCGAGACCCCGAACCGCAGCTCGGCCTCGACCTTGTCGCCCTCGGTCACCGCGACGTCGCGCATGTTGTCACCGAAGCGGGCCAGGCGCAGCGACCGCATCGCCGACCAGCCCAGCGCGGCGCGGGCCCACGCCCCGATCCGAGTCGTCACCCGCGGGTCGCTGACGTGCCCGGCCACCGTCTTACGGGCCACACCGAGACGCGTCTGGATGTACCCGAACTCACGGTCGCCGTGGGCGGCCTGGTTCAGGTTCATGAAGTCCATGTCGATGTCGTTCCACGGCAGCAGAACGTTGGCCTGGGTGTGCAGGTGCAGCAGCGGCGTCTGCAACGCGTCCAGACCGGAGATCCACATCTTGGCCGGCGAGAACGTGTGCATCCAGGCGATGACCCCGACGGCACCCTGAGCGGCAGCGTCCCGGCAGACCTGCAGAATCTCACCGCTGTTGGTCAGGACGGGCTTCCAGACCACGCGGGCGGGAATCTGCGGCGAGTCGTCGAGCGCGGCCGCGATCTGGCGAGACTGCTCGGCCACCTGGCGGAGCGTCTCCTCGCCGTACATGCCTTGGCTGCCGGTGAGGAACCAGATCTCGGGTTCGGTGTGTGGTGCCATGGAGTTGCCTTCCGCGAGAGGGGCGGTCACTTGTAACGGATTCCGATGAGGCGCTGAAGAAGGATGAACGCGAAGAGCAGACCGCCAATCACGATCTTGGTCCACCAGGAGCTGAGGCTCCCGTCGAAGGTGATGAGAGTCTGGATCACGCCGAGAACCAGCACGCCGAGCACCGTGCCGAAAACGTAACCCGCGCCACCGGTGAGCACCGTGCCACCGATGACGACGGCGGCGATGACGTCCAGCTCCATCCCCACGGCGATCAGCGGCGCGCCGGAGAGGGTGTAGAACGACAGCAGGATCCCGCCGATGGCCGAGCACAGACCACTGATCGTGTAGACGGCGATCCGGGTCCGCCCCACCGGCAGGCCCATCAGCAGTGCCGACTGCGGGTTACCGCCGATGGCGTACACGTTGCGTCCCAGCCGGGTGTAGGCCAGCGTGTACGCGGCGATGCAGACCACCACGAAGGCGATCAGCACGCTGATCGACACGAAGTTGCCCTGCGGATTACCGATCCGTTCCTGCGACATCCTCGTCCAGAAACCGTCGGTGATCGGAATCGACGCACCCGAGATGAACGTGCACATACCCCGGGCGAAGAACATTCCGGCGAGCGTGACGATGAACGGCTGGATCTCGAAGAAGTGGATGGCGCAGCCCATCAGCAGGCCGAGCGTCGGACCGATGAGCAGGGCGATGACGAGCACCAGTGGCGCCGGCATCCCGTCCTGGAGCAGCGCGGCCGACACCATCGCCGTCATGGCGACAACGGACCCGACCGAGAGGTCGATGCCGCCGGTGAGGATCACGAAGGTCATGCCCACAGCGACGACGAGCAGGAAGCCGTTGTCGATGAAGACGTTGAAGATGACCTGCACGTTGGAGAACGCCGTGTACTGCGAGACGCCGATGGCGTACATGACGAGCAGCAGGGCGAGCGTCGCCAGGACCGGTATCTGCTTTCGCGGCAGCCGGAACCGGGTACGACCGGCGGTCAGCGATCCAGTGGTCATGCCGGCACCTGCTCCTTCGGCTTGTCGGCGATGGTGGCGGGCGGCGGGACGTTGCGCCTACGCCGGCGGAACCGAGCCCGGAAGGCCGGTGCCTGGATGAGGCAGACGGCGATGACGACGACCGCTTTGAACAGCAGCGAGGTCTGCGGTGAGATGTCCATGGCGTACACAGTGGTGGTCAGGGTCTGGATGATCAGCGCGCCGATGATCGTGCCACCGAGGAAGAACCGGCCGCCCGCGAGCGACGTACCGCCGATGACGACCGCGAGGATCGCGTCCAGTTCCACCCAGAGGCCGACCGCGTTGCCGTCGGCGCTGGAGACGTTGGCCGTCATCATGAAACCCGCGATCGCGGCGCAACCGGCGCTGAGCACGTAGGTGAGGAAGACGACCCGGCCGGACCGGATGCCCGCGAGCCGGCTCGCCTCGGCGTTACCGCCCACCGACTCGACGATCATGCCGAGCGCGGTGCGACGGGTGAACGCGGCTACGAGCAGGGCCGCGGCGAGCGCGATGAAGATGGCCAGTGGCAGGGTCAACAGGTGACCCAGCCCGATCGCGCGGAACGGCTCCGAGTTGATGGTGATGATCTGCCCCTGGGTGATCAGCTGGGCGAGGCCCCGGCCGGCCACCATCAGGATCAGGGTGGCGATGATCGGTTGAATGCCGATCACGGCCACCAGCACCCCGTTCCAGGCACCGAGCACCAGCGCGATCCCCATCGCCATCGCGAGGGCGGTCAGCACCACGCCGAGGCTGTTCTGGTCGGGCTGCTTGCTGATGTACATGCAGGCGATCGCGCCGCTGATCGCGCAGAGCGAACCGACCGACAGGTCGATGCCGCCGGTCGAGATGACCAGGGTCATGCCCAACGCGACGAGGATCAGCGGTGCGCTCAGCCGCAGGATGTCGATCGGCGTGCCGTACAGGTGCCCGTCCTTGAGCTCGATGGACAGGAACCCGGGCCGGTAGATCGTGTTCGCCGCGAGCATGACGAACAGCACGGCGGCGGGCCAGAACAGCCGGTGACCGATCATCGTCCGGTAGCGGCTCGTGGTGTCGTTCATCGGTCTGCCTCCTCCCGGTGAGATCCGCTGGCGATGGTCTGCATGATGCGGTCGGCGTCGAGGCTCTCGTCGTTGGCGAGCTGCGCGACCATCTGTCGGTCCCGCATCACGGCCACCTTGTGGCTGAGACGCAGCACCTCCTCCAGCTCGGCGGAGATGAACAGCACCGCCATGCCACCGTCGGACAGCTGCGCGACGAGCTTCTGGATCTCGGTCTTCGCGCCGATGTCGATGCCCCGGGTCGGCTCGTCGAGGATCAACAGACGTGGCTCAGTGATCAGCCACCGGGCCAGGAGCACCTTCTGCTGGTTGCCACCGGAGAGGTTGCGGACCGGCACCTCCGGGTCCGCGGGCCGGATGTTGAGTGCCTTGACGTACTTGTCGACCAGCTCGTCCTGGCGGCGACGCGGAATGGGCCGCAGCCAGCCACGGGCCGCCTGCATGGCGAGGATCATGTTCTCGCGGACCGACAGGTCGGCGACGATACCCTCGGCCCGCCGGTTCTCGGAACAGAAGCCGACGCCGTGGTCGATGGCCTGGGCGGGGGTCCGCAGACTGCTCGCCGTGCCGTCGACGGCGACCTCACCGCCGTCGGCCCGGTCGGCCCCGAACAGCAACCGCGCGACCTCGGTACGCCCCGAGCCCAGCAGACCGGCCAGGCCCACCACCTCGCCGGAGTGGATGGTCAGGCTGAACGGCTCGACGGCGCCCGACCGACCGAAGTTCGACACCGCCACCAGAGGGGTGCCCTCCTCCAGCGCGGTCAGGTCCCGCCGGGAGTGCTCCTCGATGCCCTCAAGGACGTCGAGTTCCTTGCCGATCATCCTCTCGACCAGGGAGAGCTGGGGCAGCTCGGTGGTGAGGTACTCGCCGACGAGTCCGCCGTTGCGCAGCACTGTGATCCGGTCGGCGATCTCGTAGACCTGGTCGAGGAAGTGGGTCACGAACAGGATCGCGATGCCCTCGTCGCGTAGTTGCCGCATGATGCGGAACAGCTGCGCCACCTCGCCGGCGTCGAGGCTGGACGTCGGCTCGTCCAGGATCAGCACCCGGGCCTTGATGTCGATCGCACGGGCGATGGCGACCATCTGCTGGATCGCCAGCGAGTACGAGCCGAGCGGCGCGCTGACGTCGAGGTCGAGGTCGAGGCGGGCCAGCAGGGCTCGGGCGCGGCGGCGGACCTCACCCCAGCGGACGGCGCCGAAGACCCGAGGCTCACGGCCGATGAAGATGTTCTCCGCCACCGAGAGGTTGGTACAGAGGTTGACTTCCTGGAAAACGGTGCTCACACCGGCGGCGGTCGCCTGCATCGGCCCGGTGAACGACACGGGCTCGCCATCGAGGGTGATCGCGCCCCCGTCGGTGTCGTAGACGCCGGTGAGCACCTTGATGAGGGTCGACTTGCCGGCGCCGTTCTCGCCCATCAGGGCGTGCACCTCGCCGGGGAAGAGCCGGAAGTTGACGTCGTGGAGTGCGCGCACCCCGGGGAAGGACTTGCTGATCCCGGTCATCGTCAGGACCGGACGGCTATCCGTCATCCCATCAGACCTCTTCTGGGTTGTCGACACGGAAGGGCCGCTACGCTCCCGCCACGCCCGCCCGGTCGTCCCTGCGGGTCGCTCGGGCGGGCGTGGTTCGGGGGTCGTCGCGGGCCAAGCCCGGTCCGTTTCGGGTAGGGAAGCGACGCGGCGGGGCCGCCACGCGAACGCGGCGACCCCGTCGTCGATCAGTACTTACGGTTGGGCAGAGCTTCCTTGGCCTGCTCGGTCGTGAAGGTGGTCTCCTCGGTCTCGATCCGAGGCGGCACCTCCTCGCCCGCGTGGACCTTCTTGGCCAGGTCCATCAGCTGCGGGCCGAGCAGCGGGCTGCACTCCGCGATGAAGTTGAACTTTCCGTCGGCGAGAGCCTGCATGCCGTCCTTGACCGCGTCGACGGTGATGATGGTGATGTCCTTGCCGGGCACCTTGCCGGCGGCGGTGATCGCCTCGATCGCACCCAGGCCCATGTCGTCGTTGTGCGCGAACAGCACGTCGATCTTCGGGTTGGCCTTGAGGAACTGCTCCATGACCTGCTTGCCGCCCGCGCGGGTGAAGTCACCCGGCTGGGAAGCGATGATCTTCAGGTTCGGGTTGGCGGCGATCGCCTCGCCGAAGCCCTTCTTCCGGTCGTTGGCCGGCGCCGCACCGGTGTTGCCCTGCAGCTCGACGATGTTCACAGTGCCCGTGGCGCTCTTCTTCTGCTCGACCAGCCACTCACCGGCGAGCTTGCCCTCCTTGACGAAGTCCGAGCCGAGGAAGGTCTTGTACAGCGTCTTGTCGGCCGAGTCCACCGAGCGGTCGGTCAGGATGACCGGGATCTTGGCGTCCTTGGCCTCCTTGAGGACTGTGTCCCACCCGGATTCCACCACCGGCGAGAAGGCGATCACGTCGACCTTCTGCTGGATGTAGTTGCGGATCGCCTTGATCTGGTTTTCCTGCTTCTGCTGGGCGTCGTCGAACTTCAGCTCGACACCCGCCGCAGCCGCGGACTCCTTGATCGAGGTGGTGTTCGCGGTACGCCACCCGCTCTCCGCGCCGACCTGGGAGAAGCCCATCGTGATCTTGCCGTCGTCCTTGGTGCCGCCGCCGCCGCCCGTGTCGCTATTGCCGCAGGCCGCCACGCCGCCGACCAGCAGCACGCTGGCGAGGACCGCGGCAGCGCGCCACGGAGCGGACTGCGTTCGCATCTTTCCCATCGAATCTCCTTGGCTGGATGTGGTGGGTAACCGCGCCAACCGCCGAGGTGCGAAAGAGCGGCGTACGCGGGTGGTGCGTGCTGGTGCGTCGTGGTGCAGACCGACGGGTCTCGGATGATCGGTGCAGGGGTCAGGAACCCGCCGGTGCGACTGGTTGTTGACCGTAGACGTTCTGGTAACGGTCATAAAGAGCATCAATGTCTGCCTGGGCCATCGGGACCGGCTGCCCAAGGGTGTGGGCCAGGTGCGCGGTACGGGCCACGTCCTCGCACATGACCGCCGCCTTGACCGCCGCGCGGGCGTCGCGGCCGATGGTGAACACGCCGTGGTTGCGCATCAGCACCGCGGGCGAGCGGTGCCCGGCGAGCGTGGCGACGATGCCCTTGCCGATGTCGTCACCGCCGATCAGCGCGAACGGGCCGATGGGGATCTCCCCACCGAACTCGTCGGCCTGCGCGGTGAGGTGGCAGGGGATCGACTCCCCACACGCGGCCCAGGCGGTCGCGTACGAGCTGTGCGTGTGCACGACCCCGCCGACCTCGGGCATGGCCCGGTAGACGTAGGCGTGGGCCGCGGTGTCGCTGGACGGGGCGAAGTCGCCCTCGACGAGAACGCCGTCGAGGTCGCACACCACCATCGTGGCCGCGGTGAGATCGTCGTAGCTCACCCCGCTCGGCTTGATCACCATCAGATCCTGGCCGGGGACCCGCGCGGAGACGTTGCCCGACGTCCAGGCGACCAGGTTGTACCGGGTCAGCTCGGCGTGCAGGCGGGCGACGGTCTCGCGCAGCTCGCCGATCTGTCGGGTCACCTCGGCGTTCACGCCACCACCTCCAGCGGGGCCTCGTGGGTGGTCGCGGCGGTCTCGACCGCCGCGTTGCGGATCGCCCGCAGGCGGAGCATGACGTCGTTGCCGCCACGACCGAAGTGGTCGTGCAGCGTCCGGTACTCGGCGTAGAGGGCGTCGTAGGCGCGGGCCCGCTCGGGGTCCGGACGGTAGACGGCCTCGTGCACCCGGCCCATCGCCTGCGACGCCTCGTGGATCGAGGGGAACTCACCGGCGGCGACGGCGGCGTGGATCGCCGAGCCCAGCGCCGGCCCCTGCGCCGAGGCGATGATGTTCAGCGGTCGCCTGGTCACGTCGGCGTAGATCTGCATCAGGAGCGCGTTGTTGGTGAGACCACCGGCGATCACCAGGTCGTTCACCGGGACTCCGGCGTCGACGAACGCCTCGATGATCATCCGGGTGCCGTACGCGGTGGACTCCAGCAGGGCCCGGTAGATGTCCGCCGGCCGGGTGGCCAGCGTCATGCCGACGATCATCCCGCTGAGGTCGTGGTTGACCAGCAGGGAACGGTTGCCGTTCCACCAGTCCAGCGCGATCAGGCCGTGCGCGCCGACGGGCTGACTCGCGGCCAGCTCGGTGAGGCGTTCGTGCGAGTCGACGCCGGCCGGGGCCGCGTGGTCGACGAACCAGCCGAAGATGTCGCCGACGCCGCTCTGCCCAGCCTCGTAACCCCACGCGCCGGGGCTGATGCCGCCGTCCACCACACCGCACATGCCGGCCACCTCGGCGACCTCCGCGCCGTTGACGACGTGGCAGGTCGAGGTGCCCATGATGGCGACCAGCCGACCGGGCTGCACCGCCTGCGCGGACGCCGCGGTGACGTGCGCGTCGACGTTGCCGACGGCCACCGCGATCCCCTCCGGCAGGCCGGTCCAGGCGGCGGCCTGGGCGGTGAGCGAGCCGGCCCGGGCGCCGAGGGGCAGCAACGGGCCGTCCAGCTTGGCCACGAAGTCGCCGAAGTCGGGGTTGAGCGCGGTCAGGAAGCCCTCGGAGGGGTAGTGACCGTCCTGAAGGATGCCCTTGTAGCCGGCCGTGCAGACGTTGCGGGTCTCGGTGCCGCAGAGCTGCCAGACGATCCAGTCGGCCGCCTCGATGAAGCGCTCGGCCCGGTCGTAGACCTCCGGATCCTCCTCCAGGATCTGCAGGCCCTTGGCGTACTGCCACTCGGCGGAGATCTTGCCGCCGTACCGGCCGATCCACGGCTCGGCCCGCTCGTGGGCCAGCGCGTTGATCCGGTCGGCGTGCGGCTGCGCGGCGTGGTGCTTCCACAGCTTGACCCAGGCGTGCGGTCGGTCGCGCAGCTCGGGGGTCTCGCACAGCGGGGTGCCGTCGGCGAGCGTCGGCAGCACGGTGCAGGCGGTGAAGTCGATGCCGATGCCGACCACCGCCGCCGGGTCCACCCCCGCGGCGGACACCGCCGCCGGGACGGCGTACCGCAGCACGTCGCGGTAGTCCTGTGGGTTCTGCAGGGCCCAGTCCGGGGGCAGGGTTCGACCTCCCGGAAGCGCCGTGCTGATCACGCCATCGCCGTACTCGTGCACCGCGGTCCCCAACTCGGCACCATCGCCGACACGGACCACCAGAGCTCGCCCGGACAGGGTGCCGTAGTCGACACCGACGACGTAGCGGTCGTCAGCTCCGTCCACACGGTTCATGTTCACCTCCACCGTTAACGGGGATAGTGTTAACGCTCACATCCAGGCTCGTCAAGACATCTAGCCGCAACAGCTCCGTAACGGAACGCGGAAGGCGGACCGACTCGGGAGGGTAGATAGCGGACCGGGGCAAACAGTCTTATTCCGGCGTCAACTGCGGCAGCCATCCGACGAATGGGGCCGGCGTCCGGAACGAGAACCGCCCGGAGAGCCGTCGACAGGCGGCGCGGCGGGTCCAGTGCGTCGCACATTGCGGCATCACCGTCCGATACCGACCACTTCTCCCCTCGGCGATGATGGCAGCGATAACATTCCCGGGGCGTCGCGGTCGCGTGCTCGACTCCGCCCGACAGCCATCGACGACCATGCGGGCTCATGGGTGAGCGCTCCGGAGGGCGACCCGCCCGGCACGAAGCCGAACGGCCGCCCGGTGTTATCGATAACATTCAACGTCTTGGTGTGCCCGCGTCGTCCGGGCGGCCCGTGCGCCCGACGGCGCGTCGGGCGGCCCCGAAAGCAAGACCCACTCGTGATCCTTGAAGTCGCGGGGTAGGCGGCGGCGTAATCGGCCGACTTCACCAAAGCCGAGTCGATCACGCGCCCGCGCCGGCAATCCGCCGCCCTTTCACGCACTCGCGCCACCGAGCCGCCGCACGACCACGCACTCGCGCCACCGAGCCGCCGCACGACCACGCGCTCGCGCCGCCGGTCCCACGACGTCACGAGCCGGCGGCCCGACCCCTGTGGGCCGAGCCGCCGGCTCTTTGCCTTGCGATGGCGAGACCGAGCGCGCCGGTCGGATCAGGCCGTCCGGTTGCGGTTGTACAGGGCC
This sequence comes from Micromonospora trifolii, assembly GCF_022229005.1. Lineage (GTDB taxonomy): Bacteria > Actinomycetota > Actinomycetes > Mycobacteriales > Micromonosporaceae > Micromonospora > Micromonospora trifolii. The sequence continues at coordinate 10,517 of NZ_JAKKFD010000077.1, forward strand.
TTGGCCCAGAAGAAGCAGCCCACGCTGATCACGGCGCACCAGATGACCGCGATGATCCCGTTGGCGCCGATCCCGGTGCCCAGCAGCAGGCCGCGAAGGGTCTCCATGACGGGCGTGAAGGGCTGGTAGTCCGCGAACAGCCGCACGGCGGTCGGCATGGAGTCGGTGGGGACGAACCCGCTGCCGAGGAACGGCAGGAGGATCAGCGGCATGGGCAGGTTGCTGGCCGTCTCGACACTGTCACTGACCAGACCGAGGGCGACGGACAGCCAGGTCAGCGCAAAGGTGATCATGGCGAGGACGCCGACCGCCGCGAGCCACTCGACCGCGTTGGCAGTGGGCCGGAACCCGACCAGCAGCGCCACGACGGTGACGGCCGCGAGGCTGAGCATGGTCTGGACCAGGCTGCCCAGTACGTGACCCGTCAGGACCGACGGTCGGAAGATCGACATCGTGCGGAACCGGGCGATGATCCCCTCGGTCATGTCCATCGCGACCGAGATGGCGGTGCCCTGCGCGGCGCTGACCACTGTGATGAGCAGGATGCCGGGGGTGACGTAGTTGGCGTACTGGGAGCGGTCGCCGGACGGGCCGAGGCCGGCGCCGAGCGTGCCGCCGAAGACGTAGACGAAGAGCAGCAGGATGATGATCGGGATGCCGATGAGCAGGAACGTCATCGACGGGTACCGCCGCATGTGCAGCAGGTTGCGCCGCAGCATGGTGCTCGAGTCGCGGACGGCGAGGGAGAGGGTGCTCATCGCGCGGGAGCCCTTTCGTGGTCGGGTCGGCTGGCCCGGGTGTCGGGCTGACCGGTGAGGGTGAGGAAGACGTCGTCGAGGTCGGGGGTGTGTACGGAGAGCGCCGCCACGCTGATCGAGGCGCTGTCGAGCTGGTCGAGCAGGGATCGCAGCGACCCGACCCCGCCGTCACTCGGCACCTGGAGGGTGAGCGCCGCGTCGTCCCGGGTGGCGGCGTCGAACGTCCGGGCCGCCAGGTCGAGCCCCTCCTGGTCGGCGAACTGCAACACGACGTGGCCACCCGGGATGAGCCGCTTGAGCTCGCGCGGCGTCCCCTCGGCGATCAGCCGGCCGTGGTCGAGGAACGCCACCCGGTCGGCGAGTTGGTCGGCCTCCTCCAGGTACTGCGTGGTGAGCAGGATGGTCACGCCCTCGGCGGCGAGTGCGCGGATGATGTGCCACATGGCCCGGCGGCTGCGCGGGTCGAGGCCGGTGGTCGGCTCGTCGAGGAAGATGACGCGGGGCTCGCCGACCAGGGTCATCGCGAGGTCGAGCCGCCGGCGCATGCCGCCGGAGTACGTCGACACCGGCTTGCCCGCCGCGTCGGTCAGGTCGAACTGGTCGAGCAGGTCGGCGATCCGCCGCCGACCGGCGGCCTTGTCCAGGTGGCACAGGTCGGCCATGAGGGTCAGGTTCTCCCGACCGGTGAGCAGGTTGTCGACGGCGGAGAACTGGCCGGTGACGCCGATGAGCGCGCGTACCGCGTCGGGTTCCCGGGCCAGGTCGTGGCCGAAGACGCGGGCGTTGCCGCCGTCGGCGTCGATCAGGGTGGAGAGGATCTGCACCGTGGTGGTCTTGCCGGCGCCGTTCGGACCGAGCAACGCGAAGATGGTGCCCTCGGTGATCATCAGGTCGATGCCGTCCAGCACGACCTTGTCGCCGTAGGACTTGCGCAGATCGGTGGCGACGATCGCGGGGTTCATGGAGCTGGTCATGGTCTCCTCATTTGTGGTCGGCGGGGCGGTGGGTCAGGCGCGGCGGATCATGATGTCGCCGTAGGAGGTGTTCGCCCGGACCTCGACCGTCTCGTCGGTCTGCGCCGGGCTGTCGGTCGACTCCAGCGCGTTGTGCACGCGGCCGTGCCTGGAACTGACGTCGAGCCAGGCGGCTGTCCCGCGACGGATGCCGACCTCGATCGCGCCGAAGGAGGTCTGGACGTCGACCGCGCCGCGGGTGACCTCACCCAACCGGAGGTTGCCGTAGGCGGTGCGCGCCGTCACCGAGGCCTGCGACGCGTCCACTGTGATGTCGCCGTAGGCCGTGTTGATCCGGACGTCGCCAGCGCTGCGGCCGATCCAGCAGTCGCCGGACGAGTTCTTGATCTCGGCGGTGCCGTCGACAGCGCCGATGCGCACCTTGCCGGACGAGGCCTTCACCCGGGCGGAGCCCAGCACACGCTCCACAGCGACCTCGCCGTGACTACTATCGATCTCCAACGGCCCGGTCTCGTCGAGTCGGATGCCGCTGCCGGTCTTGATCCGGCACTCGCCGAGCCGGCCCTCGCAGCGGAACGCCGCCCACGCCGCCTCGGCGTACACCCGTGACCCGGTCGGCACCTCGATCTGGACGTCGACCGAGGGCCCGGAGCCGAACCCGTAGCGGCGCCAGGTCTTCGGCACCCGGATCACCAGTCGCCCGGCGGCGAACTCGACGGTGCTCTGTTCGGCGGCGCTCACGTCGGCCTTGCTCGACGGGTCGCGGGGCCGCACCGTCACCACCGTGTCGGTGCGGTCGCTCGCGGCGATCCAGGCGTCGCCGATCGGCAGCTCGATCTGGACGGTGATCGGTTCCGGCGTTTCGAAAACAGGCATGGTGGTCTCCCGAAATGTGGTCGGCGAAGGTCGCCGCTGGTCAGCGGCGTGGTGGAAGGGGTACGGGAAGTTAGCGGGCCCAGCCGGTGAAGTGCTGGCCGGAGCGCGGCTCCGGCCTGCGGGGTGGACGACGTTCCGTATCGCCCGCCCCGATGGCACTGGCGACGGCGCGCACCAGCCAGGCGTTGACCGAGAGCCCGGCGCGGCCGGCGGCGTCCTCGACGCTGGCCTTCAGGTGGTCGGGGAGCCGCAGGTTGATCCGCGAGGTGCCGCCCTCGTCACCGTCGGGCGCGGACACCGGCACCGACAGCGGCGGCGGCCCGCTGGGCTCACTCGCCACCTCGACCGGCAGGCTGGCCGGCGTCACCACGAAGTCGGGCTCACGCCCGCGCAACCGAACGTGCACCGAACCCGGTGCGAGGTCGCGGGTGATCTCGTCGGCCGCGTCCGACAACGCTTCGAGCAGAGTGAGACGGGTGGCCGCCTCCAGCTGCGCGAAGAGTCGTTCGGCCAGCGCCCGGGCCTCCGGGTCCACGCCCTCCGCGGCCACGGCGAACTCGTTACGCAGGTTCTCGACGTATGACCTCAGCTCCATGGCACCATCATGGCACCACTTTGGCTCAGAGTGCAACAGCCATGGCTCAAGAAGATGCCGTCGGGTGGCTCACGCCGAGGGTCAGTTGGCTCTCAGACCTCGCCGAAACCCCTTCGGACCAGGTGATTCGCGTCCTCCTGACTCAGCCCGGAGGCGACCAGGAGGTCACTGACTGTCGTCCGGACCTGTGCCACCACCACCGCACCGGAGAAGCCGACGCCATCCCGATAGGCGTGCCCGGCCGTCCGAACCGCCCGTAGCGCCTGCTCCCGGGCCCGGTTCGGCTCGGCGCCGGCGGCGAACTGCCGCTTCAGCAGACGGACCGCCCCGGCGAGGTCGGCCACCGCCGTCGGCAACGACTCCGGCACCGGTTCGCCGTCCTCGATGAGCGTCACCGATCGTCGGATCAGGGTGCCGCTGTTGCGCATCGCCCGGTCGATCGGCTCGGCCGCCTGCGCGTAGCGGCCCACCGGCCCGTGCCGTTGATGCCAGTACACCGGTGACAGGGTGCTCGCCTCCCGGGCACCCTGGGTCGCCTCGACGAACGCCTTCAAGCGGCCCGCGCTCTGCCGCAGCTCACCTCGGGCGGTACGGGCCCGAGCGGCATCGCGCTCGGTCAGTGCCTCGGCGGTGGCGTCGAGCTGGGACGCGAGGAGATCCAACGCCGGCCGCGCGGCCCGGTTGAGCACCCGCAGCGGGTTCAGCGGCAGCAACACGGCGGTGACCAACAGCGCCACCCCTCCCCCGACGAGCGCGTCCACGAACCGGGGGATCTCCAGATCCCGGACCGCCGGGCTGAGCGTGGCGATGAGCACCGCCGTCGCCCCGGCCTGGATCACCACCGCCGCGCTACCCGCGAGGAAGAGGGCGACGACGATCGCCAGCACGACGATCAGGGCGAGCTGCCACCACCCGGTGCCGATCACCAGGAGGAGCAGGTCGCCGATCAGCACCCCGACGGTGACACCGATGATCAGCTCGACGGTGCGACGCAACCGCTGGCCGACGGACGCGGCGAGCGTCGAGACCGCGGAGATCGGCGCGAAGACCGGCTGCGACACCTGCAGCAGCGAATGCGCCACCAGCCAGGACAGCGCCGCGGCCAGGCCGGCCTGGAGGGCCAGGCCGCCGATGGTTCGTACCCGACGCACCCGCTCGCGCAACGCGGCCACCACGCGGTCCCACCACCGGGCGACGGTCGACGGGCCCGCGTCCGCTCCGCGCCGACCGGCAGCGACCATGGCGGCACCTACCCCGCCACGACCGGCTCAATCCTCGCCGGCACAGCCCGGCCGTCCCCAGCGCGAGGCGAGCGCCTTCTCGGCGTACGCCCGGAGCCGCTCGGCCGTGGCCGGGTCCAGCGCGTGGGCGAAGACCGCGCGGACCGACGTACCCGAAGCGGCGGTGACCGCCGGTCCGACCCTGCCTGAGGGGTAGCGCACCTGCCGGTCGAGATTGAGCGGGTCCGGTTCGGGTAGAACCGCTCGGCCGTCACCGCGGTCGGCGCCCCGGCACGTGCCGTCGAGGTCTGGGGCGCGGGACAGACGGCGGGACGCCTCGGGGGGACGTTGGATGGACCAGAGCGGTTGAGCGGGCCGGACAGCTCCGGAAACGTCGTGGAGCTACGGGTGCACGGAGTCTCCGGCGCAAGTGCCGCACAGGTGCTGAACCTGCAACAGATCGGGCAGGTCGCCGGCGACCGCAGTGGGGGGTTCTACCGGGTGCGCCACCGGTCGGAAAGCACTGGCGCGCACGGGGTGACGCTTGAGGCGTACCGCTGGGGTGACCTGCCCTCCGGGACCGTGGCCCGCACCCTGGCGCTGGTCTTCCTGCTGCCCTTCATGCTTGTCAACGTCGCGATCTGGATGCGCCCGGCGAACCCCGGCGCCGAGGCGGTGGTCAAGTCCCTCTGCCGGCTGCTGGCACTCACGCTCACCGTGCTGTACGTGCTCGCCGTCGCCGGCGTCGCACTGGACCTCGTCGGCTGGAAATGTCTGGCGTCGCCCGACTGCCTGTCCGGACGCAGTTGGTTGTCCTGGTTGGGCGGACGGCCGGTCGGACTGCGGCTGGCGGTGCTCGCGCTGGTCCCGGCCGCCGCGATCGGCCTGATCTGGCGGGTCAGCTGCCGTCCGGGGCGGACCTTCGAGGCGTTTCGGGCACCCGATCAGGGCAGCTCCGTGTCTCGGCTCGGCACCGTCGGCCAGTGGGACGCCGAACCACTGGTGGGCCGGTTGCGGGCCATCCACGTCGCCGCGGCCTTCGCGACGCTGGACCTCGTCCTGCTGCTGGCCCAGGGCGCCAGTGACGCCTCGGCGGCCACAATCGTGCTGACGGCGATCACGGGGGTGATCCTGGCGGGCTGCGTGGGGCTGCTCTGCACACCGCCGCTGATGGACCGGGCCGCCGGCGACCAACGGCTCGACCGGGTCACCCGCACCCTCCGGACCGCTGCCATCGTCCTGACCGTGGTCGTCGTGGCGCACGTGCCGACCAGCTCGCAGCCGTGGCCGCAGGGGCATGGGCTCCCCGGCTACGACCCGACACTGGCCGGTCTGTTCCTGGCTCAGACGACGCTGATGGCCGCCCTGGGCGTGGTGCTGCTGTGGCACCGGCGCCGGGAGCACGACGCCACCCCGCTGTTCGGGCTGGGCGCTCTCGTTGTCGCCGCCGCCGGGATCAGCATGGCGGTGGCATACTCCGCCGAACTGGTCTACCGGGTGGCGGACTTCCTGGACCGCGACGTGCCGACCGGGGAGGGCATCGCCAACGGCCCGCCTCGCGCCTACACCTGGGCGATCTTCGGCTTCTTCCGCGCGGTGCTGGTCACCGCGATGGTCGCCGTCCTCGTCATCCTGATCTCCCGCCGGAGTCGACGCCGGGCCGCAGCGGCGATAGTGGCGCGCGATTTCCCGGACCCGCCGGCCGAGGCAGCGCCCCGACTGCGGCAGGTCCGAGACGCGATAGCCAGGGCTCGCTTCACCGAGAAACTGGTGCCGTTGGCAGTGGTCTACGGCTGCCTCGCCGGACTCGGCACGGCCACCACCACCATCGGCCTGCTCGGGCAGGTCCCGAGCGACGTCATCGAGCGGAACATCGGACTGCCTGCGGGCGCGATCACCTTCGCCATCGCGTTCGGCAGCTGGGTGATCGCGGCGATCATCCTCGGCCTGATCATCGGCGGCATCTTCGCGTACCGGACCGAGCCGTACCGCCGGCACATCGGTGTCCTCTGGGACCTTGGCACGTTCTGGCCCCGGGCCGCCCACCCGTTCGCACCGCCCTGCTACGCCGAGCGGGCCGTGCCGGAGCTGGTCCGCCGGATCACCTACCTCGTCGAGCGCGGCGACGCGGTGCTGCTCACCGGGCACAGCCACGGCTCGGTTCTGCTCGCCGCCACTGTGCTCCAACTGCCCCCGCAGGTCGGCGACCGGGTCGCCCTGCTCACCCACGGGTCACCGCTGCGCCGCCTCTACGCACGACTCTTCCCCGCCTACGTCGACGAAGCGACACTGCACGAGATCGGCCGGCGGGTGGGTTGGCGCTGGGTGAACCTGTGGCGCGACACCGACCCCATAGGTGGCTGGATCTTCTCGCCGCATCCCGCACCCGCGCCGGCCACCACCGGTGACCCGGCCGCCGCTGTGGATCGTCGACTGCGTGACCCCTGTGACGTGGTGACACCCCCCGGGGACAGCGTCGCCCCACCCATCCACGGGCACTGGCCGGGCGAGTCGGACGAGCCGTTCACCGAGGCGGTACAGGAGTTGGTGCAGCGCCTCGGTGGGCGGGCCGGCCCGCCCGGGACGTCGAGGTAGCGGTCCGGCTCAGTGTCCCCGGCCCGCCCGGGTACGCCAGTCCTCCAGGCCGGTGCCGGCGAGGCGGGCACCGTCGGCCGGGACGAGGGAGCGTTCGCCCAGCTTGGCACCGAAGTACCGGGCGTCGGGGTCGGCCACCACCGAACGACGGTCCTGTTGGTCGGCGAGGAGGGTTCGGCCCAGTTCGTCGAGGCGGAACTGCTCCGGGCCGGCGACCTCGACGACGGAGTTCGTCGGCGCGCCGAGCGCGACCTCGGCCACCGCGGCCGCGACGTCGTCCGCGGCCATCGGCTGAATGAGCACCGGCGCGAGGTGCACGGTGTCGCCGTCCGTGGCGGTGTCGATGATGCCCTGGAGGAACTCGAAGAACTGGGTGGCGTGCACCACCGAGTACGCGAGTCCGGACGCGACGATGAGCTTCTCCTGGGCGACCTTCGCGCGCATGTACCCGCTGTCCGGGATCCGGTCGCACCCCACGATGGAGAGCGCCACGTAGTGGTTCACCCCGGCGTCCGACGCGGTGGCGAGGAGGGTCCGGGTCGAGGTCTCGAAGAACTCCAGTACGGCGGCGTCCTCGAACGACGGCGAGTTCGACACGTCGACGACGACCTCGGCGTCGGTGAGCGCACCGGCCACTCCCTCGCCGGTCAGGGTGTTCACGCCGGTCTTCGGCGAGGCCGGCACCGCCTCGTGGCCCTGGGCACCGAGGCGGTCCACGAGCTTGGAGCCGACGAGGCCGCTGCCCCCGATGACGACGATCTTCATGGCCGAACCACGTCCTGTCTGCACTGGGTTGAATCGTGCTGCCAACCAGTAAGACGGAAAGCGTGCGCGGATGCAGGACAATCGCCGGAGAACAGTTCGACGGAGATCAGGAGGTCGACGTGGCCACGGTGTCCCACCCGGTGTTCGCTCGGGTTTACGAGCGACTCAGCGTCGCCATGGACCGCGCCGGCACGGCGGCGTTCCGACGGGACCTGGTCGCCGGCCTGTCCGGCCGGGTGATCGAGATCGGTGCGGGCAACGGGCGAATGTTCGCCCACTACCCGGCGGGGGTGACCCAGGTCCTCGCGGTCGAGCCGGAGCGGCGTCTGCGTGCCGCTGCCGAGCGCGCCGCGTCGACCGCGCCGGTTCCGGTCACTGTCGTCGACGGTCTGGCCGAGGCGCTGCCCGCCGGGGACGGCGAGTTCGACGCGGTGGTGGTCGCGTTGGTGTTGTGCACAGTGCCCGATCAGGCGAGCGCGTTGGCCGAGATCAGCCGGGTGCTGCGACCCGGGGGGCAGGTGCGGTTCTTCGAACACGTGGCCGCCGAGGAGGCCAGCGGCCTGCACCGCGCCCAACGACTCGTCGACGCCACACTGTGGCCGAAGCTGTTCGCCGGTTGCCACACCAACCGCGACACCGTCGCCGCCATCGGCGCGGCCGGCTTCGAGGTGGAGGAGCTGCGCCGGTTCCGTTTCCCGGCCACCAGCAACAGTCCCTCCTCCCCCTGCGTCCTCGGCCGCTCGATCAAGCCGGTTCCGACGGTGCAGCGGTAGGCCGAGGTTCGAGCGGCGAACGCGAAAGCGAAGGTCGCTCCAGTTCAGACAGATGCACCTTACTCATTGTCCCAATTTGCCCTCATTTGAACACCTGACGTGATGTGGTGGTCAGCGCGCTTATCGGCGCCATACAGGCCGTATCACGCAGGGCGCCACTCGCTGGCCGTCTCCTGCGAGTAGTACCCACGGAGGGTGTTCTGTGACAGCTAAACCCAAGAATTGGCTCCGGCGGCGAGTTGTCCTGCCGTCGCTCGCGGCTGGCGCAGCCGCCACGGTGGCAGCCAGCCTGCTGCTCTTCAGCTCGACCGCCGCCAACGCGCAGGAAGCACCGGTCAACCTGGGGACGGCAGCCGACTTCTCCGTCCTGGCCGGAGCGGAGCCCACAAACACCGGCTCCAGCTTCCTGGCCCAGAGTCTCGGGCGGTACCCCGGAAACACCTCGTCCGGCTTCGGAACGGCAACCATCGGCGGGGAGGTGCACCTCGGCGACGCGGTCGCACTCCAGGCTCAGAGCGACCTGACCATCGCCTTCAACGACGCCGCCGGCCGGACCCCGTTCACCAACCTTCCGGCAGAGTTGGGTGGCAACACGCTCAACGAAGGGGTCTACCGGATCGGGGCCGCCCAACTGACCGGAGCGTTGACGCTCAACGGCCAGGGCGACCCGTCGTCCGTGTTCATCTTCCAGATCGACTCCTCGCTGACGACGGCGTCGAACAGCAGCGTCGTCCTGACCAACGGGGCGTCGGCCTGCAACGTCTTCTGGAAGATCGGCAGCTCGGCGACGATCGGCACCGGCACCACCTTCGTGGGCACCATCATGGCTCAGGCCGCGATCACGATGGCCACGGGCGCGACCCTCCAGGGCCGCGCGCTGGCGCGCACCGAGGCCGTAACCCTGCAGACCAACACCATCACCGCACCGATCTGCGCCGGGCCGACGGGCCCGCCCGGACCGACCGGCCCACCGGGGCCCACCGGTCCGCCCGGCAGCCCCGGAGCGCCTGGCAGCCCCGGAGCACCCGGCAGTCCAGGAGCGCCCGGCAGTCCGGGAGCGCCTGGTAGCCCCGGAGCACCCGGTAGCCCGGGAGCCCCTGGCGCACCCGGTAGCCCCGGAGCACCCGGAGCGCCCGGCAGCCCTGGCGCGCCTGGTCCGTCCGGGCCTGCCGGAGCACCCGGAGCGCCCGGCAGCCCTGGCGCGCCTGGTAGCCCGGGAGCACCCGGCAGTCCTGGCGCACCCGGTCGACCTGGTGGTGGCGGCAAGCACCCCATCCTGCCGGTCACCGGCAGCGGTGCGGTCCCGGCTATGACCGGCGTCGGAAGTGTCATGGTCGTGCTGGGCGCTGTCGCGTTCTTCCTGGCCCGGCGTCGACGCCTGGAGTCCTGATCGGTGGCCCGGTCGGTGTGATCCCGGCCGGGCCACGTCAAGTCGTCGGCCCGCTCCCCACCGGGGGCGGGCCGACGACGCATTCGCCATCGACTCTCAGCCGGTGAGTCCCAACCCGCGCATGGCTTCGTCCTCCCGCTCGTGGGACAGGTAGAGCAGGATCTGTGGCCGGGGGTCGCCGAGGCGCACCACGTAGGTCTGCGCGAACTGCGCGCTGCCGGCCTCGCCCCGGGGCGGCGCGAAGTCCAACGTCCACCTGGTCGGCACGAGGACGTACCCCGGCGCGACATCGAGAACGTCCAGGACCGTCACCCGGGCTCCGGTCAGGCCGAACTGCTCGGTCATCGCCGTGTGGCGTTCGTCGAGAGCGGCCCGGTACCCGGCGTCGTTGGTGACGGCCGCCGCCCCACCCGGGTCACCCTCGATGTACGTCTCGGCGTAGCTCGCGGCAACGGCGTCGTTGTCACCGGCCTCGACGGCCCGCGCGTAGTCGTGCAGGAAGGCGATGATCCCGTCGCGTACCGGTGTCTCCGTCGACTTCATCCTCGGTCCTCTCAGTTCGGCGAGTGATCGCGCGGCCTCACCGGCGGGGCAGCCCGGCCAGCCAGACGTCCAGCTCCGCTGGGGAGCGCAGCAACACCACTGGCGGCGCGGACGGGTCGGCCTGCCAGGCCCGCATCCGCCGTCGGGCGCGGCCGAACGCGGTGACGTGCCACACCAGGATCGAGTCCGGGGACAGCACGCTGCTCAGCGACTCGCGGTTGCCGTTGCAGATCACCTCGCCGGTGACCACCCGGCGGACGGTGCGGCGGAGCAACCGCCCGAACGAACGCCATCGTGGATAGTCCAGGCCGACCACCAGGTCGGCGCGGGCCAGCGGGACGTCCCGCCAGCCGTGGTACGCCCCGTCGATGATCCAGCGGTCGCGTCGGCAGACCTCCTCGATCCGGCTGCGCTGCTGGGCGACCGGCACCTCGACCCAGCCCGGTTGCCAGAGCAGATCGTCCACCGGATACCAGGGCAGTCCGAGGTGTTCGGCCAGTCGCGCCGCGAGGGTGGACTTGCCGGAGCCGTACACCCCGTAGACCAGGATGCGACGCGGTGCGCTCATCGCGGCAGCGTACGTCGTGAAGGAAAATCAGTTGTCGTGCCTGGCGCGCCTCGGCCAGAGTGTCATCCATGACGTACTGACGGACTACACCCCCCTGCTCCGCGCCACCGGTGACGCCTCCCGGGGGCCGTGACGCCGTCCGCTTTCACGTTCGCAGCCAGAGATGAGCCTCCTTGTCCCAGCACCACCTCCCTCGGGAGCCCCTGCCCCCGTCCGCCCCGGCCACCGTCACGGTGTTCGCCTCGCCCGCGAGTTGGATCGAGTCCGATGCGCTCGCACAGTGCCAACAGGTCGCCGCCCTGGACGGCATGCGGCACGTCGCCGCGATGCCAGATCTGCATCCGGGCAAGGGTGCGCCCATCGGCGCGGCCATGGCGTCGACAGTGCTGTACCCGTTCCTGGTGGGTTCCGACATCGGCTGCGGCATCGCCGTGTTTCCGATCAAGCTCAAGCGGGCCGTACCGGAACGGCTCGCCGCCCGGTTCCCCGACCTCGACCAGGCGCTCGACCCGGTGCGCGACGCCGACGACCCCGCCTGGGCCGCCGTCGACTGTGACGTTCCGGCCGGTCACCTGGACGGTCTCGGGACGGTGGGCCGGGGCAACCACTTCGTGGAGCTGGCCCGCGTCGACACCGTCTTCGACGTACGGCACGCGGGCCGGCTCGGGCTCGACACGGGTGATCTGGTGCTCATCGTGCACAGCGGTTCCCGTGGCCTGGGCGAGCGGATCCTGCGGGCGCACACCGAGGTCCACGGCGCCGGGGCGGCGCCCGACCCCGCCGCCTACCTGGGCAGGCACGACGACGCCGTGCGTTGGGGTTCACTCAACCGCCGGGTGCTGGCCGCCCGGGTGGCGCACGCGTTGGGGGCCGAGCCCACAGCGCCGATCGTCGACCAGTGTCACAACCTGGTCGAGGTCCGGGACGGGGTCTACCTGCACCGCAAGGGCGCGGCGCCGGGCGACGGGCGCGATGTTCTGATCGCCGGTACCCGGGGGACGGCGTCCTACCTGGTGGCCGCGCACGCCGGGCCGGAGGCCAACCATTCGGTGGCTCACGGCGCTGGCCGCAAGATGTCGCGCGCCGACGCCCTGCGGCGGGGCCGGGCCAAGCACACGGTCGAGGAGCTACGCCGTACCCCGGTGGGATCGCTGGTGGTGTGCGGTGACCGGCAGTTGCTCTTCGAGGAGGCGCCCACGGCGTACAAGCGCATCGAGCAGGTGATCGCCGACCTGGTCGAGCACCAGCTGGCCACGCCGGTGGTCAGCACGACGCCAGTGGTCACCTACAAGACTCCCGACCTCGGGTCCGCCGCACGGCCGGACCGGCGGGGCCACCGCGACCGGCGAGGCCGGTCATGACCGCGTTCCTGTTGTTGTCGGCCGGGCGTGGGCCACAGGAGTGTGCCTGGGCACTGAGTCAACTGCTGCACCGGCTGCGCGGCGAGGGCGTCCGCCGAGGTCTGACGATCCAGCAGGTTGAGGCGGTGCCCGGTGACCGCGCCGGCACCTACCGGTCGGTGCTGATCCGGATCTCCGGCGTCGACGCCGAGGCGTTCGCGGCCTCGTGGACCGGCACGCTGTGCTGGCAGGCACCCAGCCCGTACCGGTCGGGCGTCGGCCGGAAGAACTGGTACGTGACCGCTCAGCCGCCCGAAAGCGACGCCCGGCCGACGACGTTCCGCGAGGCGGACGTCGACATCGTCGCCTGCCGCACCGGCGGGCCGGGTGGTCAGCACCGGAACAAGGCCAGCACGGCGGTACGCGCGACGCACCGCCCCTCGGGCCTGGTGGTGGTGGTGGACGAGGAACGTCAGTTCAGCCTCAACCGCCGCGTCGCCCTGGACCTGCTGCGCCAACGCATCGAGCAGGGCGACGAGGCGGCGCGACGTGCCGTCACCACCGCCCGGTGGCGCATCCACGACGAGTTGGTCCGCGGCGATCCGGTGCGGGTGGAACGTCCGACGCCCCGGTGACCGGGAGGCCAGCGGCTCAGACCTCCAGCACCGCGTCCGCGAATGCCTGCGGCGCCTCCTGCGGCAGGTTGTGCCCGACGCCGCCCCCGATGGTCCGGTGCTCGTACGGGCCGGCGAACTGCTTGCCGTAGACGGTGGGCTCCAGATGCGGCGCACCGTTGGCGTCCCCCTCCATCGAGATGCTGGGCACCGTGATCTTCGGCTTCGCGGCCAGGCGCTCCTCGATCTCCTCGTACTGCGGCTCGCCGTCGGCGAGGGCCAGCCGCCAGCGGTAGTTGTGGATGACGATGTCGACGTGGTCGGGGTTGTCGAACGCCGCCGCGCTGCGGTCGAACGTCGCGTCGTCGAACGTCCATTTGGGCGACGCGGTGTGCCAGATCAGCTTGGCGAAGTCGCGCCGGTTCTTGTCGTACCCTTTCCGGCCGCGCTCGGTGGCGAAGTAGTACTGGTACCACCACGCGAACTCCGCCTTCGGCGGCAGCGGCACGGTGCCCGACTTCTGCCCGTCGATCAGGTAACCGCTGACCGAGACCAGCCCTCGACAGCGTTCGGGCCACAGCGCGGCGACGACGTCGGCGGTCCGCGCGCCCCAGTCGAATCCGGCGAGCTTCGCAGTGTCGATCTTCAGGGCGTCCATCAGGGCGATGAGGTCGAGCCCCATGGCCGCCGGTTCGCCGTTTCGCATGGTGTCGTCGGAGAGGAACCGGGTCGTGCCGAAGCCCCGAAGGTACGGGACGACGACCCGCTGACCGGCGGCGGTGAGCAGCGGTACGACGTCGGCGAAGCTGTGGATGTCGTAGGGCCACCCGTGCAGGAGGATCACCGCGTCGCCGTCGGGCGGCCCGGCGTCCACGTAGCCGACGTTCAGCACTCCGGCCTCGACCTGTCGCAGGTCGGTGAACCCGTCAGCGGCCCTTGCCATCGACTTCTCCCCGCGTCCGGACCTGCTCGGTTGTGCTGATCACGCCCGAATCTAACGACCTGTCCGGAGTCTGAGCACCGTTCACACAAGGACCGCTCGACGGATGCCGGACTGGGTAAGATGCCCGCTCCCGCGGACGTTCCTGGTGGAGGTCGTGGGGCCGTAGCCGGATGACCGTAGGGTGATGGCATGGCTGAGCGACCTCTGACCCTGATGGCGGTGCACGCCCACCCCGACGACGAGGCGACGAGCACCGGCGGCGTCCTTGCCCGCTATGCCGCCGAGGGGGTCACCACAGTGCTCGTGACCTGCACCGACGGGCGATGCGGGGACGGCCCGGGTGGGGTCAAGCCGGGTGAGGCGGGGCACGACCCGGCCGCCGTGGTGGCGATGCGCCAGGCCGAGCTGGAGGCCAGCTGCGCCACGTTGAACGTCACTCACCTGGAGACCCTCGGCTACGCCGACTCCGGGATGATGGGTTGGCCGACCAACGACCTGCCAGGCGCGTTCTGGACGACACCGGTTGCGGAGGCGGCGGCCCGGCTCGCGGAGCTGATTCGGCAGTACCGGCCGGACGTGATCGTCACGTACGACGAGAACGGTTTCTACGGCCACCCGGACCACATCCAAGCTCATCGGATCACCATGGCCGCTGTCGAGCTGACGGACGTCCCGGCGAAGGTCTACTGGACCACTGTGCCGCGTACGGCGTTCGCGGAGTTCGGTCGGATCATGAAGGAGCTCGGCGTCGAGTGGGCCGAGCCGGACGCGGCGTCGGAGCCGGGGCCGCAGCTCGGCCTGCCCGACGACGAGATCAGCACCTGGGTGGACACGAGCAAGTACGGCGCGCAGAAGTTCGACGCGCTGGCCACGCACGCCAGTCAGACCGAGAACATCTTCTTCCTGCAACTGGGCCAGGAGCGGTTCACCGAGCTGATGGGCGTGGAGACCTTCGTACGGGTCCGGGACCGGACTGGCGCACCGACCCCCGAGGACGACCTCTTCGCCGGTCTGCGCTGACCACTCTTTCGTAGCGCGACCAGGCATCGTCGGCCACCGGGTCGACGATGCCTGGTCGCGTGCGCCTCGGTGACCTCACCACCCGAGCTGGTTTCCGAAAGTTTCGACCGCTAGCCACTCAGCGCTACGCAGGTCATGTGATGAATTTCCGGAAGTTTTCAGCGTTGACGACCAGACATAGATCGGCTTAACGTTTCGAGCGGGTTTCCGGTTTCCGGCCGGAACTACCGGCGTCACCCAACCAGCTCGCGTCTTCACCCGGCCAACACCGGACCCTCACCTCCTAGATCGACATCTATCTATTGATCGTCTGGAAGGGCAGGCAGGCACATGAAGTTAAGACAGTGGTCGACCGTCGGCCTCGTCGCCGTCGCGACCATCGCCACGCTGAACACGGTGCCGGCGACCGCGAGTCGGCCGTACGACCCCACGACGCAGAGCCTCGGCACCCTCGGCCTGCGCCACGGCCTGCACGTCGGCACCGCGGTGAGCATGGATGCCCTCAACGACGCCAGCGACCCGCAGTACCGCAAGCTGGCCTCCTCCGAGTTCGCCTCGGTCACCGCCGAGAACGTGATGAAGTGGGAGAGCCTGGAGCCGACCCGCGGCACCTACAACTGGGGGCCGGCCGACCAGTTCGTCGAGTTCGCCAAGCGCAACCGGCAGAGCGTGCGCGGTCACGTGTTGGTCTGGCACAACCAGTTGCCCGCCTGGTTGACCAGCGGCGTCGCCGACGGTTCCATCAGCAAGCAGGAGTTGCGCGAGCTGCTGCGCAAACACATCACCACAGTCGTCAACCGCTACAAGGGCAAGATCTGGCAGTGGGACGTGGTCAACGAGGCGGTCAGCGACCCGTGGGACACCCCGTCGACCCTGCACTACAAGGGCTTCTGGGCGCAGAACCTCGGGCCCGGCTACATCGCTGACGCGTTCCGCTGGGCGCGGGCCGCCGACCCGAAGGCCCTGCTGTTCTACAACGACTACAACATCGAGGCGTTCGGCTCGGGCAACCCGGCGGACGACAAGACCCAGTTCGTGTACGACATGACCAAGAGCCTGCGTGCCCAGGGTGTCCCGATCGACGGCGTCGGCTCCCAGGGCCACCTGGGCACCCAGTACGGCAACTTCGACACCCTCCAGGTGACCGCCGCGCTGAAGAAGTTCAGCGGACTCGGCGTCGCGACCGCGTTCACCGAGGTCGACGTCCGCAGCCGGCTGACCGACGGCGTCCAGGCGGGCAACTCGGAGGAGATCAACCCCCGGCTACAGGCGTCGGCCGCGAACTTCAGCGTGCTGATGAAGGCGTGCCTCGCCGTGCGGAGCTGCCTGTCGTACACCGTCTGGGGTTTCAGTGACAATCATTCGTGGGTGCCGGGCTGGTTCGACGACCCGCCGGAGGGCCTGGCCACCATCTACGACGAGAACTACCAGCCCAAGCGGGCGTACCAGGAGTTGAAGTCCGACCTGATCTTCGCGGGACCGCCGTACGTCCTGCCCCGCGTCGCACCCAGACCGCGCCGCTGACGTCCACCTCGCACCAGGGCCGTGTGGAGCTTCCCGAAGCTCCACACGGCCCTCGTGCCGCCACGGACGTCGGCGTTCGACTCACGTTCGGTGGTTCCGCTGCGCCATCCGGACGCCATCGGAGGGCTGGTGCCGGATCTGCCGGTTTATTGATGGTGTTGGTGTCACTATGGCAGGCGTGGGAACTGCGAAAACTGCCATGCCTGCGATCTCGCCGCTCACCGGCGATCCCATCAAGCGGGCCGATGCCGAGCGGCTAGCGGGGGTGCTCAAGGCCTTCGCCGATCCGGCGCGACTCCGGTTGCTCAGCCTGATCCAGTCCGCGCCGGAAGGTGAGGCGTCAGTGAGTGACCTCACCGCGGCGCTCAATCTGTCCCAGCCGACGGTGAGTCATCACCTTCGGATCCTCACCGAGGCCGGCCTACTCGAACGCGACAAGCGCGGGGTCTGGGCGTACTACCGCCTGGTGCCCGCCGCGATCGCGCAGATCGCCGACCTGTTGACGCCACCCCGGAAGCGGGCGACGAAGAGGGCCCGCTGACCGGGCCGGGAGGCCGGCTCGTCACATCCGCTCCAGCGGGCGGATGCCGAGCAGGTGCAGCCCCTGCCGCAGGGTCCGGGCGGTCAGCTCGGCCAGCAGCAGCCGGCTCTCCCGCAGCTCGTCCGGGGCACGCAACACCGGGCAGCGCTCGTAGAACGCGTTGAACGCGGTCGCGAGTCGGTGCAGGTACCCGGCGAGCCGGTGAAACTCGAGACTCCGCTCCAGCTCGCCGACCACAGCGGCGAAGCCGAGCAGCTCGACCGCGAGCGCGCGCTCCGCCGGCTGCCCCACCACCATGGGCGCGTCCGGCCGCACGGCGGTCCCGGCCCGCCGCAGCACCGACCGGATCCGGGCGTACGCGTACTGGAGGTAGGGCGCGGTGTTGCCCTCCAGCGCCAGCATCCGCTCCCAGTCCAGGACGTAGTCAGTGGTCCGGTCGACCGACAGGTCGGCGTACTTGACCGCGCCGATGCCCACCGCCCGGCCGATCTCGTCGGCGGCGTCGGCGTCGAGTTCCGGGTTCCTGCTCCGGGCCAGGTCGGTGGCGCGGGCGACCGCCTCCTCCAACAGCCCGACCAGCTTCACCGACTCACCGGTGCGGCTGCGCAGCATCCGCCCGTCGGCACCGAGGATGGACCCGAAGCCCAGGTGCTCGGCCCGGGCCGGCGGGCAGAGCCAACCGGCCGCCTCGGCTACGGCGAACACCATCGCGAAGTGCTGCCGCTGCGGTAGGCCCACGACGTACAGCAGCCGGGTCGCGCCCAACTCGCCGACGCGCTGCCGCAGCGCAGCCAGGTCGGTGGCCGGGTAGCCGTACCCGCCGTCGCTCTTGCGCACGATCAGCGGCAACGGCTCACCGTCCCGACCGGTGAACCCCGGCGGGAAGACGCACTCGGCCCCACCGCTGGGCTGCAGCAACCCCAGCCGATCCAGGTCGTCGACGACGTCCGGCAGCAGGTCGTTGTAGGCGCTCTCACCCCGGAAGTCGGCAGCGGACAAGGTGACGTCGAGCAGGTCGTACACGGTCAGGAAGTACCGCTCGGACTGCGTCACCAGCAGCCGCCACAACCGCCGGGTCCGCTCGTCGCCGCCCTGCAACGCGACCACCCGTAGCCGCGACCGTTCCTGGAACGCCTCGTCGGCGTCGAACTTCACCCGAGCCGCCCGGTAGAAGGTGTCCAGGTTCCCCATCGACAGGTTCTGCGCGGCTTCGGCCTCACCCAGGTCGACCAGATGCTCGATCAACATGCCGAACGGTGTCCCCCAGTCACCCAGGTGGTTGGCCCGCACCACCCGGTGCCCGAGCCAGTCCAGCAGCCGCACCGCCGCGTCGCCGATGACTGTGGAGCGGAGATGCCCGACGTGCATCTCCTTCGCCACGTTGGGCGCCGAGTAGTCGACCACCACGGTCTGCGGCGTCGCTGTCGACGGCACACCGAGCCGGGTATCGCCGGCCAGCCCGGCCACCAGGTCGGCCAGGGCCCGGTCGGCAACCGTCAGGTTGAGGAAACCAGGCCCGGAGACCTCCGCCGACACCCCGACGTCGTCGAGCACCGCGTGCGCCAGCACCTCCGCGGCGATGTCGCGCGGCGGGCGGCCGAGCCGCCGGGCCAGCGCCAGCGCCGCGTCGGACTGGAAGTCCGCACGCGGAGAACGCCGCACGAGCGGGTCGACCGGGCCGCCGGCCACCGCCGCGAACGCCGGCGCCAGCCGGTCGGACAACAACTTTTCAAGATCCATGAGTACGCCGATCTCGCTCGGACCCGCGCCGTCACGCGAGCCGTTGACGGGGAGATACGGGCGGACCGAGGACGACCAGCGAACGACCGGCGGCTCGATCCGCCGGTCGCAGGAAACAGGTCAGCGCGGGCGGGCGACGGATCGCCGGCGTCGCCCCGCACCGACCTGGACGTCACACGACAGTCCGGTGCACTGAGCGATCACGCTGGTCATGCGGGGCAGCCTAGCGGCCCGGCCGACGCGACGACACCGAGATTCCCGTCGTCCGGCCGCTGCCCGAGGCACCACGTGGTCGTTTCAGTCGACACCGGGCAGGGAACTGCCTCGGGACAGACGAGGGGTGATTATGAGCCGATACACACCACTGCCGATGGCCCGTACGCGACGCGCGCTCGCGCTGTTCGGCACCGTCGCACTCGCCGCTGCCTGCACCTCCACCGAGGCTCCGCCCGGCTCGGCCCCGGCGACCACCTCGTCGGCCACCGCGTCGGCGTCGGCGCCCGCCACCGACTCACCGTCCCCGAGCGCGAGCACCCAGGTGACCATTCCGACCTCGGCCTTCGTCGAGTTGCCCGCCGAGCTGCGGAAGTCTCCGCGACGGACGACGCCCGTCGAGGAGGCCCTGCCGAAGCTGTGCGGCAACGAGTTCGGCACCGGCGGCCGGCAGGTCACCGCGAGCGCCGCGATGACAGTCACCTACCAGAAGGCCGGCGAGCCCTCCAGCAACGTGCCGCAGGGGATGATCCACCAGACCATCTTCACCTTCGACGGCGACGGCGCCTCGGGTTACCTGGGCCGTCTCCGCACCGCCGTGCAGGCGTGCCCCTCGTACGACCAGTCCGGAAACCGCGTCGCGGTCAAGAGCAAGGCGCTGCCCGGGGTCGGCGACGAGGCGATGCTGCTGACCCTCACCTGGCCCGAGACGAGCCTGAACGGCGAACGCACCGGCGGCACCGCGTCCAGCCAGATCGCTGTGGCCCGCGTCGACAGCGCGGTGACGGTCTTCGACGACGAGGGCTGGGAGGGCACCAGCGGCAACCCCGCCATCCTGGACCGGGTCGTCCGCGACGGCGTACGCACCATCGACGCCTGGCAGCGGTAACCCGCACGCCCGGCAGCAGCGCAGGGCTTCCACCGATCGGTTCGATCCTCGGTCGAATCATGGACACCTGGACGCGAGTCACGCTCGCGCCGGAAGACTTGAGGATCACGGTCCACAGTGGCAGACGCGACTACGTTTGGCAGCCACCCGGACCATCAGCGTTGGTCGGTGGAGGGGGTCGTCATGTCAGATGGTCAGGGAACGAAGGCGCCGTGGAATCCGCCGCGGTGGTTCATCCGACTGGCCTGGTCGGTGCACCGGGGCCTGTACCGGGTCACCGGCAGCCGCGTCGGGCTGTGGCGACCGCGCGAGCACCGGTGGGGCACGCTGCGGTTGCTCACGACCGGTCGCCGCACCGGTCAGCAGCGCGGCGTCATTCTCGCGTACTTCGAGGATGGCCCGAACCTGGTCGGGGTGGCGATGAACGGGTGGGGCGAAGGTGCCCCCGCCTGGTGGCTCAACCTCCAGGCACACCCGGACGCGTCGGTCGAGCTGGCCGACGGGCGGCGGCTGGTCCGCGGCCGGGCCGCCACCGACGACGAGCGGTCGCGACTGTGGCCACGCTGGCGCGAGGCCGACAAGAACTTCGAGGCCCACGCGGCGCGGCGATCGACGGAGACAACTGTGGTGGTGCTGGAACCCCGACCGGGTGACGACTCCCCAACGTCGTGATGCGACCGACGGATTCGTCAGCCCTGGATCCGTTGGTGGCTCTCCTTCAGGTTCGCGTCGTAGCCGGCGGCCTGGAGGGCGAACAGTTCGGCGTACCGACCGCCGGTGGCGACGAGGTCGGCGTGCGTGCCGGCCTCGACCAGGCGGCCGTGGTGCAGGACGAAGATCCGGTCGGCGTGCCGGACGTTGGCGAGCCGGTGCGTGATGAGGATGGTGGTGGCACGACCTCTCCGGTCCCGAATGGTCTGGAACAGGGCGTCCTCAGCGCGGGGGTCGAGCGCGGAGGACGGCTCATCCATGATCAGGAGTTCGGCGTCGCGCAGGAAACCACGGGCTGCGGTGATGCGCTGCCACTGCCCACCGGAGAGGTCCTGGCCTCGCGCGAAGGTCCGGTCGAGCAGCGTCTCGTACCCGTGCGGCAGTTCGTTGATCATGTCGTGGGCGACCGCGCGGCCGGCGGCGGCCTCGATGCGATCCTGCCGGGCCTCGCTGTCGACGTCGCCGATGGCGATGTTCGTGGCCGCGGTGAACGGCCACTTGTGGTATTCCTGCGTCACCACCGCGATGCGGGCCCGCAGCCCGTCGACGTCCCAGTCCGACAACGGGCGGCCGTTCCACTCGATACTGCCCTCGGTGGGGGCGCGGAGGCTGGCGATCATCGCGGCGAGGGTCGTCTTGCCCGACCCGTTCTCCCCGACGAATGCGACAGTCTGCCCCGCGGTGATCGTCAACGTGACGCCGTCGACGGCGGGGTCGTCCCGATCGGGGTAGCGCAGGCTCACCTCGTTGACTGTCAACTCCCGCAGCCGATCCGGGTCGGCCGCGGTCACCTGTCCGTCGCTGGCCGGCAGGTAGGCATCGGCGCGGTTCATGAAGCCGGTGTAGTCGCCGAAGTGCTGCCCCTCGGTGTAGACGTGGTCGACCTGGAACGTGGCGATGGCCAGGGACCGTTGCGCGGACTGCACCGCGATGACGCAGGTCGCCGCCGCGGCGAGCGGGATCTGCCCGTCGAGGAGCAGCAACCCGAGCAGTGCGTAGACGGTGCCGGTCGCGAGGCCACCGACGATGGCCCCGACGGTGGTGGTCGTGGTCACCCGCCGGGCCAGGGCGAGTTGGATGTCGGTCTCCACCTGCATCACCCGGTCGTACTGGTCGAGCAGGAACCGGCGTAGCCCGTAGGAGCGCAACTCCGGGGCCGAGGCGCGTTCGGCCATCAACTTGTGCAGCAGCCACAGTCGACGTCGGCGCACCGATCCGGCGGTGTACGTCCGGTAGCGCAGATGCCCGGCTCGCAACGACGCCCAGGCGTTGGGCACCGTGGCGACCAGCAGCGCCAGCAGCAGCAGCGGATGGATGACGATGACGGCGGCCGCCACGGCGAGCAACCCGGCCAGCCCGGCGAGCAGGTTCATCGACGACTGCACAAGGCCGATCGTCGACTCGGTGCCGCGGGAGGCGCGTTCCATGTCATCGGCGAACGCGTCGGCGTCGAACGCCTCCAACCGGACCGCTGTGGACACCTCGAACAGGCCCCGTTCGACCTCACGGCTCACCCGAGGCGTCAAGCCGTTCTGCGCGTACCCGGTGGCGATGCCCATCCCCGCGCGGAGCGCGACAGTCGCCGCCAGCACGGCCAGCGCGGGCAGCGCCGCCCGCACCTTGTCGGCGGTCGGTCCGCCGGCGAACAGCTCCACCAACACCCGCTGCGTGGCCAACAGGCCGAAGGCCGCCATCACCCCCGCACCGACAGTGGCAGCGGCCACCACACCGGTACGGAGCCGGTCCGCGCGCCAACTGATACCGAGGGCCGTCCAGACGAGCCGGGGCAACTCCGCGAAGACGGCGAAGACGCCGGCCTCCGCGCGCGCCCGCACCCCCGTCTCCCACCACATCTCCCGCAGTTCCGGCAGCACCGACTCCGTGCGCCCGGGGTGAGGCTTGCCGGGATCGAAGCGGTGGGCCTCTGCGGTGGCGGTCTCGCTCATCGACGTACCTCCGGGCGCAGCCGTCGCCTTTCCCTGCCGGGCCGGCGGGGTGGCGGCTTTCTGGAGGATTGGACCACCCGAACATAGCTCTCGGCAATCGTCCGAACACTAGCCGTTATGGATGCGATATTGCGGGGCAGGCGCCCTGGCGCCTCACTGCGCGCGCGGAACGTCGAGGCGCGCTCGCAACGCCGTGGCGATCTCGCCCGCCGCGACGATCTGCTCCGGGGTGAGGGCGTCGACGAAGAGCTCCCGGATGGCGCGCAGGTGGGGGAAGGTGGCTCCCCTGAACGCCTCGGCGCCGGCCGTCGTGAGCAGCACCTCCGCCCCGCGGGGAACCGTGGCGGACTCCTGGCGACGAATCAGGCCGCGCCGCTCCATCCGCCCGAGATGGTGGGAGAGCCGGCTGCGCTCCCACCCGATGTGCGAGGCGAGTTCGGACGACCGCATGGCCTGACCCTCCGCCTCACTGAGGGCGAGGAGCACCGAGTAGTCCCCGGTCGAGAGCGAGGAGTCGCCCTGTAGGCGGGACTCGAGCCGGGAGCCGAGCGCTGCAGTGGTCTCGATGAAGTCCCGCCAGATCCGCAGCTCGTCGGCGGTCGGGAGCTGGCGTCCGCCCCGCCGGCCGGGTGTGGCCTCCGTCATCTCACTCTCCCGGGAATTGACGTGTCAATCGCCAAGTTAGCATCATTGACACGTCAACCGGTAGGTCCACTCCAGTGGATCGCCGGCGGATTGCACCGAGGAGGAGACGATGGCAGCTGCAGACTTCGAGCTGGGGCTCAACTCGTTCGGGGAGGTGGCCACCGACGGCGACCGGGTCCTCAGCGACGCCGAGACCGTACGGCTACTCGTGGACGAGGCACGGCTCGCCGAGTCGGCCGGGATCGACGTGTTCAGCGTCGGTGAGCACTACCGCGAGGGCCACAACGACTCGGCGACACCCGTGTTGCTGGCGGCGGTCGCGACGGCGACCGAGCGAATTCGCCTCGGCACCTCGGTCACAGTGCTCAGCACCAACGACCCGGTACGGCTCTACCACGAGTTCTCCACCCTCGACGCCGTCTCCAACGGCCGCGCCCAGATTGTCCTCGGACGCGCATCGGCGACCGAATCGTTTCCGCTGTTCGGTTACGACCTGACCGACTACGAGAGGTTGTTCGAGGAGAAGCTGGACCTCTTCCTGCGGCTTCAGCAGGACGAACCCGTCACCTGGTCCGGCACGGTACGAACCCCGCTGACCGCGCAGCGGCTGCACCCCCGGATGCGGGCCGGTGGCATCCCGACCTGGATCGGCGTCGGGGGAAGCCCGAACTCTGTGGTCCGCGCCGCCCGGCACGGACTTCCGCTCATGCTCGCGATCATCGGCGGGCGGCCGCAGCGCTTCGCCGGCCACGTCGACCTCTACACCCGGGCGCTCGAACAATTCGGGCATACCCTGCAGCCAATCGGGCAGCACTCACTCGGCCTTGTCGCAGACACCGACGAGGAGGCGGTGGAGACGTGGTGGCGATACTGGCAGCCGGTCGTGGCGGCCCTGGCCGCCGAACGCGGCTTCTACAAACCGGACCGCGTGCGCTACGAGGCCGAGATCGACCACGGGGCGCTCTTCGTCGGTTCACCCGAGACGGTGGCGCAGAAGATCGCCACTGTCGCTCGCGACCTGCGGCTGAGCCGCTTCGACCTGAAGTACGACATCATGCACCTGCCCCGCGAGGCACGCGCGCGCACCATCCAACTGCTGGGCAGTGAGGTCGCGCCGCGGGTCCGGGAGCTGCTGGCTAAGGAGCCCAACAATGTCTGATCTGCTGTTCGGCCTGGACACCTTCGGCGACGTACCGGAGGACGACAACGGCAAGCTCGTCTCCCACGCGGCGGCGATCCGGCAGGTCGTCGACGAAGCCGTGCTCGCCGACCAACTCGGGGTCGACGTCATCGCCCTGGGCGAGCACCACCGGCCGGAGTACTCGGTCTCCACACCGGAGACGGTGCTGGCCGGAATCGCCACCCGCACCTCGCGGATCCGGTTGGCCTCCGGAGTGACAGTGCTGAGTTCGGACGACCCGGTACGGGTGTTCCAGCGCTTCGCCACAGTGGACGCGCTGTCGAACGGCCGAGCCGAGGTCATCCTCGGTCGCGGCTCGTTCACCGAGTCGTTCCCGCTGTTCGGTTACGACCTACGCGACTACGACACGCTGTTCGAGGAGAAGATCGAGCTGTTCGTCAAGTTGCTGGACGAGAAGCCGGTCACCTGGAGCGGCACCCTGCGTGCCCCGCTGGAGAACGCCGACGTGTTCCCGAAGACCGAATCGGGTCACCTGGACACCTGGGTCGGTGTGGGTGGCTCGCCGCAGTCGGTCGTCCGCACCGCCCAGTACGGGCTCCCCCTCATGCTCGCCATCATCGGCGGCGCCCCCGAGCGCTTCGCGCCCTACATCGACCTGTACCGCCGGGCCGCCGACCAGCTCGGTACGACCGCGCACCCGGTCGGCATGCACTCGCCGGGCTTCATCGCCGACACCGACGAGCAGGCCAAGGAGATCTACTGGCCGCACTACCGGATCATGCGGGACCGGATCGGCAAACTGCGAGGCTGGCCACCGATCCGCCGTCAGGAGTTCGACTCCGAGGTGGAGAACGGCTCCCTCTACATCGGTTCACCGGAGACGGTGGCCCGCCGGATGGCCACTGCGATCCGCAGCCTCGGCGTCGGCCGGTTCGACCTCATCTACTCGGCCGGAGCGCAACCGGCCAGTGCCCGGATGCGCGCCGTGGAACTCTACGGCTCGAAGGTGATCCCCATGGTCCGCGAACTGCTGGCCTGATCAACACCTCCCCAGCGAGAGGACGACCATGTTCGACAACGACCGGAGCCGGCCCGTGACCCTCGGCATCCTCGGGGCCGGCAAGGTGGGCACTGTGCTCGCCCGGCTCGCCGTCGCCGCCGGCTACCGGGTACTGGTGGCCGGCTCCGGTGACCCGGCGAAGATCGCCCTCACCGTCGAGGTCCTCGCCCCGGGGGCCGAGGCCACCACGGCGGCCGACGCGGCGGCCGACGCCGACGTCGTCATCCTCGCCCTGCCCCTGGGCAAGTACCGCAGCGTTCCCGCCGAAGCGTTGCGCGGCAAGCTGGTCGTCGATTCCATGAACTACTGGTGGGAGATCGACGGCATCCGCGACGACCTCACCAACCCGCGTACCTCGTCGAGCGAGACCGTCCAGGCGTTCCTGGCCGGCTCACGCGTCGTGAAGGCGTTCAACCACATGGGCTACCACGACCTGGAGGACGAGGCCCGGCCGACGGGGGCGACCGGCCGCAAGGCCATCGCGATCGCCGGCGACGACGACGCCGACCTCACCGAGGTCGCGGCCCTGGTGGACGCGCTCGGCTTCGATCCGGTCGTCGCCGGGCCGCTGGCCGAGGGGGTACGACTCGAACCGGGCAGCGAGTTGTTCGGCGCCAATGTGAGCGCCGACGAGGTGCGCGCCATGCTCGACCGCTTCGAAGAGTCGGAGCGGGGACGGACCATCACCGCTGCCCGAGCCTCGACCTCGACCTAGACGCCGAAGGCCGCCCTCGGTTCGAGGTGCTGGCCCACGGCGTACTCCTGGTCGAAGTCGGTCGGGCCGAGCGCCTCGGTCGCGGCGGCGCGCATCCTGGCGAGGTCCGCGGCGTCGTCCGGGTCCGGCACCTGACCGAGCGCCGCGAACGCGGCGTCCGCGACACCGATCATCCGGGCCGCGCGGGAGTGGTCCCCCTCGGCGGTCGCGAGCGCGGCGCCCGCAACGCAGACGTACGGCACGAAGTCGGCCCAGCCGTTGTGGAACACCCGCTCGCGGTTCTCGGCGAAGAGTGTCCGGGCCACGTCGAGGTTGCCCAGCCCCAACTCGCAGAACGCGAGGTTGTGAAATTCGGAGTTGACAGTCTGGGGTTGGCCGAGTGCCTCGTTGAGCGCGATGCTCTCCCGGTACAGGTCCCGGGCGCGGAGCAGGTCGCCGGACATCCTCGCCACGCCGGCCAGCACGTGCCGCGGTCGCTCCTCCAGGGCCCGGTCGCCGGAGCGCAGCGCGACCGCGAGAGCCTCCCGGGCCCGTGCCTCTCCGCCGGGCAGGTCGCCGCCGCGAATGGCGACCCGCGCGAGGCTGTACCGGGCCTCCACCTCGCCCGCCGGGTCACCGGCCGCCTGGGCCCGCTGGATCTCGGCCTCGCTCATCCGCACCACGGCGTCGGTCTCTCCTCGGCGGAAAGCCGAGCGCACGTTCTCACTGAAGGTCATGGCCCTCTCCCCCATCACTGACACCGCCCGGCCGAAATCGTCAGTCACCGCGCGTGGAACATGGTCCAGGTCTCCACGAGCGTGAAGCCCATCGACTCGTAGAGCGGCCGTCCCATCACGCTGGTGTGCAGGTAGGCGGCGTCCGCGCCGGCCGCGATGCCGTCCCGCAGAACCGTCTCGGTGATCACCCGACCCAGGCCACGACCCCTGGCGGACGGAACGACGGCAATGTTGAACACGCCGACCACCGCGGAGGTCCGCATCCCGAGCCCGGTGCCGACGGGCCGGCCGGACTCCTCGGCCAGGTAGCCGGTGATGGGGTCGGCGTCGAGCACCGCACCACCCATCAGTGATCCGAAGAGGCCCTCGGGAACCTCGAAGCTCCGGGTGAGGGCGTCGGTGTAGAGGTCGTTCTCGGCGGCGCCGACCTGACGGACCGGAGGGCGCTCTGCCGAGGTGGCACGGAAGGTGAGGTCGTCCGCCGCGCAGGCCAGCAGGGGCAGCTCACTGCGTTCGAGGAGGCCGTGCCGGCCAGCGAGGTCAGCGACCTGGTCGCCCGCCTCCCCGCGAACGATGATCGACCAGTGCGCGGCCTGCCTGCCGACCTCGGTCGCCATCTCGTCGAGCGACCCGAGGTCGGGCTCGATGGACCTGTCGTAGGCCGCGTTGAGCGTCGCGACGCCGGCCTGGGTCACCCCCGCACGGGCGGTGCCCCGCTCGGCGTACCCACCCTTCGGGGTCACCCTGCACAGGGTCTCGAAGGCGTCGAAGTACGCCGCCGCCATCCGATCGGCGGTGATGTTCATGACGGGACTCCCTAGACCGGTCGTTCTGCTTCGGTCGACAACCTAGTCACCGATCACGCTGACCGGCAAATCACGGGCACGAGGCCCGCCACCTGCGGTCCCGGCCTCGAACCGATCAGGAATCGAGAAGCCCGACAGCGCCGAGCGGCCTAGCCTTTCCCCAGGTGAACGGCAGCACGCCGACCTGAACGACGAGAGGGAGCCCGAGAATGTCCGCGAAGACCACGACAAAGTCCGACGGCTTCAGCCCCGAGGAGCGGGCCGCGATGAAGGAGCGCGCCGACGAGTTGCGCGCCGAGGGCAAGAAGGGCGCCAAAAAGGCGGACGGGCTGCAAGCGGTCCTCGACCGGATCGCGCAGATGGAGCCGGAGGACCGCGCGCTCGCCGAGCGCGTGCACGTGACGGTGACCGCCGCCGCCCCGGGCCTGATGCCGAAGACGTGGTACGGGATGCCCGCCTACGCGAACGAGGACGGCAAGATCGTCGTCTTCTTCCAGGACTCGGGCAAGTTCAACTACCGGTACTCGACACTGGGCTTCCAGGACCCGGCCAACCTCGACGACGGGGATCTCTGGCCGGTGGCGTACGCGTTGCAGCAGTGGAGTCCAGCCGTGGAGAAGAAGATCACCGAGCTGATGCAGACGGCGGTGGGGCGCGGGCTCGGTCAACCAGAGTGACGGCGACGCCCCCATGATCATGACGGTGGTTGTCAGTCACCTACCGATCATCGAACTGTCGGACTGACCCGCCCCTGCTCCCACGGCCCGGTGCGGGACGGGGCGGTCAACGACGTTGCCCACAGCTCCTATGGTTCGTGCATGTCGATCACAGACCATGCGCTGGCCATCGAGGCGGCGGAAGCTGGAGCCGCAGTTGTGCGCTCCCGGTACGGCTCAACATTGACGCGCGTCATGAAGACCGCCGGTGACTTCGCCACCGCCGCCGATGTCGAGGCCGAGCAGGCCATCCTGGACGTCCTGGGTAGGGCGCGTCCGGGCGACGCCGTGGTGGCCGAGGAGAGCGGGCGCACGGGTACTGGCGACAACGGACGGACCTGGCTGGTCGATCCGTTGTGCGGCACGTTGAACTTTGCCGCGCGGACCATGCTGGCTTCGGTCAACGTCGCCCTGCGCACCGGGCCGGACGTCACAGTGGCGGCCTCGGTGGACCCGTTCGCCGATGAGGTGTTCTGGACCGACGGCACCGCCGCGTACGTCCGGGGCTCGGGGACGAACGAGCGTCTCGTCCCGTCGGCCGACTCGACGCTGGTCGACCTCAATCTCGACCCGCCCTTCCCCAACCGGGACGTCTTCCTGGCCGCCCGCATGCTCGCGGACGAGGGCTTCCTCGAACAGTTCCGGCCTCGGGTGGTCTCCACCAGCCTCGCCGTGGCCTGGGTCGCCGCCGGTCGCCGCGCCGCCTATGTGACCGACCGCCACGACCTGCGGAACAGCGTCCACTTCGCGGCCGGAATCGCGCTCTGCCAGGCTGCGGGCTGCGTGGTCACCGGGCTCGACGGCCAGCCGCTGCACGCCGGTGGGGACGGTCTCGTCGCGGCTGCGGACGAGCGGACGCACACCGCCCTGCTGACGCTCATCCGGAAACAGGGCTCGTGATCGACTCTGCCTTGACATGAAGTGCGGTTGAGGTTCTAGCGTCCCTAGATGATCACGTCGGGGCCGCCGCGCCCGGACGCATGTCAGCCGAACGCCCACCGTCGAAGGGATTCCGATGTTCCTGTCCCGCCTTCTCCGCCCGCGTACCGTCGCGAGCGCGCACTGCGACCTCCCCTGCGGCGTGTACGACCCGGCGCAGGCCCGCATCGAGGCCGAGTCGATCAAGGCGATCTCCGAGAAGTACCAGGCCAGCGACGACCCGGAGTTTCGCACCCGCTCGCTGCTCATCAAGGAGCAGCGGGCCGAGCTGGTGAAGCACCACCTCTGGGTGCTGTGGACCGACTACTTCAAGCAGCCGCACTTCGAGAAGTACCCCCAGCTGCACAGCCTCTTCAACGAGGCGACGAAGCTGGCAGGTGCCGGCGGTGCGAAGGGCGCCGCCGACCCGGCAGTCGCCGAGCAGCTCCTCGGCAAGATCGAGGAGATCTCGAAGATCTTCTGGGAGACCAAGCAGAGCTGATCAGCCGGCGCCGGGTGGCACCGGCCACCCGGTTCGGCGTACCGCGTTCGGGAGGAACCGCATGACGTCGCGCACCGACCTCGTCGAAGAGTTGATGGGCCGTTTTCCACACGTGCCGCGGGAGGCGGTCCTCAAGGAGGACCTGCTGCGGGGCGGACTCGCCTTCGACGACGCGGCACTGACCGACAACGAGCACGGCGACGTGAAGCCGAAGTCGTACTTCATCTTCTCCTTCGATCACCGGACACTGCCGGAGTTGGGGACGGCCGCGCTGCGCCGACCACCGGAGGAGATCGTGCTCACCGGAGGTCCGTACGAGCTGCGCCGTACCGTCGTGTCGGTTCGCACCAACCCCAGCTCGCCGTACCGCGTCGGCACCGACAGCGACGGTCGACTGCGCCTCTTCCTGGACGGACGGCCGATCGCCGATGTCGGGCTGCCCCCCATGCCGGCGTATTACCGCCACACGCTCGCCAACGGCAAGCAGGTGATGGAGGTCGCCCCGACGATCCAGTGGGGCTACCTCATCTACCTCACCGCGTTCCGGGTCTGCCAGTACTTCGGTGCCAAGGAGGAGTGCCAGTACTGCGACATCAACCACAACTGGCGGCAGCACAAGCAGGCCGGCCGGCCCTACACCGGGGTCAAGCCCGTCGACGAGGTCCTCGAGGCCTTGGAGATCATCAACCGGCACGACGTCGACCGTGCGTCGCAGGCGTACACGTTGACCGGTGGCAGCATCACCTCGCAGGTCAACGGGCTGGCCGAGGCCGACTTCTACGGCCAGTACGCGCAGGCGATCGAGGAGCGGTTTCCGGGACGGTGGATCGGCAAGGTCGTGGCCCAGGCGCTGCCCCGAGCCGATGTGCAGCGGTTCCACGACTACGGGATCCGCATCTACCACCCGAACTACGAGGTGTGGGACAAGCGGCTGTTCGAGTTGTACTGCCCGGGCAAGGAGCGGTACGTCGGTCGGGAGGAGTGGCACCGGCGCATCCTCGACTCCGCCGAGGTGTTCGGCCCGCGCAACGTGATCCCGAACTTCGTGGCGGGCGTCGAGATGGCCGCCCCGCACGGCTTCACGAGCGTCGATGAGGCGATCGCCTCCACCACCGAGGGGCTTGACTACTTCATGTCCCGGGGGATCACGCCCCGGTTCACCACCTGGTGCCCGGAGCCCACCACACCGCTGGGCCGGACGAACCCGCAGGGCGCGCCGCTCGAATACCACGTCCGCCTGCTGGAGGCCTACCGAGCGACAATGGACGCCCACGGCCTGTCCAGCCCGCCCGGGTACGGCCCCGCCGGGCCGGGGCGAGCGGTCTTCTCGGTCAGCTCCTTCATGGACACCCTGCCGTCCACGGACTCGTGACAGGCGCGTAGAGGCGGGAGCGACCTGGCCAGCCGCTCCCGCCCGCGCATGCTGCTAGCTGGCGTACGTCTCGAACTCGCCCACCCGCGGCGTACCGCCGGAGCTGTTGATCTTGAAGTTGATCTTGGTCATGGCGGCCGCCGAGAAGGTGATCGAACCGGCCCCACTGCCGGAGGCCAGGACGGCTCCGTTGTCGTTGTTGATCAGCTGCCAGGCCCCGATCGAACCCTGGGTACCGGACGGCTCACGGATCACCACTCGGGACACCTGGGTGGCCGAACCCCACTTGATCGAGATCGTGCCGGTCGACCCGGCCGGCGACCAGTAGGTGCTCAGGTTGCCGTCGCGCACGTTGCCGTAGCTGGTCCCACTCGCCTTGCTGGAGCCGTCGGCGCCGGCGCCCAGGCTGAGGTTGGTCCCGCTGGTGGGCGGCGGAGTGGTGGGCGGGGGCGTCGTGGGCGGAGGCGTGGTCGGCGGCGGGGTGGTGGGCGGCGGCGTCTGCGGCGAGCAACTGCCGTTGGACACCTTCAGGCCGGTGTTGGCGCCGACCGTCTGACGGACGATGTCCGGCACGCAGCTCGCCCCGTCGAGGCTGTACGAATACGGGATGCTGACAGTGGTGTTGGAGGTCGGGTTGGGGCCGGCGGGGTAGTTCTCGCTGCCGGCGCTGGACCAGGTCACGTTGTCGAAGACGTTGCCGGCGACCTGCCAGTAGCCGCGCTCGTTGGTGTAGAAGGTGCCCAGGACGTCCTTGGAGTCGCGGAAGTAGTTGTTCTCCACTTTGGCCCTGGCTCCGGCGCGGGAGTTGATCCCGGACTCGTGCAGGCTCACGTAGTGGTTGTTGTAGATGTGGGCGACACCACCGCGCAGCAGCGGCGTCCGAGAGTCGATGTTCTCGTAGAGGTTGTGGTGGTACGTGATGAAGCCGTTCGACAGGTCGCTCTCGCTGGACCCGACGAGGCCGCCGCGACCGGAGTTGCGCAGGATGCTGTAGGACAGCGTCACGTACTGGGTGTTGTCCTTCATGTCGAAGAGGCCGTCGTACCCCTCGGACTCTCCGCCCGA
This sequence comes from Micromonospora trifolii, assembly GCF_022229005.1. Taxonomy (GTDB): domain Bacteria; phylum Actinomycetota; class Actinomycetes; order Mycobacteriales; family Micromonosporaceae; genus Micromonospora; species Micromonospora trifolii. Next base: position 42,711 of record NZ_JAKKFD010000077.1, read on the forward strand.
GGCCTCCAGGGTCACGTGGTCGACCCAGACGTTGCGGACCGTGCTCTCCATGCCGATGGCGTCCCCACCGTTGGAGGTGGGCGAGCCCGACTTCTTCACGTTCCGCACTGTCACGTTCTGGATGATGATGTTGCTGGAGTCGCGGATGTGGATGCCGAGCTGGTCGAAGACGGCGCCGCTGCCGACCCCGATGATGGTGACGTTGCTGATCTGCTTGAGCTCGATCACGCCCGCCGCGGTGTTGCAGCTCGAACCGGAGACCTTGCTGGTGTTGCCGTGGTTGATGGTCCCGGTGACCTCGATCGTGATCGGGGTACTGCTGCTGGCCCGACCGCACAGCGCGGCGTGGATCGCCGTGCCGGTGCTGGCCCGGACGGTCTGTCCGCCCGCGCCGCCGGTGGTCCCGCCGTTCTGGGTGGCGTAGCCGGTGGCGTTGCCGACTGCCGCCGATGCCTGCGGGGTCGGCAGGGCCACCCCGGCCGCGATCACCACCGCCGCCGTGGCCAGCGCTGCCTGACGTCGCAGCACGACTGGTCGTCTCATGTCGTCTCACCTTCGCATTCGTCTCGTTCCAGGCTGCGCCTCGACGGACATCGCGACCGCGCCTGCCGACGGACAATTAAGAGATTGGCGGCAGTCAATCGCGGAGATTTCATCGAGGTCTCGGGTGCCCTGGTAGAAGCAGGGATGTGCCGTGCGAACGGGGCGTTCCCGGTGACGCCGCTCGCTCGACGGGTAAAGGAAACATCGATGTAACGCAATCGTAGGAAAGCGGTTTCCCTGAAGGCAATAGCTGGCGCTTGCAGGTTTGTTGCAGTGCCCGCAGGAGGGGTCGCGGGCGCGCCGGTCGGTGTCCTCCGGGCCGTCGACGGCGCGGGTCCCCGGCTTGTTGCCCGCTCGGTATTGACACCGCCAGGCCTGCCATCGATGCTCTGCTAAATCAGTTTAGCGACCGGCTCGCTCCGACCCGTCCCACTCCCGGTGCCCGGCCGGGCTCGCTGACTGAGCGCACCACCCCCGAGAAAGGACCCGCATGAGACTGCGAAAAGGGCTGATCCCGCTCGCCGCCACCCTCGTCCTGGCCGGCGCCTCCGGCACGGCGTACGGCAGCGCGAGCGACAGCCGGGGCGCCACTGACGGAATCCGCAGCATCACCCCGATCACCACCGTCTACACGTACGGCCAGAAGGTCTCCGCGGTGGCGATCGAGTACGCGGCCACAGTCAACCCCCGCACCCTCGACACCGCCACGTTCTCGGTGACCGACACCATCTACAACTTCCGCTTCAACCCCATCGAGGACCTGCCGAAGCTCGCCGGCCGGACCGTCACCCACACCTACACCAACGGGACACCGGGCACCCGTGCCGACCACCGATCGGCGCCGGGCAGATACGTCATCGTCGAGCTCGACCCCGCCGACACCGGCGGCTCGACGGTCATCGTCTCCAAGTGCCCGACCTTCCTCTGCACGGTGAAGGTCAATCCGGAGCTGCCGACCCGGGTCGTGCAGCGCAAGGACGTGCACGGCCAGCCCGGCCGCGGGGCCGGCAAGGGGCCGGTGCTCGCCCGGGCCACCCCGCGCGAGTCCCGACCGGTCACCGAGAAGCCGGTCAACCAACTGGTCGACGAGTTCACCTACGGCTCGTTCCTGAGTGGCGGAATGGTGCTGCCGTACCACTACCACCTGCCGAAGAACTACCAGCCGGGCCGCAAGTACCCACTGATGGTCGTGCTGCCCGGTCACGGAATGGGCTGGGACGGCGACAACCTCGGCGTCCAACTCGCCGCCGACATCCCGGCGACCGCGTGGCTCCAACCGCAATGGACCGGCACCACCGAGGACGTCATCGTCCTGGCGCCCCAGCACCAGCGGGTCGGTGGGGCCGCCGAGGCGGACCTGCTGGTCAAGCTGCTCGACCAGTTCGTCGGCCAGTTCGCTGTGGACACCCGTCGGGTGTACGCGACCACCGTGTCGTACGGTTCCCAGCTGCTCTGGGAGGCGTTCGCCAAGCGTCCGGACCTGTTCGCCGGCGGGTTGGTGACCGGTGGTTTCCCGGTCAACGCCACCCAGGCGACCGCCATCGCGGCGGCCGAGGTGCCGGTGTGGATCACCCACGGCGAGCACGACCACCTGCTCAACGTCTCGGGCGCGCGCAACTCCACGGCAGTGCTGCGGCAGGCGTACGCCGCCCGGGGTAAGACGCCGGAGCAGACCGCCGACCTGGTGCGCTACACCGAGTACGCCGACGCCGCGTTCTCGTTGCCGGACTACCACGCGGCGTTCGGGCCGACCTACGAGGACGCCAGCATCCTGCGCTGGCTGCTGGGCCGGTCCAAGCCCTGAGGCCCCGGACCGGGCGACGCCTCGCCGCGATCCGGCAGCGCGATTTCGTCGCGTCGACTGGTTACCGGCGGGCGTCGCCCGCGTCGGCCTCGGCAGCAGCGGGGGCGCCCCCGACGAGCACGGACTCCTGACCCTCCTGCCGACCCTCCTGCCTCGCGCGGTCCAGCAGCCCGGCCAGCCGACGCCGCCGGTGCCGGGCCGCCGCCCGCAGCCCCACCAGCAGGCCAGCGAGCAGACCCAGCAGTGCGAGCTGCGCCCACGGCACGACCCAGGTGGTGACGGTGGCGGAGGCCGGCCGGAGGTCGGCCCCGGCCTGGCCGTCGCCGAGCAACGTCGGCGACGTGCTGACTGTCGTGCGGAGGCGCCCCAGGGCCCAGACCCCGTCGGCCCGGGTCTCCACCGTCCGAGCGCCGCCGGGCAGCAACTCCTCGACGGCGCTGGTGGCGTCGTGGCTGCTCCGGCCCAGAAGGTCGGTCATCGCCACCCGACTCGTTCCGCTGACCCAGACATTGCCGTCGTTCTCGACCGTGTAGCGGACCCGCACCGTGCCGCCGGCGAAGGGGTTCCACGACGGGGAGTACGTCGCGCCGAGGCCCCGGACGGCCAGGGCTGCCTGCGCGGAGCCGTTCACCCGCAGCATCACCCGGAAGCCGACACGGCTCTCGACGGTGACAGTGCCTCCGGTGCTGGTGACGGTCGCGGCGATGCCGGCCGGGTGGTCGCCCGGCGTGGCGCCCTGGGGCACCGTGATCCGGAACGGCACCACCCGCGTCTCGTTGGGGCCGACGGTGACCTTCTCCTGCACGTCGATCCAGGTGCCACCGTCGACCGAGGGGCGGTCGGACGACAGCATGTTGAAGCGGCCCTTGTCGGTGAGATAGCCGTCGGCCGCCTTCAGGGAGAAGGCGACGGCGGTGCGGCTGAAGTTCCGTACCGCCAGATGCTCGGTCACCGCCTGCCCCGGGTCGAGGCTGGCGTTGATCCACCGGCGCTGGTCCGGCCCGTTCGCGGTGGCCGGCTGGACCGTCCAGGTCAGAGCCTTCGGGTCCGGTTCCGCCGCCGCCGCGGTCGGCGCTGCCGCAACCGCGAGGGACACGACGGCGAGGACCACGAGCGCCCGGCGCAGCGGGGTGACGGTCATGAATCAGCCCTTCGGCATGAGGCTGGGTGGGGGCCCGGTCCGGGCCCCCACCCAGGCCACTACTCGAACAGTGAGAGCGTGAGTGTGGAGCTGTACTCGCCGGCGGCGACCTCAGCGGGGGTCCGCAGGTACAGGTCGGCGTTCACCGAGTACGAGTCGCTGGCGACGGCCTCGGAGTCGAAGGCCGAAACCAACAACTCCTGGTCGACGAGGCCGACATTGTTGCCCGGCTGGGTCGGCTCGTCGAGGCTGGTCACCACCTCCTCGCCCTCGGTGACCAGGCCGGTCTCCCCGCCGTCGAGCAGACGCGGCTTCCAGCCGAAGTGGTCGGCGGTGATCGGCGCCTGGCCTGCGGCACCGGCGAAGTCGGTCGCGCTGCCGAGCACCGCCCAGTTGGCGCCGTCGGGCACCTCGTCGGCGACGCGGGTGTCGGTGACCGTCACCGTCGGCAGCGTGCCGACGAACTGGCGGACCAGCAGGGTCGAGCCGTCCTCGGACAGCGCGACGGCGTCGCCGGCGATCGACAGGGCGAGCACGCCCGGTTCCCTGATCTCGTCGATGTCGACGGTGACCCGCACGCTGGCGTCGTCACCGGGCTCGGCCAGTGCGGGCGACGGCAGCACCGCCGCCCCGGTCAGCACGGCGCCGACGACGCCGGCCGCGAGCGCCTGCCGCCGTTTGTCTGTGTTCATGTGATCTCCGTTCTCCGCCATGAGGGGTTATCCGCCGCAGGTGCCGGCGGGGTGTTGCACGGTGCGGACGGTTGTCACGTCCTGTCCGCCGATCGCCCCGGTCACCCGGACGGTCGCCGAACCCGCCGGCACCGACGCGGCACGGGTGTTGAAGGACTGATAGGCGTTCGCGCCCGGCGCGACGGCCGTGAACGACCGCTCGCCGTACGGCGTCTCCAGGCTGATGCCCACCGGCGCGTCATGGTCGTTGCGCGCCTGCACCGCCACGTACGCCTTGCCGCTCACGCACCGCGTGGACGCGGTGAGCGTGACGGGCAGGTCGACGGCGTCCGCCGCGAACGACCAGTTGTCGATCTCGAAGAGGTCGACGCCGGCCGGGCCGGTGTAGGTGAAGTAGACGTCGTGCACGCCGCTGACGCCGTCGAGTTCGGCGGTCACCTCGGCCCACTGTCCGACCGGGGTGTCCACGGCGACCGTGCCGACGACGGGACCGTTGACGTCGTCCAGCCGGACCTGGACCTGACCGCCGGCGGCGAGCGCACGCACCCGCGCCGTCAGACTCTGCGCGCCGCTGTCCCCGAAGTTCACCGAGGACAGCGCCGTCCAGTCGCCATTGTCGATGTCGCGGATCACGAGGTTGGGTGCCGCGCCACCGAACTGGGCGGAGCTGCCGTCGACAGTCGTGGTCGCGACGCCCTTGCTCCAGCCGAAGGTCTCGGCCTCGAAGACGCGGTACGGGTCGAAGTCGCGGACCTGGTCCACGCCGGCGTAGGTGCCGACGACCTGCTGGATGGTGCCGTCCGGGTTGAAGGTCAGTTCCTGGATGTGCGGGCTGCGGTACCCCTGGGTGGTGTTGCCGTTGATGCGCTTGTTCAGCGTCGGGGCGTGGTAGGTGAAGTAGTACTTGCCGCCGAACTCGAACACCGACTGGTGGTTGTTGCCACCGGTGCCGGCCCCGAAGAACTGCGACTGGTTCGGGAAGAGCACACCGGCGTAGGTCTCCTTCGGCCACGACATCGGGCCGTCGGAGATCATGTAGCCGATCTGGCCACCCCCGGGGTAACCCGGAAGCGGCTGCTGGCTGCCACCGAAGTCGTTCCCGCCGAAGTGCGAGGAGTACGAGAAGTAGTACCTGCCCTGGCGCTTGAAGACGTGGCCCGCTTCGAAGGCGACCGGAGCGTCCACGACCGCTGCCGTTCCCTCGGTCGAGACCATGTCGTCGCCGAGCTCGATCGACCGGATGTTCTTCGGGTTGTTGAAGCGCTCGGCCGGCGGCATGCTCGTCGACGCGGGACCACCACCGAAGTAGAGGTACGGCTGGCCGTCGTCGTCGACGAACGGGGCCGGGTCGAACTTCCACGCGACGGCCTCGGCGCCGGGGGTACGGCCGTCGATCAGCGTGCTCGTGCGCTCGCTGGTCCACGGGCCGAGTGGCGACGCACCCGTGATCACGTTGCTGGAGCCACCACCGTTGGCGTAGTAGAGGAAGAACTTCTCCACTCCGTTCACCACCTTCTTGGTGATGCCCGGAGCCCACGAGTTGGCGGTGAACGGGGCCACCCCGTTGGGGCCGGCGACCTGGATCTCACCGTGGTCGGTCCAGTTCACGAGGTCTTCCGAGGAGATCACGGTGATCTGGTTGATGTCGCCGTAGTTGATCCCCGGCGAGACGCCAGTGGTCGGGTTCGGGGCGTAACCCTGGGTGTCGTTTGTCATGTACATGTAGACCCGGCCGTCGTGCACGAGGCCGAACCCGTCGGCGCCGAACTTGTGCCCGATCAACGGGTTGTGTTCCCCGGGCAGCTTGCCGACGACCTCGATGGTCTTCGACGCGGGCGGGGGCGGCGCGGCGCCGATCACCGACACGTCGTCGAGTTTGAAGTCCATCAGGTGCAGGGCCGGGTCGGTTGACGGTGTGCTCGTCCAGGGGGTCTCGAAGAACAGGCGCGCCGTCGACACGCTCTGCGTCGTCGGGATCGTGAACGTGCCGTTGAACTGTGCCCACTGGCCCTTCGTCGCCGTCACGCTGACGAGGTTGGTGTAGGTGCCACCCCCGTAGTGCATGGTGGCGAAGAACTGCTTCGTCGCCGGTCCGCTCTCGTTCTCGTACTTGATGCGGGCCGTCAGGGTGTAGGCCTGGCCGGCCTGCACCTTGCCGCTGAGGTCCTGCATCGGGCCGGACCCGGTGGTCGTCCGGCTGGTGACGAGCGCCGCGTTCGCGCCGGAGTGGGCGTCCGGCGTGGCCGACAACTGGGCGCCGTCGGAGGCGTTTCCGTTGTTGACGAACCAGTTGGTCAGGCCGTCCTCGAACCCGCCGTTGACGACGAGGTTCGTGTCGGCGGCCTGGACCGGCGACGCCGGGGCGACGAACCCCGTGGCCAGCATCAGGCCGACAGTCGCGAGCGCTGCGACCCGTCCTCGGGTCGCCCGTCGCATTCGTTGTTCCACGAGACATCCTCCTTCATCTCTGACGTGCGGTCATCGGTGTACGGGGGATCGGTGGGTGCGCTTTTCCGTGGGTGGTCCGGACATCAGGTGTCGACTGCCGCCACCGGTCCGAGCGTGGCCGGCGGCGCGGGACAGGTCGGCTGTTCCGCGCCGCCCGGCCGGTCGCCGGTGGTGCTGGTCGCTGAGCCGAGGGCTCGTGGTGGGGTTACCCGCCGCAGGCGTTGGCGGGGTGCTGGGCGAAGTGGTCGGTGGTCACGTCCCGGCCGGCGACCGCCCCGGTGGCCCGGACCGTCGCCGAGCCGGCCGGCACCGACGACGCCCGGGTGGTGAACGACTGGTAGACATTCGCCCCCGGTGCGACGGCGGCAAAGGAGCGGTTTCCGTACGGGGTCTCCACAGTGATGTCGACCGGCTCGTCCGAGTCGTTGCGCGCCTGCACCGCCAGGTACGCCCTGCCGCTCAGGCAGCGCACCTGGGCGGTGACCGTCACGGGCAGCGCCGCCAGCACTCCGAGTCGGGCCACCTGGTAGCTGAGCGCCCGCTCCGGTGCGTCGATCTGGTTCTGGGTGCCGAACTGGCCGGCCCGTGCCGCTGTCGCCGCCGCGAGCGCGGACCGCGTCGCGGCCCAGGCGTCGGCTGGGTAGTGGCGCGGGTCGAGCGTCTGCGCGTGGGCGATGGCCGCGTCGAGGGCTGTGGTGTCCAGTGGCCGGGCCTGCGCGGTCAGTACGTCGCTGAGCAGGTAGTCGTCGAAGTCGACGTGGCCGCCGGTCTGCTGGGTGGCGTAGTTGAACAGGCCCACCCGGTGACCCATGAAGTGCGCGAGGCTGCCGTCGAGTGCCTGCGGGCCCACGCGGTTGCCGAGCCGGGTCCACTGGACCCCGTCCAGGCTGTAGTAGAACGTCGTCCACAGTTGGCCGACCGGGGAGGAGAAGTCGAGGTCCGCCTTCACGTGCACCTCGGTCGCGTCGCCCAGCGACACCGTCGTGCCGGCGACGAAGTTCTCCAGCGTCGACTGGTCGAGGTCGACAGCGAACGGCTGCGACCGGTTCACGACGCCGAGGGTGTTGACGTCACCGACGCGCTTGACCGCCACGTACGAGAATCCGCGGTTGTAGGCCGCCAGGCCCGCGACGTCGCCGTTCTTCATCCCGGAGATGTCCATCCGGGTCTGGACCGACTGCCGTGGCCCGAATGTCCGCTGCGAGAGCGTGTTGCGTGCCTCCTCGAACCACGCCAACTCGGCCCGGTTGGACAGCTTCGTGTAGACATACTGGCCGGTGACCACGGTGCCGGCCGTCAACCGCAGCCAGCCGTCGCGGTCGGTGAGTGACCAGTACCGGTTGTCCGGGGCGTGGTTCCACTCCCAGGCCAGGTCCAGCCGTGAGCCGTTGGGGGCGATCTCCGCCGGGTCGAGCGGCGCGGGGACCGTCCACTGCTCGTCCTGATACGCCTTGTGCGGCGCGTCGTTGGCGAAGTCGTCCGAGGCGACGATGCTCTTCTGCCGCTCGAACAGCTCCTCGGCCGGGCTGAGCCGGATCGGCTTGTCGAACAGGCCGTTGACCGGCACGACCCCGTTGGTGCCGAAGGTCGGCCACCCGTTCTGCCAGGTGGCGGGGATGAGCGCCGGGATCCGGCCGATCGGGAACGTGTCCCGGAAGAACATGCCGTGCCAGTCGGTCGCGCCGCCCACGCGGCTGATCGGCACCAGGCTGCCCTGCGCGAAGCCGTTGGAGTTGAGCACTCCGCGCGCCTCGTAGGTGTTGACCCCGCCGGCCGAGGTGTAGCGCCCGAGCAGGTTCTTCGACCGGAACATCACCACCTGACGTCCCTGCCCGGACGGCCAGGTGATGATGACGGCGTAGTACCAGCCGTCGATGTGGTACACTTGCGCGCCCTCGAACAGTCCGCCGATGAACGGCTGGCCGGCGTAGTTGTTGGCGGTGAAGATGTTCGGGTAGTCCTGCGCGATGGCGGTCAGGTCGGCGTTGAGGCGTACGGCGCTGGTGCCGCCGGATCCGTAGAAGATGTACGGCGTGCCGTCGACGTCGAAGAAGAGCGACGGGTCGTGCAGGCCACGGCCGAGGGCGGTGCGCTGCCACGGGCCGTTCTCGATGTCGTCGGTGCGGTAGAGGTACGCCCCGCTGAGGTTGTTGGTGTTGAAGACGGCGTAGAACGTGCCGTCGTGGTAGCGCAGCGACGACGCCCACTGGCCCTGGCCGTACGAGTTCTGGCCGTTGCGCAGCGAGAAGGAGTCGCCGATGCTCGCCCGGTCGAAGACGTAGTTGACGATCTCCCAGTTGACGAGGTCGTACGACTTCATGATCGGCGCGCCAGGGCTCAGGTGCATTGTCGTGCTGATCATGTAGTAGAGGTCGCGGCCCTCGTCGTTCTCGGCGGCCGGCACCCGCTCGACGCTGATGTCCGGCACGTCGGCGTTGAGCAGTGGCACCGAGTAGGTGCCGGCGCCGGTGTCGGTCGAGGTGTACGACGATCGGGGCGACCATCCGTCGGCCGCGTGCGCGGTGGCGGGGGTGGCCACCAGGCCAGCAGTGACGAGAACGGCCGCCGATGCGAGCGCGCACAGTGAGCGGAAACGATGCGGGCGCACTGTGGACGCCAGTCGGGGCAACGTGTTGGCGGCATGGTGAGCGGCGGCGTTCAGGCTGTTCACAGCGGATGCGCGGGCGATGTTCAGGACACGCGAGCGGACCGACACGACCAAGGCGAGCTCCAAACGCGAGAGCGGCGTGAAGGCCATCGTGTTATCGCTAACAACACCTGTCAAGACTATCTATGAAACGTGCCCGAGATATCCCCGTAACACCGCCCACAGTCCACAGTGGACGGGCACACACCAGGTCGGACCCCGGCGGCTCAGTCGTCCAGGCAGGCGCGGAGGGCGGCCGACAGGCGGTTGGCGCGCTCGTCGCCCATCCCCCGCATCTGGTTGACCACGTAGCCGAACCCCACCTGGTGCTCGGCGTCGGCGAAGGCCAGGTTCCCGCCCGCGCCGTCGTGGCCGAAGCTGCGCTCACCCAGCAGGGGCCGGGCCGGTGGCGAGTGCAGCAGGAAGCCCGTACCCCAGCGCTGCCCGGTGTCCGGCGGGCCGTGCCGCTGCTGACCACGCGAACGCACCACCACCGCGTCGTCCACCGACGCTGCCGTGAGCAGCGGTCCATCCTGGAGTTCCGACACGCAGGCCGCGTAGAGGCGCGCGAGGCCCTCGGCGGTGCTCACCGCGCCCGCGCCGGGAACACCGGCGGACCGGATGGCGTCGTCGTTGAAGCTGACCAGGCCGTCGGCGTCGGCGGGGAAGGCGAAGGCGCCCCCCATCGTGATGCCCCGTTCGGCGACCGGGTCCACGAACGGGTCGGGGTCCGGGGGCGGCGCCAGGCCCCAGGCGACGGTGTCCCTCTCGGCGGCCGGTAGCCCCAGCCAGGTGTGCAGGCCGAGCGGACCCGCGACGGTGTCGGCGAAGAACGCGCCGGGTAGTTGGCCGGTGATGCGGTGGATCACCTCTCCGACCAGCCAGCCGTAGGTCATCGAGTGGTAGCCGTGCGCCGTGCCCGGCTTCCACAGCGGGGCCTGCGCCTCGATCGCCTTGATGACCGGATCCCAGGCCAGGACCTCGTCGAGGGTCAGGGGTCGGTCCACAGCTGGCAGAGCGGCCTGGTGCGTGAGCAGCCAGCGCACCGGGATGTCCGCCTTGCCGTGCTGTCCGAACTCCGGCCAGTAGCGCGTCACGGGAGCGTCGAGGTCGAGCCGGCCCTGCTGGGCCAGCAGGTAGGCGCAGATCGCCAGGATCCCCTTGGTGCAGGAGAAGACGACGACCGGCGTGTGCGCGTCCCAGGGCCGTCCGGTGCGGATGTCGGCCACCCCGCCGTACAGGTCGACGACCTTGCGGCCCCGCACGTAGACGGTGACCGCGGCGCCGACCTCTCCCCGGGAGGTGAAGTTGTCGCGGAAGACGTCGGCGACGCGCCCGAAGCGATCGTCGACGTCGCCGTGGATCTGCGGCTGTGTGACCACTGCCTACCCCTTCACTGACCCTTGGATCAGGGCCTTGATGAACTGTCGCTGGAAGATCAGGAACACGATGAGGGTGGGGGTGAGGATCAGCAGCGACCCGGCGCACAGCAGCACCAGGTCGGTGCCCCACTGGCCCTGGAACGCGCCGAGCGCCCCGGCCATCGTGCGTTTGGTGGCGTCGTCCACGAGGACGATGGCGAGCAGGAACTGGTTCCACGTCCAGAGGAACATCAGGATCGTCAGCGAGGCGATCGCCGGCCGGGCGAGCGGCACCTGGACCCGCCAGAACAACTGCCAGGTGCTGCTGCCGTCCACCCGGGCCGCCTCGGACAACTCGACCGGCACGTTGGTGAAGTGCGCCCGCATCCAGAACACCGCGAACGGCATGTACAGCCCGATCAGCGGCAGGATGATGGCCCAGCGTGTGTTGAGCAGACCGAGATCCTGCATCTGGTAGTAGAGCGGCGTGACCACTGCCTCGAACGGCAGGGTCAGGCCCAGCAGGAAGAGACCGAAGACGAGCCGGCCACCGGGCACCCGCAGCTGACCGAGCCCGAAGCCGGCCATTGTCGCGATGAGCACCGACACGGGTACGACACCGGCCACGATGAGCAGGCTGGAACGGAGCAGGGCGCCCATGTTCGCGGCGGTGAAGGCGTCCGCGAAGTTCCCCCACTGCGGGTCGGACGGCCACTCGAGCCCGCTGGGCACTGTGCCACGGGGCTGCAACGCCGCCGAGAGCATGCTCACGAACGGCAGCAGTGTGACGACGATCAGGGCGATCAGGAAGACCCGGCCGGTCAGCTGTTCGCGTCGGCTCAGGTTCACGGCTTCTCCCCTCGGCTCAGGCGCTGGATCGGCAGCACACACGCCAGCACGAGCAGCATCAGTACGACAGCCAGCGCCGAGGCGAGCCCCACCTGCCGCTGCGAGAAGGCCAGCCGGTAGATCTCCAGGCCCGGCACCGTGGTCTGGAGGCCGGGGCCGCCACTGGTGGAGATGTAGACGATGTCGAAGCTCGCCAGAGCCGCGATGATCGTCACGGTGAGGCAGACGCCGATCTCCTGACGCAGGCTGGGCAGGGTCACGGCGAGGAACTCACGGACCGGACCGGCACCGTCCAGGCGGGCGGCCTCGTACAGCGCCGGATCGATCTTGCTCATACCGGTGACCAGCAGGATCGTGCAGAGGCCGAGCAGGACCCAGGCCCCGATGACGCCGACGGCAGGCAACGCCGTGTCGAAGTCACCGAGCCAGGCACGGGCGACCCCACCCAGCCCGACCGCCCGCAGTGCCTGGTTGACCAGACCGTTCGACGAGAGCAGCCAGCTCCACGCGATGCCCGCCGCCACCAGGGGGATGACCTGCGGCATGAACAGGATGGTCCGGACGACGGTGCCGAACGCGCCGGTGGTGATCCGGCGAACCATGCTCGCCACCAACAGCCCGAGCGCGACGGGGATGAAGCTGAAGAAGACGATCAGAACGATCGCATTGCCGATGATCTTCAGCAGGTCGCTGTCGGTGAAGACGGTGAGGTAGTTGTCCAGTCCCACCCAGCGGGCCACCCCGATGCCGTTCCAGTCGTAGAGCGAGTACTGGAGCGTCAGGACGAGCGGGCGCAGGACGAACACCGCGTACATCACCAGGGCGGGCAGGACGTACAACCAGCCGGTCCCGGCCGCGCGGGCCCACCGGAATCGGTGGGCCCGCGTGGGGGTGGGACGGGCGCGACTGTCGTCGCGCCCGGTTGGTGCGCTGCCGAGGGCAGACGTCATCGGGACAGTTCCTTCTGGTACTCGGCCTGGACCGCCTTCACGTACCCCTCGGGCGTCTGCTGGCCGGCGATCAGCTTCTGCATCTCCGGCGTGATGGCGGCGGCGAAGATGCCGCCGGTCGCGTTCGCTGTGAAGTCCACCGCGCCGTTCTCCGCGCCGAGCTGCTGCGACGCCTTCAGGGTCTCGGCCAGCACGGTGTTCGGGGCGGCGCTCGGCACCGGCAGGTCACTCGGGCCGCCGGGGCTGGAGCCACCGACCGTCACCGAGATCTCGCGGGCCTTGGCGTTGGTGTGGACCCAGTTCAGGAAGTACGCGGCGGCGTCCGGGTTCTTGGCCTTGGCGGAGACGCCGAAGGTGTTGGGGGCGGACATCGCCACGTGCTTCCCGCCGGGAGACTCGGTGGGGAAGAGGAAGAAGCCCACGTTGCCGGGCATCGACTTGTCGAGGTTGGCCGACTCCCAGTCGCCGTTGAACATGAACAGGCCGTTGCCCTTCTGGAACTCCCCCACCATGCCCGCGTAGTCCAGGGCGTTGGCGTCCTTGGTGAAGTAGCCGGCCTGGGCCCACTTCTGGATGGTCTGGGTGGCCTTCAGGGCGGCCGGGGTGTCGAACGTGGCCCCCGGTTTCTGGAAGATCCAGTCGGCGACCTGGGTCGGGTCGCCGAACTGGTTCTGCAGTGCCTGGTGCGGGAAGTTGATGCCCGCGGTGTTCTTGTTGAACTGCATGATCGGCTGGACCCCGCCGGTCTTCGCCTTGGCCAGCAGCTCCTCGAACTCGGCGACAGTGGCCGGCGGCTGGGTCATGCCGATCTGGCTGGCCAGCTTCTTGTTGTAGAAGACGCCGGTCACGCTGTAGCCGAGCCCCATCCCGTACAGCGAGCCGGTGCCCCGGGTGTTCTCGCCGACGCGCAGCTGCATGAGCTGCGAGGCGGGGAACTTGTCCCAGCCGTACGCGGTGAAGTACGGGTCGAGGTTCTTGAGCAGGTCGTCCTTGACCAGGTCGACCATGGTCGGGAGCCGGATGATGTCGGGCGAGTTGTCCGAGGCCATCACCCGGGGCGCGTTCTCCACGATCACCGTGAACTGGTCCTCGCGGATGTTGAACGTGACGTTCGAGTGCTGCTTGGAGAACTCGTCGGCCAACGCCTTGGCCAGCGGGAAGCCGGTCTCCGCGTACATCTCCAGTGTGACCGGGCCGGTGCCCAACTCCGTCTTGACGGCGGCATCGGACTTCTGGGTCGACGACCGGTCCTCGCCCGGCGCGCTACAGGCCGTCGCGGTCATCCCGACCGCGAGCAGCGACGCGAGGAGCACAGTTCTCCGTCGCGGAAACTTTGTCAGCAATTCTGCCATTTCATGACTCCTTGACATCTCCACGCGTCCCGCGACCCATGGCCGCGCGACGGCTCCACCGGGACCACCGCGACCGGGTGGCCGCCACGACACGTACGCCGTGACCTGTCCCCCGGGCGCAGCACCCGTACCGTCAGCAGAAAAGAACCCGGCACGGCCACCGAAGGCGCCTCTGGATGCACCAGAAGTGGTCGCTAAACTGATTTAGCAGAGCATGCGCGCGGCACGGGAAGCTGTCAAGGACAACTTGGCAACGGTGCGGAAACGTCGGGGTTCACACCACGCCGACGTGACCGGCGCTCGATCCCGGCCGGCGACGCATCATGATGGGCGGGAGCGGCGCCTGTGGCACCGCGCCTGATTCGGAGGACTGATGGGCCGCAACAGAGCAACACTCGCCGACGTCGCGCAGAGAGCCGGGCTGTCCAAGACCGCCGCGTCGATGGTGCTCAACGGCAGGGAGGGCACCCGGCTCTCGGCCGAGGCGCACCAGCGGGTGTTCGCCGCCGCCGAGGAACTCGGCTACCGGCCCAACCTCGCCGCGCGCAGCCTGCGCACCCGCAAGACGGCCACCATCGCGTTCGTCTCCGACATCGTGGCCACCACCCGGTTCGCCGGCGACCTCATCCGCGGCGCCCTCGACGCGGCCCGCGAACGGGACCACGTCCTGCTCATCACCGAGACGCAGGGCGACGCCACCTTCGAGCAGTACGCCATCGAGGCCGTCCTGGACCGGCAGGTCGACGGAGTGATCTACGCGGCGATGGCGACGCGACGGCTGACGGTGCCCGCGGCCATCCTCGGCGGCCCGGTGGTGCTGCTCAACGCCACCAGCCCCGACGGCCTGCCCAGCGTGGTCCCCGACGACGAGGGAGCCGGCCGCTCCGTCGCCACCGCCCTGCTGGAGCTTGGCCACCGCGACGCGATAGCGCTCATCGGTCGCAACCGACTCAAGGAGGACGACCCGGAGGTCTCGCTCGCCGCCAGCGCCCGCCTGCACGGCATCCGGCAGACGCTGGACGAGGCGAAGGTCGGCCTCCTGGCCGAGTGTTTCTGCACCGAATGGTTGCCCGAGCACGGGTACGCCGCCATGCGCAGCCTGCTGGGCAAGCCGAAGCGACCCAGCGCGATCATCTGCATGAACGACCGGTTGGCCTTCGGCGCCTACCAGGCGCTCGGCGAGGCGGGGCTGACCGTCCCGGAGGACATCTCGGTCATCTCGTTCGACGACGACCCGATCGCCGCCTGGTTGCGTCCGAGCCTGGCCACCACGGCGCTACCGCACGAGCAGATGGGGCGGCGAGCCGTCGAGCTGCTCCTGGACGGGGGCGCCGCCGAACCCGCGCTCGTTCCGATGCCCCTGCGCCGACGCCGGTCCCTCGCGCCTCCGGCCGGCTGACCACCGGCCCTTCGACCCGTGTCGCCGGGTTGGTGTCGACCGACGCTAAAACGGTTTAGTGCTAGGTTTCCGACCATGCTTCGTCTACCCGACCACTGGGTGTGGGACAGCTGGTACGCGCGGGACGACAACGGCCTCTGGCACGTGTTCTTCCTGCGCGCGTCCCGCGCCCTGCACGACCCGCACCGCCGCCACCGCCGGGCCACGATCGGCCACGCCGTCTCGACGGACCTGCGCTCGTGGCGCCTGGTCGCCGACGCCGTGGTCCCCGCCGACGCGCCGAGCTGGGACGACCTGGCGACCTGGACGGGCTGCACAGTCCACGGGCCGGATGGACGGTGGTACCTCTTCTACACCGGGGTCGGCCGTGCGGAGGACGGTCTCGTCCAGCGCATCGGGCTGGCTGTCTCCGACGACCTCATGACCTGGCACCGGCACGGCACCGAACCGATCGTCCAGGCCGACCCCACCTGGTACGAGCTGCTGGACAAGGATCTGTGGTACGAGCAGGCATGGCGCGACCCGTGGGTGTTCCCCGACCCCGACGGCGAGGGTTGGCACATGCTCATCACCGCCCGCGCCAACACCGGTCCGGCGAACACCCGTGGCGTCGTCGGGCACGCCACCTCCACCGACCTCGTCACCTGGACCGTCGCGCCGCCGCTGTCGACGCCGGCCGGCTTCGGTCACCTGGAGGTGCCCCAGGTCGCGGTCCTCGACGGGCAGCCGCTGCTGCTCTTCTCCACCGAGGCCACCGGCAGCGCTCGGCGCGACGACCACCGGATCTGGGTGGCGACCGGCGAGACCACGGTGGGGCCGTGGGACATCGCGTCCGCCCAACCATTCGCCCACCCGCACCTGTACGCGCCCCGGCTGGTCCCCGGACCCGCCGACGACTGGTCCCTCATCGGCTTCCTCGACCACGTCGACGAGACGTTCGTCGGGGAACTCACCGATCCCATCCCGGTCCGCTACTGCTCCTCGACCGGGCTGACAGCTGTCGAAGGGCCGTAACCGGACAGGTCCGGGCCGAGGCGTCTCGCCCCGACCCGGACCCGCCGGTGTCCGGCTGCTAGCTCAGCTGCGCAACTGCCACTGCTGGTTGGTGCCGCCGCTGCAGGACCAGAGGATCAACTTCGTGCCGTTCGCCGTCGCGGCACCGTTGGCGTCGAGGCAGAGACCCGACTGCACGCCCGTGATCGTGCCGTTGGAGTTGACGTTCCACTGCTGGTTGACACCACCGTTGCAGTCCCAGATCACCACCTTCGTGCCGTTGACGGTGCCCTGGCCGGAGGCGTCCAGGCACTTGGTGCCGTAGACCATGAGTTGCCGGCTGGCGGTGTGGGTCCACCGCTGGTTGGCGACGTTACTGATGCAGTCCCAGATCTGGGCCTGCGTGCCGTTGGTAGTGCTGGAGTTACCGATCTCGGCACAGCGGCCCGACTGGACACCCACGATCTGCACGTTCGTCGGGTTGGTGCTGCCACCGCTCTGCACGCCGGCCGTGTTGATCACCGTTTGCGCACCCGACGGCCAGTTGCCGTTGCTGACCGTGACGTTGCCGTTGACGACGTTGCCGCGGTCACCGTTCGTCACGTTCGTGCCGCTGCTGGTCGACCAGTTGTTGGTGACCGTGAAGTTGCCCATGTTCTCGGCGTAGTAGTAGTTGGCGGTGGCCCAGGTGCCGGTGGAGGAGAACACGTTGTTGCGGGCGGTGTAGTAGCGCGAGCCCTCGTCGAAGTACAGCCCGAACCAGCCGTTGGTACGCAGGCAGTAGTTCTCGGCGATCAACCCGCCCGGGTTCGCCGACAACGAGTAGATGCACCCGCCGTCGGTCATCTGCTGCATGACGTCGTGCACGTAGTTGCCGATGACCTGGTTGTTGGCCGCGGTGGTCGCCGTGGAATACCGCGGCTGGTAGTTGTACAGGCCACGGTTGGCGTAGTGCTGGCTGCCGCCGGCGTCGTTGGCGCCCCAGCCGTAGCCGACCGACAGGCCGGTGTACGGCATGTTGTAGACCTCGTTGTGCGAGACCAGCGACGTGTTCACGTAGGTCGTCAGGATCGAGACGACGCCCCGGTACTCCAGACCGAGATCGTGCACCTTGTTGTTGCTGATGGTGACGTTGCGGTTGACCATCCGCTGGTCGCTGGGGTGGTGGGCGTCGGCGCGCACGCCGCCCACCACGATGCCACCGGCGGAGTTACGGGCGATCTCGGAGCGGGTGACGGTGATGTTGTTGGCCCCCAGGCCGACGCCGCTGGCGTGGGCGTTGGCGTCGTTGCCGATGCCGATGGCCGTCTGCCCGAGGTTGACGAACTGGGAGTCGCTGAAGCTGATGGTGTTGGCGGCGGAGACCTGCACCGCGGCCGGCATCTGGGCCCAGCTCGGGCGAGTGGCCTCGAACAGCTGGCAACCCTCCTGGCAGGAGGTCAGCGCGTCCGACGGGCGGGCCCAGGAACCGACGATGTGCGCGCCGGTCTGCTGGTCGGCGAAGCCGTTGCTGCTGCTCGGGCCGAGCCAGCTGGTGCCGGTGAAGGTGATGCCGCTGAACGAGATGTGGTGCGCGGGCGCGTCGTAGGTGCCGCCGACGTTGACCAGGGACTGCATCTGCGGCAGCTCCACGCTGACCGAGCTCATGTTCTGTCCGCTGAGCGGAATGTAGTTGAGCTGGCCGTTACTCGGGTTGAGATACCACTCCCCCGCCGAGTCCAGGAACTCGTACGCGTTGGCCAGGTAGAACGGGCCCGCGCGGTGCGGACGGGACAGCGTGTCGAAGCCGAAGGTGTTGTTGTTCCACGCCGGCTGCTGCATCGTCAGGAAGTTTCCGCTGATGCTCTGCACCGGCGAGTACCGGTCGGTGAACGAGCCGACGCTCTCCACCTCGACCCGGTTCTGGTTGCCGAGGTTGTTGAGGTAGCTGAGCGCGCCGTTGGTGAACCGCATGCCGGACGTGGTGAAGGTGAAGTCGGAGCGGTTCACGGCGGTGCGTGCCCGGGTGGCGACGGCCCCGTTGACGTAGAGCTGACGGGAGTCGAGCCCGGCGCCGACGTTGGCCCGCCAGATGTTCTTGCCGGAGTCGACGAGCGACCAACCGGTGACCGCCCGGGCGCCGGTGATCGTCGGACGTGCGCCGGAGGCCGCCCGCCAGATCACCTGATAGCCGTTGTTGCCCGAGTCGGCCGCGGTGAACCGCAGCGGCGACGAGAGACGGTACGCGCCGTTGGCCAACTCGACGACGATGTCACCGGACATCGCGCTGTTGATCGCCCGCACCGCGGTCTGCGCGGCGGTCAGCGAACACGGTTGGCTGGCGGAACACGCGGTACCGGTGCCGGAGGGCGACGCGTAGAGGGTGGTGGTGGCCGCGAGGGCCGGTGACGCCGAGGCGGTTACCGCGACCAGGGCGGTCACCGCTGTCGCGGCGGCGCCGGCCAGCAGTCGGCGCAGCGGCGAAAGGGACGAGGACACGGGACGGTGCTCCTGACGTGAGTTCGGGGTGGGGGTGGTGGGACGGCCTCGACCAGCGCGGGGGTGGCGGGTCGGGGCGGTCATCCGAGGATCTCCCGGAGATAGCGCAGGCCGTCCGTGGCGAGACGGTCCTGCGAGGGGGCCAATGGACGCCAGATCGCCGCGGCGGTGGCGATGGCGTCGTTCTCCGCCGTGAACGACTCGATGCAGATCGCGCCCTGGTAGCCGGTGTCCCGCAGGACGGCGAAGAAGCGGGGCCAGTCGAAGTGGTCAGCACCGGGAGCGCCCCGGTTGGTGCCGCTGACCTGCACGTGCTTGATGTGCCGGCCCGCGACGGCGAGAGCCGCGTAGGGGTCGGCCTCCTCGATGTTCATGTGGTAGGTATCGATCATGATGCCGACGTTCGGCGGGAGCCCGTCGATCAACTCGACCGTCTGCTCGATCGTGTTGACGACGCTCGTCTCGTAGCGGTTCAACGCCTCGACACCGATGCTCACGCCCACCTCGCCGGCCTGCTCGGCGACCGGCGCCAGGGCCCGCCGGAAATCCGCGTAGCAGGCCGCGCGAGCCGCCGGCGACATCCGCCAGGTACGGCCGACCGAGGCGTACGCGGGACCGCCGACGCATCCAGCGCCGACGGCCGCCGCGCTCGCCACGCAGCCCATGAGGTACGCCACCGTCGACTCGACGACCGCTGGTGGTGCGTCGACCAGTTCCCGCCCCGGCGGGGTGACCGCGCAGACTCCGGCGGCGACGAGGCCGTGCGCCGCCAACAGGTCCCGGGTCCGGATCGGGTCCCAGTCGCCGGGCTGCTCGATCGGCAACTCGACAGCGTCGAAGCCGAACGCGGCGATCCGCGGGATCAGCTCGGCCAGGGCCTTGTCGTCGACCGGCGAGGCCCAGACCCAGGGGTTGACGCCGATGGCGTACATCGGACCCTACTTCCAGCGCTGCGGGTAACCGGGCAGGTCGGTGCAGCCGCACATCGCGTAGTGCAGCGGCGGCATACCCGCGTCGAGGTACTGGTCCAGGTTGTCCTGGGTGACGGTCGGCTGCGGCAGCTTCCACGGGCTGGACACCTGCTGGCCGTCGAGGATCTGCAGCGCCGCGATGATCGGCGTACGCCACTGGTAGGTGGGGTAGGTCGGCGCGATCGCGGTGAGCTTCTTGTCCTTCCAGATCTTCAGGAAGTCGAGTTGGTCCTCACCGTTCATCGGCGGAACGGGCTTGCCCGCGTCCTGGAACGCCTCGACCGCCGCGACGGCCACCGCTCCGGCGTCCATCCAGACCCCGTCGATGGTGCCGTACCGCTGGATGTAGTCGTCGACGATCTTCTTGGTCTTGGCCGGGTCACCATCGGTGAACTCGACACCGACGACGTCGACCTTCGCCTTGTCGAACGCCACCTTCGCCGCCGACCAGCGGGTCTCCAGGACGTCGACGCCGGGCAGGATCCGCAGAGCGAGGACCTTGCCGCCGGGCTTCATCTTCTGGCTGACGAACTCGGCCCCGACGTGGCCGAACCCGTAACCACCGATGGGGTTGATGAACGTCACCGGGCACTTCGTGTTGACACCACGGTCGAAGACGACGACCGGCAGCCCGGCCTTGCACGCCGCCTCGACCGCCGGGGTGAGCGTGGCGGTGGTGTTCGGCGAGACGATGAGCGCGTCGCAGCCCTTGCCGAGCAGATCGTTGATGTCCGCGATCTGCTTCTGGTCCTTGCCCTCGGCGTCGACGTGCACGAACTCCTTGATGCGGCTCTTCTGCGCCTCGACCTCGGCCTGCATGGTCTTGAACCCGACCTGCCGCCAGGGGTTGTTCAGGGCCGCGTTCGAGAAGCAGATCTTGTGGGGGCCGTTCTTCTTGAACTTGGCGGTGTCAACCATCGTCGGGTTGAGCACCTGCTCCCACGGCTTGTCGGCCGGGCCTGTCGGTGCCGCGTCGAGCAGCGCCAACTCGGCGTCGTAGTCGGCCTGCACGAAGAACTTCGACTGGTCCCCGGTGCCGGACCCAGTGGCGGCGGAGGCACTTCCCGACGGGCTCGCGGCCGGCTCGTCGGTGGCACAGGCGGCGAGGGACAGCAGGGTGACGGCGGCAATGGCCGCCATGGAACGTCGCACTATGGTTTCCCCTTTATCTCGACGAAGAACGCGTTGCCGAGACCGCCACGGCGAGCAGGATGATGCCGCCCTGGACGGTCGACCTGAGGGCGCCGGAGACGCCGTAGAAATTCATGAGGGCGAACAGCAGTTCGAGGGTCAGCGCGCCGAGCATCGCCCCGACGACCGCGCCGCGACCCCCGCCGAGCGCCACCCCACCGAGGACGACAGCGGTGATCGCGCCGAACTCCAGGCCGGCACCGGCCTGGAACGACACGCCGCTGTAGCCGCCCAGGAGGATCGCCGCCACCGCCGCCGCGAGCCCGCTGAGGATGAAGGCGAAGGTCCGGGTACGCCAGACGCGGACGCCGCTCAGCTCCGCGGTGCGTGGGTTGTCGCCGACGGCGACCAGCGTCCGGCCGAAGTCGGAGCGCATCAGCAGCACGGCCGCGACCGCCAGGACCACAAGGACCAGCAGCGCGTACGGCACGCGGCCCAGCAGCGGCACGTCCTCGAAGGCCCGCCGGCCGAACCGCCGGAACTCCTCGGAGAGCCCACCCTTCGGGGCACCGTCGGACCACAGGTAGACCGCGCCGACGAGGATCAGGAACATGCCGAGGGTGGTGATGAACGACGGCACCCGCAGCCGTGTCGTGATCAGGCCGTTGACCAGCCCGACCAGCGCGCCGAAGGCGAGCAGGAGCAGCACCACCGGCCAGGTACGCGCCGGGTCGCTGTCGATCAGCCGGGCGGCGACCACCACCTGGGCGGTGACCAGGGAACCGACCGAGAGGTCGAACTCACCGGACACGATCACGAAGTACTGGCCGGCGGCGAGCAGGATGATCGGCGCCGAACGACCGAGGAAGGACATCAGCGACTGCGGGGCCAGGAAGTCGGGCTGCCGAATGCCGACGAGCACCAACAGCACCGCGAGGATCGCGAGGATCGGCAGGACGCCACCGGGACGCACCCGCGGCAGACGCAGCGGCAGGGAACGGGGCTGGACGGTCTGCATGGCTAGGCCGCCTTTCGCATGGCCCGGCGGGCGTAGACGGCGACCGCGGCGATGATGATGACGCCCCGGATCACCTGCTTGAAGAAGGCGTCGACCTCGAGCTGGTTGAAGATGGCGTCGATGCTGGCCAGCAGCAGCACCCCGCCGACAGTGCCGATGACGCCGCCGCGCCCACCGGCGAGGGCGGTACCCCCGATCACCACCGCGGCGATCGACTCCAGGTCGTAGAGGCCCTCGGTGCCGACGCGCGGGGCGCCCGAGCCGAGCCGACTGGCGAGGTAGATGCCGGCGAGCCCCGCGCACATCGAACACAGGACGTGGGCGGTGACGAGGACCCGGTCGTTGCGGACGCCGGAGAGCCGGGCCACCTCCGGATCCCCGCCGACGGCGACCAGATGGTGGCCGAAGCGGGTCCGCGAGAGCGCGAACCAGGCCGCCGCGGTGACCGCTATCAGCAGCAGGAACGACACCGGCACCGGACCGATGCGCTGGTAGCCGAGCGCCTGCACCAGCGAGGGTGCTGTGGTGCCGGCCGGGCCGTCGTACCCGTTGTCGAGGTAACCCTTGAGCAGCAGCCCGACGCCGAGGGTCGCGATGAACGCGTTGACCCGGAACCTGGTGACGAGGAGCCCGTTGAGCAACCCGACGCCGGCGCTGACGACCAGCACCAGGCCGATCGCCGGCAGCACCGCGCCGTCGCTGCCGTTCATCGTCTCGGCCGCGACGAGGGTGCTGAGGCTGATCACGTACGCCACCGAGAGGTCGAGCGAGCCCCCCAGGATGACAAGGGTCTGGCCCACAGCGACCAGGCCGAGGCCAGCGGCGACATGCAGCAGACTCACTGTCGTGGACTGGTTGAAGAGCTGACCGCCGTCGAGCAGGACGACCAGCCAGCCGATCGTCAGGGTCAGGGTCAGGGCCACGAAGACGCCCGGTACGGAACGCCGGGCCGGCAACAGCGACAGAGCGCTCATGCGGTGGTCTCCAGTGCGGTGCCGACCGCCAGCGCGACGACCTCCTCCTCGGTCGCCCCGGCGGGCAGTTCGCCCGCGACGTGGCCGTCCCGCATGACGACGATCCGGTCACTCATCCCCAGCAGCTCCGGTAGGTCGGACGAGATCATCAGCACGGCCGCGCCATCACGGGCGAGGCGGCGGACAAGGTCGTGGATGGCTGACTTCGCGCCCACGTCGATGCCCCGGGTCGGCTCGTCGAAGAGCAGGATCCGCGGGTTGAGCGCAAGCCATCGGGCCAGCACGACCTTCTGCTGGTTGCCCCCGGACAGAAAGCGGATCTCCTGGTCGTCGCCGGCGCCGCGGATCTCCACGGCGGCCAGCAACTCGCGCACCCGGGCGGTTCTCGCCGGGCGGCCGGACCGGGCGGCGAAGACGGCCCGGCTGGCGAGCAGCGCGTTGTCCAGCACCGACTGCCGGGGGACGATCCCCTCGCCCTTACGGTCCTCGGTGACGTAGGCGATGCCGGCGCGCATCGCGGTGCGGGGCGAGCGCAGTCGGACCGGCCGGTCGTCGAGCGTGACGTCGCCGGTCGTGAACGGCGACACCCCGAAGATCGCACGGGCCAGCGCCGAGCGCCCGGAGCCCTGGAGGCCGCCGATGCCGAGCACCTCGCCGGCGCGCAACTGGAGGTTGACGTCCCGCAGCTTCCGGTTTCCGGCGTCGCGAAGGTTGAGCCGCACCGGGCCCCGGTCCTCGGGGGCGGCCCGATCGGGGTAGTAGCTGGACAGCTCCCGGCCGACCATGTGGCGCACCAACTCGTCGGCGGTCGTGCTCTCGGTGTCCACTGTGGTGACCCGCCGGCCGTCCTTGAGCACTGTGATCCGACTCGACAGGTCGAAGACCTCGGCGAGCCGGTGTGAGACGTACAGCAGCCCGATGCCCCGCTCCTGGAGCCGGCGCACCAGCCCGTAGAGCAACTCGACCTCGTGGTCGGCCAGGGCAGCGGTCGGCTCGTCCATGATGAGCAGCCGCGCGTCCAGGGCGAGCGCCTTGGCGATCTCGACGACCTGCTGCTGCGCGACGCCCAACTGCCCCACCCGGGCGTCGGCCGGCAACGTCGTCTCACCGATCGAGGCGAGCAGCCGCGTGGTGCGCTCGACCATCCCCCGACGATCGACGAGCCCGCGCCGGACCGGCTCGTGCCCCAGGTAGACGTTCTCGGCGACGGTGCGCTCCGGGAGGAGGTTGAACTCCTGGTGGATGATGCCGATGCCGGCCCGCTGCGCGTCGCGCGGGCCACGGAACGTACGCGTCGCACCGGCGAACTCGACAGTGCCCCCGTCCGGGGCGTACCCGCCCGAGACGATCTTCATGAGGGTCGACTTCCCGGCGCCGTTCTCACCGACCACGGCGTGCACCTCGCCCGGTGCGACATCGAGGTCGACGTCGTCGAGGACGCGGACTCCAAGGAACGACTTGCCGATGCCCCGAAGGGTGAGAAGCGGCGTCGGCGGCGGATCTGACATCCCGAAAGCCCTCACAGACAGTAGTCATCGACATGATTAAATGCCACACTACGGCGGCTTCGAGGCGCCGAACAACAAGCTTTCGTGCCAACAACGTGGACTTACGTTCTTGCGGCGCAAACATTTCCTTGACACCGACGAAACATCACACGTATGAAGATAGATGTTTGGATGCGGGTCCGCAATCCTCGATCAAGCCCGACTGCCAGGCTGGGCGGCGATCGGCAGGCGGTGCCGCATCAAGGGGGCCGAGCGCGACCGCCGTCCACCGGGCAGGACGTCGGACGTTACTTCGTGCATTGACAGTCTTCGATCTCTAGCTCATCCTGACCTCGTGGACCACGGGACGAGAACCACAGCCACCATCACGCTGTGTGACGTTCCGCAGGTCTGACTGCCGTTGCGGCGAACGGCATGAGGACAGACCAGCGCGCCCGTGTCCCTCGCGTGTCCAGGTCAACCTGACGCGTCGTGGGACCCATGGTCGCAATCCCTACGCCCGCCCAACTAGGAGACGGCATGCGTCGTAACACATTGCTCATCTCAGTGATCGCCGGCCTGTTGCTGGCGCTCGGACTCGCTCCACCCGCGTCGGCCGCCCCGGCCTTCCGCGCCCTGGTGTTCAGCAAGACCACCGGCTACCGGCACGACTCGATCCCCGCCGGGATCTCCATGCTCCAGCAGCAGGCCGCGGCGAACAACTTCGAGATGGTGGCGACCGAGGACTCGAGCGTCTTCACCGCCGCCAACCTGGCGACCTTCGACGTGATCGTCATGCTCCAGACCTCCGGCATGGTCTGGACCTCGGCGGCGCAGCGCCAAGCGGTGGAGGGCTACCTCGCCAGCGGCAAGGGCATCGTCGCCATCCACAACGCCACCGACATGGGCATCGAGTCCGAGTACCCGTGGTGGGACCAGACCATCAACGGCGGCGCCCACATGCCCGAGCACTCCCCCGGCGTGCTGCCCGGCACCGCGATCGTCGCCGACAAGAAACACCCGTCGACGGTCTCTCTGCCGGATCGGTGGAACCGCAGCGAGGAGTGGTACAACTTCGACACCAACCCGCGCGGCAAGGTGCACGTCCTGGTGACCGCCGACGAGCGCACCTACAACCCGGGCTCCCGGGCGATGGGCCCGGACCACCCGATCTCCTGGTGTCGCGACACCAGCGGCGGGCGGGTGTGGGCCACCGCGATGGGCCACGCGATCGCCTCCTACAGCGAGACGAACTTCCAGAACCACGTCCTCGGCGGCATCAAGTGGGCCGCCGGAAACGCTGCCGGCGACTGCGGCGGCACCGTCTGGGGCAACTTCGAGAAGCGCACCCTGGACGACAACACCGTCGACCCGATGGCGATGGCCGTGGCCCCGGACGGGCGCGTGTTCTACGCCCAGCGCGGCGGGCAGCTGAAGGTCTTCAAGCCCTCCACGAACAGCACTGTGACCGCCGGCACGCTGAGCGTCTACACCGGCGGTGAGGACGGCCTCACCGGCATGGCGTTGGACCCCAACTTCGCCACCAACGGGTACGTGTACCTGTACCACTCGCCGGCGAGCAGCTCGACCGACGTCAACCGGGTCTCCCGCTTCACAATGAGCGGCGACACGCTGAACACGTCCAGCGGCGTGACGATCATCGACATCCCGGCGTACCGGGACCGGACCTTCCCGGAGCCCGGCCACACCGGCGGCTACATCGAGTTCGGTCCGGACGGCAACCTCTACATCGGCACCGGCGACGACACGCCCCCGAACCTCGACCCCAACTGGCAGGGCTACGCCCCGCTGGACTGGCGCTCGGGCAAGTCCAACCTGGACGCCGCCCGGACCGCGGGCAACACGAACGACCTGCGCGGCAAGCTGCTGCGTATCCGCCCCGGAGCCAGCGGCAGCTACACCATCCCGTCCGGCAACCTCTACCCCCAGGGCACGGCGCAGACCAAGCCGGAAATCTACGCGATGGGCTTCCGCAACCCGTTCCGCTTCTCGATCGACGCGGCCACCGGCTGGGTCTACCTGGCCGACTACGGCCCGGACCGCAACCCGCCCACCACCAACCGTGGCCCGGAGGGCCTGGTCGAGCTGAACGTGATCAAGACGCCCGGCAACTACGGCTGGCCGTTCTGCCACGGCAACAACCAGCCCTACGCGCCGTTCAACCCCGACACCGGCGTCGTCGGCTCGAAGTTCAACTGCTCCGCGCCGGTCAACAACTCGCCCAACAACACCGGGTTGACCAGCCTGAAGCCGGTCGTCATGCCGAACATCTGGTATGGCTACCCCGCCTCGACGACCTTCCCGGAGCTGGGCTCCGGCGGCTCCGCGCCGATGGGCGGCCCGGTCTACCGGTACGACGCATCGAACCCGTCCGCCACGAAGTTCCCGCCGTACTACGACGGGGTGCACTTCTTCTACGAGTGGTCGCGCAGCTACATCAAGGAGGTGCACTTCGACTCCTCCACCGCGGTGACCCGCACCAACCCGTTCCTGCCCGGTGGCGGGTTCAACAAGCCGATGGACATGGAGTTCGGCAAGGACGGCTCGCTCTACCTGCTGGAGTGGGGCACCAACTTCGGTGGCGGCAACAGCGACTCCGGGCTCTACCGGATCGACTACATCCAGGGCGGCCGGTCCCCGATCGTCAAGGCCACCGGCACACCCACCAGCGGCACCTCGCCGCTCACCGTCCAGTTCAGCAGCGCGGGCACGTCCGACCCGGACGGCAACACGCTGAGCTACCTGTGGACGTTCGGCGACGGCACCACCTCGACGGCGGCCAACCCGTCGAAGACGTACACCTCCAACGGCAACTACACGGCCCAGTTGAAGGTCACCGACAGCACCGGTAAGACCGGCTTCGCCAACGTCCCGATCACCGTCGGCAACAGCGCCCCGGTGGTCACCATCACCACACCGGGCAACGGAGGCATGCTGACCTTCGGCGACAAGGTGTCGTACCAGATCACCGTGACCGATCCGGACGGCGGCACTGTCGACTGTTCGAAGGTCATCCTCAACCCGGCACTGGGTCACGACGACCACGCTCACGAGACCACTGAGTACCCGGGCTGCTCGGGCACCATCTCCACCGACCTGCTCGGTGGGCACCCGGATGGCGCCAACCTGTTCTACGTGCTGAACGCGCGGTACACCGACAACGGCGGCTCGGGAGGCGGGTCCCCGCTCACCGGCACCGCGCAGGCGATCCTGCAACCGAAGCACAAGCAGTCCGAGTACTTCAGCAGCCAGTCCGGCATCCGGGTCGTCGACCAGGCCGCCGCGGAGAGCACCAAGCGCATCGGTGACATCTCCACCAACGACTGGATCGCGTTCAGCCCGATGAACCTGTCGGGCATTTCGACAGTCAGCTACCGGGTGTCGTCGCCTTCCGGTGGCGGTTCGATCGAGCTGCGCGCCGGCTCGCCGACCGGCACCCTGCTGGCCACCACCACGGTGCCCAGTACGGGCGGCTGGGACAACTACCAGTCCACGACTCCGGTGAGCGTCGCCGCGCTCAGCGGGACACAGACGCTCTACATGGTGTTCAAGAACAGCAGCAACTCGTTCGATCTGGACTCGCACACCTTCGGCGGCAACGGCGTCGGAACACCCGGCACCGGCACCGGCGGTGGCCTGGCGGGCAAGACCTACACCGTCACGGCGCAGCACAGCAACAAGCTGATGGACGTCAGCGGTGTCTCCACCGCCGACGGCGCCCAGATCACCCAGTGGGCGAACACCGGTGCCAACAACCAGAGGTGGCAGGCGGTCGACGCCGGCAGCGGCGCGGTCTACCTGAAGGCGGTGCACAGCGGCAAGTGCGTCGAGGTGGTCGGCAGTTCCACGGCTGCGGGTGCCTTCCTCCAGCAGGCCACCTGCAACAACGGCAACCAGCAGAAGTTCACCGCCACCGCGACGGGAACCTCCGGCGTGTACACGGTGCGCAACGTGCTGAGCGGGCTCTGCGTGGACGTCAACGGTGCCGCCACCACCGACGGCGCCCGACTGTTGCAGTGGACCTGCCACAGCGCCGCCAACCAGCAGTGGCGGTTCACCGCAGTGTGACCCGGCGGCTGTAGCGGTAAACAACTGACGTCCCGGTCGGGACCGGTATCCGAGCAAACGGAGCCGGTCCCGACCGGGACGTCGTCGTCGATCAGGCAGGCCGACCGGGCGGCACGGCGAGCAGCCCGGCCGCCGCCAGGTCGTCCCACAACTCCTCCGGCACGACGATCCCGGACCGTCGCACCGTCTCGACCGCCTGCGCCTCGTTGCGCACGCCGACCACCGTCGACACCACTGCCGGGTGCCGGCGGACGAAGGCGAGGGCGGCCTGCGGCAGTGTCACCCCGTACGTTTCGCAGACAGTGGCGATCCGCCGCGCCCGCTCGATCAGCGCCGCCGGGGCCTGCTGGTAGTTGTAGACGGCGTCGGCCGGCGGGCGGTCCCGCGAGAGCAACCCCGAGTTGTAGACGCCCGCGATGACAACTCCCACCCCTCGGTTCTCGGCGGCCGGCAGCAGGTCGGCGGCCGCGCCCTGTTCGAGCAGCGTGTACCGCCCGGCGCACATCATCACGTCCACGTCGGTTTCCCGGACGAACCGCGCCAGCATCGCCGACTGGTTCATGCCAGCACCGATGGCGCCCACGACGCCCTGGTCCCGCAGGTCGATCAGGGCGGGCACGGCCTCGTGGGCGGCCTGCTCCCAGTGGTCGTCCGGGTCGTGCAGGTAGACGACGTCGATCCGGTCCAGCCCGGTCCGCTCCAGGCTGGCCTCGATGGAGCGGAGCACGCCGTCGCGGCTGAAGTCCCACACCCGCCGGTGGGTGGCGGGCACATCGAACCCGTCGGAGTCCCGCAGGTGCGCGTCCTGGGGCGACGGCACCAGGAGTCGACCGACCTTCGTCGACACCACGTACTCGTCGCGCGGCCGTTGGCGCAGCGCGGCGCCGAGGCGGCGCTCGGACAGCCCGAGACCGTAGTGCGGCGCGGTGTCGAAGTACCGGACGCCCGCCTCCCACGCGGCGTCGACCGCCGAGGGGAACTCCTCGTCCGTCGTCGTCCGGTACAGGTTGCCCCCCTGCGCCGCGCCGAAGCCCAGCTCGGTGAGCCGTAGCTGCGGGCGGCGCGGCAGTGCGCGCGCCATCATGACGGCTCCAGCCCGTAGACGCGGCGTGCCGTCCCGCCCCAGACCGACGCCCGGCCGGTCCCGTCCTGGCCCTCCAGCAGCTCCGCCAGGGTGTCGACCCACAGCTGGTACGAACTGGCGAGAAGACAGACCGGCCAGTCCGAGCCGAACATCAGTCGGTCCGGCCCGAACGCGTCGAGAGCGTCCTCGACGGCGGGTCGAAGGTCAGCCGCCGTCCAGTGCGGGAGCGGCACCTCCGTCACCAGCCCGGAGAGCTTCGCCGTGGTGTTGGGCGAGGCCGCCAACGACCGCAGATCCCGGCTCCACTCGGCCATCTCCGGACTGCCCAGCGCGGGCTTGCCCAGGTGGTCGAGGACGAAGTTCACCTCGGGCAGGTCGCGCGTGAGACGCGCGGCCATGGGGAGCTGGTGTTGGCGTACCAGCAGGTCGAAGACGAGGCCGGCGGCGCCCACCGCCGCGATCCCCCGACGCACGTCGGGACGGTCCAGGTACGCCGGATCGCTCTCGGACTGCACGAGGTGGCGGATGCCGACGAGGCGTTCCCCACCTCGGGCTGCCCGCAGACCGTCGAGGCGCTCCGCAACGTCGGCGGCGGTCAGGTCCACCCAGCCGACGACACCACGGACGAGTGTGTCGTCGGCCGCAACTTCCAGCAGGTCGACAGTCTCCGTGTCGGAGGCGACGGACTGCACCACCACTGTCGCGGTGACCCCGGCCGCCCGGGCCAGCGGCGCGAGATCGGCGGGTTCGAAGTCGGCGTCGATGGCCGCCATGGTCACCGGGTCGATCCACGGCTGCGGGTGCCGGGCGCGGACCCAGAGGTGGTGGTGCGCGTCGACGATCCCGGCGTGCCCGGGCTCCTGTGCGCCAGTCATCGGCCCAGCCAGCCGCCGTCGACGGGCAACACGACGCCGTTGACGTAGTCCGACGCGGTCGACGCCAAAAACACCGTGGCGCCGCCGAGGTCGTCGGCCCGGCCCCACCGCCCGGCCGGGATCCGGCCGAGGATCGCCTGGTTGCGGTCGGGGTCGTCGCGCAGCGCCTGGGTGTTGTCGGTGGCGATGTAGCCGGGCGCGATGGCGTTGACGTTCACTCCGTGGGCCGCCCACTCGTTCGCCAGCGCCTTGGTGAGGCCGGCAACGCCCGACTTCGACGCGGCGTAACCGGGGACGGTGATACCGCCCTGGAAACTCAGCAGCGACGCTGTGAAAATGATCTTCCCCCGACCGCGCTCGACCATCGTCCGGCCGATCTCCCGGCTGAGGATGAACTGGCTGCTGAGGTTCACCTCGATGACGTGGTCCCACATCTCGTCCGGGTGCTCCGCGGCCGGGGTCCGGGCGATGGTGCCGCCGTTGTTCACCAGGATGTCGACCGGCCCGAGAGCAACGATGTCCCGGGCCAACCGGTGCACTGCCGCCCGGTCGCCGAGGTCCGCCCGCAGCGCCGTGAAGCGGCGACCGGTGGCGCGTACCCGGCGTTCGACCTCGCTGCCCTCCGCTTCGAGCTGGGCGGAGACGCCCACGATGTCGGCACCGGCCAGGGCCAGGGCCTCGGCCATGGCGAGGCCGATACCGCGCCGCGCCCCGGTGACGACGGCGGTCTGGCCGGACAGGTCGAACAGCGCCATCACTGGTTACCCTCCCGCACATCGAGCAGCACCTTCATGACGCCGCCACCCTCCAGCGCCTCGAAGGCCGCGCTGGCCGCCTCGACCGGCTCGACCCGGGAGATCAGTTGCCGTGCCGGGATCGCGCCCGAGGCGACCAACCGGATCGCCTCCACCATGTCGTCGCGCTGATACAGCCGGGCACCGAGGAGTTCCAGCTCACGCCAGAAGAACCGGTGCAGGTTGACCTCGCGGGGCTGGGGATGGATCGCCACCATGACCAGCCGCCCGCGAGTGGTGAGGACGTCGACCGCCGTGGTGACGCCGGCCGGCGCGCCGGACACCTCGAAGGCGATGTCGGCGCCCGCGCCATCGGTACGGTCGTTGACAAGCGCCACGACATCGGTCGCCCGCGGGTCGACCGCCTCGATCCCGATCCCCTCGGCCACCTCGCGCCGGAACGGGTCCGGCTCGACGAGGAGCACCCGCGCGCCGCGGCTCCGCGCGACGGTGGCGATGAGGACGCCGACCGGCCCACCACCGACCACTACCACCTGGTCGTCGGCGGTCACGTTCCCCCGGCGTACGTCGTGCACAGCGACCGCCACCGGCTCGACGAGCGCCGCGTGGTCGAGGGGCAACTCCTCCGGAAGCGGCAGGACCAACTCCACCGGCACGGTCCAGGAGGACTGCATGGCACCCGGTGAGTCGATGCCCAGGAAGTTCATCGCGTGACAGACGTGGGAGTTGCCCCGCTGGCAGGCGGCGCAGCGCCCACAGGGTCGGGTCGGCATCACGGTCACGGGCTGACCGATGTTCCAACCGGTCACGCCCTCGCCGACGGCCGCGATCCGCCCGGACATCTCGTGCCCGATGATGGCGGAGTCACCGACCCGGGCATCCATGTCCCCGTGGTAGATGTGCAGATCCGTACCGCAGATCCCGGTGTACGCCACCTCGATCCGTACCTGGCCGGGGCCCGGTGGCTCCGGGTCGCGGTTCTCGATTCCGAGGTGTCGCGCTCCCCGGTAGACGACTGCCTTCATCGTTCCTCCGTCTCGACGGTCGGTACGTCAATCGTGCCGACCGGGCATGGTCGTGGGTGCACCGCCGTCGCGATGCACCCACGCCTTTCCTGTTCTGGTGGTCAGCTCAGTGCCGTACGGTCGGCGACACCTCGTTACGGGAGTTCAGCGGCACGACAGGCACCTGGCGGGTGGGGATCACCCCATCGACCCCGGCCAGCAGCCGTCGTCCGGCCCGCTCCGGCCGGACGTTGGGGCTGTCGGCCGTCTGCGCCTGCGGGCGGCGGTTGACCGCCCGGATCCGCTCCTCGTCCACCCGGACCCCCAGCCCGGGTGAGTCGCCGAGGATGAAGGCGCCATCCTCGACGTGCAGGTCGATGGAGACACCAACCGGCGCGTGCAGGTCCTGCAACTCGCTGGTCAGGTGGTTCGGCACCGAGGTAGCGGCGTGCAGCAGCCCGACCGGGCTGTTGCCGATCGGGCTGACCGGCAGGTCGTGGGCGTGGGCCAGGGCGGACGCCCGCAGGAAGTGGGTGACCCCCCAGACGGCCGCCATCTGGACGATGTCGACCGCGCCGGCGGCGATCAGCGGACGGTACTGTTCGAGCCCGGTGAGGTTCTCACCGGTGGCGACCGACGCGGACACGCCTCGGCTGACCGCGGCGAGACCCTCGGCGTCCCAGCGCCGCACCGGCTCCTCGATCCAGATGAGGTCCAGTGTGCGTTCCAGCTCGCAGACGTGCCGGACCGCCTGCTTGCGGGTCCACGCCTCGTTGACGTCGAGCATCAGGCCCGGTCGTCGACCGTGCCCCGCCTCGGTCAGGACGTCCTTGACCAGGCCCAGGCGGTGCCGATCGCGCTCGATGTCGAGGCCGCCCTTGAGCTTGGCCGCTCGCAGACCGTGGCTCGCGTAGACCTCGTACTCCGCGACGAGTTCGTCGTCGGTGAGCCCGATGTCCAGCCCGGACGCGTAGGCGGTGACCCGCCGGTCCCGTCCGCCCAGCAGGCGCCACAGCGGCTCGCCGGCGGCCTGCGCCTTGATGTCCCACAGTGCGGTGTCCAGGGCACCGATGGTGCCGAACACCGGCCCCGCGTGGCCCGCCTTGAAGGTGTGCCGCAACATGCGGTCGTACAGGGACGTCACGGCCCGGGGGTCTTCACCCTCGATGGCTGGGAAGATCCGCTCGATCTCGACGTGCGGCCCGAGACCGACTCCCGAGATGCCCTCGTCGGTGTCGACGATGACGATCGAGACCGGGACCACCCCGTCGGCGAACACGCCGTTGGCGTCGCCGACTGGTCGGCCCCATTCCTGGACCGTGGAGAGCGTCCGATATCCCGTGATCCGCATGTCAACCCTTCGTGGAACCGGCGGCCACGCCGTCGGCAATTTGGCGCTGGAGGAACAGGTAGACCAACAGGACGGGTATCGCGGCGATCAGCACCCCGGAGGCGAAGGTGGGGATGTTGTCGGAGTACTGCCCGCGCAGCGAGGTCACCCCGATCATGAGCGTCCGGTGATCGGCCGAGGGCATCATCACCAGCGCCATGAGAACGTCGTTCCAGCAGAACAGGGCGTTGAGGATGCCGACCGACAGCAGCGCCGGGGTGCCCAGCGGCAGCATGATCCGGCGGTACACGCCGTACACGGTGCTGCCGTCGATCCGCGCGGCGTCGACGATCTCCGGCGGAATGCCCTTGTAGTAACTCGTCATGAGAAAGACCGTGAAGGGCAGGAACTGGGCCACGTAGACCAGGATCAGGCCCGGGTACGTGTCGATGAGCGCGGTATCGGCCATGATCCGGGCGAGCGGCACCATGATCACCTGGAACGGGATGAAGAGCCCCGCGAGGCAACCCAGGAACAACGCCGACGAGCCGCGGAACCGCAGTTGGCTCAGGGCGAAGCCGGCCATCGACCCGAACAGCAGCAGCAGGAGCACCGACACCGTCACCACGAACAACGAGTTGACGAAGTAACGGCCCATGCCGACGCTGTTCCACGCCGTGCTGATGTTCTCGAAGCGCAGCGCGTCGGTCAGGCCGAACCGGTCGAGGATGTAGTCACGCCGGGTCTTCATCGCGACGTTGGCGGTGAACAGCAGGGGGTAGATCGTCGCCAGGGCGAGCAGCGACATGGGGATGGCGACCAGCCACCGTCCCAGGCGGAGGCGAGACATCAGTCCTCCTTTCCGGATCGTTCGAGCAGCTTGATCTGGAGAAGCCCCACGACAAGCATGATCATGAAGAGGATCGTCGAGGCTGCCGACGCGAGAGCCGGACGGTTCATCTGGCCCTGCTGCTTCCAGATGTAGAACTCCGGCAGGTACGTCGACCCTTCCGGCCCGCCGCTGGTCATGATGTAGAGGAGGCCGAACATCGAGGTCAGCATCCCGATCATCGTGGTCACGAAGACGAACTGGATGGTGCGCGAGAGGGCCGGGATGATCACGTGCCAGACGACCTGGCGGAGCGTCGCCCCGTCCACCCGTGCGGCGTCCAGGAGCGCGGCGTCCAGCGTGGCGAAGCCGGCGAGGAACACCACCAGGGCCATCCCGAAGGTGGCCCAGATATGCACGCCCACCACCATGAACATCGCGATGTCCGGGTCACCGAGCCAGTCAACCGGACCGATACCGAACGACCCGAGCACGGCGTTGAGCGGGCCGTCGAAGGCGAGCAGCAGGTTGAAGATCGCACCGACGATGACCGGCGACAGCACCGCCGGGAAGAAGTAGACGCTGCGGTAGAAGCGGTGGCCCGGCACCCGAAGGTAGATGAACGTCGCGAGCAGACCGGGGATCGCCACCGCCACCGGCAGCAGAAGCACCAGCAGTCCGACGTTCTTCAGCGCGGTCTGGAACAACGGGTCGGCGAAGAGCTCGCGGTAGTTGCCGAAGCCGACAGCCGTCCCGTTCTGCTCACCGTCGCCGGTGAAGGAGAAGTTGACGCCGAGGAGCAGCGGGTAGAGCCGCAGCAGCACGATGATCAGGACGGCCGGGAGGACCAGGATGTAGGGGGCGTAGCGCTCGGCCCTCAGGCCACCACGGGTGCGACGGGGTCGTGCGCCACTCCGATGCGCGGCGGAGGTGACCGCCGCCCCGCCGGCCCGTCCGGCCGAAGCCGGACGGACCGACGGTTGCGTGTTTCCCATCGGCACGAGGTCAGCCCGCCTGGTCGGAAGCGGCCAACTGCTTCACCACCTCGTCGACGGTGATCGAACCGCTGAGCAGCTGCTGGGAGAGGCGCCCCATTAGGTCCAGCGTCTTCGAGGAGAGCGCCACGTGCAGAGCGGGCTTGCCGCTCTTCAGCTCGCTGACGATCGTGGAGACCGCGGGCCCGCCCGCCGACACGTCGATGGTGGTGTCGGCGGCGATCGCGCCGGCGTCGGCGTAGAAGGCCTTCAACGCCTCGGCCGAGCTCAGGGAGCGCACCAGGTCGGCCGCCACCTTCGGGTCCTTCGTCCACTTGGCGACCGCGTAGCCGATGCCACCGTCGTACGGGAGGCTCGGGGTGGTGCCGGCGGTGACGACCGGGGCCTTCATGACGCCGAGCTTCTCCGCGGTCAGGAACTCGTTGAAGTCCTGCCAGTGCCCCACGTCCGACATCAGACCCAT
Organism: Micromonospora trifolii; assembly: GCF_022229005.1. Classification (GTDB taxonomy): domain Bacteria; phylum Actinomycetota; class Actinomycetes; order Mycobacteriales; family Micromonosporaceae; genus Micromonospora; species Micromonospora trifolii. Next base: position 78,373 of record NZ_JAKKFD010000077.1, read on the forward strand.
GACGTGCGCGGCCTTGCCGGACTGGAAGAGCGCGAAGGAGTCGTTGAACATGGCGGTCGAGTTGGCCCCGTCGCTGTTCATCTTCCTGTCGCCGGACTCCTTCCAGGTCTGGAAGATCCGCTTGACGTTTGCCGAGTTCCAGTCGCGCTTGCCGGCGATCCAGGCGTCGTACTCCGCGGCGGTGAGGGTGGTCGAGCCCAGGCTGGAGAGCCAGAACTGGATGCCGACGCCCTCCTTGTTGCCGAGGGCGAAGCACTTGGAGCCGGCCTTGGCGATGGCGGCGCAGTCGGCGACGAACTTGTCCCACGTGGTGGCCGGGCTCGCCGGGTCGAGGTTCGCCTTCCGGTAGATTTCCTTGTTGTAGTAGATGGGGTAGCCCTGCAGCGTCACCGGGGCGGCGTAGGTCTTGCCGTCCTTGGCGAATGCCTCCCAACCGGCCAACCGCTGCTTGTCCTCGGCCACGTAGTCGTCGAGGGGCACCAGCGCGTCCACCCGGTCGCGGATCTGGCCGCCACCGTTGAACAGCATCACGTCCGGGCCCTTGCCGGACTGGATCGCCGCACCGAGCAGGGTGTAGTACTGGTCGAAGGGCTGCGCGACGAACTCGACCTCGACGTCGGCGTGCTTCTTCTTGAAGTCGGCCTTGGCCTTCTCCAGATAGGATTTGGCGAACGGCTCGCCGGACTTCCAGTCCCACACGACCAACTTGCCGTCCGAGCTGGTTGACTTGCCCGAATCGCTAGCACTTCCACAACCGGCCAGGGCCAGGCCCACAACGAGGACGGCCGACCATATTGCGCGCTGTCTCATCGATTGTCACCTCTATATGGGGGGTGGCCGGCGGGTGTCCCGCGAGCCAAATGTTGACCGGAAGGTAACTCGTATGACGTGTGACGTCAACAGTCGGCCGTACACTGACCCAGACGTCGTGCCACGGCGAGCCATTCGGAGGGGGACATGACGCCACCGCAGGAGACAGCCCTGAACAGCCCGGCGACCCCGGCGTGGGTGCGTCGGCCGACCAACCTCGCCAGGGCGGTCACCGCCGAACTGGTGGAGCGCATCGTCCGCGGCGTACACCCGTCCGGGACGTCTCTGCCCCCCGAGCCGATCCTCTGCGAGACCTTCGGCGTGAGCCGGACCGTCGTCCGGGAAGCAGTGAAGATCCTGCAGGAGAAGGGGCTGGTGCAGGTCCGCCAGGGTGCCGGCACCATGGTCACCCCACCGTCACACTGGGACATGCTCGACGAGCTCGTCCTCGCGGCCACCATCGCTGTGGACGACAGTCTCGCCATCCTCGACGACCTGGTCGTCACCCGGCGGGTGCTGGAGTCCGACATGGCGAACGTCGCCGCCCGCCGAGCCGACAGCGAGACAGTCGATCGGCTGCGGGCCATGGTGGACCGGATGGACGAACTCGTCGACGACCACGTCACCTACCACGACCACGACCGGGCCTTCCACGACACGATCATGCAGGCATCCGGGAACCGCATCGCCCGTGGCGTCGTCCGCGCGCTGGAGAGCCAGGTCATCAACACCGCCCGGTACATGGGCCGGACCGAACGCGCGTTGTGCGTGGCGTCCAACCAGGGTCACCGACGCATCTACGAACGCATCGCGGCCCACGACCCCAACGGCGCCGCCGAGGCGATGTTCACTCACATCACCGAGGCCTGGTTGGTCCGTCGCAGTGGCTCGGGGAGCCCGGTCCGCCTCGAACGCTGACCGTCGCGGGCAACGGACGGCGCCCGCCCCCGGAGGTACGGGAGCAGGCGCCGCCAACTGTGCCCGGCAGGTGTCACGAGAACTGGGCGAAGAACCTCCAGATCTCACCCTTGGTCCAGGTGGTGATACCGCTCTCGGCGTAGGTGCCGTCCACCGGGCCCGGCATGTGGCCGTTGTCGTACGCGGCCCACTGCACCGGATAACCAGACCGGCAACCCGCGTACGTGGTCGTGACGTGCGTGCGGCTGCCGGCCGCCGGCTCGCGCGGGCTCTGTGCGGTGCAGCCGTTGTTCCGGACGAACGTGTCGCGCAACGCCCGGCCACCCGAGATGCCCAGGACATTGTCCGAGATGCCGTGCAGCCCGAAGTACGCGATCGGCTGCGTACCGCCACTGCAGCCGCTGATCTGCCCACCGGAGATGACAGCTACGGCCCGGAAGACGTTGGCCCGGGCGCAGGCGACGGCGTAGCTCATGCCGCCACCCCAGCTGAAGCCGAGCGCGAACCGCTGCCTCGGGTTGACACAGAGGCTGCTCTCGATCCGGCTGATCATGTCGTCGACGAAGACGATGTCCTCACCGCCGGAGTTGCCCCAGCCGTTGCCGAACCCCTGGGGTGCGACCAGGATCGCGCTGTTGTTCGACTGCTCCTGCTGCCCGTAGTAGGACCACGGGGTCCCGCTGGTGCCGCCGGAGGAGATCTCCTGCATGGTGCCGCCGCGCCAGTGGAAGGCGAAGATCAGCCGGTACGGGTTGCTGTTGTTGTAGTTCGCCGGCACCCGGAGGATGAAGGTCCGGCTCTTGCCGTTGCTCTGGATCGTGTGCGTGCCGCTGGCCAGCGTCGGCGCCTTGCCGCATCCGCTACCACCCGACGGCGGCGGGTTACTGCCGCCCACCTGGACGAGCTGCCACTGCTGGTTGGTGCCGTTCCAGTCGGCGTACTGCACGACGTTGCCGCCGTCGGCTGTGGACGACCCCTGCACCTCGACGGCCTTGTTGCTGTTGCGGTTGATCAGCCGGACATAGCCGCCGTCCGAGTCGGCCAAGCGGAACTGCTGGTTTGTCCCGTTGAGATCGGCCCACCACCACATCCCACACCCATCAGCCGACCGGACAACCCCCACCGTCG
>NZ_JAKKFD010000078.1 GCF_022229005.1 Micromonospora trifolii
CGACGGCCCGGCTCGGGGGCCAGGTCATAGGGTGGTCCCGTGGCGACCCTTCTTCTTCTGCGACACGGCCGAACCACGGCGAACGCCGATGGCGGCCTGGCCGGCCGGCAACCGGTCGAGTTGGACGACACCGGGCGCGCCCAGGCCACAGCGGTCGGCGAGCGGTTGCGGGCGGTGCCGCTGGCCGCCGTGGTGACCAGCCCGCTCATCCGCTGCCGGCAGACCCTGGAGTTGGCGCTCCCGCAGGCCGCCCCGGTGGTCGAGGACGGGCTGATCGAGTGCGACTACGGCAGCTGGGAGGGGCAGCCGCTGAAGAAGCTCGCCAAGGAGCCGCTCTGGCCGGTGGTCCAGCAGCACCCCAGCGCCGCGGTCTTCCCGGGCGGGGAGGCGATGGCGGCGATGGCGGCGCGTGCCGTGGCGGCGGTGCGTTCCTGGGACGCCCGGGTGAACGCCGAGCACGGGCCCGAGGCGGTCTGGTTGGCGTGCAGCCACGGCGATGTGATCAAGGCCATCGTGGCGGACGCGCTCGGCGTACACCTGGATGCCTTCCAGCGGATCGTGGCCGACCCGGCGTCGGTGACGGCGATCCGGTTCACGCCGCTGCGTCCGTTTCTGGTGCGGCTCAACGACACCGGTGGCGACCTGGCGGCGTTGGTGCCGCCGCCTGCCAAGCGGCGTCGCCGCGCGAACCGCGTGGCCGACTCGGACGCGGCAGTCGGCGGTGGGGCGGGTGCATCGCGGTGAGGCGCGTCACGACACCGCCCCCGTTCGGGGCGTCAGCGCACGCCAGAAAGGCCGCCACGCCCGGGTTTAGCCCCTGGTACGCCGGGCGCGTCGCCGCTGCGGCGATTCGCGTCGGTGGGGTGCGCGATGCCAAGGCGGGCCGGATAGGGTCGTGGGTATGACCCACCAGGTGCACGCCTTCGAACCGCCGGAGCGGTTCGTCGCCGGGACTGTCGGGCCGCCGGGGGAGCGCACGTTCTTCCTGCAGGCCCGCGGCGGCGGCAGGCTGGTCAGCGTCGCGCTGGAGAAGGTCCAGGTGTCCCTGCTCGCCGAGAAGCTGGAGGAGCTGCTCACCGAGGCGCAGCGTCGCTTCGGGGTGGACCTGCCCGAGCTGGCGCCGGTGATCGGCGACAACGAGCCGCTGGACACTCCCGTCGACGAGGAGTTCCGGGTCGGGACGCTCGGGCTGGCCTTCGACGTGGACACCGCGACAGTGGTGATCGAGGCGATCGCCGCGGGCGAGGTGGAGCCCGAGGTCGAGCTCGGCGACGAGGACGACGAGGACGAGGACGACGACGAGGACGACGAGCCGGACGAGGACCTGGATCGGCTCCGGGTCCGGCTCACCCCGCAGGCGACCCGCCAGTTCATCGAGCGGGCCCGGCGAGTGGTCAACGCGGGCCGGCCACCGTGCCCGCTCTGCGGCCAACCGTTGGACCCCGCCGGGCACCTCTGCCCGCGGCACAACGGTTACCACCGGTGACCTCGTCCGGCCTCCAGCCTCGCCAGGACGGCGACGCCGCGCTGCGGCTGCTGCGTGACGGCGTCCTCGACCTGGAGGGTCGGCTGGTCGACGCGTCGAACACGACGCTGCGCGGCATCCTGACCCTGGACGGGCTGACCGCTCGCTGCGTCTACAAGCCGGTCCGGGGCGAGCGCCCCCTCTGGGACTTCCCCGACGGCACACTGGCCGGTCGGGAGGTCTCGGCGTACCTGGTCTCCCGGGCCACCGGATGGGACCTGGTGCCGCCCACAGTGCTGCGGGGCGGCCCGTTCGGCCCCGGCTCCTGCCAGCTGTGGATCGACGAGCCGGAGGACGCCGAACCGCTCGTCGGTTTCCTGCCCGCCGGGGAGTTGCCGCCACGCTGGATCCCCATCGCCGCCGCCCGGGACGACGACGGCGCCGCGTACGCCCTCGCCCACGCCGACGACCCACGGCTGGCCCGGCTCGCGGTGCTCGACGCGGTGCTCAACAACGCCGACCGTAAGGGCGGCCACGTGCTCGTCGGTGCCGACGACCGGATCTACGGTGTGGACCACGGGGTGAGCTTCCACGTGGAGGACAAGCTGCGGACGGTGCTCTGGGGTTGGGCCGGCAAGCGGTTGCCGGCGGACGCCGTGGAGATGCTCGACGCGCTGGCCGGGCAGGTCGCCGGGCCGCTCGGCGCGGAGCTGGCCGACCATCTGACGATCAGCGAGGTGGCCGAGGTGGCCGCCCGGGTCGACCGGCTGCGCGAGACCGGTTGCTTCCCCCAGCCTCCGGAGGACTGGCCGGCGATGCCCTGGCCGCCCATGTGACCCGCTGTCATCTTGATCACCCGTGGGGCGCTCCGGCGTCGTCGTAGGGCTGGCTAGGCTGATCCCATGGAGTCTTGGGCGGGACACGAGGTGCCACGGCTGCCGGGCAGGGGCGAGCCACTGGCGTTGTACGACTCGGCGCGGCAGGGTGTCCACCCGAGTGAGCCGGCCGACGCGGGAAGCATGTACGTCTGCGGCATCACCCCGTACGACGCCACCCACCTCGGCCACGCCGCCACCATGATCACGTTCGACCTGGTGCAGCGGATGTGGCGCGACGCCGGCCGCCCGGTGCGCTACGTGCAGAACGTCACCGACATCGACGACCCACTGCTGGAGCGGGCCGCCCGCGACGGCGAGGACTGGGTGGTCCTGGCGATGCGCGAGACGGCGCTGTTCCGGGAGGACATGGAGGCGCTGCGGATCATCCCGCCAGCGCACTACGTGGGCGCTGTCGAGTCGATCCCGGACATCGCCGACAAGGTCGAGGTTCTGCTCAAGGACGGCGCCGCGTACCGGCTCGACGACGGCACCGGCGACGTCTACTTCGACATCTCCGCCACGCCCCGCTTCGGCTACGAGTCGAACCTGACCCGCGAGCAGATGCTGGAGATCTTCCCCGAGCGCGGCGGCGACCCCGACCGGGCCGGCAAGCGGGACCCACTGGACCCGCTGTTGTGGCGCGGCGCCCGCGAGGGCGAGCCGTCCTGGCCGGGCGGCGAGCTGGGCCCGGGCCGCCCCGGTTGGCACATCGAGTGCGCCGTGATCGCGCTCAACCTGCTCGGCGACCGGATCGACGTGCAGGGCGGCGGCAACGATCTGCTGTTCCCGCACCACGAGGCGTCCGCGGCGCACGCCGAGCGGCTCACCGGCCAGGCGCCGTTCGCCGAGCACTACGTCCACGCCGGCATGATCGGTCTGGACGGCGAGAAGATGTCCAAGTCCCGCGGCAACCTGGTCTTCGTGTCCCGGCTGCGCGCCGACAAGGTCGACCCGATGGCGATCCGGCTGGCGCTGATCTCCGGGCACTACCGCAGCGACCGCACCTGGACCGACGACCTGCTCACCGCCGCGCACGAGCGCCTGGACCGTTGGCGGCGGGCCGCCGCCGCGCCCGCCGGGCCGTCCGGGGCCGAGCTGCTGGCCGAGGTACGCGCACGCCTGGCCGACGACCTGGACACCCCCGGAGCGCTGGCCGCAGCCGACCGCTGGGCCGAGGCGACCCTCGCCGGCGCCACCGACGACCCCGAAGCGCCCGCCCTCTTCGCGAACACTGTCGACGCCCTCCTGGGCATCCGCCTCTAGCTCACGCGCGCGGTGCCGTGCGCCCGCGCTGATCGACTCGGTTTTCAGGAAGTCGCGGTGTCCCGACCCGTGCGACGCACCGATTTCCAGAAAGCCGAGTCGATCAAACGGCTCAGCCGGGGCGCGCCCTGGATGGGGTCACCGAATGAACCTCACCTCGGGGAAGGACCGGCTCGGGCCGCTCAGCAGGTGGCCGCCCCGGTGCCGCAGGTGCAGGTCGAAGAAAGCCAGCGGGTACGCCTGACCGATGCGGACCGCGCGGGCGGGGTCGAGCGCGCCGACCCAGCCGGCGAGCTCCTCGTCGCTCATCCCGATGAGCCGTGCCAGCTGCGGTATCAGCCACTGGTTGTCGCCGTAGGACGAGTGGATCGCTTCGTCGGCCTGGATGTCGAGCCGCCATCCGCGTAGGTGCGTGAAAAACTCGGCGACGGCGGGCTCCGCGGCCCGGGTGAACTCCGCCGTCATCAGCATGAACGGCCGGTACAGGTCGACGGCGGGCAGCGGCTGGGACTGCATCGGGGCGTCCAGGCTCAGCCCCGCTCGGATCCGCCGGTCGGTGCCCATGGTCAGGGCCGTCGCGGTGCCGCCCTTCGACCAGCCGAACATGCCGATCCGGCTCAGGTCGAGGGCGGCGCCCAGCCCGGCCGGTAGCGGCGCGTGGTCGACGTCGGGGTTGCCCCCGGCGGCGAGGTCGGCGATCTGGTCGAGGACGAACCGGACGTCCCGGGTGTAGGTCCACGGGGTGGAATCAAAGTCGTCTTCCTGGACGGTGACCCGGCCGTCGGGGAATTCGCCGAACCCGTCGTACGTGTGGTCCACAGTGACCACCACGTACCCATGGCTGGCGAGTTCCTGCACCACGATGGTGGTGTCCGAACGGTGGCTGCCGGCGCCGTGCGAGTACAGCACCACCGGCATCCGTCGACCGGAGTGCCGCACCGGGGCGCCCTCGTGCCCGGCCGTCAACGGCGCCAGCGCGGCGTGGGGGTCGAAGCCGGCGGAGTCCAGCAGCATGCGCATCGAAGCGGCTGTCATCCACGGGGAGCGCGGGTAGCGCCGCTCGTCGCGGGCGGGATACCAGACGCTGACCATCAGTTCCCGATACCGCCCCGGCCCGGCCAGCGGTTCCGGCCGCGACCGGTCGACCAGGTGCAACGGCACCACACCCACGCGGTACGGCCCGGTCGGCCGGGGGAGAGTGAGCCGGACCGGACCCGAATCGGCGGTGGCCGCCGTGGCGCGGCCAGCAACGCCCATCGGTACGCCGACCCCGACCGCCAGCGCGGCTCCGACAAGGCCACGGCGCGTCATCCCCCGTGCACCAACAGGTTTCACGGTTGGCATTGGTCCTCCCCTGGGTTGCTCGACGCCGGAACCGGGTCGCCCGGCCATCGATACACCCGCAGTATATATACTGAGTGTATAGATGCAACGATGGCGGCACGCTTCGGCAGCGGAGAACTCCCAGGGCCCGCTCTCGGCGCGCCCTCACCCCGCGATCGCGCCCCTCACCCCGCGCCCTC
>NZ_JAKKFD010000079.1 GCF_022229005.1 Micromonospora trifolii
CGGGGTAGCCGGGGTCGGGCAGCCGGGGCACCCGGTTGTGCCCGTTGGCGACGACAACGGCGTCGACGGTGACCTCGACCGGGCCGCTCGGGCCGCTGGCGGCCACCGTCCAGGTGCCGCCCGGATGCTGGGTGACCCGCTCGACGGTGTGGCGCAGCCGGATGGTGTCGGCCAGCCCGAAACGCTCGGCGAAGTCGGCGAGGTAACCGGCGACGCGACGGTGGTCGGGGTAGTCGGGCCAGTCGCTCGGCATCGGGTGGTCGGCGAACTGGGTGCGACCACGGCTGGTGTTGAGGTGCAGCGTGCGGTACGCGGGCGAGTCGGGTGCCCCGTACACCCAGAGGCCGCCGACCCGCTCGGCGGCTTCGAAGCCCACGGTTGGCACGTCGGCGTCGCGCAGTGCCTTGACCGCGGCGAGCCCGGCGGCGCCGGCCCCGATCACCGCCACCCGCTGTGGTACGCCCATTGCCGCCCCCATTAATCCAACGTCCGATGGATAATCGTCGCGCGGCGGCGGCTCGTCAAGGGGTCGCTGATCCGTACAGCCCGTCGAGCAGCCGATGCACGAACGCCCGGAACTCGCGCCGCTCCCGAGCGCCGGGCGCGCCCGCGGCCAGCGCCACCACGTGCCCGTGTGTCGCCCACACCAGACTCCGCACTGTGATGTGCGGGGTCGGCTCGGCGAGGGCCCCGGTCGCCGCGGCGGCGGTGAGCAGCTCCGCGACCAGCCGGTACAACGGGTCGGCGTAGCGCTGGTCCAGCTCGGCGTGCCGCTGTGGCTCCAGCCAGCGGCGCAGCCACAGCGCTGTGGTCTCGGGGCGGTCCTCCAGGAAGTCGACGAAGACGTCGACCAGTTCGTGCAGGGCCCGTCGCGCCGCGTCCGGGCCCGCGTCGAGAGCGGCGCGGGCCTGCTCGGCGGCCTCGGTCAGCACGTCCCGCTCGGCGGCGAACACCCGGGCGAAGCACGCGTCGTAGAGCGCTGCCTTCGTACCCGTGTGGTGCGCGACAGTGGCGACGTCGACCCCGGCGGCGGCGGCGACCTCCCGCAGCCCGACGGCGTCGAAGCCCCGCTCGGCGAAGAGGGCGGTCGCCGCGGTGAGCACCACCTCACGGGTCGGCCGGCTCTCGTCGCGGCGGGGCCGACCCGGGCGGCGGCGGGGCATGGTCATGGCCGCCATTCTGCCCCTAGAATCCAGCAACCGTTGGATTGCGGAGAGGATGCGGCGATGACCGGGCTGGACCGGCGGCCCGCGGCCGCCACCGACGCGACGCTGCCGCGCGGCCCCCTGGCGGGCTTCGCGGCCGGCTCGCTCGGCATGGGTGTCTGGGTGACAGTGCCCGGCCTGCTGCTGCTCTACTTCCTCACCGACGTGCTGGCCGTGGGGCCGTGGCTGGCCGGCCTGGCGCTGCTGCTGCCGAAGGTCGCCGACGTGCTGCTGCACCCCTGGGTGGGGCACCGCGCCGACGTCGAGCAGACCCGACGCGGCGACCGGCGTCGCCTGCTGCTGCTCGGCTGCGCCCTGCCTGTCGCGTTCGCCGCGATCTTCGCGGTGCCCGGCGGCCTGACCGGCGCGCCGGCCGCGGCGTGGGTGGCGGTGTTCTTCATCGCCGGCAACCTGCTCTTCGCCGCCTATCAGGTCCCCTACCTGTCCACCCCGGCCGACCTGCGCATCGGCTACCACGAACGCACCCGGCTGATGGCGTTCCGGATGGTGGTGCTGACCCTGGGCATCCTGGTCTCCGGGCTGCTGGCCCCACTGCTCACCGGCGGCGACGCCGCGACGCGGGGCGGCTACCAGCGGATGGGCGTGGTCCTGGCCGTGGGCATGCTGGTGGCCATGCTGGTCGGTGTCGCCGGCATCGCCCGGCTGCGCGGGTCCGCACCGGCCAGCACCACGGCCGGTCACGGCGGGTGGCGCGCGTTGCGCACGGCGCTGCGCGACAGGCAGTTCCGGTGGCTGGTCGCCGCGTACCTGGCGATGTCCACCACCACGCACCTGGTGCTCGCCGGGGTGCCCTACTACGCCGAGTACGAGCTGCGCGCCCCCGGCCTGACCACCGTGCTGGTGGCCGCGTTCGTGGCGCCGGCGCTGCTGGTCACCCCGGCCTGGCTGGTGGTGGCCCGACGCGTCGGCAAGCAACGGGCGCTGCTCGGCGCGCAGGGCGCGTTCGCGATCGGCTCCCTGGTGCTGGCGGTGGGCCGACCGGCCGGCCTGCCGGTGCTGGTCGCCGCGGTGGCGGTGCTCGGGGTGGCGTTCGCCGGCATGCAACTGCTGCCGTTCTCGATGCTGCCCGACGTGATCCGCGCCGCCAGCAACGCCGACGCCACCGGGGCCGGCACCTACACCGGGGTGTGGACCGCCACCGAGGCCACCGGCGCGGCCCTGGGCCCGTACGCGTACGCGCTGTGTCTGACAGTGGGTGGTTTCGTGGCCTCGACGGCCGGTGAGTCGCCGGTGCAGCCGGACGCCGCGCTCGCGGCGGTCCGCTACGGCTTCGGGTTGCTGCCGGCGGTGGCGATGCTCGCGGCGCTGCTGCTGCAACGCCGCTACACCCTGGACGCGGCGGCCCGGGCGACGAGCTGACCGGCCGGCACTAGACTTCGCCCTCGATGGACGCCCAGCCCGACACCACCGAGACCCGCCCCTGCGCCCACTGTGGAGCGCCGGTGGCGCAACGGGTCGGCGCGGGCCGACCGTTTCGCTACTGCCGCGACAACGACGGCGCCTGCCAGCGCGCCTCCCGCAACAGCCGTATGCGGCACCGCAACGCCCCCGGTCTGCCCGGGCAGGTGGCCCGCACCTGGGAGGCGGTGGACCGCCTCGACCAGATCGTCGAGACGTTGACCGAGTCGCTGCACGCCGAGTTGTCCCCGGTGGGTGTGCAGCGCCAGCTCGCGCAGGTCCGCGCGGAGGCCGCCACCGAGATCGCGGCGGCGCAGACCGAACGCGACGAGGCCCGCGACGACGCCGAGACCGCGGCGGCCGACACGGCGCGCGCCCGCGAGCAGGCCCGCGACGCCCGGGCCGAGGCCGACGACGCCCGCCAGCGCGCCGAGCTGGCGCAGCGGCAGGCCACCGCCGCCGACGAGCGGGCGCAGCACGCCGAGGCCGCCCGCGACAAGGCGCGTCACGATGCCAGCGCCGCCGAGGCGTTGCGCGCCCAGGCCGAGCGCGACCGCGACCAGGCCCGCACCGAGGCGCGGGACCTGCGCACGGAGCGCGACGCCGAACGGCAGCGGGTGGCCGACCTGTGCGTGGAACGTGACGCGCTGCGCGCCGAGTCCGAACGGGCCAGCCGGGCCGCCGCCGAGGCGACCGAGCGGGCCGGGCGGTGGCAGGCCGAGGTGCAGGACGTCCGGCGTCAGATCGAGCAGTCCCGCGCCGACGCGGCGCGGACCCGCGCCGAGGCCGCTGACGCCGCCCGGGCGCGCGAGCAGGCCGACCGGGCCCGCGACAGATCGGAAGGGGGGCGGGT
>NZ_JAKKFD010000008.1 GCF_022229005.1 Micromonospora trifolii
CCGCCCGCCGCCCGCCGCCCGGGGATTGTGCTGTGCCGCGTGCGAGCCGGCCCGACCGACCCATCCCGCTCACCGCTTTCCGCCGATGCCTCCTGCCGTCGGAGGGGTACGCCGGGTTGCTGGGCGGAGCCGAGGACGGCGACGAAACCACAGGGCATGCCGACCGGCCGATCAGAGCCGCCCGGCTGTTTCACGTGAAACGCGACGACCCCGGAACGCAGAACGGCCGCGCCCCCAGTGGGTGGCGCGGCCGTGGGCGAGCGGGGGGTCAGTCCTCCCCGCCCTCCTCCTGCTGCACTCCGATGATCCCGACGATCCGCTCAAGGTCGTCCACCGTCGCGAACTCGATCGTGATCTTGCCCTTGCTCCGGCCGATGTCCACCTTCACGCGGGTGTCGAACCGGTCGGACAGCCGATCGGCGAGATCGGTCAGGGCCGGCGCGTGCGCCTTGGGTCGGCGTTTCGCGGCCTGGCCCTTCGCCGGCCCGTCGTTGAGCGCCAAGGCCACGATCTCCTCGGTCGCCCGAACCGACAGTCCCTCGGCCACGATCCGCAGGGCCAGCTGTTCCTGCGCCTCCGCCTCGTCGAGGCTCAGCAGAGCGCGAGCGTGCCCCGCCGAGAGGATGCCGGCGGCAACCCGGCGCTGCACCTGCGCGGGCAGGTTCAGCAGGCGGATGGTGTTGGAGATCTGCGGGCGGCTCCGGCCGATCCGGCGGGCCAACTCCTCGTGGGTGGCCCCGAACTCCTCCAGCAGTTGCTGGTAGGCGGCGGCTTCTTCCAGCGGGTTCAGGTTGGCCCGGTGGATGTTCTCCAGCAGGGCGTCGCGGAGCATGGCGTCATCACGGGTGTCCCGGACGATCGCCGGGATGCTCTCCCGCCCCACCGCCTGGGCGGCCCGCCAGCGCCGCTCGCCCATCACCAGTTCGTACTTCTCGTCGTCGAGCTGCCGAACGACGATGGGCTGGAGGAAGCCGACCTCCTGGATCGAGGTCTTCAGCTCCTCCAGCGCCTCCTCATCGAAGACCTGGCGGGGCTGCTTCGGGTTGGGCATGATCGCGTCGACCGGGATCTCGGCGAATCGAGCACCGGGCACCGGGCTCAGCACAGGCTCCGGCTCGCGTACTGGCGCTCCGGCGGGCACCTCGGCGACGGCGTCGATGCCGCTGTCGTCCAGGTGCTCGTTCTCCGGCTCGGCCGTCGCGGTGCCAGCGGCACCCGGCACCGGCCCGGTCGGGATCAGCGCCCCCAGGCCCCTACCCAGACCGCCCCGAGGACGGTTTTTCATGCCACGCCTCCCAGCGACTCGTCCGCACTACGCATTCCGGCCCACCGGCTCCTTGACGCCCCGCTCGGCGATCTCCTGGGCGGCCTCGAAGTAACTCGTGGCACCCCGCGAACCGGGATCGTAGGTCATCACCGACTGGCCGTAGCTCGGCGCCTCGGAGACCCGGACGTTGCGGGGGATGACCGCCTGGAGGACCTTGTCGCCGAAGTGGTTCCGGACGTCCTGCTCGACGGCGTCGGCCAACCGGGTGCGGCGGTCGTACATCGTCAGCAGGATGGTGGAGACGTCGAGCTTCGGGTTGAGGTGCTGGCGTACCAGGTTGATGTTGTTGATCAGCTGGTTGAGCCCTTCCAGCGCGTAGTACTCGCACTGGATCGGGATCAGCACCTCCTGCGCGGCAACCAGAGCGTTGACGGTGAGCAGGCCGAGCGAGGGCGGGCAGTCGATGAAGACGTAGTCGAACTCGCCCGGGTAGGCGGCGATCGCCCGGTCCAGGCGCGACTCCCGGGCCACCACCGACACCAGCTCGATCTCCGCGCCGGCCAGGTCGATGGTCGCGGGTACGCACCACAGGTTGGGGATGCCCTCGACCGCCTGTGCCACCTCGGCCAGCGGCACGCTGTTGATGAGGCAGTCGTACACGTCGGGGATGCCGGTGTGGTGCGGGACGTTGAGCCCGGTCGAGGCGTTGCCCTGCGGGTCTAGGTCGACCACGAGCACCCGGTTGCCGTGCAGGGCGAGCGCCACCGCAAGGTTGACGGTGGTGGTGGTCTTACCCACGCCACCCTTCTGGTTGGCGACGCACATGACCCGGGTCCGGTCCGGTCGAGGCATGGTCACCTCGCCACTGGGATTCAGGATCTGCACGGCGCGCATCGCCTCCATAGCCAACGGTGGGTCATCCTCTTCGCGCGTCGGGGTTTCACGTGAAACGTACGTGGGGTCGGCCGCCACGGCAGCCAACGACTCGGTCGAAGCGACCGGCGCGTCGGCGACCACCGCCGCGGCGTCCCGAACGGCCGCCGCAGTGGGTTGGTGTGGGACGGCCGGCTCGAAGCGAACCGCCGCGGCGGTGTTGCGGCGACCCGCTGTCGATCGGACCTCGGCGGCGTTGACCGGTCGACTCGACGCCTCCGGCGTCCGACGACCGCTCGCCGGCTCCGGAATGGCCGAGCCCTCCGGCCGCCCTGCGCCCGACGGCGGGTCGAGCGCTGCCGGCGGATCGCCGTCGGTGGGTCGAGTCGATGGCCCGGTCGCGCCGGGCGACCAGCTTGGGTAGTCGGTTTCACGTGAAACGGGATCGCTGGTCGACCCGGTCACGCGTGGATCGTCGTACCTGCCGTCGTCATGCACCTGTCATCCCTGCCCGCTTCGGATGGTCGGTCCGCGCCCCGGTCAACTTGCCGCATCCTCGCCCGCAACCCGGAGCGTACGGCCCGCGGGAGCGGTCGGAGACCCGCGACGTCCGTCACCCGCTCCACACTATCGACGCGCGGTCAGCCTACGGCGGACGGGCGCGGCCGGTCCACGTCGGGTTCTCATCCCCTCGTCCATCCGTACCGGTACAACGAGGCAACCCACCGACCGGAAGCCCGATGGCGCGAAGTGTCAGCCTCGGCGGGAGCGGCCGCCACGGGCGCGCTTCTTGGCAGCCGGGCGGGCCGGACCGACCATCCGCTCGCGCACGATCTCCACGACTGTGGTGGGAGGGTCGATCACCCCGACGCCGCAGAGCTGCACGGCCGGCTCTCCGCCGCCGAGTCGCGTGACCACTTCGGCGTGCTCCTCGATCTCGGCCGCGGCGGACGAGCCCTTGAGCGCCAGCAGCCGGCCACCGCGAACCGCCAGGGGAAGACTCCAGCCCGCGAGCCGATCCAGGGGCGCGACCGCGCGCGCGGTCACCACGTCTCCGCTGATCGGCTCCCGGCCACTCGACCCGCTGGCTGCCTCATCGGCCCGGCCACGGAACACCCGCACCGACTTGGCCAGGCCGAGTCGCTCGACGACCTCGATCAGGAACGACGTCCGCCGGGCCAACGGTTCGATCAGGGTGACAGTGAGGTCGGGGCGGGCGATGGCCAGGACGAGACCCGGCAGACCGGCGCCGGAGCCGACGTCGAGCACCGTCGCGCCGGACGGGATCCGCTCCGCGACCGCAGCGCAGTTGAGCAGGTGCCGATCCCAGATCCGGGGTGCCTCCCGAGGGCCGATCAGACCGCGGACCACCCCGTCGGTGGCCAGCAGTTCGGCGTACGCGGCGGCCAGGTCGAGACGGTCACCGAAGAGGGTCAGCGCGGCCGGGGCCAGCTCGGGCGGCAACGCCGCGTCGGCCGGCGAGGGGGTGGTGTCCCGCCCGGTCGATTCGGCGTCGACGTCGGTGTCGACGGGAGCGGGACGGACAGCGGACGGCCCGGGCGGCGTGCCGCCCGGGCCGGACACGGCGTCGGCCGTGATGTCGTCGTGGGTCACCCGGTCAGTCCGCCGGCCGTACGACGATGCGCCGGTTCGGCTCCACACCCTCGGACTCGCTCGCCACGCCGGACATGGCGTTGACGACGTCGTGCACGCACTTGCGCTCGAACGCGGACATCGCCTCCAGGCGGACCGGCTCGCCGTACTCCTTGACCTTCTCGACGGCGTTCTTGGCGACCGCGGCGAGTTCCTTACGGCGGTTCGCCCGGTAGCCGCCCACGTCGAGCAGCAGACGGCTCGGCGTACCGGTCTGCC
The DNA here is from genome assembly GCF_022229005.1 of Micromonospora trifolii. Taxonomy (GTDB): domain Bacteria; phylum Actinomycetota; class Actinomycetes; order Mycobacteriales; family Micromonosporaceae; genus Micromonospora; species Micromonospora trifolii. The sequence continues at coordinate 4,013 of NZ_JAKKFD010000008.1, forward strand.
GGAAGACGGCAAGGCGGGTCAGCTCCTGAAGAGCCTCCAGGGTCGCCCCGCGCTGACCGACCAGATTCTGCAGCCGCTCGCCGACCACCTCGACCATCGGACGACCGGCGGCGACCAGCTCGTCGATGTCGCCGTCGTAGTCGAGGATGTCGAGCAGGCCCTCGACGTAGTCGGCGGCGATCTCGCTCTGCCGGAACAGGTCGCCCTCGCCCACAGCCTTCTTCACCCGGGTGCCAGCGGCGGCGGTGTCGGTGTCGTCGTCCGCCTCGGTGTCATCGGCTTCGGTGTCGTCGCCGTCCACCGCGAGCGTGGCGGTCTCCTCCTCGTCCAGGGACTGCTCGGCGCGGGGGATGCTGGTCTCGGTCACGGTCTCATCTCCGTACTCGCTCGGCCGGACCGTCGGGTCCGACTGGTTTCCCGGGGCCGGCGGGAGGTCGCCGGTGCCCACAGGCACGTCTGTACGGGCAGTGTCGCCCGTGGCCGCGCGGTGCGCGGTCGGTTCCGTCCGGCGCCGGCCGTACGGCGGCTGCGCGGTGCGGAACGGGCCGCCGCCGGTGGTCCGGCGGCGGCCCTCGCAGGTCAGCCCTGCCGCTTGGCGGGGCGGCTCTTCTTCGGGTTGTTCGCCGGCTTGGCGCCCGGCTTCGGCCCGGCAACCTTGGGCGCGGCCGCCTTGACCGGTGCCGGCGGGGCGGCCTTGCCGCGACCGAACAGGCCACCGGACTTGGCGGGCTGCACCGGGTTGCGGGTGGCGGCGGGCGCGACCGCCTTCTTGGCGGTCACCGGCGGCGGGAACTTCCGCAGCACCCACTGCTGCTGGCCGAGGGTGAAGAGGTTGTTGGTGACCCAGTAGATGATGACGCCGATCGGGAAGATCGCGCCGGAGATCAGCAGCGACGCGGGGATGCCGTAGAGCATCAGTCGCTGGATCATCCGCTGCTGCGGGTCCTCGGCCCAGCCGGTCTTGAGGATCATCTGACGGCTGGTCAGGTAGGTGGTCGCGATCATGACCAGGACCAGGACACCAGCAATGATCTTCACGGTGGTGCCGTTGGCGCCGAGGCTGGCCAGCTCGTCGGCAGTGGAGCCGAACTTGCCGGCGATCGGGGCGGTGAAGAGCTTCGCCTGCGAGGCGCTCTGGAACTGGTCGGCGGTCCAGCCGTAGAGGGTCTGGTTCCGCTTGTCCGGGTCGAGCCGGCGCAAGACATGGAAGAGGCCCAGGAAGACCGGGATCTGAAGGAACATCGGAAGGCAACCCATCAGCGGGTTGGCCTTCTCCTTCTTGTACAGCTCCATCATTTCTTTCTGGAGCGTCTCCCGGTCACCCTTGTGCTTCTCCTGAAGCTCCTTGACCTTGGGCTGGAGCGCCTGCATCGCCCGCTGCGACTTGATCTGCTTGACGAAGACGGGGAACAGGATCACCCGGACGGTGACCACCAGGAAGATGATGGAGAGGATCCAGGCGAAGTTGGTGCCGATCACCGCGCCGACGGGCACCCCGATGGCGTCCCAGGCAGAGTGCCAGGTCAGCAGGATCCACGAAATCGCGTAGTAGATCCAGTCGAGACTCAGACTCAATTCGGGGCTCCAGTCACATCAGCACGACGGCGGCCGCCCGGCTCCGGCACCGGGTCATATCCACCAGGGTGAAAGGGGTGGCAGCGCAACAACCGCCGGGCCGCCAGCATGGCTCCCCGGAGCGCGCCGTGCCGGACGACCGCCTCCTGGGCGTACGCACTGCACGACGGGTAGAACCGACAGCGAGCCGGCAGTGCCGGACTTATCCACCGACGGTACGCGATGATGGGCGCGATCAGCACCTTGGCACCTGTTGTCGACGGCCGCGGCCTGCTCTGCTCGGTGCCGGTCATCGGGACCGCCGTTCGCGGGGCGACCGGGCCACAGCGATGGCGGCGTCCAGGTCGGTGGCGAGCCGAGGGTACGACGCCTGCGCCGCGGCGGGGAGCGCACGGACGACCAGGGTGCTGCCGGCGGGCAGGTCGGTCAACCGTTCCCGGACCAGCGCCCGCAGTCGGCGCCGGACCCGGTTACGGGTCACCGCGTTGCCGACCGCCTTGGACACGACGAAGCCGGCACGGGACGGCACGGACGACTGCTCCGCACTGTTGTCCCGTACCGGCTCCGGCGAGGTCGGTGTGCTGGGGTCGGCGGTCACCGCCACGGCCAGGTGGACCACGACGGCGCCACGTCCGGCGCGTCGGCCACCGCGAACCGCTGCGGCGAAGTCAGTGCTGCGCCGCAGTCGCTGTGCGGCGGCCAGCACGACTGCCCACGTCCCCTGGACCGGCCCGGTCGGCTCAGGCCGACAGGGTGGTGCGACCCTTGGCGCGACGGCTCGACAGGATGGCACGGCCGGCACGGGTGCGCATGCGCAGCCGGAAGCCGTGGGTCTTCGCGCGCCGGCGGTTGTTCGGCTGGTAGGTGCGCTTGCTCACGTCAGGCTCTCCGTTTTCGTACGCGCCCCGCGCGACGGGATCGCCGGGGTCGTGTGGTGGTCCAGGCCACCTCGAGGGTGGCCCACGATCGGTGCTGTCCAGCGGAGCGGGGACCTCGGCAATGCGGGGATGCGACCGCGGACAGCAAGCACCCATCACCCTAGCAGAGGGCGAGAAAGCAGCCGTTCCAGCCTACGCAGGGGTGCAATGACCGTCAAACACCCCGAGCAGTGGACAACAGGACGCGCCCGAGGCCGGAGGGCGGTTTTCGCTGATGCCGACAAGGGCGCCGCCGCGTCGCCGGTTGATGGCGCAGGGACAACGCTGTTACCGTGCCCGATTGCGGTGAGCGTCGGAAGCTCCGGTCGTCGCGCAGGCAAGACCGGACAAGGCAGTGAATCGTTCGGCACGGTGAACCCGCTTCAGCGCCCGATCAGGCAGGGGCAGGTCCCACCCGCGTCCGGCGGCGGCCACAATCGGTCGGTACACAGGCTGTGGATAACTTGTGGATGACCACCGGTCGACCGTCCGGGTGGGTGTTGTTCCACCCGCGAACGCGGCGGGCCCGGGACGGCCGGCTGGCAGACAGCGGCGGCCGGGAGCAGAAGCGAGGGGGTGGCACGACGGTGGCCGGTACGACCGACCTTGCCGCAGTGTGGTTAGCGGCGACCGACGAGCTCGCCGACGAGATCATCTCCGCCCAGCAGCGTGCCTATCTCCGCCTGACTCGGCTGCGAGCGATCGTCGAGGACACCGCACTGCTCTCCGTTCCGGACGCGTTCACCCGCGACGTGATCGAGTCACGACTGCGCCCGGCGATCACCGAGGCGCTCACCCGCCGGCTGGGTCGACCGATCCAGGTCGCGGTCACCGTCCGGGTGGCCGAGGACGCCACCGGCCGACCGGCCGGCACCGTCTACCGCAGCGCCCCGGAGACCGGGCAGCTCGACATCGACGGCCCCGGCATCGGGCCGTTCGACGACGACCAGGGCTCTCGGCAGTCGTCCGACGCGATGATCCCCGAACAGTCACCCGCGCCGCGTACGCCCGATCCGGTGGGGCCGCCCGCACCGGCGGGTCCGCCGCTCGCACCGCCCGTGGACGGGCATCGCGCGGGGTTGATCCCCGCCAGCAGGGACGGACAGGAGGCGTTGTTCAGCGCCGCCTTCGCGGAGCCCCTGCGGCCCTCCCGCCCGGGCCCGGACCGACGCGGCTACGACGAGCAAGCCGGCCGCCTGGACCCGCCCGGCCCGGACACCCGGCCGTACGAGCCCCGCTATCGGGACGACTCGGCGTCGCCGCGCGACCAGCACGTGATCCGTTCGCTCCCCCGGGACAGCGGTACGGACAGCGGCCCGGGTCGCAGCGCTGTGGACCATCGGACCGGTGGTCGTGACGACCGTCGGTTGCCCGGTGCCGACACCGGCGGCAACCGGCTCAACCCGAAGTACATGTTTGAGACGTTCGTCATCGGCTCGTCCAACCGCTTCGCCCACGCGGCGAGCGTGGCGGTGGCGGAGTCGCCGGCCAAGGCGTACAACCCGCTGTTCATCTACGGGCACTCCGGGTTGGGCAAGACACACCTCCTGCACGCCATCGGGCACTACGCCACGACACTCGGCAACGCCCGCTCGGTCCGGTACGTCTCGACCGAGGAATTCACAAACGACTTCATCAACTCGCTCCGGGACGACAAGACCAGCGCGTTCCAGCGGCGCTACCGCGACGTCGACATCCTGTTGATCGACGACATCCAGTTCCTGGAGAACCGCGAGCGCACCCAGGAGGAGTTCTTCCACACCTTCAACACGCTGCACAACGCCAACAAGCAGATCGTGATCACGTCTGACCGGTCGCCGCGGCAGCTCGCCACCCTCGAGGACCGGATGCGGACCCGGTTCGAGTGGGGGCTGCTGGCCGACATCCAGCCACCGGATCTGGAGACCCGGATCGCGATCCTGCAGAAGAAGGCGGCGCAGGAGCGGATGTACGCACCGCCGGACGTGTTGGAGTTCATCGCCTCCCGGGTGTCGAACTCGATCCGGGAGTTGGAGGGCGCGCTGATCCGGGTGACCGCCTTCGCCAGCCTGACCCGGTCGACGGTCGAGCTGTCGCTGGCCGAGGAGGTGCTTCGGGACTTCATGCCCGACGGCGCCGGTCCGGAGATCAACGCCGACCAGATCATGGCGTCGACCGCTGACTACTTCGGGGTGAGCCTGGAGGATCTGCGCGGCCAGTCCAGGTCGCGGGTACTGGTGAACGCGCGCCAGGTGGCCATGTACCTGTGTCGGGAGTTGACCGAGCTGTCCCTGCCCCGGATCGGGCAGGCGTTCGGTGGCCGGGACCACACCACTGTGATGCACGCCGACCGCAAGATTCGGCAGCAGATGGCGGAGCGCCGCTCGCTGTACAACCAGATCGCCGAGCTGACCAACCGGATCAAGCAGAACAGCTGAGGCGTACGACAGCCCTCACGGCGGCGCTCAGCCGCGGGACACGCCCGACCGGATCTCCGGTCGGGCGTTCTTTTTTGGTAGGTCAGCTGGACTCTCGACATGGTGGAGACCACAGGATCGAGGCCGTGACCGCCTCGATCCCCACTCGTTGTCCACAGCTCGTTATCCACCGTCGGTGGATAACTACGGTCCGTCCTCCGCCAGTTACCCACAGGCTGTGGAGAAACCCTGTGTACGAGGCTGTGGACGCCTGGGGACGACGGTCAGGTTATCCACCGATCTTCATCAACCTGTGCATGAGCTGTTGAAGGTTCTGGGGATGACGGCAATGGTGATCTTCCCCGCGATCCACAGGCTTGGGGAGAAAGTCGGTGGATTACCGGTGGACAACCGGTGGACAACGGTGGACAACCGGCCGCCGTCGCCGGGCTGTGGACACACAAGCCGGTTGTACCCCGGGTTCTCCACAGCTAAATCACCGGTGGATAACCTGTCTGACCTGCGCATACCTCGGTTTTCCACAGTTTGCACAGGTGCGATGAAGACGATGAGTTATCTCTTCTAAGAGAACAAAAACCAATCATCACCGTTGGGCTTTCTGTGGATCGGGCCGAACGCTGTCGGATCAGCCGGTCAGCATCGACACGATCCATGGGGTCGGGCGCACAGCCGATGTCCCCGCGCCCTAAGGTGCGATGGGTACCCGCACGGTCGGGCGGGACGGTAGGCAGCGGTCGGCATGAGAGAGTTGTCGCTGACGTCGACGCGGAGGCATTGATGAAGTTCCGAGTGGAGCGCGACGCGCTCGCCGAGGCTGTGGCGTGGACCGCGAAGAGCCTGCCCAACCGGCCATCCGTACCGGTGCTCGCCGGGGTGATGCTCCGCGTCACCGACGGCAACCTGCGGGTCTCCGGGTTCGACTACGAGGTCTCCAGCCAGGTAACCGTCGAGGTGCAGGGCGACGCCGACGGCGCCGCGCTCGTCTCCGGCCGCCTGCTCGCCGAGATCACCAAGGCGTTGCCGGCCAAGCCGGTCGACATCGCCGCGGTCGGCGCGCATCTCGAGCTGGTCTGTGGCAGCGCCCGGTTCACGCTGCCCACCATGCCGGTGGAGGATTACCCCGCGCTGCCCGAGATGCCGCAGAGCGCCGGCACCGTCGACGCCGCCGCGTTCGCCACCGCTGTGGCCCAGGTGGCCATCGCCGCCGGTCGCGACGAGACGCTGCCGATGATGACCGGTGTCCGCGTCGAGCTGTCGGGCACCACCCTGTCGATGCTCGCCACCGACCGTTACCGGTTGGCGCTGCGCGAGATCCAGTGGCAGCCGGACGACCCCGAGGTGAGCATCAACGCTCTGGTGCCCGCCCGCACCCTGAACGACACCGCCAAGGCCCTCGGCCCGCTGGGCGGCGAGGTAACCCTCGCCCTCGCCCAGGGCGCTGCGGGCGAGGGCATGGTCGGCCTCGCCGGCGGCACCCGACGCACCACCAGCCGGCTGCTCGACGGCGCCAACTACCCGCCGGTGCGGTCGCTCTTCCCGGCCACGCACAACGCCGCGGCGCGGGTGCCGGTCAGCACGCTGATCGAGGTGGTCAAGCGGGTCGCGTTGGTCGCCGAACGAACCACCCCGGTGCTGCTCAGCTTCAGCGCCGACGGCCTGGTGGTCGAGGCCGGCGGTTCCGAGGAGGCACGGGCCAGCGAGGCGATGGAGGCCACCTTCACCGGTGAGCCACTGACCATCGGCTTCAACCCCCAGTACCTCATCGACGGTCTGGCAAACCTGGGCGCCCAGACGGCCGTGCTCTCGTTCGTCGACGCCTTCAAACCCGCGGTGATCTCCCCCGCCGGCGAGGATGGCGAGGTCATTCCGGGGTACCGGTACCTCATCATGCCGATCCGCGTCTCGCGCTGATCGCGCCCAGCAACACCCAGATCCACGGAGGTAGAAACACATGCAGCTCGGCCTGGTAGGACTCGGCCGTATGGGCGGCAACATGCGGGAGCGGTTGCGTTCGGCCGGGCACGAGGTGGTCGGCTTCGACCACAACGCGCAGATCAGCGACGTCACGACCATCGCGGGCCTGGCGGAGAAGCTTGAGTCGCCCCGCGCGGTCTGGGTCATGGTGCCCGCCGGTGTCACCGACGCCACGATCGACGAGCTCGCCGAGGTGCTCGGCGAGGGCGACATCATCATCGACGGCGGCAACTCGCGCTTCAGCGACGACGCGCCTCGCGCGGAGCGGCTCAACCAGCGGGGCATCGGCTACATGGACGTCGGGGTCTCCGGCGGCGTCTGGGGCCGGCAGAACGGGTACGGACTGATGGTCGGCGGCGCCCAGGAGCACGTGGACCGCCTGATGCCGATCTTCAACGCGCTCAAGCCGGAGGGTGAGTTCGGTTTCGTGCACGCCGGCCCCGTCGGTGCCGGGCACTACTCGAAGATGGTGCACAACGGCATCGAGTACGGCCTGATGCACGCCTACGCCGAGGGCTACGAGCTGATGGCCGCCTCGGAGCTGGTGACCAACGTGCCGGGCGTCATCAAGTCCTGGCGGGAAGGCACCGTCGTCCGTTCCTGGCTGCTCGACCTGCTGGACCGGGCGCTCGACGAGGACCCGGAGCTGGCCGACCTGAGCGGCTACACGGAGGACACCGGCGAGGGTCGGTGGACGGTCGACGAGGCGGTCCGCCTGGCGGTGCCGCTGAACGTCATCACCGCTTCGCTGTTCGCCCGGTTCGCCTCGCGGCAGGACGACTCGCCCGCCATGAAGGCCGTCTCCGCGCTGCGTCAGCAGTTCGGTGGCCACGCCGTCCACAAGCGCTGAGCGGTATCCACAACCTGTGTACGTTCACCGGCTGGAACTGGTCGACTTCCGCTCGTACGAGCGGGTGGCCGTCGACCTCCAGCCGGGAGCGAACGTTCTGATCGGCGCCAACGGCGTCGGTAAGACCAACCTCGTCGAGGCGCTGGGCTACGTGGCGACCCTGGATTCGCACCGGGTCGCCACCGACGCGCCTCTAGTCCGGATGGGCGCCACGTCAGCGGTGATCCGCTGCGCGGTGGTGCACGACGGCCGCGAGCTCCTGGTCGAGCTGGAGATCGTGCCTGGCAAGGCCAATCGGGCCCGACTGGGCCGCTCACCGGCGCGGCGGGCCCGGGATGTGCTCGGGGCGCTCCGGCTGGTGCTCTTCGCCCCAGAAGATCTTGAGCTGGTCCGGGGCGACCCGGCCGAGCGCCGCCGCTACCTGGACGACCTGTTGGTCAACCGGCAGCCCCGGTTCGCCGGCGTGCGGGCCGACTACGAGCGGGTCGTCAAGCAGCGCAACGCGCTGCTGCGAACGGCGTACCTGGCCCGCAAGACCGGTGGATCACGGGGCGGCGACCTCGGCACCCTCGCGGTCTGGGACACCCACCTGGCCCAGCACGGGGCGGAGCTGCTCGCCGGCCGCCTGGAGCTGGTGGCCGCGCTCACCCCGCACGTGGCGAAGGCGTACGACGCGGTGGCCGCCGGTCGAGGGGCGGCGAGCATCACCTACCGGCCCTCGGTCGAGCTGGCCGAACCGACCACCGACCGGGCCGCGCTGGCCGAGGCGCTGACGGCGGCCCTGGCCGCGTCCCGCTCCAACGAGATCGAGCGGGGCACCACCCTGGTCGGCCCACACCGTGACGAGTTGGCACTGAGTCTCGGCCCGCTGCCCGCCAAGGGGTACGCCAGCCACGGTGAGTCCTGGTCGTTCGCTCTCGCGCTGCGGCTGGCCGGGTACGACCTGTTGCGCGCCGACGGCATCGAGCCGGTGCTGGTCCTCGACGACGTCTTCGCGGAGTTGGACACCGGCCGCCGGGAGCGGTTGGCGGAGCTGGTCGGCGGGGCGAGTCAGCTGCTGGTCACCTGCGCGGTGGACGACGACGTGCCGGCCGCCCTGCGCGGCACCCGCTATCAGGTCGGCGAAGGGACGGTACGCCGTGTCGGATGAGCCAGGCACCAAGCGGCCTGCGGCCGGCGACGGCCCTGCTGCGCGTACCCCCAAGGCGGCGGAGGGATCGGCGGGCGGTGGGTCGGCGGCCGCCAGCGGCCCGGAGCTGGCCCGGGCGGTCCTCGACGCGGCGCTGTCGCGACGGCAGGCGGCGGCCCGCGCCCGGCGTACCCCCGGCGGTGGCGATGCTGCCGGCGGCTCGGGGCGGCGGCTGCGCGGCTACTCCGGCCCCGGCCCCGACCCGCGCGATCCGCAGCCGCTCAGCGCCGTGCTGAACCGGCTGGTGAAGGCGCGGGGCTGGCAGCAGCCGGCGGCCGAGGCCACCGTGTTCGGCGCCTGGGAGCGGGTCGTCGGCGCGGAGGTCGCGCAGAACAGCCGCCCGGTGAAGTTGGAGAACGGCGAGCTGACGGTGGAGGCGCGCTCGACCGCCTGGGCCACCCAGCTGCGGCTGCTCGCCGGCTCGCTGCTCAAGCAGATCGCCAGCGAGGTCGGTCACAACGTGGTGCGCAAGCTGCACATTCACGGCCCGGCCGCGCCCTCCTGGGGGAAGGGCCCACGCCGGGTACGCGGCCGGGGCCCGCGCGACACGTACGGCTGAGCCGGCCGTTCAGCCCCGCCGGTCGGCTGCGCGGGCTGCCCGCTTGCGTTCCCGCTGCTCCCGGGTGAAGCGCTTGCGTTCGGCCAGGTCGCGTTTCCACGCCTCGCGGGCCTCGGCGGATCCGCCCTGCACCGCGCCCTGCACGCCCTCGGCCGGGCCGGCGAGGTGCCGGAAGGCCCAACGCATCAGTCGGCCACCCTCGCCCGGGGCCCTGGTGATCGCGCCGTCCTCGCTCATCTGCCGCCCTCTTCCCCGCGTCGCCTCGCCGGTTCTCGCCCGTCGCACGAGCATACCTTTGGGGCACCAATGGTTGGTGTACCAATGATCGGTACGATAGTCACCGTGCGGAGAGAGGGCAACCGATGAGCGAACGTCCGGACGGCGTCGACCCGCTGGCCCTGGAGCAGCAGGTCTGCTTCGCCCTCTCGGTCGCGGCGCGCAGCGTGGTGGCCGTCTACCGGCCCCTGCTCGAACCAATGGGGCTGACCCACCCGCAGTACCTGGTGATGTTGGCGCTCTGGCAGCACGCGCCACTGTCCGGTCGCGACCTCAGTCGCCTGCTCCAGCTCGACCCGGGCACGCTGTCACCCCTGCTCAAGCGGCTGGAGACGGCCGGCTACCTGCGCCGGGAACGGGACCCGAGCGACGAACGCAGCCTCGCCGTCACCCTCACCGCCAGCGGTGCCGCGCTGCGGAGTCAGGCCGAGCTGATCCCGGCCGCGATCGTGCAGCGGCTCGGGCTGCCCGTCGAGGACCTGCAACACCTGCACGGGGTGCTCACGCAGCTGATCTCGGCCGCCAACCGGCCGGCCGCCTCGGAGACCGACGCGGCGACTCAGGCGTCGGCGTAGACGGCGAACCCGCGCTCGGCGCAGCGCCGGTAGAACGCGGCCAGCACGCCCAACTCGGCGCAGGTGAAGTTCCACTGCGGCGGGTCACCGCGCTCGTCGCGCAGCGCGTCGAGCCGACTCTCCAGCCAGCGCAACTGCTGCTCGGCCAACCGACCGTCGCCGAGCAGGGAGCGCAGCACCGTGCTCACCGACTCGAAGGTGACCGACTCGCCGGTCGCGCGGTGCGCGGCCACGAACCGCTCGATGCCGCTCGCGATCCAGGAGCAGCCGTCCGGGTCGATCACCGGGTCCTCGTCCTCGGCGGCGGCGTCTGTGGCGTACAACACACCTTCGAGGCCGAGCAGCAGATCCACCAACTCGGTGTACGCCGTCGCCCGGATGGTGCCGGTCTTCGCGATCAGCTCCGCCAGCGCCGCTGTCGGCGCGGAGATGCGCGGCAGATCGACGATCTCGCCGAAGTCGACGAACTCGGCCGGCGCGACCGGATCGTAGAAGCGGCCGGTCCGCGGCCAGTGCACCGCGACGTTGTCCAGCCCCATCTGTCACCTCTTAAAGAGCACGTGTCGGGTCGATCGGGTCGATCGTCCCGGTTCCAACCGGTAAAGATCAAGGCTGGTTCCGGGGCGCCGCAAACGTACGGCACTGACGCTTTGGCCGCGACCCCCGACCCGCCCGACCGCGGGTCAACCCGTTCGGGGGCGGCGCGTGCGATGGGGGCCTGGCGTGTGGGGGGAGTCGTGGGCGGCGGCGTTCTGCCGGCTATGGACTTCTCAGCCGCCTCTCTGAGGGTGCCGAGTGGTGGTTCTGTCCCCCGGGCACAGTAGGATTGACAACGAGACGAAGACCCGGTGCGGGAGTGGGACGGGGCCGGTGGCCCCAGATTCATTCTCCACGTCGGGTCGAGCCGATCGCGATCCGCGGGCAACCGCGGCGACCGGCGCGTTCGACCCGCTGTCCGGAGGTCTCCGGTGCCGGTCCACGCGCCGACGTCGCGTCCTGTCCGCCGAACCCGCGCCCGACGCGCCCTAGCGGCGCGGCTGACGCGAGAAAGTGGCCGAGGGTGGCAGCGCAGGACAAGCAGGAGTACGGCGCAGAGTCGATCACCGTTCTCGAGGGGCTGGAGGCGGTTCGCAAGCGGCCCGGTATGTACATCGGGTCCACCGGCGAGCGCGGTCTGCACCACCTCGTCTGGGAGGTCGTCGACAACGCTGTCGACGAGGCGCTGGCTGGATACTGCGACACCATCGACGTGGTGCTGCTCGCCGACGGCGGCGTCCGGGTCACCGACAACGGCCGTGGTTTCCCCGTCGACCTTCACCCGAAGCTCAAGAAGCCGGGTGTCGAGGTCGCGTTGACCATCCTGCACGCGGGTGGCAAGTTCGACGGCAAGGCGTACGCGGTCTCCGGCGGTCTGCACGGCGTCGGTGTCTCAGTGGTGAACGCGCTCTCCACCAAGATGTTCGTCGAGATCCACAAGTCCGGCTCGGTGTGGCGACAGCACTACACCAACTCCAAGCCCGGCTCACTGGAGAAGGGCGAGACCACCGACCGCACCGGCTCGGCGGTCTCCTTCTGGCCCGACCCCGACGTCTTCGAGACCGTCGACTTCGACTTCCAGACCATCTACCGGCGCCTGCAGGAGATGGCCTTCCTCAACCGTGCCCTCCGCATCCACCTGCTCGACGAGCGGGTGGCGGAGGAGGAGGACGGCCGGCAGCGCGAGGTCACCTTCTATTACGAGGGCGGCATCGCGGACTTCGTCCGGCACCTCAACGCCTCGAAGAGCCCGATCCACAAGACAGTGGTCGAGTTCGAGGCCGAAGAGGAGGGCATGTCCCTCGAGATCGCCATGCAGTGGAACGAGTCGTACGGCGAGTCGGTCTACACCTTCGCCAACACGATCAACACCCACGAGGGCGGCACCCACGAGGAGGGCTTCCGGTCCGCGCTGACCAGCGTGGTCAACCGGTACGGCACCGACAAGAAGCTGCTCAAGGGCGACGAGAAGCTCTCCGGCGAGGACATCCGCGAAGGGCTCGCGGCGATCATCTCGGTCAAGCTGGCCAACCCGCAGTTCGAGGGTCAGACCAAGACCAAGCTGGGCAACACCCCGGTGAAGAGCTTCGTGCAGCGGGTCTGCAACGACCGGCTGGTCGACTGGTTCGACCGCAACCCGGCCGAGGCCAAGATGATCATCACGAAGGCCTCCCAGGCGGCGCGGGCCCGGATCGCCGCGCAGCAGGCGCGCAAGCTGGCCCGGCGCAAGTCGCTGCTGGAGTCCGGCTCGATGCCGGGCAAGCTGGCCGACTGCCAGTCGACCGACCCCCGCGAGTCCGAGGTGTTCATCGTCGAGGGTGACTCGGCCGGCGGCTCGGCCAAGCAGGGTCGCGACCCACGCACCCAGGCGATCCTGCCGATCCGCGGCAAGATCCTCAACGTGGAGAAGGCCCGGATCGACCGGGTGCTGAAGAACAACGAGGTCCAGGCGCTGATCACCGCGCTGGGCACCGGCATCCACGACGACTTCGACATGGAGAAGCTGCGGTACCACAAGGTGGTGCTGATGGCCGACGCGGACGTCGACGGCCAGCACATCCAGACGCTGCTGCTCACCCTGCTGTTCCGCTTCATGCGTCCGCTTGTCGAGATGGGCAACGTCTACCTGGCCGCCCCGCCGCTCTACAAGATCAAGTGGAACAAGAAGGGCGACGACGCCCAGTACGCGTACTCCGACCGCGAGCGGGACGGTCTGATCGCGCTGCGCCAGCAGAAGAAGCCGAACGCCAAGCCGGACGACATTCAGCGCTTCAAGGGCCTCGGCGAGATGAACTATCCCGAGCTGTGGGAAACCACTATGAACCCGGCGACGCGTACCCTGCGCCAGGTCACTCTCGACGACGCGGCGACCGCCGACGAGTTGTTCAGTGTGCTGATGGGTGAGGACGTCGAGGCGCGCCGGTCGTTCATCCAGCGCAACGCCAAGGACGTGCGGTTCCTGGACATCTGACGGACTGCGCCGGATCGGCCGGGCATCGCCCGGCCGATCCGGCGGTCCACAGAGTTATCCACAGCTTGGCCGGTATCCACAGCCGTTATCCACAGCACGAAAACGACTCTGAGTCTGATAAGGGTATACAGTGACCGATTCTCCCGAGTCCACACCGAACGAGCCCGAGGTCCCCGCCGAAGCCATCGCCGCGGTGGTCGCGCACGACCGGATCGAACCGGTCGGGCTCGAGGTGGAGATGCAGCGCTCCTACCTCGACTACGCGATGAGCGTCATCGTCGGTCGCGCGCTGCCGGACGTCCGGGACGGCCTCAAGCCGGTCCACCGCAAGATCCTCTACGCGATGTTCGACTCCGGCTACCGTCCGGACCGCGGCTACGTGAAGTGCTCCCGCGTCGTTGGCGACGTGATGGGTCAGTTCCACCCGCACGGCGACTCGTCGATCTACGACGCGCTGGTCCGGATGGCGCAGCCCTGGTCGCTGCGTTACCCGCTGGTCGACGGCAACGGCAACTTCGGCTCGCCCGGTAACGATCCGGCTGCGGCGATGCGATACACCGAGTGCAAGCTCGACCCCCTCGCCATGGAGATGCTGCGGGACATCGACGAGGACACCGTCGAACTGCAGAACAACTACGACGGTCGGGCCAAGGAGCCCACGATCCTGCCGTCGCGGATCCCCAACCTGCTGCTGAACGGCTCCGAGGGCATCGCGGTCGGCATGGCGACCAAGATCCCGCCGCACAACCTGCGGGAGATCGGCGCGGCGGTCCAGTGGTGCCTGGAGCACCCCGAGGAGGACGAGGAGGCCACCCTCGAGGCGTTGCTCGGCATCGTAAAGGGTCCGGACTTCCCGACCCACGGTCTGATCGTCGGCACCACAGCGATCCAGGACGCGTACCGCACCGGTCGCGGCTCGATCCGGATGCGCGCCGTGGTGGAGGTCGAGGAGGACAAGCGGGGCCGCCCCTGCCTGGTCGTCAGCGAGCTGCCCTACCAGGTCAACCCGGATAACCTCGCCGAGCGGATCGCCGAGCTGATCAAGGAGGGCAAGCTCGCCGGAATCGCGGACATCCGCGACGAGTCCTCCGGGCGTACCGGCATGCGCATCGTGCTGGTGCTCAAGCGCGACGCCGTCGCGAAGGTCGTGTTGAACAACCTCTACAAGCACACCCAGCTCCAGGAGACCTTCGGCGCCAACATGCTGGCCCTGGTCGACGGGGTGCCGCGCACGCTCAACCTGGCGCAGTTCATCCGCTACTACGTCGAGCACCAGATCGACGTGATCCGCCGGCGGACCGCGTTCCGGCTGCGCAAGGCCGAGGAGCGGGCGCACATCCTGCGCGGTCTGGGTAAGGCGCTGGACGCGTTGGACGAGGTGATCGCGCTGATCCGGCGCTCGCCGACGGTGGACGACGCCCGGCAGGGCCTGATCCGGCTGCTGGATATCGACGAGATCCAGGCGACAGCGATCCTCGACATGCAGCTGCGCCGGCTCGCCGCGTTGGAGCGGCAGCGGATCGTGGACGACCTGGCCAAGCTCGAGATCGAGATCGCCGATCTCAAGGACATCCTCGCCAAGCCGGAGCGGCAGCGGAGGATCATCTCGGAGGAGCTCGGCGAGATCGTCACCAAGTGGGGCGACGACCGGCGGACGCAGATCATCCCGTTCGACGGCGAGGTCTCGATGGAGGACCTCATCGCCCGCGAGGACGTGGTCGTCACGATCACCCGTACCGGGTACGCCAAGCGGACCAAGGTGGATCTGTACCGCTCCCAGCGGCGCGGCGGTAAGGGCGTCAGTGGCGCCACGCTGCGGCAGGACGACATCGTCAGCCACTTCTTCGTCTGCTCGACCCACGACTGGATCTTGTTCTTGACGAACAAGGGCCGCGTCTACCGGGCCAAGGCGTACGAGTTGCCGGAGGCCAGTAGGGTAGCCAAGGGCCAACACGTGGCCAATCTGCTCGCCTTCCTACCCGACGAGCAGATCGCGCAGATCATTGAGATCCCGAACTACCAGGTAGCCCCCTATCTGGTACTGGCCACGAAGAACGGCCTGGTGAAGAAGACGCGGCTCGAGGAGTTCGACTCCAACCGTTCCGGCGGCATCATCGCGATCAACCTGCGCGATGAGGACGAGCTGGTCGGTGCTGCGCTGGTTGCGCCGGAGAACGACCTGCTGCTGGTCTCGAAGAAGGCACAGGCGATCCGGTTCAACGCTTCGGACGAGGCGTTGCGGCCGATGGGCCGGGCCACCTCGGGCGTCATCGGCATGCGCTTCACGGACGACGACGTCCTGCTCGCCATGGAAGTCGTGCGGGAAGGTTTGGACGTCCTGGTGGCCACGAACGGGGGATACGCGAAGCGCACCCCGATCGAGGAATACCCGGTGCAGGGCCGGGGAGGTAAGGGCGTGTTGACTGCAAAGATCACCGAACGGCGCGGTGGTCTGGTTGGCGCGGTGGTGATCGATCCGGACGACGAACTGTTCGCGATCACCAGCAACGGTGGTGTCATTCGGACTCCGGTGAAGCCTGTACGGCGTACGCGTGACCGGAACACAATGGGGGTCAAGCTGATGGACCTCCCGGACGGCGTGACTATCGTGGCGATTGCTCGCAATGCCGACGAGCCTGACGAACAGGACTAGTTGAATGACGGAGACACAGGCGAAGTCGGGGAACACGGGGACCTCGGCCAAACCGGTCGACGAGGAGGCCGCCAAGGGCGGCACACCAGCGACCGGCCGCGCGGCCGTGGGCCGGGCGACGGTCCCCGCCGACGCGCCTGCCCCGAAGTTCACCAGGGCTCCCGGAATGACACCCCCGCCGGAGCAGCCGGGCGACGACGGCGAGTCCGGCGACAAGACCGAGACGCCCAGCGCCGAGACGCCGACGTCGGCCGCCGCCAATCCTCCGGGTCCGGCGGCGGCACCTTCGGCACGTCCGGCGACCACCCAGCCGATCGGTCTGCGGGCCGGTCAGGCGACGTCAACCGGGTCCACCGGCACCCAGCCGCGGATCACACCCGGGATGACCCAGCCGCAGCCGGACGCGGCGCGGGCGGCCGCCGCTGCCGGCCGGCCGGCCAGCGGCGGTGGCCTGCCACCGGGGATCGGCAACGCGTCCGCCGTCGGGGCAGCCCGAGTCGGTGACGCGGTGCGTTCGGCGCGTACGTCGGTCAGTTCGGCCGCCTCCCGCGGACCGCGTCGGGCCCGGCTGAACCTCAAGCGGATCGACCCCTGGTCCGTGATGAAGTTCGCATTCGCGGTGTCGGTGGTGCTCTTCATCGTCGTGGTGGTCGCGACCTCGGTGCTCTACCTGGCGCTGGACGCGATGGGTGTGTTCCAGAGCGTCAACGAGAGCCTGAGTGACCTGGTCAACGCCGGCGGTGGGCAGAGCACCAGCGGCTTCCAGATCACCGCCAAGGGCGTGATTCTCAGCTCGGCGCTGATCGGTCTGGTCAACGTTGTGCTGTTCACCGCTCTGGCCACCCTGGGCGCGTTCGTCTACAACGTCTGCGCCGACCTGGTCGGCGGGATCGAGCTGACCCTCGCCGAGCGGGACTGAGTGACCGGGACGCCGGGGCACCGCGGAAAGCGGTCGCTCCGGCGTCCCGTACTCGGGTAGGTTTTGCAGGCGGCGACGGTCTGGCTCGCAAGCGCGGACCCCGATTTGGGGCCGGCGGAGCGGATGGGTTAATCTTGCTCGTCGCAACGCGGGGCTATAGCTCAGTCGGTTAGAGCGCAGAGCTGATAACTCTGAGGTCGATGGTTCGATTCCATCTAGCCCCACCGCATGTCGTCCGACGGTAGTCGAGCGCGAGGGGTCGCCCCATGTTCAAGAAGCTGCTGATTCTGGCTGGCGTCGTCGGTGTGGCCGCCGTCGTGTTCAACAAGATCAAGGCGTCGAACGACGAGCGTGCCCTGTGGCACGAGGCGACCACCGCGCCCGACCTCCGCTGACGTTCGGCCCGGCGACGAGCGATAGTCGCCGCAGCCACTCACGGGGCCCTAGCTCAACTGGCAGAGCACTGCCTTTGCAAGGCAGGGGTTAGGGGTTCGAGTCCCCTGGGCTCCACCAGCATTCTCCTCGGTTGACCTCGGTCCCGAGTACAGCCAAGTGATCACGCTGGCCCCCACCTCCACCGCGAGTCCGGGCGAAGCCGTTCCACGATGTGCGGACTCACGGCGGAGATGGGCTTCAGGCGGGGCCGAGGACGGCATCGATGTGGCGCAGGGCCTGCTAGGTGCGGGCCTGGCGGCGGAGGCCGAGGGTGCCGGCGGTCAGCAGGGCGATGGCACCGATGACTACCGTCCAGAACCACGTGGCTCCGAGAACCTCGGGTTGCCCCCAGGCGCCCAGGGCTCTGAGCGACAGCATGGCGATGATCAGTGGGATGAGAAGCACCGCGGCCGCGATGGTCGCCCGGGCGTCGACGGCAACCCAGAGCAGGAAACCAGCCATGACGACGACAGTGGCCCCCGGCTGCAGGCCAATCGTCACGTCGTAATCAGTGGGCAGCAGAAACACCGCCACCGGCACGGCGGACAGCCAGGCCACAGGCCGCCGTGTGCCTGACGCCGGCCAAATGATCAACGGCACGATCAACAGCACGGCGAGCGGCAGTGGCCAGAGGGTCGAGTCAGTCATGGCGTCGTCGCGGATGAGCTCAATGGGAGGGTAGTGGCGCTCACCGGTGACGTTGTCCACGCCGACCAGGACGAGGCGCAGAACGACCAGCGCGGCGGCGAGCGCGCTAAGCGTGGCCAGTAGGCCCAGGACGTATCGGCCGCCGGCTACCGCGACGACCGCCAAGGCGGCGATGACGGTTACCAGTGGATAGATGAGCTCAGGCGGATAGTCCACGCCGTCCCTGACCATGCGGGGGAGGACCCTCCCGGTCTCGGCCAGGCTACCGGCCGTGGCATAGACCAGCAGGAGGAGCACAGCCAGGCGCAGCGACCCACGAAGCCCACGGCTTGTCGAACGCGCGTCATGCGTCCTGGCGCGGGTCTGCAATCCCCGCAGTACCAGCATCGCCCCCTCCCGCGCCGTCGGGCGCCGCTGATCGGGGCCGG
Organism: Micromonospora trifolii; assembly: GCF_022229005.1. Lineage (GTDB taxonomy): Bacteria > Actinomycetota > Actinomycetes > Mycobacteriales > Micromonosporaceae > Micromonospora > Micromonospora trifolii. The sequence continues at coordinate 22,435 of NZ_JAKKFD010000008.1, forward strand.
CTGCCTCCATGAGAGTGCCGATCATTTCAGCGCCGCGCTCACGCCGGTAACGCTTCGGGTACGCGCACAGCAGCAGCCGGTATCGCGCCTCAAGGGCCTCCTGACTCATGCCGGCCTCACCGCCCGAACGCGCAGAGCCGGCCGGTCGATCACGACGCGCGCAGCCTGAATCATCCGATCGGCCTCGGTGCGAAGCACGGCAACGCCCTCGTCCGTGAGGTTGTAGTAGCGCCGTGCCCGACCGTTGACCACCTCCTCGTCGACGACGCGGAGAAGCCCTTCGGTGCTGAGCCGGTCGAGTGCCGCATAGAGAGTGCCGGCCGCCATGCGTACCCGACCGCCCGACAACTCCTCGGCGCGCTTGATGATCGCGTACCCGTGCAGTGGGCCGTCCATCAGCGCGGCGAGCGCAAAGTAGCTCTGTTCGCGGATAGTCATGACAGCATCATACTCAGTCAAGATGAGCATGGCTAGGCTGCGTGGCAGGGTGAGAGCAGGGCTGCCCTATCGCCGCAGGGTCAGGCGGGGTCCGGCCCTGACCAGAGCACGTGCGTGGCTTCAGGTGTTGGAGCGCGCGATGCGGACGGCGATGCCGTCGAGGATCAACTCCAGCCCGAGTGAGAAGTCCGCGTCGGCGATCGCCGCGTCGGGGGTGGTGGACGGCGGCGCCTCGAACAGCGTCGAGGAGAACAGCCTGGCTGCCTCGGGGAAGCGGTCGGGGTTGACGAGTCGCGCCAGCGCCCGGCCGTAGTCGCGTTCGGCGTCGGCCTGACCCTGGCCTTCGGCCCTGCCCTCGGCGAGTTCGCTGAACTGCCGTACCGACTGGACCACATAGCCGCTGATCAGTGACATCGCGCCGATCTTGTGCGCCCAGTCCAGGAGGGTGCCGGACATGATCGCCAGCGCGGCCTCCATCCAGGCGATCTGGTGCGGCCCGGACGGCGGTCCGGCGACGGGCACGCGCGTCAACCACGGCCGACGCTGAAGCACCGCGCGGTGCGCGAAGGCCCACCTGCGCAGCCCTTCCCGCCAGTCGGGGGCAGCGATGTCCGGCGGTGGGCCTAGGGCGGCGTCGGCCATGAGGGTGAGCAACTCGTCCTTGGAGCCGACGTGCCGGTAGAGCGACATGCTCGTGAAGCCGAGGCTCTTGGCGACCTTGGGAAGCGTGACGCCGTCGAGACCGTCACGGTCGGCGATCCCTACAGCCGCAGCGACGACCGCCTTGACGTCGAGGGAAGCGGGCCGTCCGAGACGCGACGACTCTGACATTCCCCACAGCCGGCGCAGCGGCGCCGGAACGAAATCATCGCTGGTCATGGGCTCCCACGTTCGCCCCGGAAGGTTACGTCTACATCATGACAGACAGCATTAGTATATGCCTGATACTTTATCTTCGAAACTATAGCCGAGTTACGGGGAGACGTCCATGAGCATTGACACCGCACCGCGGACTTCGAGAGGGCCGGTGCTGCGCGCCGAGCGTGCCCTCGCGCCGGACCTGGCCCGGGGAGCGATGCTGCTGATCATCGCGCTGGCCAACGTCGCCGGAGTCGTCTTCGCCGGAGAGCCCGGCCTCGACGTCACGCCGGAAGGCGTCGACCGTGGCCTCAACTTCCTGCTCTTCGAACTCGTCCATGCCCGCGGCTATCCGGTCTTCGCCGTGATGTTCGGCTACGGGCTCGTCCAGCTCGCCCGCCGCCAGGACGCCTCCGGCGCCACTCCGAAGCGAGTCCGCTCGGTGTTGTTGCGTCGTAACCTCTGGCTCGTCGTGTTCGGGTTCGCGCACGCCGCGTTGCTGTACTACGGCGACTTTCTCGGGGCGTACGGGATCGTCGGGATCGCGATGACAGTGTTGCTGCTGCGCCGCGGCGACAAGTTCCACCGCGTCGTGCTTGTCCTCTGGGCACTGTCGGCGGTCGAGGTGCTGGCCATCGGCGCCATGGTGGTGAGCGGCATGCTCGGAGGGTCAGGCGGGTCGGCGCCGCTGCCGTCGGGTCACGTCGACTCCCTCGCCGCACCCGGTTACGGCGCGGCCATGCTGGATCGTCTCGGCGAGTGGCCGGGGCACACGCTGACCGTCCTGCCCTTCATCATGATCGCCTGGCTGGGCATGTGGGCCGCCCGCCGTCGGATCCTCGAAGAGCCGGCTCGGCACCGGGCCCTGCTCACCTGGACCGCAGCGCTCGGCCTCGGCGTCGCCGTCGCCGGAGGCCTCCCGGCAGCTCTGGTCAGTGCCGGATGGCTGCACGTCGACGAGTCGGCCGCCAGCCTGATGATGCTGCTGCACGGGGCGAGCGGCATGTTCGCCGGACCGGGTTACGTGGCCGTCTTCGGCCTGATCGCCATTCGGGCCAACAGATCCGGCACCGTCGTCGGCGCTCTCTCCGCCCTGGGCCAGCGGTCCCTGTCGGGATACCTGTTCCAGTCGGTGGCCTGGCTCGTTCTCCTGGCACCCTTCACACTCGCCCTCGGCGACCGGTTCGGCAGCCCCACCGTGACCGGCCTGATCACCGCGGTGGCCGTCTGGCTCGCCACCGTCCTGATCGCCCGACAGCTCGACAAGCGCAAGCAGCCCGGCCCCGCCGAGATCGTCCTGCGGCGCCTGACCTACGGGCCACGGGCGTGATCGCCGCCGCATGAAACCGCCTCGGTGCCGGTGGGTCGGTAGACCCACCGGCACCGAGGAATGCGCTTCCTAGCCGATCTGGTCAGTCGGCGGAACCGCCGTCCGCCACCGGCTCGGCCTCGGATCCGGTCCGGTTGGGGCGGGCCTCCGGGAGGCGTTCCACCAACTTGGTGAGCGCGCCGTTGGCGAAGGTCGCGCCGAGCGCCGACCCGGCCCCGATGGTCCAGCCCACCGGCCCGAGCGGGGTACAGCCGAAGAACTGGCTCACCCCCGGCGTCTGCACCACCACGACCAGAACGCCCAGCGACGCAGCCGTGGAGGCCAGCACGGCCGGGCTGGTGCCGCCGGCCAGGATGGTCTGCCCGAGTTGGGTGCCGACCAGGGAGACCAGGGCGACAGTGCCGGCCCGCTGACGGCGTCCGGTGTAGCGGGCCAACGTCCACCCAGCGGTCGCGCCCAGCGTGGTGGCCGCTGCCCGTAGCCCGATCTCCCTGGTGAGGCTCTCGCCGAGCGCTGTGTCCGGGCCCTCGCGGAGGAGCGCGTCGGTGCGGTCCGACGCGGGTGGCCGGACCGCGATGGCCAGCGCCGGCGCCAGGTCGGTGAGCAGGTTGACCAGCAGCAGTTGTCGTCCGGTGAGCGCGGAGCGGCCGGTCGCTGCGGCGGTGAGCACACTGAACGCGATCTCGCCGAGGTTGCCGCCGACCAGGATGCTCAGCGCGTGCCGCACCGACGACCACATCGCCCGTCCCTCGATGAGGGTGGCGATGATGGTCTCCAGCCGGTCGTCGGTGACCACCAGGTCGGCTGCGGCGCGGGCGGCCGGGGTGCCCCGTTGGCCGAGGGCGATGCCGACGTCGGCCAGCCGGATCGCCGGTGCGTCGTTGGCGCCGTCGCCGGTCATCGCCACTGTCCGCCCGCACTTCTGCAACGCCTGGATGATCCGCACCTTGTGCGCCGGGGTGCAGCGGGCCACCACGTCGGTGTTGGCCAACCGCTCGGCGAGCGCGTCGTCGTCCAGTTGGTCGAGTTCCGCGGCGGTGACCACCCGCTGTTCGTCGTGTTCGCTGATGGTGGCGGCGATCGCCTCGGCGGTGGCCGGATGATCACCAGTGATCATGATGGTGTGCACGCCGGCCTGCCGGATCCGGCGTACCGCCGGGGCGGCGCTCTCCCGGACACCGTCCGCGAGGGCCAGGAAACCCACGAAGGTCAGCCCTCGAACGTCGGAGTCGGTCACCTTCGGGTGGTCGACCGGGCACTCCGCGACGGCCAGGATCCGGTTTCCCGCCCCGGCCCGGTCGGCGAGCATCCGCTCCAACTCCGCGCGACCGGCGTCGTCCAGCGGCTCCTGACGACCGTCGGTGCGCCGGGACGAACAGCGCGGCAGCACCGTCTCCGGAGCACCCTTGACGCTCAACAGCAGGTGACCGTCGGTCTGTCCGATGCTCGCGTGGTAGCCGCGGGACGGCTCGAACGGCAGCCCTCCGGCGGCCCGCCACCCGGCGGCACCGGTCTGCTCCACCACCCCGGCCTCGTCGGCACCCCGCCGGACCGCCCGGTCGGTCTGCAACGCCAACTCCTCCGGGTTCTTCGCGGCGGGGGTGGCCCGCAGCGCCGCGGCCAGCGTCATCCGGAGCCGGTCGTCCAACCGGTCCAACGGGGCGTACCGGTCGCCGACGCCGTCGCCGACCCCGGCGAGCAGCAGCTTGCCCTCGGTGAGGGTGCCGGTCTTGTCGAAGCAGAGCACGTCCACCCGGCCCAGCGCCTCGATCGTGCGCGGGTTGCGGACCAACGCACCGTGCTCGGCCAGCCGCCGGGCCGCGGCCAGTTGCGCCGCGCTGACCAGGAACGGCAGCCCCTCCGGCACCGACGCCACGGCGAGGTTCGCGGCGGTCGCCGCCGTTTCGGCCAGGGGTACGCCTCGAAGCAGGCCCGCGCCGGCCACCGCCACCGCGGAACCGGCGGCCAACGGAATGGCGGCGCTGGTCAACGCGCCGAGCCGAGCTTCCACTCCACTGGCCGGTGGGTCCTGCTTGACCAGCGCGAGGCTGCGACCGGATTCGGTGTCCGACCCGGTCGCCACCACCACGGCCGTGCCGTGCCCGGCGGCCACTGTGGTGCCCTCGTAGAGCATCGAGTGTCGATCGGCGATGGCGGCGGCGACCACTGGCCGGTTGGACTTGCCGACCGGCAGCGACTCACCGGTCAGCGACGACTCGTCGGCCTCCAGCCCCACCGACTCGAGCACCCGGCAGTCGGCGGGCACCGAGTCGCCCGGTTCGAGGGAGATGACGTCCCCGAGGACCAGGTCTTCGGCGGCGAGAACCTGCTCGGCACCGTCCCGCCGGACCCGGGCGGTCACGGCCGACCGCGACAGCAGATCCGCAAGTGACCTCTCCGTGTTGCGCTCGTGCACCGCCCCGATCAGGGCGGACCCACCGACCACGCTGCCCACCAGCGCCGCGTCGACCAGCGAGCCGAACGACGCGGAGAGCACAGCCCCGGCGGCCAGCACCGGCGTGAGCGGGTTGGACAACTCGTCCACGAAGGCACGCAGCAGCCCACCACTTCCGGGCGCGGCGGCGTTGCCATCGGAGCCGTGGCGTCGGCGCTGCGCCTCGGCGCTGGCCAGGCCGTCCGGGGTGGAGCGCAGGTGGTCGAGCACGGTGCCGACCGGCATCAGATGCCAGGCGGTTGCCACCGGTGCCGGGGTGTCCGACTGGTCGTGCAAACGGCGGGCCTGCCAGACCCCGTTGGCGAAGGCCAGTCCGGCCGCACCGTTGACGGCGACGAGCGCCCGGTGCGGCAGCTGGGCCGGTGGGGCGGTGAACGCGCCGAGCGCCCCGAGGCCGGTACCGGCCATGGCAAGCCGGATGTTCTGCTGGGCCGTGCGCCGGGCCACCCCGGTCGCCTCGATCACCAGCGCCACCACCCGCAGGTCGGCGCCGACCAGCAGGTGCGCGCCCCACGGCGGCAGCTCCTCCGGCGCGGCGAACCCGAGACCACAGTCGGACGCGCCGAGTGCCTTCCGGTCCGCGGAAACCAGCATCACCACCGCGCCGTCGCGCTGCAACGCGCGTACCGACTCGGCCAACTGGTCCCCGCCGGGGAGTATCGCGTCGGCGAAGCCGTACCGCTGCTCGTCGCCGCCGGCAACGAGCAGCCGCAGGCCGGCATGTCGGGCGGCGGCTGGCAGGCCGTCAACGCCGGGCGCGGGTTCCGGCTCGACCCGCAACAGGGCGGCGAGCCGGTCGCCGTGGGCGAGGCCCAGGAGGTGGCCGCCGGCGGAGCGCAGCCGGGCCGCGTCCGGAATGGCGTCCGGGTCGTTCGCGGGCATCCGGTCCAGCGGCCCGAGCCGCCAGCCGTCAGCCGAACGGGAAGCGGCCGGGTCGTCCGGGTCGAACAACGCGAAGGCCCGCTCGGCCACCTGGTCGACGTCCGCATCGGGCGCCGGTGCCAGATCGGCCAGTACGCCCCGGTCCGAGCCCAGCACCGCGGCGTCGAGCACGAGCGTGTCGATCCGGTCCAGTTCGCGCAGCACACTCCGATCCATCGCGATCACACCACGCCGGGCCAGCATCCGGCCGAGCTGGGCCGCGTACCCCTCGCGACCGCTGCCCGGTGCCTTCGGTAGCGCGGACAGGCCCAGCGCGGTGGCCCGCTTCGGCCCGGCGAACGGCATCGCCGCCGCGCCCGCGGCCGTACCCGCGGCGAGCATCCGGTTGATGTACCGCTCGACCGGGCCGTCCGGCTTCGGCCGCGGACGTTCGACCACCGGCCAGCGGGCGGTGGCCCGTTCCGCGTCGCCGGTCAGCCGCGGCTCGGCCTTCTCCCAGGCGGAGAGTTGGGCCCGATCCTCACTCCACTGCACGATCCGCTGCGCGCCGTCCAGGACGATCCCCGTCCAGCGGCCGGTCAAGCCCTGCACCACGGCCTCGGCCAGCGGAAACAGGATGTCGGCGCGCGGGTCGGAGCGCAGCCGCTTGCCGATGAACTGGTGCAGCTTCGGCTGAAGATCCACTGCGGAGAGCAGGCCGGCCACCTCACCGGGCAGCGGCGCGAACGGCAGGATCCGGGTGGCCGCCGAGATGGTCAGGCCCAGCGCGTCCGAGGCGAGCGCGCCGAGGGTGCGCGGGGTGCGCGGCCCTTCCTCCGGTGGGTGCGGCGGTGGGATCTCCGGGTCGGGCTCGTGGTCGCAGGTCCGCTCGATGCGGTCGATCGTGGCGATCAGGTCGCGCAACGTCGGCTCGGGGTCTTGGACGGCGACCACCACCCGACCGGAGGGTGCGTTGACCCGGGCCCAGGCCACCCCGGGCATCCGCTCCAGCGCGCCCTCCACCTGCCGGGCCAGCCGGTTGCCGCCGTCCTGGCACACACCGTGCACCTCGATGTGGTGCCGGCCCGGCCGGGACCAGACCCGACGCCGCGTCAGCCCGGCCGTCCGGGCCAGCCGGGTCGCGGTCGCGCTCACCGACCGGGACGCCTCGCCGACCAGGTGCGGCACGCCGAACGACGGCAGGATACGGCCGGCAGCGCGACCCGCCGCCGTCATCGAGGCGTACGGCTGGACGGGCGCCGGCCCGGCTCCCTGTTGCCGCTCGTCCTGACCTTCGCCATGTCGTCCTCCCACCGCACTCACGTCCGGCGGCCTGGCTTCCCGACCTGCCATCCGTTATGCCCCCCGGGTGGCGGAATTTTCCGCCGCCGCTGGCGCATGGACGGGGTGGGCCGTGGAACCCGACGACCATCACCGGACATGGGGAGGCCGGCATGAGCACGCTGACGCGACATCTGAACGGTTCACGGGAGAACGTCACGATGTACAGCCGGCGGGTGCAACTGCCGATGCTGGGTGAGGTGGCGGTGCCGCCACCGGACAAGGTCGTCTACTACGCCGGGCTCGGAGTGCTCGCCGCGCTACAGGTCATCGAGTGGCCGATCGCCGTGGTGATCACCGCTGGTCACCTGCTGGCAGACCAGCACTTCTCCGGACTGGTGCGCGGTGTCGGTGAGGCGCTGCTGGACGCCTGACGAGAGCTGGGTCACCGTACGGTTGACATGAATCCTGGTTGAAGTCGCATGCTCGGTCGATGCCGAGCACAGCCGTCACCGCCGCACCCGACGCACCGGGGCTGTTCGCACCCCGGCTGCGCGCGATGACTGTGGGCAGCGTCGCCTTGATCTCACTGCTCGCGTTCGAGGCGTTGGCGGTCGGTACGGCGATGCCGACCGTCGCGCGCAGCCTGGACGGGCTGGGGCTCTACGGGATCGCGTTCGGTGGCCCGTTCGCCACCGGTGTGCTGGCCATGGTGGTCTCCGGCATCTGGTGCGACGCCAGGGGTCCTCGGGGGCCGATGTGGCACGGCGTCGCCTGGTTCGTGGTCGGGTTGCTGATCGCCGGGACCGCCCCCGTGATGAGCGCACTGGTCGTCGGGCGGGTCGTCCAGGGCTTCGGCTCCGGACTGCTCTCGGTGGCGCTCTACGTGATCGTCGCGCAGGCGTACCCGCAGGAGCTGCACCGGCGGATCTTCGCGGCATTCGCGGCGGCGTGGGTCGTACCGTCACTGGTCGGGCCGGCGGTTGCCGGCCTGATCGTGGAGTACCTGGGCTGGCGGTGGGTCTTCCTGGCGGTGCCGGCGGTGGCCGTGCCGGCGGTGCTGCTGATCCATCCCGGCCTGCGGTCGCTGGGTCGGAGTGCGGCAACGAGCCCGCCGACGGGTGCTGCGGCACGGATCGGTTGGGCGTGTGGGGCTGCGGTGAGTGCTGCACTGCTGCACATCGGGGGACAGCAGCGCGGTACCACCGCGGTGGTGCTTGTCGCGTTCGCCGTGGTCGGCCTGTTGGTCTGTGCTCCGCGCCTGCTGCCGGCGGGTTTCCTCCGGGCCGCGCGAGGGTTGCCCACTGTGGTGGGGCTGCGTGGTCTGGCGTCGGCGGCCTTCGTCGGCGCCGAGGTGGTCATCCCGTTGATGCTCTCCCGGGAACGGGGCCTCTCGCCGACCGCGGCCGGGCTGGTGCTCACTGTCGGCGCGCTGGCGTGGTCGGCGGGCTCGTGGTTGCAGGGCCGGATCCCGGTGCCGGCGTCGCGGGCCAGCCTGCCGCGCGCCGGGTTGATCTGCATCACCGTCGGCACCGCCACTGTGGCGTTGGCCGTCCGACCCGAGCTGCCGGTGGCCGTCGCCGTGCTCGGTTGGGCGGTCGCCGGTCTGGGCATGGGGCTGCTCTATCCGTCGTTGTCGGTGCTCACCCTGGAGCTGTCCGCGCCGGGTGAGCAGGGCCGCAACAGCTCGTCGCTGCAACTGAGCGACTCCCTCTTCGCGGCGACAGTGCTCGCGCTGACCGGGGCCGTGTTGGCTGCGGGAAGTGCCCCGGGCCCGGCCAGTTACACGACGACGCTTGTGGTGACCGGGGGGTTGGCGCTGCTCGGGGCGCTGCTGGCCGGCCGGGTCGTGGTGGGCGGGGGTGTGCGACAAGCCGGGTGATCCGCTGATTCGGCCGCGTCCCACCTGCTCGTGCCGGAAGGATGGCGGGCGATGAACCTTCTGACCATCCTGCCGCTGGCCGTGGTCATGGTCGCCGGGACGCAGTTGGTGGTGGCGGTCTTCCTGGCCTCATCGGACCGGCCCCGGGCGGCGTCGCTGGGCTTCCTCGCCGGGGCAGGGCTGGTGGTCGCCGCCGGGGTGACGGTGGCCTGGTTGTTCACCCGCCTGGTGGGCGGAGTGGCCGCCGACGCCAGCGCCGTCGCCGGGAAGGTCGATCGCGGTCCCGTCATCGACCTGGTGGTGCTGGCCCTGCTGGTGTGTCTGGCCGTACTGATCTGGGTACGCCGGGACCGCTCCGGACCGCCGCGCTGGCTGGGCAGCATCGAGCACGCCGGTCCGGCGCGGGCGCTACGGCTGGGTGCGTTGCTCTTCGTGGCGACGCCCACCGACGACCTGACCATGGCCACCGTCGGGGCGAGTGTGGCCCGACACGATCTGCCGTGGTGGCACCTGGTGCCGTTCGTGCTGCTCACAGTGTTCCTGCTCGCGCTGCCTCTGCTGGCGTTGCTGCTGCTGGGAAGCAGGGCCTCGCGGGTGCTGACCCGGATGCGGGAGTGGGCCGAGGGGCACGCCTGGATCGTCAACGAGATCGTGATCGCATTCTTCGCGCTGCTCACCGCGTTGGACCTGATCCGGTCGGGGTGACCCGCCGCCCACCCCGTCACAGGATGCCGCGCCGTTTCGTCAGGGTCAGGTCAAGCGAGCGGGAGGATGAGATGAGGGTTCTGGTCACCGGGGCGTCCGGCAATCTGGGCCGCGCCGTGCTGGGCCGGTTGCGCGACGACGGGATCAGCGTCCGAGCTGCCAGCCGCCGGCCGCCCGCCGGCACCGCTGGGCGGCATCGAGGAGCTGGGCGGGCCGCAGGTGCTCCGCTTCGACGAGGCCGCCCGGGCGTGGCGAGCGGCCCGAGGCTCCCGCCAGCCGTTGCTGCCGGTACGGATTCCCGGCCGACTCGGTCGCGAGCTGCGCGCCGGTGGTCTGGTCACCGAGGCGCTGCCCCGGGGCGTGCGCACCTGGGCCGACCACCTGGCCGACACGTACGGGGGAACCGGCCGGAAATGAGAGCAACAACGGTTCACGTTCGTCTTACGGTGACGCCATGTTCGCTGTCGTCACCACTGTGATCCTCTACGTCTTCGGCTTCGTCTTCCTCTACGGCGTGATCCGGCTGGGTGTCCGGCACGCCTTCGAGGATCTGGAGTTGCAACGGGCCAAGGCCCAGCGCGAGGAGGAGTTGGCGGCTGCCCGCGACCGCTCCTTCATGCGCGACAACGCTTTCCTCGCCGGCAGTTGAGCGCCGGATCGATCCGGCCCGGGCCGGTGGCGTCGCCGGGCGGTCGGGGAGCCGCCGGGCGGTTCAGCGTCGCGGATGCGAGGATCGCACCCGTGATGGGAACGCTGAAGACCGAACCGGCCCGCGCCCGCCTGGATCTGCTCGCCCCGCCGGTTGCGGAGGCCATCGCGCAGTGGCCGGCCGACGCGCCGGTGGACGTCAACGACGTGCTGGTCGCACCGATCGACGCCGACCTCGCCGACACCGCGGCGTTCTGCGCGGCGTACGAGGTGGGGATGGACGTGTCGGCCAACTGTGTCGTGGTGGCGGGCAAGCGCGAGGGCGTGGTCCGCTACGCGGCCTGCATCGTCCTGGCCACCACGCGCGCCGACGTGAACGGTGTGGCCCGCCGGGCGTTGGACGTCCGCAAGGCGAGCTTCGCCCCGATGACCGACGCTGTCGAGTTGACCGGCATGGAGTACGGCGGCATCACCCCGATCGGGCTGCCGGCGCAGTGGCCGATCCTTGTGGACGCGCGGGTCGTCGCCACACCGCACGTGATCGTCGGGTCCGGCGTACGGCATAGCAAGATCGCGCTGCCGGGGCCGGCGTTGGGCGCGCTGCCCGGTGCCCAGGTGGTGGAAGGGCTGGCCAGGCCCGCCTGACCAGGCATCGGCATCGATGTTGTTGCACGTGAAACATCGTGATCATCGATGCCGGACGCCCGGCCGTCAGTGACTCAGTGTGAGTGGGCGGCCGACTCGCGCTGCTCGACCTCGGCGAGCGCGGCGAGCAACGTCTGCACCTCCTGCGCGCCGGAGACCGCGTACTTTCCGGCCAGCACGAAGGTCGGCACGCTGGTGATGCCCAGGTCGCGGGCGGCGGCCAGGCCGGCAGCGACGTCGGCGACGCGCTCGTTGGAGTCGAGGAACCGGCGCGCGTCGGCCGCGTCCAGGCCGATCTCGCCGGCCAGGGTGGCCAGCGCCTCCCGCGACCCGACGTCGACCCCGTTGTTGAAGTGCGCCTGGTACAGCGCCTCCACCATCTCGGCCGCCCTGCCCTGGTCGGTCGCCCAGGAGACCAGCCGGTGCGCGTCGAAGGTGTTGGCGATCACCGCGCGGTCGTAGTCGAGCTGCAGCCCGTCGGCCGCCGCGACCTGGGTCACGTGGTCGACCATCTGCCGGGCGCGCTCCGGGCCGCCGAACTTGCCGGCCAGCGCCTGCACCAGTGGCAGGGGCTGCGGGACCGGCGAGGGGTCGAGCTGGAACGGTCGGTAGCGGACCGTCACCTCGCCCTCGTAGCTGGCCAGGGCCTCATCCAGGCGGCGCTTGCCGATGTAGCACCACGGGCAGATGACGTCCGCGTAGATCTCGATCTCCATGATCGGTGGCAACCTCGCGGTCAGGCGAGTTGTTCCCGGATCTGCCGCTTGAGACGGCCCAGGATCGCCGTGCCGCCGCGGATCCGCAGCGGGCTGATCGCCTGCGCCAGCCCCATTCGCTGGTAGAGGTCGTCCGGCACAGCCAGCACCTGCTCGGCGCTCGCCCCCGCCAGCCCCTCGGCGAGGATCCCGGCGAACGCCCGGGTGGTGGGCGCCTCCGGCGGGCAGTCGAAGAGCGTCTCCACTGTGCCTTCCGGGGTCACCCGGGCGCGCAGGAAGAACGCCGTCTGACACTCGGGCACCTGCTCCATGCCCTCGCGCTCCGCAGTGCCCTCCGGCAGCGCCGGGAGCACGTCCGAGTACTCCAGGAGCAGCTCCAGCACCAGGTCTCGCGGCGCGGCGGCGAACTCGTCGACGATCTCGGCCAGTCGGGCCGGCATGTCAGCCATGCGTCGAGGCTACCGCCGTCGTGTGGGGGCCTCGGTCACACGGTGGGCGACTGCTCGCTGATCTCGCTGAGCGCGCTCGTGGGGTCGAGCTGCATGGCCAGGTCGCCGAGCGAGACGATCCCCACCAGCTTGCGGTCGCTGTCACAGACCAGCACCCGTCGGATGCCCCGATCCCGCATGAGCGCCGCCGCCTCACCCGCCGTGCAGTGCTGCTCGATCATGACGACCTCGCGGGTGACTATCGAACCGATGGTGGTGGCCGCCGGGGAGCTGTTCTCCGCCACGGCCCGCACCACGATGTCCCGGTCGGTGAGCATGCCGGCGAGGCTGGCGCCGTCGGTGACCACCACGTCACCGATGTCGGCCTCCTTCATCACTCTGGCCGCCTCGTCCAGGGTGGTCTCGGCCGGCAGGTACACGACCTGCTTGGTCATCACGTCACTGACCCGGTAACCGGTCATGAGAGCCTCCGAAGACGTTTCCACCCGATCCGACAGCACTACCCAGTGACGCGGCAGCTACACCAGGCTTGCACGAACCTGGCGCACCTCGTGGACGAGTCGCTCCACCACACCATCCAGCGGCAGCTCCGTGCGCCCGTCGCCGGCCCGCTCGCGCAGCTCGACGTACCCGTCGGCGAGTCGGCGGCCGACCACGACGGCCCGGGGGATGCCGATGAGCTCGGCGTCGGTGAACTTGACCCCGGCCGAGACGTGCGTGCGGTCGTCGACCAGCACCCGCAGGCCGGCGGCGGCGAGACGCCCACCGAGCTCCAGCGCCGCGTCGAGCTGCGGGCCCTTGCCCGCAACCACCAGGTGTACGTCACACGGCGCGATGGCCGCCGGCCAGACCAGGCCCCGGTCGTCGTGGTGCTGCTCGGCGACTGCCGCCACCGCCCGGGAAACCCCGATGCCGTAGCAGCCCATTGTCGGCCGGACCGGCTTGCCGGCCGGCCCGAGCACGTCGACCGCGAAGGCGTCGGTGAAGCGGCGGCCGAGCTGGAAGATGTGCCCGATCTCGATGCCCCGCCGGATGGTCAGCTCGCCCGCCTCGCACTCCGGGCAGGGGTCGCCGGCGCGGACGTCGGCAGCCTCGATGGTGCCGTCGGGTGTGAAGTCCCGTCCGCACACCACGTCGGTGGCGTGTCGGCCCGGCTCGTTCGCCCCGGTCAGCCAGGTCGACCCGGCCACCACCCGAGGATCGACCAGGTAACGGATGCCCAGCTTGTCGAGCAGTTGCGGTGCGATGTAGCCGCGAACCAACTCCGGATGGTCGGCCCAATCCTCGAAGACTGTCACCTGTGCGGGGTGCAGTGCGGCGCCGACCCGCTTCAGGTCGACCTCCCGGTCACCGGGCAGCCCGACGACCAGGGGCTCGGCCCGGTCGGCGCCCGGCTGACGGACGGACAGCACGACGTTCTTCAGGGTGTCGGCGGCGGTCCAGCCGTCCCGACCGCCCAACCGACGGGCGTTGGCCAGCTCCACCAGGCTCGCGATCGTCGGGGTCTCCGGAGTGTCGTGCACCTCGACTGCCGGCTGCGTGCTCGGGTCACCGGCGCTCGGCGCCCGGGTGGCCACCGCCTCCGTGTTCGCCGCGTAGTCGCAGGAGGTGCAGCCGACGAAGGTGTCCTCGCCGACCGGCGTCGCCGCCAGGAACTCCTCCGACGCGGAGCCGCCCATCGCGCCGGACATCGCGTGCACCACCGCGTAGTCCAGCCCCAACCGGTCGAAGATCCGCCGGTACGCGGCCCGATGCCGCCCGTACGCCTCCCGCAGCCCCTCCTCGTCCAGGTCGAAGGAGTACGCGTCCTTCATCAGGAACTCCCGGCCGCGCAGCAACCCGGCACGCGGCCGAGCCTCGTCGCGGAACTTCGTCTGCACCTGGAACAGCGTCACCGGGAAGTCCCGGTACGAGGTGAACAGGTCCTTGACCAGTAGCGCTGCCATCTCCTCGTGGGTGGGCGCCAACAGGTGCTCGGCGCCGCGCCGGTCGGCGAGGGTGAAGATGTCGTCGCCGTACTCCGTCCACCGCCCGCTGGTGCGGTACGGCTCGGCGGGCAGCAGCGCCGGAAAGTGCACCTCCTGGTCGCCGATCGCCATCAGCTCGGCCCGCACCACCTCGGTGATCCGATCCAGCACCAGCTTGCCCAGCGGCAGCCAGGTGTAGCCGCCCGGTGCGGCCCGACGGATGTAGCCGGCGCGCAGCAGCAGCCGGTGGCTCGGCACCTCCGCGTCGGCCGGATCCTCGCGCAGGGTCCGCAGCAACAGGGTCGACATGCGTAGCAGCATCCGCGCAGCCTAGAGCGGGCGTGCCCGGCGCGGCGATCCAATTCGCTCCGAGGTGGACCGGATGAAGGTCGCTGAGCAGGCCGAGCCGCCGAGCCTGACCGACCGGTATGCCCGACGTCGCTGATGCCTGTGAGTCATCGCAATGACTCACAGGCATCACGCTCATCAGAACAGCGTCGGCCGGCCGGAGGCCCAACCCGCGGTTGCACCGGACGATCCGGCCCGCCAATGACCTGCGACACGTCGGCAGATCGGGGCACCATGTGCTGCCTCTCCGGTGACAGACTGGTCGCCGCAGGCAACGAAGGCGTGAGGGGGGCGCGGGTGCGCTGGGGCAGCTTTGTCGCGGTCGGGGACAGCTTCACCGAGGGTATGGACGACGCGTACCCGGACGGTACCTACCGGGGCTGGGCGGATCTGGTGGCGACCCGGCTCGCCGCCGACGCGGGCCCCGACTTCCGGTACGCCAACCTGGCCATCCGGGGCCGGCTCTTCCCCAGCGTGGTCGCCGAGCAGGTGCCCTCCGCCGTGGCGATGAAGCCGGATCTGATCAGTTTCGCGGCCGGTGGCAACGACGTGTTGCGGCGCACCTTCGACCCGGACACCCTGGTCGCCCGCTTCGACGAGGTCGTTCGGCAACTGCGCTCCGGCGGCGCCGACGTCCTCCTCTTCCGGTTCGCGGACGTGATGGCCCGACTGCCCGGCCAACGCCTCGTCGCCCCCCGGGTGCAGTTGCTCAACCATGCGGTCGGTGAGACCGCCGAGCGGCACGGCGCCATCATGGTCGACCTGTACGCCGACGACACGTTCCTCAACCCGATGCTCTGGAGCACCGACCGGCTGCACCTTTCCCCGGCCGGGCATCGCCGGGTCGCCGGGCAGGTGTTGAACGCCCTCGGGGTCGGTTGTGACGAGGAGTGGCTGATGGTTCCGCCGCACCCGTCGCCGTCGCCGTGGCTGGCCGCCCGCGCTTCCGACCTGCGGTGGGCCGGTCAGTACCTCGCCCCCTGGGTGAAGCGGCGGTTGACCGGTCGGTCGTCCGGCGACACGGTGACGGCGAAGCGCCCGCAACTCGGCCCGCTCGTCGACTGAGCGTGCTGACCCTGCACACGGCGGCCCTGCTGCGCCGCGACCCGGACGGCGAGCCGGTGCCCGAGCACGCCGTGCTGATCAGTGGCGACCGGATCGAGGCCGTCGGCCCGCTGGCCGAGCTGAGTTCCGCGTACGCGGGTGCCCGGGTTCGCCGCTGGCCCGGCACGCTGGGGCCGGGTCTGCTGCACGATCGTCCGCTGCCGCCCGCGCCAACCCCGCGCGAACGGGTGCACGCGCTGCTCCGCACCGGGGTGACGGCGGTGCTGGCCGAACACCTGGCCGATCCCACCCTGCGGGCCGCCGCCGAGCGCAGTGACCTGCTGGTGCTGGCCACCGCCGTGGCGCCGACGCTGCGGCCGGCCGGGCGGGCCGACCTCGCGGTACACGGCGACGACGGGTCCTGCCTGGTGACAGTCGTCGCTGGTCGGATCGCCCACCGCCGCGCCTGAACGGCGTACCTTGGGGATCATGTCTGTGCCGAACGATCCCGATCCCCGCCTCCAGTCGTACGCGGACCCGCAGCGGCTGGTCACCACCGAGTGGCTGGCCGAGCATCTGGGCGACGAGGGCCTCGTCGTCGTCGAATCCGACGAGGACGTGCTGCTCTACGAGTCCGGCCACATTCCCGGTGCGGTAAAGGTCGACTGGCATCTGGAGCTGAACGACCAGGTGACCCGGGACTACCTGGACGCCAAGAGCTTCGCCGAGATGTGTGCCGCGAAGGGCATCGGCCGGGGCGACACCGTCGTCTTCTACGGCGACAACTACAACTGGTGGGCCGCGTACGCCCTCTGGGTCTTCTCGCTCTTCGGCCACGTCGATGTGCGACTGCTCGACGGCGGCCGGCAGAAGTGGATCGCCGAGGGGCGCGAGGTGACCCGCGACAAGCCGGCTCGCCCGCGCGCCGACTATCCGGTGCCGCTCCGCGACGACGCCCCGCTGCGGGCCTTCCGCGAGCAGGTCATGGCGCACATCGCCTCCGGCCGGCCGCTGGTCGACGTCCGGTCGCCTGGTGAGTACACCGGCGAGATGCTGCACATGCCGGACTACCCGCAGGAGGGTGCGCTGCGCGGCGGGCACATCCCGGGCGCGGTCAGCAAGCCGTGGAAGTCCGCAGCCAACGAGGACGGCACGTTCAAGTCCGCCGACGAGCTGAAGGCGATCTACGCCGACCAGCTTGGGCTGAGCCCCGACGACGACGTGATCGCGTACTGCCGGATCGGCGAGCGGTCCAGCCACACCTGGTTCGTGCTGCGGCACCTGTTGGGCTACCCGCAGGTGCGCAACTACGACGGCTCGTGGACCGAGTGGGGCAACCTGGTCCGGGCGCCAGTCGTTCAGGGTGACCAGCCCGGCGGCCTGGCCGTCTGAGCGGTACGACAGTCCCCGCGCGACAGTGAACGTCGCGCGGGGACGGTGTCTCAGCCAGGCAGTGCGAACACGCCGCGCAGATCGCGGACGATGCCGGTGATCTCGCCGGTCTCCGGGTGCCAGCGGGCCAGGGCTGCCGGTTGCAGTCGAAGCAGCACCGCGCCCTTGTTGTCCCAGCCCAGGACGTCGCAGCAGCCCTTGCCGCGGTCCCGGCCCAGGTCGAGCAGGTGGAGCACGGCGCCGGTCCGCGCGTCCAGCACGGCGGTCCCCTCGGCACCGTCGATCTCGTTGTTGACGATCCAGGCCGCCCGGGCCAGGCGCTCGCCGTGCAGCCAGCCCCGGCCGTAGAACTCGTTGACCTGGTAGGGCGAGGGCAGCGCCGAGCCGTTGATCGGCTGTTCGGAGCGGAGTTTGCCCTCCCGGGCGGTAAGGCTGCGTAGCATCAGGCTGGTCCCCACGCCGTACATGTCGATCAACGGGGCCTCGCGGCCTGCGGCCGGGTCGGGAGCGATCAACTCCCAGGTCGAGACGTCGATCGTGCTGGCCGCCCCGGTGACCCGGTCCACCGCGTACGTCCGGTCGTCGCCGCCGACCAGCACCCGGTCGTGCGCCCACACCACCAGCTCCAGGTAGCCATCGAGCGGTATCCGGCGGACGGCCGCCGTGGTGAGGTCCACCATGATCAGCTCTTTGGTCTGCGCGAACGCGGCCGACCGGCCGTCCGGCGACAGCATCCCCGGCTTCAGCGCGGGAGCCTCGTTGCCGCTCGCGTCCCGGGTCGGCGCCAGCGTCACCACGTCGAGGCTGCGCATCACGCCGTCGTCGCCGAGCACCCGGACCGGGCCGTTCGCGTGGTACTCCTCGTCGACCGGCTGGAACAGCGCCAGTGCCTGCTGGACCGGTCGCTCGGAGAGCGGCACGGTCGCCGGGTCGCCGAGCTTGGCCAACGGATCGGGAGTAAAGGTCAGCCCGGCGGGCGCTTTCTGCACCGGACCCGCGTGGGAGGGGTCGACGGTCGGGGTCACCGTCGGGCCGACCGGAGGGGCCGGCGTCGGGTCGGCGGGCGGTCGCAGCGCCGCCACCGTGCCGCCACCGACCAGCAACACGGCCAGGGCGACCACTCCGACGGCCCGCCGGGTACGCCGGGTACGCCGAGCCCCTTCCCATCCGGCGGCGGCCGGCTGGCTCGGGAGCACGTCCTCGACGCTGACGGTCAGCAGTCGACGCAATTCCTGTTCGTTCACGGGTTCACCTCCAGACCGCTGGCCAGATCGGCCGAGCCTCGGCGCGGTCGGGCATCGCGGGCGAGGTCCGGGGCGACCTCGCGGAGTCGGCGCAGCGCCGCATGGCACTGGCTCTTCACGGTGCCGACGGTCACCCCGAGTGCCTCGGCGGTGGCGACCTCGGTCAGGTCCTCGTAGTAGCGCAACACCAGCACGGCCCGCTGCCGCGGTGGCAGCAGGCCCAGCGCGTCGTGCATCGTCAGCCGCAACGCGCCGTCCCGGTCATGGGCGACCTGGTCCGGCGGCGCGGCACTGAGCCATTCCCGCCGCCGGCGGCGCCACCACGACACCGAGTCCCGGTAGAGGATGGCCCGCACGTACGCGGAGGGGTCGCCGTCGCGGACCGAGGACCAGCGCAGCGCCAGCTTCAGCAGCGCGTCCTGGAGGAGGTCTTCGGCCTGATGCTGGTTGCCGCAGATCAGGTAGGCCGCGCGGAGCAGCCGGTGCTGGTGGTTCTCCACGAAGGCGAGGTAGCCGTCGCGTCCGTCGTCCCTCGTCGGCGCCATCCGCCCCCCTCCCGGCCGTCGCGATGTACGCGTCATCTGGCAGACGCACGGGAGGTGGGAAAAGGTTGGGTCAGCCCGGTGACGTTCCGGTCAGATAGCGCTGGAGGGTCGGCGCGATCCAGGAGACCAGCTCGTCCGGCGGGGTGTCCACAATCGGCGGCAGGCGGACGATGTACCGGGTGAAGGCGAGGCCGAGGATCTGGCTGGCCACCAGGCCGGCCCGTCGGGCGGTCAGCGCCGGGTCGGTGCCGAACGTGGCCACGGCGGCGGTGAGCTGGTCGGCGAAGATGCCGCGCATGCGTTCGGCAGCGCCGGGGTTGGTGCTGGCGGCCCGCAGCAGCGCCACAAGGGTCTCGTCGCCCTCCCAGCGGGCGAGGAAGTGCCGGACCAGCACCTCACCGAGCTGGGCGGGCGGCACCGGGGTCAGGTCGGGCAGGCGTAGGTCGAACTCGGCCGCCGCCGCGAAGAGCCCCTCCTTGCTGCCGTAGTAGCGCATCACCATCGACGGGTCGATCTGGGCGTCGGCGGCGATGGCCCGGATGGTGGCGCGCTCGTAGCCGTCCGCCGCGAACCGTTCCCGGGCCGCTCGCAGGATCGACGCCCGGGTGGCGTCGGAGCGGCGGGGCTGGGTGGGCTGGGCGGACGGGGTCATGCCAACGACCGTATGCCAACAGGTGTTGACATGCAATCGAGTCGGCCCTAGCGTTGCCAACAAGTGTTTGCCAACACCTGTTGGCAAAGGTCTTCTGGAGGTGGCCATGCTGCCCACGAGCACCGACGTCCTGGTGGTGGGGGCCGGCCCCACCGGTCTCGCCACAGCGTTGACGCTGGCCCAGCGCGGGGTCGCCGTGACAGTGCTGGACCGGTTGGCCGCGCCGCCGACGACCTCCCGCGCAGCCGTCGTGCACGCGTACACCCTGGAGGTGCTGGACCGGATCGACGCCGCGGCGCCACTGATCGCCCAGGCGGTGCGCACGCCGCGCTTCACAGTGCGCGACCGGGACCGGGTGCTGCTGTCGGTGCCGTTCCACGAGCTGCCGTCCCGCTTTCCCTACGCGCTGCTGGTCTCCCAGGCGGTCACCGAGGCCGTGCTCACCGAGAAGTTGGCTGAACTAGGCGTCCACATACGACGTCCGTGTCAGCTCACCGGGCTGAGCAACGCCGGTGACGACATGCTCGCGCAGGTCGACGGGGAGGCGCTGCGGGCCCGGTTCGTGGTCGGTGCGGACGGCCTGCACAGCACGGTCCGGCAGTTGGCCGGCATCGGCTTCACCGGCGGCAGCGACGAGGAGTCCTTCGTGCTCGCCGACGTGCGGGTGCGCAGCGTGCTGCCCCGCAACGAGGCGGCGCTCTTCCTCGCCCGCCCCGGGCCGCTGGTCTGGGCACCACTGCCCGGCGGGGTTGTCCGGTTGGTCGCCGCAGTGGCGAGCGCCCCGGCCGAACCGGATGCGGCCTACCTTCAGGCGTTGCTCGACGAGCGCGGCCCGGCGCGACGACCCGACCGGGTGACCGAGGTGCTCTGGGGCTCCCGGTTCCGGGTGCACCACCGGATCGCCGACACCTTCCGAGCCGGGCCGGTGCTGCTCGCCGGCGACGCCGGTCATGTGCACAGCCCGGCCGGTGGGCAGGGGATGAACCTCGGCATCTGCGACGCGGTGGCGCTCGGCACCGCCGTGGCGGACGTGTTCGACGGTGGCCCGGAGACACTGCTCGACGACTACAGCGCCCGGCAGCGGCCGATGGCCGAGGACGTGCTCAGCTTCGCCGCCGGGCTGACCAGGTTGGCCGGCGTCTCCCCGGCTCGTCGGCCCGCCCGCGACGTGCTGCTCCGGCTGCTTGGTGCCGTCCCACCGGCCCGTCGGCGCATCGCGCTGCGCCTGTCCGGGTTGTCGCACCGCGAGCGGACGCCGGGTTAGGCCGCGCGGCTCAGCACGGCGGGCGCGGCCGGCCGCAGCGAACGCCACGCGGCGAGGGTGACCAGCGCTAACGTCCCCGCCGCCGCGCCCGCCACCGGTGCCGTGCCGTAGGCCGCGGCGGCCAGCCCGGCGAGTGCCGCCCCGAGCGGTGCGGCGAGCAGACCCATCATCCGCTGGGCCGCACCGACCCGGCCCAGCAACTCGCTCGGCACGTGCCGCTGCCCGTACGACGCCCAGAGGCTGTTCCACACCACGGTGCCGGCGGCGAAGACGGCCAATGCGATCCCGCCCGACACCGGATGCCGAGCCAACGCGAAGCCGGTCAGCGCCACGGTCTCCACGGCCAGCACCGCGCGCAGCGCCGGCACCGTACCGAGCCACGCGGCGAGCCGCCCCGCCCCCAGCGCCCCCGCCACACCCCCGACGATGGCGGCGGCGGCGAACAGCCCGTACCCCGCAGGCGGTACCCGCAGCACGTCCAGCGCGTAGAGCACGAGCACCGCCATGATTCCGCTGATCGCCAGGTTGCTCGCGGCGGTGAGAACTGTGACCCGCCACAGGGTCCGGTGCGCCCGCAGCCACCGCAACCCCTCGACGATCTCGTTCCACACCGAGCCGCGCCGGGCTCCGGGCCGCGTTGCCACGGTCGCCACGGCAGTCGGCGCGAGGGCCAGCACGAGCAGGGCGGCCGCCGCGAAGGTGACGGCGTCGAGGGCGAACGGGAGGGCCGGAGCCACGGCGAACAGGACACCGGCGGCCGGCGCTCCGAGGAAGCCACCGGCCACAGCGGACCCCGCCTGGAGCCGGCCGTTCGCCCGGGGCAGCGCGTCCGGCGACACCAGCGCGGGGAGCAACGCGAACGAGGCGGAGTCGAAGAGAGTGCCTAACGTGGCAAGCAGAAACGCCGCCACCAGCAGCACCAGGACGGTGACCCGGTTGAGAGCGACCACCACTGCCAGCGCCGCCACCACTGCCGCGCGTACCCCGTCGACCACTGCCATCGTCCGACGACGGTCCCAGCGGTCCGCGTACACGCCGCCGAGCAGGCCGAAGAGCAGCGGCGGCAACTGCCCGGCCACTGTGACCGCAGCGATGATCCGGGGATCCCGGGTCACCGTCGCGGCCAGCAGGGCCAGGGCCGGGGTACGCAGCGCGTCCCCGAACCGGGACGAGACGGCCGCGGACCACAGGAGCCGGAAGTCCCGGCCCAGAGCGGAGGAAGTCATGCCGGCGACCGTGCCGGTTCGACCGGGTCGAGGGTCAAGCCGCCGGGCGAAAAGGGGACCGCGCCTGTCGGTGATCATGGGTACGGTGAGCGCCGGCATCGGGACCGGGGAGACATCAGGCGTGGACCACACCTTCCAGGTCGACCTACGTGGCGTGGTCGACCTGCTCAGTCATCACCTCTACGGCAGCCCGCGGGTCTACGTCCGCGAGCTACTCCAGAACGCAGTGGACGCGATCACCGCCCGACGCCGGGTCGAGCCGGACGCGCCGGCGCTGGTACGCATCGAACCTCCGGACAGCACCGGCGACGGCACGCTACGGGTGCACGACACCGGCATCGGCCTGACCGAGGCGCAGGTGCACGAGCTGCTGGCCACCATCGGCCGCAGCTCGAAGCGCGACGAGCTGGGTTTCTCCCGGCACGAGTTCCTCGGCCAGTTCGGCATCGGCCTGCTCTCCTGCTTCCTGGTGGCCGACGAGATCCAGGTGCTCACCCGACACGGTGACGACCCCACGGTCCGCTGGACCGGGTACGCCGACGGCCGCTACGCGGTGACGGTGGCCCCGCCGGAGGCCGCCCGAGCCGAGCCGGGCACCACTGTCACGCTGGTGCCCCGCCGCGACGCGGACCAGTGGTTCACCACAGCGACAGTCACCGACCTGGCCCGGCTCTTCGGTGCGCTGCTGCCGGTCACCGTCCGCGTCGGCGACGTCGTCACCACCACCGGGGAGCCGCCCTGGCCGACCACGCCGGGTGCGCCACTGGACCGCGCGGCGCTGATCCGGTACGCCCGGGAGACGCTCGGCGTGGACCCGTTCGACGTCCTGCCGCTGGCCGTGCCGGAGGCCGGGCTGACCGGTGTCGCCGTCATCCTGCCGACCCCGGTGAACCCGGCGGCCCGGGCCGGGCACCGGGTCTACCTCAAGCGGATGCTGCTCACCGAGAACGCCGACGGGCTGCTGCCGGAGTGGGCGTTCTTCGCGCACTGCGTGGTGGACGCGACCGAGCTGCGCCCGACCGCCAGCCGGGAGGCCCTCTACGAGGACACCCTGCTGACGGCCACCCGGGAGGCGCTCGGCGACCAGGTGCGCGGCTGGCTGGTCCGCCTGGCCCGGCACGACCCGCACCGGCTGGCCGAGTTCCTCCAGGTGCACCACCTCGGTGTGAAGGCCCTGGCGCTGCACGACGACGAGATGCTCCGGCTGGTCGACAGGTGGTGGCCCATGGACACCAACGTCGGCACGCTCACCCTCGCCGAGTTCCGGGAGCGCTACGGCGTTGTCCGCTACGCGGCGAGCCTCGACGAGTTCCGTCAGCTCGCCGCGGTGGCCGCCGCTCAGGACCTGGCGGTGGTCAACGCCGGCTACACGTACGACACGGAGCTGATCGAGCGGCTGCCGGTGGTGGACCGCTCGGTGCTGATCGAGCGGCTGGAGCCGAGCGACCTCACCACCCGGTTCGACGCGCTCGACCCGCAGGTGGAGTTGGCGCTGCGACAGTTCCTCGCGGCGGCGCAGCGGGCCGTCGAGCGGTCCGGCTGCGAGGTGGTCATCCGGGCGTACGACCCGGTCTCGCTGCCAGCGCTCTACCTGGTCAGTCGGTCGGCCGCGTTCAACGACCAACTCGCGGCCAGCAGGGACCGCGCCGACGAGCTGTGGGGTGGAGTGCTCGACGCGCTCGCCGCCACCGCCCCGCCGGATCGCCCGCAGTTGGTGCTCAACCACCGCAACCCACTGGTACGACGGGTGGTCAACCTGAACGACCCGGAGCTGGTCGGCCTCGCCATCGAGGCGCTGTACGGGCAGGCGCTGCTGCTCGGCCACCATCCGATCCGCGCGGCCGACGCGGCGCTGCTGAACGATTCCTTCCTCGGCCTGCTCGGCCGGGCTGTTCCGGGACGGGAGTGAGCATGAGCGACGAGGATCTGTGGCGGGTGCTGCACGGCATCGCCGACATGCCGTACGGGGCGGGGCAGATCGCCGCCCTGGAGCAGTTGCTACGCCGGGTGGACGCCGCCGACGACAGGCATCTCGCCTTCGTCACCCGGATGCAGGCCACCACCGGCTACATCTACGGCGGTGAGCCGGCGAAGTCCTTCGTGACGTTCTCCTGGTGTCTGTCCGAGTTCGACAGGGACCCGCAGCCCTACCATCAGCGCCACCTGCACCAGTTGCTGTGGCACTTCAAGTACATGGCGTCCGGCCTGCTGAAGTTCCCCGAGGTGCCACTGGACCGCACGTACGCGGTGCTGGACGACATGGAGAGGCGCTACCGGGCCGGTGGGCACAGCCTTCAGGCCGTGCACAAGCACCGGTTCCGGGTTGCCGAGCACGTGGGCGACGTCGAGGCCGCCGCGCACTGGTACCGGCTCTGGCAGACCACCCCGCGCGACGAACTGTCCGACTGCGCCGGCTGTGATCCGACGAGCCGGGTGGGCCACCTCGCCGACACCGGCCGGGACGCCGAGGCGGTGGCGCTGGCCGAGCCGGTGCTCGCCGGTCGGCTCACCTGCACCGAGCAGCCGCAGGCGATCCTCACCGCGCTGCTCCTGCCGTACCTGCGCACCGGGCGGGGTGACCAGGCACGGGACGCGCACCGGGAGGCGTACCGCCGGCTGCGCGGCAACCTCGCGGACCTCTGGGACATCGCGGACCACATCGAGTTCTGCACGCTGACCGGCAACGAGGCGCGGGCGGTCGAGCTGGTCGAGCGGCACCTGGACTGGCTGGACCGGCCGCCGTCGCCGGCGGCCGCCATGCACTTCGCCGCGGCGTCCGCCGCCGCGCTGCGTCAGGCCGGCCCGTCGACCGTGTACCGCCGCGCCGCCGAGGGCCGGCCCGCCGCCGAGGTGTCGGCGGCGTCGTTGGCGGAGGACCTGGCCGCGACCGCGACCGGTCTGGCCGCCCGCTTCGACACCCGTAACGGCACCACCCACCAGTCGGAGTGGATCGCTCGCCGGCTGGCCGTGCAGGCGAGCGGGGAGCACGTGCCGCTGTCGGCGAGCGTCCGCCGCCGCCCGGCCCGCCCGGTCGGGGACGAGCCGGTCGTCGAGCAGGGCACACCAGCGTCGTCGGCCGACCGGGTCCGGCGAGTGTCAACCGACAGGGCTGAACCACGGGCCGTGACCCTGCCGGTCGACGCCGGCCCGGACGATCTGCTGGACCTCGCTGAGCAGAGCTGGGGCCGGCACGACCGGGCCACCTTCCGGGCGGCACTTGTCGCCTTCGATGACCGGTTCGGCTCGGCCGAGCTGCCCGCACGCACGTCCGCGCACCGGCTGGCGCTGCGCGCGTCGGAGCGCGGCGACGAGGACGACACCGATGGTGCGATCAAGCTGAACCGGGCGGCGTTGGAGCTGTACCGGGAAGCTGGCGAGGAGGTGGCCGCCGAGACGGTCGCCGGGCGGCTCGGCGTGCTGTTGACCCGGTCCGACGACGACACCGACGAGGGTCTGCTGCTGGCCCGAGAGGCGGCCGAGGTCCTGGACCGGCTCGGTGACGCCGGGCAGCGGGCGGCCGGACACGACCGGGTGGCGTTGGCGCTGCTGCACCGCGAGCGTTGGGCGGACGCGCTCGCCGCGCTCGACGGGGTGCCGGCCGACGCGGGCGGCGACCAGCACCTGGCGGCCCGGATCGCCCTGCACCGGGGGCACCTGCTGGAGCAGTTGGACCGCGTCGACGAGGCCCGCGCCGTCGTCGACGAGGCACGTCGGATCGGCCGCGAGCTGGGCGTCGGCGAGGTGGTCACGGGCGCCTGCCTGGCGTACGCGCGGCTCGTCGACGATCCGGCGGACGCCGTGGCCGCCTGCGACGAGGCGTTGGCGGCGGCACCGGCGGACGCGGAGTTGCCGGTCCGGGTCACCCGCGCCCGGGCGCTGTTGGCGGCCGGCCGGGCCCCGGACGCTGTGGACGACTTCGTCGAGGCGGTGACGCTGTGCGTGGAGCGGGGCGCCGAGGGGGACGCGTTCCTGCGGTGGGAGCTGGCGAACGCGTACCGCATGGTGGGCCGGCTCGCCGAGGCCGCCGAGGTCGCCGAGGAGGCCGTGCTCGGTCTGGATCGGCTGGGCGCCCAGGCGGAGGCTGATCGCTGTCGACACCTGCTGGCCGGCGTCTACGCCGGCCTTGGTGAGATCGACCCGTCGTTGGCGCTGCTGGAGCAGCTGGCCAGCAATCTGGACGGACCGGACAACCTTCCGCACCGGGCGCAGGTGCTGGAGGAGGCCGGCGGGATCCTCTACGACGCCGACCGGGACGCGGCGGCGGGCGAGCGGTTCGCCGCCGCGGCTGAGGCGTACCGGCTCGGTGACCTGCCGCTGGACGAGCTGCGCGCCCGCCGGCGGGAGACGTACGCCTGGTTCTGGGCCGACGACCGGGACGCGGCGTTGCACGCCGTCGAGGTGGTGGACGGGTTGGCGGCGAAGCTGGCCGGGCAGGCCGATCCGCCGGTGCTGTACGAGCTGGCGATGGCGGCCGAGGCCGGAGCACGCGTGCTCACCGGGCAGGACCGACCGGACGAGGCGCTGGCCCGGCTCACCGGGGTGCCGGACCGGTTGCGTTCGATTGAGGCGTTCGGCGAGGCCGCCCAGGTGGAAGCCCTGATCGGTGAGCTGCTGCTGCGCATGGACCGGCCGGCCGAGGCGGAGCCGCTGCTGCGCCGCGTACTCGGTGGGTTGCCGGCCGCCTCGCGGCAGGTCCGCCAGACGGCCTGGCTGCTGACGCGGGCGCTCGATCTGCTCGATCGACCCGAGGAGGCCGCCGCGTTGCGCGCGGAGCATGACCTGGACGAGGACGACTGACCTGACTGGCCGCCCCTGGCCAGGTCAGGGGCGGCCCGGTCCGGTGCGGAGGGAACTGACCGGCAACCATTGCGGGCTCCTCGCGGTCTAGGCTTGCCCGGTGACGGTGGAGCAGCAGGCACGGGGTGCGGCGGGTGCGGGCCGGCGCAGGTCCCGCAAGGACGAGATCCTGGAGATCGCGGTAGGTCTGTTCGCGGCCCGTGGCTATCACGGCGTGTCGATGGACGACATCGGCGCGGCCGCCGGGGTCACCGGTCCGGCGCTCTACCACCACTTCGCCGGCAAGGAAGCCATGCTGGCCGCCGCGCTGATTCCGGTCAGCGAGGGGTTGCTGGCCGGTGGGCGGGAACGCGCCGTCGGGGGTTCGGACGACCCGCGCGGCGTGCTGGAGTCACTGATCGACTTCCACGTCGAGTTCGCGCTGGCCAATCCGGCGGTGATCGCATTGCACCTGCACGAGCTGGACCGCCTGCCGGAGGAGCCTCGGCGCCGGATTCGTCGCCTGCAACGGCTCTACGTCGAGGAATGGGTCACGGTGCTCACCGCGCTGCACCCGGGCATGCCCGACGGTGAGGCGCGGGTGCTCGCGCACGCCGCGTTCGGCCTGATGAACTCGACGCCGTTCCTCGGTGGTGAGGTGGACCGGCGACGCCGCGCCGAGCTGCTGCGCGGCGCAACCCTGGCCGCGCTGCTCGCCTGAGCCGACTCGTCAGAACCGTACCGGTCATGATTCCCTGACAGCGTCCCACCATCCGGACGCCGGGAGGAAACATGATCGAGTCACTGCTGGTCGCCAATCGGGGCGAGATCGCCCGCCGGATCATCCGGACCGCCAAGCGGCTCGGCATCCGCGTGATCGCGGTCCACTCGGAGGCCGACGCGGATCTGCCGTTCGTCGCGGAGGCGGACGAGGCGGTCCTCATCGGCCCACCGAACCCGGCGCTGAGCTACCGCAACACCGAGGCGATCCTCGCCGCCGCGAAGTCGACGGGCGCGCAGGCCATCCACCCCGGGTACGGCTTCCTGTCGGAGAACGCCGAGTTCGCCCGTACCGTCGAGGCGAGCGGCCTGATCTGGGTCGGACCCGACGCGGACGCGATCACCGCGATGGGCGACAAGATCAACGCCCGGAACCTGATGGCGGCGGCGGGTGTTCCGGTCGCGCCCGGCACCACCGACCCGGCCGCCGACCTGGACGCGGCGGTGACGGCCGCCGCCGAGATCGGGTACCCGGTGATGGTCAAGGCCGCCGCCGGTGGTGGCGGCATGGGCATGGGCGTGGCCGTCGACGAGGCCGCGCTACGCACCGAGTACGACAAGGTGCGCGCGTTCGCCGAGCGGATGTTCGGCGACGGCTCGGTGTTGATCGAGCGGTACTTCCCCCGGGTGCGGCACGTCGAGGTGCAGATCCTCGGCCTGGCCGACGGCCGGGTGGTGGCGCTCGGCGAGCGGGAGTGTTCGGTGCAGCGGCGCAACCAGAAGCTGGTGGAGGAGTCTCCGTCCCCGGCGGTTTCGCCGGAGCTGCGAGCCCGTCTCCTGGCCGCGGCGGTGCGGGCCGGCGAGGCGGTCGGCTACCGCAACGCGGGCACTGTGGAGTGTCTGCTCGACCCAACGATCGGCGAGTTCTTCTTCTTGGAGATGAACACGCGGTTGCAGGTGGAGCACCCGGTGACCGAGTACGTCTACGGCATCGACCTGGTCGAGGAGCAGCTGCGGGTGGCCTCCGGGCTGGCGCCGACGTTCGACCCGGACGCGTTGACCCCGAGTGGGCACGCCATCGAGATGCGGATCAACGCGGAGGACCCGAAGCGCTTCCTGCCCGGCCCCGGTGTGATCAGGACGTGGGTGGAGCCGACGGGCGACGGCGTCCGGGTGGACTCCGGCTACACCGAGGGCAACACTGTCACCCCGTTCTACGACAGCCTGCTGGCCAAGCTGATTGTGAGCGGCGCGACCCGCGACGAGGCGCTCGATCGCGCGAAGGCGGCCGTCGCGGCGTTCCAGATCGAGGGCCCGAAGAACAACGTCCCCTTCTTCGCCGAGCTGCTGACCAACGACGAGTTCCTCACCGGTGCCTACGACACCGGCATCGTCTCCCGCATGCGCTGACCCCACCCCCACCCTTGTTGATCAAGAGGTTTGCGTCAGGATTCGCGCCGCGGATGACGCAAACCTCTTGATCAACAGCGGGGTGGCATGCTGGGAGGACCCCCTAAGCACTGCTTTCGTCACAGTGAGGTGACCCCTTATGGCGGACCTGCCAGATTCCGTCTCCATTCGTGAGGTTGGGCCGCGGGACGGGTTGCAGAACGAGGACCCGATCCCGACCGACGCCAAGGTGCGGCTGCTCGACGCCCTCTCCGGCACCGGCGTACGCCGGATCGAGGCGGTGTCGTTCGTGCACCCGAAGGCGATCCCGCAGATGGCCGACGCCGACGAGGTGTGGCAGCGGGCGGTGAAGGCCGACGGGGTGCGGTACTCCGCGCTGGTGCCGAACAGCCGGGGCGCCCAGCGGGCCCTCGCCGCCGGATTCACCGAGATCGAAGTGGTGGTCTCGGCCAGCGACACGCACAACCGGCGCAACGTCAACCGGTCCACCGATGAGTCGCTGGACGACATCGCCGAGCTGATCGACCTGCTGCACGGTGCGTCGGCGCGGGTCGAGGTGATCGTGGCGACCAGCTTCGGCTGCCCGTACGAGGGGGACATCGACCCGCGGCGGGTGGCCGGGATCGTGGACCGGGTCGTTCGCGACGGCGCGGACCGGGTCGCGTTCGGCGACACCACCGGCATGGGCACTCCGCGTCGGGTCCGCGAGCTGTTGACAGCGGTACGCGACCGCAACGCGCACGTGCCGGTCCTGCTGCACTTCCACAACACCCGGGGTACGGCGTTGGCCAACCTGCTGACCGCGCTGGAGCTGGGGGTGACCGAGTTCGACGCCAGCGTCGGTGGCCTCGGTGGCTGCCCGTACGCGCCGGGGGCGAGCGGCAACCTGGCCACCGAGGAGGCCGTGCACATGCTGCACGACATGGGCATCGACACCGGCATCGACCTGTCGACGCTCATCGAGGCGGCGGAGTTGGCCGAGGAGCTGCTCGGCAAGAAGCTGCCGTCCGGTGTGCTGCGCGCCGGTCCGCGTACCCGGCTGACGCCGCTGCCGAGCTGAGGACGCGACGAAGGGGCCGGCGCGTGCGCCGGCCCCTTCCACCTGCCAGGTCGGTCAGCTCACCGGGGTGAGCACGCTCGGCCAGCTGTCGCGGAAGATGTCCGCGCTGCGGTCGGTGGCGCTGAACGTGCCGGCGAAGAGGTTGCTGACCCGGTTCGCCTCGGCGGTGCTCGGGTAGGCGTTGGTGCAGCTGGTGCCGGCGCTGCCGCCGGACATCAGCAGGGCACAGTTTCCGTTGTAGTTGTCCGGCAGGCCGAGGATGTGCCCGATCTCGTGGGTCATGATCCGCAGCACGCTGTACTGGGCGGCCTGCTGGGTGTCGATGTAGACCCGGCCGTTGCCGAGGCTGGTCCGCTGGGCGTACGAGCCGCCGCCGGTGATCCGGTAGATGCGCAGGTTCGAGCCGCAGTTGGCGGAGAGCGTCAGGTTGACTGTGGCGTTGTTCCAGATCGAGGCCGCCTGGTTGGCGACGCTGGCGTAGTTGCCCGCCTGGCTGGTGTTGTAGCAGATGGTCATGGCGGCGGACGCGGGCGACGGGTTGGCGACCGTGATGCCGAGGGTGGCGAGTGTCGTCGCGAGCAACGCGACGGCGAGCCGGTTGAGTCGTGAGGTCATCGCTGACTCCGATCTGGGAGGAGGGGTGCCAGGAGCCTAGCGATGTGTATTCATGTTTTTCAATGTCTTGCTCTCGGCTCCGCTGTCTGGTTCGCTCGTAGGTCGCCGACAACCGTGCCGATGCGCTAGCCTAACGATCGTTCAGGTCAGTATGGCGGAGGAGTCGGCGTGACGCTCGACGGTGAGGCACTGGAGCAGCTGCGCAAGCGGGCCCGGTCCGGCGGCGCGGACAAGTACCACGCGGCCAACGCGGCCAAGGGCAAGCTCTTCGCCCGTGAACGGGTCGCACTCCTGGTCGACGAGGGCTCGTTCGTCGAGGACGGCCTCTACGCCAACACGATGGCCGAGGGGCTGCCCGCCGACGGCGTGGTGACCGGCACCGCCACGATCGACGGCCGACAGGTCTGCCTGATGGCCAACGACTCCACAGTCAAGGCCGGCAGCTGGGGTGCCCGCACCGTCGAGAAGATCATCAGGATCATCGAGCGGGCGTACGGCGCCGGCGTGCCGATGGTCTACCTGGTCGACTCGGCCGGCGCCCGGATCACCGACCAGGTCGACCTCTTCCCCGGCCGGCGTGGCGCCGGCAAGATCTTCTGGAACCAGGTCCGCGCCTCGGGCTCGATCCCGCAGGTCTGCGCGCTGTTCGGCCCGAGCGCCGCCGGTGGGGCGTACATCCCGGCGTTCTGCGACGTGGTGGCGCTGGTCGACGGCAACGCGAGCATGTATCTCGGCTCCGACCGGATGGTCGAGATGGTCACCGGCGAGAAGACCACCCTGGAGGCGATGGGCGGGGCGAAGGTGCACACCGCCGAATCCGGCGTGGGGCACTTCCTCTGCAAGACCGAGGCCGACGCGCTCGACGTCGTGAAGACCTACCTGTCGTACCTGCCGGCGAACTGGACGCAGGCGCCGCCGACCGCGCCAGCGGTCGCCGCGCCCGCGAAGGCCGACCTGGCCGCGCTGGTGCCGGCCAGTGAGCGGCAGGCGTTCGACATGCGGCGGTACGTCAAGGGCCTGCTCGACGAGGGTTCGTTCTTCGAGATCCAGGCGCTCTGGGCCAAGGAGTTGACAATCGGCTTCGGCCGTCTCGACGGCCAGGTCGTCGGCGTGGTCGGCAACAACTCGATGTTCAAGGGTGGCGTGCTCTTCGTCGACTCGGCCGACAAGGCCACCCGGTTCGTGCAGCT
Source organism: Micromonospora trifolii (assembly GCF_022229005.1). Taxonomy (GTDB): domain Bacteria; phylum Actinomycetota; class Actinomycetes; order Mycobacteriales; family Micromonosporaceae; genus Micromonospora; species Micromonospora trifolii. Next base: position 54,156 of record NZ_JAKKFD010000008.1, read on the forward strand.
CTGCGACGCGTTCAACGTGCCGCTGCTGTTCCTCAGCGACGTACCCGGCTTCATGGTCGGGAGCGCCGTGGAGAAGCAGGGCATCATCCGCCACGGCGCCAAGATGATCACCGCGATCTCCGAGGCGACAGTGCCGAAGATCTGCGTGGTGGTCCGCAAGGCGTACGGCGCCGGCCTCTACGCGATGGCCGGCCCCGGGTTCGAGCCGGACGCCACGATCGCGCTGCCGACCGCGAAGATCGCCGTGATGGGCGCCGAGGCCGCCGTGAACGCTGTCTACGCCAACAAGATCGCCGCCATTGCGGACGAGGACGAGCGGGCGGCCTTCGTCGCCGCCAAGCGGGCCGAGTACGAGCAGGACATCGACGTCGTCCGGCTCGCCAGCGAGCTGGTGGTGGACGCCATAGTCGAGCCGCACGACCTGCGCACCGAGCTGGTCCGTCGATTCGCGGCGGCGCGTACCAAGGATCGGCACTTCTCCCGCCGTCGGCACGGCGTCACCCCGGTCTGACCATCGACTCAGGCCCGCACAGCGACCCGCCCCCGGCGTCACGAGCGTCGGGGCGGACCGTCCTTACAGGAGGATGAGATGGACTTCCGGCTCACCGACGAACAAGCGGCGCTGCGCGAGAGCGTGCGGGAATTCGCCCGCGAGGTGGTCGCCCCGGTCATCGCCGAGCACTACGAGCAGCACACCTTCCCGTACGAGGTGATCCGGCAGATGGGCAAGATGGGCCTGTTCGGTCTGCCCTTCGCCGAGGAACACGGCGGCATGGGCGGTGACTACTTCGCCCTCTGCCTGGCCCTGGAGGAGTTGGCCCGGGTCGACTCCAGCGTGGCCATCACGTTGGAGGCGGCGGTCTCGCTGGGCGCGATGCCGATCTACCGCTTCGGCACCGAGGAGCAGAAGGCGACCTGGCTGCCCCGGCTGCTCAGCGGCGAGGCGCTGGCCGGCTTCGGTCTCACCGAGCCGGGCACCGGATCGGACGCCGCCGGCACGCAGACCCGGGCGGTGCTGGACGGCGACGAGTGGGTGATCAACGGGTCGAAGGCGTTCATCACCAACTCGGGGACCGACATCACCGCCATGGTCACTGTCACAGCGGTGACCGGCACGAACCCGGACGGCTCCAAGGAGCTGTCGACGATCATCGTGCCGACCGGCACCCCAGGCTTCACCGTCGCGCCCGGCTACTCCAAGGTGGGCTGGACCGCCTCGGACACCCACGAGCTGACCTTCGACGACTGCCGGGTGCCGGCCGCCAACCTGCTCGGTGACCGGGGTCGGGGTTTCGCGCAGTTCCTGCGGATCCTCGACGAGGGCCGGATCGCCATCGCCGCGCTCGCCGTCGGCCTCGCGCAGGGCTGTGTCGACGAGTCGATCAAGTACGCGAAGGAGCGGCACGCCTTCGGCAAGCCGATCGGCGCCAACCAGGCCATCCAGTTCAAGATCGCCGACATGGAGCTGAAGGCACACACCGCTCGCCTGGCGTACTACGACGCCGCCGCGCGGATGCTGGCCGGCGAGCCGTTCAAGCGGCAGGCCGCCATCGCCAAGCTGCACGCCAGCACGATCGCCGTGGACAACGCCCGGGAGGCCACCCAGATCCACGGCGGGTACGGCTTCATGAACGAGTACCCGGTGGCCCGGTTCTGGCGGGACTCCAAGATCCTGGAGATCGGCGAGGGCACCAGTGAGGTGCAGCGCATGATCATCGCTCGGGATCTGGGTCTCTGACTGGTCCAGTCGGACTGATCGGCCGGTCGTCCCGGACGGACTGTCCGTACGGCTGTCGGGTTTCGGCGAGCGGGCGTCAGTAGCCCGACGTTCGACTGCCGACGGTCGGAGTCCATCCGTACTCTTCGTGCCCATGACTCCGGATCATGACTGGTCGCGGAGCCCGGCTGGGCGTGGCAATCTGCCGGAGCTGCTCCGCGGGCATCGACGCGCCGCCGGCCTGACCCAGGCCGAGCTGGCGTCCCGGGCCGGGGTGGGTGTGCGGACGGTGCGTGACCTGGAGCGTGGCCGGTCGATCCGGCCACAACGCACCACTGTCGAGCTGCTCGCCGGGGCGCTGGCGCTGACCGGCACCAGCCGGGCGGCTTTCCTGGCCGCGGCCCGCGGCGCCGGTGCCGAACCGACCCCGCCGGACGCCACCTCGACGGCGTTCGCGGTCGGCGGCAACGCCACGTCGGCGGCCGCACCCGCCGACCCGTCGGTCGCGCTCCCGCCGCCGGTCGCGTTGATCGGCCGCGAGCGCGACCTCACCGAGCTGGCCGGAATGCTGACGGCGGAGCGAGGGCCCCGGTTGGTGAGCCTCGTCGGGTTGGCCGGCGTCGGCAAGACCGCCCTCGCGACGTCGGTGGCGCACCTGGTGGCCTCCGCCCACCCGGCCGGTGTGGCAGGGGTGCTGGTGGGCGAGGGCGCGGACGGTCCGGACGTGCTCGCCGCCTCGATGTCGGTGCTCGGCGTGGCGCGACTGTCCGAACTCGTGGCGCTACTCGCCGGGCGGCCGACGTTGCTGGTGATGGACGCGGTGGAGCGCGCCCCGGGCCCGGTGGCCGCTACCCTGCACCGGTTGATCGGCGCACTGCCCTCGCTGCGGGTGCTGGTCACCGGGCGACACCCGGTCGGGTTGCCCGGTGAACGGGTCTGGCCGGTCGCGCCGCTCGACGTGCCGCCACCGGAGGCAGAGCACTCCGGACTCGAATCGTGGCCGGCCGTCGCGTTGTTCACCGCCCGGCTCGCTCAGGTCCGCCGCGAGCCACCCACCCCCGACGAGTTGCCGGCGCTCGCCGCGTTGGTGCGCCGGTTGGGCGGGCTGCCGCTGGCCATCGAGCTGATGGCAGCCCGGGGCCGACTCCTCGACCTCACCGAACTGCTCGACCGGTACGGCGACCGGGTGCTCGACCTGGCCACTCCCGCCGACGCGACCGCCCACCCGGCCTGGGACGCACCGGAGGCCCTCGCCGGCCGGCCGGGCGGACCCGACACCCGTGCGGCGGTCTCGGTCGCCGTCACCCTGCGCGACGCGGTGGCGTTCAGCTACCGCCTGCTGGCGTCGGACGAGCAGGCCGCGCTGCGGCAGTTGGCCGTCTTCGGTAACCGCTGGTCGGTCGAGCTGGCCGAGGAGATGCTCGCCGACGAGGCCGATCGGGACGGCACTGTGGCGATCGACCCGGTTCCGCTGTTGGACCGCTTCGTCGAGTTGGGGCTGCTGAGCGTACGCGGGACCGGGTCGTTCCGGTTCCGGCTGCTCGACGCGGTCCGCGACTACGCCGTCGAGCAGGCGGCCGGTGCCGGTGAGCTGACCTGCATCCGGCGTCGACATGCGGAGGTCATCGCGCGCCTGGTGGCCCGGACCGCCACCGACCTGATCGGCCCACGGATACCCGATGCGGTGCACCGGCTGGACGAGATGAGCAGTGACATCAGCTCGTCGCTGGCCCATGCGGCTACCGACGACCCGTTGACAGCGCTGCGGTTGGCGGCCTGCCTGACCCGTTGGTGGCGGTTCCGCGGACGCGACGTGGTCGGGCGGCAGTGGCTGCGGCGGCTGCTGGCGGACCCGCGGACCGCCGACGCCGATCCTCTCCTGCGTGGCTGGGCCGCCCTCGGGGTCGCCCGGCTGGCGGCGGAGCACGGCGCGGGTGCCGAGGAGTTGTCGACGGCCCGCGCGGCGTTGGACAGCTTCCGGCAGGCCGGCGACGTCACCGGGGAGTTGGAGGCGCGCAACGTGCTGGGCACCCTGCTGATCTCCGTCCGGCGGCAGGACGAGGCTCGCGAGCAGGCCGAGGCGCTGCTGCGGTTGGCCGCCCGCAACGGGCGGACCCGGGACCTGGCGGTGGCGCAGAACAGCCTCGCCTGGCATGAGATCCGTACGGGTGACCTGGCTGCGGCCCGACGCCGGCTCGCCGCGGTGGACCGACTCGCCGCCGAGAGTGGGGAGCAGCGACTGCGGGTGCTCGGCTGGGCCAATCGCGCCGAGGTCGCCCGCCTGGAGGGCTGGTACGCGGACGCCATCGATCGGGGCCGGCGGGCGATCGCTGCGCTGTCCGAGCTGGGTGACCCCGGGCGTCGCCGTCGGGTGCTCGGGACCGTCGGGCTGGCGCTCGCCCAGGACGGGCGGGTCGCGGAGGCGACCGAGGTGCTGACCGAGTTGCGCGCCGGGGGCGGGGAGGCGCTGCCGACTCGGCCGTCAGTGCCGCGACCGCGCTCGGACGACGCTGGGCTGGCCTGGGGTGGCCCGGAGGCCGGACTCTGTGCGCTGATCGAGGGGAACCTGGCGCTGCACCGGGGCGACCGGGAGTTGGCTGCCGAGTGGTTCGCGGCGGCCGCCGACCATGCGGGGCAGGATCGCCGCGACGTGGTGGAGGCGCTGGTGGGGCTGGCTGCGAGCACTGCGGACCCGGCGGTGCTCGATCGACTGGACCGGGTCTGTGTGGAGGGCGGTATCCGGCTGTTGCCGCAGGAGTCGGGCCTGCTCTACGCGCTGATCGCCGCCCGGGGTGGACCGGCTCAGTAGCCTGCGCTTTCCCGGATCGCGACGGGAGAGTGGCGCGGGCGAAGAGCCCCCTTTGGTGCTACCCCTCGCTGATCGCCCGCGCCGTCACCCCCCGGTGATCCCCGGTGCGGGAAGCCTGCCACCGCTGCGGTGGCAGAAAGTCGGCTTGGACCGAATCCTCCAGCTTGGCTGGGTCAGTTCTGCCGGTCTTTCTGCCGCTGCGGCCGCCGGACAGCGGTGCTTGTCAGTGGCGCCGGCTGGCGTTGTCGGTGGCGGCGACCTGCTCCGGGCTGACGTCGTCACTGCCGGCGGTGGCGCACGGATGCGCGGCGTCGCGAACTCGGCGCAACCCGTCGAGGAGAGCCGCCAGCGCCTCGGGGTCGAGCTGACCGGTGAACCACTGCTCGATCATTTGCAGGTGCCCGGGCAGCGTCTCGTTCAGGCGCTGCATCCCAGAGGCGGTGACCACCGCGTACGAGCTGCGTCGGTCGTTCGGGCAGGCCCGGCGGGTGAGCAACCCGTCGCGTTCCATCCGGTCCACCACTCGGGTCACTCCGCTGGTCGACAGGGAGGTCTGCGCGGCGAGGTCGGTCATGCGTAGTTGGTTGCCCGGCGAGCGGGCCAGTCGGGTGATGACCTCGAACTCGACCGCGGAGAGGCCGTGCTCCTCAAGCTGGGCGTTGAACCGGGCGGACAGCCCGGCGTGTGCCTCGAAGAGCAGGCCGACGGCGGTGATCCGGGGATCGTCGAAGACGTTGGTCACCCGTTCATCATACCAGTGCTTGACACGGGGAATGTTGTTGCAGTTATAGTTGCTCAAGCAGTCGTTGGGCTACTAAACAATCTCCTGGAGGACAGCAGCATGACCAGCAGCATCGATGCGGTTACCCGCGACTGGGACGGCCTCACCATCCCGGCGGCCGGCACCTACGCGCTCGACGTGGCGCACAAGCGGGTCGGCTTCGTTGCCCGGCACATGATGGTGAGCAAGGTTCGCGGTGAGTTCAACGAGGCGACCGCCACCATCACCGTCGCCGAGGACCCGCTGCAGTCGTCGGTGGTCGCCACCATTCAGGCCGCCAGCGTCGACACCACCCAGGCTGACCGGGACGCTCACCTGCGCGGCCCCGAGTTCCTGGACGCCGAGAAGTTCCCGACGCTCGAGTTCCGCAGCACCGGGGTCAAGTCCCGTCGTGGCGGCGAGTTCGTGCTCACCGGTGAGCTGACCATCAAGGACGTCACCCGCCCGGTCGAGCTGGAGGTGGAGTTCGAGGGTGTCGGCCGCAGCCCGTTCGGCCAGGACATCTTCGGCTTCTCCGCGAGCACCGAGATCGACCGCGAGGAGTTCGGCCTGACCTGGAACGTCGCCCTGGAGACCGGGGGCGTGCTGGTCAGCCGCAAGATCAAGATCGAGATCGAGGGCGAGGCCGTCCGTCAGGCCTGATCCCCGGGGATCGCCGGAGGGCCAGGGGGGATCCTCCCGGCGATCCGGTACGCAGGGCCCGCGCCGCACGTCGGCGCGGGCCCTGCGTCGTACCCGCTCGTGGTAATTGTCACGGGTTGTTCGCACCGCCATCGGGTCCACCCGGTCGACGACGGGGTACAGATGGCGCCACGAGCGCGTCCGCGCCGGTCGACGTCGGATCACCGCCGTCGGCCTCTGGCCCCGGTCAGGTGGGCGCTCTTACCGTGGATGCTTCACAAAGCGCTTCCGGGACGGCAGGATCCCGACCGCGCCGGCCGTCGGGAGGACACATGGGCAGGGACGTCTCAGAGGGCGCCTTCACCCGGGATGATCGCGTCCGATATCGGCAGAAGGTGCGGCGGTGCCTGGACGTCTTCGCCCTGATGCTGGACGACTTCGGCTTCGACGCCGACCGGCCGATGACCGGCCTGGAGATCGAACTCAACCTGGTCGACTCGGCCGCCGAGCCGGCGATGCGCAACGAGGAGATCCTCGCCGACATCGCCGACCCCCTCTTCCAGACCGAGTTGGGGCAGTTCAACCTGGAACTCAACGCCGAGCCCCGACTGATCGAGGGCACCGGCTTCGCCGACTACGAGCACGACCTGCGCGGCAGCCTTTCCCGGGCCGACGAGCGTGCCGCCAGATCCGATGCGAAGATCGTCCTGGTCGGCATCCTGCCCACCCTCACCGAGGGGCACCTGGTCGAGGACAACCTCTCCACCAACGAGCGGTACCGGGTGCTCAACGACCAGATCGTCGGTGCCCGGGGCGAGGACATCGAACTGGACATCCGCGGCGTCGAGCAGTTGCGGACGCACACCGACTCGATCGCCCCAGAGGCCGCCTGCACGAGCCTCCAGTTCCACCTCCAGGTCGCCCCGGACAGCTTCGCCGACTACTGGAACGCGTCCCAGTCCATCGCCGGGGTGCAGGTGGCGGTCGGGGCGAACAGCCCCTTCCTGTACGGCCGCCAACTGTGGGCCGAAACGCGGATCGCCCTGTTCCAGCAGGCCACCGACACCCGCCCGGACGAACTGAAGGCCCAGGGCGTACGGCCGCGGGTGTGGTTCGGCGAACGGTGGATCACCTCGATCTTCGACCTGTTCGAGGAGAACGTCAGGTACTTCCCGCCGCTGCTGCCGATCTGCGAGGACGAGGACCCGGTGGAGGTCCTGCACGCCGGCGGTGTGCCACAGCTCGGTGAGCTGCGGCTGCACAACGGCACTGTCTACCGCTGGAACCGTCCGGTCTACGACATCATGAACGGCCGTCCCCATCTGCGAGTGGAGAACCGGGTGCTGCCGGCCGGTCCGACGGTGGTGGACATGCTGGCCAACGCGGCCTTCTACTTCGGGCTGGTGCGCGGTCTGGCCGAGGCCGACCGACCGATCTGGAGCCAACTCACCTTCAGCTCCGCCGAGGAGAACTTCCACGCCGCCGCCCGACGTGGCCTCGACGCCGTGCTGCACTGGCCCGGGCTCGGCGACGTGCCGGTCACCAAGCTGGTCCTGGACCAACTTCTGCCCACCGCCGCCACCGGCCTGGACGGGTTCGGTGTCGCCCCGGCGCAGCGGGACCGGCTGCTCGACATCATCGAGCAGCGCTGCCGTACCGGCCGCAACGGCGCCGTCTGGCAGACCGAGGCGGTCTGGGCGGCGGAACGGCATCACGGCATGGACCGGGCGGCCGCGCTACACCACATGGTCCAGCGCTACGCCGAACTCCAGCGCACCAACCAACCCGTCCACACCTGGCCAACCACCTGACCCGCACCCCACCCCGAAACGCGTTGATCATGAAGTTATTGCCATGACACGCCGAGCGAGGTGGCAACAACTTCATGATCAACAGAGTGGGTCGGGGCCCAGGGTGGGTCGGGGTTAGTCGGGGTTAGTCGGTGGTGGGGCGGGTGGTGCGGCGGGCTGCTCGGGTGCGCCGGCTGGTGGCGGTCAGGTCCTCTGCCACTGTTGCTTCGGTGGGACGACCGGCCGGATCCGCCAGGTCTGGGTCCGTACGCGGCGCGGGAACCTGCGGCGCGGCGGTGGCGTCGCCCGGCAGCGAGCCCGTCCGGGGCGTCTGCGATGCAGCGTCGGCCCTTCTGCGCCGCGCTGCGGTTCCGGCCGTCGAAGCTGAGGTTGTGGCCGTCGAGGCGGGGACCGGTGGCTCGGTCTCGGGGACCGGGGCCGGGTCGGCCACCGTGTCCCGTGGCACCGCACTCAGCTCGGCCGAGCGGCCCTGTTCGGCCGGGCGGTTCCGTTCGCTCCGCTCGCCGAGGCGGGCGGCCAGCACTGAACCGCCGATACCGGCGATCACCGCGTACGGGGCGATCAGCTGGGTGGACAACTGCGCTGGGCCCAGCGTCGACCAGTGCGGCAGGGTGGTCAGGTAGGCGAGCGCGACGAGCACCGGGCCCGCCGCTCCGGAGGCGGCCGCACCCACGAGGTGCCCGCCCGAGCGGGCGGATCGCCGGGCGGCCAGTACGCCGATCAGCAGCGCGGGCACCAGTGCCAGCAGCGCGCCGGGCCAGTAGAGCTGGCCGCCGATCCAGTATCTGGCGTGGTCCGGGTCGAACTGCCAGGTGCCGAGTTGCGCGCCGGTCAGCCCTCGTCCGACGCGTACCCCGTCGATCACGGAGATCACCGCGAGCAGCCAGAGCCAGGCGGCCGTCGCTGTCACATTGGCCGCTGCGGCTCGGGAGCGAAGCGCCCAGATCGCGACGAGGACGCCGATCAGGATGCCCAGCGTCGCCTGTACGGCGGCCGTCCGTTGCGGCGCGCCGGTGTCCGCACCGGTCGCGACGCGCGCGGGTACGGCGATCAACAGCACCGTGACCAGCCCGCCCAGCCCCGCGCCAAGCGCCAGGGCCACCCGGCGCAGCAGGCCACCTCGGTCGTGGACCGGCGGCTCGACCACCGGTGGTGGCGTGCCCGCCACCTCCGGCCGGGCGGTGTCGACGGCCGATGGAGGCCCGTCAACCGGGCTCTCGTGCTCCGGTGCCCGATCGCCGAGCTGCGGGCCCTCGCGACGGGCAACACCGTCGGGCGGCGAGATTACGGTCTTCGTCGGGGCGTTCCGTTGGTGCAGCCGCTGCGCGCAGACCGCGCCGAGGACCGTCGAGCTGGCGGCGAGCCAGGTGGCCCAGGCGAGGCCGTCCGCCCAGGCTGTGTCGGTCGCACCGGCGTCGGTGGGCGTCCAGGTGATGACGCCGAGCCCGTAGCCGAAGCCCAGTTGTGCGGCACCCGCGCCGGCAGCGACCCCGATCGCCGTCGCGATCGACACTCCCCAGCCCTGTCTGGCCATGCCGGGCAGCGTAACGTCCCGTCGTCGGCGCGGCGAGTCGCAACGACCCGCCGGTGTGGACCGCCGGTGCGGGCGGATTGGGCGGCGGGCGGTACGGTCGCCGGTGATGAGGCGGTGGGCGTTATGACGGACACGAACACGGGCCAGCAGAATGCCGCTGGTGGCGGTGCGGGTCGGGCCAGCGTCGTGCTCGGTGGTGGGTTGGCGGCTGTGCTGCTCGCCGCCGTGGGCGCGACCGGTGGCTGGTTGCTGGCCGGCGAGGACGACGCACCCTCTGGTGATCCGCTGGCCGTCGCGACCACGGCTGGCGCGTCGACCACCCGGGCCACAGCACCCCGACCGAGCAGCGGGCGGCCGACACCGTCAGCGGTCCAGACCTCCGCCACCTCGACCAAGGGGGCCGGCCTGACCGTGCCGCCGGTGATCGGCACCGACTTCGAGCAGGCCCGGGACACGCTGCGCAAGCAGCGGCTGGGTTGGCGGCTGGTCTTCGGTGGCGGCGTCGGCCGTACGGTCGAGAGCACCACACCGGACGTGGGCACCGAGGTCGCCCGGGGGACGACCGTGCAACTACAGGTCGCCGGGCCGGCGCCGGCCGCCGAGGTGCCGGACGTGGTCGGCAAGAGCTGCGCGGACGCCGCCGACGAGTTGGTCGACGAGGGCCTCTACCCGCGCTACGTCAGCGGACGCACTGGGAAGGTCAGCCGGCAGGAGCCCGCCGAGGACGGCCCGGCCCGGTGGAACGACCAGGTCAGCATCTGGTGTGGCTCCGCCGGCCAGCCGACCACGACACCCACGCCCTGATTCCAGACCGGGGGTCGAGCCTCCCGGCGCGTAACCGCCGTCCTGCCTCGCCGGCAGTCGGCGCGACTCGGCCCGCTGATCCCCACCGATGGCGGTGTGGACGACTAGGTTGGCGGTCGAGGGGCCATGACGCCCGTCCGGTTCGGGAAAGGACGTGCGATGAGCGACGACCGCCAGGAGCCTCCCGCCGGCGAGCACGACGACGACCGGACCCGCCCTCTGCCCCCTGCCGCTGACCGGCCGGAGCCGACGCAACCGGCGCCAGCGGCCGCCGACCCGGACGAGACGGCACCGATCGACGGTACTGTCCCGGCTCGTCCCGACCTGTCGCCCGACCAGACCATGCCGATCGACCGGTCCGCCGGCACCCGGCCGGGCCCGCCGGCCGACCGGACGGCGCCGATACCGCCGTCCTGGTCCGGTAGGGCTGAGGTCCGCTCGCCTCGACCGGACGACGCCGGGGGTGAGTGGTACGTCGAGGAGCAGGGTGGTCGGCGGTGGTGGTCGCCGATCCTCTGGGGCGTACTGGCACTGCTGCTCGCCGGCCTGCTCGGGGGTGCGCTCTGGTTGGTGCTCGCCCAGCAGGACGACCGGGACGATCGTGGGCCTACCCCGTCCCCTTCGCCGACCAGTGCCCCCAGCGCCCCGCCGACCAGCGCAGCCCCCACGTCGGCGGCGCCCACCAGTGAGTCGCCGAGCAGCTCGCCGACCACTGAGGCGCCGGAAGAGGTGCCGGTGCCTCCGATCGTCGGCCTGCCGCAGGCCACCGCCGAAGGGCTGTTGACTCGGCTCGGTCTGCCCTACCGGGTGGTGTACCGCCCGTCGGAGCTGCCACCGGGGACGGTGGTGGGCACCGAGCCGGAGGCGGGCACGTCGGTGTCGACCGACGACGAGGTGTTGTTGATCATTTCCCAGGCCCAGCCATCGACCGGTGCGAGCCCGACCACGCCGAGCCCCACTGTGACGAGCACGTCGTGACCGCTGGTCACCACATCCGGCGGCGGGTGCCGACGAGGCCGATGCCGGCGAGTGAGATGGCGAGGCCGAAGATGCCGGACCAGAAGAGGGAGCGGCGGATGTCCGTGGCGCTGTGCCCGGCCGGAGCTGCTTCGGTGAGTGCCTGACGGCCTTCGGACTGGCCGCCGGCACCAAGGCCGGACACCGGCCCGGTCGGGTCGGCGCCACCGGCGTGGTCGGCCGGGGGGCCGGTGTCGACCCAGCCGGGTTCGTCGTGGATCGACCGACCGTCGCCCGTCGGCGGGTCGGAGTCGAGCACGGTGATCTCCGGTGCGGGCACCGGTGTGGTCAGCCGGGTGGACGACATTGCCGGGTCGCGGACGAGGACCAGGAGTGTCGTCATCGCCCCGAGGAGGGCGAGGAGTCCGAAGGCGTAGGCGATACGGGAGCGGTGGTGCCGCCGCAGGGCGGGCTGATTGACCATGACCATCCCAGGGTCAGGGTCCTGGACGAGCGGGTGGAACGGTGCCGGGGTGGGCGTACCGATTCTATGGCGACGGCACGCCCACCGGCGGCGGATCGGGTCGGTCAGCCCACCCGGAGCGGAGTACGCGCGACCGGGCGGCGGGCCCGCACTGTGTGCGGGCGGGGTTCGGGGGCGGCCTGCAGTTGCTGCAACCCTTCCCGCTGGACGAAGATCGACCGTCGGGTGACCGCGTCGCCCGCGGAGTTCAACTCGTAGCCGTCGAGCCAGAGCCAGCCGTCGTAGGTCGGCCAGTCGAGCACCCGGATCACCCGGAACTTGATCGGCCTGAGGAACTGGACACTCGCCGCGCGTGTCACGTGCAGTACGTCACCGGTGCGGGGAAGCACATGGGCTCCTGGGGAGGATCGGCCGGCGGCTGCGCCGGCGGTGCCTGAACGGGGGACGTCTCGGCCGGTGACGGGGTCGTGCCTCGTGAACCGGTGGTGCGGATGGCAGTGGTCGGGCCGTACCCCGCTGGTGACGTGCCGCCACCCGACCACCACCCGGTTGCTTCCGGGAACCGCGCCCGCCGCCGCAGCTTGCCGGCTTGCAGCGGCGGGGTCCTTACCCCGGAGCAGGTCGCGTTGTCGTCGGCCGGGCTCGCGCCGTGTCCGGCTTCCCCGGAGCGGTGGGGTCACCACTCCGAGGGACCGAACGGAGACGCTGAGTGATCCGTGCCATACGGACAGAGTGCATCAGGGACGTGCTTCATGCAAGTTGCACGTCGACTTTTGCCGATACGTGAGCGTGTCGCGCGAAAGGCCTATTGAAGCCATCCGCGTCCGGACGGCAGACTGAGGGCCGGTTTCGCCCGTCGCGGCCGGCCGAGGACCGGCACCACCCCCTTCGTCGCGAACGCTCGCCGGTCGACGGTCGCGCCCCCGGCGGGTGTCACCCAGTGGCGCGTTACCGGAGGTAGCCCGAGTGGGGTCGAGCAGCCAGCGGCGGGAACCAGTGGCTCACGGGTTGCGCCATGAGTGAGCGGCGCAGTCCCACCATCAGACGGCGGCGGCTCGGGGCCGAGTTGCGCCGCCAGCGGGAGTCCGCCGGAATCACCATCGAGGTGGTCGCCGAACAGTTGGAATGCTCGGCGTCGAAGGTCTCCCGGATCGAGACCGGGCACACCACTGCCACCCCGCGCGACGTGCGGGACATGCTGCGGATCTACGGGGTGGTCGGCGCCGAGAGCGACGAGCTCGTGCAGATCGCCCGGGAGGCCCGCCAAAAGGGCTGGTGGCACCCCTACAGCACAGTGCTCGTCGGCGCGTACGTCGGGCTGGAGGCGGCGGCGAGTTCGATCCGGGCGTACGAACAGCAGGTCGTTCCGGGTCTTCTGGAGACCGAGGAGTACGCCGGGGCCATGATCCGCGCCGCTCGGCCGGACTTCACCGCCGATCAGGTGCATCAAAGGGTGCGTGTCCGTTTGGGCCGTCAGTCGTTATTGACCCAGGACGATCCGGTCGATCTGTGGGTGGTGCTCGATGAGGCGGTGGTAAGTCGGCCGGTGGGCGGGGACGAGGTGATGCGCGGCCAGCTCAAGCGGTTGGTCGAGGTGGCCGAGTTGCCGAACGTGACGCTGCAGATCCTGCCCTTCGAGGTGGGTGCGCATGCCGGCATGGACGGCACGTTCACGATCCTCAGCTTCCCTGAGCCCGGTGATCCGGATGTTGTGTACGCGGAGAACGCCACGGGTGGGCTCTTCCTCGAGAAGAGCGACGAACTGCAGAAGTACAGCTTCATCTTCGATCACATCCGCGCTGCGGCCATACGTCCGGAGGAGTCCGTCGCACACATCGCAAAACTGGCAGAGGAGCCGTTGTGGAAATGGCGACCAAAGGGTTCCCCGTGGACCTGACGCAGGCAGCATGGTTCAAGAGCTCGAAGAGCGGGCCGAACTGTGACAACTGCGTGGAGGTGGCGTACGTGACGGGGGCGGTCGGAGTGCGGGACTCGAAGGACAAGGCGGGCCCCGCCCTGGTCTTCGCTCCGGGTGAATGGCACTCCTTCGTTGCCGGCACCCGGGGTGGTGTGTTCGGCGCGGTCTGACCGACTGGTCAGTGAAGTCCCCGTCCGGTTCGCCGGACGGGGACTTCGCCGTGTCCGCGGTAGGCGCGGCTGACTGCCGCGTCGAGGCGGGGGCCGGCGAGGTTCCGTCGGGAATCCCGTCGCCAGAGCGTCCCCGTCTCGTTGAACCGGTCGGTACGGCGCTGGTCGACGACCCGCCGCACCGACCCGCAACCGAGCGAGTAGGCGAGACGGATGACGACGATCGGTTCAGACAACCTCACCACCGGTCCGGCAAAGCCGGAGCGGTTCGGTGGCAAGTACCGCGGCGCTCGTCGGGACACGGTTCTGACCGAGGTGGTCTCGAGCGACCAGGAGCTGAGCGGGCGGGAGGGCGCTTCCGAGACGACGGATCCTCCGCTCTCGCTGCCCTCACTGGACCCGAACCCGCTGATCGAGCCGTCGTTCCCGCCAGCGGGCTGGCCGATGGAGCCGCCCGAGTCCCTGGCCGACCACCCGTTGCTGCGTGGTCTGCTGATGGAGTTGCCGCCGAAGGGCACGGTGCCCTCGCAGGACTGGCTGGACCGCTGGTTCGAGGCGACCAGGTCGATCCTGGAGTTGCTATACGTGCAGAGCGCCAGCCGTCCGCGTTGACCGTGTGACGGCGGCGGGCTGGGCCCGCTCCGCGAAGCGGTTGTGACGGAGCGCGTGCCGGACCCCGATGGCGATCACCGCGAGCGCGCCCACTGTGATCGCCGGCCCGGTGACGCCGGGGTCGGCCCCGAGGTCGGCACCGGCCGCGGCGATCAACGCCGGCACCGTGGCCAGGGCGGTGACCTGTAGTGGCAGCCCGACGAGCGGGTGGGCCGCGGCGGCGCGCAGACCGTGCGGCGCGGGGGTCGCAGGGGCGCTGGCGAACGCGCCCGCACCGGCCCACAGTCGGCGGATCCGTCGTACCGAGCAGACCGTCGCCACGAGCGCCGGGCCGGCGGCCAGGGTGAGCCCGGCGGAGGCCCGGTCGACCGGCGCGGTGCCGGCGCTGAGCAGCCCGCCGCCGAGCACGACCGCGGTGAGCGCCACGCCGGTGAGGGCCAGCATCAGCAACCATCCGGTACGCCGACGCAGCATGCGGGTGTTGCGCAGCCGGGGAAGGCCGTCGGCAACGACGCCGGCGGCCAGCCAGACGGCGGCGACCGGGAGCAGGATGGTGAGCTGACTCTCCATGTTCGAGAGTCTTTCCCGAATCCCGGCGAGGCGAATCCGGGCCTGTCCCCCGTTCGCCCCGGACGCCGGGCCCGTAGGGGGTCATCACTCGAAGGTATGGCCGTTTCGACATGTTCAACTGCCCGACGGCTGACCTACCCTCAGCTAGATCGGCAAGTGTCGATTGATGTTGGGACCGGTGGTCACGTTTCGCTGCCGGTCAGAGGGAGGTAGGAGATGGGTCTTCCACGAAGGTCCGTACTGATCGGGGTGGCAGCGGCGACAGTGCTGGCCGTCGGTACCCCGGCCCTGGCCGCCGAACCCGTGGGTGTGGTTCGGGCCGCCGGCGGAGCCACCGCCGTGCCGGACAGCTACATCGTCGTACTCAAGGACAGCGCAGTGGCCCGGGACCGGGTCGGCGACACCGCGAAGCGGCTCTCCGGCCGCCACGGCGGCACTGTGGCCCGCACCTACGGTGCGGCGCTGCGCGGCTTCGAGGTCACTGTGAACGCGAGCGCGGCGGCGCGGATCGCGGCCGACCCGGCGGTGGCGTACGTCGAGCAGAACCACACCGTCTCGATCTCCGGCACGCAGGCCAACCCGCCCTCCTGGGGCCTCGACCGGATCGACCAGCGCAACCTGCCGTTGGACAGCTCCTACACCTACCCGAACACGGCGAGCAACGTGCACGCCTACATCATCGACACCGGCATCCGGTTCTCCCACAACGACTTCGGCGGCCGGGCCACCTCCGGCTACGACGCGGTGGACGGCGGCTCGGCCGACGACTGCAACGGGCACGGCACGCACGTGGCCGGCACCGTCGGCGGGTCCGCGTACGGGGTGGCCAAGGCCGTCCAGCTCGTCGGCGTGCGGGTGCTGAACTGCTCCGGCAGTGGCACCAACGCCGGTGTGATCGGCGGCGTCGACTGGGTCACCGCGAACGCGATCAAGCCGGCGGTGGCGAACATGAGCCTCGGTGGCGGCGCGAACAGCTCGCTGGACAACGCCGTCCGCAACTCGATCGCCTCGGGTGTCACGTACGGCCTGGCGGCCGGCAACGACAACGGCGCGAACGCCTGCAACACCTCGCCGGCGCGTACCACGGAGGCCATCACGGTGGGCTCGACGACCAGCTCGGACGCCCGGTCGTCGTTCTCCAACGTCGGCACCTGCCTGGACATCTTCGCGCCCGGCTCGTCGATCACCTCGGCCTGGTACAACAGCAACACCGCCACCAACACGATCAGCGGCACCTCGATGGCCACCCCGCACGTGGTCGGAGCGGCGGCCCTGGTGGCCAGCGCCAACCCGACCTGGACCCCGGCTCAGGTCCGCAACCAGCTGGTGGCCAACGCCACCCCCAACGTGGTGGGCAACCCTGGCTCGGGCTCGCCGAACCTGCTGCTCTACGTGGGCACCGGCACCACCCCGCCGCCGCCCACCGGCTGCACCGGCACCAACGGCACCGACGTGTCGATCCCGGACGCCGGCTCGGCGGTGACCAGCTCGATCACCATCTCCGGCTGCGGTCGCAACGCCTCCTCGGCCTCCACCGTGGCGGTGAACATCGTGCACACCTACCGCGGTGACCTGGTCATCGACCTGCTGGCCCCGGACGGCAGCTCGTACCGGCTGAAGAACAGCAGCACCTCGGACAGCGCCGACAACGTGAACGCCACGTACTCGGTGAACGTGTCCGGTGAGGCCGCCGACGGCATCTGGCGACTTCAGGTGCGGGACACCTACTCGGCCGACACCGGCTACATCAACACCTGGACCCTGACAGTCTGACCGGTCTCCCTACGACCGAGGCCCCACCCGGCACGCCGGATGGGGCCTCGCGTCGTACGGATCGGGCTCAGACCGAGAAGGTGGCCGGCCGCTCGGTGGCCGGGGCCGGCGGGCGGGCCTTCCACAGGCCGATCTTCTGCGCGGCGAGGCGGCTCAGGTAGGCCGGGTTGAGGATGACGTAGCGGCGCCAGAGCCGCTTCGGCTCCAGACCGAGGCGCCAGAACCACTCGAGACCGGCGCGCTGCATCCACGGCGGGGGCTGGCGCAGCAGCCCGGCGTGGTAGTCGAAGGCCGCGCCGACAGCCATCAGCGGCATGTCGAGCAGCGGGCGCATGGCGTACGCGAAGACCTCCTGGCGCGGGCAGCCGAGCCCGACCAGGACCAACCGGGCACCACTGGACCGGATCCGGTCGGCGATCTCGGCGTCCTCACCGGGCTGGACGGCACGGAACTTGGACGGCTCCACCCCGGCGATCTTCAGCGCCGGGAACATCCGCTCCAGGGCCGGGATCAACCGGGTGAGGGTTTCCTCGGTCGAGCCGTACAGGTAGACCGGAAGCCCCTCGTCGGCGAAGCGTGACAGCACGTGCAGGGTCAGGGTCGGGCCGTACACCCGGTCGCTGAGCCCGGCGTGGTGAAGCAGGTTGAGCGCCCACCGCACCGGCTGCCCGTCCGGCGTGACAACGTCGAAGGAGTTGAGCCGCGCGTTGTGCGCCGGGTCGAGCACCCCGGTCATCACACCGTGCACTGCCAACGCGGTCAGCGCGAGGGGACGCCGCTCGTGTGCCGCGGTGACCACCGCGTCGGTCGCCGTGGCGTAGTCGGTGGCGTCGACCAGGACGCCGAGCACGTTGCGCTTCGTCCGGGCGCTCATGGCTGGGCCACCCACTTGTCCACGTTGGCCTCGTAGATTTCCCGCAGGATCATCGGCACGTCGTATGTGATCTTCCAGTCCGGATACTGCGCCTCGAACCGGGCCATGCTGCTGACGTACCACTGGTGGTCGCCGGTGCGGCTCTGCTCGACATAGTTGATCCGCGCCTCGCGGCCGGTGATCTCCTCGGCGATCCGGAACGCCTCGATGTGCGAGGTGTTGGAGTGCCGGCCGCCACCGAGGTTGTAGACCTCGGCGGATCGCGGGGCCCGGAAGAACGCCTCGAACGCGGTCAGCACGTCGTGCGAGTGGATCGCGTCCCGGACCATCTTGCCCTTGTAGCCGAAGAGGTTGTACGTCCGGCCCTCCATGACGCAGCGCATCAGATAGGCCAGGAACCCGTGCAGCTCGGCCGCGGAGTGCGCCGGGCCGGTCAGCGTGCCGCCCCGGAAGCAGGCGGTCTTCATGTCGAAGTAGCGACCGTACTCCTGGACCATCACGTCCGCGGCGACCTTGGAGGCGCCGAAGACCGAGTGCAGCGAGTGGTCGATCGACATCTCTTCGGTGATGCCCTGGTACCAGCGGTGGTCCTCGGGCAGTTCGTACCGGGTCTCCAGCTCGATGAGCGGCAGGCTGTTGGGCCGGTCGCCGTACACCTTGTTGGTCGAGCAGTGGATGAACGGCGCGTCGATCGCGT
Organism: Micromonospora trifolii; assembly: GCF_022229005.1. GTDB lineage: Bacteria > Actinomycetota > Actinomycetes > Mycobacteriales > Micromonosporaceae > Micromonospora > Micromonospora trifolii. The sequence goes on from NZ_JAKKFD010000008.1 coordinate 72,288, forward strand.
GCCGGCGGGTGTTCTCCAGGATGTTGAGCGTGCCGCCGGCGTTCACGTCGAAGTCCGTGTACGGCTCCTTGGCTGCCCAGTCGTGGCTCGGCTGGGCAGCGCTGTGGATCACCACGGCGATGTCCGAGCCGTACTTCTTGAACACCTGCTCCAGGCCGTCCCGGTCCCGGATGTCCACCGCGAAGTGGGTGTACGCGTTACCCAGGTCACGGCCGAGCCGTTCCAGACTCCACGAGGTGGAGCCGTCCTCGCCGAAGAAGTACCGGCGCATGTCGTTGTCGATGCCGACGACATCCAGACCGAGGCCGGCGAAATGCCGGACCGCCTCGGAGCCGATCAGACCACCCGACCCTGTCACCAACGCGACACTCACACGCCACTCCTGGTCCATCGGAGGCAGAATCCATCGGAGCATAGCGTGACGTCCAGCACGCCCCGATATGACGGAAGGGCCCCGCATGAAGCGGAGCCCTCGTCGGTGGTGGGGATGGGGGGAGTTGAACCCCCACGCCCTTTCGGGCACACGGACCTGAACCGTGCGCGTCTGCCATTCCGCCACATCCCCGTGGCACAACCCGGAACACTCTAGCTGCCCGGCCCCGCTGTCTCCAACGGGCCTCGGGAATACTACGCTGTCCCTGGCGCTCGCCACGAGCGATTACCGTTCGTGGCGGACGAAAGATTAGCACGACAGTCGCGGCCCTTCCGAACGGGCCGAGAGCAGCCGGCCGAGCGGCGTGTGAGCTGCGCGCGCGCCGGCCGGATACCATCATGTCCTCGGGACCCGAGGAGGAGCCGGTGAGCGTGCTGCAACGCTTCGAGAAGCGTCTGGAAGGCCTGGTCGAAGGGGCCTTCGCCAAGGTCTTCAAAGGGGTGGTCCACCCCGTGGAGATCCTCAACGCCATGCAGCGGGAGGCCGAGGCGCACAAGGCGATCCTGGCCGGTGGGCGCACGTTGGTGCCCAACCGCTACGTGATCGATCTCTCGCCGTTCGACCACAGTCGGCTGGCGCCGTACGCCGCCGCGCTGGCCCAGGAGTTGGCCCAGTCGCAGGCGGAGTTCATCGGCGAGCAGGCGTGGACGGTCTACGGCGACGTGATCGTCGAGATCGAGCGAGGGGAGGGTCTGGACACGGGCATGTTCCGTGTCACGGCCGAGGTCTACACCGGCGGCGAGGTCGCCCCGGTGTCGGCGCCCGGCTACGACGCCGGCCCGCCCGCCTACCCCGCGTACGACCAGGGCGGTGGCTACGGCCCGCCGCCCGGGCACGGTGGCGGTCGCAACGTGCGGCTGGTCTCCGGCGACGGTCGTACCTACCCCCTCCAGATGGGGTCGACGGTGATCGGTCGCGGCGACCAGGCCAACCTGCGTCTGCCCGACGTCGGCATCTCCCGGCGACACGCCCGGCTGGATTTCGACGGGGGTCAGGTCGTGCTGACCGACCTGGGTTCGACCAACGGCACCATGGTGAACGGGCAGCGGGTCTCCGCCGTCGCGCTCAACCCCGGTGACATGGTCCAGCTCGGGACGACGACGCTGACCTTCCGCGTGGACGGCTGACCCGCCTTGCCGGAACTGGTCATCACCGTTGCCCGGTTCGGGTTCCTGATCCTGCTGTGGATCTTCGTGTTCACTGTGGTCGGCGTGATCCGCCGGGACCTCTTCGCGGGGGCCCGGTCTGGTCGTCTGGTGGCCGCACCACGCGCGGTGGGCGCCTCGACGGGGCAGGCGGCCAAGCCAGCGAAGGTGAAACGGGGCCGAGCGGCACACCAGCTCGTGGTGACGGCTGGTCAGCTGGCCGGCACCAAAATCACTCTCGGTGAAGCGCAGATCACGATCGGTCGGGCCGAGGACTCCACCCTGGTCATTACCGACGACTACGCCTCCGCGCGACACGCCCGGCTCCTGCCGCGTGACGGGCAGTGGTACGTCGAGGACCTTGGCTCGACTAACGGCACGTACCTCGATCGCGCTAAGGTCTCCGGACCAACCCCCGTCCCCCTCGGCGTGCCGATCCGGATCGGCCGCACTTCCCTCGAATTACGGCCATGACTCTGACCCTGCGCTATGCGGCCCACAGCGACCGCGGTCTGATCCGAGACGGCAATCAAGACTCCGTCTACGCCGGGCCGCGGTTACTCGCCGTTGCCGACGGCATGGGCGGTATGGCCGCCGGTGACGTCGCCAGCAACATCGTCATCGGTGCCATGGCGCCGCTCGACGAGGACGTCCCAGGGGACGCTCTCGTCGACGCGTTGCGTTCGGCCGTGGGCACCGCCAACCAACAACTCCGCGACACGGTGGACGCCAACCCACAGCTGGAGGGGATGGGCACCACGCTGACGGCGACCCTCTTCACCGGCAGCAAGCTGGGAATGGTCCACATCGGCGACTCGCGGGCCTATCTGCTGCGCAATGGCGAGTTCGCGCAGATCACCAAGGACGACACGTACGTCCAGATGCTTGTCGACGAAGGTCGGATCAGCGCCGAGGAGGCGAGCAGCCACCCGCAGCGGTCGCTGCTCACCCGAGCCCTCGACGGTCGGGACATCGACCCGGAATACTCGGTCCGCCAGGTCATGCCCGGCGACCGGTATCTGATCTGCAGCGACGGCCTCTCGGGCGTGGTCAGCGCCGAAACCATCGGCGAGACCCTGCGGGAGTACACCGACCCGCAGCAGTGCGTCGAGCGGCTGGTGCAGCTCGCGCTGCGCGGCGGTGGGCCGGACAACATCACGGTGATCATCGCCGACGCCACGGACCAGGACATCGTGGAGGCGACCCCGATCGTGGGCGGCGCCGCCGCCCGGGACCGCGGCATGGCCACCTCGGCCGACGACTCGACTCCGGCAGCCCGGGCATCGGCGCTCTCCGCGCCGCGCCCGGCCGCACCCGAGGAGCCGGCGGCCTCCGACGATGACGCCGACCGGCCGAAGCGACGCCCGGTCCGGACCGCCGCGATGGCGCTGGCCCTGCTGGTGATCGTCGGCGGAGCGTCCTTCGGTGGTTGGACGTACACCCAGCGGCAGTACTACGTGGGCGCCACCGAAGAGGGCCAGGTTGCCGTCTTCCGCGGTGTCCAGGGTCAGATCGCCGGGATGGACCTGTCCAGCGTGCACCGCCGCAGCGGCACCCGGCTGGACGACCTCACCGTCGCCGCACAGGACACCGTCAAGGTCGGCATCCGGGCCAAGAGTGAGCCGGACGCCGAGCGTCAGCTCGCCGAGCTGACCAGCGACACGCCGAGCAACCCGAACCTGAAGCCGCTCTGCCCGCTCGACCCGACCGTCGCTGGCGGCAACAACACGCCCACGCCCACGCCGACGCCGGTCGGTTCGACACCGACCCCGAACGGCAGCCCGAGCGCCAACGCGTCGCCGACCCCCAACGGGGTTGTCAGCGCGAGCCCGACCGCCGGTGCCACCACCGCTCTCGGTGGGGCCGGCGCGACCACCACACCCGACGTCACGCCCTCCGACTCGGCAACGCCGGCGCTCGACCCGGCCGGCTGCCGGTCTCCTGAGTGAGCGTCGGCTGAGATCCTGAGGACTCCACCCGTGACCGTAGCGGCCACACCGGCACCCTCGCCCGCCACTGCGGGCGAGCAATCCGGCGTACGCCTGGCGCGGTCGCGCCGCAACGCCGAGCTGTACCTGCTGTTGCTCGCGATGGTGCTGGTGGCCGCGTACGGGGCGACCGTCGAGGCGAACCTGCTGGACACGGTCACCCCGGACTTCTGGATGCCGGCCGCCGCGCTCGGCGCGGTCTTCCTCGGCCTGCACCTGGTCATCCGGTTCCTCGCCCCGTTCGCCGACCCGGCGCTGCTGCCGGCGGTGGCCCTGCTCAACGGGCTCGGGGTGGGCTTCCTGCGCCGGATCGACCTGGGCGACGCCCCGGTGGCCGAGCGGGAGAGTCTGGCCGTCTTCGCCGGGCAGGGTGGGCGCCAGTTGGCCTGGACGCTCGGTGCGGTGATCCTCGCCGCCGGCCTGCTCGCGATCATGCGCGACCACCGGTCGATCTCGCGGTACGCGTACACCCTGGGGTTGGCCGGCATCGTGCTGGTGATGATCCCGGCGGTGCTGCCGTCGAGCATCTCCGAGATCAACGGCGCGAAGCTTTGGGTCCGGGTCGGCAGCTTCTCCATCCAGCCGGGTGAGTTCGCCAAGCTGGCGCTGCTGGTCTTCTTCGCCTACTACCTGGTGCGTAAGCGCGAGGTGCTGTCGCTGGCCAGCCGGCGCTTCCTCGGCATCGACTTCCCGCGGGGCCGCGACCTGGGCCCGGTGGTCGGCGTCTGGCTGATCAGCGTCCTGGTGCTGGTCTTCGAGAAGGACCTGGGCACCTCGCTGCTCTACTTCGGCATGTTCGTGGTGACGCTCTACATCGCCACCGAACGTGTCAGCTGGCTGCTGATCGGCCTGGTCCTCTTCTTCGGCGGCGCCTACCTCGCCTACTTCCTCGGTTCGACGGTGGGCGGTCCGTTCGCCAACTTCTACGTGCGGGCGGAGATCTGGCTCGACCCGTTCGCCGACCCGACCAACAAGGGCTACCAACTCGTGCAGGGCCTGCTGGCCCTGGGCACGGGTGGGCTCTTCGGTGCCGGGCCGGGTGGCGGTCAGCCGGAGATCCTGCCCGAGGTGCAGAACGACTTCATCTTCGCCGGCATCGGTGAGGAGATCGGCCTCTTCGGCCTCTCCGCGCTGCTGGTCGTCTACCTGCTCATCGTGGAGCGCGGGCTGCGTGCCGCGCTCGCGGTACGGGACTCGTTCGGCAAGCTGCTCGCCGGCGGTCTCGCGTTCACTCTCGGCCTCCAGGTCTTCGTGATCGTCGGCGGGATCAGCAAGCTGATTCCGCTGACCGGTCAGACCACCCCGTTCCTGTCCGCCGGTGGGTCGTCGCTGATGGCCAACTGGCTGCTCATCGCGGTGCTGCTGCGGGTCTCCGACGGCGCCCGCCGGCCGGTGACCGGAGGCGGCGGCGGCAAGGCGGCTCGCCCCAGCGCTGGCCCGCCCGAGCAGCTGCACGGTGCTCCCACGGAGGTGATCAAGCCGTGAACGCACCCCTGCGCCGCGTTGGCGTCGTCGTCATGGTCCTGTTCGGTCTGCTCTTCGCCAACCTCAACTGGATCCAGGCCTACAAGGCGGATGAATACCGGACCAGCGACTACAACGGTCGGGTCCAGGTCGCCGAGTACGACCGCAAGCGCGGAAACATCGAGGCCGGCGGTACGGCCCTGGCCACGAGCAAGGAGACCAGCGGGAGCCTGAAGTTCCAGCGCACCTACCCACTCGGCGCCAAGTACGCCCACGTGCTCGGCTACAAGCCGGTCAACCTGGCCGACCAGGGCATCGAGCGGGTGGAGAACGACTTCCTGGCCGGCACCAGCGACCAGCTGATCGGCGACCGGTTGAAGGACATGTTCACCGGCGACGACACCGGCGGCGGCAACGTGCTGCTCACGCTCTCGAAGCGGGCCCAGGACGTGGCGTACGACCAACTGAGCGACAACAGGGTGGGCGCCAAGAGGGGTGCGGCGATCGCCATCGATCCGCGTACCGGCGCCATCCAGGCGCTGGTCTCCATGCCGAGCTTCGACCCGAACCCGCTGGCCAGCCACGAAACCAAAGAGGCAACCGCGGCGTACAACAAGCTGGAACAGGACCCGGAGGGTCCGCTGAAGAACCGCGCGCTCTCCGAGACACTTCCGCCGGGCTCCACCTTCAAGATCGTGGTTGCGGCGGCGGCACTGGAGAACGGCGTCACCAAGGCCACCCAGATCCCGGCCGGTTCCAGTTGGACCCCGCCCACGTCGGGCACCCCGATCCGTAACGCCGCCGCCTCGATCTGCCCGGATCCGAAGGTCACCCTGCTGGACGCGGTCACCTACTCGTGCAACACCGGCTTCGCCCAGCTCGGCGTGCGGCTCGGCGCCGAGACTGTCAAGGAGAAGGCCCGCCAGTTCGGCTTCGAGCAGGACGACCTGACCGTCGGCCAGCTCGGCGAGGGCGGCCTGCCCACCGCGGCCAGCCGGACCGGGGACATCCAGAACCCGGACGGCAGCACCGACCAGGCCGCGCTGGCCCAGTCCTCGATCGGCCAGAACAACGTCCGGATGACGCCCCTCGAAGGCGCCATGATCGCCGGCTCGATCGCCAACAACGGCAGCCAGATGCGGCCGTACCTGGTGCGGCAGCTGCTCGCTCCGGACCGGACAACCAGCTACTACACCGCGAAGGCGCGGGAGCTGCGCCAGCCCGTCGAGCCGCAGGTCGCCACCGACCTGCGCGAGATGATGGTCAGCGTGGTTCGGAACGGCACCGGCAAGGGTGCCGCGATCAGCGGCTACACGGTCGGCGGCAAGACCGGCACCGCCCAGTCCGCACCGGACCGGCCCGACCACGGCTGGTTCATCGGCTTCGCCCTGGACAAGAACGGCAACCCCGTCTCCGCTGTCTGCGTGTCGTTGGAGCAGGCAGGCCCCGGTGGTAGCGCCGAGGCCGCTCGGATCGCCGGCCAGATCATGAAGGCCGCCATCGCCGACCCAGGGGGTCGCTGACATGCTCAGCCCCGGCGTGCAGCTCGGCAACCGCTACCGTCTCGACGAGCGGATCGCCAGCGGCGGCATGGGCGACGTGTGGCGCGGCACCGACCAGGTGCTCGGCCGGACGGTCGCGGTGAAGAGCCTGCTCCCCGCCCTGCTCGACGACCCGGACTTCGGCGAGCGGTTCCGCGGCGAGGCCCGCACCATGGCCACCATCAACCATCCCGGCGTGGTGGACGTCTACGACTTCGGCAACGACCAGCAGATCGCCTTCCTGGTCATGGAGTACGTCGAGGGTGACGCCCTGTCGTCAACGTTGAGCCGGGTCGGCCGGCTCACTCCGGCCCGGACGATGGCCCTCGTCGCGCAGGCCGCCGACGCGCTGCACGCCGCGCACGAGAAGGGCATCGTGCACCGCGACGTGAAGCCGGGCAACCTGCTGGTCCGGCCGAACGGCACGCTGGTGTTGACCGACTTCGGCATCGCCCGCTCCGACCTGGTCGGCCAGCTCACCGCCGCCGGTTCGGTGCTCGGCACCGCCTCGTACATCTCGCCGGAGCAGGCCACCGGCGGCGTGGCCACCCCGGCGTCCGACGTGTACGCCCTCGGCGTGGTCGCCTACCAGTGCCTGGCCGGTCGACGGCCGTTCGAGGGCGACAACCCCCTCGACATCGCGATGCGGCACGTCCGGGAGACGCCCCGGCCCCTGCCGGCCGACATCCCTCCGCAGGTACGCGCCCTGGTCGAACGGGCCTTGGCGAAGGACCCGGCCGCCCGTTGGCCGAGCGCCGCCGCACTCGCCGGGGTCGCCCGTCAGCTCAAGGCCGCGCTCTCCCAGCAGGCCAGGGCCGGCGCCAACTCCGGGCCGGTCTCCGCTGCGCCGGCCTCACCCGCCGCGCCCGGCCGGGCCCAGGTGCCGCAGGCACACCAGATGCGCCCGCCGACTGCCCGCCCGCCGGTGGCCGGGCAAAGGCCGACCGCTGTCGCACCCGCCCAACAGCCACGCCCCACCGCCGTCGCGCCGGCCGTTCAGCCCGCCCGGCCACAGGGCGCACCGAACGGCTACCCGCGCGGTGCGGCAGCGGTGCCGTCCGGGCCGCCCCGGCAGGAACACCCGCCGGCGTACGTCCGACAGGCCGGCCCGGCGACGCCGTCACCCCAGCCCCAGCGGTCCCGGCCGGGAATGGTGCTCCTCGCCATCCTGCTGGCCGTGCTGGTCCTGCTCTGCTCCGGCGTGATTTCCTACAACCTACGGAAGCAGTCGCAGGCCGGTGTATCCGCCGGGCTGGCGCCGCGCACCGTGGCGTCCGGCGCGCTACGACTCGACGGGCGCGACGATCCGACCTGGACGTCGTACCGTCGGGAGGTACGACTCCAGCCGGGCAACGGCGGGACGACGACGAGCGAAGGACGACAGACGCGATGACAGCGCAGGCCCGCCTGCTCGGTGGCAGGTACCAGGTCGGCGAGCTGCTCGGCTATGGCGGCATGGCCGAGGTGCACCGTGGTCGCGATCTCCGGCTCGGTCGGGACGTCGCGATCAAGATGCTCCGCACCGACCTCGCGCGGGACGCGACGTTCCAGATGCGGTTTCGTCGGGAAGCGCAGAACGCCGCCTCGCTCAACCACCCGGCCATCGTGGCGGTCTACGACACCGGCGAGGAGACCGCGCCGACCGGTGAGACGCTGCCGTTCATCGTCATGGAGTTCGTCAACGGGCGGACCTTGAAGGAGGTCCTCGGTGCCGAGGGGCGACTCCAGCCCCGCCGTGCGCTGGAGATCTGCGCCGACATGTGCGCCGCACTCGAGTTCAGCCACCGGCACGGCATCATCCACCGGGACATCAAGCCCGGCAACGTGATGCTCACCCAGACCGGCCAGGTCAAGGTGATGGACTTCGGCATCGCCCGGGCTCTGGCCAGCGGCGCGACCACAATGACGCAGACCAGCGCGGTCATCGGCACGGCGCAGTATCTTTCCCCGGAGCAGGCGCGCGGCGAGGCCGTCGACGCGCGCTCCGACGTGTACGCGGCCGGCTGTGTGCTCTTCGAGCTGGTCTGCGGGCACCCGCCGTTCGTCGGGGACAGCCCGGTCAGCGTCGCGTACCAGCACGTACGGGAGACACCGCCGACGCCGAGCGACATCAACCCGGACGTCACCCCGGCCGTCGACGCGATCGTGCTCAAGGCACTGTCGAAGAACCCGCTCAACCGCTACCAGAGCGCCGGCGAGATGCGGGCCGATCTGCTCCGCGCCGCCGCCGGCCGGCCCGTGCTGGCCACCCCGGTGCTGCGCGAGGCGGAGACCGTGGCGATGGCCCCGGCCGGCGGTGGGGGCGGCTATCCGCCTTCCGGCCGTGGGCCGCAGACCGGGCAGATCCCGGCCCGGGTGGGCGACCCCCGTCAGCGCAAGGCTTCCTCCTGGCTGATCGCGATGTTCAGCGCGGTCGGCGTGCTGGCGGTGATCGCCCTGGTCGCCGCCCTGCTCTGGAACATGCAGCAGGACAAGGACCTGAAGTCGGTGCCCACCCTCACCGGCAAGACCCGGGATGCGGCGATCGCCGAGCTCAAGAGAGTCGGTCTGTCCGCGCAGGTGGGTGACCCGGTGCTGACAAGTGACTGCACAGTGGGCACTGTCGTCCAGCAGAACCCGCTGCCGACCACCCAGGTCGAGCAGAACCGCACGGTCACCATTCAGGTCTGTGGTGGCAAGCCCGAGGTGCGCGTTCCCGCCGGGCTCAAGGGCAGCAAGCAGGACAGCGCCATCGCCCGGCTCACCGAGGCGAAACTGACGTTCGACGTCAAGACGGTGAACGCCGAGGCGAGCGAGGACGAAGTCCTGAATGTCGACCCGCCCTCGGGCGAGAGCGTTCCCGAAGGCACGAAGGTCACGCTCACGGTCTCGAACGGCAAGGTCAAGCCGGTGCCGGATGTCGTCGGACTGGGCCAGGAAGAGGCCACCCGCGTCCTCAAGAACGCCGGCTTCACTGTTGTCGTGAACGACGGGCCGGAGGTGCCCGCCGACCAGGCGGGAAAGGTCACCGACCAGAGCCCGAACGGCAACGAGAAGAAGCCCACCGGCACGAAGGTGACCATCAAGGTGAGTCAGCCGGAGCCGGAGACCGACCCGACGCCGACGGGCACGCCGACGGGCACGCCGACGGGCACGCCGACCACTCCCGGCAACGGGGGCGGCATCGGCCTGCCGTTCCCACCTCCGCCGAGCCGGCCGCAGGACTAGGCAGCACCCGGGCATCGGCATGGCCGAGGCGGAATCGGTCCCGGTCGGGCCGGTGCGGCGATGGCCTCGACGCGTCCGCCGGCTGGTCATCGTGGGCCTCGTCCTGCTCGTGCTCGCCAGTTCGCCGTGGCTGTGGACGACGCTCGCCGCACGCGGCCACCTGTACGCCGCCGCCGACGCGCCGGCCGCCGACGTGGTGATCGTGCTCGGCACCGAGGTGGCAGCCGATCGGCAGCGGCCGGGGGATCGTCTCGCCGGGCGCCTGGACACCGCCGCCGAACTGGTGGCCAGTGGGCGGGCCACCGTCGTCCTCGTGTCGGGCGACGGCGGCGGCGCCTCAGGTGACGAGCCGGCGGTGATGACGACGTACCTCTCCGAGCGGGGCGTCGACAGGCGTCGGGTGGTGGCCGACCCGTTCGGCCTGGACACCTACGACAGTTGCGCGAGAGCGCGCGAGGTGTACGGCGTCGAGCGGGCCCTGATCGTCACCCAGTCGTACCACCTGTCCCGGGCGGTGACGCTGTGCCGGCAACTCGGCCTCGACGTCGACGGGGTGGCTGCCCGTTGTGACGGCTGCGGCGCTGCCCTGCTCGCTGAGAAGTCGGTTCGGGACTACTTCGCCAGTGGCAAGGCGGCGTGGGACGCGGTGCGCGATCGACCGCCGGCGGTGCGGTCGCCAGCGGACCCCGCGATCCAGAACCCGCTCCGGGGCTGACCCACCACCCCCACCCCGCCGATCTTGCACTTGCTGTCGCGACACATGGGGCATCCCCACCCATACCGACGACCGAAACTGCAAGATCGGCGGGGTGGGGGTGGGGGTGGGGTGGGGTGGGGGCTTCAGGCGGTGGCGAACGCCGCGCGACGACGGGCGTCGACCTCGGCGGCCAGCGCGGGTGCCCGCTCCAGCGCCTCGGAGTGACCGCAACTGGCCAGCCAGTTGGCCAGCATCAGGTGACCGCCCTCGGTGAGCACCGACTCCGGGTGGAACTGGACGCCCTCGATGGGCAGCGTCCGGTGCCGCATCGCCATCACCACGCCGGAGCCGGTCCAGCCGGTGACCTCCAGTTCGTCGGGGAGCGTCTCGGGCAGCACGGCGAGCGAGTGGTACCGGGTGGCGGTGAACGGGTCAGGCAGACCGGCGAGTACGCCGACCGAGTGGTGTCGTACCTCGGAGGTCTTGCCGTGCAGCAGCTCCGGAGCGCGCGTCACTGTCGCCCCGAAGGCTTCGCCGATCGCCTGGTGGCCGAGGCAGACGCCGAAGATCGGCAGCTTGCCCGCGTACTCCCGGATGACGTCCAGGCAGATGCCGGCGCGGTCCGGGCTGCCCGGCCCGGGTGACAGCAGGATGCCGTCGGCGCCGACAGTGCCCACCTCGGCGACGTCGATCTCGTCGTTGCGACGGACCTCGCAGTCCACGCCGAGCTGACCCAGATATTGCACGAGGTTGAAGACGAACGAGTCGTAGTTGTCGATCACCAGGACGCGCATGGTCACCTGCTCGGAGAGGGAGGCGCGGAGTTGTTCTGATCGGTGTCGTACGGCAGCTCGTGCTCGTCGCCGGCCGGGGTCTCCCCGGTCACCGGGTCGCCGCCGCCACCCGTCTCGGCGGGTACGCCGGACTCGACCTGCACGTCGTCGAAGGGCAGCAGAGGCTCGGCCCAGGGGAAGGCGACATACCACAGCAGGGCCACGGTGGCGGCCAGGAGCAGCACCGAGCCGGTCAACTTCCCGACCACACCGAACGGCAGCTTGCGCCAGATGAACGCGTACATCGGGTCAGCCTCCCAGCTCCGCCGGGCGGCCCGCAGACTTGGGTTGGGTGCGGTCCAGTTCGGCGTGGATGATCAGGCGCTGGTAGTTGTCGAACTTCGGGTTGCACGTGGTGAGGGTGAGCATCCGTTTGGTCGCCTTCTTGTCCGGCTCGCCGGGCACCGGCGCCACCACCTCGACCTGGGTCGGTCGGACGATCCGGGACTGCGACACCCGGTAGACGTACCAGTCGGTCTTGCTCTCGACCACTATCGAGTCGCCCTCGTCCAGCTCGTCCAGCCGCCAGAAGGTGGCCCGGTTGCGGTGGCCGGCGACGGAGAAGTTGCCCACCTGGCCGGGGAGCGCGCTGGTCGGGTAGTGGCCCGGGGCGAAGCGGATGTCCTGCTGAGTGACGCCCTCGACGACGACCCAGTTCTTGTCGAGCTTGGGGATGTAGAGGCCCGCGAGCGGCTTGCCGCGTACCGGTGGGGACGGTTTGACGCTCGGGCCGACCGACGGGGCCACCGTCGGGTCGTCGGTCGGGCCCCACGCCTGGGCCAACTGGTTGTTGAGGTCGTTCTGGTGGGCGTCGACGATGGCCGACTTGCCCCACACCTCGTACCCGGCGAAGAGCAGAACCACCAGGCCGAAGGTGATCAGGACTTCGCCGGTGACGCGGACGCCGGTGCGCAGTCGCGAGCCGAACGACGGGCGGGTCAGCTCGGAGTAGACGCTCTTGTAGCCCTCGCCGGTCTGGTGCGGCCGGAGTTGCACCACCCGCTCGCCGCGTCGGGGTTGGGGAGGGTCGGCGGGGTTGGCGCCGGCCGGCTCATCCGGGACCGCGGTGCGGGGGACGGCACCCATCAACGCTGTCGAGTCCATGGTCGGGGGCCTGCTGGCGGGTGTGGCGGGCACCGCCGGAATCAACGCGGTGGCGGCCGGGTCCGCGCCGCTCGGCGGGACCCGTCCCGGCCCGGTCGACGGCACTCGGCTGGGCCCGGTCGGTGCGAAGCCTTCCGGCCCGGCCGCCGCGACGCGGTCGGGGGCGGCCGGGGAAACCGGCGTGGCCGGGGAGCCGGTGGGTCGGGCGGGCCGGGCGGTGACCTGCGGAATGTACGCCGTCGGTGAGTCGGCCAGCGGCGGCGTCGAGGGGCCGGAGGAGACCGGCCGGTTCGGCGTGCCGGAGGTCGCCGGCCGGGTCGGCATCGGCATCCCGCCGGGCGTGGCCGGACGGGTCGGTGCGGCACCGGGTGGGTTGCCGACGCCCGGTGGGCGGGTCGGTGCGGCACCGGGTGGGTTGCTGGTGGTCGGTGGTCGGGTCGGTGCGGCGCTGGGCGCGGTCGGTCGGGTGGACGCGACGCTGGGCGCGGGGGGCCGGGTCGGGGCGTTGCCGGGGGCAGGGGGCCGAACCGGGCCCTGGTTGCTGGCGGTTGGGCGGCCGGCGGCGGCCGCGGGGGGGACCCCGGCGCCGCCGTGCGGGCCAGACCCGGCAGCTGTGCTGCCCGGCCAGGGCGGCGGCGCTTCGACACCGGGGCGGCCCGGGGTCTCGGTCGGCTGGGGTCGACTGGCGCTCGGCTGCGGCGGCTGCGGCGGCTGCTCGGCTTGCGGCGGCTGCTCGGCTCGCGGAGGATGCAGCACCGGCTCGGGCCAGTTGCTGGCGGGAGTCGGTCGGCCCGGTGCGGACTCGGGCCGGTCGAACTTGGGCAGGAAGGCGGTCGGCTCGTCGGTCTGGTCCCGGTGTCGCCCGTCGCGTCGCTCGTCCGGCCCGCTCACTTGGGCACCGTAGCCGAGCGCAGGGCGGTGGAATCCTCGAATGCGGGAACTCGCACCTCGGAGGCCGTCTCCTTGTAGCCAAGCTGGTAGTCGTCGACCGCGTCCTTGAACAACCGGACTCCCTGAGAGCTGGCGAGGGCCTGCTGGAGGGCAGCGGGATCGCCGATCGCTACGATCTTGAACGGGGGGGAGTACACCCGGCCGTGAAGTAGCAGGGTGTTACCGACGCAGCGTACCGCGCTGGTGGTGAGCACGCGGACATTCATGATTGACATGGCCTCGGCTCCGCCGGCCCAGAGCGCGTTGACCACCGCCTGAACGTCCCCCTGGTGCACCACCAGGTCGTCGTTGCTGGCGTCCGACTGCGTCTGGTCCAGTTGTGGCGCGTCGTTCAGCTCGACGGTGACCCCGGGCCCGCCGAGGGCGGTGAACCCGGCGTTCTGGAGGCTGCCCTGGGCGCGATTCTGCTGATCCTTGATCGGGGCGTCCGAGCCGGCCAGGGTGTTGGTCCGTTGCTCGACCTCGCCGCGCAGCGTGGCGGCGCGGCGCTCGCTGGCGGCGACCTGTTCGCGGCGGTCCTCGATGAGTTGGTTGAGCTGGGGGCGCCGGTCCTCCCGGAGAGCGGTGCCGCCCGCTGTGGTCGCGGTGGTGGTGAAGAGCAACCCGGCCGCCGCGGCGATCAGGGGCACCCCGATCGACCAGCCCGGACGGCGTTGGCGAGGTCGCCGGGGCAGCAGCCCGGCAGCGGCCCGTCGGAGGACCTTCTGCCAGGAGGTCGCGCCGGATGTGTACTCCACCGAGCGTTCCTTCCGCGTGTCGGGGATCGGTCCGTGCCGGCTGGGCCGGTACGAATAGTTCCGCCTCTTTCGGTCACTCCGTGCACCGGCCCGACCCCATTCGTGGTCCGGGCGGCCAATCGGGACTACGCTAGCTCTCGAACATTATTGGCCATGGACCGTCGCCCCCGCGCCCGGTTGTCAGGCCGGACGAGGTCGTCACCCCTCTGGAGAGCGCCGTGCCCAAGTCTCAGGTCCGTAAGAAGAAGGTGTACACCCCGCCGACGGACGTCCGTCCGACGACGACGTCCTCGTCGTCGCGCAAGCCTAGCCCGGTGTGGTTGCCGATCACCGCGGTCGCCTTGATCGTCGTCGGCATCGGCTGGCTGGTTCTCTACTACCTGTCCGAGCAGGAGTACCCGGTCATGGCGTGGGGTTACTGGAACCTCGCCGTCGGCTTCGGTGCGATGGTCGCCTCGCTGGCGTTGCTCTCCCGCTGGCGCTGATCCGAGCGGACCGTCGCGTCGGCGGTCCCACGTCACCCCGCCGAGCCCCTGCCCAGCAGGATCGGGTGGGGCCCCTTATGGTGTGCGCAGGCAGCGCGGCCTACTGCGAGATGACTCACGTTACTGCTGGGTAACCTTCGCGTAGGCTGCACTGCATGACCGAGCAGAGCGAGGTCATCAGGCAGCAGACCGGGGAGGCCAACTCGATGGGCAGCGTCCAGATCGTCACCACGATCCTCGCGGCCGCCATCACCGCCGTGGCGGTGTGGCTTGCGGTGCGTGCGGTCCTGAAGATGGTGGCAGTCATCCGGCTCGGGCAACCCGCGCCGGAGCGGTTCTCCGACAAGGTCGCCCGCGCCAGGACGATGCTCGTGGAGACGGCCGGCCACACCCGGATGCTCAAGTGGGGCGTGGTGGGCGCCGCGCACTGGTTCGTGATGGTCGGCTTCGTCGTGCTGTCGCTGCTGGTGCTCGAGGCGTACTTCGAGGTGGTCACCACCGACGGCGGTCTGCCGATCATCGGGCACTGGACGATCTTCGGTCTGGTCACCGAGATCATCGGGGTGCTGGGTCTGGTCGGCATCCTGGTGCTGATGGCGATCCGGCTGCGTAACCGGCCGACCCGCCCGGGTGGGCGGTCCCGGTTCACCGGCTCGACCATGTGGCAGGGCTACTTCGTCGAGTGGATCGTGCTGTTGGTCCTGATCTTCGGCTTCGTGATCCGGGGCTTCAAGGTCGCCACCGACCACTTCGAGTTCCCGTTCTGGGCCACCCCGGTCAGCCACGCGGTCGGTGCGGTGCTGCCCGACTGGGCGGACGGCGTCAGCGTCGCCGCAGCCATCAAGATCATTATTTCGATGACGTGGCTGATCGTCATCTCCCTGAACGTCACGATGGGCGTCGCCTGGCACCGCTTCCTGGCGTTCCCCAACATCTTCTTCAAGCGGGAGCCCGCCAAGCCGGCCGGCTCCGGTCTCGGCGCGCTGCGCCCGATGACGAGCCAGGGCAAGCCGCTCGACTTCGAGGAGGCCGACCCGGAGAAGGACCAGTTCGGCGTCGCCCACGTCGAGCAGTTCAGCTGGAAGGGCCTCCTGGACTTCAGCACCTGCACCGAGTGCGGTCGCTGCCAGTCGCAGTGCCCGGCCTGGAACACCGGCAAGCCCCTGTCGCCCAAGCTGCTCATCCTGAGCCTGCGCGACCACGCGTACGCCAAGGCGCCCTACCTGCTGGCCGGCGGCGGCAAGGACCTGACCGGCGAGGAGAAGGCCACCCAGGCGCAGCTCGCCCACCTGGACGTGCTGGCCCTCGCCGAGGCCGACAAGCCGTTGATCGGCACCGCCGAGGAGGGCGGTGTCATCGACCCGGACGTGCTCTGGTCCTGCACCACCTGCGGCGCCTGTGTCGAGCAGTGCCCGGTGGACATCGAGCACGTCGACCACATCGTCGACATGCGCCGCTACCAGGTCCTGATCGAGTCGAGCTTCCCCTCCGAGGCCGGCGTGATGCTGCGCAACCTGGAGAACAAGGGCAACCCGTGGGGCGCCCCGCAGAACACCCGCGAGGACTGGACCAAGGGCCTGGACTTCGAGGTGCCCCGGGTCGGCGAGGTGGACGACTTCGAGTACCTGTTCTGGGTCGGCTGCGCCGGCGCGTTCGAGGACCGGGCCAAGAAGACCACCCGGGCGGTGGCCACGCTGCTCAACGAGGCGGGCGTGACGTTCGCGATCCTGGGCGAGGGCGAGACCTGCTCCGGTGACCCGGCGCGCCGGATCGGCAACGAGTTCGTCTACCAGATGCTCGCCCAGCAGAACGTGGAGACGCTGAACGAGGCGTTCGAGGGCCGGGACAAGGCCAAGCGCAAGATCGTCGCGACCTGCCCGCACTGCTTCAACACCCTGGGCAACGAGTACGGGCAGCTCGGCGGGGAGTTCGAGGTGGTCCACCACACCCAACTGCTCGCTCACCTGGTCGCCACCGGGAAGCTCACGCCGGTGCAGCCGGTCGACGGCGGCGTCACCTACCACGACCCCTGCTACCTGGGTCGACACAACCGTGTCTTCGCGGCCCCCCGGGAGGTGCTCGGCGACGCCATCGCTGGCGAGCTGACCGAGATGCCGCGTAACAGCGAACGCTCCTTCTGCTGCGGTGCTGGCGGCGCCCGGATGTGGATGGAAGAGAAGATCGGCAAGCGGATCAACGTGGACCGGGTCGAGGAGGCCATGGCCACCGGGGCGAAGACGGTGGCGGTCGGCTGCCCGTTCTGCTCGACGATGCTGAACGACGGGGTCAACGGCAAGGGCGCCGGCGAACAGGTCGAGGTGATCGACGTGGCGAGCGTGCTGCTCCGTTCGGTCAAGCCCGAGCAGTCGCAGGGCGGCAAGGAGACCGCGCCGGTCGGCGGCTGAGACGCATACCCCTGGGATCTGTTCATCGACGGCGGGCGGCCCCCTGAGGGCCGCCGCCGTCGTGCAAGAATCTCGCCGAGGTGAGGCGACATCGACGGCCTACTCTTGACGACGTTGTTGCCCCTGGTCGGCTTCGTAGCCCTGACCGCGGGCAACGCGTTCTTCGTCGCGGCCGAGTTCGCCCTGGTCACTGTCGACCGGGCGGAGATCGACCGGCGGGCCGCCGCGGGCGACCAGGCCGCCCTGACGGTACGCACGGCGTTGCGCGAACTCTCCTTTCAGCTCTCCGGGGCGCAGCTCGGCATCACCATCACCGCGCTGCTCACCGGCTACCTGGCCGAGCCGGCCCTGGCTCGGCTCTTCACCCCGCTGCTGCGCCCGCTGGCCGGAGACAGCACCGAGCGGCTCACCCCGTTCATCGCGTTGGCCCTGGCCACGCTGATCTCCATGCTCTTCGGCGAGTTGGTGCCGAAGAACGCGGCGCTGGCCCGGCCCATGCCGGCAGCGCTGGCCACGGCCGGCCCGATGCACACCTTCTCCCGGACGTTCGGCTGGGTGATCCGAGGGTTGAACGGATCGGCGAACCGACTGGTCCGGGCACTCGGCGTGGAGCCGCAGGAGGAGTTGGCCAGCGCCCGCTCGCCGGAGGAACTGGGCCTGCTGGCGGGTATCTCGGCGCGGGCCGGGGCCCTGCCCACCGACACCGCGATGCTGCTGCGTCGCACCATCCGCTTCGGTGACAAACGGGCCGCGGAGGCGATGACCCCCAGGGTGGACGTGGTCGCGCTGCGCGCCACGGCCACAGTGGCCGAGCTGCTGGAGGAGTCGCGGCGGACCGGGCGGACCCGCTTCCCTGTGTACGAGGAGACACTGGACCTGGTGACCGGCGTGGCCGGCGTGCCGGACGCGTTGGGCGTGCCACTGGCCGACCGGGCGTCGACCCGGGTCGCCGCGGTGGCCCGTGAGCCGGTGTACGTGCCGGAGAGCCTGAACCTGGACGGTGTCCTGGCCGCGCTGAAGGCGGCCGGGGCCGACCTGGCCATCGTGGTCGACGAGTACGGCGGCACGGACGGCGTGGTGACCGTCGAGGACCTCGTCGAGGAGCTGGTCGGAGAGATCGCCGACGAGTTCGACCCGGCGAGCGTGGACGACCACGGGTCGGCCGAGCTGACAGTGCCGGGCGATGAGCGCACTGTGCTGGTCGACGGTGTGCTCCGCTCCGACGAGTTGGCCGAGCAGACCGGCTTCCGGCTGCCCGAGGGGCCGTACGAGACGTTGGCCGGGTTCCTGATGGCCCGGCTCGGGCACATCCCGCTCGCCGGCGAGACGGTCGAGACGGGCGGCTGGGAGTTCACTGTGGTCGAGGTGGAGCGGCACCGGATCGAGCAGGTCCGGGTGTTGCGCCCGGCGGATCCGGACGACGATGACTGAACTGTTGGTGACAGTGCTGCTACTGCTCGGCAACGGGTTCTTCGTGGGCAGCGAGTTCGCGCTCATCGCGTCCCGCCGGACAGTGATCGAGCCGCTGGCCGCCGGGTCGAAACGCGCCCGCTGGGCGTTGTCGGCGATGAACCAGATCCCCTTGATGATCGCTGGCGCGCAGCTCGGCATCACTGTCTGCTCGTTGGGTCTGGGCGCGATCGCCGAGCCGGCGTTGGCCCACCTGCTGGAGCCGCCGTTCCACGCGGCCGGCCTGCCGGAGCGGGCGGTGCACCCGGTGGCGTTCGTGCTGGCACTGGGCGTGGTGGTCTTCCTGCACACTGTCGTCGGCGAGATGGTTCCGAAGAACATCACGCTTGCCGGCCCGGAGGTCTCCGCGCTCTGGCTCGGCCCGGCGATGCTGGCATTCTGTGTGGCCACCAAACCGTTGTTGCTCGCGATGAAATGGGCGGCCCGACGGGTGCTCGCGTTCTGGCGGATCGAGGCGTCGGAGGCGGTGAAGACGGTCTTCACCGCCGAGGAGTTGGCCGGGTTGGTCTCCCAGGCGCGAACCGAGGGGCTGCTCGACGCGGAGCAGCACGCGCGGATCACCGGCGCGCTGGCCCTGCACGCGCGGACGGCGGCGGACGCGCTGCAACCGTGGTCGACTGTGGTGACAGTGGCCGAGGACGTGTCGCCTGCGTCGCTGGAGGTGCTGGCGACCCGGACCGGCCGGTCCCGGTTCCCGGTGGTGCAGCGGTCGACCCGTCGGGTGCTCGGCTTTGTGCACGTCAAGGACGTGCTCGGGTACGCCGGGCAGGGTCGCCGGTCCCCGGTGCCGGCCGACGTCTACCGGCCGCTGGCGGTGGTGCCGCCGGAGCGTACGTTGGCCGATCTGCTGCTGGCCATGCGCCGCGAGCGGCGGCACATGGTGCTGGTCAGCGACGGGCGACGGCCGCTCGGTGTGGTCACTCTTGACGATGTATTGACCGCAATCGTTGGCTGATGGACCAATACCCTTGGTGTGCAAGCGGTTGCACGACAGTGATGGTTACGGCGCTCACCTTGATTACCGCCTCAAGCTTCCCTAATGTGGGGCACCGACCGCTGTGGGTCGTCTGCCTCGGCCCTTCCCTCACGCGAGGCGCCCGGCGGTCGGTTGCAAAGGAGTCGGTGCCGGTGGCAACCATGCCCCCTCATCGTCACGACCTGTTTGCGTCTGCTCGCTCTGGTGGCCTGCGCCGCGCCGCGCACCGGGTGCTGATCCTGGTCGCTGCGGCGGCGGTCGGCGCCGGTCTGCTGACCGCGCCGGCACATGCCGCGCCCACGGTCGACGAGATCGAGGCGCAGATCGACAAGAAGTGGGAGCAGTTGGAGCCCACTATCGAGCAGTACAACAAGGTCCGGGCGCAGCTGAAGGTCAACCGGCAGAAGTCGGCGGACCTCCAGAAGAAGATCGAACCGCTGGCGCTGCAGAGCGAAATGGCGCTCAACCGGGTCGGCGACCTCGCCTCCCGCTACTACATCTCGGGCCCGTCGCACGACATTGGCGCGCTGCTGGTCAGCGCCAAGCCGGACACGCTCACGGAGCAGCTCACCATCCTCGACCGGCTCGCTTCACAGGAGCGCAAGCAGGTCGAGGGCGTGCTGGCCGTGCGGGCCAAGTACGACGGCGAGAAGCAGAAGCTGGACGCGCTGATCGTCACCCAGACCAAGCAGCAGAACGAGCTGGCGGCGAAGAAGAAGCAGATCGACGCCGAGATCAAGCAGCTTGAGGCGTCGATGCCCAAGACCACTGTCAAGACCGCGGCCTGCCCGACCATCAACGGGGTGTTCAGCGCAGCGGCACGCACCGCGATCAAGACCGCCTGCGGCAAGGTCGGCAAGCCGTACGTCTGGGGTGCCACCGGGCCGAACTCGTTCGACTGCTCGGGGCTGACCCAGTACGCCTACAAGGCGGCCGGGATCTACCTCACCCACCACACCGGTGACCAGTGGAACGAGGGCAAGGCCGTCTCGCGAGCCGATGCCCGCCCCGGTGACCTGGTCTTCTTCTTCTCCGGCCTGAGTCACGTCGGGCTGTATCTGGGGAACAACACAATGGTGCACGCGCCACGTGCCGGTAAGCCGGTGCAGGTGTCCAGCATCAACACCATGCCTGTCGCCGGGTTCCGCAGACCTGGCTGATCCACCTCGCGCAACACGAAGGCCCCCGGTCACCGACCGGGGGCCTTCGTGGTTCTCAGCGGGGCGCGCCGACCGGGGACGGCAGCAGCTGCACGTCGGCGAGGTCGACGTACATGATCCGGTGGCCGAACTGGATCTGCGCGTACCGGTTCTTGCCGCGAATCACCGTCCAGTCGCCGGGCGAGGAGCCGTCGAACGTGCTGGCCCGGTAGTACTCGCCGGCCAGCACCGCGCCGACGGCGTACCGCTGCCCGGCCGCCAGGGTGTACTGCAGCGGCGAGATCGCCTGGTAGGGCACCCCTTCCGGGTACGCGGACTGCTCCGGGTACGCCCGTCCGTAGACCGGAATGGTGGTCCGTCCGGGCTTCGGCGTGGCCACGACGCCGACGGTCCAGCTGGCGGTCGGCGCGGACGCCGGGTTGTGGAACCAGGCCCGCTGCCCGAGGTACCAGATCGCCGTCCAGTCGCCCTGCCGTCCGGCCAGCGCGTACGTCTGCCCGGCGGACGCCCGGGCCCCGTGGTCCGACACGACCATCGTGTTCGGGCTGCCGTCCGGGCGGAGCGCGATGTCGTTTACCAGCGGCGCGTCAGCGGACGGTGCGCTGCGCAGCACCACCGCCGAGGAGCCGCGTGGCACGCAGGGCACGCCGGGGGTGACGCAGTCGGTGAACGCCGGCTGGTTGGTGGCGTAGTCCGGGTCGATTCGGACCAGCCCGGTGGCCGGGGTGCCGGTGTCCAGGCGAGGCGCGTGCAGCAGGTCGAAGTAGTGCGTCCAGTCCCAGTACGGGCCCGGATCCCAGTGCATCCCCCGCACTGTCGAGGGAATGGTGCCGGGCACGTTGTCGTGGCCGATGATGTGCTGGCGGTCCAGTGGGATGCCCAGCCGCAGCGCCAGGTGCCGGACCAGCTTCGCCGAGGTCCGGTACATCGCCTCCGTGTACCAGGTGCCCTGCGCCGCGAAGCCCTCGTGTTCCAACCCGATCGACTTCGCGTTGACGTACCAGTTGCCGGCGTGCCAGCCGACGTCCTTGGTCTTCACGTGCTGGGCGATGTGCCCGTCGACCGAGCGAAGCGAGTAGTGCCAGCTCACGTAGGTCGGATCCTGGACGAGTCGCAGGGTCGTGGCCCAACTCGCCTCGGTGTCGTGGATGACGATGTACTCGATCTTCTGCCGCGCGGGTCGGTCGGAGAGGTCGTGGTTGCCGTAGTCCCCGTCGCCGAACGCCTCGTAGGGTGCCGGGATCCACTCGCAGGAGATGGTGCGGGGGCACTCGACCCCGTCCGGGCGCGCCAGCCGGCGCAGGCCCAGCCGGTCCAACCAGGAACGCTCGGGCCGCACCACGCGGGCCGGCAGGGTGATCCGCTGGCCGTCGTCGGTCACCCGGGCTTCGCCAGCGCCGATGGTGGTGAAGACCTCGTCGGCGAAGGCCGCTGCGGCGTCGGCGCTGTCCGCGCCCGAGTAGCGGGCCACCGCGCCGTACCAGGCCGCCGGGTCGGTGTCCGCGCCGACCGGCGCGCCCAGATCCCTCTGGTACGCGCTCAGCAGCGCGGCCCCACCCCGGATGTTGAGGCCCGCGTCGGTGCGCAGTGCCTCGGGGGTGGCGCCGGTCAGCGTGGCGGCGGCGTCCACGGTCTGCAACGCGGCGGTGGACGGCGCGGGGGCCTCGACCGGGCGGGGCGCGGGCACCCGGGCGGGACGGGAATCGTCGCCGCGTGGATCCTCGGCACCGGCGTCGTGGTGGCCCCGCCCGGGTAGGGCGGCCACGTGCCGCGCGTCGGTCAGGTGCATCGGGCCGTAGCCGCCACTGGTGCTCGGTGTGCCGGCGTTGGTGTCCCAGCGCGACTCCAGGTAGGAGACGCCGAGCAGCACGACGGCAGGCACGCCGTACTCGGTGGCCGCTGCGGCGTACTGCTGCTGGCGGTCGGTGTTGGGCGCGGCGGCGGCCGGGCCGACGGAGAGTGGCACCGTTGTCGCGGCGGCGACCACGGTGGCGGCGAGCAGTGCGCGCCAGCCGGCCGACAGGGTTGGATGGTGCATCGAACCCCCTAGATTCTCGCGGAGTGAGGTCAGGTCACCATCGCGCCGTCCGGGAGGTCGCGTCAATACCTTTCTATCTATCGAAGTAGATGGAAAGAATTCTTCACACACGGTCGGTGACCTAGTCCAATCCGTACGGAGTGTCACGGCCGCACGGGTTGCGGATCGGTAACAGGCGTCTCTACTCTGGTCATTTGTCGGCCCGACAGCAGCTCCGCCCAGCCCGGGCGGTAACGGACCGACACCGCCGAGTCGTTTCCGAGCGAACCGGGGACCCAGGTCCCTCGGGGTGAATCCGCAGCCACTGCGGTAGGGCGCCGACTTCCCGCCCGAACCCGTCAGCTAACCCGGTAGGCGGTCAGGAAGAAGGAGTACGAGACCCCGGTGGCACTCCATGCCCCGCGGCCGTCGTCCGAGCGGTCGGCATCAGCCGGCCCGACGTCGATCGCGCCGCGCCCACGCTGGTCCCGCTTCACCACCGCTCTCGCCGCGCTGGCCGGCATCGCCGTCGTCCTGACCGGCAGTGCCACGGCGGCTCACGCCGACCCGTCCGTCGCCGAGATCGAGCGCCAGATCGACGCCGACTGGAACAAGCTCGAACCGATCATCGAACGGCACAACGCCACCCGCACCGACCTCGCCGCGAAGCGCAAGCAGGCCGACGCGCTGGCCGCCCGGATCACTCCGCTTGAGCGCCAGGTCGACGCCGCGATGGACAAGGTCAGCGCCCTGGCCGTACGCGCCTACAAGGGCGAGAATGTCTCGACAGTCAACGCGGTGCTGGGCAGCCGGTCGCCCAGCGAGGTGGTCGGCCAGCTCGAAATGCTCGACCGCTTCGCGCACAACCAGCAGAAGGACGTACGCCAGGTGGCCGACCTGCGCGACCAGCTGGCCGCGCAGAAGGCGCCGCTGGACGAGATGGTGGCCCAGCTGACCCGCACCGAAGCTCAGCTGGCGGCGAAGAAGAAGCAGATCAACGACGAGATCGACCGCCTCCAGAAGCTGCGCCTCAAGGTGTACGGCAGCGGCGGCGGCGGTCCGCTGCGTCCGGCGCCCTGCCCGGGCAGCTACCCCGGCGGCGCCGCGGGCACCGCTGTCAAGTTCGCCTGCGCGCAGATCGGCAAGCCCTACGTCTGGGGTGCCGAGGGCCCGAACTCGTACGACTGCTCCGGGCTGATGCTGGCCGCCTGGGCGAAGGCCGGCGTGTCGCTGCCGCACAACGCCGCCGCGCAGAGCCGGGTAACCAAGAACGTCAGCAAGGGCGACCTGCGCCCCGGCGACCTGGTCTTCTACTACAGCGACATCCACCACGTCGGCATGTACGTCGGCGGCGGCTGGGTGGTGCACGCCTCGCAGGCCGGTCAACCGGTCAAGATGAAGAAGGTCGACGACGGCCCGATCCACAGCTACGGCCGCCCAGGCTGACCCCTGGTGACCGAGGGGCCCGTCGCGATCCGTCGCGGCGGGCCCTCGTCGTCTGTGTTCTAGCGGGTGGGCCTCAGCGGGTTGGCCAGGTGCGCCAGTGCTGCCAGGCGCGGCTGGGCGTCGGCCCCCGCTGGCCCTGGTAACGCGAGCCGTAGACCACCGAGCCGTACGGGTGCTCGGCCGGCGAGGAGAGCCGGAAGATGCAGAGCTGCCCGATCTTCATGCCCGGCCACAGGGTGATCGGCAGGTTCGCCACGTTCGAGAGTTCCAGCGTCACGTGGCCGGAGAATCCCGGGTCGATGAAGCCGGCGGTGGAGTGCGTGAGCAGCCCGAGCCGCCCCAGGGAGCTCTTGCCCTCCAGTCGACCGGCGAGCTGGTCACCCAGCGAGATGACCTCCAGCGTCGAGGCGAGCACGAACTCCCCCGGGTGCAGCACGAACGGCTCACCGTCGGGAACCTCGACCACCGATGTCAGGTCGTCCTGCTGCATGGCCGGATCGATGTGGGTGTAGAGGTGATTGTTGAAGACCCGGAACAGCCGGTCGAGTCGGACGTCGATGCTGGACGGTTGGACCAGGGTGGGCTCGAACGGCTCCAGGCCCAGCGTGCCGGCCTTGATCTCGGAGACCAGGTCGCGGTCGGAGAGCAGCATCGGACCACCATAGCCGCGCTGCCAAAAGTGGCCGGATTCGGTGCCGGTGACCAGCGCGCCGAGGTCGCTGCTCGTACATTTGTTCGATAGAATGCCCACATGGCTTCCTGGTCCGAATTCGCCGCCGACGAGCCCCGACTCGCCGACGGGATCCGCGTTCTCCTCCAGCAATACGGGCCGGGCTTCGGCTATCTGGCCACGGTCCGCGCCGACGGCGGGCCCCGCGTCCATCCGGTCTCCCCGGTCATCACCGCCGAGGGGCTGTTCTGCTTCATCATCGACTCACCCAAACGCCGCGACCTCGAACGTGACGGCCGTTACGCGCTGCACTCGTTCCCTGCGGAGGAGAGCGACGACGAGGCGTACGTGGCGGGCCGCGCCCGTCCGGTGACCGATCCGGTCCGGGTGGCGCAGCTGGCGCAGAGCGCCCGGGCCGAGCCGCAGGTCGACTGGCGGCTCTTCGAGTTCACTGTCGACGTGGCCATGCTCACCCGCCGCGAGCAGCACATCGCGGGCATTCCGGGCCTCCCGCCGGGTCGGCCGGCCGTTCGGGTGTGGCTCGACCCAAACGTCCCGCCGCCGGTGGCCGCGCCCCTCGCCGTCCCGCAGGCGCGCCCTACCCGCCTCAGCCGTGACGTCCAGTACACGGCCGCCTGACCACAGCCGGAAGATCATCGGTGCCGGCCCCGTCGTAACGGAGCCGGCACCGGGCGTCCGCGCAAGCCCCGCGCCCCGCCCCCGGCGGTGATCAACTCGACGTCAAGAAAATCGCGGTGTCCCAGCGCTCCGGATGCCCCGACTTCCAGAAAGCCGAGTGGATCAAGCCGGGCGGAGCGGCACGTGGACACCTGCGGCCGGCAGGGGTACCTGGGTGCACGGGCTCGACGACTCGGGTACAGTGGTGCCGCTTGCGGGTGTAGTTCAATGGCAGAACATCAGCTTCCCAAGCTGACAGTGCGGGTTCGATTCCCGTCACCCGCTCCACTGCGAAGGCCCTGGCCAGGACGAGAGTCCTAGCCAGGGCCTTCGATGCTGTTGCGGCCAGCAGCGCTCGCGGCCGACAAGACCCTGAAGGCCCCGAACCCCGGCCGTTCCTGCGTTAACCTCGCTGCCCTCCCAGAGCGTTCAAGTGGTGGGAGGTACACACACGATGCAACGACCTCGGGAACTGGCGCCACCGGAAGGCTTCGCCGAGTTCGTCGCGGCGCGCTCCGATGCACTGCTGCGTTCGGCCTGGTTGCTGACCGGTGATGCCGGGCGGGCCGAGGATCTGTTGCAGACGGTCCTGGCGGACGTCTGGCGGCGCTGGGCCACGATCAAGAGTGCCGGACATCCCGAGGCGTACCTGCGCCGAGCGTTGTTCACCACCTACGTCTCGTGGTGGCGGCGGCGCTGGCGCAGCGAGATTCCGAGCCAGCCACCGGACGAGCCGTCCCGTGGCGACATGGCAGGTGAGTCCGCCGACCGGGACGCCGTACGCCGCGCCTTGGACCGGCTCAGCCGGCAGCAGCGGGCGATCGTGGTGCTCCGCTACGTCGAGGACCTGACGGTGCAGCGGACAGCGGAAGTGCTCGGCTGCTCGCACAACACGGTCAAGGTGCAGGCCTTCCGTGCCCTACGGATTCTGCGTACCGATCCGAATCTTGAGCTGTTCGGCGCCTGGAGGTCGAGAAGTGACGCGTGAGGACGAGGACATCAGGCTCCTGTTGACCAACGCCGTTCCCCCACTGACGCCGCCGCCAGATCGCGTTGTCAAGGTGGCCAGGCGGGTCCGCCGGCACCGGCAGCGCCTGATCGGGACCGCCGCGCTCGCCGTGGCCATGGCCGTTGGACTGGGCGTCGGAGGGGCGCAGATCCTCACCGATGGCAACCGTGCCCCCTCGATGGCGGGCGATTCCGGCGGACAGGGGCAGTGGACTTCGTGCGTCGAGGCTGCACCGGAGATGGTCAAGCGCGGCTTCAGTGTCCGGACCGAGGAGGCAGCCGCCCTGCCCCGCCTCGGCGATGGCTTCATCCCCGCCGAGGCCGTCATCTGCCGGCTGGAGCAACGCGCCAACGGGGGCGAGGACGTGCTGGTGACGGAACAGCGCAGCGACGACGCCGCCGCTCTCGCCGCCCTCGCCGCCGTGCTCCGCCTGCCTGATGCACCAGAGAACCCCGGCGCCGCGTGCAGGGCAAACCTGGAGAAGCCACCCTGGCTTGCGCTCGTCGACGCGGAGGGCCGGTGGACACGGCCCGGCATACCGCTCGCTACCTGCCACAACCATCTCCCCGACGCGGTCAGTGAAGCCCTCTATGCCCTGCCGCTGACCATCGTGGCAACCCATCGGCTCGCCGAGTCGCCCACGGCGGGTTGTGACATGACAGCGTTGGCGAGGACGAGCGACCCTGACGCCCGTCCCGGGGCCCTGCCGGAGCCGTTCCCCGCCGGGCGGCAGGTCCGCCTCTGCGTCTACGACGTGCCGAAGAGTCAGCAGGGAAGCCGCATGCTCGACGGCGACTTCGCGCACGGGACGGTGCTGCCGGAGGATCGACGGGCGGCGATCGGGGGTGCGCTGCGCTCGTCCGGGCCGGCGAACCCGTGCCATAGCCGCGCCAGCCGCTTCGCGGTGCTGAGTCCGATGACCGGCAGCGGCCCGCACACCTATGTCGAACTCGACGGCTGCCGTCG
The DNA here is from genome assembly GCF_022229005.1 of Micromonospora trifolii. Classification (GTDB taxonomy): domain Bacteria; phylum Actinomycetota; class Actinomycetes; order Mycobacteriales; family Micromonosporaceae; genus Micromonospora; species Micromonospora trifolii. Next base: position 99,670 of record NZ_JAKKFD010000008.1, read on the forward strand.
AGTCACCATGGGAGCCGCTCCTGATCCCGTGATCAACGCGCAGGGCGACGCCGCACTGATCGCGCTGATCGACAAGCCGTGACCTTGGGGGGCTTCCCGGGAGATCCGGTTTACCGGCCGTGCCTGGAGGTCATGCCGAGGTCGCTTGTAGTCCAATACCAGCCGGCCGCTGAGGGTGGGCGCCCAACGGGAACTCACAGACGGTGCGCCACGGGCTCACGTCAGGTGTTCCGGCGATGAGTAGGACCCTGTCGATGGCCGCGTTGATCGGCAGGTGCGCGGAGATGGTTTCCGCGGCGTGGCTCAGCACGGGCTTGGCGGCGTCGTGACCGATGGTCAGGTGCGGCACCACATCGCTGTGCGCCCCGGCGTACGGGGGTGCCTCGGGGAACCGTTGCCACACTGCCTCGGTGAGGTCGCGGAAGGGCAGGTCTGGCTGCGGAGCAAGCCAGAGGACCGCGTCACCGAACCAGTCGACGTGCGTCAGTGCGACGTCGAACCGTGGTATCCCGGCAAAGGCTTCGCGCAGCACCGCCAGGGCCTGCTCATTGATCTGTTGCGGCGGCAGGAACGGGTAGAGGACTGTCACGTGCGCCGGCACGCCCCACGAGGCGGCCCGGTCGAGCGATGCCCGGAACCGGCCCACCGCGTCCTCGGCCTCGGGTATCGGCACGATGAGCGCTGTCTGTGTCGGTTCCATGCCCTGCGGCCTCCTATCGGTAGTCGGCGAAGATTCGACGCTCCACGCCGTCGACGGTGACCGGGCCGCCGTGGGGAAGGATCCACTGCGGTCTGGTGTGGCCGAACGGCACTCCGACGCAGACGACCGCCTCGGAGTTGTAGCGGTTCACCACGTCGACCACAGTGTCCCGCTGCTGCTCGCGGAGCCGTACCCGATCTGCGGCTGCGGGTCGACGGCTGTGGTCGGAGACCGGCGGACGGGCGACCAGGACCGCGTCGACGGCGCTGAGGAAACCGCGTTCGCCCAGCGATCGAACGATCCAGCCGACCTCGCGGGCGGGGAGAAGCTCCTCCGACGTCTCGATCGTCAGAACCCCGCCGTTCAGGACCTCCGGGGGAAACGGGAAGCGCCCCGCCGTCAGGATCCACTGGATGACTTCCAGGCAGCCACCCCAGGTGCGGCCGGTGACTGCGCGGCGCGGCCCGTACCAGCTCCACGGCTCCGTCGGTTCGCGCTCTCCAAAGGACTTCAACGCCTGCGGATCTGCCCAGTCGATGCCGACGTCCTCGGACTCACCGGGATCGGTGATCTCCAGCCGCTCCCCGGTGAGTAGCGCCGCTCGCAGCGACCGGACGTGGATGTCATCGACGGCAGGCCCGGGGCCAAGGTGCACCTGGGAGGAGCCGCCGTAGAAGCTGGCGATGCCGAGGCCCCAGAGCCAGTGGTGCAGGTTGGTGTTGTCGCTGGTGCCGAGGAACGGCTTCGGGTCGGCTCGGGCCAGGTCGGCGTCCAGGTGGGGAATGACAGTGATCTGGTCGTCGCCCCCGATGACGGCGAGAATGCCGCGTACCTGGGGATCCGCGAAGGCGGCGTTGATGTCCGCCGCTCGCGCTGCCGCGCTCGCGCCCACCTGGCGGGTGGTGGGGTATTCGACCGGAACGAGGCCGGTCAGGTCGGCGAGGCGTCGCATGGCCTGCTCGTGGATCTCGGGATAGGCGCCGGCCGCGGCGAACGACGGCGACAGGACCGCGAGGCGGTCCCCCGGGCGTGCCTTTTGAGGACGAACAAGCTCATGCGCCATGTCGAGATCCAACAGGTGCGCCAGCCGATGCGCATCTCATTTCGTGGAGGTTCCAGGAGAACCGGATGCTTTTCATGTTCATGGCAGGATCTGCCAGGTGCAGGTCGGGATGCTTGGTCCATTCGAGGTTCGCACGGGCGTCGGCACCGTCATCGACGTGCCGGGCGCGCGGCTGCGCGGGCTGCTGACCGCTCTCGCGCTCAACCCGGGTCACGTGGTCGCGAAGGGGCCCCTCGTCGACTGGATCTGGGGCGAACATCCGCCCACCGACGCGGCGAACGCCCTGCACCGCCTGGTTTCCCGGCTGCGCAAGGTGCTGCCGGAGGGGTCGATCGAGGGGCAGACGGACGGCTACCGGCTGATTGTCGAACCCGACGTCGTCGACGCCGTACGGTTCGAACGCCTCGTCGGCCTGGCTCGCGATGACGAGGGCCCGCAGCGGGTACTGCGGTTGCGTGAGGCCCTCGACCTGTGGCGCGGTGCGGCTATGCAGGACGTCGGTCTGGTCGACAGCACGGCGCTCGACGCGGCGGTCACCCGATTCGACAGGCTGCGTCTGACCGCCCTGGAGGATCGCTTCGACGTGGAGGTCAGCCTCGGCCACGGCCCGGAACTTGTCGCGGAGCTGACCGACCTGGTGGCCGAGCACCCCGTACGGGAGCGGCTGGCTCTCGCGTTGATGCGGGCCCTCGCCGCGAGCGGCCGCGACAACGAGGCGCTGCTGGTGTACCAGCGCACGAGTGCGGCCCTGGCCGACGCGCTGGGCGTCGACCCCTCGCCGGAACTCTCGGCGATGCACGTCGCGCTCCTGCGGGGCGAGGTGCGACGGCGCGAGGAGGGCCGGAAGACCAACCTTCGTGCCGAGTTGAGCAGCTTCATCGGCATTGACGAGGCCGTTGCCGAGGTCGGCACGCTCGTCGCCGAACATCGGCTCACGACCCTGATCGGGCCGGGTGGCTCCGGAAAGACCCGGCTGGCCACGGAAACCGCGCGCAGAATGCTCGACGACCTGCCGGACGGTGCCTGGCTGGTCGAGTTCGCCGCCATCGGCGCGGACGGTGACGTGGTGCAGGCGACGCTCACGGGGCTCGGGCTGCGGGACGCTCTGCTCGGCGAGCCACCGAGCATGGAGTTGGTCGACCGGCTCGTCGCCGCTATCCGCGAGCGGGAGGCGTTGCTGATCCTGGACAACTGCGAGCACGTGATCGAGTCGGCGGCGGTGCTCGCTGACCGGCTGCTCGGGGAGTGTCGGCGACTGCGGATCCTCGCGACGAGCAGGGAACCGCTCGGCATCACCGGTGAGGCGCTCTGGCCGGTCGCGCCACTGGCCCTGCCGGACGTCGACGCCGACCCCGGCGAGATCGAAGCCTCTCCCGCTGTCCGGCTGCTGCGGGACCGAGCGGGCGCGGTGCGGAGGGATCTGGCGGTCGACGCCTCCACGTTGTCGACGATGGCGCGGATCTGCCGGGCGCTGGACGGGATGCCGCTGGCGATCGAACTGGCCGCCGCCAGGTTGCGCACGATGTCCATCGACCAGCTCGCCAGGCGCCTCGACGATCGGTTCCGCCTGCTGACCGGCGGCAGCCGTACCGCGTTGCCCCGGCACCGGACGCTGCGCGCGGTGGTCGACTGGAGTTGGGAGCTGCTGACCGACGCCGAACGGACGGTCCTGCGCCGGCTGTCGGTGTTCTCGGGTGGGGTGAGCCTGGAAGCGGCCGAACGGGTCTGCGCCGGCGACGAGGTCGAGCAGGAGGACGTGCTCGAGCTGGTCACCGCGCTGGCCGAGAAGTCGCTGTTGGTCGCCGAGGGCGGCGAAGCCCCGCGCTACCGGATGCTCGGCACGATCAAGGAGTACGCCGCGCACCGCCTCGCCGAGGCCGGGGAAACGGACCTGGCGCGGCACGCGCACCTGGCGTACTTCACCGAACTCACTGAGACCGCAGAGCCGCAGCTTCGCCGCGCGGACCAGGTGAAATGGCTCGCCACTCTCGAAGTCGAGCACGACAACATCGGTTCCGCGATGCGCGGTGCCCTCGCCGCCGGCGAGGCGCACGCGGCCATGCGGCTGGCCGCGGGTGCCGGCTGGTACTGGTGGCTCGGTGGACACCGGACCGAAGGCATGGAGTTGATCACGGCGGCCACCGGAACGTCTGGTGAGGTCAGCGACGAGATCCGGGCCATCGTTTACGCGCTCGTCGTGCTCTTCATCAACTCGGGGCCTGGTGACGAGCACCAGGCGGCGGAGTGGATCCACAAGGCGTACGAGTTCAGCCGGCGCAGTAACGGCAGCCACCCGGGGACGGCGCTCGTCGTCCCGCTGGAACGCATGTTGCGAGCCCCGGACGCGATCCTGCCCGCATGGGAACCACTGTTGAACCACGAGGATCCCTGGGTACGTGCACTGGCGCGGTTGCAACTCGGCAAGATGCGGATCATTTTCGGCCAGGACGGTCGGGAGGTGGACGCCTATCTTGTGGCGGCGCTCGCCGAGTTTCGGGCACTCGGCGAACGGTTCGGGATCTCATTCGCCCTGACCGAGCTGGCGGAGCTGATTGCCGTACGCGGTGAGTTCGTCGGTGCGTGCGAGCTCTACGAGGAGGCGACAGCGGTCGTCACCGAGGTCGGCACCGTCGAGGACATCATCCGGATGCGGTCCCGGCAGGCTCAGTTGTACTGGTTGCTTGGCGATGAGAAGTCCAGCGCTGCTGCCATGGCAGAGGCGCGGCGATGCGCGGCGCGGGTCACGTGGCCGGGTGCGTTGGCCGTGCTGGCTCTGTCGCAGGCGGAACTCGCTCGCTGGAGTGGCGATGCCGAGGAGGTGGCCCGGCAGGTCGGTGTCGCGACGACCCTGTTGCGCGACGAGGCGAAGCAGGCGCACATCCGCGTGGTGACACACGACCTGCTCGGCTATGTCGCAGACGATCTCGGTGAGGCACGCAGACACCACTCCTTGGCCTGCGAGGCGGCAGCCGAGACAGGGCACGCACCCTCGATCGCGCGGGTACTCGTCGGCGTCGCGGACCTGGCGCTGCGCCGTGACCAGTACGAGCACGCCGCCCGGCTGCTCGCCGCGAGCAGCGGTGTGCGCGGACGGCAGGATCATTCCCAGCCGGATGTGGCCCGGATCGAGCAGGAAGTACGGCGCCGCCTCGGCGAAGTGGGCTTCGCAGAGGCGGCGCGAGAAGGCAGTCGGACGGACTGGAATCGGTTGGTCGCTGTCACGCTCGCTTCGTGAACGTGGAACGTGCCCACAGGTAGCCGACGAGAGCGATGCCGACGCACCAGGCGAGGGCGGGGATCACGTCATCGCTGGACGGCGTTCCGTTGAGGAATCCACGCAGAGTTTCGATGATCGGCGTGAAGGGCTGGTATTCCGCGAACTCCCGCAGCCCAGGCCCCATCTTGTCCGCCGGCACGATCGCGCTGCTGAAGAACGGCAGCATCACCAGCGGTACGGAGGCCAGACCCGCCGTTTCCGGAGACTTCGCCGAGAGCCCCAGGGCGACAGTGAGCCAGCCGGCGGCGAAGCCGAGCAGGACGATGATGCCGATCGCGCCGAGCCAGCCGACGAGGCTCGCCGACGGGCTGAATCCGAGCAGGAAGGCCACTCCGACAAGGGCCGCTATGGCGACCAGGTTGGTCAGCACGCTGGCGACGACGTGACCGGTCAGCACCGCGCCGCGGGAGACGTGCATGACTTTGAACCGGTTGATGATGCCCTTCGTCATGTCGGAGTTCACAGCGGTCGCGGTGGCCCCCAGCCCGTAACAGACCGCCAACAGCATCAGTCCGGGAGTCGCGTAGTCGATGTAGTCCACACCGACGTTGAAGGCGTCACCGAACATGTACACGAACATCAACATGATCACGATGGGCATCAGGACCGCGTTGAACACCGAGGTCGGGTTGCGGGCGATGTGCTTGAAGTTGCGACGCAGCATGACGATCGAGTGGGACTTGGTGCTCATTTCGCGGAAACCTCCTGGGTGCGGCTGCCCGTCAGGGCGAGGAAGACGTCGTCGAGGTCCGGCGTCTGCACGGAGAACCCTTCAGCGCTGATCGCGTACTCGTCGAGCCGGTCCAGCAGGGCCCGCAGCGAGGCCGTTCCGCCATCGCTGGGAACCCGCAGCGCCAGTGCCTCGTCGTCGCGAGTGGCGCCGGTGAGGACCCGGGCGGCCGCGTCGAGTTCGGCGACGGTGGTGAACCGGAGCCGGACGTGAGTGCCGGGGATCTGGCGCTTGAGCTCGTCGGGCGTGCCCTGGGCGACCAGACGTCCCTGGTCGAGTACGGCGATCCGGTCGGCGAGCTGATCGGCCTCCTCCAGGTACTGAGTGGTGAGGAAGATCGTCACGCCGTCGGCCACCAGGTCACGGATGATCGACCACATCGTGCGGCGGCTGCGGGGATCGAGGCCCGTCGTCGGCTCGTCGAGGAAGATGATCCGCGGGCCGCCGACGAGCGTCATCGCCAGATCCAGCTTGCGGCGCATACCACCGGAGTAGGTCGACACCGACTTCTGTGCCGACTCCACCAGATCGAACCGCTCCAGCAGTTCCGTGACGACCCGCGTGCCGTCCTTGCCGGGCACCTGGCTGAGATCCACCATCAGCTGCAGGTTCTCTCGGCCGGTAAGCAGCTCGTCCACCGCCGCGAACTGACCGGTGACACCGATCGCCGCGCGCACCGCTCTGGCCTCGGTGGCGGCGTCGTGCCCCGCGATGCGTACGGTCCCACCGTCGGCCTTCACCAACGTGGTCAGCACGTTCACCGTCGTCGTCTTACCCGCCCCGTTCGGACCGAGCAGGGAGAAGATCGTGCCCGCAGGGACATCCAGATCGATGCCATCGAGCACGACCTTGTCCTTGTAGGCCTTCCGCAGCCCGGAGACTGCAATCGCTGAACTCGTCATGCGACTACCATCGGCGGCTGGGCTGTCACCCCCCTGTCATGGCCCTGACACGGCCACTGACACCGGGTTTCACCACGTCAGGCCCCCATTCGGCAGTGGCGGCGTTACCGACTGCGGCCCGCCGGTTCGGTCGGACGACGCCGCGCCGGACCCCCGGCCGTCAGGTGGCGGCCCGGAACTCCTGGTGGCGGCGGAGCAGCTCCCGTAGGGCATTGATCTCGGCGGCCAGCGCGGCCTGCCCCTGCTCGGTGATCCTGATCCAGGTCTTGGGCCTGCGGCCGTGGTAGCCCCGTTCGATCTGGATGAGGTCGGCCTCCTCCAGCACGGCGAGGTGTCGGGAGAGGTTGCCTGCGGTGAGTTCGAGTGCGTCGCGCAGGTAGGCGACCTCCACCCGCTCGGCCTCGGCGGCGATGGTGAGGATGCCGAGCCGGTTGCGTTGGTGGACGGTGTCGCTGAGCCCGTTCGTCGGGTGCCCGCGGTTTCCGGCGCCGACGGCCTCGTCGTTGCTGCTCACGCCGACCTCTTGATCGTGTTGAGGAGGGCGATGCCGCCGCCGACGAGCAGGATCGGCGCGGGCAGGAGAGCCGCCAGCAGGAGGCTGTAGCGGTTCAGGTCCCCCGGCTCGAAGTTCGCGGTCTGGAAGTAGATGTTCACGAGGACGACCGCTGCGGCGTAGACCGCGGCCACGACCGTCAGGCCACGGCTGCGTTCCAGTCGAGCCAGGACCAGCAAACCCACAGCGATGACCAGGTGCGGGAACATGCCGCGATCGGAGATGCCCAGCAGCGGTGTGGTCACCCAACTGGTCGCGCTCGAAACCGCCGTCGCCGTGTTGAGCAACAGGTACCGCAGCACGATCGGCAGCACGAGACCGACGATGGTGCCCACGATGCCGGCGATGACGTACGGCCGAGCCGGTGTCTGGACGCCCACCCGCACACCATGCCACCGATACCACCAGAGGCTGAGCAGGTAGCCGCCGATGAGCGCCGCCAGCCAGTACCAGCCGAGGGTCGCGGAGCGTTCGAGGAAGTCCCCACCGAGGCCGGTCAGTGCGGGGTTGTCCTGCCCGCCGCGCATGGCGAGCGGGTCGACCGACTCGACGTACAGGGGTGCGGCCGCCGCCATCAGGAGACCGAACAGCAGCAGCGGCAACCAGTAGGCGTTGCGGACGGCGCGAGTGCGTCGCTGGAGGGCGGTCACCGAGGCCAGCAGCTCTGCCGGTGTGTCGCCGCTGTTCGGCGCGGTGCTCGATCGGTCGGACACGGTGACCTCCAGGCTGCTGCGCGAATGCTGCACTACCAATAGGTTTGCATCACAAATCATTCTGCGCAAGAGTTCCGGGAAGTGATGACATGCGCGGGGATCGACAGCGGTAGTTCCTGCCGGACCCCGGCACCGGCTAGGGTCCGGCTTGGAGGTGGTCCGTGTTCACCGAAGCGTTTCCGATCGTGACGACACCTGACCTGCCACGACTGATCGCGTTCTACCGGGACGTGGTCGGCTTCGAGCTGACCTACCGGTTCCCGGACGAGGGCGCACCGGAGTTCGTCGCTCTCCGGCTGGGCAGCAGCGAGCTCGGCCTGGCCGCCAACCCGGAGGCTGGCGAGCCGGCCGACTCGCACCGCTGGGAGTTGTGCGTCTACGCCGACGACTGCGACGCAGCAGTGGGCGCGCTGCGCACGGGTGGGGCGACAGTCACCGAGGAGCCGGTCGACCAGCCCTGGGGTGAACGGTCCGCGCGGGTCACCGACCCCGACGGCAACCGGTTGCTGGTGCTGGCCCGGCTGTAGACGACCCTAATGGAGAGAGTGCTGTCATCGTCTCCAGAACAGGAGATGGGTGACACCGCTGGGGCTGGACACCGACTCGAGGTGGAAGCGGTCGAGCAACTCGTCGGGGCTGTCCCACAACCGCTCACCCCGTTCGAAGTCGACGGGCGCCACGGCGATATGCATCGTGTCGACCAAGTCAGCCTCGATGAACTCGCGGATGGTGGCGACCCCACCACCGAGGCGTACGTCCCGACCGTCGGCTGCCTGCTTGGCCTCCGCCAGTGCCTCGGCCGGGCTGACATCGCGGAAGTGGAACGTGGTGTCGGACAGACTGAACGACGGGCGCACGTGGTGGGTGAGTACGAAGACCGGCGTGTGGAACGGCGGGTTGTCCCCCCACCATCCCTGCCACTCGTGGTCCTGCCAGGGGCCACGCTGGGGGCCGAACTTGTTGCGACCCATGATCTCCGCGCCGATGTTGCACTCGGCGTCGCGGGTCAGGTAGTCGTCCAGGCCACGGGTGCCGCCCGGCTCGGTGCGATACACGAAGCTGGCGGTCGCGGCACGCCAGGAGAACAGCGGGGTGGGGTCCGCGTGACCGAAGGGCCGTTCCAGGCTCTGCCCCTCGCCGGTCCCGAACCCGTCGCGCGAGACGTTGAAGCACTGCACCCGCAACAGTTGCGCCATGGTGGCTCCTCCTTCCTTCGATGGGCCGGGGTTCAGTTCGTGGTGACCGTCGGGCCGCCACCGCTGCCCCGGTCGTCGAGCACGAGCGGGGCGCGGCCGCGCACCGCGTACCGGATGTGGGTCACCTGCGGGGTGGCGAGGACGCGGGTCGGCGTCAGCTCGACCCCCTCCCGGTCGCCCAGGTCGAGGTCCGCGTCGAAGAGCCGCAGGCCGGTGCCGAGTACGACGGGTACGACGTGCAGTTCCAACTCGTCGAGCAGGCCGGCCTTGAGCACCTGCCGCACGAGGCTGCCGCCTCCGGCCACCGCGACATCCTTGCCACCGGCCACGGCGCGTGCCTGCTCGACGGCGCTGGCCACGCCATCGGTGACGTAGGTGAAGCTGGTGCCCCCTCCCTTCAGCAGCCGCTGGCGGGGGCGGTGGGTGACGACGAAGACCGGTGCGCGAAACGGCGGCTCCTCACCCCAGGGGATCTCACCCCCGTCGGCCATCCGGCGCCCCATCACGTATGCGCCGGCCGCACCGAACGACTCGGCGATCACCTCGGAGTTGGTGTCCTGCTCTCCGCCGGCGAAGCCCTGCCGTTCGCGCCAGGCAGCGGCTTCGGTCGCCCAGCGGGTGACCCGGAAGAACTTGGCGCTCTCCGCCGAGTCCATCCAGTTGCCGTTCCCATCGAACTGGGGGCCGGCGTAGAAGCCGTCCACCGACACCGACAGCTGTGCGGTCACCTTCGTCATCGCGCCTGGTCCTCTCCTCGGGCGACACCCCGCCTGGGTGCCGCTCACCGAAAGGTCGGAGCCGATCGCGATGCCCCTACCGGGAGGAAGTGTGACCTGTGTCACCGGTCGGCTCGGTCAGGAGCCACCTCCCGGCGTGTTCCGGGTCGCGCGACCAGTGCATCCGGCGCTTCTCCTCGGGGCGAGGGCTCCAGTCCCGGTAGGGCGTGAGGGCCACCCGCCAGGCGATCACCGTGAAGACGTAGATGCCCGGGCCGACCAGCCAGAGCAGGGCGTCGCGTCGCCGGTAGGAGGCGTACGGCGCCAGCCACGCGGTCGCCGCCATCGGCACTGCGACAGTGCTGAGGTCGGCGAGCGGCCCGCGGCCGAACCGGGCCTCGATCAGCTCGCGAAGAACGAGGGACGGAACGACCACCCCGACCAGCAACGCCACAGTGCGGATCATGCGGATCCGACGCGTCCGGCGATCCGGGGAGACGCGGGCGGCAGGTGCTTCGGCGGGCATCCCCGGAGGGTACGGGCTGGTCGCAGCGGGAGATCTAGGACTTCCGGTCGGCGAAGGTCGGGTGGCGAAGGTGTTCCGGACGCCGGCCCTGACTGGGCGCGGGTGCCCGGCCCGGCCAGGAATAGCGATCATGCGCATTTGAGGGATTTAGCCCGCCCTTTCGGCGATCGACCCTTCGGTCCAGAAGGGCGGCGATTTATGGACGGGCCGGGTGGACCTTTTCCTAAGGCAACAACATTGATCTATCTGGTTAGGTGCAGTATCGTCGGTCCAAGCCGACAGCGTTTAGGCGTGGCACGGGGCTAGCCAAATGCTGCGGCACAGGAGGAAATATGTTGCTGCGTCGCATCCTGACAATTTTTACGCTGGCGACCATCGCTGCCGCAGCCACCACGACGCCTGTAATGGCTGCTCCGGTGGGTGAAGTAGGAACCATGGCAACGACCTGCAACAAGTGGATTTCCTACAACGGGGCCGACGTGCCTGCGTACGGAAGCAGCGTCAATTGCTCGCTGCGCCGGGGCAATGTGAACTCTGCCGTCTTTCAGCTGCAGGTCACAATGAACGTCTGCTACGAATGGGTTCTCCGTAGTAAGGGCATCTATCCGCTCACCGGCGATAGCAACTTTGGCCCAACTACCGAAAAGGCACTACGAGCCGTTCAGGCTGCGGAATCCATTCCCGCCGACGGCGTGTATGGCCCGTATACCCGTTCGTCGATTTATCACCAGCGTTCAAATGGTGGCGTGCCCTGCCTGCAGGTGCCGTAAACCGTAGTCGCTCGGATCGGAGGGTGGCCGGCGGGCAAGCCGCAGGTCGCCCTCCGGCAGGCCGCCGTGAGGTCCACAGCAGAACGATAGCGAGAACCCGGCCCCGCCGTTGTCCCAGCTAGGCTGGCGATCATGCGGATTGGCATCGTGATCCTGCCGGACCAGCGGTGGGCGGAGTCGCAGCGTCGCTGGCGACAGGTCGACGAGTGGGGCTTCGACCACGCCTGGACGTACGACCACCTGGGCTGGCGTGACCTGGTCGACGGCCCGTGGTTCGACTCGATGGCCACGCTCACCGCCGCCGCCACGGTGACCTCGCGGATTCGGCTGGGCACCCTCGTGGCGTCGCCGAACTTCCGGCACCCGGCCGCGTTCGCCCGGCAGATCACCACTGTGGACGACGTCTCCGTCGGCCGGCTGCTGCTCGGCCTGGGCGCGGGCGGCATCGGCTTCGACTCGGCGGTGCTGGGCGGGGAGACGTTGCCGCCGCGTCAGCGGGTCGACAGGTTCGCCGAGTTCACCGAGTTGTTGGACCTGATCCTGCGGGAGGACGGCACCACCTGGCGTGGCGACTGGTTCGCCGCTGTGGATGCCCGCAACAACCCCGGCTGCGTGCAGCAGCCCCGGGTGCCGTTCGTGGTGGCCGCCAACGGGCCGCGGTCGATGCGGTTGGTGGCCCGTTTCGGGCAGGGGTGGGTGACCACCGGCACCGGTGACGACAACGACCTGGCGGGTTGGTGGGCGAGTGTGTCGGCGCTGTCCGCGCGGATGGACCGAACCCTTGACGAGGCCGGCCGCGATCCGGCCAGCCTGGACCGCTACCTCTCGCTGGACGCGGCACCGGTCTTCTCGCTGAGCAGCGCACAGTTCTTCGCCGATCAGGTCGGCCGGGCCGCCGAGCTGGGCTTTACCGACGTGGTGACGCACTGGCCACGCGCCAGCAGCTGGTACGCCGGTGACGAGGCCATCCTGGTGGACGTGGCGACGCGGTTGCTGCCACAACTACGCGGCTGAGGCCGACGCACCGACCCGACCGGGTCAGGTGCCGAGGTCGCCGCTGGCCACCCCGCCCTCGCCGCCGGACACCAGGCGGAAGCGCAGGCAGACGACCGGGGTGTCGCCGTCGACAGGTGTGCCGAGCCGCGCCCAGTAGGTCGAGTGCCCGGCCCGCCACTCCTCGATCGAGCGGTCGCCCTCGCCCTCGGCATGGGCGAAGTCCCAGGGCACGTCGGCGAAGCGGACCACCTCGACACCGGTGATCTCCACGACGCCGGCCAGTGCGTTGTCGTCGTCGACCAGGGCCAGGCGTTCGCCGACGTGCTCCAACTCCTCGCCTTCCTCCGCGTACTCGGCGAGCCGGCCGGCCGTCGCGGTCTTCACACCGGCCAGCACCAGTGTGTTGAGGGTTGCCCGCAACTCGCCGGGGGTGCCGAGGGCGAGGGCGCGCAGTTCACCGATCCGAGGCCACATCCTGCCGAGGCTAGGCCAGCACCGACCGGATCGCCGCCGCAATACCCGTTGCCGCGCTCAGATCAGCTGGCCGGCATAGCCGGGTGCGGTGAGGAGCCGCTCGTCGGCACTTGTCGCGTACGCGTCGAGGATCGCGTCGGCGAGCTTGACCACGTGCTCGTCGCCGTGCCGGGCCGCGCGGGCGAAGACCTCTGCCGGCGTCGCGGGGGTCACTGTCGGTGGCGCGATGCCGTCGGCTGGGGCGTACACGGAGGTCATGGCCGCCGTCGCGGCCCAGGCCGCGGCGAAGCTCGGCGCCCACAGACCCCGGTCCAGTGCCGGCAGGGTACGCAGCACGGCGGTCGGCGCGGTGACCGCGTGCACCAGCATGACCGGCGCGGCGTGCCCGAAGCGCAGGTAGTCCAGGCCGGCCCGGTGCACCAGCGTGGTGAGCCCGCGCTCCGCCCCGGCCGGGGTCCGCACGGGGCGCAGCGTCGCGAGTGCCGGCTCCCATCGGGGTACGCCCGGCAACTGGTCCAGCCGATCCCGGACCCCGCCGGTCTGGTCGTCGATCCGGGGCAGCCCGTCCAGCGCGGCCGCCACGTCGCTGTCGTCGCTGCCCGGCCCCTCCGTCTCGGCGGTGAGCAGTCGGTCGGTGCCGGGGATCGGCTGCCAGCGGGCCGCCCAGTAGCCGAGGGCCTGGCCCAACTCGGCGAGGCGCTGCCGGTTCTCGTCGTCCGGGTCGAGCGCGCGGACGGCGTGCCCGACCCGGATCACACCGTGTGTGGCGCCGGCGGCGATGCCCGGCAGCAGCCGGGGCCACCAGGTGCCGAGCACCGCGCGCCACGGGTGTTCGCGCAGTTGCCGGTCGAAGTAGGCCAGCCAGTCGCCGGCGCGCTTCGGATCGCCCAGCGCCGACCGCCAGTCGTCGATCGGGTGCAGCCCTCGGGGCAACTCGTCGAGGCGGCCGAGGTAGTCGTCGAGCCAGCGGTGCACCCGGTGGGGGTGCCCGTGACGGACCAACGCCTCGACGGCCATCGGCCCGTGGTTGGACAGCCATCCCTGATATTCGGGGCCGGTGCGGTGCAGCCGCTGGTACGCCTCGTCGAGAACTCCGTCACTCATCCGCCGATCGTCGGTGCTAAACCTCGCTTCAGGTCAAGCGGGGAGATCCGCGGCGTCGATCAGGCCGGTGATCCGGAGGTCGGCCGCGACGTCGGGCGGGCAGTCCACGGCCACCACGGAGGTGCCCAGCACCTCGGCACCCCGTGCGGCGCAGATGTCGTAGAGGGCGCGTAGCTGCGCGCCGGTGCGCACCCAGTCGTCCACCACCAGCACCCTGTCGTTGGGGCCGAGGTGTCGGTCCCGTACGGCGAGGTCGACCTGTCGCCCCCGGTAGTCCGGCGGGCTCTGCGCCCAGGTGAGCGGCCCGGCCGGCAGTCGCCCGTCACCGGGCTTGTGGGCGGCCACGAAGCCGACGCCGAGGGCGGTGGCGGCCAGCGGCCCGAGCAGCAGCCCGGTGACGGCCGGCGCGAGCACCACTGTGGGCCGGGCGGCCCGGTACGGCGCCACCAGGGCCGGCCCCAGCTCGGCCAGCACCGCCGGGTCCCGCCACCAACCGGAGATGTCGCTGACCAGGTGACTGGTGTCCGGGCCGGGGTCGATCCACTGGAACAGGGCGGCCAGGCGTTCGGTCAGATCGGCGGGCATCCGCTCATCCTGCGGCACTGGCGGTGGGCGTGGCGGCACCCGGGCCACCCGGCCCACCCCGGGTCGGATGATCGGCTACACGTACCTGTGCAAATGCGATCATACCACCATGATCACGTTGACTTCGGAAGTGCTTCTCTCGTTACGGTCCGACCCGGTTTGTTCAGACGACGAAAGGACCGGGCCGGTGGCAGGCAAGCACTCCCGTACCCGCATCTTCTCCTCCCCGGCGGGCATCGTCGCCACCGCGGCGGTCGGCGTCGCCCTCGCCGTCGGCGGCACCGTCGGTGCCGTGCAACTGGTCTCCGGCTCCGACCAGTCCGGGCAGGTGGCTCTCGACCTCACCCCGACCACCGCCGCGAGCAGCCTCACCCCCAGCTCCCCGGCCGTCACTCCGAGCGCCAGCGCCTCGCCCAGCGTGGCCCCCAGCCCGTCGGCGACCCGGTCGCAGCAGGCCGCCTCCCGGGGCAAGGAGCGCACCGCGTCGCCGAAGCCGAAGCCGACCGCCAAGAAGACCACTGCCGCGGCGAAGGTGCTGGAGAGCGGTTCGTGCGGCGCCTCGTTCTACTCCGACGGGCAGCTCACCGCCAACGGCGAGTCGTTCAACCCCGACGCGCTGACCGCCGCGCACAAGACACTGCCGTTCAACACCAAGGTCCGGGTGACCAACCCGGCCAACGGCAAGTCGGTGACGGTACGGATCAACGACCGTGGCCCGTTCATCGACGGCCGCTGCCTGGACCTCTCCCGGGCCGCCTTCGCCAGCATCGCCTCGGTCGACGTGGGCGCGCTCACCGTCCGCTACGAGGTCCTCGGCTGAGCGGGGCCGGCGCCGCCGATTCGGCCGGCGGAGTGGGCCGGCCGGACAGAACCTCCTCGGACGACGGGTCAGGTTCATTCACCGGTTCACGTGGATCAGGCAAACTGTCCCTCGTACCCACGCGACTCCTCCAGTCGGGCCGTCGCCCGCTGAGCCCCGGATCCCGCGCCGGCCTCGGCGCGGCCCTCGTTCTGCTCGCGATCGTGTCGGCGGTGGAGGCGGCGGACGGCCGTAAGGTGCACTACGTCGCGCTCCTGGCGGCCGCGCCGATTCTCGCCGCCGCCCTGGCGTCCTGGCTGGTGGTCCTGGGTGTGGGCGTCGCGGCGACGGTGATCGGCGCCGGCTTCGCGCTGGCCGCGCCGAAGGTCTCGTTGGTCACCTCGGTCGACGTTGTCGCGGTCGCGCTCGTCACCGGGATGGCCGTGGCGGTGGCCTGGGTTCGCCAGCGGCAGGCCGAGCGGATCGTGGAGCTGACCAAGCTCGCCTCAGTGGCCCAGCAGGCGGTGTTGCGCCCGCTCGGGCCGCAGGTCGGCACGCTTTCGGTAGCCGGACGCTACATCTCCTCCACAGCGACGGCCGAGATCGGCGGCGACCTGTACGAGGCGATCGACACGCCCTACGGCGTCCGCATGATCATCGGTGATGTGCGGGGCAAGGGCCTGGACGCGGTCCGGCTGGCCAGCATCGTCCTCGGCTCCTATCGGCACGTGGCGTACGAGCGGTCCGACCTGCGAGCCGTCGTGGCCGACCTGGACCGCGCGGTGGCCCGCAACGTCGGCGACGAGGACTTCGTCACTGCGGCACTGGTCGAGGAGCGTGGCGGCACGCTCACGATCGTCAACTGTGGGCATCCGCCACCGCTGCTGCTCCGCCGGGGTGCGGTGATCCCGCTGGAACCGCCGGCCCCGGCGCCTCCGCTCGGGTTCATGCCGGTGGTCCGCCCCCGGGTCGAACGTCTGGAGCCCGGGGACCGGCTGCTGCTGTTCACCGACGGCCTCGGCGAGGCGCGGCGGGACGGCGAGTTCTTCCCCACCGCCGACCGGGCCTGGCGACTGCTTGGCCATGGCACTGTCGCCGACGGGCTGGCGTCGCTGGAGACCGCCCTGGTCGAGTGGGTGCACGGTCGGCTCGACGACGACATCGCGCTGGTCCTGATGGAGTACGTCGGTGCCCGTACCGGCGCGGCCGTGGCCGTCCCGAGCTGGGAGGTCGGCGCCGCCGAGAGCTGAGCCGGCAGACAGCGCCCGTAGGTGTGTAATCGCCGTCACTTGGGTGATCCGCTTGTCGCTGCCTACCCGCGAGTAATACAGTCGGGGTTACTGATCGGTAACACCTGTCCGGAAGCGGGGCCAGCGAGCATGACCCACTACAAGAGCAACCTCCGGGATCTCGAGTTCAACCTGTTCGAGGTCTTCGGGGCGGACCGGGCGTTCGGCCAGGAGCCGTACTCGGATCTCGACACCGACACCGCCCGCAGCTTCCTCGCTGAGGTCGACCGCCTCGCCCGCGAGGACCTGGCCGCCAGCTACACGGACAGTGACCGCAATCCGCCGGTCTTCGACCCGGCGACGCACACCGCGCCGCTTCCGGAGTCGTTCAAGAAGTCCTACCAGGCATTCATGGACTCCGAGTTCTGGCGCCTGGACCTGCCGCCGGCGCTGGGCGGCACCAACGCGCCGCGCGCCCTCTGGTGGGCGCTCGCCGAGCTGGTGCTCGGCTCGAACGCGCCGGTCTGGATGTACGCCTCCGGCCCGTCCTTCGCGCACGTGCTGCACGTCGAGGGCAACGAGCGGCAGCAGAAGTGGGCCAAGCTCTTCATCGACAAGCAGTGGGGCTCCACCATGGTGCTCACCGAGCCGGATGCCGGCTCGGACGTGGGCGCGGGGCGCACCCGGGCGGTCCAGCAGCCCGACGGCACCTGGCACATCGAGGGCGTCAAGCGCTTCATCACCTCGGGCGAGCACGACCTGAGCGACAACATCGTGCACTACGTGCTGGCCCGTCCGGTCGGCGTGGAGGGTGTCGGTGGCCCCGGCACCAAGGGCCTGTCCCTCTTCGTGGTGCCGAAGTTCCACTTCGACGAGACCACCGGCGAGCTGGGCGAGCGCAACGGCGTCTACGCCACCAACGTCGAGCACAAGATGGGCCTGAAGGTCTCCAACACCTGTGAGGTGACCTTCGGCGAGCACGGCGTACCCGCCAAGGGTTGGCTGCTGGGCGACAAGCACGACGGCATCCGACAGATGTTCATGATCATCGAGTACGCCCGGATGATGGTGGGCACCAAGGCGATCGCCACCCTCTCCACCGGCTACCTCAACGCCCTCGAGTACGCGAAGAACCGGGTGCAGGGCGCCGACCTGATCCAGCAGGCGGACAAGACCGCCCCCCGGGTCACCATCACCCACCACCCGGACGTGCGCCGCTCGCTGCTGCTGCAGAAGTCGTACGCCGAGGGTCTTCGCGCTCTGGTTCTCTACACCGCCACCTGGCAGGACAAGGTCGCGCTGGCCGAGGCTGCCGGCGACGAGAAGGCCACCAAGCTGGCGAAGCGGGTCAACGACCTGCTGCTGCCGCTGGTGAAGGGCGTCGGTTCGGAGCGGGCGTACGAGATGCTCGGGCACGAGGCCCTGCAGACCTTCGGCGGCTCCGGGTTCCTCCAGGACTACCCGCTGGAGCAGTACGTCCGCGACGCCAAGATCGACACCCTGTACGAGGGCACGACAGCCATCCAGAGCCTCGACCTGATCTTCCGCAAGATCGTCCGGGACAACGGCAAGGCGCTGCTCGCGGTCTCCGGCGAGATCCAGGAGTTCATCTCCTCCGAGGCGGGCAACGGCCAGCTCAAGGAGGAGCGGCAGGCGCTCGGCAAGGCGCTGGCCGAGATCCAGAACATCCTCGGTGTGCTGACCGGTTGGCTGGGCGAGGCGCAGGGCGGCGACACCCGCGCGCTCTACAAGGTCGGGCTGAGCAGCCGGCGGTTCCTGCTGGCGATCGGCGACCTGGTGGTGGGCTGGCTGCTCCAGCGGCAGGCCGACGTGGCGCTGAAGGCCCTCGCCGGCGAGGTCTCCGCCAGCGACAAGGCGTTCTACACCGGCAAGGTGGCCGCCGCCCGCTTCTTCGCCCGCGAGGTGCTGCCCCGCATCGGCGCCGACCGGCGGATCATCGAGGGTGCCGACCTCGACATCATGGATCTCCCGGAGGATGCCTTCTAGGTCCTGTGCTGGGTCGCACCACCCGGCACTTGCCACGGCCGGTGGGGCTTCTGCCCCGCCGGCCGTCGCCGTCTCCACCCGGCTGCGGCACGTATTGGCCGAGCCCTGTCGGGTATGCCGCAGGCGTGGCGGGTAACCGTCGCGTGACCTCGAAAGGGAACGCCCAGAGCCACCGCACGGGGGAGTGCAGCGCACATGGGTGTAGGAAGCGGCATTTTTCTCATCGCGATCGGCGCGATTCTGACCTTCGCGCTGAGAGCCAACGTCTGGTGGATCGACGTACGCGCGGTCGGCTGGGTGTTCATCCTGGCCGGGCTGGCCGTACTGCTGACCACTGTCTGGTTCTGGCAGGACCGGCGCAAGCGGGCTCGAACCCTCATCGTGGAGGAGAACCGGCTGTCTCATCCGACGGCGATGATGCCGCCACCGCCGGACCCGCCGCCACCAACCGCGCCGCCGTCCTGATCCCTGCACAACGCGTACCCCTGAGCCACCCGTCGGACCGGCGGGTGGCTCAGTCGCGTGCTGTGTGCCGAGCCGTGAGCGGCGCTCCCGCCCTGCTCAACTCCGCCCAACCGGACGGGAAGCGGTGCACCGCCAGTTCGGCGGTGCGCAAACCCTCATCGTCCACTCCCTCGGGATCGAGGAGCGCTGAGAGCAGCGAGATGCCCGGATTGTGGGCAATGAGCAATGCTGTGCGGGCCGCCGGGTCCACCGTGCGGACCAGCGACAACAACTCCTCTGGGTGCGCGTCGTACGCACCCGGCTCGTAACGGACCGTCGGGCGAGGACCGGTCGGACCACCCTCCGGCGGCGAACCGGTCATTCCCATCGCCACCCCGTGCCAGGTCTGCCGTGTGCGTCGGGCCGTCGAGCAGATCACCACGTCGGGCAGCAGCCCATGGTGCGCCAACCAGGCCCCAGCCGCAGCCGCGTCGGCGTTTCCGCGTGCGCTCAACGGCCGCTCGGCGTCGTCCGCCGCGTCGCTGCCCTGCTCGGCCTTCGCGTGCCGCAGCAACACCAGTGTCAGTGTGTCGGGGTCGGCGTCCGTCATGCCCCCAGCTTGCCCGATTGGCGATCTCCGTGCCTGGGTAAGTCGATGGATGCCGCACCCCTACCGACGGCCGCGGCGCGACGTACGCCAGGTTAGAGCCGAGGAGCGAGACATGGGCATTGGTGGCAGCATCTTCTTGATCGCATTAGGTGCGATCTTCGCGTTCGCAGTGGAGGCCGACCTGGGTTGGCTGGACCTGGCCGTGGTCGGCTGGGTGCTGATGCTCGCCGGCGTCGCCGGCCTGCTCACCACCCTCTACTTCTGGAACAGCCGCCGCCGCCCGGTGGTCGCCGCGCCGGTTCGCGAGGAGCGCGTGGTGGCCGACCGGGTCGTGCCGGTCCAGGACAACCAGGTCATGCAGGAGTACCGCGAGATGCGTCGGCCGGGCCGCCCGGTCTGATCCTCGCCCACACACTCCGGGGTCCCGCAGCGTCGCGGGGCCCCGGCTCGCGTCCCGGCCCACCTCACGCGTACCCGGCCCGCTGTTTCCGGCCCGCTGTTTCCGGCTCGTGCGTGGACCCGGCTCGTGCGTGCGCGGGAGAAACGCCACACCCCGCCAAGATCCGCGCACTTTCGGGGAAACTGCTGCCTGAGGGCCCGTCGAGGCGGCAGTTTCCCCGAAGTTGCGCCGATCTTGAGGTGTGGGCCCGGTCTCGGGCGGCGGGGGTCGGCCCAAGATCGTGCTCGATCCAGGAAATAGGGCTTTCGGGTGCGTGCGAGGCCACTACATCCTTGATCGAGCACGATCATGGCGGCTGCCACCGTGGCGTTTCTCGCCGAGCGGCCTGAGCCTTGGCCGTTCGGGCCGCGCCTGCGCCTTGGCCGTCTGGGTCAGGCGAACAGCGCGAAGTAGATCGCGATGTGGTGACAGAGCGCCGCCAGCAGCGTGCAGGCGTGGAAGAACTCGTGGTGGCCGAAGACGGTCGGCCACGGATTGGGCCGGCGCAACGCGTAGAAGACCGCGCCGATGCTGTAGATCGCACCGCCGACGATGAGCAGCACCAGCGCCGCGACGCCGCCCCCGTGCAGGATCTCCGGCAGCATGGCCACCGCCACCCAGCCCAGCGCCAGGTAGAGCGGCGCGGACACCCAGCGCGGCGCGTGCGGCCAGACCACCTTGACGGCCACGCCGGCCAGTGCGCCACCCCAGACCAGGGCCAGCATCACGGTGGCCGGCCGGGGCGCGAGCAGCATCGCGCAGAGCGGTGTGTACGTGCCGGCGATGAACACGAAGATCATCGAGTGGTCCATCCGGCGCATCACCTGGTAGCCGCGCTCCGACCACACACGACGGTGGTACAGCGCGCTCGTGCCGAAGAGGCCGCACACCGTCAGGCTGTAGATGAGGCAGCTCACCAGGGGCGTCCACCCCGGCCGGGTGGCGGCGATCGAGCAGAGCACGATGCCGCAGACCAGGGCGACGAAGAAGGCGTACGTGTGTAGCCAGCCGCGCATCCGGGGCTTACCGATGTCGACCGGCTTCAGGCGAAGCGGGGCGGAGGTGGTCACCCAATCAGGTTACGGCACCGTAGGTTACTTGTAAGTAGTGGCGTTGGTGACACCCGGCACCGTCCACGTGAACACCGCGGCGGCACGACATCGGCGAGGATGAGCGGATGCGGATCCGACAGGTCGGGGCGCACGCCCTGCTACTCGACTGCACCGCCCCCGCCGACACCCCCGAAGCCGTGGCCGACACCCGGGAGGCCGCGTTCGTCGAAGCATGGCGGGCCGAGCTGTGGCGGCGTCGGGAGCGGGGCGACCTGATAGCCGTGGAGATCGTGCCGGCGGCCCGGACCGTGCTGCTCGACGGCCTGCCCGACCCGACCACCACGGCCGGGCAGCTGACCCGATGGGCGTCCGCCGTCACCGCCGCGACCACCAGCCCCGATCAGGCCGACCCCCAAGCCACAGCAAGAGGCCGAGCCGACGCGGCGGACGTGGTCGTACCGGTCACCTTCGACGGGCCGGACCTGCCGGCGGTGGCGGAGCACTGGGGCGTGGACGTGCCGGCAGTGCGGCACCGGTTGACCAGCACCCGGTTCCGGGTCGCCTTCTGCGGCTTTGCCCCCGGCTTCCCCTACCTGACCGGGTTGCCCGCCGAGTTGGCGCTGCCCCGGCTGGCCACGCCCCGTCCCCGGGTGCCGGCCGGCTCGGTCGCGCTGGCCGGCCCGTACGCCGGCATCTATCCGGGCGCCTCCCCGGGCGGCTGGCAGTTGGTCGGTCGGACCGACCTGGTGCTGTTCGACGTGGCCGCCGACCCGCCGGCCCGACTCGGTCCGGGCACCACGGTCCGGATGGCGGCGGCGTGACCCACCCGGCCACCATCGAGGTGCTCAGCGCCGGTGCGCTCACCACAGTGCAGGACCTGGGTCGGCCCGGCTGGGCGCACCTGGGCGTACCCCGGTCCGGCGCCCTCGACCCGGGTGCCCTGCGGTTGGCCAACCGACTGGTCGGCAATCCGGAGCACGCGGCCGGCCTGGAGATCACCCTGACCGGCTGCACAGTGCGGCTGACCCGGGCCGCCACGGTGGCGGTCACCGGCGCCGAGGTCCCCGTCCAGGCGGGTGCCCGGCCCGGTGACACCGGACGTCCGCTCAGCGTGCCGGCCGGGACGGTGCTGCGGATCGGTCCCGCCCGGCGGGGCGTACGGAGTTGGCTGGCGGTGTCGGGCGGCATCGACGTGTCACCGGTGCTCGGTAGCCGGGCCAGCGACACCCTCTCCGGGCTCGGCCCTCCTCCGCTGCGGGACGGCGACCGACTGCCGCTCGGCGAGCCGGTCGGCGCCCCCGCACCGGTGGACCTGACCGTGTGCCCCACGCTGCCTGAAGAGCTGCACCTGACGCTGGGCCCCGGCCCTCGCGAGGACTGGTTCACGCCGACCGCGTTCGACCGGCTCTTCGGCAGCGCGTACACCATCAGCCCGGTGAGCAACCGGGTCGGCGCGCGGCTCGCCGGCGCGACGCTGCCCCGCGCGGTGGCCGGCGAACTCCCCAGCGAGGGCATCGTGCTCGGCGCGGTGCAGGTGCCGGCGGACGGCCAACCCCTGATCTTCCTCGCGGACCATCCGACCACAGGTGGATACCCCGTCATCGGGGTGGTCACCGACGTGACCCCGCTCGCGCAGGCCCGGCCAGGTACTACCGTCAGATTCCATGGACCTCAACGCTGACCTGGGCGAGGGATTCGGCATCTGGCGACTCGGCGACGACGAGGCGCTGCTGAGCCTCGTCACCTCCGCCAACGTCGCCTGCGGTTTCCACGGCGGCGACCCGTCCACCATGCGGCGGGTCTGCGAGGGCGCCGCGCGACGCGGGGTCGCGGTGGGCGCGCAGGTCGGTTACCGCGACCTGGCCGGCTTCGGCCGGCGGCACATCGCGTACGACTTCGCCGAGCTACGCGACGAGGTGACCTACCAGCTGGGGGCGCTGGACGCGTTCTGCCGGCTGTTCCGCACCCGGGTCCGCTACCTCAAGCCACACGGCGCGCTCTACCACGCGGCCAGCACCGACGAGTCCCAGGCAGCGGCGGTGGTGGCCGCCGTCAGCGGTTACGACGCCGAACTGCCCGTGCTCTGCCTGCCCGGCTCGACGCTCGCCCAACTCGCCGTCGGCGCGGGCCTGCCGGTGGTCGCAGAGGCGTTCGCCGACCGCGCCTACCTGCCCAACGGGGCGCTGGTGCCGCGCGGCACCCCCGGCGCGGTGATCACCGACCCCGAGCAGGTCGCCGAACGGGCGGCGCGGATGGCCACCGAACGCAGCGTGGTGGCCGTCGACGGCACCGTCATCCCGTGCTCGGTCGACTCGATCTGCGTGCACGGCGACACCCCGGGCGCGGTCTCCGCCGCCGAACTGGTCCGCGCCACCCTGATCGACGCCGACATCACACTGGCCCCCTTCGCCTGATCGGAGGGGCCCAGCGGGCCCCTCCGATCGCGTCAGGCGTCCAGGCCGCGAAGCACCAGCGGCAGCCGGGTCACGGCACCGTCGACCACCCGGACCGGTACGCCCCAGTCCTGCCGGGTCAGGTGACACGCCGCGTGCTCGACGTCCGCGTCGCAGGTCGCCGCCTGCGCGGTCACCTGGAGCACCCCAGCGGTGACCTCGCCGTTGAGCACCAGCCGACGGGACAGCTCGGTGCCCGTGCCGGCACCGTCGACCAGCAGCTCCGGCGGGGACGCGGAGACCACCAGCCGGGTCGACGGCCCGTACGTCTCGTCCAGCTTCTGCCCCGGCGCCGGGGTGAAGACGATGTCCAGGGTGACCTCGCCAGCCGCGACGTCGGTCGGCTTGCGCTCGGTACGGTGCCGGGGCCCGTCGACAGTGCTGGCACCCGCCGCCGACAGGGCACCCGGCGCGAGCCGGGTCAGCCGGTGTGCGGCGGACTCCACCACCAGCACCTCACCGGACGGGGTGAGCACCAGGTCGCTCGGCTCCGCCAACCCGTCGGCGACGGTGGAGACCTGGTTGCTGGCCGGGTCGAAGCGGCGCACCGCGCCGTTGTACGTGTCAGCGATCAGCACCGAGCCGTCCGGCAGCGCGCACACGCCCAGCGGGTGCTGGAGCAGCGCGGTCTCCGCCGGACCGTCCACGTGCCCGAAGTCGAACAGGCCCTGCCCGACGGCGGTGCCCAGCACACCGTTCTCGACGTACCGGATCGAGCTGGTCTCGCTGTCGGCCACCCAGAGCCGGGTGCCGTCGGCGGAGGTGGAGAGCCCCGACGGCTGGGCCATCCACGCCTCGGCCAGCGGGCCGTCGCGCAACGCCTCAACTGTGGTGCCGGCGTACATGCCGGCGGTCCGCTTGATCGGGTCGAACCACCAGAGCTGGTGGATCCCGGCCATCGCGATGATCAGCTTGTCGTCGTACCAGGCCAGGTCCCACGGGGAGGAGAGGTCGACGGCGAACGCGTCGTGGGCGTGGTCGTCGACCTCAGCGCGCCACTGCCGCCCACTGCCGGCCACCGTGACCACCTCGCCGGACTCCAGCCGTACGCCGCGCAGCAGGTGGTTGACAGTGTCGGCCACCACCAGGTCGTAGCCGGCCACCTCGGCGACGTGCGTGGGCAGCAGGCACACCCCCTGCGGCTCGGAGAACGTCGCCGCGGCGGCTGGCCCGTCCGCCCGGCCCCGCTCACCCGAGCCGATCCGACGCACCGGCGTCTCACCGTCCGGCTCGATCTCGACCAGTGAGTGCCGGGCCGAGTCCGAGACCAGCAGGTTGCCGTTCGGCAGCAACACCGCCTTACCCGGGAAGCGCAGCGCGGTCTCCGGCGCCGGCGGCGGGACGTACGGGCCGTTCCCCCGGTGCAGGGTGCCCTTGGCCTCATGGGCGGCGATCAACTCGTCGACCAGTCGGGCCAGCCCCTCGGCGTGCCCCTCGCCGGCCATGGTGGCCACCACGTAACCCTCGGGGTCGATCACCGACAGGGTCGGCCAGGCCCGGGCCGCGTACTGCTGCCACATGTCCAGCTCAGGGTCGTCGAGTACGGGGTGGTGCACCCCGTACCGCTCCACGGCGGCGGCGAGCGCGTCGGCGTCCTTCTCGTGCTCGAACTTCGGCGAGTGCACGCCGATCACGACGAGCACGTCGCCGTACTTCTCCTCCAGCGGGCGCAGCTCGTCGAGCACGTGCAGGCAGTTGATACAGCAGAACGTCCAAAAATCAGCGATGACGATCTTGCCGCGAAGGTCGGCGAGCTTGAGGTCGCGCCCGCCGGTGTTCAGCCAGCCCCGACCGTGCAGTTCGGGAGCCCGTACTCGCGCTGTCGTTCCCATGCCTGTCAGCCTGCCACGCCCCGTGGGCCCAGCCGCCGTGACCCGTACGACAAGCGTCCTAGCCTGCGCCGCGCTCCCGGCGCTTCGCGGCGTACTCGCGGACCTCTGCCGCGTCCCAGATCAAGCTCGACCGAGGACTCGCTAGCTACCTAACGTCCCGATCTCGCTGATCGCGGTCCCAAGAGTCGGACAGGCCCAGACCGCTCGGTCGGCGCGTACCACCGCTGTCAGGGGGTGGCTCTCGGGATGCTGGGGACAGGGCGGCCAGTTGGTGGCACGGCCCAGTGACCACAGTGCCTCCACCGCCCAGTCCTGAACCTGGTCGGCGAGTGTGACGATCTGCGTCACGGCGGGTAGTCCGAGGTCGACTGAGATCCCGTGGCCGGAACCGTCGGAAGCGTAGAGGAAGGCGCTGGCGGTCTGTGGGTCGTCTCGCCACCGTTCATCGCGGAGATCGGGCTGCACCCCGTCAGGCTTCCCAAGATCGGACAAGATCGGCTCCAGCGCCGCCGCCAACTCACGTTCCACAACCGGATTGTGCCCGAGATGCCGACAACACCTGCGGGTACGACGACGGCGGGGCCACGGTTGCCCGTGACCCCGCCGCCGGTGGAGCTACTTCGCGGCCGGCTTCAGGCAGAGCACCCGGTTGGTGCCCTCACCCGGCAGCACCACGTGGGGCTGCGTCGGGTCGGCGCACTTCTCCTTGGCGTCCACCTTCGAGACGATAGTGAACGCGCTCGCCTCGCCGCAGTCCGCCGCCGAGGCGCCGCCCTGCCCGGACTGCTTCACGCAGGTGCCGACCGCCGGGTCGAAGGCCGGCGTGTCGTTCTTGTCACCGACCTTGCCGAGCAGCAGCAGCAGGCCGAGCGGCACCGCCAGGATGAGCATCGCAGCGATCAGCACCGCGGCGAGCACCCTGCCGTTGCGTACCTTCGGCGTCGGTGGCTCGACCTTCGGCTCGTCGGCGTCCGGCTTGAACGCGTCGAACCGGCCCTGGTCCGACTGGCCGGCCTCCTGGCCCCAGGACGGCGCGGGCTGCGGCGGTGGCGGGAACGACGGCGGGAAGCCGCCGCCCGGCACCGGCTCGGTCGCCGGTCCGCCGTAGCCCGGCGTGCCGGAGCCCGGGCCGCCGAAGCTCGGCGCGCCGAAGGTCGCCGTCCCGTTCACGGTGCCGGCGGCAGGTGACCCGGGGCCGCCGAACTGGTCCGCCGGCGGCTCGGCACCCGAGTGCGGGCGGGTGCCGTTCACCGGCCTGTTGTTGCCCGGGGCGTCGACGAAGGACGGCACACCGGGCGGGAACGCCGGCGGCGCCGACGGGGCCTCGTTGAACGTGTTCGGCGCGGGCTGCCGGTCGTCGAAGCGCGGATCGGCCGGGGACTCGCCGCCCCAGCCGGGCCCAGCCTGCCGCTGCGCGTCGTTCTGCCAGTCGGGTGCGGCCTGCTGCCGCTGCGCCTCGTGCTGCCAGTCGGGAGCGATCTGCCGCTGCCCCTCCTGCTGCCAGTCGGAAGCGGCCTGCCGTGGCGCGTCGTTCTGCCACTCCGGAGCACCCTGACGGTCGTCGCCCGGGTCGCCCTGGAACGCCTCCGGCTCCGGCTCGGCCTCCGGTTCCGGTCGTGCCGGACGGCCGTACACCCGGGGTTGCGGGGTGGCCGTGCCGGTCGGTCGGATGGCCTGGTCGGTCGGGGGCATCACCCGGCTGGCCAGCGGCACCGAAGCGCTCGCCGTGGCCCGGGCCGCCGCGCTGGCTGCCGACTCGGCGTCCGACACCGGTACGACAGCGCGGCCCGCTCCGGACTCCGGAGAGGTACGCGGGGCGGGCACCACAGCGGCACTCGCCTGCACGTCCTCGGGGCGGCCACCGTACTGCGCGGCGGCGTCCGGGGTCTCCCGCTCGGGGTAGGCGGGCTGCTCGGGGATCGGAGCGAACTGGGCCTGGGGCGCGTAGTCGGCCGGCGGGGCGGCAGCCAGGCTGGCACCCGGGACGCGCTGCTCCTGCGGAGGCAGCGGCACCGCGTTCGCCGGCGAGATGCCCGGCGCGGGACCGGGCTGGTAGGCCGGTGCCTCGTCGCCCCGGTCAGCTTCCCAGCCCCCACGGGACTGGGCGGAAGCCTCGGCCTCCGCGCGACCCCACACCTCACCGGGGGCCCACGGCTCGACCTCCGGCGCGCCGCCGGAATTGCCCTGTACGGCATTGTCCGGGCCGGCGGCCCAGTTGGGCGCACCACCGCTGGTGGGCACGCTGGCGCTGGCCCGGGCGGGGAGGTTGCTCGGCTCGGCCGGGGTCCACCCTGCCTGCTCCGGCCGCTCGGTCGGCTGCTCCGGCTGGGAGAGCACCCAGTCGGGCTGCTGCGGACGGCTCTCGGCGCCGCCCCAGGCGGTCGGCTGCGCGGGCTGGTCCTGCCGCGCGTCGCTGCCGTCGTTCCACACTGCGGGCTGCGCCTGCTGCTGCTGCGCGGCCCACCCGCCGGAGTTGGCCGGGTCGTCCTGCGCGGGCCAGGTCGTCGTCGGGGCCGGGACCTGGGCAGCGCCACGGGCCGGGTTCGGCTGGGCGGCCTGACCCCAGGCTTGGGCGGGCTGCTCGGTCGCTTCGGCGGGTTGGCCCCAGGCCGGTGGCGACTGCTCCGCCGGCGTCCACACCGGCTGGTCGTCGCGGGCGGCGCCGCCAGCGGGCCAGCCGCCGTTGCCAGTGGCCTGGTCCTGCTGAGCGCCGCCGGACCAGCCGGCGGCCTGCCCTGCGTCGGGTTGCGGCGATTCGGCTCCGCGCCAGTCGGCGGCGGGCGGGTTGGCCTGCGGCGCGTCGCCCCAGCCGCCGGCGCTGGCCGGGTCTTCCTGGGCGGGCCAGGCGGCGGTGGCCGGGGGAACCTGCGCGGCCCCCCGCGCGGCCGGCTGGACCTGCACCCAGTCCGGCTGCTCAGCGGGGGCGTTCGGGGCCCAGGTCGGCGAGGGTGCGCTCTGCTCGGCGGGCGTCCAGCCCTGCTGCTGCGCGGCCCAGGGGTCGGGCTGTGCCGGAGCCTGCGCGCCGTCGTTGCCGGGCCACGCGCCGGCCTGCTGCTGCGGCGGTTCGCTCGCGCCGCCAGCGGCCCAGGCGGGCTGCGCCGGGTCGTCGGGCTGCGGAGCGGCGGCGGCACCCCAGGCGGGGGCCGGCGGCTGCTCGGGCTGGGTCGCCCATGCCGGTGCCGACGGGTTGGACCGCGTCGGGGGCGGGGGTGCCCAGCCCAGGTCGGGGCCGCCGGCGTTCTGGCCGTTGTCCGGCTGCGCCGGGCGGTCGCCGTACGGCGCCGGTCCGCCGGCGCCCGGTGACACCTCGTCCGGCTCCTGGCCGGGTCGGTGCGGGCCCTCGGACGTCATGGGTGCGCCTCCTCCATCACATGTCGGCTCGCCGGTGCCGATCGGTCTCCTCGGCGTGGCTGCCGGCGTCACCGGCGTACCGCTGTGCCGGCTCCCCGCACGGTATCGGGTGGTCGCACGACACGTCCAAGGAGCACTGGCCGTCACTCACCGTGGCCGGTTGACGTCGAGCAGTTTTGTCGGCTCGGCCTCTGCCGGGTCGGCGGGCGGCGACCGAAGCCCACCGTACCGGGCGCTGCGGCAGGGCGGAATCCCGGTGGTGGTGGTTGGGAAACGCCGATGGCCCACCCGGTGGGCCGGGTGGGCCATCGATCTGGAGGAGGTGCGAAATGTCGTGGAGCGTCAGCTCATGTGACGCTGGGCGATGACGAGGATTTCCTCGCGGACCGCCGGCGAGTTCGCCGAGCGCAGCGCGTGCTCGATGGCACGGGCGCGGCGGGTGGCGTCGCGGTGGTTGCGGATTCGCTCGATCATGCTCATTGGTGGGTCCCCCTAGCTATTCGGTTGTCAGCCCCTGATGCCTCTATTCAACAGCAGAAGCCGGCGAACTTCCATCGATTATTAGGTGAGCTGAGACACCTGCCTAACAATCAAAGGTCAACAGGCCATCTGGCCGAAGGTTCCGTCGTCCAACGGACACGGCCGGTGTGCCGGGCGTTAACCCGTGGCACACCGGCCGTGGCTGGCGTTTCGAACCGGTCAGGTCCAGGCGAGCAGCGCCGCCTCCGGATCCGTGAGGAAGTCGCCGACGTCCCGCAGGAACTTCGAGCCCAGCTCACCGTCGATGATCCGGTGGTCGAAGCTCAGACCCAGCGTGGTGACCTGGCGAACCTTGACCTTGCCCTTGTGCACCCAGGGCATCTCCCGCACCGCGCCGAAGGCCAGGATCGCGGACTCACCCGGCGGCAGGATCGGTGTGCCGGTGTCCACCCCGAACACGCCGACGTTGGTGATCGTCAGGGTGCCGCCGGACATGGCCGCCGGTGAGGTGCGGCCGGACTTCGCCGTCTGCACCAGGTCGGTCAGCGCGTCCGCCAACTCGCGCAGCGAGAGTCGGCCGGCGTCCTTGACGTTCGGCACGATCAGGCCACGCTCGGTGGCCGCCGCGATGCCGAGGTTGACGTACTCCTTGACCACGATCTCGTCGCCCGCCCAGGTCGAGTTGACCATCGGGTGCCGTTGCACCGCCAGCAGCACCGCCTTCGCCACCAGCAGCAGCGGCGAGACCCGTACGTCGCGCCACTCCCGTCGGCCGCGCAGCCGGTCCAGGGCCTTCATCGCCCGGGTCACGTCGACGGTCAGGAACTCCGTCACGTGCGGGGCGGTGAACGCCGAGCGGGACATGTTCTCGGCGGTCAGCTTGCGGACGCCCTTGACCGGGATGCGCTGCTCCCGGTCCGTACCGAAGCTGGGCGCGCTCGTCACCGCGATCGGCTCGGCAACCACCACGCTCGCACCGCTCGCCGCCTGCTGCACGTCCTCCCGGGTGATCGAGCCGAGCGGCCCCGACCCGGTCAACGTGCCAAGGTCGACCCCGAGATCCTTGGCGAGCTTGCGCACCGGCGGCTTGGCCAGCACGCCGCCGGTCGCCCTGCCGCTTGCCTCGCCGCGTCGATCATGGACTTGTGGTGCCGGAATCGTAGAGGTCGCGGCTGGTTTGTCACCCACCACAACTCCATGATCGACCCCAGCGGGGGCGGCGGCGGGAGCCGTCGCGGCCTGCGCCGGGACCGCGCCCTTGCGGGGGCGGCGCTTAGCGGCGGTGGTACGCGGGCCGTAGCCGACCAGCACCGCCGTCCGCCCACCCGGGGCCGCGCCACCGATCAGGCCGGGCTCGACCATGCCCTCGGCCGGCGCCACCTCCACCGCCGCCAGCGAGGCCGCCGACGGGGTCGGCAGGTCACCGCTGGGCGTGGCAGTTGTCGACGGCGCGTCCAGCGGGCCGGCACCCGGGTCGGTGTCGATCGCGATGATCGGCGTACCGACCTCGACAGTGGTGCCCTCCGGGTGGTGGATGGCCTGCACCTGGCCGGCCCACTTCGCCGGGATCTCCACCGCCGCCTTGGCCGTCTCCACCTCGACGATCGGCTGGTTCAGCTCGATGATGTCGCCGACCTTGACCAGCCAGGCCAGGATCTCGCCCTCGGTCAGCCCCTCGCCCAGGTCGGGCAGGTTGAACGTCTTGATCCGGGACATGTCGCTCACCAGCCGAAGGAGCGGTCGACGGCGTCGAGCACCCGGTCGAGGTCGGGCAGGAACTCCTCCTCCACCCGGGCGGCCGGGTAGGGGATGTCGAAGCCGGTCACCCGCAGCACTGGCGACTCCAGGGAGTAGAAGCACTCCTCGGTGATCCGGGCGGCCAACTCGGCGCCGAGGCCGATGTTGGACGGCGCCTCGTGCACCACTACCGCACGGCCGGTGCGCTTCACCGACTCGTACGCCGCGGTCAGGTCCAGCGGCGAGAGCGAACGCAGGTCGATGACCTCCAACTCCCGGCCGTCCTCGGCGGCGGCGGTCGCCGCCTCCAGGCAGGTCCGCACCATCGGGCCGTAGGCCAGCACGGTGACGTCGGTGCCGGGCCGCACGACCCGGGCCGAGTGCAGGGGGTACGCGTCGGCCAGCGGCGCCTCCAGGTCGACCTGGCCCTTCTCCCAGTAGCGCCGCTTGGGCTCCAGGAACACGATCGGGTCGTCCGAGGCGATGGCCTGCTGGATCATCACGTACGCGTCCTGCGGGTTGGAGCAGGTCACCACCTTCAGGCCGGCGGTGTGCGCGAAGTACGCCTCCGGCGACTCGGAGTGGTGCTCCACAGCGCCGATGCCGCCGCCGAACGGGATCCGGATCACCATGGGGATGCTGAGCCGGCCGCCCGAGCGGTAGTGCATCTTCGCCACCTGCGACACGATCTGGTCGTACGCCGGGTAGACGAAGCCGTCGAACTGGATCTCGCAGACCGGCCGGTAGCCGCGGATGGCCAGACCGACGGCGGTGCCGATGATGCCGGACTCGGCCAACGGGGTGTCGATCACCCGCTGGTCGCCGAAGTCCTTCTGGAGACCGTCGGTGATCCGGAAGACGCCGCCGAGCTTGCCGACGTCCTCGCCCATGATGATGACCTTGGGGTCGTTCTCCAGGGCGCGGCGCAGACCTGTGTTGAGGGCCTTGCCGATGGTGAGCGTCTCCGTGGCCATCAGTGGACGCTCCCCTCGAACGACTCCATGTAGCGGCTGAACTTCGCGCGCTGCTCGTCGAGCAGCGGAGACCCGTTGGGGTAGACGTTGTCGAACATCGTCACCGGCTCCGGGTTCGGCATCTCGAGCACCCGCTCGCGCAGGTGCACCGACTCGCGGCGGGCCTGCTCGTCGACCTCGGCGAAGAAGCCCGCGTCGGCGATCTTCTGCTTCTCCAGGAAGGCCTTGACCCGGGCGATCGGGTCCTTGGCCTGCCACGCCTCGACCTCGCTGGCGATGCGGTAGCGGGTCGGGTCGTCGGAGGTGGTGTGCGCGCCCATCCGGTAGGTGTACGCCTCGATCAGGCTCGGGCCCTGCCCGAGGCGGGCGTTGTCCAGCGCGGTGCGGGTGACCGCGTACGTGGCGAGGACGTCGTTGCCGTCCACCCGTACGCCGGGGAAGCCGAAGCCGGCGGCCCGCTGGTAGAGCGGGACGCGGGTCTGCCGCTCCAGCGGCTCGGAGATCGCGTACTGGTTGTTCTGGCAGAAGAAGACCAGCGGCGCGTTGAACACGCTGGCCCAGACGAACGCCTCGTTCACGTCGCCCTGGCTGGTGGCGCCGTCGCCGAAGTAGGCGATCGCGGCCTCGCCGTCGTCGGTGCCGGTCTTGCCGTCGATGGTGATACCCATCGCGTAGCCGGTCGCGTGCAGGGTCTGCGCGCCGATGACGATCGTGTACATGTTGAACTTGAACTCGTTCGGGTCCCAGCCGCCCTGGTCGACACCGCGGAACAGGCCGAGCGGCATGATCGGGTCGATGCCCCGGCAGTAGAGGACGCCGTGCTCCCGGTAGGTCGGGAAGGCCATGTCCTGGGTACGCAGCGCCCGCCCGGAGCCGACCTGGGCGGCCTCCTGGCCGAGCAGGCTGGCCCAGAGGCCCAGCTCGCCCTGGCGCTGGAGAGCTGTCGCCTCGGCGTCCAGTTTCCGGACCAGCACCAGGTCGCGGTAGAGACCGCGGTATTCCTCGTCGGTGAAGTCGACGCGGTACTCGGTGCCGTCCGGCCCGGTGGCGCTGTCGATCCGCTCGCCTTCGGGGGTGAGTAGCTGCACCAGCGCGGGGTCGCCGGCCGCGCCCTTCCTGGAGCGGGGTGCAGCCCGCCTGCTGCGGGTGGTGCCCCCGGGGTCGCCCTTTGCCATCGGTCTCTCCCTGTCGTGTCTGCGTCGGCACCGGGGGGTCACCCGGCCGCGCAACTCGTGCGCCTGCCCGGCTGCTGCCGGACCGGTTCCTGGCGGCCGCGCCTAGCCCCGGTGGGGGTTGCCGCACGGCGTGATCCGGGTTCTGGCCGAGCCCGGATCGGGAGCGCCGGCGCTCAACCGCGCCTGCCGCGAGGGTGCGCGGAGGTCACGGCTGCGTTGCCGTCGTGCTCCATATTCGCAGAGCAGGTGAGCGCGCCCACAGTACGCCTGCCTCAGCAATCCGACCGCCCATGCTTTGACGCCGTTTGTCGCCATCATGCCGGCCCGCGTTTGCCATGCGTTGCGGCACGATTCGTCACCGTTCGGGCAGCACCGCGTGTCGACACGCGGTGGAGGTTGGCTGACGCACTGTCACTGCGCGAGGCTGATTCCCGCAGGATCGCGCCTATCAGGTTATTTGTCGGGTTTTTACCCCTGGCGGCGTCCATCCATGTCTGCGACGGTCGACGACAAGGGGTGTGCGGTGTACGAGCCAGGTGACGGTCCCGGCACACCAGCGCTTGGTCGGCACCGGTCGGCCGGCGCCTACCGCCGGGTGGTCGGTGTCCACCGGGCCCCCGGCGCCGGTGGCCCCTCCCGCGGTTACCTGCTCACCGTCGCGCTGCTGGCCGGCACGGCGTCGATGCCCATCCTCGCCGCGATCAGCGCCGGCTCGGCCACCCCGGGCAGCACCGCCCTACCGGACAGCAGCACCCCGTTCATGCCGACCCCGTCCGTCGGGCCGGTGGTGATCCCGCTGCCGATGACCAGCCAGCCACCGCTTCCCCCGCTCGGCACACCCAGCGTCGGCCCGACCAGCGGCTGGCTGCCGGCCGCTCCGTTGCGTCCACGGGAAGGGCCCGCCGCCGCCGATCCCGGGCCCGCCCGGTGGACGACCGCCCCGCCGGTGGCACCGAGACCCACGCGGAGCACCGTGCCGCCGGTACCCCCGCCCGTCGCTCCGCCGCCGACCGGCACCGACCCGACCGACCCGCCGGACCCCGATCCGACCGACCCCGATCCGACCGACCCGCCGGAACCGGACCCCACCGACCCGGACCCGACCGGCTCGGCCGATCCCGATCCGACCCCGACCCTGACTGTGGACCCGACGCCCACACTGGACCCGACGTTGGGGCCGACACCCACGCCGACCGACGACGCGACAGCGACCGCCGTGCCGACCAGCACCCGGTCCGTGCCGGCCCCCACACCCACGCCGACCGCGGTACCGACCCGCCGACCCGGCCCGGCGATCCCGTCGCCGTCGGCTGGCGCCCCGACGCCCAGCGTCAGGCCGGCGCCGCTGGCCGGACCGACGTACCCTGCGGTGTGGCCGGCGGTACGGTGACGATCAGGCGCGGCCCGTCCGGCGACGGCGGTGTTCGGCGGTAGGCGCGTACCGGAGGGGGTGGCGTGGGCGGCGGTGCGGAACCCCGCCCGGTCACCACCCGGCCCGGCCCGGGGTTGCGGATCGCCCGGCTGGTCACCGAGGTGACCGCCCCGGCGGTGCTCGTGTCGCTGCAGATCATCACGGTGAGCTGGCACAGCGCCAGCCGCCCCGGTCAGGGCCTCGTCTGGGGTCTGCTCGCCACTCTCTTCGTCACCGGGATTCCGTTCGCCTACATCGTCGGCGGAGTACGCCGTGGCCGGCTCACCGACCACCACGTCGGCCGCCGGGAGCAGCGCCGGGCGCCGCTGCTGGTCGGCCTCGGTTCCGTCGCGGCGGGGCTCGGCCTGCTCGCCGTGCTCGGCGCGCCCCGCCCGGTGTTGGCGCTGGCGGTGTCCGGCCTCGTCGGCCTCGTCGTCGCCGTGTCGGTCAGTCACTGGTGGAAGATGTCGATCCACTCGGCGGTGGCCGCCGGCACGCTGGTCGTCCTGATGCTGACCTTCGGGGCGCGGCTGGCCGTCGCCGCACCGCTGCTGGCCGTGGTCGGCTGGTCCCGGGTACGCCTCAAAGACCACACGGTGGCGCAGGTGCTGACCGGAGGCGCGCTCGGCGCCCTGATCGCCGCAGCGATCTTCGGCCCGCTGCGGTAGCCCGCTCAGGCCCGCTGCGCCGGCCTGGCCCAGGGCGGGCGGCGCGGGGCCGCCCACCCTCGGACGCCGTCAGGCGCCGTCGTCGGCGAGGCGGTGCCGGTTCGCCTCGATCCACGCGTCCAGTGCGGCCGGGTCGTCCGGGTCCACCCCGTCGGCCATCAGCTGCGCCACCGCTGCGGTGGCCGCGCTGCGCCGCTCACCGGTCGAGTAGAGGCGGGCGAACTCCGGCACCATCTCCTCGATCGCCTCGTCGGTGCGCGTCGTCGCCGCCTCGGGCAGCCCGCGCTGGCGCGACGCGTACCGCGCCCAGGCCCGCAGCACCCGGGGCAGCATCGCCGCGTCGTCCATGTCCAGCACGGCTCGGCGGTGCACCCAGTCGAGCAGGAAGAGCCCGGACACGGCAGGGCTCCAGCGCATCGGATCGGCGTCCGGGAAACTCGCTGAGTGGTCCAGCAGCAGGCTCAGGCAGAAGTGCAGGGAGGCCAACTCGGGGCCGTCGACGGCGTCCAGCCCGAAGCGGACGGCCTCCGGCGCGGCGAGGAACCGCCGGACCAGGTCGGTGCGCTCGGCCGCGGAGAGCGGCTCGACCTCCGCCGGCCCGGTCGGGTCGGCCGCGGTGGGCAGGATCGCCAGCCGGGCCCCGACCAACGCCCGGTCGGTGGCGAGCGACCCCTCGCCGGGCAACTCGCTGAGGTCGTCGGTGACCGCCAGATGGCGGGCCACCTCACCCCGGAACCGGGCCGGATCTTCGGTACGGAACCAGGTCAGCTCGTCGTCGGCGCACATCTGCCGGACCTGGTCCAGGATCCGTTCGGCCGGCCCGCCCACGAAGATGTCCTTGGTGATCCCGATGTTGTGGTCCACCAGGGCCACCAGCGCGTGCTCCGAGCCGCCGGACTCGTCGTCGTAGGCGAAGGTCGCGAGGTAGGAGGTCTGGTCGCCGTACACGTCCCCGTACGCCCAGGTGCCGGTGAGGTGCACCCGGCCGAGCTGGGCCGTCCAGGTGGGCGCCTGGCTGCCCGGGCGCACCCGATCGGTGCCCTCGGCGGTCGGGACGAGGGTGGCGAAGACCTGCCGGATGGTGGTCGCCGCCGCGATCCTGCGGCGGGCGGTGGCGGCGAGGAAGCCGGTGACGAACTCCCGTACGGCGGCGTCGCGGTCGGTCTCCGCGATCGCGTAGACACTGCCCAGCAGGGCGCTGCCGAGCATCTCGGCGTCGAGGGCGGACTCCAGCTTGGTCACGTCGCGTGCGGCGTGCAGCACCGCGTCGTAGGGGGTCTGAGGCGTGGCCATGCTCCGACCCTACGCCGCCCGGGGCGTACGCAGAGCGGTAGCGAGCCGTGCGGAGCGTCAGCGGCGCGCGGCGTCCCGCAGCGCGTCGCGTGCCTGCGCGTACGAGGCGAGCACGAGCCGTACCGGTGCCAGCACGTACTCGTCGCCCACCTGGGCGACCCGCGCCGTCAGCCGCTGGTCGGCGCGGGCCCGGGCGCGCCGGGCGGCCCAACGCACCACCGGGCGGGTCAGCGCCGCCACCAGCAACCCGGCCAGCAGGCCGCCGAGCAGCAGCACTGTCGGCAGCGGCACCTGGCCGACCATCGGGTTGTCCAGCGCCGGCAGGCCGAGCGCCCGCAGCGCGTAGCCGAGCACCAGCCAACCCAGCCCGACCACTGCGGCGAGGGTGACCACCCACTGCACACCGCCGACGAACCGCCACCACAGCGGGCGACGGTCGAGGCCGAGATCGGTGCCGGCGATCGTGCGATCCAGGGCGTCCGGCAGGTCGCCGAGGCGGGACCGGGCGGCGGCGGTCACCGCGCCGGGCCAGGCGGCGGGCAGGTCGGTGGCGGCCCGGTCGGCCACCGCGCGGATGGCGAGGCCGAGCGCCGAGCGCTGGGCGGCCGTCGGGTCCGGTACCGAGGTGGCCGCGATCAGGCTCTCCGCCGGGTCGGCCTGGTCGCCGGTCGGGCCGGGCAGGTGCAGCCGACGCA
The DNA here is from genome assembly GCF_022229005.1 of Micromonospora trifolii. Taxonomy (GTDB): domain Bacteria; phylum Actinomycetota; class Actinomycetes; order Mycobacteriales; family Micromonosporaceae; genus Micromonospora; species Micromonospora trifolii. The sequence continues at coordinate 136,624 of NZ_JAKKFD010000008.1, forward strand.
GCGGGTCGGGTCGCAACCGCCGCCAGCCCCGGACCACGGGCCAGCCGGTGGCCGCGCCGGCCCGGTGGCGGTACGCCCGCTCCACGGCCTCGGTCACAGCGGGCACTCCGGCCGCCCCGGCCAACGCCCGGTTGAGCCCCTTGACGGCGGTGTCGTCCGGCCCGTCCGCCGGCCGGGTCGAACCGACAAGCTCGTCCAAGCCGGCGACGACAGTGTCGACGTCACCAGCGAGCCGGCGCAACGCGGCCTGCCGCTCGGCGACAGTGCGCTCCAGCGCGTTGCGCAGCCCGACCATCCCGGCCGGATCGACAGCGGTGGTGGCCAGCAGGGGCACCCCGGTCAGCCCGTCCGTGTCGAGCAGCCGACGCAGGTCGTCCAGGACCCGGGGCACCTCGGCCGGGGGCAGCCGGTCGGCCTGGTTGAGCACGACCACTGTGACGTCGCGGTGCCTGTGGAACTCGCGCAGGTAGCTGTCGTGGATGACCCGGTCGGCGTACTTCTGCGGGTCGACCACCCAGACCACCTGGTCGACCAGGCCGAGGAGTCGGTCCACCTCGAGCCGGTGCGATCGCTGCACCGAGTCGAAGTCGGGCAGGTCGAGCAGGATCAGCCCGTGCAGGGCCGTCTCGTCGTCCGCGTCCAGGGCGCTCTCCCGGACGAAGCGGTGTCGGGGCAGGACGCCGATCCAGTCGAGCAGATGGTTGGCGCCCTCCAGCGCCCCCCACACGCACGCGTGGGTGACGCCGGTGGTCGGCCGGCGGACCCCGACCGGCGAGAGTTCCAGTTGGGCCAGCGCGTTGAAGAGGCTGGACTTGCCGCTGCCCGTGGCGCCGGCCAGGGCGACCACTGTGTGGTCCCGGGACAGCGTGAGCCGGGTGCCGGCCCGCTCGACCACTGTGTGTGCGGGCACCAGGTCGGAGTCCGGCAGCAGACCGTCCACGGCGGTCAGGAACCGGCGTACCGCGTCCAGGCGGGCGATCAGCGCGTCGGCGTCGACCCGCTGGTCCCCGCGGAACACCTCGCGGACCCGGCCGGCGATGTTGCTCACCGGGAACCCTCCTCGTCGGCGGCGGACAGACCGCTGCGGTGCCGGGCCAGCTCGACCCGGCCGGCGGCCCGGCGCAGCCTGTCGCCGGCGTCCTCGGCGGGGCGGGCGTCGGCGGTGCGGCTCAGGAAGCGGTCGGCCTCCGCGTCGAGCAGCGTCCGCACCCGGTCCAGCAGGTCGGCGCGGGCCTTGGCAGCGAGGGTACGCACCGCCTGGTCGCCGAAGATCGCCTGGAGGACGGCCTGCGCGGCGACAGTGGTGCCGGCCCCGGTGGCCAGCTCCAGCCCGGTCGGGATGAACGCGGTGGAGGCGAAGACGGCGATCATCACGGCCAGCCCGGTGGCGTTCACCGCGTACGCGGCGGTGCGGGCCACGAACCGCTTGTCACCGCCCTCGACCCGGACCAGCTCCAGCACCCCGCGCTGCCAGTCCCGGACCATGCGCTCGGCGCGTTCGGGTAGGTCGTCGCTCGGGTGGGCGAGCGCCGGGTCGAGCAGCCCGGCGCCGGCCGGGTGTGCCTTCCACCCGGTGTACGCGGACTCGGCGGCCTCCGAGGCCACCCCGCGCAGCAGCGTCACCAGTTGGGACTCGATGGCGTTGCGCAGCTCGACGGAGGGCGCCGGCCGACCGGTGACGGCGGCCACCACCCGGTCCCGGAGGCGGCCGATCCGTGCCTCCAGTGTGCGGAACAGCTCGCCGGTGCCGACGAACTCCTGCCAGCGGGCGAGCACCTCACCCCGGAGCAGCCGGCCGTCCTGGAGCCCCTGCTCGACGGTGCGCTCGGCGCCCCGGTACGCGGCCTGGACCCGTTCGTCCAGCCCGTCGGCGGCGGCGAGCTGCTCGTCGGCGGCGTCGGCCAGATCCTCCACGGCGGGGTGGAGGGCGGCCAGCGCCCCGTCGAGGGTCTGGCGGACCACCGCCGCCCGCGCGTCCACGTCGGCGGCCAACCGGGCGAACCAGTCGGCCAGTGGGGCGGTGACTCCCTCGGGCAGCAGCCCCTGACCGTCGACCCAGGTCTCGGGCAGCACGAACAGCGGCGCCCGGCCGAGGTCCTGCTCGGCGAGCATCTCGGCCAGGTGCGCGGCGATCTCGTCGGTGGCCTCGGCGGGCACCCGGTCCAGCACCATGGCGATCACGGCGCCGCGCGTCCGGGCACTGCGCAGCAGCTCCCAGGGCACCGCGTCGGCGTACCGGGCGGCGGTGGTGACGAAGAGCCACAGATCGGCGGCGGCCAGCAGTTGGGTGGCGAGCGCCCGGTTGGCGTCGACGACCGAGTCGATGTCGGGTGCGTCGAGGAAGGCCAGTCCGGCGGGCAGGGCCGGGGCGGTGACGAGGTGCAGGGCGCGCGGATCGTCGCTCGGCTCGGTGGTGCGGGTCAGCCCGGGCAGGAGGTCACCCTGCCGAAACCAGGCCGCATCGGACGGGTTGCAGACCAGCACCGGCGAACGGGTGGTCGGCCGGAGCACGCCAGCGGCGCTGACCCGGGCCTTGACCAGGCTGTTGACCAGTGTCGACTTACCCGCGCCGGTGGAGCCGCCGACCACCACGAGCAGTGGGGCGTCCAACCGGGCGAGCCGGGGCAGCAGGTAGTCGTCGAGCTGGTCGGTGAGGGCGGTGGCGCTGTGCCGGGCAGAGTTGGCAGAGGGCAGCGCGAGGGGATACCGGGTCGCGCAGATCGCCTCCCGGAGGCCCGACAGTGCGCCGGGGAGGCTGTCGTCCCCGGTGGTGGCGGGCGGCTCCTCCGCGGCGTCCGGCGGGTCGGTGCGGGCTGCGACGGCGGGCGCACCGGAACGGGTGGCGGGATCGCCGTGCGTCGTCACCGCTAAAGCGTGCCCGACCGATGCAAGGGAAGACAACCGGACGGTAATAACGGCTGGGTTGCGTCGGGTTGACTCAAGTCAACTTGACGATTGGCCAACGCGTGGCACTATTGAGTCAAGTTCACTCAACTTGTGGTGGGGCCCGCTGCGGGCGGTGCTCGCCAGCAGCCCACGGGCGACGCCCGTCACCTGCACAACCTTACGAAGCGAGGAAGCGAAGATGGCACGTGCGGTCGGTATCGACCTCGGCACGACGAACTCCTGCGTCAGCGTTCTCGAGGGCGGTGAGCCCACCGTCATCGCCAACGCTGAGGGGTCGCGGACGACTCCGTCGATCGTCGCGTTCGCCCGCAACGGCGAGGTGCTCGTCGGTGAGGTCGCCAAGCGCCAAGCGGTGACCAACCCCGATCGGACGATCCGGTCGGTCAAGCGCGAGGTCGGCACGAACTGGTCCGTCGACATCGACGGCAAGAAGTACACCCCGCAGGAGATCTCGGCCCGGACGCTGATGAAGCTCAAGCGGGACGCCGAGGCGTACCTGGGTGAGCAGATCACCGACGCGGTGATCACGGTTCCGGCCTACTTCAACGACAGCCAGCGCCAGGCCACCAAGGAGGCCGGTGAGATCGCCGGCTTCAACGTGCTGCGGATCGTCAACGAGCCGACCGCTGCCGCCCTGGCGTACGGGCTGGACAAGGGCTCCAAGGAGCAGACCGTCCTGGTCTTCGACCTCGGCGGCGGCACCTTCGACGTGTCGCTGCTGGAGCTGGCCGAGGGCGTCGTCGAGGTCAAGTCGACCAGCGGTGACAACCAGCTCGGTGGCGACGACTGGGACCAGCGGATCATCGACCACCTGGTCAAGACGTTCCGCGGTGAGCACGGCATCGATCTGTCCCAGGACAAGATGGCCCTCCAGCGGCTCCGTGAGGCCGCCGAGAAGGCCAAGATCGAGCTTTCCGCCGCCACCACCACCAACATCAACCTGCCGTACATCACCGCCGGCGCGGCCGGCCCGCTGCACCTCGACGTGACGCTCAGCCGCGCCGAGTTCCAGCGGATGACGCAGGACCTGCTGGACCGGTGCAAGGGCCCGTTCGAGCAGGCCGTGAAGGACGCCGGGATCAAGATCTCCGACGTCGAGCACGTCATCCTGGTCGGCGGTTCGACCCGGATGCCCGCCGTGACCGACCTGGTCAAGCAGCTCACCGGTCGCGACCCCAACAAGGGCGTCAACCCGGACGAGGTCGTCGCCGTCGGCGCCGCCCTCCAGGCCGGTGTGCTCAAGGGTGAGGTCAAGGACGTTCTGCTGCTCGACGTGACCCCGCTGAGCCTGGGCATCGAGACCAAGGGCGGCATCTTCACCAAGCTGATCGAGCGCAACACCACAATCCCGACCAAGCGTTCCGAGGTCTTCACCACGGCGGACGACAACCAGCCGTCGGTGCTGATCCAGGTCTTCCAGGGTGAGCGGGAGATCGCGGCGTACAACAAGAAGCTCGGCACCTTCGAGCTGACCGGCCTCCCGCCGGCGCCGCGCGGCGTGCCGCAGATCGAGGTCGCGTTCGACATCGACGCCAACGGCATCGTCAACGTGCACGCCAAGGACCTGGGCACCGGCAAGGAACAGAAGATGACGATCACCGGCGGCTCCTCGCTGCCGAAGGACGACATCGAGCGGATGCGCCGGGACGCCGAGGAGCACGCGGAGGAGGACAAGCGTCGTCGCGACGACGCCGAGGCTCGCAACGTGGCCGAGGCGCTGCAGTGGCAGACCGAGAAGTTCCTCGCCGAGAGCGGCGACAAGCTGCCCGCTGAGAACCGCGAGCAGCTCAACGAGGCGCTCGGCGAGCTGCGGGGCGCCCTCGGCGGTCAGGACATCGAGAAGATCAAGTCGGCGCACGAGAAGCTGGCGAAGGTCTCCCAGGAGGCCGGTTCGCTGCTCTACTCCCAGCAGGCCGAGCAGGGTCAGCAGCCGGGTGGCGAGCCCGGCCCGGGTGCGGCCGGCGCGACCGGTGCGACCGGCGCGCAGCCTGGCCCGCAGTCCGGCGGCGCCGACGACGTGGTCGACGCGGAAATCGTGGACGAGGACGGCAAGAAGTGACCGTCGGCCTCCGGCACGTTTTCACCGCGAAGGGGATGAGGTAGCCGCATGACGCAGAAGCCACGAGCCGCCGACCCGGGCGACACCGGGTCGACGCCGGGTGGCTCCGCGACCACGGAGCCGACCGGCGACGGGGAGCGGGTCGTCATCCGCAACAACCGCAAGCTCGTCGACACCGCCGAGCCGGAGGGCACCGCCGCCGACGCGGAGACCGGTGTGCCGGCCGAGGGTCTGGTCGAGGACGCCGAGGTCGTGGTCGACGAGATCGAGGTCGAGGTCAACTCCACCGACGGGCCGGAGCCATCCGGTCCGCCGGTGGTGGACGCCCCGGCGCAGCCGGTGGACGGCGGCGGCACGGGCACCTCGCTCGGCGCCGAGCTGGAGGCGCTCCGGGCCGAGCTCGACGAGCGGACCAGGGACCTGCAGCGGGTGTCGGCGGAGTACGCCAACTACCGCAAGCGGGTCGACCGTGACCGCGGCCTCGTACAGGAGCAGGCGACCGGCTCGGTGCTGGCCGCGCTGCTGCCGATCCTGGACGACCTGGACCGGGCCCGGGAACACGGCGACCTGGTCGGGCCGTTCGGCACGGTGGCGGAACAACTCACCACCGCGCTGGGCAAGTTCGGCCTGAACGCCTTCGGCGAGCAGGGCGACCCGTTCGACCCGACCCGGCACGAGGCGGTAGCGCACCAGACCTCGGCCGACGTCAGCGAGCCGACCTGCGTGCAGGTCATGCGGCGCGGCTACCAGCTCGGTGAGCGGCTGCTGCGCCCCGCGCTGGTAGCGGTAGCGGATCCGGAATAGTGCCAGACAGTGACCGGGTCGTCCCGTCCACCGCGCGACGGTGGGCGGGACGGCCGGGCCATCAGGGTCGGAAGGAGGTGGACCGGTGAGTTCGAAGGACTGGATCGAGAAGGACTTCTACGCCGTACTCGGCGTGGACAAGGCCGCCTCCGCGGATGACATCAAGAAGGCGTACCGCAAGGTGGCCCGGGAGTCGCACCCGGACCACAACCCGGGCGACCCGAAGGCCGAGGAGCGGTTCAAGGCCGCGTCCGAGGCGTACAACGTGCTGTCGGACAGCGGCCGCCGTCGCGAGTACGACGAGATGCGCTCGCTCTTCGGCTCGGGCGCGTTCCGGCGCAACGCCCGGGGTGGGGGTCAGCCGGGCGGCATGCCGTTCGACGTCTCCGACATGTTCGGCGGCGGCGGAGGCGGCGATCGTCGCTTCGGCGGCGCCGGCTTCCAGGACCTGTTCAGCTCGATCTTCAGCGGCGGCCAGGCCGGTGGGCAGGCCGCACCACACGGTCCGGCCCGTGGCCGGGACGTGGAGACCGAGGTGGCGCTGGACTTCGGCGACGCGGTGCGCGGAGTGACGCTGCCCCTGACGCTGCGCGCGCCGGGAGTCTGCGACACCTGCCACGGCAACGGGGCCAAGCCCGGCACCCAGCCGCGTACCTGCCCGGTCTGCCATGGTGCCGGCGTGACCACCCGCAACCAGGGGTCGTTCAGCTTCTCCGAGCCGTGCCGCAACTGCCAGGGCGTCGGCACAGTGGTCGAGGAGAAGTGCCCGGAGTGCCACGGCAGCGGCGGTGTCACCAAGACCCGCACCATGAACGTGCGCTTCCCGGCCGGCGTGGCCGACGGTCAACGCATCCGATTGGCCGGGCGTGGCGAGCCGGGCGAGCGCGGTGGCCCGGCTGGCGACCTCTTCGTGCACGTCAAGGTTCGGCCGGACGAGCTGTTCGGGCGTACCGGGGACGACCTGACGCTGACCGTGCCGGTCACCTTCGCGGAGGCCGTGCTCGGCACGGACCTGCGGGTGCCCACGCTCGACGGTGCGATGACCCTGCGGGTGCCGCCGGGGACGCCGAGCGGACGGGTGCTGCGGGCCCGGGGCAAGGGTGTGGTCCGCCGCGACGGGCAGGCCGGTGACCTGCTGGTCACGCTGGACGTGGTGGTGCCGGCCCGGTTGTCGGACGAGGCGCGCACGGCGCTGGAGTCGTTCGCCGAGCAGACCCCGCCGGCGGCCCGGGAACATCTCGACGCACGGGTGCGTCGAGTCAGTTAGTCCGGTGGAATGGACGCGGAGGTGAGCGGGATGTCGGGCGAGTTCCTCGGTTCGGGCGACCCTGCCTACGAGGCCAAAGTGCTGATGATCTCGGTAGCGGCACGGATGGCGGGAATGCATCCACAGACCCTGCGCCAGTACGACCGACTGGGGCTGGTGCAGCCCGGCCGGGCCGCTGGTGGCGGGCGTCGCTACAGCGTCCGCGACGTGGTGCTGCTGCGCGAGGTGCAGCGGCTCAGCCAGGACGACGGGATCAACCTGGCCGGCGTCAAGCGGATCATCGGGCTGGAGCGGCTGCTGGAGCAGGCGCAGCAGCGGGTGGCCCGGCTGGAGGCGGAGCTGGACGCCGCGTACCGCCGGGTGGCGGAGCTGGAGTCGCTGGCCCGCTTCCCGGGCCGGGATCTGGTGCCGACCAACCGCACGTCCACCGCCCTCGTGGTGTGGCGCCCCCGCCGCACGCCCGATCGCTGAGCTGCCGCTCACCCGGATCTGTCTTGTCGGCCCGGACCACGCTGGATTCCCCGGCGCGGTCCGGGCCGCTTCGGTTAGCCTGTCGATAAGGGTCCAATCGGCTTAATCTGGACCTACCGGCATGGCGAGGGGGAGCGATGGCGGAACCGGCGAAGAAGGTGGCCCAGCAGACCGAGGACCGGTTGGAAGATCTGGCCGAGACCGTCCGCAAGAAGTTCGACAAGGTGACCGAGGGGACCTACCGGGACCGGATCATCGCGGGCCGGTTCGCCGAAGACGGCGACCACGCCGGCGAACGGGGCCGAGCCGAGACGGAACGCAAGCAGGACTGACCGGTGACCGACGTGCGGGCCGGGACCCACGGGGGGTCCCGGCCCGTTCGCCGCCGCCATAAGCGCCGATCTTGCACTTGCGGATGACGAAATGTCTAGTTTCGCGTAATAGGCGGGGGCAGAAAGTGCAAGATCGGCGCAATGAACTGAGCGATCCAGCTCAGCCGAGGCGGCGGTTTTCGCGGACCAGGCCGCCCTCGCACCAGTCCCGGTAGATGAAGAGGTCCGGTCGGGCCAACAGCACGCGGCCGTTGTGCGCCCAGATCTTCATCAGCTCGTCGCCGTCACGCTCGGCCTGTTCGACGAGCTTGCGGAAGCGGCGCTTGGGGTGGGCGCGAAAGTTCGTCCGGATGCCGTCGGCCGCGTAGATGTAGAGGCAGTGCAGCGCGAACCGCCGGGCCGGGCAGGTTGGATCCATCGCTAACTCGAAGAGTGTCAACACCAGCCGGTCGCCGGAGACCAGAAGGTCCCAGTCGGGTGGCATCGAGGCCAACGGCACCGAATCGGGCTTGTACGCCCAAGCTCGCAACTCCGCCGGAGTCGGATCGACGGGGTTGGCGAAGCCGTGGAACGTCGACTCCTGCACGCTCACCGGCCAACCTTCCGCTCTCGCCCGCGTCTGGCAACGCTGCCTGCGGACCCTGGCTGCTGGGGCGAAACGGTAACCCGCCGTCGGGTGCTGCGGTAGTACCCGCGAGGAGCAATTCCGCAACCGTTGGCACGGGCGGGTCCATTGCATCGACAGCGCAGCCGATGATGCTCCTATGACAATCCACGTTAGACGGTTGCAGCGGGGCTCCGAGGCCGAGTTCGTCCTGGGGCTGGAGTGGCTTTTCGCCCCTCCCGGTAGCCGTCCCGTGGATTGGGACCACGACCGCGCCGTCGAGCGGACCACGCAATTGCTCGCCCACGAGGACGTCGCACTCTTCGAGGCGCGGTCGGACGAGGATCAGCTGGTCGGGGTGGCCAGCGTCTACGTGGACATCCTCTCGGTGCGCTTCGGCCGTCGGGCGTCGATCGAGGATCTCGCCGTGCACCCCGAGTGGCGCTCCCGGGGTGTCGGCTCCAGCCTCCTCGCGGCGGTCAGGGCGTGGGCGCACGACCAGGGTGCCGACTACGTCTTCCTGGAGTCCGGCCTGGCCCGTACCGGGGCGCACCGCTTCTACCTCCGCGAGGGTGCGACCCACGCCGCCGCGGCGTTCAGGTGGAGCTCAGCGCAGTGATTCGACGACCGGCGTCGGCTCCCGCCGCTGGGCCGCCGCGCGGTTGCGCAGCCACCGCTTGAACCACGGGAAGTCCGGCAGCCGAGCCAGGATCGGCCCGGTCACCACGGTGATCAGGACGTACGTCGCGGCCAGCGCCGCCAACCGCGGCTCGACGCTCCCGGCGGCCACCGCGAGACCGGCGATGACGATGGAGAACTCACCGCGAGGTACGAGCGCCAGACCGGCCCGCCATCGACCGGGTTCCGCGATGCCGACCCGGCGGGCCGCGAGGTAGCCGGTGAGCGTCTTCGTCGCCATGGTGACCACGGCCAGGGCGAGTGCCGGCAGCAGCACCGGCGGAATGTCCTGCGGGTCGGTGGTCAGGCCGAAGAAGACGAAGAACACCGCGGCGAACAGATCCCGCAGAGGCGAGAGCAACTCGGTGGCGTGGTGCGCCACCGGGCCGGAGAGGGCGATGCCGACCAGGAACGCGCCGACCGCCGCCGACACCTGGAGCGACGCGGCGATGCCCGCGATCAGCAACGTCAGACCGAGTACGCCGAGCAGCAGCGCTTCCGGGTCCTTCGCCGACAGGGCGGACGAGATCAGGTGGCCGTACCGGATGGCGACCACCAGCACGATCAGCACCGTACCCACCGCTACGGTGAGCGCGATCCCGCCTCCGAGCAGGCCGGTGCCGGCCAGCACGGCGGTGACGAGCGGCAGGTAGAGGGCCATCGCCAGGTCCTCGATGACCAGCACCGAGAGGATCACCGGGGTTTCCCGGTTACCGAGCCGGCCCAGGTCGGCGAGAACCTTGGCGATCACGCCGGAGGAGGAGACCCAGGTGATGCCGCCGAGTACCAGGGCGGCGACCCAGTCCCAGCCGAGCAGCAGGGCGAACCCCGCGCCGGGTAGCGCGTTGAGGACGCCGTCGATCAGCCCTGCCGGTGCCGCCGAACGCAGGTTGCCGACGAGTTCGTTGGCCGAGTACTCCAGGCCGAGCATCACCAGCAGAAGGATGACGCCGATCTCGGCGCCGACTGCGAAGAACTCCTCGCTGGCGTCCAGCGGCAGGAGCCCGCCGTGCCCGAAGGCGAGCCCGGCGAGCAGGTAGAGAGGAATGGGAGAGAGGCCGAACCGCCGGCTGAGCCGGCTGAGGAGCCCGAGCAGCAGCAGCAGCGCACCGACTTCGATGAGCAGCGTGGTGAAATCGTGCATCCGCCTCAGCCGTCCGGGTCACTGTCGGCGAGGATGGCGGAGACGCCGTCGAGACCTCTACGGGTCCCGACAACGACCACCACGTCGCCGGCCGCGAAGCGGAAGGAGGGGAGTGGCGAGACGATCACTTCGCCTTCGCGCAGTACAGCCACGATGGAGGCGCTGGTGCGGGTACGCGCCTTGGTGTCGCCGAGCTTCCGGTTGACGTACGGGGACCCGGCCGTGATGGCGATCTGCTCGGTGAGCAGACCGGCGGCCTGCTCCCGGAGCCCGGAGAGCTGGCCGAGCATCAGCGACGCGCCGAGGATGTCGGCCAGAGCCTCGGCCTCGTCGTCGGTCAGCGGAATGTCCGACTGGCAGGCGTCGGGATCGTCGGGATCGTAGAGAACGAGATCACGGCGGCCATTGCGGTGGGAAACGACGCCCAGGCGGCGTCCGGACTCCGTCACCAGATCGTGACGTACCCCGATCCCGGGTAAGGCGGTCTGCTCGACACGTACTCGCACTCTCCAAGGCTACCGCTTCGTGAACAGAGCGCAGATCTTGGACGGACAGCGCCCTGCGGGCCGGCCCCGGCGCAGCTCAACGGCCATGATCCACCCGGGTTCATTGAAGTCGGGGCATCCGGCGCGGCGGGACACCCCGACTTCAATGAACCCGGGTGGATCTACTTTGGGTGGCTGACGTAGGTGCCTTTGCCTTGATGTCCCTCGGTCAGGCCTTCGGCCTGCAGAATCAGTAGCGCTGATCGGACCGGCTCGGCGGAGACGCCGTAGTGCGCGGTCATTTCACGCAACGAGGGCAGCTTGTCGCCTGGCGCGTATTCGCCGGAAGCGATCTTGTCGCGGATGTCCTGCGCGATGCGTTGGCGGTCCGAAACTCGGGGCATGGGGCAACTCCTGGTAGGCCCCAAGATCTTCCCATGCGGTTGGCCGGTCGGCCAACACTTCGCGTGCTAAGCATGGTCACTGGTTGTCCTGCAATGCTTTGCATTGTATGTTGATCGGGCGGGCACTCGGGGTGTGGAAAGCCTGGTAGGCAGCCGGCCTCCTCGGCCGGGTCGTCCGTGTCGCGCTGGCACGGCCGTGCGCTCCCCTCGGGCAAACGGCCGTGCCAGCGATCCGCCCCGCCAGGAGAGGAGCAGCGCTGATGGTGGACCGAGGGTGGCGGCGATGACCGGGCGGTTCGTCATTCACCTGCCGATATCCGCCCCCGACCTGGCGCGCGCGAAGATGCTGGGGCGAACCGCCGGTCGGTCGCTGGCCTTCCTGGCCCGGATCGACCTCGGCGGGATCACCGTCTCGACCGAGGACAACCAGGGGGTACGGCACTGGGTCTTCTGCGACCGTCGGCTGGACGGTGGCCGTCGCTGCGTGCTCCGCGCCGACCACGAGACCCCGTGCACCGCCCGGTTGCCCCGGCGAATCGGCCCTTAGTGGCCGTACAGAACCGTGATCGACTCGGTTTTCAGGATGGCGCGGTGTCCTGGCGGTCCGGATAACCCGACTTTCTGTAAGTCGAGTGGATCAAGCGGTCGGCGCCCGCCCCGGTCGAGCGGAGCGGGCACCGATCGATTCGGGTCAGTGGAGGCTGGCGAAGAACTGGCGGATGTCGGCGACCAGCACCTCGGTGGCCTGGTGGGCCGCGTAGTGGCCGCCGACGTCGCCCCGGCCGTCGACGTCGGTCTCGTACGCAGTCCACCGGACGATGTTCGCGTGGTCCCGCTCGGCGAAGCGACGGATGGACTGGAAGTCGCCGGGGAACATGGCCAGCGCGGTCGGAGCGGTGGTCGGCTCGGTCGGCGGCTCGCCGGCGTGCGCGTCCTCCCAGTAGAGCCGGATCGCCGAGGCGGCCGTGCCGGTGAACCAGTAGAGCGCCACGTTGGCCAGGATGAAGTCGGCGTCCAGGCTCTCGTCGAAGAGTTGGGCGTTCCAGGCGAGCAGCCCCACCGGCGAGTCGGCCAGCGCGAACGCCAGGGTCTGCGGCTGCTGGCTGTGCACCTGGTTGAAGGAGAACTTGTTCTCGTAGAACCACTGGAGGTGCCCGAGCGCCGCCTGGTCCGTCTCGGAGAGCCCGGCGAACTCGGCCGGGTCGCCGGAGGGGAATGAGAAGAGCTGGGTGACGTGTACGCCGAGCACCCGCCCCGGGTCGACCCGGCCCAGCTCCGGCGCGATCATCGAGCCGGCGTCGTTGCCGACCGCGCCGTAGCTGTCGTACCCCAGGCGGTTCATCAGCTCGGCCCAGGCCCGGGCGATGCGGAACCGGTTCCAGCCGGCGCTGCGGGTCGGGCCGGAGAAGCCGAAGCCGGGCAGTGACGGGATGACCACGTGGAAGGCCGGCGCGTCCCTGTCGGTCGGCTCGGTGAGCGGGGCGATCACGTCGAGGTACTCCAGCACCGAGCCGGGCCAGCCGTGGGTGAGCACGAGCGCGGTGGCGTCCGGCCGGGACGACCGGACGTGCAGGAAGTGGATCTGCTCGCCGTCGATCTCGGTGACGAACTGCTGGTGGGCGTTCAGGCGGGCCTCGACGACTCGCCAGTCGAACTCGCCCCGCCACCGGTCGACGAGGGTGCGCACCCGGTCGCTGCTCATCCCGTACGAGTCGTCCGCGCCGGGCAGGTCGGCGGGCCAGTTGGTGCGGCCCAGCCGGGCGGCCAGGTCGTCGAGGGCGGTCTGCGGGATCTCGACGCGGAATGGGCGGATCGCGGCGTCACTCATGACGGAACTCCTTCGGAACGGAATGTTTCGTTCTGCAAGCACCATAACAGAGCGGAACGATCCGTTCCACTGTTAGGCTGGGGGCATGTCAACGACTTCCGGCAAGACGCTGGGCGGTCGCCGCGCCCAGGCCGCCCGCAACGACGAGGTCATCCTCGAAGCCGCCCGGGCCGTCTTCCTCGACGACCCGAAGGCCCCGATCGCTGCCGTCGCGGAACGCGCGGGCGTCGGGATCAGCGCCCTCTATCGGCGGTACGCGGGCAAGGAGGACCTGCTGCGCCAGCTCTGCCACGACGGGCTGCGCCGGTACGTCGAGGAGGCCGAGACCGCCCTCGCCGAGCCGGACGACTGGGCCGCGTTCACCGGCTTCCTGGCCCGGGTGGTCGACGCCGACGTGCACTCGCTCACCGTCCACCTGGCCGGCACCTTCACCCCGACCGAGGAGATGGGTCGGGACGCGATGCGCGCCGGCGAGTTGGCCGCCACCCTCGTCGACCGCGCCCATGCCAGCGGGCGGCTGCGCCCCGACGCTGTCGTGCACGATCTGGGGTTGTTGTTGGAGGCGTGCGCCGCTGTCCGCGTACCCGATCCGGAGCGGACCCGCCAACTGCGCCGGCGGCAGCTCGCGGTCCTGCTGGCCGGCCTGTCGTCGGTGCCGGACACGGACCCGCTGCCCGGCCCGGCCCCGGCGGCCGGCGAGTTCGACTGGCGGTGGCGTCGCCGGGAGTGATGGGCATCACGCGCTAAGGTTGAGCGGAATACGCTCAACTCTGGTTGTGTCCAACCCAATGGACAACGCCGATCCGGGGGAGCCCATGAACACCGAAAGACTCACCACCAAGAGCCGCGAAACCATCACGGGCGCGGTCGCGCTGGCCAACCAGCGTGGTCACGCCACGGTCGAGCCCTGGCACCTGCTCCTGTCACTCCTGGACACCGACGGCTCGACCGCCACCGGTCTGCTGCGCGCCGTCGGGGCCGACCCGACCGAGCTGCGCCGGGCCGCCCAGCGCGCTGTCGACAACCTGCCGGCCGCACACGGCTCCAGCATCGCCGAGCCGACGTTGGCTCGGGAGTTCGTCAACGCCATCGGCGCCGCCGAGCAGATCGCCCGGCCGCTGGGCGACGAGTACACCTCCACCGAGCACCTGCTCGCCGGTCTGGCCCAGGTGGGCGGGGCGGTGTCCGGCGCGTTGAAGACCGCCGGTGCCACCGAGGAGGCACTGGTCGCCGCCTTCCCGACAGTTCGCGGTGGGGACCGTCGGGTCACCACCGCCGACCCCGAGCAGACCTACCAGGCCCTGACCAAGTACGGCGTCGACCTCACCGCCAGCGCCCGGGACGGCAAGATCGACCCGGTAATCGGTCGGGACTCCGAGATCCGTCGGGTCATCCAGGTGCTCTCCCGGCGTACCAAGAACAACCCGGTGCTGATCGGCGAGCCCGGCGTCGGCAAGACCGCGATCGTCGAGGGCCTGGCCCAGCGGATCGTCACCGGCGACGTGCCCGAGTCACTGCGCGACAAGAAGCTGATCTCGCTGGACCTCGGCGCGATGGTCGCCGGCGCGCAGTACCGCGGCCAGTTCGAGGAGCGACTGAAGTCCGTCCTGGAGGAGATCAAGAACTCCAACGGGCAGGTCATCACGTTCCTCGACGAGCTGCACACAGTCGTCGGCGCCGGCAAGGGCGAAGGCTCGATGGACGCCGGCAACATGCTCAAGCCCATGCTGGCCCGTGGTGAGCTGCGCATGGTGGGCGCCACCACGCTGGACGAGTACCGCGAGCACATCGAGAAGGACCCGGCGCTGGAGCGCCGTTTCCAGCCGGTGCTGGTCGGTGAGCCAACCATCGAGGACACCATCGGCATCCTGCGGGGGCTCAAGGAGCGCTACGAGGTGCACCACGGCGTGCGGATCACCGACGCCGCGCTGGTCGCCGCCGCGACGCTGTCCGACCGCTACATCACCGAACGGTTCCTGCCCGACAAGGCGATCGACCTGGTCGACGAGTCCGCGTCCCGGCTCCGGATGGAGATCGACTCCCGTCCGGTCGAGGTGGACGAGATCGAGCGGGCGGTCCGCCGGTTGGAGATCGAGGAGATGGCCCTGGCCAAGGAGCCGGACGCCGCCTCGGCCGAGCGGTTGGAGCGGCTCCGCAAGGAGTTGGCCGACAAGCGCGAGCAGCTCACAGTGCTCTCCGAGCGCTGGCAGACGGAGAAGAGCCACATCACCAAGCTCTCCGCCGCCAAGGAGGAGTTGGAACGTCTCGGCGGTGAGGCCGAGCGGGCCGAGCGGGACGGCGAGCTGGAACGCGCCGCCGAGCTGCGCTACGGCCGGATCCCCGCCCTGAAGGTCGAGCTGAAGCAGGCCGCGGAGGAGCTGGCCCAGCTCCAGGCCGACGGCGCGATGCTCAAGGAGGAGGTCGGCGCGGACGACATCGCCGCTGTGGTCGCCTCCTGGACCGGCATTCCCGCCGGCCGCCTACTGGAGGGTGAGACGGCCAAGCTGCTGCGGATGGAGGATTCGCTGGGCGGCCGGGTGGTCGGCCAGGCCGAGGCGGTCGGCGCGGTCTCCGACGCGGTACGCCGTGCCCGGGCCGGTATCGCCGACCCGGATCGCCCGACCGGCAGTTTCCTCTTCCTCGGCCCCACCGGTGTCGGCAAGACGGAGTTGGCCAAGGCCCTCGCCGAGTTCCTCTTCGACGACGAGCGGGCCATGGTCCGCATCGACATGAGCGAGTACGGCGAGAAGCACTCGGTCGCCCGGCTGGTCGGTGCGCCGCCCGGCTACGTCGGCTACAACGAGGGTGGTCAGCTCACCGAGGCGGTGCGCCGACGGCCGTACTCGGTGGTGCTGCTGGACGAGGTGGAGAAGGCCCACCCGGACGTCTTCGACGTGCTGCTCCAGGTGCTCGACGACGGTCGGCTCACCGACGGCCAGGGCCGCACCGTGGACTTCCGCAACGCGATCCTGATCCTCACGTCCAACCTCGGGTCGTCGGTGATCTCCGACCTGACGCTGGCCGACGAGCAGCGCCGGGAGGGCGTGCTGGCCGTGGTCCGGTCACACTTCAAGCCGGAGTTCCTCAACCGGCTGGACGACATAGTGGTCTTCGCCTCGCTGCGCGGGGACGACCTGCGTTCCATCGTCGACATCCAGTTGAACCGGATGCGAAACCGTCTTGCGGACCGCCGATTGGCACTGGACGTCACCGAGTCCGCCCGTGAGTGGCTGGCCGAGCACGGCTACGACCCGATCTACGGTGCCCGCCCGCTCCGTCGCCTCGTCCAGACGGCAATCGGAGATCAACTGGCCAAGGCCCTCCTGAGCGGATCGATCCGCGACGGCCAAACAGTAAAGGTAGACCGCGCCCCAAGTACCAACGCCCTGTCGGTAGTCCCCGCCTAACCCCACCCTCCCCGTGTTGATCATGAAGTTATTGCCCGACCGCGCGGCGTGTCGTGGCAATAACTTCATGATCAACGGGGTCGAAGTGGGGCGGGTGGGGAAAGAGTTGGGGCATGTTTGGGATTGGGAAGAAGAAATGGGAGCGGGAACTTGGTGCGGCCGCCGACACGTTGGCGGCGGCTGACACGCTTGCCTTCGGTGGGGTGGGGATCGCTGGCACCCTGTTGCCGGTGACGGAGGCGTACGAGCAGGTCTCGGCCGCTCTCGACGACCACCCCGAGGAGGTACGCCGCCAACTCGACCGGGTGCTGGCTGACGGCACACCCGCCGGCCGGGCGTACGCGGCCTCGCTGCTGGAGCGCGTCGACCCGGAAGCGGCCCGAGCGGCCTGGACGTCGCTGCGGGACGACCCGAGCGAGTTCACCACCTTCGTGGGGTGCGTGATGGACCGCGAAACCCTTGGCACGTACGCCAGCCGGCGGCTCGCCGCGGCATGATCCATTCGCCGGTCGGTACTGCCCGATTGGTCCTGCCGGTCGCCGTCGACGGGCCGTACGTTGCGGGCCATGAACCCGCCCGCCACCGCGTCGCGTCCGCCCCGCCCGGCCACCGTGACCATCGCGTTCTGGCTGCAACTGGCAGTGGCGCTGGTGCTGCTCGGCCTGGCCGCGCTGACAGTGGCCGAGGCGGTGCACTTCAATGGCCAGATCGACCGCGCGGTGCGACTGGTGCCGGACGCCGACCCGGCCGAGGTGACCGGCGAGCGGCAGGGCAACGTCGCGATGACGCTGATCCTCGGCGTACCGGCGGTGTTGCTCGCGGTCTGGCTGGCGGCCACCGCCGTTCCGGTCCGGCGGGGCGCCAACCTCGCGCGGATCCTGGTCTTCGTCGCCAGTGGCGCGCAACTGCTGGTCTGCTTCGCGCAGTGCTGCTCCGGCGGATTTCTCGTCCCCCTGCTGACCACCCCGGAGATGGGGGCGGAGCCGCCACCGGACTGGGACGAGGAGTGGGAGACCTCGACCTTCTTCGACACGCTCTACGCCGGCACCGACCCCTGGGACGACCTGTTCTTCCCCGCGGCAGGGCTGGGGGTGCTGACCGTCCTGGCACTCTCCGCGGCCGTGGTCCTGCTGCTGGCGCTGCCACCGGCGAACCGCTGGTTCGTGCCGCGTGCCGCGAACGAGGCGCTCGCCGGCCCGGCCTGGGCGATGCCCGGCCCCACCTACGTCCCGCCCGGATACGGATATCCGACGGTTCCGTTCCTGCCGCTCCCACCCGGCTACCTGATCTGCCCCGACCCTGCCGCGCACCTGACGCCGGGCGCGCCAAGCTCGTCACCAGGGCCAACCGGTCCGTCGACGGCGCCTCCGCAGGACGCACCGGACGGCCTTCGCTAGCTGAGCTGTCGGCCACAGCGCGGGCCTTCCTGGTGCCGAAGGTTGTTACCGTCTGCGCCGACGTACCTGGGGAGGTGGTCGGGTGGACGCGCTGGTGACATGCCTGGTGGCGGCTGTTGCCGTACTCGTGGTGGTAGTGGTCGTCGTGGTCGTCGTGCGGGCCCGCCGGCGGCCGACGGGCCCGCCCGACGGCGAGCCGACAGAGCCGCCGCGCGGCGGCCCGCTCCGCCTGACCCCGGGCGACCGCGTGTGTATCCGCGAGCGGGAGTACGCGGTGAGCGCCACGATCCGCCTGGTCGAGGGTGACTGGAGCTGGGTGCAGCACCTCCTCGACGACGACTCCGGCACCCGCCACCGGCTCTCGGTGGAGGACGGCCCAGAACTCGAGCTGGTCTTCTGGACCGCCGAACCGGGTGCCACCGTCACACCGGGCGCCCCGACCATCGAACTCGGTGGGCGGCGCTACACCTGGGCTGAGACCGGGCAGGCGCGTTACACAGCCACCGGCGAGACCGAGCTGCCGTCGACCGGGACGATGCGCTACCACGACTACCAGTCCGGCGGCGCCGCGCGGCTCTCCTTCGAGGCGTACGGCGAAGAGGGTTGGCGGGTGGCCCGCGGTGACCTGCTCGACCCCGCCGACCTGACGATCCGACCGCCCCAGGCCTGAGGCCCGCTCAGCCGGACCGGGCGGACGCGCCGGGCTCGTCACGGCATGCCGAACTGGCCGGTTGTCGATACGGTGTGGGCGCGATCTTAGGGAAGGAGAATCGTGGTCGATTCCCAGAGCACGCCGGCCCGTCAGCGGCCATCCATTGTGTCGATTTCCAGTTACCTGCTCTTCCTGTTCCTGGCACTCCAGGTGATCAGTCTGATCATCTCGCTCAGCACCTTCGGCAAGACGCGCGACGCGCTCCGTGCGGCGTACGAGGGCAGCACCACCGACGGTGACCAGGTGGCCGACGTCTTCGCCGTCGTCGGCATCGGCGGCAGCATCGTCCTGTTGCTGCTCGCGGTCGTGCTGGGCGTGCTGGCCCTGTTCAACAACCAGGGCCGCAACGGCGCCCGGATCACCACCTGGATCGTCGGCGGCATCATGGTCTGCTGCGTCGGCGGTAGCCTGCTCAGCAACGCGGCCGGCGGTTTCAACACCGGTGGCGGAACTACCGGCGACGGGCCGAGCCCGGAGGAGATCCAGCGCCGCCTGGAGGAGGCCCTGCCCTCCTGGGTCACCCCGGTCAGCCTCCTGCTCAATGTGCTCAGCCTGATCGCACTGATCACGGCGCTGGTCCTGCTGGCGCTGCCGAAGGCGAACCCGTTCTTCCGCAAGCAGACCGCAGGCTGGGAGCCGCCCACCCCGGGCGCCAGCTACCCGGGCCACCCGCAGGCGCCGGGTCAGCCCGGTTACCCGCAGGCGTCCGGTGAGCCGGGCTATCCGTCGAGTGGGGAGCCGAGCTACCCGCCGCCGCCGGCCGCGAACCGCCCGGACGACACGCCGCCCACGGATCGGCCCGGGTCAACCCCGCCGTCGACGAGCTGACGGCTCGATAAGCACGACGCCGACGATCCCTCCGAGTAGGTTGCAACCCGACGCCTACCGGAGGGATTCGTCGTGTCGTACCCGGAATCGGCACCGGCCCGCAGGCCCGCCGCCGTCCTGTCGGCCGCGACAGTGCTGTTGGTGATGGCGGTCGCCGCGCTCGCGTACGCCGTGGTGGACCTGGTGGTGCTGGGCGGGACTGTCGACGCGTTCCGCTCCGCCGCCCGCGACACTTCGGCGAGCCCGGAGCAGATCGATGACGTGGTGACTCTGCTCCGCGCGTCCGCTGTGCTGTCGGCGGTGGTGGCGGTGCTCTCCGCGCCGCTGCTCGCTGGCCTCGCCTTCGGGTTGCTGGCCGGTCGCAACGGCGTCCGGGTGGCGACCTGGGTGGTCAGTGGGCTCGGCGTGCTCGCCGGCTGTTGCAGCGTGGCGGTGGTCGTCGGAGAACGTGCCGCGCCACTGCAACTGGGCTCCGGCGAGCAGGCCCTCGCCGAGTTGCTGGGTCTGATCGGCGACGCGTACCCGTCCTGGTGGATCCCGCTCAACGCCGGGCTTTCCGTCGCACAGGCGCTCGGTTACCTTGTAGTAGCTACGCTGCTGGCGCTGCCGGCGGCGACCAGCTGGTTCGGCCGCCACCGCTCGACGGCACCAACCGCGCCGCCCATGTTCACGCCCGCCCCGCACCAGCCCCCGTCGGCGCCGCACGCGCCCCCGTACCCGCCCAGGTGAGGACCACCCCGTGACGCTCGACCCCACGACTGCCGAGCGCCGAGCCCTGATCACCGGGGCCACCGCCGGCATCGGCGCGGCGTTCACGCGACGACTGGCCGCCGACGGCTGGCATCTGGTGCTCGTCGCCCGCGACGCGGCGCGCCTCACCGAGCTGGCCACCGAGCTGGGCTCCACGTACGGACGCGAGGTGGAGACGATCCCGGCGGATCTGTCCACCGACGACGGCTGCGCCATCGTGGAGCAGCGGCTCGCCGACGGCAGCCCGGTGCACCTGCTGGTCAACAATGCGGGGATCAGCCTGAACAAACCGTTCCTGCGCTCGACGGCGGAGGACGAGGCACGACTGTTGCGACTCAACGTGCACGCGGTCATGCGGCTGACCCTTGCGGCGCTTCGACCGATGACTGAACGGCGAAATGGGGCAGTGATAAATGTCTCTTCGGTCGCCGGGTTCGGCACCGCGATGCCCGGATCGACGTACTCCGCCAGCAAGGCGTGGGTCACCAACTTCAGTGAGTCCGTCGGGCAGTCCGCGCGGCCGTTCGGCGTTCAGGTGATGGCCCTCTGCCCCGGCTACACGCGCACCGAATTCCATCAGCGAGCCGGCATCAACATGTCCAAGACGCCGGAGTGGCTGTGGCTGCGGGCCGAGGATGTCGTGGACGAAGCCCTGCGTGACCTGCGCAAAGGCAAGATGGTCAGCATCCCGGCGTGGAAGTACAAGGTGGTCGTCGCCGGTATGCGACACGCGCCGCGGCGGCTGCTCCAGGCGGTCGCGCGGGACACCCGCGGCCGGATCGGTCGCGACGAGCGCTGAGCTTCGATCGGCCCGCCGACCCCGAGTGAGTGGTGGGACGCCGCTGGCACGCCGCTGTCGGGCCAGTTGCTGAGCGTAGTCGAACATCGCCAGTCATCGGTTCCCCCCGAGGCTGATCAGGGTGGACCCCGCACACGGCGTTCAGAGTTGCGCAGTAACCTCTATCGCCATGGGGGACCACGACGACCTGCGTAAATTCATTACCGACCTGGCTGTGGTCCACGGCCGGGTCGTGCTCTCGTCGGGGCGCGAGGCAGACTGGTACGTGGATCTGCGGCGCGTCACGCTCCATCACCGGGCCGCTCCTCTGGTCGGCCGGGTGTTGCTCGACCTCACCGCCGACTGGGAGTTCGACGCCGTCGGGGGCCTCACCCTGGGGGCGGATCCTGTCGCGCTCTCGATGCTGCACGCCGCCGCTCCGACCGGCCGGGCCCTGGACGCCTTTGTGGTGCGCAAGGCGGGCAAGGCTCACGGTCTTCAGCGGCGGATCGAGGGACCGGAGGTGGCTGGCCGCCGAGTGTTGGCGGTGGAGGACACATCGACGACGGGCGGAAGTGTTTTGACGGCTGTCGAGGCGCTTCGCGAGGCCGGGGCGGAAGTCGTGGGTGTGGTGGTTATTGTTGATCGAGGCGCCGGCGACGCGGTGCGAGCCGCCGGATTGCCGTACCGGGCGGCCTATACGTTGGCTGACCTCGGCCTTGTGGCGTAAAAGTCTGCCGATTCGGATCTGCTGATATGCAGGCGGATCGATGCTGCTGGTGGAAGGATGGAATACGTGGGAACTGCGTTGGCCGAAATGACTATGCCTCAGATCTCGCCGCTAAACGGCGAGCCGATCGAACGTGCCGATGCCGAGCGTCTCGCCGGGGTCCTCAAGGCCCTTGCTGATCCTGCTCGGTTGCGGCTGCTCAGCCTGATCCAGTCGGCCCCCGAGGGCGAGGCGTGCGTCTGTGACCTGACGGCGCCGCTCGGCCTCTCTCAGCCGACGGTCAGTCACCACCTGCGCATCCTCACCGAGGCTGGCTTGTTGCAGCGGGAGAAGCGCGGTGTCTGGGCGTACTACAGCCTGGTCCCGAGTGCGATCGCGACGATCGCCGACCTGCTGACCCCGCCGCGTAAGCGGGCCACCAAGAAGGCCCGCTGACGTAGGCACTACACGCCGTCCCGAGTTGGGGCCGGCGTCCGGTGGCGAGCCAGGGGTGGCGCCACCGGTGGTTGACACCTGCTCGTCCCCGGTCGCACCACCGGAGGCCGGGTTCGACATGCCGACGGCCGACCCCCTCACCAGGGGGCCGGCCGTCGTCGTACCGCTCAACGATCCTGACCGTGCTCCGGGCGTTGACCGCCGTGCTGGTGCCGGTCGTGGTCGAACGCCTCGCGAGCCGCCTCCACAGCGCCGGCGGCACTGGCCGCCGCGACCACCGCGACCGCCTCGCCGCGCTTACGAGCCCGCCGGTCGCGAAGGAACTCGAAGAAGATCGGCAGCACCGAGATCAGAATGATCAGGGCCACCACCGGCAGGATGTAGTGGTCGATCTTGTCGCCGATGGCCTGGTAGATCTGCTCAGCCAGCAGGTAGCCGATCAGCAGGATGCCGTCCACCCAGAGCACCGCGCCGACGATGTTCCAGAGCAGGAACTTCTTCGCCGGCATGCCGAGCGCGCCCGCGACCGGGTTGAGGAACGTCCGGACGATCGGAATGAAGCGCGCCAGCACGACGGCCTTCGCCGGGCCGAACTTCTGGAAGTAGTACTCGGCCTTCTCCACGTACTCCTTCTTGAAGAGCCGGGAGTTCGGCCGCTCGAACATCGGCCGGCCGTACCGCGCGCCGAGCCAGTGCCCCAGCTGGGCGCCGACGATCGCGCAGATCGGCCCACCGATCAGCAGGCCGACGAGGGAGAGGCGGGTGCCGTCGCCGAAGATCGCGTCCGCCACCGGTGACGAGGCGACGCCGGCGAGGAACAGCAGCGAGTCACCCGGAAAGAAGAAGCCCACCAGCAGGCCGGTCTCGGCGAAGAGGATCACCCACACGCCGATCAGCCCGAAGGTCTGCAACAGATCCTTGGGATCGAGCGGGTTCAAAGCGACGCTCTCCACGAGAGCGCGGGTCTTCTCAGCTGTGTCCACGGCCACAAAGGGTACCGAAGCCCAGGGTCCCGGCCGCGCCGGACCGGCCCGTCACCACCCGCCCGCGCCGCAGGTCCTACGACGGTGCCCCGCCGACCGTGGTGGTCGACGGGGCACCTGCGGTGCGAAGTGGGTCAGGCGACGAAGCGGGTCCGGCGGCGCTTGGCCACCAGGTAGCCGCCGGCGCCCGCGGCGAGCAGCAGCGCGCCGAGGCCGGCGATCAGCCCGGTGGACTGACCGGTGATCGGCAGCGAACCGCCGTCACCGTCACCGTCACCGCCGCCCGTGCCACCGCCCGCGCCGCTGGCCGCGTTGACCAGGATCTTGGCGACGTCGTTGGCGGGCTTCAGATCCTCGTAGAAGCCGCCATCGCACTCGCACGGCACGTTGACCTTGATGGTGCCGGTGGCGTTGGCGACCACCTTGTCGATCCGGAACGTGAACTCACCGGTCAGGGTCTCACCGGCCGCCGCGAACGGGCCCGGGTAGCAGCGGTACTCGCTGGCGCCGGGGGTGCCCGCCTCCGGCCACTCGACGTCACTGCCGGTCCGCGGAGCGCAGTCCACCGGCACCTCGACGGCGGTGGTACCGGTCGGGACCGTCACGTCGACGTACGTCACGTTGGAGTCGCTGCGGAGGTAGTCCAGCGTCGCCGGACCGTTGTTGCGGAAACCGAGGGCGGCGGTCAGCTCGGCACCCTTCTTGCCGTTGAGCGTGGCACCGACGGCCTCCAGGTCGGCGCCGTTCTTGCCAGTCACCTCTACCTTCAGCTCGCTGAAGTTGTTGCTGGGGTCGGTGTCGGTCTGCACGGCACGGGCCGCGCGAGCGGCGGAGACCGCCTTCAGCGACAGCGTCTTGCCGGTGCCGCGACGGGCCTCTTCCGCGCCGGCCTCCTTGCGGATCCCGAGGAGATCCTCGAAGTCGGCAGGGGTCATGAACCAGGCGTAGCTGTACTCGCGACCTGGCGCGTAGGTGTCGGTGGCCAGTTCGTAGTTGAAGGTCGCCGTCGCGCCCCCGGAAGCCGGGATCTTCTCATCGAACTCGCAGGCGAAGAGGAAGTCGTCGGCGTAGAGGCAGTTGTCGAACCGCTCCTTGGTCCGGATGCCGTAGTCGGTGTCGAACATGGCCACGACACCATCGACCTCGGTCGTGCCGGCATTGAACACCGTCACCGGCGCCTGGAACTTGCCGCCGGGTGCCGCCGTCACAGTGGAGTCCGGCCCGCCCTGCAGGTCGACGCCCTCGCCGACCCGGATCTGGGAGGCGTAGCTGGAGGCCTCCTTGCCGGCGACCTTGAGGCTGATCTTCAGCTCGCCGGTGTCGCCCTTCGCTGCCTTGTCGGTCGGCGCGATGACGACCTCCCCGAAGAAGCCGCCGTACAACCCGTCGACGGTGACCGGACCGTTTTCGCGGCAGAGCAGGACGCCCTCGCCGTCGGCGGTGCAGTCGTTACCGCTCTCGCCCGCCAGCGTGACCTTGCCGGCGAGGCTGCTGTAGTCGTAACGAACCGAGACCTCGTTGAGCACTGCGGACTCGCTGCTGTACACGGACGGCGACCGAACGACGCCAGCCGAATCGGCGGCGACGGTGACGTCCTCGAAGTACAGGTCGAACTCGGCCGCGGGGGCGGCGACGGCCGGGCTGGCGGAGGCAGCGACGAACGCGCCTGCTACGCCCAGTCCGGCGAGCCAACGCCGGGTGGAGTGGGTGAGCATGAGGGGGTTCCTCCAGTTGGGGGATCAGGTGGAGCCTGCGGATCTTAAGGAATCGCTAAGGCTGATTGCATCCCCCGGAGCCGCCCACTGGATAAGACGAACCAAAAGGTTGATCAGAGTCGCCGCAACGTTCGGTCGGTCCGCTTCCGTCATCTGTGGCAGGAGCCCCCGGGAGGTGCAGTGACGTACGAGGAGTTCGCGGACACGCGGCTGGCCCCGCTACTGCGGTACGCGGTCATGCTGACCGGCGAACCACACCAGGCTCAGGATCTGGTCCAGGAGACCATGGTCCGGGTCCAGCTCAACTGGCGTCGGGTCGCCCGCGCGGACTCGCCCGAGCGTTACGTACGCCGGATGCTCACCAACCAGTACGTCGACTGGCGGCGCGGCTCGTGGGTTCGCCGGGTGCTGCTGCGCGGGGAGCCCGACACGTCGGTGCCGATGCCCACCGACCATGCCCAGTCCGCCGTGGACCGGGATCAGGTCTGGTCCTGGCTGTCCCGGCTGCCGCGTCGGCAGCGGGCGGCTCTGGTGCTGCGCTACTACGAAGACCTGCCCGACGTCGAGATCGCCGACACTCTCGGCTGTGCCGTCGGGACCGTCCGTTCGTCCATCTCCCGGGCCCTGGCCACGCTCCGGGCCGAGTACGTGGAGGCGTGAACATGATCGAGGATGACCTGCGTGCCGCGTTCGTCCGGCACGAACCGTTGACCCCGTCGACGGGTCCGCTGCGGGTCGCGATCGACCGGCTCGCCGCTGTCCGCCGTCGCCGTCGGCAGCGGTTCCAGGCCGCCGGCGTCACGCTCGCCCTGCTCGGCGCGCTCGGAGTCGGGGTGCCGCACCTGCGCCCCGATCGACAGGTGGAGGGCCCGTCGTTGTCCGGTCAACCGGCTGGCGCGCAGTCCGGGGCGCTGAACGTCCTGCTGGTCGGTGTGGACGGCTTCGGCGACCAACCGTCGTACCGGTTGGCGGACTCCGTCCTGCTGGTGCACATCCCGGCCGACCGGAGCCGGCCGTACCTCATCTCGTTGCCGCGCGACCTGGAGGTCTCGATCCCCGGCCGGGGGGTCGAGAAGCTCAACAGCGCGTTCTACACCGGCGCCGGCGAACCCCGGCCCGACCTGGACGCCGGCTACGACCTGACCCGCCAGGTGGTCGCCGACCTGACCGGGGTACGCGTCGACGCCGGCGCGGTGCTGACCTTCGCCGGGCTGCGTCGGATCACCGAGGCGGTCGACGGGGTGGAGGTGTGCCTTCCGAAGGAGGTTCGGTCCTGGCACACCCGCCGGACCTTCCCGGCCGGCTGTCAGCTGCTCGACGGCGATGCCTCCGTCGACCTGTTGCGGCAACGGCGGTACCCGCCCGACGGCGCGTCCGACCGGGACCGTAACGCCCAGCGCTACGTCGCCGGGCTGGTCCGGCGGGCTGTCGCCCAGGACGTGCTGACCAGTCCGGTCCGGCTCACCGCGCTGCTGTCGGCCGCCGGCAAGGGTCTGGCGGTCGACGACGACGGCCTGCCGCTGACCAGGCTGGTGGCGGTGCTACCCGAGCTGAAGACAGTCGACCCGGTGGGGCTCAGCCTGCCGGTCGGCCCCCCGGCGGGCAACGCTTCGCGTCTGCCGCTGGACCCGAAGCAGGGCCCGGAGTTCCTCGCCGCGCTGCGGGAGGATCGGGTGGCGCAGTGGGCGGCGCAGCACCCGGAGCAGGTCAATCCCGTCCGGTGACGGACGAGGACATCACAACGACGCCCCGCCGACCCGGTACGGGTCGGCGGGGCGTCGGTCGGGTCGGGGTGGGTCAGGCGACGAAGCGGCCGCCGTGGCGTCGGGCGAGCAGGTAGCAGCCCGCACCGGTGACGAGCAGCAGGGCGCCGATGCCGGCGATCAGGCTGGTGGGGGCGCCGGTGATGGGCAGCGAACCACCGCCGCCACCGCCACCACCGCCGTCACCATCGCCTTGGCCGCCGCCCTGGGCCGCGTTGACCACGATGGTGGCCCTGTCGTTGGCCGGCTTGATGTCGTCCTCGAAGCTGCCGCCGGCGGGGCACTGGCACGGCGCGTTGACCTGCACCGCACCCCGGGCGTTGGGAATGACCCTGTCGATACGCAGCCGGAACTTCGTGGTGTAGCTCTGCCCGGCCACCAGCAGCATCTCCGAGGCGCACTGGTACGTGCGGGTGCCCTGCCGCAACTGGCAGGTGTCGGGGACCTCGACGGCGGTGGTGCCCGGTGGCAGCTCGACGGCGGTGTGAGTGGCGGCCTCGTAGTCAGCGTTCGTCCCGTCGAGCGTCGCCGGGCCGTTGTTCCGGAAGCCGACGGTCGCCGTGACGACGGCGCCGGCCGTGCCCTTGAGCGTGGCACCGATCGCCGCGAGGTCGGTGCCGTTCTTGCCGGTGGTCTTGATGGTCCACCCGGTGTAGTCGTAGGCCGGGCCGACATCGGTCTGGTCGGCCTGCCGCACGCTGGCGGGCGCCTCGGCCAGAGTCAGCTTCGGGCCGCTGCCGGGAGTGCCCGCCCGGGCGCCGACGGCTGCAAGTACCCGGGTCAGGTCCTCGAAGTCGGCAGTGGTCATGAACTGGGCGTAGCCGGACTGGTTGCTCGGCGCGTACGTGTCCTTGGCGAGTTCGAGGTTCAGCGCTGTGGCGAGCCCGGTGCCCACCGGGATGTCCACGTCGAACTGGCAGGAGACCAGGTGGTCGTCGGCGTAGCGGCAGTTGCTGAACCGGTCCTTGGTGCGGATCGAGTAGCTGAGATCGAAGACCGCCACGAATCCGTTGATGACCGTGTCGCCGGCGTTGGCCACTACCAGCGGCACCGAGAACTTCCCACCGGGCTTGGCGGAGAGGGTGGTGAACGGCCCGCCGGTCAGGTCGACCCCCTCACCGACCCGGACACGGGAGGTGTAGCTGCCGCGCCGCCCGCCGGCCGCCTGGAAGCTGACAGCGACGTCGCCGGAGTCGCCGAGCTGCGCATCTTCGGTGAGGCCGAGGTTCACCCGCTTGGCCCCGTTGCGGTAGATCCCGCTGCCGAGCGGCGGCATCTCGTACAGGGTGACATCGGAGGGCTCCGCGCAGACCAGAACCCCCGGCTCCGGCGCGGTGCACTCCTGGCCGTCCGCCGGAGTCACAGTGAGCTTGTCGGCCAGGGAGCGATAGTCGTACCGCACGGAGACGTCGCTGAGGACCGTCTGCTCGTCGGCGTACAGGAACAGGCCGCGGATGGTCGGCGTCGCGCCGATGGCCAGTGTGGCGTCCTGGAAGTAGGGCTCGATCGTGGGTGCGGCGACGGCGGGGGCGGCGGAGGCGACGATCAACGCGCCGGCGGCGCCGAGCCCGGTCAGCCAGCGGAGCGAGTGCTTGAGCATGGGGGTCCTCCCGTGGGGGTACAGGTGGCGCTCGTCCAACCTAGGGAGGCCCCGACTCCTCCGGTAACCCCTTTCGGATCGATATTTGTCTCATGACCCGAACGGTTGAACATCCCTGTCGCAACGGGCGGCCGACCCCGCGACGGAATCAGCGGTAGTCGTCCTCGTCCCCGGTGACCACCCGGGCCTGCTCCATCGCGTCCCAGTCGTCGACCTCCAGGCCGCGGTGCGGCTCACTGTCGACGCCGTCCGGACCGGCGACGGTGGCCTGCTCGACCGCGTCGGCCGGGTCCGCCTCGGGGTCGCGTTCGTTGGGCGCGAGGTGGTCGCCGGGGGTGAAGTCCTCGTCGGGCTGACCCATCATCCCTCCCGGGGGTCTCGGGGCATGGCTTCCACCCACCGTACGGGTTGGGCCGGCGCACCGCCCGGAAGCGAGTAGGCGGAATCAGCCCTTGGCGACGCGACCCGGTGCCAGGATGGTGCCGTGGGCTTCCTCATCAGACTGGCGATCACCGCTGTCGCGTTGTGGATAACCACGCTGATCGTGCCCGGGGTCGACGTGCACGGTCGCTCGGGTGGCAACACCGTCCTCACCCTGATCGTGGTGGCGCTGATCTTCGGCGTGATCAACGCGGTGCTCAAGCCGGTGATCCGGGTCGTCGGCTGTGTGTTCTACCTGCTGACCCTGGGCCTGTTCGCGCTGGTGGTCAACGCGTTGCTGTTCCTGCTCACCGACCGGATCGCCAGCGGGCTCGACCTGCCGTTCCAGGTGGACGGATTCTGGCCGGCGTTCTGGGGAGCCATCGTGATGACGGTGGTGACCTGGTTGATCAGCGTCATCGTGCCGGACAACCTGGACCGGCGGTAAAGGGCTGGCACCCGGGTCGGTTGTTCCGGCGCACCTCACCTACGGGATACTTCCGGGCGGAGGACAGCGCGGTCCGGCGCACAAATGAAGAACAGCGGCCAGCACGGCCGAGAGTGGTAAGTAAGGAGCGCATCACATGCCCATCGCTTCCCCCGAGGCTTACGCGGAGATGCTGGACCGCGCCAAGGCTGGCCGGTACGCGTACCCCGCGATCAACGTGACCTCCTCCCAGACGCTGAACGCGGCGCTCAAGGGCTTCGCCGACGCGGAGAGCGACGGCATCATCCAGGTCTCCACCGGTGGCGCCGAGTACCTCTCCGGCCCGTCGATCAAGGACATGGTCACCGGCGCGGTGGCGTTCGCCGCGTACGCGCACGAGGTGGCCAAGAAGTACTCGGTCAACATCGCCCTGCACACCGACCACTGCCCGAAGGACAAGCTGGACGGGTTCGTCCGTCCGCTGATGGCCATCTCGCAGGAGCGGGTGAAGCGCGGCGAGGAGCCGCTGTACCAGTCGCACATGTGGGACGGCTCGGCCGTGCCGGTCGCGGAGAACCTGCAGATCGCCGCCCAGCTGCTCGACGAGGCCGCCAAGGGCAAGATCGTCCTCGAGATCGAGGTCGGCGTCGTCGGTGGCGAGGAGGACGGCGTCGAGAACGCCATCAACGACAAGCTCTACACCACCACCGATGACGGTCTGGCCATGGTCGAGGCGCTCGGCCTCGGCGAGAAGGGCCGCTACATGGCGGCGCTGACCTTCGGCAACGTGCACGGCGTCTACAAGCCGGGCAACGTCAAGCTGCGTCCGGAGATCCTCAACCAGATCCAGGAGGCGGTCGGCGCCAAGTACGGCAAGGACAAGCCGCTCAGCCTGGTCTTCCACGGCGGCTCGGGCTCCCTGCTCAGCGAGATCCGTGAGGCTCTGGACTACGGCGTCGTGAAGATGAACATCGACACCGACACCCAGTACGCCTTCACCCGCCCCGTCGCGGACCACATGCTCCGCAACTACGACGGCGTGCTGAAGATCGACGGCGAGGTCGGCAACAAGAAGCTGTACGACCCGCGCGCCTGGGGCAAGGCCGCCGAGGCCGGCCTGGCCGCCCGCGTCGTCCAGGCCTGCGAGGACCTGCGCTCCACCGGCACCACGATGACCAAGTAACGACGTACCACCAACGGCCGGCTTCCCGCACGGGGAGCCGGCCGTCGTCGTCAGGCCGTCAACAGGCGTACGGCCTCGCGCACGTCGTCGGTGAGGTGGATCGTCGACGACAGGTCACCGAACGGGGACGCGGCCAGCAGCGGCCGCAACAGCGCCTCCACCGGCAGTTCAGTGGTCCAGTAGGCACGGTCCAGGAAGATGTACGCCCCGCTGGCCCCGTCGGTGCCGTAGTAGGTCTTGGTGGCCGCCTGGAACACCTCCTGCACAGTGCCCGCCCGCCCCGGCGCGAAGACGATGCCGCCCCGGGCGAGGCGCAGGATGGTGTCCTCCCGGATCGCGTTCGAGAAGTACTTCGCGATCCGCCCGGCGAACAGGTTCGCCGGCTCGTGCCCGTACAGCCAGGTCGGAATGGCCAGACCACCGGCACGCGCCCAGCCCAGATCGTCGCCACGTTGCCGGGGCACCCCCGCGTACCGCTGCCGGACCGTCAGCGCGGTGGCCGTGTACCGGTGGTGGTCGGTGAAGTCGGGGGCGGTGGCCAGCAGGTCGATAGCGGCCGTCACGTCGGTCGCCGGCCGGTCCGCCAGGTAGGCGCCCAGGTTCGCGGCCTCCATCACACCGGGGCCGCCGCCGGTCACCACCAGCCGGTCGGCCCGCGCCAGCTCCCAACCCAGCACGGCCGCCATCCGGTACGCGGGACTGCCGCGCCGCACCGCGTGCCCGCCCATGATGCCCACCACCGACTGCGGCCCGTGCGCGGTCAGCCAGACCCGGGTGGCGTCGGCCAGCGCGTTGTCCACGCCGTGGTCGTGCAGCCGCTGGCCCAGTGCCTCCTTGACGTCCGGCAGCGCGCCGCCGTGCGCTCGGTAGTGGTCGTACACCCGGGTGTCGTACATCCCGGTGAACCCGCCCTCGGCGAACCCGGCGGCCAGGTCGTCCGGGGTGTAGAGGTGCGTCGGCTGGGTCGGGTACGGCAACCCCGAGAACGGCGGCACCACGTTCGCGCCGCGCCGGACCAGGTCGGCGCCCACGTCCCGGGACGCGAACCGGCAACCGACGAAGAGGGTGCCGGCGACGTCGATGCTGGTCAGGTCGGGTACCGGTGCGAGGTCGAGCCGCAGACCCTGCACGGTCAGCCCGGTCAGCCGACCGGTGGTCAGCTGGTGGTCGAACTCGGCCCGGGTCTGGATCTCACCGGCGTGCAGGTGCGGCTCGATGACGTCCGCGGGAGGTGGGGTCGGCACCGGGCCATCCTGCCCCTCCGCCGGGGCCGGTCAAACCTCGGGCCAGGGGTGGAACCGACAGGAGCCCGGTGGTCGTGGCCACCGGGCTCCTGCATAACCGGTTCCTGGGGAGGCTCCGGACCATTATTTGTAGTGGAAAACACCAGGCAGCGGCATAGGCCGCAGGCGTGACCAACTCCTCAGCCGTTCAGCGGGACACGTCGGCCGACCCGCTCGCGTGTCGCCCTGTCCAGCGGGTTGAATGGGGCGATGCAGAACCTTTTGCCAGAGCCACCGGCCACCCGCCTGCCCGTGAACGACGAGGCCGACGCCGCCCTGGCCGCCGCCGACGAGGCCGGCACCGATGAGGCGTACGCCAACGTGGCGGCCGGCTTCCCGACCTACAGCGCGGCCTGGGCGGAGCTCGCGGCGCGGGCATTCGCGCAGGACCAGGTGGTGGCGGCGTACGCGTACGCCCGCACCGGCTACCACCGGGGCCTCGACCAACTGCGCCGCAGTGGTTGGAAGGGGCACGGCCCGGTGCCGTGGTCGCACGAGCCCAACCGTGGCTTCCTCCGCTGCCTCTACGTGCTGTCCCGGGCCGCCGACGAGATCGGCGAGGCCGACGAGGCGGCCCGCTGTGCCCAGTTCCTGCGCGACTGCGACCCGGAAGCGGCGGACGCGCTGGCGAGCAACTGACCCCGCCCCGACGGCCGGCCCGACATCGGGCCGGCCGTCGGTCTGCTACAGCCCTTCGGCGACCGCGGCGGCGATCTTGAGCCACGCGTCCCGGGTGGCCGAGGAGAGCCCGCCGTACCGGATCGGCTCGCCGCTGTCGATGAGCCGCTCGTACGGGGCCAGCAGCACCGCCCTGGTGCGGGCCGCGAAGTGCTCCTGGATGGCCGGCAGGTCGATCTCCTTGCGGGACGGTGGCATCGACACCACAGTCACTGCCTGACGGACCAGCCGTTGCCGGCCGCTCTGCTCCAGGTGGTCGAGCATCCGGGCGGCGGTCTCGGCGGAGTCGTTACGGGCCGACATGGTGACCACCAGTTGGTCGGTGGCGTCCATCGACGCCTGCCAGTTCTGCGCCCGCACGTTGTTCCCGGTGTCCACGAAGATCAACTTGTAGAACCGGCTGACCACCTCACGGATCTCGGCGAAAGCGGCAGCTGTCAACATCTCGCCACCGGTGGCCGACTCGTCCGAGGCCAGGACGTCGAACATCCCCTCGCCCTGCGAGCGGACGTACTGCGACAGGTCGCCGACCCGCCCGTGCGCGCCCTGGAACTGCCCGAGGTCACGCAGCATGTCCCGCACCGTGCGGGAGTGGAAGTCCTGTTGGGCGCGCATCCCCAGGGTGCCCTGGGTCTCGTTGTTGTCCCAGGCCAGCACATAGCCGCCGCGCTTCTGACCGAACGTCATCGCGAGCAGCAGGATGGCCACCGTCTTACCGGCACCGCCCTTCGGGTTGACCACCGTGACCTGCCGCAGACCGCCGAAGTTGCGGCGCACCATCTCGATGTCCCGCTTGAGCTCCTGCTCGTGCCGCCCCGGAGAGAGCCGGAGGAGGCCCATCTTGTTGACCACCGCGCGTACACCCATCGTCGCCACCGGGTCGGCGGGTCGAACCTGGCGGCGTCGGGCGAAGTCCTCGGCGGTCGGTGCGGCGGTCGTGTCCGGCGTCCAGCTCGCATCCGGGTACGCGGCCGCGTCCGGGTACGCGGGAGTCGGCACCCGGGTCACCCCATCGGCCTCCTGGTACGGCTGGGCGGGCGTGCCGCCGGGCGAACCCTGCTGCCAGGGCGGCGGGTACCAACCCGGCGAGGGTGGGAACGGCCCGGGCGGTGGGGTCGTCGGCCCGGCCTGCCCCGGATCGTGCTGCGGTGCGGCCAGGCCGTGCGGCGGACCGCTGAACTGCGTGACGTCGGGCGGCGGCGGAATCTGCGCCGGGCCAGCCTGACCGGGGATGAACGGAGGCCCGGAGTGTGCCTGCGCGGGACCAGCGTGCGGGATGACCGGCGGCGGAGGCGGAATCGGAGGCGTGGCGCCGGCCTCGTCCTGAGCGGGAGTGGTCGCTCCAGCCGGGCGTTGCGGCGGGTACGCCCACGGCGACTCGGCAATCGGCCGCGCCGGCCCGTCGGCGGACCCGTCCGCACCGGGCCCACCCGCCTGCTGCACCGGCTGGCCAGTCTGTGGTGCCGGCCCGCCAGCCTGCGGTTTGGTCCCGCCCGGCTGCGGTGCCTGCCCGCCAGCCTGCGGCGCGGTCCCGCCCGGCTGCGGTGCCGGCCCACCAGCCTGCGGCTTGGTCCCGCCCGGCTGCGGTGCCGGAGCACCAGTCGATGGTGTCGGCCCGCCAGTCTGTGGCGCAGGCCGGCCAGTCTGTGGTGTCGGCTCGGCTGCGGCTAGGGCTGCGGCCGGGGAGTCGGCCGGCGCGGCGGCCGGGGGGCGGGCGCGCGGAGGGCGGG
>NZ_JAKKFD010000080.1 GCF_022229005.1 Micromonospora trifolii
GGGTGCTTGTTCGAGGATGAGGTGTGCGTTGGTGCCGCTGATGCCGAAGGCGGAGATCGCGGCGCGGCGTGGTCTGCCGGTGGTGGGCCAGGGTGTGGTTTTGGTGGTGGGGTGGATGTTTCCGGTGGTCCAGTCGATGTGGGTGGTGGGGGTGGTGGTGTGCAGGGTGGCGGGGATGGTCGCGTGGTGCAGGGCGTGGACCATTTTGATGAGACCGGCGACGCCGGAAGCGGCCTGGGTATGGCCGATGTTGGATTTCAGGGCGGTCAGGTGCAGCGGGATGGTGCGGTTCTGGCCGTAGGTGTTGAGCAGTGCCTGGGCTTCGATGGGATCGCCGAGGGCGGTGCCGGTGCCGTGGGCTTCCACGACGTCGACGTCGGCGGGGGTCAGGCCGGCGTTGGTCAGGGCGGTGGTGATGACCCGTTGCTGGGACGGCCCGTTGGGTGCGGTGAGTCCGTTGGAAGCGCCGTCGGAGTTGATCGCGGTTGCGCGGATGACGGCGAGGATCGGCCGTCCGGCTTTCTGGGCGTCGCTGAGGCGTTGCAGGACGACGAGGCCGGCGCCTTCGGCCCAGGCAGTGCCGTCCGCGTCGGTGTCGAAGGGTTTGCAGTGTCCGTCGGGTGCGAGGCCACGTTGCCGGCTGAACTGGATGAAGAGGTCGGGGGTGGCCATCACGTTGGCGCCACCGGCGAGAGCCAGATCGCATTCGCCGTGGTGCAGCGCCTGGACGGCGAGGTGGATAGCGACCAGTGAGGAGGAACAGGCGGTGTCGATCGTGACAGCGGGCCCTTGCAGACCGAGGGTGTATGCGATGCGGCCGGACGCGACACTGGTGGTGGTACCGGTGAGTGAGTAACCCTCGTCACCGACGGCGTAGTTGTTATGAGTCGCCCCGGTATAGACCGCCGTGGTAGTTCCACGCAACCCCGATGGTTTGATACCGGCGTTTTCGAGAGCTTCCCACGATGTTTCGAGCAACAGACGTTGCTGGGGATCCATCGCGATCGCTTCACGCGGTGAGATACCGAAGAAGCCTGGATCGAACCGGTCGGCCGCGATGAATCCACCGCGGGTCGTGTAAGTCGTTCCGGGATGGTCCGGATCAGGGTGGTACAGGTTCTCCAGATCCCAACCCCGATCATCGGGGAAACCAGTGATCGCGTTCCCACCCCGGATGACCAGATCCCACAAGTCATCCGGGGTAGCGACATCACCGGGATAACGACACGCCATACCCACGATCGCGATCGGCTCATCGGAGCCACCAGCCCGCACAGCAGAAAACGCCGCCGACTCCGGCGCGATCACCTGAAGAATGTACTCAGCCAACTCACCAGGCGTCGGATAATCGAACGCCAACGTAGTCGGCAAACTCAAACCGGTCACCCGGTGCAGGTGATGACGCAACTCCACCACTGTCAGCGAATCGAACCCGGCAGCCTTGAACGTCTGGCGCGGGCCGAGGGCATCCGCCGAGGGCAGGGCGAGAACGGCGGCCGCCGTCGAGCGGACCACCCGCACCACCG
>NZ_JAKKFD010000081.1 GCF_022229005.1 Micromonospora trifolii
CCTCGCCGCCATGGAGGGCGCCGACCCAGCCCGAGTGTCGATGCTCTGCACCCTGCACGACACCCAGGAAACCCGAATTACCGACATCCCACACATCGCCAAGCGCTACCTCACCGCCGCACCCAACACCGCCGTCACCGCCGACCAGGTCGCCGCCTGCCCACCGGCCGTCGCGGAGGTCATCACCGCCGCAGTCGCCGAGTACGAAGCTGGCGAGACACTAGAAGCTGTCGTCGCTCGTGACGCTGACAAGCTGGAATGCCTCGTCCAAGCCGTCGAGTACCGTCACCTAGGCGTCGACAACGTACAGCGCTGGATCGACAGCTCACGAGCGGCTCTGAAGACCGCCAGCGCCCACCGCCTAGCCGACGCCGCCCTCAGCGGACAACCCCTGGCTTGGCTCACACCCCCGCCACAGAAGTAAGCCGTCAACGCTTGGCGTTCTATTAGCCAACTGCAGGGAGCCAGTCGATCAGAGCGGACGGCTTGGCTCCTGCATGGCGACCGCTTCGGTGTGAACTCTCGGCGAGCCGGTCGGATCGGGCTTGATGTGAGGTCAGGCGGCCTGCTGGCGGCCTCTCGGGCTGGTTTCGCTGGCACGGATGCTGTACTTCGCTGCTGTACTGCCCGGCGTCAGACGAGGCGCTGGATGCGGACCTTCGGGCGCTCGTCCCTGAGGTGGCCGTGC
>NZ_JAKKFD010000082.1 GCF_022229005.1 Micromonospora trifolii
CCGCGCCTCGTTGCGTCGTCGGGGGTGTGCGTGTGGGGGTAGCGCCGTCGCCTGGCGCGCTGCGCGCTGTCTGGGCGTCGTGGCGTGACGGGCGGGGCCGGCGTGACGGCGCGGCTCCCCGCTGACGGCGCGGCTCCCCGGACGGCGCGGCTCCTCGTGACGGCGCGGCTCCTCGTGACGGCGCGGCTCCTCGTGACGGCGCGGCTCCTCGTGACGGCGCGGCTCCTCGTGACGGCGCGGCTCCTCGTGACGGACGGCCGCCCAGCGGTCGGCCACCCGGTACTCGGTGCCGGTGGCGTCGGCGTGCACCTCGGCGCGACGTTCCCCGACCCGCAACTCGCGACCATTCTCGTCGTCGCGGACGGCGGCCCACCGGTCACCGGCCCGCAGTTGCGACCAGTACTCGCCGGTGTCGTCGGCCCGCAGCGGTGGCCCGGGCTGCGGCGCCGCGGCTCCGGCCCGGTCGCGCTGCTCCGACCAACCCCGATCGTCCGGGCTGTCCCAGGATTCCGCTGCCGGCCGCTCGGGAGTGCGGTGTGACCGGGCCGCCGGGGCGGGCTCGTCGGGCTGGGCGTACGCGCCGCGCCGATCGGTCCACTCCGGTTCGTCGCGGCGGCCCCTCCAGCCCGGCTCGTCGCCGTACCTGGCCCCGGGGTGCTCCTCCGGCTCACTCCTCGCCCGCCCGGCCGGACGGGGGCGCTCGTCGGCGTCGCCGCCCCGGGTCCACTCCTGCGCGGGTGGGGTCCACTGACCGGCGTACCCGCCGCCGTAGCGCCCGGCCGGCTCGGCCGGGCCACCGTCCACCACAGTGTGCCGGGTGGTGACGTGCACGGTCTCGGTGTGTCGGACCACGCCACCCGGCCGGTGCGCCGCCTCGGGGCGGTCGTGTTCCCGGGGGCGGGCCGAACCGTACGCGGTGGCGGCCGGCCGTTCCGCGCCGTACGTCCCGGCGGGGGCCGGCGGCTCGGGGGCCTCCCGGGCGTACGCCGGCTCGTCGTCCGGGTGCTCGGGGCGCCCCCATCGGGGCGCGTCGTCGGGGCCGGACACCCGGGCGCGGCCGGCCGACGCGTCACCCCGGTTACGAGCCACCGGTACGTCGTCCACCGGCGGCTCGACGGCAGCCACCCGCGCCCGTCCGGCGCCCGCCGGCTCGACAGCGGGGGCGGCACCGGCGAGGGCGGCACCACTGGCGTCGAGGCGGCGGCGCACCGCGGCGATCCCCTCCTGGGCCCGTTGGGCCTGGTCGAGCGCCTGGTTACCGCGCTGGGCGGCGGCCACGATCTCGGTGCGCAGCTCCCGACGCAGCTCCTCGATCTCGTCCAGCAGCTCGTCGGTCCGCGCCGAGTCGCCGTCGCCGTCGGATCGCAGCGCGATGGAGAGGCCGATCAGCACCACAGCGAGGATGGCGAGCACCGCGGCGAAGCGCAGCGGGCCGTTGCCGTCGGCCACCAGCAGGATCAGCGCCGCCACCGGCGCGAGAGCGACGCCCGCCCAGAAGAGCATGGTCAGCAGCGGTGGTCGACGCCGGGCGTCGGAGATGGCCGGGGCTGGCATGGCTGTGCAGCCTACCCACGATAACCATCGGAGGGAACGGGGTCCCCGGGACGCGCGAACGCCCCCGCCCGGTCGGGGGCGGGGGCGTTCTCATCGCGTGCGGGAAGGGCTCAGCTGGTAGCGAAGGCGCCATCCGAGGAGAAGATGAGGCCCACGCTGATCGAACCGTCGCGCAGCCCGCTCTTGGTCAGCGGGCCGCCCTGGTCCAGGGAGGAGAACTTGCCGACCGACAGCCCGTACGTCTTCTCCAGGCCCGGCTTGCAGAACGGACGCTGCTCGCACTCCGGCGGGCCACCCAGCACTGTCGCGCTGCCGGAGCACTTCGCCGCCAGCTCGGAGAGGGTCCGCACGCCGTACTTGTCGGCGAAGGCCTGGGTCACGGCGAAGGCGTTCTGGTCCTGTGCGGCGGCCGGGGTGCCGAAGGTGAGGCCGGCCTTGTCGCCCTCGGCCTTGAGTGCGGTCACCGTCGTGTTGATGTCCGGCGAGGAGACCGGCTGAGCGTTCTGGCCGTTGGCCTTGGTGTTGAGGAACTCGGCCATGGTCGCCGCGTACTCCGGGACGACCTGGATCTCGCCCTTCTCCAGAGCCGGGGCGTACAGCTCCCGGTTGCCGATCTGCTGCACCTTGACCTGGTAGCCGGCGGCGCTGAGCGCGATCCGGTACAGCTCGCCCAGGATCTGGCTCTCGGCGAAGTTGCCGGCGCCCACGGTGATGTCGCCGCCCGGGCCCTTGGCGATGCCCGCGGTGAGGTTGTTCGCGCCGGCGAACTCCTCGGCCGCCACCTTGGGGGTCTTGCGGTCCTCGTTCACCGCCTTGTTGAGCTGGATCAGCTTCGGGGTGTCCAGCGTGGCGGAGACCTTGTCCAGTGCGGCGATCAGCTGCGGATTGGCCGCCTTGCTGTTGACAGCGGGAATGACGTTGTCGGAGTTCTGGAGCTTCTTGTCGTCCTGCAGAGCGATGAGCTGCTGACCGGCGACCGGGGCGCACCCGGCGCCGGAGGCGCTCGTCTGGGGTGCGTCGGTGCCGGACGAGCCGGCGCCACCGCAGCCAGTGAGGAGTCCTGCCCCGGCGATGGCGCTGACAGCCCCGATCGCCAGACGTGTACGTGCGCGCATGTGCCCGCCTTCCGTGTCCCGGCGCGGCCCGTCCCGGGCCGGCCGCGTGTCCGACGGGCGATCCTGACTGTCGGCCGCCCGCGAATGTCCACCCAACATGCTCCGCAAGCGACCGACAACTTGGGATGGACTTCGTCACCCCATCGTCACCGATTTGACGGGCGTGGGTCGCCAGCGCGACGCGGACTCACCCGGACGGGTCAGGCGCTCCCGGTGGCGTCGGCGGCGCGGGGTCGCCCGAGGCGCTGCCGACCGCGCCGCAGCGGCTTGGGGGTGACCAGCCGTTCGACGCCGCCGAGGACCACCTCGGCCAGCAGCGCGAGCCCGGCCACCAGCACACCGCCGGCGACGATCTGCCCGCCACCGGCCGCGATACCGATACCGAAGCCGGTCCTGATGATCTGGCCCAGGCCGCCGCCGTTGACGAAGGAGGCCAGCGCCGCGGTCGCGATCACCTGGACCGCCGCGGTTCGGAAGCCGGCCGCCAGGTAGGGCACCGCGAGCGGCAGCTCCACCCGGCGCAGCAGCTGCGCGCTGGACAGGCCCATCCCCCGGGCCGCGTCGCGGGCCTCCGGGTCCACCTGCCGCACCCCGGTGTAGGCGTTGGCCAGCAGCGGCGGAACGGCGAAGACAGCCAGTGCCACCACGACCGGTGTCTTCCCGAAGCCGCTGGCGAAGACGACCGGGAGGATGGTCAGCAGCGCCAGGGTGGGGATCGCCAGGGTGGCGTTGGAGATCAGCACCACGAGGCCGCCACCTCGGCCGAGGTGCCCCAGCCAGAGCCCGAGCGGCCAGGCCACCAGGCAGCCGAGCGCCACCGCCAGGGCGGAGATCGTCAGGTGCTCGCCGAGCCGGTCCAGCATGCCGCCGGGGTTGGTCCAGTTCAGTGGGTCGTTGATCCAGGTGATCGCCTGCCCGATCGGGTTCGCCGCGACGGTCACCGTGCCCTCCGGGTGGACCAGGGGGTCACCAGTCGGGCGACCAGGATGAGCAGCAGGTCGAGCACGACCGCGAGCGCCACGCAGAGCAGCGCGGCTGTCATGATCTCGGCCTTGTAGAGGTTGTTCTGGAAGCCCGCGAAGATCAACTGCCCGAGCCCGCCGTGCCCGACCAACACCCCGACCGTGACCAACGCCACTGTCGAGACGGTCGCCAGCCGTACGCCGGTCACGATGCCCGGCAGCGCCAGCGGCAGGTCGATCCGGAACAGGCGCCTCCACCGGCCGTAACCCATGCCCTCGGCGGCCTCGCGAACCTCCGGGGGCACCTGGTTGAGACCGGCCACCACGTTGCGCACGATCAGCAGCAGCGCGTAGAGGACCAGCCCGACCAGCACAGTGGTCGCCCCGGTGCCCAGGTAGGGGGCGATGAACGCGAAGAGCGCCAACGACGGGATGGTGTAGACCACCCCACTGACGGCGAGGATCGGGCCGGCGAGCGGACGGACCCAGTACGCCAGCACGGACAACGGCAGCGCGATCAGCACCGCGATCAACACCGCTCGCCCGGTGAGGGAGGCGTGTTCGCGCACCGCGGCGAGGATCGTGTCAGAGTTGTCCCGCACGTACTGCCAGGAGAACCAGGGGTTACCCGGGTCGGCCCGGTAGCTCAGGCGGAAGGACATACGTGGACGTTACCCCGGAGGCTGCCAGCGTGGCCCAATCCCCTCGCGCGGCGTCGATCTCCCTGGAGGGCATCCAGAAGCGCTACCCGAACGGCACCGAGGCTGTCCGTGACCTCAGCCTGGAGGTCCGGGCCGGCGAGCTGGTGGTGCTGATCGGCCCGTCCGGCTGCGGCAAGTCGACAGTGCTGCGAATGATCAATCGCCTGATCGAGCCGACCGCCGGTCGCATCACGCTCGGCGACGAGGACGTCACCGACGTCGACCCGGTGCGACTACGCCGTCGCATCGGTTATGTGATCCAGAACGTCGGCCTCTTTCCACACCAGACGGTACGGGCCAACGTGGCCACAGTGCCGGGTCTGCTCCGCTGGCCCAAGAGCCAGACCCGGGCCCGGGTCGACGAGCTGCTCGACCTTGTCGGGCTGGACCCGACGGAGTTCGGCGGTCGCTACCCGCACGAGCTGTCGGGTGGCCAGCGGCAGCGGGTCGGGGTGGCGCGCGCGCTCGCCGCCGACCCGGTGGTGCTGTTGATGGACGAGCCTTTCTCGGCCGTCGACCCGATCGTCCGGGCCCGCCTCCAGGAGGAGTTCCTGCGCCTCCAGGCCGAGGTGCGCAAGACGATCGTGCTGGTCACCCACGACCTCGACGAGGCTGTCCGACTCGGTGACCGGATCGCGGTCCTCTCCGAGGGCGGGCACCTGGAGCAGTACGACACGCCGGCCGCGCTGCTCGGCGCACCCGCCACCCCGTTCGTACGCGAGTTCGTCGGCGCCGACCGGGGCATCCGCCGGCTGGCGGTCACCCCGCTCGACCGGGAGGCGCTGGATCCGGTGCCCGAGGACGCCGCAGCGGATCTGCCCACCGTCGAGGTGGACGGCTCGGCGTACGACGCGTTGGCGGTCCTGCTCACCTCGGGCCGGGACCGGCTCCTCGTGACCGACGCCGGCCGGCCGGTGGGCGCGCTCAGCCGACAGCGGCTCCTCGACCTCGGCCGTCCGACCAGCTGACCCACTCCGGCCGGGCGCACGGACGACCGCCGCGCCTGATCCGCCTCTGCGGGTCAGGCGCGACCGCCGAGGCTGGCGATGCCGATGATCCACCCGGTGAGGAAGCCGTAACCGGCACCGGTGCTGGCGTCCTGTAGGGCCCCCAGCAGTGACGGTGCCGGGCCGAGCAGCGCCGCCAGCACGGCGGCCAGCCCACCAGCCAACACGTATGCGGCCCAGCCGGAGAAGAACTGGCTGACCGGGCCGGGCACCCGGGCGACCTGGGCGGCGGGCAACAGGTAGAGCAGCGCCACAGCGAGGACCACCAGCAGCACGGCTCGCACGTCGGCGGCGAACAACCCGCCGGCCTGCCCGTCCGCGTCGAGCCGCCAGGCCGGCCAGGCGAGCAGGCGCGCGTAGAACGCGCCGGCCGACTCCGGGTCGGTCAGTGTGACGGCCCAACCGGTGTACGCCGGACTGCCGCAGATGCCGACCAGCAGCAACACCGCGAGCGCTCCGGTGCCGGCGGCCGTGCCGTAACGGCTGACCGGGCCGGAACGGTGGATGAGCGACGCGATCCGCCCAGGCCCCGAACCGGTGGCTCGGGCGGACCTGGGCTGCCCCGAGCGGCTCAGTGCTTCATCAGGTAGTCGATGAAGGCGGCCCGCAGCAGCGGCGCCGACTCCTCGTAACCGTGACCGGTCAGCTCCCGCCACAGCGCATTGGCCTCGTCGATCGTCGGGCCGATCGAGTTCGGAGCGCCGTCGAGCACCGTGGCCTCGTCAGCGTTCGGCAGGCGGCGCAGCACCGACCAGTAGAACTTCACGTCCCGACGCTCCCGGGCGAGGGCGAACGCCCGCTCCCGCAACTCCTCGGTGGACAGCGCGTCAAGCTCGGCGAACGAGGTTCCGCTCGGGGTGGCGGCAGGTGTGTCGGTCATGTCGCCGAGCCTAACGGTCGAGATCAGCTCCGGCTCGGCGGACGCGACGGGCTCACCGCTCGTCGGTGTCCCACCGTCGCGGGCCGTCCTCCCACCGCGGATCCCGCCACGGGTCGACCGGTTGCGGCGC
The DNA here is from genome assembly GCF_022229005.1 of Micromonospora trifolii. GTDB lineage: Bacteria > Actinomycetota > Actinomycetes > Mycobacteriales > Micromonosporaceae > Micromonospora > Micromonospora trifolii. The sequence goes on from NZ_JAKKFD010000082.1 coordinate 6,350, forward strand.
GGCCTGGGTCGGCAGCGTCGGAGGCCAGTTGTCGACGGACTGCGGCTGCGGCGTGGTCCAGCCCGAGCTGATCGTGCCGTCGCTGACCGGCTCGGGCCGGTCCGGGCTGCCGGTTCGGGGCCGCCCGAGCGTCTCGACCAGCCGGGTGGCCACCAGCCCGACGCCGAGCGCGGCCCCGCCGACCACCCAGTTGCTCAGCGTCCAGCCGCGCTCCGACGCGTACACCTGGAAGACGGTGACCAGGCCGACCGCCAGCAGCGTGCCGAACACACCGCCCCGGCGGCCGTACGCGCTGGTGCCGGCGAGCAGGGCCACCCCGATGGCCAGCACCGTCCAGTCCAGCCCCGACGTGGGCGCCACCGGCCCGGGGTCATTGGCGGCGAGCAGCACGCCGGCCAGAGCGGCCAGCACCGAGGAGATGACCAGCGCGACGGCGGTCACCACGGCGGCCACCGCGCCCCGCCGACGGGCCGGGTCGGCGATTGGTCGGTACCGGCCGACGAGCCGGCGGATCGCCCGGATGGCGCCGAACAGCCCGCCGAGGACGGCCACCGCGGCGAAGCCGGCGAAGAGGTAACCGGCGCTGCTGCTCGGGTCGTAGTCACCCTGCACCAGCACGGGCGCCGAACGGCGCTCGATGTACACCACCACGGCGGCGGCTCCGGCCAGGCTGGCGGCCCAGCTCGGCACGTGCAGCACCACAACGGCCAGCGCCAGCGCCAGCCCGCCCACCGCGGCGACCGCCACGGCCGGGCCGAGCGACGCCGGCAGGCCCCGGTCACCCTGCTCGGCGTAGTGCAGGGCGGCCGCTACCGCGATCGGGCCGACGGCCAGGTTCGGCGCTGCCGTACGCAGGCTCAGCCCGGCGGCCAGGGCGAGCAACCCGAGCCCGACCGCGTCGATCAGCAGCGTGCGCAGGTTGCCGTCGCGCACAGCTGTCGGATCCTCCCGCCAGAGCAGCCAGCTCACGGCGGCCAGCCCGGCCAGCAACAGCAGCTCCCAGCCCAGGTGGACGCCGATCCGATCCCGGCCGGGCTCACCGTGGGTGGGGTCGTCGAAGACGTTGTCCAGAACGGCGGCCGGCACCCCCGACGAGGGTTCGGCCGACCGGTCCCGGCCCGCTTCTTCGTACCCCATGACGCCGCCTCCCCAGTGGCCGACCGTCCCCAGTCCGGCGCACGGACGGACCCTGGGCGGCCCTTGCTCTCCGATCGCAGGCACCGTACCCGCGCCCGCAGCCGGGCGTAACCCCCTGCTCAGCGCTGGCCGGGGCGGCTCTCCCGAGGGTCCTGCTCGCGCTCGTCGTCCGGGCGTTCCGGCACGCGGCAGGAGCGCTCCAACCAGAGCGCGGCCCCGACCAGTGCCAGCGAGGCGAGCAGACCCCCGGCGGCGGCCGGTCGATCGTCCAGGGCGGCACGGGTGGTCTCCACGAAGAGCCAGCCGGTGAGCCCCGCGTAGAAGCCCGCGAAGATCGCCGCGGCCAGTGCCGACGCCTTGGCCAGCACCACGAAGCGGGCGACCAACAGCGGATTGACCGGGTCCCGACCCGGCTTGCGCTCGATCCGGCCCCGGGTGTTGATCGCGGCGTACGCCTCCAGCACGGCGAGCCCGGCCAGCGTCACCACCGGCAGCCAGGGCAGCCGGGGAATGCCGCTGTAGTAGAGGGTGCTGATCAGCAGCCAGGCCACCGCCGCCGCGGCCAGGCCAGCCACGACCAGGGTCGAGATCCGGGTGGGGCCCATCCGCGACCCGTCCGGGCCCGACCCGCTGGGTGGGGGCTTCGCCTGCGTCATGCCGGCCGGTTCCGCTCGGTCATGCCGTCGACTCTAACGCCAACTCCGGCCGGGGACGCAGCTCCAACGCCTCGTCCGCCGCCGGGCCGGTGGTCAGCAGGTCGGTCAGCCAGCCGTGACCGGGCAGCCGACCGTACGGCTGGATGTCGATCCACGGACGCAGCACGAAGGCGCGCAGGTGCGCCCGGGGATGCGGCAGGGTCAGCTCCTCCTCGTCGCTGAGCACCGGCTCGTCGTCGTCGCCCCAGACCGCGATCACGTCCACGTCGAGGGTGCGCGGCCCGAACCGCCGCTGCGGGTCACGGACCCGGCCGGCCGCGCGCTCCGCGTCCCGGGCCCGCTCCAGCCAGTCGCGCGGGGTCGCGCTCTCGTCCTGCACGAGCACCACCGCGTTGAGGTACGCGGGCTGGTCGGTGTCGCCCCACGGTGGAGTCTCGTAGACCCCGGAGAGCACGAGCACCGCGTCGCCGAGGGTGGCGACGGCCGTGCGCAGGTGCTCCAGGCGGTCGCCCAGGTTGCTGCCGAGCGAGAGGACCGCCCGGGTCACCGGGTACGCGCCCGGGTCATCGTGACGGCCACGTCGGTGAAGGTGTGCGGCACCGGAGCCTCCGGCTTGTGCACGGTGATCGTCGCGGCGTCGACCCGAACGTCTGCCAGGCAGACAGTGAGGAGTCGGTCCGCCAGGGTCTCGATCAGGTTGACCGGCTCGCCGGTCACCACCGCGACCAGGCGTTCGGCCAGCTCGCCGTAGTGCACTGTGGCGGTCACGTCGTCGCTGGTGGCGGCCGGGCCGAGGTCCAGTTCCAGGACGGCGTCGACAACGAAGTCCTGCCCCTGCTCGCGTTCGAAGTCGTACACCCCGTGCCGGCCGCGCGCCCGCAGGCCGGTCAGGTGGATCCGGTCCGTCGTCATCGCCGTACCCCATGCTCGTGATCGTGTGGCGTTCGCTTCTCGTCGTGGGGCGACACGGCCAGCCGGGGGCTACCGGTCGCCGCCCAGACGGCGAGCGCGTCGGCGGTGGCCTGGACGTCGTGCACGCGTACGCCCCAGGCGCCCGCGGCGACCGCCAGCACGCTGGTGGCCACGGTGGCCGCCTCCCGCTGGGCGGTCGGTCGCGGCGTGCCGTCCGCGGTGGCGAGCAACCGGCCGAGGTACGACTTGCGGCTCGCCCCGAAGAGCAGCGGGTAGCCGAGATCCAGCAGCTCCGGCAGGCGGGAGCTGAGCTCCCAGTTGTGCGCGGCGGTCTTGGCGAAGCCGAGCCCGGGGTCGACGATGAGGCGGTCGGCGGCCACGCCGGCGGCCAGCGCCGTGTCGATCCGTTGGGCCAACTCGGCCCGGACGTCGACCACCACGTCGGTGTAGGTGGCCAGCTCGCGCATCGCCCGGGAGTGCCCGCGCCAGTGCATCAGCACCCACGGGCAGTGCGCGTCGCGGACCACCCGGGCCATGTCCGGGTCGGCCAGGCCACCGGAGACGTCGTTGACCACCGCCGCGCCGGCGGCCAGGGCGGCCTCAGCGACCCGCGCACGGCTGGTGTCGACGCTGACCGTCACACCGGCGGCGGTCAGCTCGCGGATGACCGGCAACACCCGCTCGGCCTCGGTCGCGGCGTCGATCCGCTCGGCGCCGGGACGGGTCGACTCGCCGCCGATGTCGACCAGGTGCGCGCCGGCGTCGCGCAGACGGACGCCGTGTCCGACGGCAGCGTCCAGGTCGGCGTACCGTCCGCCGTCGGAGAAGGAGTCCGGTGTGACGTTGAGGACGCCCATCACCACCGGGCCCGAAGCCCGCACCAGATCGGTCACGACTAGACGGTACCGGTCGCGGCAGCGGCGCCCAGCGACCCGGGTCGGCCCCGCACCACTGCCCCTGACGTGCCGATTAGAACAGGTGTACGATCGGTCATCCGGGCAGTATTGGGCAGCCCCTTCGCGGCTTGTCGCAATCCGGGGCGGCCCGTACGCTTTGGAATTGGCCAGCATCGAGATGGCGAAGCTTGGAGGGAGGGCCGAAGCGGGGAAAATCCGCCCAAACCTCGCCACCCTCCGTGGTGAGTAACGAACACAGGGTCAAGAACGCCATGCCCTGTGGAGCGCTTTTCCTGCCAGGCTTGCCTATTGCACCGCCGCGGCACCGCCGGCCGCGCTATGGGGAGGTTCCAGTGATCGCCTTCGAGCTCATGGAGACGGCGTCGTCCGGCGTCGCCCACGCGCTCTCCACCCTGGCGTCGGCTCCACTCGCGGAGCCGGCACCGAAGGGGATCGACACCGACGGTGTGGTCAAATTCTTCGCCGGCAAGATCGCGCCGATCCTGCTCGCCGTCCTGGGCGTCATCTTCATCGGCCGTGCCAGCCGGGGCGAGATCTCCAAGGTGCTGACCAGCTCCGCGATCGCCATCGTCGGGCTCGCCTTCATCGCGGGCGCGGCAACACTCTTCTTCGTCGGCGATTACCTGATCGACCTCATCTTCGAATAGGCGCGTTCACCAGATGCGGCTGCGCACCGACGACGACATCTACCGGGCCCGCCTGGTCTACCTCGGGCCGCCCGGTTACACCCTTCCGGTCCACCTGCCCTACGCCCAGTACGGGCTCTTCCTGCTGCTGGTCCCCCTCTACATGTTCATCCACTGGCTGTTCACGTTGACGGTCGAGCTCTTCCCCGCCTGGGAGATCGCGCTCGCCATCGTGACCACGTCGTTCATCTTCCGGCACGTCGACCCCGATCGGCCGGCGCGGGTGGTCATCCGCACCGCGCTGACCGACTGGCGACGCACCCGGGAGCCGGCGGTCGAGCAGCGCGATCCGCGCCTGGTCGGCAGCCGGATCAGGATTCGGGAGGAGCTGGCATGACCGGATGTACGTCGAACGGTCCGTCGCAGACCGCGGGCAAGGGTCTGCCGACAGTCGCCGAGGCGATCGCATGAGCCGCTCCTCCACGCCGGGCTCCCCGGCCGGGCGCCCAGGCGTACCAGCCGGTCACCGTGCGCACTCATTCGACTACACCGAGGACGAGGACGAGGTTGCCCTCGACCCCGCTCTGGTGACGTCACCCGGCCACGGTGCCGTCGGCGTGTTCCAGGCGCCCCGGCCGGTTCCCCGCCGGACGCCACCGGCCGAGCCCAGCGCCGTGTCGGCCGGCGAGAACGCCGACATCGACTCTCCCTTCCTGGACCTCTTCGGCGGCGGGGGGCGACCCGGCTCGCCACGAGCCGTCACCGCAGGCCCGAGCACCCGCGAGCAGCCGCCGATCCCGCATCAGCCGCCACCCACCGCCAGCCCGGCACCTGCCCGCGCGGTTCCCGAGCTGGAGCCACCGTGGACGCCCGCCGAGCCGCCCGGCAACGGTGGCCGACCCGTCGAGCCACGGCACGGAGGCGGCCACCCGGCCAGCGAGTCCCGGGTGCCGCACCAGGCCGGCGATCGGCGGCCGATGCTGCGTCCGCCGGACGAGCCCGACCCGTCCACCGGCGAAGGGTCGCCGTCCGCGACCACCGGCCCCGTCCGCCGACCCGCTAGCACCGCGCCGGGCGGCCGCCCCGCAGCGACGGCCCGACCGGCGGTCCAAGCGCCCCAGCCGGCGGCCGCAGCCAGCCGGTCCACGGCTCCGCCGGAGCAGCCGGCGATGATCACATCTGCGGATCGGCCAGCTCTCGAACGCACGGCGCGCCGTGCCACCGGCAAGGAGGTCGTCGCGCCCCGACAGCGCACGGCGAGCCGACCGGACCGGCCGATCAAGCCGACCCGGGTCCGCGCCCCGAAGATCAAATTCGGGGATCGGGATCCGTCCGTCGAACTGGCCATCACCGAGATCGCCGGCCACCTGACCTTCACGCCGAACACCGTCACCGCCTGGTACTGGCTGCCCGAGGTCCGCTGGGCGTTCCGGCCGGACGCCGAACGCGAGGCGCTGCTGTCGGCGATCTCCGAGCAGTACGCCGGCCTGGCCGGCTTCCGGCTGCACCTGCGCCGCACCACCCGGCCGTTCCCCGCCGACGAGTGGGCGCGCACGATCGACACGCACACCTCGGCGCCACTGCCCGACGTACCCGGCACCACCGGCTGGGCCGACCACCTGGTCGCCGCCCAACGCCACCTGATGGCGGTCAACCACGCCGAGGGCCAGACCTACCTGGGCGTCACCTTCGCCCGGCGGTCCCTCGGCGACTCGCTCACCGAGCGGCTGCTGCGCACCTTCGGCCGGGGCACCGCCGATGGGGAACGCCGCAAGCTGGGCCGCACCGTCGAACAGTTCGACGAGGTGCTCGGCGCGTTCGGCATGCGCGGCCGGCGGGTCACCGCCCAGGAGCTGGAGTGGCTGCTCTACCGCTCGGTGGCGCTGTGCATGTCGCCGCCGAGCACCCTCTCCCCCGTCACCGACGGGCGCTGGGAGCGCGGCGACCTGCTCGCCATGACCGAGCAGGTCGAGCGCTACCGCACCCCGTACGGCTCGACGGTCAAGCTGGTCAACCGGATGACCGGCGAGGAGCGGCACGTGGCAGTGCTCGCTGTCGGCCGGATGGAGCCGCTGGAGATCCCGGAGCGACACGAGCCCTGGCTGCACTTCCACGAACGGCTGCCCTGGCCGATGGAGATTTCCACCCGCGTCGACATCCTCGGCTCCGGCGACTCCTTCCGCAATCTCGAACACCGGCTGCGGATGATCCGCTCGCAACAGCTCGACTACGCCGAACACGGCATCGACGCGCCCCCCGAGCTGGAACGACTGGCCAAGCGCGCCCTGGTGATCGGCGACGAGATGACCACCGGCCTGCCGGTCGACTCGGCCCGTGCGCACGGCTGGCACCGGATCGCGGTCGGCGGCCGCACCAGGGAGGAATGCCTGGAGCGGGCCCGCCGGCTCATCCAGCTCTACTCCCGGGAGCTCCGCATCTCGCTGCAGCACCCGAAGAACCAGGACTGGCTGGCCCGCGAGTTCATCCCCGGCGAGCCGATCGCCAACACCGGCTACGTCCGTCGCATGCCGGTGCCGTTGCTCGCCGCCGCGCTCCCCCAGGCCGCCTCCAACGTGGGCGACCGGCGGGGCGACCTGATCGGCCGGACCGCCGGCACCTGCCGCCGCCCGGTCTTCCTCGACCTGCACTTCCCCATGGAGGTCCGGGAACGCTCCGGGCTCGCGGTCTTCGTCGCCGAACCGGGTGGTGGCAAGTCGACACTGCTCGGCGCCCTGGGCTACCTGGCTGCCCGCCGAGGTGTCCAGGTGACCCTGCTCGACCCGTCCGGCCCGCTGGCCCGCCTCTGCGCGATGCCCGAGCTGCGGCCGTACTCCCGGGTGTTGAACCTGACCGGCTCGGAGCACGGCACCCTGGCGCCCTACTCGCTCATCCCGACGCCGCTGCGCTCCGAGTTCGGCACCGGAGCACCCGGTGACCGGGAGTTCGAGATCGCGGTCTCCAACGCCCGCGCCGAGCGGCGGATGCTGGTCCAGGACATCTGCATGATGCTCGTCCCGCCGCAGGTGGCCAGGGAGGCGTCAACCGCCACCCTCTTCCGGCACGCCGTCCGCCAGGTCCCCGCCGAGGAGACCTCCACCCTGGACGACGTGGTGAGCTGCCTCGGGCGGCTCGACGACGACGCCGGCAAGGAACTGGCCAACCTCCTGCTGGACACCGCCGAGATGCCACTGGCCATGCTCTTCTTCGGCCGACCGCCGGAAGGGCTGCTCGGTGCCGACGCGGCACTCACCGTGATCACCATGGCCGGGCTACGGCTGCCCGACCTCAAGATCGAACGCGAATACTGGTCAGCCGAGGAAGCACTGGCCCTGCCGATGCTGCACACCGCGCACCGGCTCGCCGTGCGGCGCTGCTACGGCGGCTCGATGTCGTCCCGCAAACTCGTCGGCCTCGACGAGGCGCACTTCATGGAAGGCTGGCGGTCCGGGCGCTCCTTCCTGGTCCGGCTCGCCCGTGACTCCCGCAAGTGGAACCTGGCCGCGCTGGTCGCCTCGCAGAACCCCAAAGACATCCTCGGCCTCGACGTGCAGAACCTCGTCTCCACAGTCTTCGTCGGCCGCATCGCCGAGGACGCCGAGATCGCCTCCGAAGCGCTGCGGCTGCTGCGGGTGCCGGTCAACGACGGGTACGAAGCAACCCTGGCCTCACTCTCCGCCGCCGACACCAGCTCGTCCAGCCGGCTCGGCTTCCGCGAGTTCGTGATGCGCGACGTCGACGGCCGGGTGCAGAAGGTCCGAGTCGACGTCTCGTACGTCGAAGGGCTGCTGGACCACCTCGACACGACGCCCGCCGCGATCGCCGCGGCGGCCGGAGTCCTGCCGAGCATCCCCCTGCCGGATCTGGAGGCGTGACATGGCTAGGGCCTGGGCAAGGACTGCGTCGTTCCTGCTCGCCCTTGGCGTACTGGCCGGGGCCACCCTCACCTGGCCGCTGATCGGCGCGGAGGCCGCAGCCGCGGCACCGCCCGCCGCCCAGGCCCGCGCCGACCTCTGCACGACCGCCGAATGGCAAGCCGACTTCCGTGCCTGCGTGGCGAAACTCAAGCAGGTCGGTGAGGGGGAGATCGAGTGTCGGAAGCCGCCAGTACCGTCCGCGCCTGACTCGGGCCTCGCTGGCTGGTTCGCTTCCCGCCCGGACTCGTCCAAGCTGCCCGGACCCAAGGGCATCTACAGCGACTACGGCTACGGCGGTTACAGCTTCAACACTTATAAGCTGGATGGTGGCTGCGCCTCCGCCGTCCTCCATCCCGACTACAAGTTCACCACCACCGTCGCCAACGGTGAGCTCATGATCGCCACGGCGGTCGTGGGCGCTTCGAACGCCCTCCGTGAGCGGGCCTGGGACCCTCGCTCGATGTGGGATTGGGCCGACCCGCTGGTGGAGAAGGCCACCAAGGCCGTCTACCAGAAGGTATTCAGCGTCTTCGGAATCGTCACGCTCTGCGTGGTGGGCCTCTACCTGCTGTGGCGCTCCCGCCAGTCGGACATGAGCAATGCGATGACGACGGCCGGGTGGGCGCTACTGGTGATGGTTGCGGTCACCGCGCTGGCAGCCTGGCCGGTCAAGTCGGCGAACATCGCCGACGGCACCCTGATCACCTCACTCGGCGTCGTGCACGATGCTTTAGGTCCGGCATCAAAAGATGTCCCAGCCGACAAGTGCGTACTTCCGAACCCGGACGCCTGCGTCGACAAGCGGCCACCGGCCGTCCGGGCCAGCGACACCGCTACCGAGTCGATGCTTTACCGCAACTGGCTGCGTGGCGTGCTTGGCTCAGCCGACAGCGAGACCGCCAAGAAGTACGGCCGGGCACTCTACGACGCCAAGTCGCTGAGCTGGGGTGAGGCGGAATCAGTCCGTTCCAATCCCAGCACCCGTGGTGTAGTGATCGAGGCCAAGCAGCGACAGTGGATGACTATTGCCGAGCAGATTAGGGTCGAGGACCCGGAGGCGTATGAGTTTCTGACGGGAACCCGCGATATGGACCGGATTGGCTCCGGGTTCATCGCGGTGCTTGCGGCCGTGCTCTTCGCGATGTTCGACCTCACCGCGTCAGTGCTGGTACTGCTGGGCTTCCTGATCTTCCGGTGGGCGGTGATCGCGGCACCCATCCTGGGCACCATCGGTTTGCTCCGACCGGCCAGCGCCGGGCTACGCCGACTGGCTAACGCGGTCGTTGCCGCGGTGTTCAACATTGCCATCTTCGGCACCGGCGCCGCGATCTACCTCTTCGCTGTTGATTTGATCATGAGCACACCCACCCTGCCGGGCTGGCTCCAGGTGGTGCTGGTCTGGCTCTGCGGGGTGGTCGGATGGCTGCTGCTGCGCCCGTACCGGCGGATCACCCAACTCGGCGGCAAGGACAGCAGCGAAGCGGTCAGCTCCGCCGGATCCTGGCACCGCCGGTTCTTCCGCGACATGCGGACCGCCGCTCGGCTGGACGTGGCCGAGCCGGGCGGCACCGCCGAGCCGGTGGGCGGACGTCGACGGTCGCCCGACGCTACGCAGACCCGGCTACGTCCCGAGGCGCGGCGGGAGGACCCGGCCCCGGTGCCGACCGCAGTGGCCGACGGGCGGCGTGCAGACGGGGTACGCCCCGACGGTCGAGAGCGGCCCGAAGAAGCCCCGGCGGAAGAGGGCAGGGGTCGGAGCCGCCCAACCGCCCCGCAGCCCCGACGCCGACAGCCAGCGACCTGGACCGAGCCGGATGTTCCGGCTGAGAACCCTTCGTTCGTGGTCTACCGCCCGGGCTCCACCGAGCGTGTACCGGACCGCACCGGACCTCGGGTGCGCTCAGAGGCGAGGTGACGGTCATGCGACGGGCGTTGGAATTCCTCTTCACTCGGGCTCTGCGGTCCCGGCTGGGCATTGCGCTGGCGATCGGGGTGGTGGTCGTCGGCGTGCTCGGGGCGACCCGGCTGATCTCCAACCCGGTCGACTCAGCGGATGGGTTGAGCAGCCGTCCGGATGGGCCGATCGTCACCGTGGATCCGACGGCCGGCGACGACGGGCTGCTCAACAGTGCGGCGCCACCTTCACCCGCGACGTCGCCCGGCGCCCGCACACCCGAACAGACCGCCGACCGCTTCGCCAAGGCCTGGCTGGGCCGTCCCGGGATGACCACCGAAGAGTGGCAGGCTGGCCTACGGCCACTCTCCACGCCGGCGCTGAGGGAGAAGTTGACCGGCGCCGAGCCCGAGAGCGTGCCGGCCGAGAAGGTCACCGGTCCGCCAACAATGCGAGAGCGGACCGAAACGTTCGTCGAGTTGCTGCTCCCCCTTGATGCCGGCGGGCTCCGGTTGGAGCTGGTCACCTCCGATGATGGTTGGCTGGTCGACGTTCTGGACTGGGAGCGGCCGTGAGCGACGTTGGTAGCGCCAAAACCCGCCGCGGTCCCCTCCGGCTCGGTGTGGTCGCCGCGGTGCTCACCGGGATGCTGCTTCTACTCTGCTGCACCGGCGGCACCGCGGCGTTCTTCCTCACCGGGCTCGGCGGCGACGACGCCGAGAACGTGGAGGCCTTGGCCCGGATGGAATGCGGACCGGCCCGAGCGGTCAATATCGCAGGCAAGCTGCCGCGGTTCACCGAGTACGGCGACACCCAGGTCCGCAATGCCGCGATCATCATCAAGGTCGGCCAGGACATGGGCGTACCCTCCCGAGGCTGGGTGGTCGCCCTCGCCACCGCGATGCAGGAGTCGGCCCTACGCAACCTGGCGAACAGCGGCGTTCCCGCATCCCTGGCCCTGCCGCACGAGGGGGTTGGCGCGGACCACGACTCGCTGGGCCTGTTCCAGCAGCGGCCGGGGTGGGGCAGCGTCGCCGAGCGGTTGACCCCCGCGTACGCGGCCCGCAAGTTCTACGAGAAGCTCGTCAAGGTGGAGAGTTGGCAACGCCGACCACTGACCGCAGTCGCCCAACGGGTGCAGGTCAGCGCATATCCGGATGCGTACGCCAAACACGAAGAGGTAGCCAGCCGGCTCGTGGACGCGCTGGCCGGCGGCGCGGCCCGCACCGTCGAGATCAACGGCAAGGCGGTGTGCAACGCGGCCGAACGCGGTCAGATCGCGGCCTCCGGCTGGACCGCGCCGATCCCCGGCGGAGTCGGCTCCGGTTTCCGCACCACCAGCCGTCCCAGCCACAACGGTGTCGACATCGGCGCGGCCAAGGGCACCGAGATCCGCGCGGCAGCGACCGGTCGGGTGCTGGTCTCCACCTGCGACGAGGACCACCGCGGCCGCCAGGACTGCAACGTGGACGGCTTCCCCGGCAAGGGTGGCTGCGGCTGGTTCGTCGACCTGCTGCACGCCGGCGGCTACATCACCCGCTACTGCCACATGGTGGTCCAGCCCTTCGTCAAGAAAGATCAGATCGTGACGGCCGGTCAGGTGATCGGCAAGGTCGGCAGCAGTGGCAACTCCTCCGGCCCGCACCTGCACTTCGAGGTGCACCTGCGCAACGACCGCAACGCGTCCGGCGCGGTAAACCCGGTCCCGTTCATGCGCGAGCGGGGCGCCCCGCTGCGCGCCGCTGAGTGAGGCCACCGCGGTCATGACCGGACCACTGCCCGACCCGTTCGCCGACCAGCCCGACTGGGCACCGCAGCCGCCGAGACCCCTGGCCATTGTTCCCGCGACCGAGCGGGTCGAGCTACGGGGGCAACGGGTGCTGGTCGGGCTGCCCGGGATGGGTTGGCGCGGCGACCTGCGCGCGGACGACCGGGTGGTGCAGAGCGCCCGAACCTACGTGCCGGTGATCCCCGAGCACGAGTGGTACCGGGCCGAAGCCGACCAGGTCGAGGTGTTCGCGCCGCTGGTGCCGGTGGAGCGGGTCTGGGTGGAGACCATCGGCAGCCGACCGGGATTGGACGACGCCCGGGACACAGGGATCCGGCTGGTATCGCTGGACGGCCCGGCACACCGGACCCCCACGCCGGTCTTCGAGGCGGACGCGGTCACCGGTCGGCGGGTGGTGCACGTCGAGGGCGGCCTGGAGCACCGCGACCTTCGAGCGGTCACCGAGACCTACTCGGGCGCCGAAGGAGACATCTGCGTACGAATCACCCCCGAAGTGGAGTGGTATCGCTGGGCCTGGCGCGGTCAATCACCCACGACCCTTGAGGTGCCGGTTCACCTGCTTTGGATCGAGTAAGTCTGCTCAGAATTGCCCGGCCTTACATACCCGCCAGCCGTCTTCGCGCCGTGTCTCAAATCGCCAACGCTGGCGATCGCTCTGCGATACCCCGTCCACGTAGGCCGAGAGAATGAGGTCGACCTCAACGTTTGCGGAATCACCTTGCCGCTGAATTGAGAAGTCCTCCCAACTTGTCGAGATCTTGGTGCTGAACCGGAGTTCACGCGCTATCAGATCCTCCCGGAGTTGCCGCAGACCTTCGATATCTGCACCGCCTTGACAGACAAACTCGCTTGCTCTCGTGTCGTCCCGGTCTGCCAAAAACGACTGAATGTAATTGGCCACCACTACGTCTGGCGTGCTGCGGTCGGGCGTCGAGGCGCGGTTGTACCAAACCAAGGCGGTGGCGACTCCGCCGAGGCAGAGCAGGGCGAGCACGCCGGCGACGACCGTGAGCACTGTCCGCATCCGGCGGCGTGGCGGCTGCGGTGCCGGCGTTGCCGGGGCGGGCGGCAGCTGCTCGGACGGTGTCCGCTGGGCCGGTACGCGGGAGACCTGGGAACCGGCGGGGGGCTGCACTGATTCCACCTCCTGAAGTTATCGGCTGGACGCTCCGGAGCCAATGCCTCAGATCCAGCGGATCGTGACGGACCCCTCCCCACCGGTGAGATCCACGACAACACCGGCGCAGCGCCGAGGCACCTCCCGGAGGAGGGCCGTCGGCTGGGATACCGTCTCTGCTTGGGGAGGGGTTGCCAACCTCGGGTAGAGGGGGTGGACGCGGTGGCCGGTCCGAAGGCTCGCACGAACCGCGCCGCAGCCCTGCACCGTCGGGCGGCGGCCGTCGCGACCGCAGCTGCTGGGATCCTCGACGAGACGCGGCCGGCTCCGGCCGATCAGCGCCGCCAGTACGAGGTGGCCGACCGGCTCCGCACGGCTGCGGCCGTGCTGGCTCCGGGCTGGTCGGGCGCGGCGCTGGACTCGCTCACAGTGGACTCGCCGGCGGGTGATGGTCCTCCGCCGTTCGTTCGGGTCGGTACTGCGGCGCCGTTTGACGACGCTCGTTTCCCCGCGTTGGTGCCGCTTGTCGGCACGGGTCACCTCAGCGTGGACGCTGACGCGCGGGAGCCGCGGGTGGCGGGGTTGCTGCGGGCCGTACTTCTGCGGTTGTTGGGTGCGGCACCTGCGGGTGCCCTGCTGATTCGCGCGGTGGATGCCACAGGTGCTGTGCTGACGCCGTTCGGGGCGCTCGCGGATGCTGGCCTGTTCCCGCCGCCGGCGGTGGACGTGGCGGGGTTGCGCGTGGTGCTGACCGAGGCGGAGCAGTGGGTGACGCCGGGGGCGAGTGGGCGGCGTCGTCACGATCGGACGTTGTTGCTGGTGGTGGCCGCGCTGCCGGAGTCGACCGGCCCGACCGATCTGGCGCGCATCGAGACGTTGGCCGAGCAGGGGCCGGCTGCTGGGCTGCATCTGGTGGTGGCTGGTTGGCCGCCCGCCGGCCCGTACTCGGCCCGAGCACCGCTGCCGCACACCACTTCGCTGGCGCTGCGTAATGCGTACGCGCTGCTGGGCGATCCGCCGGGGGCGTCGTTCGCCGGGCCGGGCGCCGATCCGCCGGGCGGTTTGAACTCGCCGGTCTTCGTCGAGGCGGACCCGCCGGCCGAGCTGGTCGACGCGGTCTGTCGGCGGCTCGCCGAGCAGGTGGAGGCGGGTTCCCGGTTGGCGTTGGGTGCTCTGCTGCCGCCGACGGGTGAGCAACTGTGGGAGTCGGACTCGGCCGACGGGCTGACCACTACCGTCGGCGATGCGGGGGGCCGGTCGGTGCCGCTGGGCTTCACCGAGTTGACCCCACACTGGCTGGTGAGTGGCCGGTCCGCTGCGGGTCGGGCCGCGTTCCTGACCACCGCGTTGCTCGGCTTGGCCGCCCGGTACGGCCCGGACGACCTCGCGTTCTACCTGGCGGATCTCGGCGACGGCGAGTCCTTCGTGGAGTTTCTGCAGACCGAGCGGGACCGGTCGTGGGTGCCGCAGGTGCGCGCGGCCGCGATGGCCGCCGACCGGGAGTACGTCCGGGATCTGTTGGACGAGTTGACGGTCGAGGTGCAGCGCCGCACGGAGGCGGGCGCCCGGGCCGGGGGGCAACGCTTCGCTGAGCTGCGTCAGCACCAGCCGCTGCCGCGGATCGTCTGTGTGGTGGACAATGTGCCGCTGCTCTTCGCCGAGCGGGACCGGCTGGCCGCCGAGGTGGCCGCCCAGTTGGACGGGCTGGCCCGGGCGGGTCGGGCGTACGGCGTGCACCTGGTCCTGGCGGGCGCGGGCGAGTTGGGGTTGAGTGCGCGCGCGGATGCTGGTCATCGGGATTCGGTGCTCGGGCAGTTCCCGGTGCGGGTGGCGCTGCCGGGTGGCAGTCCGGTGTTGGAGCCGACGAACGACTCGGCGGCCGGTCTGCCGGTGGGCAGCGCTGTGGTGAACACGGCCGGCGGGCTCGGTGGCCCACGGGGTGCGATCCGGGGTCACGAACGGTTGATTCGCCACCCGGACCCGCAGGATCATCCGGAGGTCGTGGAGAAGCTGCGGCACGAGTTGTGGGCGGCCCGTCCGGCCGGGTCGGTGCCGCCGGTGGTCTTCGCGGGTTACGCCCGGCCGCTGCTGGGCAACGATCCGCGCCACCGGGCGGCCCTGGCGGGGCAGGCGCACGGCCCGGCCGCCCTGCTGGGTCGGGCGGTTGACGTGGCCCGCTCGACGGTCGCCGTGCCGCTGGGGCCGGCGGCCGGGCGCAACCTCGCGGTGCTGGGCTCGGGTACCGCGGCGGGTGGGCTGTTGGCGACGGCGGCGCGGAGCACGTCGGCTCACCACGCACCGGGCGGTGCCCGCTTCCTGGTGGCGGCACCGGACCCGGGTGCCCGGGCACTGGCCGAGGCGCTGACGGCCGATTTGGCGGCCCGGCATCCGGCCGAGTTGGTGGATCTGCCGACACTGCTCGCTGACGCGACCGACGACCTGCCGACGTATCTGGTGGTCTTCGGTCTGGACCGGCCGGGTCCCCGCGAGCTGCCGGTGGACCGGCTGCGCTCTCTCCTGCGGGATGGGCCGCCGGCGGGGCGGCATCTGCTGGGCTGGTGGCGTGCGGTGCCACCGTTCGCCGCGTTGTTCGAACCGGCGGGCGAGGTGGACAAGCTTACGGCGGTGGCCGTGCTGGACGTGCCGGTCGCGCAGCTCACAGCGGTCTTCGGTCGGCCGGTCGAGTGGCAGGTGCGCCCCGACCGCGCGGTGCTCTGGGACGGCCCGGACGAGCGGGGCACCGTCCTGGTGCCGTTCGCCGACGAGGCCGGCTGATCGGGTGGCGCGCATGGAGGGGGTCGAGGTGGATCCGAACGCGACGGTGACCGGGCCGGGGCGGCAGCGGGCCGCCGCGGCGACCGGGGACGCCCCACAGCGGGCCGTCGAGCCCAGCACGGCCTGGACGGAGTATCTTGCGGCCGCCCGCCAGCTGGACGGGGTACGCCGGAGCGCGGCTGCCGCCGCCGGGGAGCAGGTCCGGTCGGCGGAGGCCGCCCGGGAGGAGTTGACGGTGGTCCGTACCGGGCTGGCGACTCAGCAGGAACGGCTGCGCGAGTTGGGCGTACCGGCGATCTCCCTGGTGCCGTCGCCGCCGGAGCTGACCGAGGCGGCCCGGTCTATGGCGGGTGGTCCGGCGGCCGTGTTGGCAGCGCTGCGGACCGCGCGTGGTCGGGCCGAGGCGGCGGACGCGGCGCTGACCGCGCGCCGCCGGTTCCGGCCGGGGTCCTGGCCCGCCCGGGTGCGCAACCTCCTGGTGTACGGACCGTTTGCGCTGCTGGTGCCGCTGATCCAGGTCGTGGTTCTGGCGGCGACGGGGGTGGGACCGGCCACCGTGGCGGCGTTGATCTGCGGGCTGCCGATGCCGGCGGTCGCGTTCGTCGCCGGCTGGATCGGCATCGGACGGTTGTTCCGGGTCAGCCCCACCGAGCGGCTGGACCGTACTGTGCGTTTCGGCGCGTTGGTGTGCCTGGTGCCGGCGGTGCTGGCCACGGCCGGCCTGCTGTTGGCCCTGCTCGCCGGCTGACCCGCCGGGCTGAGAAGCTGTCGGGCCGGAACGATCCCGGGCGGGGTTCGGAAACGCAACGGCCGGCCGTCCCGGATGGGGTGTCGGCCGGCCGTGGTGCGTCGGAGTGTCAGCGGGGGATGATCAACGCCATCGCCTCGGCCCGCGACTTGGAGTCGCTCTGCAGGATGCCGCGTACGGCCGACGTGATGGTCTTGGCACCGGACTTCTGGATGCCGCGCATCGCCATGCACATGTGCTCGCATTCGAGCACGACGACGACGCCGCGTGGTGCGAGCTTGCTCATCAGCAGGTCGGCGACCTGCGAGGTGAGCCGCTCCTGCACCTGCGGCCGACGGGCGAAGACCTCGACGAGTCGGGCCAGCTTGGACAGGCCGGTGATCCGTCCATCGGGGCCGGGGATGTAGCCGATGTGCGCACTGCCCCGGAAGGGCAGCAGGTGGTGCTCGCAGAGGCTCATCACGTCGATGTCCCGGACGATGACCAGCTCTTCGTGGTTGGCCTCGAAGGTGGTGCTGAGCACCTGGGCCGGGTCGACCCGCAGGCCGGCGAAGAGTTCGGCGTACGCCCGGGCGACCCGTGCCGGGGTCTGCTGGAGTCCGTCGCGGTCCGGGTCCTCGCCGACCGCGATCAGGATCTCGCGGACGGCCTTCTCGATCCGGCCGAGGTCGACAGCGTCCTCGACGGGGCGGCCGGTCAGCTTGCCGCTGATCAGCCGCGCGGCCACGTAGTCCAGCTCGTCGTCGCCGTCGGGTCGTTGCTCAGTGCGTGCCGTCCGAGTTGTTGGACGGCGCCACGCCGCCGACCGACGCCTGCGCGCCGTCAGCCTGGGCCTGCGCCTTGAGCTTGTCCTTCTCCGCGGGGGTGAGAACTGGCGGCTCGGTGGAGGGCTGACGCTTGCCGAAGCCGTTGTACGGCGCCAGCGGCGGGCGCTTGACCACCCGGGAGCAGATCCGCGCCATGTCGGCCGTGGAGAGGGTTTCCTTCTCCATCAGCTCGAGCACGATGTTGTCCAGGACGTCCCGGTATTCCACCAGGATCTCCCAGGCCTCGTCGTGCGCCAGCTCGACCAGTGCCCGCATCTCGCCGTCGATCTCGGCAGCCACCGAGTCCGAGTAGTCCCGCTCGTGGCCCATGTTGCGGCCGAGGAACGGCTCGTCCCCGCTGGTGCCGTACTTGATCGCGCCGAGCTTGGAGCTCATGCCGTACTGGGTGATCATCGCGCGGGCCAGTTGAGTGGCCTTCTCGATGTCGTTGCCGGCACCGGTGGTCGGCTCGTGGAAGACAAGTTCCTCTGCGGCGCGGCCGCCCAGCGCGTACGCCAGGGTGTCGATCATTTCGGCACGGGTCTGGGTGTACTTGTCTTCGGTCGGGAGCACCAGGGTGTGGCCCAGCGAGCGACCACGGGACAGGATCGTCACCTTGTGCACCGGCGCGGCGTGCGGCAGCGCCCAGGCGACCAGCGCGTGGCCACCCTCGTGGTACGCGGTGATCTTCTTTTCGTTGTCGCTCATCACCCGGGTCCGCCGCTGCGGACCGGCGACCACCCGGTCGATCGACTCTTCGAGCGAGTCGTTGGAGATCGCCCGCTGCTCCTTACGAGCGGTGAGCAGGGCCGACTCGTTGATCACATTGGCGAGGTCGGCGCCGCTGAAGCCAGGCGTGCGACGGGCCACCGCGTCGAGGTCGACGTCGGGCGTGAACGGCTTGCCCTTGGCGTGCACCCGCAGGATGGCCTTGCGGCCCTCCATGTCGGGGGCGTCCACCGGGATCTGCCTGTCGAACCGGCCCGGGCGCAGTAGCGCCGGGTCGAGGATGTCCGGCCGGTTGGTGGCCGCGATCAGGATGACCCCGCCCTTGGTGTCGAAGCCGTCCATCTCGACGAGCAGCTGGTTGAGCGTCTGCTCCCGCTCGTCGTGGCCGCCGCCCATGCCGGCGCCACGGTGCCGGCCGACGGCGTCGATCTCGTCGACGAAGACGATCGCCGGGGCGTTCGTCTTGGCCTGCTCGAACAGGTCACGGACCCGGCTGGCGCCGACGCCGACGAACATCTCCACGAAGTCGGAGCCGGAGATCGAGTAGAAGGGCACCCCGGCCTCGCCGGCGACCGCGCGGGCCAGCAGCGTCTTGCCGGTGCCGGGCGGGCCGAACAGCAGCACGCCCTTCGGGATCTTGGCGCCCAGGGCCTGGTACTTGGCCGGGTTCTGCAGGAAGTCCTTGATCTCGTACAGCTCTTCGACGGCCTCCTCGGCACCCGCGACGTCCGCGAAGGTCGTCTTCGGAGTGTCCTTGGTGATCATCTTCGCTTTGGACTTGCCGAAGTTGAGCACCCGGGAGCCGCCGCCCTGCATCTGCGACATGAAGAACAGCAGCAGGAGCACGAGCAGCGCGATCGGCAGCAGGTTGACCAGCAGGCTCACCCAGATGCTGTCCGAGGAGACCTTGGCGTCGGCCGGGCCGGTGACCCGGTTGTTCGCCTTGGCGTCCAGCACCTCGTTCCAGATCTGGTCGCCAGCCTGGTACGGGAACTGGGCCTCGATCTTGTTGGTCTCGGTCTTACCGAACTTGGTCTTCTGGGCCAGGTCCAGCTGGAGCGTCTGCTCCTTGTCCTGGAAGACCACCTTGTTGATCTTGGCGGTGTGCAGTTGATCGAGCGCAACGGAAGTGTCCACGCGGTGGTAGCTGGGACCACTGGTGAACAGCTGACTGAGCACAACGGCGCCGAGGATGACCAGGATGATCCAGACCACCGGTCGGCGGAAGAAACGCGTACGTTCCATACTGTTGTCGAGCGCCGGGGCGCCCGCATCCTCCTGATCGACGTCCTGACCGTCTGATGGTGTCGCCGCGTTGAGCGGCGGCCGGAGCCGCCGTGCGGGCCGGCCTCGACCCCGAGGCGCGAAAACTACCGCGCCGCGGTCATTCGACGGTACACCGTGTGCGCGAGGAGTGAGCTTGCGAGCCCCGCAGTCGTGCACCATCAAAAGACCGCGTACGCCAGCAGCGAACCTGCGAGCCCCCGCACTCTGCGCGCCTTCGACATCGACGACACGCACCGTGGGCAGGCCCACCAGCCCCGCAGCCAACGTACGGCGAGTCCGGGTGGAAGCCGGCGTGGCGGGGAGTCCGGCTCGGCCACCCGAGCGCCCGGTCACGCGATCGAGAGGGTCGAGCGCGGAGAAACCTCCGGGCCACCGTGCTACACGGTAACCGCATCAGCTGAGAGCGCGCTGAACGTCGGCTTGATGGATGCCGATGCAATTCGGGCTCATGTCGACCGGCGGGCCGCTCCGACGGGTCGGGCCAGCGTCAGGAGCGGGCGTAGACCTCGGGCTTGAGCACCCCGACGTACGGCAACTCCCGGTAGCGCTCAGCGAAGTCGAGGCCGTACCCGACCACGAACTCGGTGGGGATGTCGAAGCCGACGTACTTCACTCCGACCGGCACCTTCACCGCGTCCGGCTTACGGAACAGGGCGACCACCTCGACGCTCGCCGCCGAGCGCGACTCGAGGTAGCGCAGCAGCCAGGAGAGCGTGAGCCCGGAGTCGACGATGTCCTCGACGACGATCACGTGCCGACCGGCGATGTCCCGATCCAGGTCCTTGAGGATGCGGACCACCCCGGAGGAGGTGGTGCCCTGGCCGTAGGACGAGATGGCCATGAAGTCGAGCTCCGCCGGCGGGCCGTTGCGGCCCAGCGCCCGGGCGAAGTCAGCCATGAACATCACCGCACCCTTGAGTACGCACACCAGCAGCAGTCCGTCGCCCACGTGGGCGTAGTCGGCGGAGACCTGCTTGGCCAGTTCCGCCGTCTTCTCGCGGATCTGCGCCTCAGAGATGATCACGTGGTCGATGTCGGCGTCGTACCAGGAGCCGTCAGCCATGACTCCTAGCCTGCCGTACGTCGGATGGCCTCCGTCGGCGGGGCCGCACCTTTTGGCGCGGTCCCGCCAAGGATTTTCTACGCAAACAACGCTAATCACATCAGTTGGTGCGTGACCGCCAGCGACGGCCATCGTCACTCGGCTTCCAGTCGGCCGAATCGTGGCTGTCGACGGTGAGGCCGGCCGCCGAGGCGGCGACGAGCAGGACGAGGAACAGGAGGAAGAACAGGAACTCCATGGCGGCGCTCGCTTTCGCATGATTGCTGTCGGTTTCGCCGCCGGTGCGCACCGGACTGAGACCAGTCTGCGCCCTGATGAAGCGACCGGACAGTGGCAGGAATGCCATTGGTCATCGATTTACTGCCACCTGTCGGGTTACCCTCGTCACATGCTGCGGTCCGTTGCCGTCCTCGCCCTCGACCAGGTCGCTCCCTTCGAGCTCGGCGTACTCGCCGAGGTGTTCGGCACCGACCGGACAGCCGACGGTTTTCCCGCCTACCGCTTCCAGGTGTGCAGCCCGGACGGCGCACCAGTGCGTACCTCGTCCGGTTTCCACCTCACCCCGCACGCCGACCTCGGCCCGGTCGACGAGGCCGACCTGGTGGCCATCCCCGCGCACAGCCAGGGCACCACAGTCCCCGGTCCGGTGCTCGACGCGCTACGCCGGGCCGACGCCCGCGGCGCGCACCTGTTCAGCGTCTGCTCGGGAGCCTTCCTGCTCGGGGAGGCCGGGCTGCTCGACGACCGCGAGTGCACGACCCACTGGCGGTACGTGGACGAGCTGCAACGCCGGCACCCCCGCGCCCGGGTGCGCTGCAACTCGCTCTACGTCCAGGACGGTCGCCTGCTCACCAGCGCCGGCACGGCGGCCGGCATCGACGCCTGCCTGCACCTGATCCGCCAGGAGCACGGCTCGGCCACCGCGACCCGGCTGGCCCGGCGGATGGTGGTCCCGCCGCACCGCGACGGCGGTCAGTCCCAGTACGTCGAGGCGCCCATCCCGAAGGCCCCCGAGGCACCCACTCTGGAACCGGTGCTGGAGTGGCTGATGGGTCACCTGGACCGGACGATCACGGTGGAGGAGTTGGCCGCCCGCGCCGGCATGGCGCCCCGCACGTTCGCCCGCCGGTTCCGCGCCGAGACCGGCACCACCCCGCACGACTGGCTCACCAACCAGCGGGTGCTGCTCGCCCGGCGGCTGCTGGAGGAGACCCCGTTGAGCGTGGAGGCCGTCGCCGACCAGTCCGGCTTCAGCGACGCCGCCGCGCTGCGCCACCACTTCAGCCGTCGGGTCGGTGCCACCCCGCACAGCTACCGGACCACCTTCCGGGACCGGGCGCACAGCAGCTGAGACCGGCCGGTCAGGTCAGGCGGGGCGCACCGAGGCCAGTCGGCCGTCGCGGCGGAGCACCCGGACACCGCCGGGCAGGTCCGCCGGGCCCTGACCGCGCCAATCGGTGACCAGGGCGTCCAGGGCGGCGACGTGCCGATGCGACAGGGCACCCGGCAGCGCGCCCAGTTCGCGGGCCCAGGAGTGCAGCACCCGGCCGCGTACGGCGGGAACCAGGCCGAGCAACGCCGGCACGGACAGGCCGCCGTCGGGGCACCGGGCCGCCGCCAGCGCCGTCCCCGCCAACTCGTCGAGTGCGGCGTTGTCGGCGGCCACCAGCCGGGCGGTACGCGCGAGGTTGTCCACCACGCCCGGCCCGAGCGCCCGCACCAACGCCGGCAGCAGTTCGGCCCGCACCCGCGACCGGGCGTACGACGGGTCGGTGTTGTGCGGGTCCTGCCACGGGCTCAGCCCGAGCACCGCGCAGGCGGCGCGCGTCTGCTCCCGACCGATCTCCAACAGCGGGCGCAGCAGCGGCACCCCGCCCAGATCACGCCGGGCGGGCATCCCGGCCAGTCCTCGAGGGCCGGCGCCCCGGGCGAGCGCGAGCAGTACCGTCTCCGCCTGGTCGTCACGGGTGTGCCCGGTGAGCACCGCGACGGCGTTCTGCTGCCGGGCCGCCTCGGTCAGCGCCTGGTAGCGGGCCTCGCGGGCGGCCGCTTCCGGCCCGCCCGGACGCCCGGCCACCTCCACCCGGACCACCGTCGCCGACCCGAAGCCGGCCCCTCGCCCCCAGGTGGCCACCGCCTCGGCGCGCTCCGCGGAGCCGTCCTGCAGGCCGTGGTCGACGGTGACGAGCGCTGCGGCGCGGCCCAGCCGAGGCGCCACGAAGACGGTGGCCGCCGCGAGCGCGAGCGAGTCGGCGCCACCGGAGCAGGCCACCAGCACCGGACCGCCGGACGGCAGACCGGTCAGAGCGCGGCGGACCGCCACCCGGATCGCTGCCACCGGCGGGGCGAGCGCGGCCACCGGCGGGTGGTCAGCCAGCGGCCGGGATGGTGCCGGCCGGGCCGTGCACCCGGGCGACCCAGGCGTCCGGGTCACCCAACTCCGACAGTCGCGGCAGGGTCAGCGGCGAATTGAAGATCGAGTTGAACCCGTCCATGCCGACGCGTTCCACCACCCCGTGCACGAACTTGCGTCCCTCGGCGTACTGGCGCATCTTGACGTCCACCCCGAGCAGCCGGCGGATCGCCTTCTCCAGCGGGTTACCCGCCTCCCGGCGTCGGTTGAACGACGCCCGGATCCGCTCCACGCTCGGGATCACCTGCGGGCCGACGCCGTCCATCACGAACTCGGCGTGCCCTTCCAGCAGGGTCATCAACGCGGTGAGCCGGTCCAGGACGGCCCGCTGTGCCGGGGTCTGCACGATGTCCAGCACGCTGGTGCGGCTCTCCGGGTCACGGACCGCCTCGGACAACGTGGCCACCCCGCGCCGCAACCGCTCCACCAGGTGCTCACTTCCACTGGACGAGGCGTCGACGAACGCCTGCACCTCGCTGAGGAAATAGGCCCGCATCCACGGCACGGCCGTGAACTGGGTGCGGTGGGTGACCTCGTGCAGACACACCCAGAGCCGGAAGTCCCGAGGGTCGGCGCCGAGCTTGCGCTCCACCTCGACGATGTTCGGTGCGACAAGCAGCAACTGGCCCGGATCGGCCGAGAAGACCTCGTACTGGCCGAGCACCCGGCCGGAGAGGTAGGCCAGCACCGTCCCGGCCTGCACCCCGGTCAGCCGGGACCCGATCGCCTCGGTCAACGCGCCCGGTTGCTTGTCGCCGGAGAGCCGACTCACCAGCGGAGTGATCACCTCGCGGAGACCGGCGATGTTGGTAGCGGCCCAGTCGCGGCGATCGACCACCCGCACCGGCGGATGCGACACCTGCGCCCGCAACCCCGTGTAGTCGGCCACGTGCCCGGCCGCCTCGTCGGTCAGCCGACGCAGGTCGCCGACCACGTCGGTGGCTTCGGCGTACGACACGCGAGGGCCAGACTTGCTCAACGCCCCCGCCGTGGCGGCGGCCAGATCCCAGTCCACGAACTGCGCCATGGACCCACCGTACCCGCGCCGCGACACCCCGGCCCGGGCTCGCGCCCTCGATAGACACCGATGGCGACGGCCTCACCCCGAACCGGCGACGGTCAGCCGCAGCCGCAACCGGCCAACGCGGCGGCGATCCGGTCCAGTGCCGGCTGGGCGGTGTCCCGGTCACCCGGCACCTTGTCGGTGAGCACCGCGAAGGTCAACAGCCGACCATCGGCGGTGGTGACCAGGCCCGCGATGGAGTGCACGCCGGTCAGGGTGCCGGTCTTGGCCCGGACGCTGCCCGCGCCCGCCGCGGTGCCGGCGGCGGTGCGGTAACGCTCGTTCAGGGTCCCGGACCAACCCCCCACCGGCAGGCCACCGAAGACGCCGGCCAACTCCGGGTGGTCCGGGCTGGCGGCCAACCGGACCAGATCGGTCAGCAGCGAAGGGCTGATCCGGTTGAGACGGGACAGGCCGCTGCCGTCGGAGACGCTGATCTCCTCGGCGGGCAGGCCCAACTCCGCCACCTCGGCGTCCATGGCGGCGGCCCCGCCGTCGAAGGAGGCGGGCTGACCACGGGCCAACGCGACCTGCCGGGCGAGCGCCTCGGCCACCAGGTTGTCGCTCTCACTGATCATGACGTCGACCAGCCGGATCAGCGGCGGAGACTGCACCACGCCCAGCTCGGTACCTGGCACCGGGCTGGCACCGGCCGCCGCCTGAGGCGGGGCCGTGCCACGCTTCACGGCGTCGGTCGGCACCCCGAGCAACCGGGCGAACGCCTTGCCTGCGGCCAGGTCCGGCTCGGCGAACCGCGGGGCGGACCCGTGCTCGACGCCCGGGTCGGTACGCGCGCCGTCGGTCATCAACGCGGTCACCGCGCCGCCCGAGCCGCCGGTGGGGATGTCGTCGTCCCAGCCAGGGCCGTAGACCGGGCCGGAGTAGACCGAGCCGTCGACGACGATGCTGGTCGGGGGTGTGCCGCCGAGCGCGGTACGCACCTGGGCGGCCAGGTCGTCGAGACGCGCCGCACCCGGGTAGTAGCCCTTCTTGTTGATCGCGAGGGTCGGGTCGCCACCTCCGACGATGACCACCTCGCCGGCCTTCGCACCGGCCACCACACGAGTGGGGATCCGGTAGCCGGGCCCCCGGGCCGCCAGCACGGTCACCGCGGTCGCGAGCTTCGTCACCGAGGCGGGGACGGTGCCGTCGTCCGCCCCCTTGGCGAACAGCGTCTGACCGGTGATCACGTCGGCGACCGAGACGTTCACCCGGTCGCCGAGGACGGCGACGCCGACCAGCGGATCGAGCACGGCACGAACCCCGTCCGGGGTGGGCACCGGGGCGTTCGAATCCGGGCCGCCCAGCACGTCCGACGGGGCGGGTTCCGGCGTCACGCCGACGGCGTTCGGCCCGGACCCGGCGTCGTCGCCCAGCCACCCGGCGACCGGGCCGGGACGGGTGATCACGACGCCGATGCTGGCGAGCACCAGCAGGAGCACGGCGGCCAGCACCACCGGCAGCCGCCTCCGGCGGCGCGGTGCGGCGGGCGCGGGTGCGGGTGCGGCATCGGCGGGTGCCGGCAACGCGGAGATCGGCGGGCCCACCGGGGGGACCCCGCCGGGGCCGGTCGGCCCGGGACCGAACGACGGGCTGAGCGGCGCAGGGCTCACCGGGACCGTGGCACTGCCGCGCGGCGGGCCGCTCACCGGTTGCTCACTGCCGGCCACCGGGAAGTGACCGGTGTTCGGAGCGGGCGACGCCGACCCGGTCGGCGGGCGCCAGGGCAGCGGCGGAGGCCGCTCGGGCACCGTCTCCGGTGCCGGGGCCGGTGCTTCGGGAGCCCGTGGGAGGTGCGCCTCCGGCACCGGGACCCGCCCCTTGGCACTGCCGGAGCCGGATCGTCCGGTACCGTGCGCGGAGCCCCCGTCCGGGCGGTAGTGTGAATCTTCCCTCCCCACGACCCCCTCCTCCCCCAGCGAAAATCGGCTTGGGTGACACTACTTCGGTCCGAAGACTATGCGGCGGCCGGAGTCGGCGGGTGGGCATTCACCTGTCCGGAGGGCCGCCAGTGGTTCCGTTAGCCAGCGTGGGCAGACGAGGGAGCGTGCAGATGGATTTCGACGTGACGGTTGAGATCCCCAAAGGTCACCGGAACAAGTACGAGGTGGACCACAAGACCGGCCGGATCCGGTTGGACCGCACCCTCTTCACCTCCACCCAGTACCCGGCCGACTACGGGTTCATCGAGGGCACCCTGGGCGAGGACGGCGACCCGCTGGACGCCCTCGTGCTGGTCCCCGAGCCGACCTTCCCGGGTTGCCTGATCCGCTGCCGCACCATCGGCATGTTCCGGATGACCGACGAGAAGGGCGGGGACGACAAGGTCCTCTGCGTGCCCTACGAGGACCCCCGCCAGGAGCACCTGCGCGACATCCACCACCTGGGCGAGTTCGACCGCCTGGAGATCCAGCACTTCTTCGAGGTGTACAAGGACCTGGAGCCCGGCAAGTCGGTGGAGGGCGCGACCTGGGTCGGCCGCACCGAGGCCGAGGCCGAGATCCACGCCTCCTACCAGCGGGCCAGGGACGCCGAGGCGCGCGGCGAATCCGCCCACTGACGACCGCTGACGCACCGGGCCCGAGGGTCGCTCAACCGAGCAACCCTCGGGCCCGGTCGTACAGGTCGAGCACCGCGCAGGCGATCGGCACCACGGCGACCACCAGGGCCGTGTCGGTGAGGTCCGCGATCCTCCCGAGGTATGGCGAGACCGGCCGACGGGCGTACCCGGTGCCGCTGGCGACCGCCACCAGGGCCAGTGCCGCCCCGCCCAGGACCAGCACCAACCGCCCGGTCTCGTCGGCCCGGCCGACCAGCACCGCGCCCAGCGCCGCGTAGCCGGCCAGCCCGGCGAGCACCGTGGGCACCCGGTGTCGCAGCGCCACGAACAGCCGCGACCGCAGCAGCAGCACGGCCGAGGTGACCGCCACCAGCACCCGACCGGCAGTGCCACCGGCGACCACGAGTACGACAGCTGTGGCCACCACCAGCAGCGCGTGGCCGATCAGCATTCCGGTGAGCATCTCCTCGGTGCGGATCACCGCGGCGAGCACCCGGCCCCGGTCCGGTAGATCCCGGACCCGCTCCGGCTCCTCAGCGGACGTGGCGGCCGGCAGGGTGATTGGCGGCAGCGGCAGCTTGCCCAGCCGGATGGCCAGCAGCGGGATCACGCCGACGGCGAAGACCAGTGCGCTGAGCAGCACCGCCGCCGTACCGGCCGTGGTCATCAGCAGCCCACCGAGCGCGGCCCCCGCGCCGATCAGGCCGACGGTGACACCCGCCACGAAGACCCGCAGCCGACTGGCCACCCCGAGGAGACCGATCAGCGCCACCAGCAGCAGCGCGACCGAGCCGGCCAGCAGTTCGGGGGCGCCCACCCAGCGGGCCGGCCCGATCGGCCCGACCGGGTCGCCGGAGCCGACGGCCAGGGCACCTGCCGTGAACGCGTAGGGCAGCGCGTAGCCGCCGAGCGTCGCCCCGGCGGTGCCGTCGCCGTTGGCGCGGGAGGCCACGCCGCCGGCGACTGTGAGCACCAGCGCCACCGCGACGGCCGCCAGCCAACCGGCCCGGTGCGTCGGGCCGCCGGCGAGCAGCGCGAGCAGTCCGACCGCGAGCGGTACGGCGGCACCGGCCAGACCGGCTGCCCGGGTGGCGGTGGGCGACCAGGCGCCGCCGCGGCGGCGAGCACCGTCGGCGATCGCCTCGATGACGTCGTCGTACTCCAACTCGGGCCAGTGCGCGCGGGCCGGCACGAGGTGCAGCACCTCACCGTCGCGGACCCCCTGCGGCAGCAGCGCCTGTGCGGTCACCAGCAGCGCCCCGTCGGTGCGGCGGAGCACCCAACCGCCGTGCTGCTCGCCGTCGTCGGCCAGCCCGACGCCGGCGTGCCGGAGCAAGTCGGGCAGCAGTTCAGCCAGGGGCACCTGCTCCGGCAGGGCGACGTCCACCCGTCGTTGCGGCGCGCTGATGGTGACGCGTGCCAGCCCGGTAGTCATCGACTGGTCTCCATATCGACTGGGATCGGAGGCTGCGCGGACGACAGGACTTTACCTACCATGAGCCAGGCTCGGGTTACCCAGCGCTGTCAGGAGGCCGAGTGTCCACCGTCGTCATCAAGCGCCCACCGCGCCGACCAGCGCCGGAGATTCCCGCCGGTGAGCTGTCGGTCGACGCACCGCCGGAGATCCCCGTGGTGACCGGCGGGCGGTGGCAGCAGCTGCTCATGCTGCTGCCCATGCTCGGCGGCACTGTGGCGATGGCGATGATGTTCGGCCGGGGCGGCGGGGCCTACTCGTACGTGGTGGGCGGCATGTTCGGGCTCTCCTCGTTGGCGATGCTGGTGACGTCCTGGGGCAGCGCCTCCGGCACCCCGAAGAAGTCCGAGATGATGGCCGCCCGCAGGGAGTACCTACGCCACCTGGCCACGCTGCGGCGGCGGGTCCGGCGGACCGCGGGCCAGCAACGGGCCGGGCTCTACTACCGGCACCCGGATCCGGGCCGCCTCTGGTCGACTGTGGACAGCCACCGGGTCTGGGAGCGGCGCCCCGCCGACCCGGACTTCGCTGTGGTGCGGGTCGCCGTCGGGCCGCAGACACTGGCCACCCCACTCGTCCCACCGGTCACCCGGCCGCTGGAGGAGCTGGAGCCGATGACCGCCGGCGCGCTACGCCGCTTCCTGGACGCGTACTCAGTGGTGCCGGACCTGCCGGTGGCGCTGTCGCTGCGCAGCTTCGCCCGGGTGCACGTACGCCCCGCCGGCCGCGGCCGGGCGACCACCCCGACCACCGGCGGGCCACCCACCGGCGACCCGGCGGTACAGGCGCTGGTCCGGGCCGTGCTGACCCAGCTGGCGGTCTTCCACGCCCCCGACGAGCTGCTCGTGGCGGTCTGCGCCGGGCCGGAGCGCCGCGCCTGCTGGGAGTGGGTGAAGTGGCTCCCGCACGCCCACCACCCCGGCCGCACCGACGCGCTCGGCCCGATACGCCTGGTCACCAGCTCCGCCGCCGAGTTGGAGTCGCTGCTGGCCGACGTGCTGGCCACCCGGTCCCGGTTCAGCCCGGCCGGCCCGGCCACCGACGGCCCGCACGTGGTGGTGGTCCTCGACGGCGGCGACCTGACCGGTGCCAGTGACCTGACCGGCGACGGCGGCATCGACGCGGTGACAGTGCTGGACCTGGACACCCCACCGCCCCGACTGCTGGACCGGTACGCGCTGCTGCTGGAGTTGCACGGCCGACGGCTGCACTCGCGGTCGTCCGACGGGCACGCCGAGGTGGGCACCGCCGACCAGTTGGACCTGGCCGACGCCGAGGCTGTCGCCCGACGGTTGGCGCCGCTGCGGCTCGCCGGCGCGGCCCGCGGACCGGACGCCCCACTCCAGGCCGACCTGGGCCTCCCCGAGTTGCTCGGTCTGGGTGACCCGGAGAGCTTCACTGCGGAACAGGGCTGGTTG
Source organism: Micromonospora trifolii (assembly GCF_022229005.1). Taxonomy (GTDB): domain Bacteria; phylum Actinomycetota; class Actinomycetes; order Mycobacteriales; family Micromonosporaceae; genus Micromonospora; species Micromonospora trifolii. Next base: position 35,648 of record NZ_JAKKFD010000082.1, read on the forward strand.
CCGCGCTCGGCACGGGATCGACTGCGGGTGCCAATCGGAGTGGGCGCGGATGGCGGCGCCATCGAGCTGGACCTCAAGGAGTCCGCCCAGGACGGCATGGGTCCGCACGGCCTGCTCATCGGGGCGACCGGCTCCGGCAAGTCCGAGCTGCTCCGCACGCTGGTGCTGGGGCTCGCCGCCACGCACAGCTCCGAGCAGCTCAACTTCGTGCTCGTCGACTTCAAGGGTGGCGCGACCTTCACCTCGTTCGACCGGCTGCCGCACACCGCGGCCGTGATCACCAACCTGGCCGACGCGTTGCCCCTGGTCGACCGCATGGTGGACGCGATCAACGGGGAGTTGGTCCGCCGCCAGGAGTTGCTGCGGCGCGCCGGCAACTTCGCCAGCGTGCGCGACTACGAGCGGGCCCGGGCAGCCGGCAGCCCTTTGGCACCGCTGCCGTCGTTGCTGCTGATCTGCGACGAATTCTCGGAGCTGCTCTCCGCAAAGCCCGACTTCATCGACCTGTTCGTGCAGATCGGTCGGCTGGGCCGCTCGCTCGGCGTGCACCTGCTGCTCGCCAGCCAACGCCTGGAGGAGGGCCGGCTCCGCGGGTTGGACACCCACCTCTCGTACCGGATCGGGTTGCGCACCTTCTCGGCGCTGGAGTCCCGGACGGTGCTCGGCGTGGCCGACGCGCACGAGCTGCCCCGCTCACCGGGCCACGGCTACCTGCGTGCCGGCACCGACCCGCTGGCCCGGTTCAAGGCCGCGTACGTCTCCGGTGCCGTCCGCCGTCGGGCCGCGCCGGGCGGCGTCGCCGCCGAGGGAGGCGCGCGGCTGCTCACCTTCACCACCCACGTCGTACCGGTGCCCGAGCCGGCCGTCCCGGTCGTGCCCGTCGTGGCGGACGAGGAGGGCGGCAGGACGCTGCTCGACCTGCTGGTGGACCGGCTCGTCGGGCAGGGCCCGCCGGCACACCAGGTCTGGCTTCCGCCGCTCGGCCAGCCGCCGGCCCTGGACGAGCTGCTCGGTCCGGTCGAGGTGCACCCGAAACGCGGGCTGACAGTGGGCAACCCGGAGTTGCACGGGGCACTCGGCGTGCCGATGGCGGTGGTGGACAAGCCGTTGGAGCAGCGCCGGGACCTGCTCTGGCTGGCGCTGGACGGCGCCGCCGGGCACGTAGCGGTGGTCGGTGCGCCGCAGAGCGGCAAGTCCACAGCCCTGCGCACGCTGATCTGCGCGCTGGCACTCACTCACACACCGGCAGAGGTGCAGGTCTACTGCCTCGACTTCGGCGGCGGCGGGTTGGCCGCGCTGCGCGACCTTCCGCACGTCGGCGGGGTGACCGGCCGCGCCGACCCGACCGCCGTACGACGCACCGTCGGCGAGATGACCACCCTGCTGGTCGACCGGGAACGCCGCTTCGCAGAGCTGGGCGTGGAGTCGATGGCCGCGTACCGGCAGCGCCGAGCGGCAGCGGGGACGGCCAGTCAGCCGGGCGCCGACCCGTACGGCGACGTGTTCCTGGTGATCGACGGGTGGAGCACCATCCGCGGCGAGTACGACGACCTGGAGCCACTCGTCACCGACCTGGCCACCCGGGGTCTGTCGTACGGGGTGCACGTGGTCGCCACCGGGCTGCGCTGGATGGATTTCCGCCCGGCGATCCGGGACCTGTTCGGCTCCCGGCTGGAGCTGCGCCTCGGGGACCCGACCGACTCGCTGGTGGCCCGGCGCGCGGCCGCCAACGTTCCCGAGCGCTCCGGCCGAGGGGTGACAGCTGAGGGCCTGCACTTCCTCACCGCGCTGCCTCAGCTCGGTACCGGTGGAGACACCGCCGACCTGGTCAAGAGGGCCGCCGACGGGTGGGCGGGCGCTCCGGCGCCCCGGGTGCGGCTGCTCCCGCCGGTGCTGCCGTACGCCGATCTGGACCTCACCTCGACGACCGGGCTGCGGCTGCCGATCGGGATCGCGGAGGCGGACCTGCGTCCGGTGCTGCTCGACTTCGCCACCGAGCCACACTTCGTCGTCTTCGGGGACTCGGAGTGCGGCAAGTCGTCGTTCCTGCGCGCGCTGGCCACGTCGATCATCACGCGGTTCACTCCCGAGCAGGCCCGGGTGATCCTCGTCGACTACCGGCGCAGCCTGCTCGGTGCCATCGAGACGCCACACCTGATCGGGTACGGCACCGCGGCGGCACACACCGCCGACCTGGTCGAGTCGGCCGCCGGTTACCTGGAGCGGCGGGCTCCCGGGCCGGAGGTCACCCCGCAGCAGCTGCGGGACCGGTCCTGGTGGTCCGGGCCGGAGCTGTTCGTGCTGGTGGACGACTACGACCTGGTGGCGGCGGGGCCGGCGAACCCGTTGCGCGCGCTGGAGGACCACCTGCCGCACGCCCGGGACATCGGGCTGCACCTGGTGCTGGCCCGCCGGTCCGGTGGGGCGAGCAGAGCCCAGTACGAGCCGATCGTGCAGCGCCTGCGGGAGCTGTCCACCGCCGGCCTGGTGATGGCGGGCAGCCCCGAGGAGGGGGCACTCGTCGGGCCGGTGCGACCCGGACCGCTGCCGCCGGGGCGTGGTCGGCTGGTCACCCGGCGGGAGGGCGTACGCCTCGTTCAGCTGGCGCAACTGCCGCCGCAATGACCTGACTCGCCGGTTCTTCCCGTGACGGGTGGGGAAACCGGTAATCTCCGATCGTCATGGTTCCGTCGGGATGAATGGCTGGGGATGTGACTGGGGTGCGGTACAGCGGTCCGTCAGCGGCCCGACGGGCGACCGGTCGGGCGCTGCTCGGCGTGGCCGCGGCGCTTGCCGTCGTGGCCCCGACCGCGGCAGCCGTGCCCGTCGCCGCGTCCACCAACGGTGGACAGCTCGCCGGCGCGCCGATGGCGTTCGCCCCCGGTGACGCCGTGGCCCGCACCGATCAGGTCCGCGACGAGCAGTGGCAGCTCGACGAGTTGCAGGCCGAGACGGCGTGGCGCAGCTCGACCGGCCGGGGCGTGACGGTGGCGGTGATCGACTCCGGAGTGGACGGCAACCACCCCGACCTGGTCGGCCAGGTGTTGCCCGGCAAGGACCTGGTCGGCCCCGGTGGCGCGCCAGGCCCGGATCCGGTGGGTCACGGCACCACTGTCGCCGGCCTGATCGCCGGGCGCAACGACGACAAGCGGGGTGTGGTCGGCCTGGCGCCGGACGCCCGGATCCTGCCGGTCCGTGTGCTGGACGAGGAGAACCGGTACGACGACGCGCTGATCGTGGCCCAGGGGGTCCGCTGGGCTGTCGACAACGGCGCCCGCGTGATCAACCTGTCGCTGGGCGGCAGCGGCGACAGCCCGGCCCTGGCCGCGGCCCTGGACTACGCGTTCGTGCGGGACGTTGTCGTGATCGCCTGCACCGGCAACCTGGCCACCTCCACCAGCACCAAGGTCTGGTACCCGGCTCGGGAGCCAGGTGTGATCGCGGTGTCCGGTCTCGAACGCAGCAGCGACAACATGTGGTCCGGCTCGATCACCGGCCGGGCGACGGTGCTCACCGCTCCCGCCAGCGGGTTGGTCGGCGCCAAGCCTCCCGGCGGGTACTGGCGGGTGCAGGGCACCAGCTTCGCCGCACCACTGGTGGCGGCGACCGCCGCACTGGTCCGGTCCCGCTATCCGCAGATGCCAGCGGGTGAGGTGGTCAACCGGTTGTTGGCCACCGCCCGGGACCTGGGCCCCACCGGGCGGGACGACCGCTTCGGGTACGGGGTGGTCGACCCGGTGGCCGCGTTGACCGCTCAGGTGCCGCCGGTGACCGCCAACCCGCTGGACGACCAGACGTCGCCGGGCGTGACCGGTTTCGGTCCGGCGCCCGGCTCGGTCGACGACGATCCGGTGGCCGGTGCCGGTGCCGATCCTCTCGGTCTCGCCGCATCCGGTCAGCAGAGCCGCTGGACGGCTCGGGCGGCGGGCGGTCAGGACACCTCAGCTCCGCAGCAACTGTGGACCACTGTCGTGCTCCTCGTCGCTCTGGTCTGCGGTGCGTCCCTGATGGTGCGCCGGCTGCGTCAGCGGACCCGTTGATCAACGCCGACCGGCAGGCCTGAGCGGCTGCCCGGGCGGGTAGAACGGACCCATGAGTACGCACCGGCCGCCCACCCTCGCCCGCACCGGCCAGCCGTCCTGGCGGCACCGCCGATTCGACAGGGATCGCGCGCTGGGTCTGCGGCTCACTCTCGCCGCGACGGCGGCGTTCCTGCTGCTGGTGCCGTTCGCGCTGCTCACACTGCTGGTGCTCGGCGCCTGGGCACCACTGCACCGGCTGGACACGGCGGTCACCGACGCGCTGCACGGCTACGCCCAGGATCACCCGGCCTGGGTCGTGCTGATGCGGGTCTGGACCGAGGTGTTCGCACCGATGCCGCTGCGCGCCGTCGCTCTGCTGCTGGTGGTCTGGCTGCTGCGCCGGGGGGCCCGCAGGCTGGCCCTCTGGGCGGCCACCACAATGGTCGTCGGCGGGTTGGTCGGTCCGCTGCTCAAGTTGCTGGTCGGCCGGGACCGGCCGGAGTTGTTGGACCCGGTGGCCCGGGCCGCCGGTTACTCGTTCCCCTCCGGGCACGCGTTGAACGCCACCCTGGCCGCCGGGGTGCTGCTGCTGGTGCTCCTGCCGTACGTCGGGCGGGGGGCGGCGCGGGCCGCGCTCTGGGTGGCGGCGGTCCTGCTCACAGTGGTGACCGGGCTGAGCAGGGTGACCCTCGGCGTGCACTTCACCAGCGACGTGGTGGGTGGGTGGCTGCTCGGTGTGGCGGTGGTCGCGGCCACCACCGCCGCGTTCACCAGTTGGCGGGCACACACCGGTCTTCGACCGGTCCGGCCGACCCGCGACGGCGTCGCTCCTGAGGTCGAGCGGCACCCGGGAGCGGCCTGAGGAGTGACGACGAGGTCGGCCGGGTACTGGCCGACCCATGTCCGAGACCGCGCTCCAGATCGTCCGGCGGGTACTGCTGCCGGTGTCCCTCCTGCTCGGGCTCATGGTGCTGCTCGGGGTGCTGGTCACCCGGGTGTTCGCCAGGACCTGGCCGTTCACCGTGGAGGACGCGGTGAACCGGGAACTGGCCGCCGACCGCACCGGCGACTGGAACAACGTCTCGCTGGTGTTCAGCACTCTGGCCAGCACCCAGATGATCGTCGTGGTCACCGTGCTGGTGGCGTTGGCGCTGCGGCTCTGGCTGAAGCGTTGGCGCGAGCCGCTGTTCCTGTGCGCGGCGGTGACCGCCCAGGCGCTGGTGTTCCTGCTGACCACGCTGGCGATCGACAGGCGGCGGCCTGCGGTCGAGCACATGGACGTCTCGCCACCCACGTCGAGCTTTCCGTCCGGGCACACCTCGGCGGCGGTGGCGCTCTACGTCGGCATCGCCGTGCTGCTGGCGCTGCGGGCACGGAGCACCGGCGCGAAGGTGGCCTGGTGGACGCTGCTGCTGATGGTGCCGCTGGGCGTGGCGATGACCCGGATGTACCGGGGAATGCACCACCCGAGCGATGTGGTGGCGTCCTTCCTCAACGGCGGCACGTGCGTCGCGATCATGGCCCGTGCCGTGCTGGACCGAGGGCTGCGGTGGGGCCGGGCGAAGCTACCGACCGTCGGGCGTCGCCCCCTGCCGGCCCAGGGCTGAGCCGACCCTCGCAGCGACGCTCAGGTGCACTCGCCGGTGGCGACCTGCCGGTTGCGTTCGGCCCCGGCCAACGCCACCGGGCGGGCCTCGGCCGCCGTCACCGCGAAGCCGGTGTTCGGGTCGTCGGACGCCGCCGCGAAGATCACGCCAAGCACCAGGCCGTTGGCGGAGAGCAGCGGACCGCCCGAGTTGCCGCTGCGCACCAGCGCCCGGATCGTGTAGATCTCCCGGGTCACCTCGCTGGACGAGTAGATGTCCGGGCCCTTGATCCGGTCGACGTCCCGGACCCGCGCCGACTGCGCGTTGTACGGGCCGTCGAGCGGGAAGCCGAGCACGATGGCGTCGGAGCCGCTGCCCGCGTTGCCGGCGGCGAACCGCAGGGACGGCCCGGGCAGCCCGGGCACGAGCAGCACCGCCAGATCCCGGTTCGGGTCGTAGACCACCACCTTGCCGTCGTACCGCTCGCCGCCCAACTCCACGGCCACCGAGCGGGTGCCGGCCACCACGTGCGCGTTGGTCATCACCCGGTCGTCCGCGTACACGAAGCCGGAACCCTCGATCCGGCGTGAGCAGCTGGGCGCGGAGCCGAGCACCTTGACGACCGACTGCTGACCGCTGACCACCACCTGCGAACCGGCCAGCGCCGGGTCCGGCGGGTCGACCTGCCGGGCCCGGGTGGGCGCGAGGTCACCGAAGACGTCCGGGAACCCGTCGGTGTCGACGGTGTCCTCCAGCGCCGTGGACAGCTGGTGGGCCTGCTCCGGCAGGACCTGGTTGACCACCGTTATCAACGCGCTGTTGCGGACCGAGGCGGCGAGCCAGGGCACCGAGGACGAGCCGAGCGGCACGGCGACCAGCCAGGCGAGCAGGAGCACCGCGAACAGCGAGACGAACGCCCCACCGACGTCGTCGGCCCGTTTGCCCACGTCGCTGGTGATCGTCTTGCGCAGGTGCGAGCCGAGCCAACCGGCGAGCGCCTGCCCGACCACCGCCAGCCCGAAGATGGCCACCAGCGAGATCAGCACGCGGGTGCCGGCGTCCACGAACTGTCTGGCGAACAGCGGCCCGAGCTGGAGACCCAGCAGTAGACCCAGGAAGAAGCCGGACAACGACGTGACGCCGATGACGAAACCCTGGCGGTATCCGCTGATCGCGAACACGAGCATGAGCAGCAGCAGGACGAGATCCACGACGGACACGGGTCAAGCGTACGGGCAGTGTGCCCGCCGGATGACCATCGCTTGCGGATGGTGACCGTGCGGTCAGCGCAGGGCGTTCTCGTCGGCGTCGTCGGTGCCGGCGGACGGGGCCGGTGTCGCCCGGGTCGGCGGAAGCTCCACCACCCGGTCGCGTGACCACGGACGGGCCCAGCCGCCCATTTCGAGCAGGGTGGCGAGCACCCCGGCGGTGAAGCCCCAGACGAGCATCCCGCGGGCCGAGAACGCCGGCCCGATCCAGCCGCTCGGGTGGCGGACCTGCAGGCGGTTGGCCGGATCGACCAGCTCGCTGACCGGCAGCCGGGCGACGTGTGCCACCTCGGCCGGCTCCCGTGGGTGCACCGGGTGCGGGTCGTGCCACCAGGCCAGCACCGGCGTGACCACGAAGTCGCTGACCGGGATCCACAGCTTCGGTAGCTCGGCCAGCACTGTCACACTGGCCGGGTCGAGGCCGACCTCCTCGTTCGCCTCGCGCAGGGCGGTGGCGCGGACGTCGGCGTCCTCCGGGTCGGCGGCACCCCCGGGAAAGGCCGGCTGGCCGGCGTGGTTGCGCAGGGTGGCGGCACGTTGCAGGACCAGAACGTCGGGACTCGCGCCGGGCTGCTCACCGAGCAGCACCAGCACGGCGCTCTCCCGACCGCCTTCGGCCGGGGTGGTCAGCCGGGTGAAGTCCTCGGCGCGGGCGGTGCCCAGCCGGGTCAGCAGCGGCTCGATCCACTCGGGGGGCCGACGGGTCACGCCGGCACCGCCAGGCCGAGGTGCTGGCGGACCAGCTTGGCGAGCGTGGTGTCGTCGAGAGCGCCGCTGGCGTCGATGTGCCGGACCTGACCGTCGGCGCCGACGAAGAGGGTCAGCGGAATGGCGTTGCGCTTCAGCTCGCGCTGTAGCGCCTCGCCCTGGTCGACCAGCATCGGGAACCGGACGCCGAAGTCCTCACCGATGGACTGGGCACCGCTGCGGCTGTCCCGGCTGTTGACCCCGACCACCTGGAGCTGGCCTGCGGCCCGCTCGCTGAGGCGCTGGAAGGCGGGCAGCTCCTTGCGGCACGGCGGGCACCAGGAAGCCCACACGTTGATCACCGCCGGCCCGGCCACCTCCCGCAGCACGACGGGGGCGCCGCCGGTGAAGCAGGAGAGCGTCAGCTCCGGCAGCGCCGACCCGCCAGCGGCGGGGGCCGTCGTGCCGGACGTGCCGGGCGAGGCGGGGGTAGCCGTTGTGGGAGTCGCCGTGCCGGAGCCGGGCGTCGTGGCGGTGGGCGCCGTGCTCAGCGTGGCGCAGTCCCGAAACGGGGACGGTCGCTCAGCGGCGGCCGGACGGGGAGCTGGCTCGTCGTCGACCGTGCCGCTGGTGCAACCGGCGACCGCCAGCAGCAGCGGCAGGACGGCGAGGGCGAGGCGGTGGTTCACGGCACCTCCGCCGTGATCGCCTGCGCCGGCACCAGCTCCGGGTCGACCCCTGCGGCCACCGCGAGGTCGCGCGCCCGAGGGCCCTTGAGCAGCTTGGCGGCGGCCGCCGGCTCGGTGGGGCCGGTGCCGTACGACGGGCAGAGCTTCGCGAGGGTGCAGGCGCCGCAGGCCGGCTTGCGGGCGTGGCAGACCCGTCGCCCGTGGAAGATGATCCGGTGCGAGAGCATGGTCCAGTCGCGCTTGTCGTACAGCGCGCCGATCGCGTGCTCGATCTTGACCGGGTCGGTCTCGGTGGTCAGCCGCCACCGGTGGACCAGCCGCTGGAAGTGCGTGTCGACGGTGATGCCCGGGACGTCGAAGGCGTTGCCCAGGATCACGTTGGCGGTCTTGCGGCCGATGCCGGGAAGCGTCACCAGGTCGACGAGCCGGCCCGGAACCGCGCCGTCGTACCGGTCGAGGAGCGCCTGACCGAGCTTGAGCAGTGAGTCGGTCTTGTTGCGGTAGAAACCGGTGGGCCGGATCAGCTCCTCCATCTCGCCCCGGTCGGCGCCGGCGTACGCGGCAGCGCTCGGGTAGCGGGCGAAGAGCTTCGGGGTGACCTCGTTGACCTTCTTGTCCGTGCACTGCGCGGACAGGATCGTGGCGACGGCCAACTCCAGGGCGTTGGAGTGGTCCAGCTCACAATGCGCGTCGGGATGCGTCTCGGTCAGCACCCGACCGATCTTGCGGGCACGGCGTTTGCGCCCGAGATCGGTCTCGCTGGCACCGGGAGGGCTACTGGTCACGACGGTCAGCCTACGTCGCACCCCGGACGCTCCTCGTCGGGTCAGCCGCCGGTCGGCGGCGAGATCTTCCCCTGGCCGTCGAGGCGAGCGCCGCCCTTCGGGAAGTCGGCGCGGCTCACCTCGGTGACCAGGCCCAGGCCCCGGTCGTCCGGGTCCATCGTCGGCTTACCGGCGGAGTTCATGTAGGTGGAGGCGAACGAGCCGCCGGCCCAACTGCCGTCCGGCTTGAGCGACACCTTCAGCACCCCGCCCCAGCCGAGGCGGCCGGCGTTGCTCAGCGAGTTGCCGCCGCCGGCGAAGTTGCCCAGGCTGTACGCGATCAGGCGCCCCTGGTAGAACTCCATCCCGCGCAGCACGTGCGGGCCGTGCCCGACGATCAGGTCGGCGCCAGCGTCGATCATGGCGTGTGAGAACTTCACCGGGTCGCCCCGGTTCTCGCCGAGGAACATCTCGGTGCCCGGCTTCACCCGGGTCTTGTCGGCGCCCTCGCCACCCATGTGCACCTGCACCACTACCAGGTCGGCCATGGTGGCGGCCTTGGCGACCACCGCCTTCGCCTTGTCGATGTCGACGAGGCTGTTGGACCACACGTACGACGAGAAGCCGGCGACGGCGACCTTGACGCCCTTGACGTCGACCACCGTGATCTCGTTCGGGGCACCGGTGTGCTCCAGGTCGTACTTCTTCAGCGCCTTCTGGGTGTTCTCGTAGCCCTTGGGGCCGTAGTCGTACCCATGGTTGTTGGCCTGGTTGAGCACGTCGAAGCCGGCGTCACGCAGGTGGGCGGCGTACTCCGGCGGGGCGCGGAACTGGAAGCAGCGGGTGGAGTTCGCCCCGCACTTACCGGTGCCGGTGTCGACAGTCAGCGGCTCCTCCAGGTTGCCCATCACCAGGTCGGCCTTGAGCGCCTCGGTGACCGAGGTGAAGAAGCCCTTACCGCCGGCCGCGGGCAGCCGACTGGGCGCGTTGCCCATGATGATGTCGCCGGTGGCGGAGAGCGAGATCGCGCCACCCTGACCGGACGACGCCGGCGCTGTGGCCTTCGGGCCGGCCGTGGAGACCGGCGCGCCGGTGCCACCACCTCCCGCGCCGGGCTGCCAGACGGGCGCCTCACCGCCGGAGTCGGCACAGCCGGCCACGAGAAGGGCGGCCAGCAGCGCGGCGAGGCCGAGGGCGACGCGGCGGCGCGGGCGGGACGCGAGGGGGGCGGGAGCATACATCGCCCGCGACCCTACCGGTCGTTAAACGCGCCGACGACAGCCGATCGGTTGGACTTTGCGCCCCTGAGCTGGTCGGACCACGGCACGACCGGCCGGGAACCACCGGCGAGCACCGCCGCGTGCACCGCTCGGGCGAGCGGGGCGCCCCAGGTGGAGCGCGGCCCGCCGTACGCCGCCTCCGGCCCGTCCACCGGGCAGAGCACTGTGACAGCGTCGGTGGGCGTGCCGGTCCCCGGCACCCCCAGCTCGGTGATCGCCTGGGTCTTCGCCTCGGTCGCGGTGGCCACCGCGTTGACCAGCGCCGAGTCGGCGAGCCGGGCCGGCACGTACACCACGATGTTGACAGTGCCGACGTGTTGGGTGAGCGCGGCCGGCGTCGGCGCGGCCGCGGGCACCGGCGTACCGAGCCCGACCGTTGCCCAGGCCCGCACCCCGGCGTCGGTTCGCGCCACCACCTCTGTCACATCGACGCCGGTCAGCAAACCAATCCCGGGCCCGTCGAGGGCCAGCTCGGCGGCGAGCGAAGCCAGGTGCGCCGCGGGGTCCTCCCGGTCGTACGACATCGGCACTGTCGCGTTCACCACCCACCGCCGGACCCCGATGCCACCGCCCAGCGGGGCACTGCTGACCGCCCGCAGGGGCACGTCCGCGCGCCAGACGAGCAGCGGGACGTGGTGCCCGTCCTCGGCGCGGCTGGTCAGAGTCGGCTCGCTCAGCACGTCGGGCAGGTTACGCCCACCGATCAAGATTCCAGGGGCGACCTCTGATTCATGCTCACGTGCGCCTAGACTTGGCGGCGCGCGAGGGGATCAGCGGACGGCGGCCCCGGCCGACGGACGGCACGCGCAACCGGAGGTGCGCAATGGACGAGGTACTGGCCCGCAGCGGGATCTTCCAGGGTGTTGACCCGGAAGCTGCCGAGGCGCTTGCCAAGGAGATGGAGACGATCGAAGTCCGCAAGGGCGAGATCGTCTTCAATGAGGGCGAGCCCGGTGACAGCCTCTACATCCTGCTGTCCGGGAAGATCAAGGTTGGTCGCCGCGCAGCGGACGGCCGACAGAACCTGATCGCGGTGATGGGGCCGTCGGACATGGTCGGTGAGCTGTCGCTCTTCGACCCGGGTCCGCGTACGGCGACCGCCACCGCGGTGACCGACACCCGGCTGGTGCGGCTGCGTAAGCAGGCGCTGCGGCCGTGGCTCAACAATCGCCCGGAGATCGCCGAGCAGTTGCTCCGGGTGCTCGCCCGGCGGCTGCGCCGGACCAACGACTCGCTCGCCGACCTGATCTTCACGGACGTGCCGGGCCGGGTCGCCAAGAACCTGCTCCAGATGGCGGGCCGCTTCGGCACCCGCGACGGCGGCGTTCTGCGGGTGACCCACGACCTCACCCAGGAGGAGATCGCCCAGCTCGTCGGCGCCTCCCGGGAGACCGTCAACAAGGCGCTGGCCGACTTCGCCTCGCGCGGTTGGCTGCGGTTGGACGGCAAGAGCATCATCATCCTGGACCCGGAGCGCCTGGCCCGTCGCGCCCGCGTCTGAGCAGCACCCGACGTCCCCGCCTGCCGTCACCGACGGCAGGCGGGGACGTTTGCCATCTGCCTGGCGCAGAATCGCTGGCCTCGGGGCGGTGCCGGCGGTGAGGGTGGGGCCATGGTGAACCGAGTTGCGGTGCTCTCCGACATCCATGGTGTCCTGCCGGCGCTGGAGGCCGTACTGGCCGAGCCGGACGTCGCCGCCGCCGATCTGATCGTGCTCACCGGCGACATCGCCGCCGGCCCGCAACCGGTCGAGGTGCTGGACGTGCTCGCCGACCTGCGTGACCGGGTGTGCTGGGTCGGCGGCAATTGCGAACGCGAGCTGGTCGAGGCCCGGGCCGGCCGCCCGGCGTCGATCGAGGTGTCGAACTGGGCCGCCGGGCAGCTGCGCGACGACCAGGTGGCCCGGCTGGCCGCGCTGCCGGCGACGGCGACGCTGGAGATCGACGGCCTCGGGCCGACGCTGTTCTGCCACGCCACGCCCCGCGATGACGAGGAGGTAGTGCTCGTCGACTCCCGGATGGCGCGCTGGGCGGAGGTGTTCGACGGTCTCCCCGCCGAGGTCACCACCGTGGTCTGCGGCCACACGCACATGCCCTTCACCCGGCTGGTCGACCGGCGTCTGGTGATCAACCCGGGCAGCATCGGCATGCCGTACGGGGGCACGGGCGCGTGGTGGGCACTGCTCGGGCCGGGCGTGCAACTGCGCCGCACCGCCTTCGACGTGGACGCGGCCTGCGCCCGGGTGGCGGCCGAGTCGACCTTCCCTGACGCTGCCGCCTGGGCCGACGAGTACCTGCGCTCCCAGCACAGCGACGCCGACGCGCTGACCGTCTTCGGCCCCCGCGACGGCCGCTGACCCGGTCAGCCTCGACCAGACAGTCGCTCCGGTCCACGCTCCGGGCTCAGGCGCGGGTCGGGCACAGGGAACGGCCCTCGCTGCCTGTAGAGCTGCCCCGGATCTGGGGCAGCGCGACTCAGCCGAGACGGCCAGGAGCATCGGCAGTGACCGTCGACGGACGGGCTCCCCACTGGCCCAGGGGTCGGCTCCGGCACTCCGTCGCAGCGCGCGACGGCAGCGACGGAGCCGACCCGGCGATCATCGGCGCGTCGCGCTCCGGTGTGGGCGTGGATCGGTGCCGAACATCCGGGCGGCGATCTCGCCGGCGGCGAAGCCGCCGACACCGGCGCCCGCCACTGCCTCGGTGAGGGTGGCACCCTGCAGGTAGATCACCGCGCCAAAAGCGGCGACGGCGAACGCCACGACGATCGTGGGCAGTGGACCTGCGTCGGCGACGATGCGCCGCGCGACCTGCCCGCCGATGAGGGCGAGGCCGCCCGCACCGATCAGCGACTCGTGCAGGGTGTGGCCGGTCACCAGGAGCCCGGCAGCACCGCCGAGCACCAGGACGACAGTGGCAACCGCGGTCCACGTACCGCTGCTGCGCTGGACCGGCGGGTCCTGGCCCCGCGCCGGTTCACGAGGCGACAGGTCTTCTGTGCCGGCCGGTGGTTCCGCCACACTCGCCATCGGGGCCCCCTAGGGTTGCGGAAGGGACGTCCAACCTCGATCGTGCGCGAAGCCGTGGACGCCCCTGAGCTGTGCCGGCGCGGATGCGTTGGCCCAAAAATGGCACCACGCCTGAGTGGATCTCCAGAAGACGTGAAAGTTCGTGGATGCCGACTTCCCGGTGCCATCTCGACGAACCGGAAGTTCCCACCGGCTGGATTATCGGGAATTTCGAGCTGACCCCGCGGCGAGCCTGCCCGAACACCGTCGTCGGCATCCCGGCGACTTGATCATGCTGGTCGAATTCACCGGCACCCGGAAATTCGAGAATCACTCACTTCCAGCCGCCGGGAAGTTCCCCCGGTCGGCCGAACAACGATCGCAAGCCGGCTGCCCACTCCCCCCGATGGCGGAAGTTGTCCCTTATGGACCGGTCGGTGCCCACGCACACTTCCTTGTAGCCGGAAGTTGACTGCCTTTATCCGGATCACCCCTGTAAACATACGGTCGTGAACACCCTGAGGCCGCCCGTCAACCCTTTGAGCGACGCGCTCCGCGAACTCATCAGGATTCGACATGGCAAGGAGTACGGCTCCATGCGCCGCCTGGCCGACAAGGTGCAGCAGGCCACCGACGGATCAGATCCATACAAGACGATCAGTCGGCAGCTCGACGGCCGACCCAGATGGCAGCTCGTCGAATGGGTTCTCGATCACTGCGCCCCCGATGACGCAGAAGAGGGTTGGCGCGAGCACCACGCCGTACGCCTGGCAGGCATCTACTACGCCGTGCACCAGGAGAGGCCACCGCGCTATACCGGCAAGTTGATCGTCAACGGGGCGGTCGTGGAAGACGCGATCTCCTCACCGGAAGAGGCGCGCGACCCCACCACTCGCGTGCTGCTGCTGCAGGACGAGATCGCCCGGCTCCAGCAGAGCTTCGAACGCGGCGAGGAACTCTCCGCCCAGCTTCGTGATCAGGTCACCGGCCTTCAAGGTCAACTCGATTCGCTGCAGAAGGACTACACCGCCCTCGAATCGACCCACGACGTTTTCCGGCAGACGAAACAGGAACTCGACGGATTGGTCACCACGCTTCAGCAGCGCGTCCGGACCGCCGAGGAGACCGCCGAATCGCTTGAGCGACGCGTACGCAGTGCTCACGAAGAGGCGATCTTCAGCCAGGCAGCCCTGGAACAGAAGAAAATCGAGCATCAGGAGCTGGAGCAGCGCGAGTTGCAGACACGCGTGGATCTGGCCGAAGCACGCGACATCGCCGACCGGCGCTACCACGAGCTCGACGACTACCGGAAGGAGTCCGACGAGGCCCAGCACCGACTCCGCACCCAGATCGTCAACCTTCAGCGGGACATCGTCGAACTCCGGGAGCGGTTTCAGGGGCTCGACTCCCGCACGCCGAACCGACCGCCACCCTCGCCCACGCCTCCGACCGTCACCACTCCGTCTCCCTCCCGACCTCCGGCAGCCGACACCCCGAAACCACGGCAGGCCGGTCACGATGGCCGACGAGGCCCCGAGTACGACTGGATGGGCGAGGACGACCAGAACTTCTTCACCTGAGGGCGGGGCGGCCTCCGCCGGCGACGTCGGCACCCGCCCCATCCGTGGGGCAGCTCTACAGGAGCCGTTGCACACAGACCCCGTCCAGCTCCACCGCACCGAACAACACAGAAAAAGTCAGTCTTGACTGTTTGTTTCTCAGGCCGCAGGCTGTTCGCGTGTCTCCCGCATCGACGCGCGTCCCTCAGCAGGAACGCAGCCGCGCCACCCAGGCCCGGCTGCTGGAGGCGACCGTCGACTGCCTGATCGAGCACGGCTGGTCCGGCACCACGACCACAGTCGTCGCCGCGCGGGCCGGTGTCTCGCGCGGAGCGCAGCTGCACCACTACCCCACCAAGGCCGCACTGGTCACGGCTGCCGTGGCCCACCTCGCCGAGCGGCGGGCCGACGAGTTGCGCACCGAGGCCGAGGCGCTGCCGGCTGGCCCGCAACGGTTGGACCGGGTCGTCGACCTGCTCGCCGTGGCGTTCACCGGGCCGCTGTTCGTGGCCGCGCTTGAGCTGTGGGTCGCCGCCCGCACCGATCGGGAGCTGCGGGACGCCCTGGTGCCGCTGGAGGCGACGGTCGGGCGGGAGATGCACCGGCTCACCGTCGCCCTGCTCGGTGTCGACGAGCGTCGACCCGGTGTCCGCGAAGCGGTGCAGGCCACGCTCGATCTGCTCCGTGGGCTCGGGGTGGCCAACCTGCTCAGCGACGATTCCGCCCGTCGGGCCGCCCTGTTGACCACCTGGAAGCGCCAGCTCGCCACCCTGCTCACGCCCTGACCGCCGGCCGCAGCGGCCACCACCGACCGGAGGCACCATGGTCGACCTCAGCGACCTGCTCACGGACCTGGCCGACGAGTCCGCCCAACTGGACGCCCTGGTGGCGCCACTGCCTGTAGCCGACTGGGCGAGCCCGACCCCCGCGCCGGGCTGGAGCGTCGGGCACCAGATCGCTCACCTCGCCTGGACCGACCACGTCGCGCTGTTGGCCGCGACCGATCCCGAGGCGTTCTACGCGACTGTCACCGCCGCACCGGACGTGACCCGACTCGTCGACGTCGGCGCCGAGGAGTTCCTCGCCCCGCCGGCCGAGCTGCTCGCCCGCTGGCGGGCCGGGCGAACCGCGCTCGTCGACGCACTGGCCGCCGTTCCGGCCGGGGGCAAGCTGCCCTGGTACGGCACCCGGATGTCGGCCACCTCGATGGCCACCGCCCGGATCATGGAGACCTGGGCGCACGGCGCGGACGTGGCCGACGCCCTCGACGTGGTCCGCCCCGACAGCGACCGGCTTCGGCACGTGGCGCACCTGGGCGTGCGTACCCTCGGGCACGGTTTCGCCGCGCACGGCCGGGAGGCACCGACGGCACCGGTCCGGGTCGAGCTGGTCGGGCCCGGCGGGGAGACGTGGAGTTGGGGTCCGACGGACGCCGCCGACCGGGTCACCGGCCCGGCTCGGGACTTCTGCCTGCTGGTCACCCAGCGCCGACACCGCGCGGACCTCGCTCTGGTCGCCACCGGGCCGGTCGCTGACGAGTGGCTCGACGTGGCCCAGGCCTTCGCCGGGCCGCCGGGTGACGGCCGGCGGCCGGCCGGCCGGAACGGGGTACGGGCATGATCCGCATCGGCAACGCCTCCGGCTTCTACGGTGACCGGTTCACCGCCTGGCGGGAGATGCTCGACGGCGGTGACCTGGATGTGCTGACCGGCGACTACCTGGCCGAGTTGACCATGCTGATCCTCGCCCGGGACCGCCTGCGCGACCCCGACCTGGGCTACGCGAAGACGTTCCTGCGGCAACTGGAGACCTGCCTCGGCACCGCCCTCGACAGTGGGGTGCGGATCGTGACAAACGCCGGCGGGCTGAACCCGGCCGGCCTGGCCGCCGCCATCGAGAAGCTCGCCCACCGGCTCGGGCTGCCGACCCAGGTCGGGTACGTCGAGGGCGACACGATCCAGCGACCGGACGCGTTGAGCGCCAACGCCTACCTCGGCGCGTTCGGGATCGCGGCCTGCCTCGAAGCCGGTGCGGACGTGGTGGTCACCGGCCGGGTCACCGACGCGTCGCTGGTCGTCGGCCCGGCCATCGCCCGGTACGGGTGGGGCCGCGACGACCTCGACGAGCTGGCCGGGGCCACCGTCGCGGGGCACCTGGTCGAGTGCGGCGCGCAGGTCACCGGCGGCAACTTCAGCTTCTTCACCGAACTGCCCGACGGCGGTCACCGGCCCGGGTTCCCGATCGTCGAGGTGCACAGCGACGGCTCATCGGTGGTCACCAAGCATCCGGGCACCGGTGGGGCGGTCACAGTGGAGACGGTCACCGCCCAACTGCTCTACGAGATCGGCGGACCCGCGTACCTCGGGCCGGACGTGGTGACCCGACTGGACTCGGTGACACTGCGCCCCGACGGGCCGGATCGGGTCCGGGTCGCAGGCGTTCGGGGCACGCCGCCACCGCCCACGCTGAAGGTGGGCGTCAACAACCTCGGCGGCTTCCGCAACTCGATGACGTTCGTCCTCTGCGGGCTGGACATCGAGGCGAAAGCGGCCCTGGTCCGTGGGCAGGTCGAGGAGGCGGTGGGCAAGGACGGGCTGGAGTTCACGCTGGCCCGGACCGACCATCCGGACGCCGCCGACACCGAGGCCGCCAGCGCCCTGCTGCACGTACACCTGCGCGACGGCGACAAGGCGCGGGCCGGGCGGGCCTTCTCGGCCGCCGCCGTGGAGCTGGCTCTGGCCTCCTACCCGGGCTGCACGCTGACCACGCTGCCCGGTGACGCGACACCGTACGGCGTCTTCACCGCCGACGCGGTGCCACAGGACGCGGTGGCGCACGTCGCGGTGCTGCCCGGCGGCGAGCGGGTGCCGATCGCACCGCCGATCCGCACCGCCCCCGCCACGCGGGACGAGTCGAGCCCGGGTGGTGAGGCGGCGGTCGACGGCCCGACCCGGCGCGGGGCGCTCGGCGAGGTGGTCGGCGCACGCTCCGGAGACAAGGGCGGGGACGCGAACCTCGGTGTCTGGGCGCGAACCGATGCGGGGTATGCGTGGCTGCGGACCTGGCTGACGGTCGAACGGCTGGCCGAGCTGGTGCCGGAGACCGCGCCGCTGACGGTACGGCGCTACGAACTGCCGAACCTGCGCGCCGTCAACTTCGTGATCGAGGGCCTGCTCGGCGCGGGCGTGGCCGCGTCCACCCGGTTCGACCCGCAGGCCAAGGCGCTCGGCGAACTGCTGCGCGCCCGGGTCGTCGACCTGCCGACAGCGGCATCCCGATGAGCATCGTGGACACACCGGAGCGCCGGCAACTGCGCGAGCTGACCCGGGCGTTCGTGACCCGGGAGGTGTTGCCGCACCTGGACGACTGGGAGCGGGCCGGCGAGGTGCCCCGGGCGCTGCACGCGACCGCCGCGAAGCTCGGCCTGCTCGGCATCGGCTTTCCGGAGTCGGTCGGTGGCAGCGGCGGTGACCTGCTCGACTCGATCATCGTGACGGAGGAGCTGATCCGATCGGGCGGCTCGTCCGGGCTGGTGGCGGCCCTGTTCACGCACGGAATCGCGTTGCCGCACATGGTCGCCGCGGCCGGTGCCCGCACCGGTGGCTCGCTGGGCGGTCGGCTCGGCGGTCTCTCGTCCCCCGGTGACGAGAGCCTGATCGAGCGGTACGTGCGGCCCACGCTGTCCGGGACGATGATCGGCGCGCTGGCCATCACCGAGCCGGACGGCGGATCGGACGTGGCCGGCATCCGCACGACAGCCCGTCGCGACGGCGACCACTACGTGGTGAACGGGTCGAAGACGTACATCACCAGCGGGCACCGGGCCGACTTCGTGACCACCGCGGTGTGTACCGACTTCCCCGGCAGCGGCGAACTCACCCTGCTGGTCATCGACAAGGAGTCGCCCGGGTTCACAGTGGGACGCCGGTTGGAGAAGCTGGGCTGGCACTGCTCGGACACCGCCGAACTGTCCTTCGCTGGCGTGCGGGTGCCGGTCGCCAACCGGATCGGCGCGGAGAACACCGGCTTCCTGGCGATCATGCAGCACTTCGCGGCGGAGCGGCTGTCGCTGGCGACGCAGGCGTACGCGACAGCGCAGCGCTGCGTCGAGTTGGCGGTGCGCTGGTGCCGCGACCGGGAGACCTTCGGGCGTCCGCTGGCCAGCCGGCAGTTGATCCGGCACCGGTTGGCCGAGATGCACACCCGGGCCGAGGCGGCCC
Source organism: Micromonospora trifolii (assembly GCF_022229005.1). GTDB lineage: Bacteria > Actinomycetota > Actinomycetes > Mycobacteriales > Micromonosporaceae > Micromonospora > Micromonospora trifolii. The sequence continues at coordinate 54,730 of NZ_JAKKFD010000082.1, forward strand.
GGTCGTACGTGCACGAGGTCGCGGGTCGGGTCGCGGCCGGCGAGCCGGTGGTGACCGAGGTGGCGATGGCGAAGAACGTGGCGGTGGCCGCCTGCGACCACGTCGTCGACCAGGCGTTGCAGTTGCACGGCGGCTTCGGCTACCTGCGCGACGCCGAGGTGGAGCGGCACTATCGCGACGCGCGGATCCTCGGCATCGGCGGCGGCACCACCGAGATCATGAACGAGATCATCGCGAAGGGCATGGGCCTATGACCACCTTGGACAGCGCTGTCGACCCGTCCGCTCCCTCGTACCTGGCGAACCGGGCGGCGTTGCGGGAGCGGTTGACCGAGTTGGACGCCGCGCTGGACCAGGCACGGGCGGGTGGTGGCGAGAAGTACGTGACCCGGCACCACGCCCGCGGCAAGCTGCTCCCCCGGGAGCGGATCGAGCTGCTGGTCGACGCCGACAGCCCTTTCCTGGAGCTGTCGCCGGTCGCCGCGTACGGCTCCGACTTCCCGGTCGGGGCCAGCGTGGTCACCGGCATCGGGGTGGTCGAGGGCGTGGAGTGCCTGATCGTCGCCAACGACCCGACGGTACGGGGCGGCGCGGTCAACCCGTGGTCCCTCGCCAAGACCCGACGGGCCGGCGAGATCGCCCTTGCCAACCGGTTGCCCATGGTCAACCTGGTGGAGTCGGCCGGGGCGGACCTGCCCACTCAGGCGGAGATCTTCATCCCCGGTGGTCGGGTGTTCCGTGACCTCACCCGGCTCTCGGCTGCCGGCATCCCCACTGTCAGCGTGGTCTTCGGCAACGCCACTGCCGGCGGCGCGTACGTGCCGGGGATGTCCGACCACGTGATCATGATTCGGGACCGGTCACAGGTCTACCTGGCCGGTCCGCCGCTGGTGAAGATGGCGACCGGCGAGGTCACCGACGACGAGTCGCTGGGTGGCGCGGCGATGCACGCCGGCACGTCCGGGCTCGCCGACTACCTGGCCGCCGACGAACGGGACGGCATCCGGCTGGCCCGGCAGTGCGTTCGCCGGCTGAACTGGCGCAAGCAGGGCCCGTCGCCGCGGACGGCGGTGCCGCAGCCGCCGAAGTACGACCCGGAGGAGTTGCTCGGCATCACCAGCGCCGACCTGAAGGTGCCGTTCGACCCTCGGGAGGTGCTGGCCCGGATACTCGACGGCAGCGACTTCGACGAGTTCAAGCCGGCGTACGGGGACGCGTTGGTCACCGGTTGGGGCGAGCTGCACGGGTACCCGGTGGGGGTGCTGGCGAACGCTCGGGGGGTGCTGTTCAGCGCGGAGGCGCAAAAGGCGGCCCAGTTCATCCAGCTCGCGAACGCCTCGGACACCCCGTTGATCTTCTTGCAGAACACCACCGGCTACATGGTCGGCACCGAATACGAGCAGCGCGGCATCATCAAGCACGGCGCCCTGATGATCAACGCGGTGTCGAACTCGACGGTGCCGCACCTGACGGTGAACCTGGGCGCCTCCTACGGGGCCGGCAACTACGGCATGTGCGGCCGGGCGTACGAGCCGAGGTTCCTGTTCACCTGGCCGAACGCGAAGTCGGCGGTGATGGGGCCGGCGCAGCTCGCGGGGGTGCTGTCGATCGTGGCCCGGCAGGCGGCTGCCGCGCGGGGGCGCGACTACGACGAGGATTCCGACGCGGCGATGCGAATGATGGTCGAGCAGCAGATCGAGTCGCAGTCCGGTGCGCTCTTCCTCTCCGGCCGGCTCTACGACGACGGGGTGATCGACCCTCGGGACACCCGGACCGTCCTCGGGCTCTGCCTCTCGGCGATCCACAACGGACCGGTGAAGGGCGCCGACGGTTTCGGCGTCTTCCGGATGTAGACCGTGAGCGCGAGGAACGCAGCGAAGCGGAGTCCCGCAGTCGCGAACGAAAGGCAGGCTCAGGGCACCATGATCACTAGACTGCTCGTGGCCAACCGGGGCGAGATCGCCCGTCGGGTCTTCGCCACCTGCCGAACGCTCGGCGTGCAGACCGTCGCCGTGCACTCGGACGCGGACGCCGACGCGCCGTTCGTGGCCGAGGCCGACCAGGCCGTACGCCTGCCGGGGAGTTCGCCGACCGAGACGTACCTGCGGGTCGACCTGATCCTGGACGCGGTCCGCCGCAGCGGCGCGGACGCCGTCCACCCCGGGTACGGGTTCCTCGCCGAGAACGCCGAGTTCGCGGCGGCGGTGACCGACGCCGGTCTGACCTGGGTCGGGCCGCCGGCCAAGGTGATCGCCGCGATGGGCGACAAGCTGGCGGCGAAGGCGCTGCTCGCCGAGGCCGGTGTGCCGATGCTGCCGAGTTGGACCGACACCGACGAGATCGCGGACTTCCCGGTGCTGGTGAAGGCGTCCGCCGGCGGTGGCGGCCGGGGCATGCGGATCGTCCGGGCCGCCGACGAGCTGGCCGAGGCAGTGGCCTCCGCGCGCCGCGAGGCGGCTGCCGCGTTCGGCGACGGCACTGTCTTCATCGAGCGGTACGTCGAGCGCGGCCGGCACGTCGAGGTGCAGATCTTTGGTGACGCGCACGGTCGAGTGGTGGCCCTCGGCGACCGGGAGTGCTCGATCCAGCGGCGGCACCAGAAGATCGTCGAGGAGGCGCCGGCTGTCGTTCCGGACCGGGTGCGGACGGCGTTGCACGGGGCGGCGGTGGCCGCCGGACGCGCTGTCGACTACCTGGGCGCGGGCACCGTGGAGTTCCTGCTCGCCCCGGGTGGCGAGTTCTTCTTCCTGGAGATGAACACCCGACTTCAGGTCGAGCACCCGGTCACCGAGTTGTGCACCGGGCTGGACCTGGTGGGGTTGCAACTGCTCGTCGCCGAGGGTGAGCCGTTGCCGGTGGCCCTGCCGGCGAGCACCGGGCACGCGATCGAGGTACGCCTCTGCGCCGAGGACGCGGCGGCGGGTTGGCGGCCGGCCACCGGGACCCTGCACAGGTTCAGCGTCGGCGCGGTGGCGACCGAGTTCGGCGGACTGGCCGGGCCGGGCCTGCGACTCGACTCGGGTGTGCTGGCCGGCTCGGTGGTCGGGGTGCACTACGACTCGATGCTCGCGAAGGTGATCGCCTGGGGTCGTACCCGCGCGGAGGCGACCCGGCTGCTGGCCGGCGCGCTGGCCCGGGCCGAGCTGCACGGGGTGACCACCAACCGGGACCTGCTGGTCCGGGTGCTGCGCAGTCCCGCGTTCGCCGCCGTGGAGATCGACACGGGTTTCCTGGACCGGCACACGGAGGTCTTCGCCCCGCTGCTCCCCGCCGACCGGCTGCCGATCACCGCCCTCGCCGCGGCGCTGGCCGCTGCCGCCCAGCGCCGGGCGACAGCGCCGGTGCTCGCCGGGCTCCCCTCCGGCTGGCGCAACGTGCCCGCCGTTTCCCAGACCACACGCTTCGTCGGGCCGGACGGCGAGGAGATCGAGATCCGCTACCGGCTGGACCGGACCGGCCGGCTCGCCGACTGGTCCAGCACGCCGACGAAGGAAGCCGCTGAATCAGCGGGAGCCTCCGACGTGGCGCTGGTGGAGGCCACCCCGGATCGGGTGGTGCTCGACGTCGACGGGGTTCGCCGCCCGTACCGCGTACACCGGGCGGGGTCGGCTGTCTTCGTGGACGGCCCGGACGGGGCGGCGAGCCTGGTCGAGCTGCCACGTCTTCCGCTGCCCACCGCGGCGGTGGCAGCCGGGTCGCTGCTCGCGCCGTTGCCCGGCGTGGTGACCCGGGTGCACGTCGAGGTCGGCCAGCGGGTCGCGGCCGGCGATCCGCTGCTCACGCTGGAAGCGATGAAGCTGGAACATCCCGTGCTCGCCCCGATCGACGGCGTGGTCGCCGAGCTGCCGGTGCCGACCGGCGGTCAGGTGCAGACGGGCGCCGTGTTGGCCGTTGTCGACGAAAAGGACCCCCGATGACCTTCGACCTCACCCCCGAGCAGGACCAGCTGCGCGACGCCGTGCGGGCGTTGGGCCGCCGGTACGGCCACTCCTACTTCGTCGAGAAGGCGAGGGCCGGCGAACACACCACCGAACTGTGGGCGGAGGCCGGACGGCTCGGCTACCTGGGGGTCAACATCCCCACCGAGTACGGCGGCGGGGGCGGCGGCATCACCGAGCTGGCCATCGTCTGCGAGGAGTTGGCGGCGGCGGGTTGCCCGCTGCTGCTGCTGGTGGTCTCCCCCGCCATCGCGGCGACAGTGCTCAGTCGGCACGGCACCGAGGAGCAGCGCAAGCGGCACCTGCCGGGCCTCGCCGACGGCTCCCAGAAGATCGTTTTTGCGATCACCGAGCCGGAGGCCGGTTCCAACTTCCACCGGCTCGGCACCGTGGCTCGCCGCGACGGGAACGGCTGGCTGCTGAACGGCCGCAAGTGCTACATCTCCGGCGTCGACGAGGCCGGTCACGTGCTGGTGGTGGCCCGTGTCGCCGTCGATGACGGCCCAGCCGGTTCAGCGGATGCGTCTGCGCAGAAGCTCAAGCCGGCGCTGTTCCTGGTGCCGACCGACGCGGCCGGGCTGACCAGGTCCAAGCTGGACATGGAGATCGTGTCCCCGGAGAACCAGTTCCTGCTCTACCTGGACGACGTGCGGGTGCCCGCCGACGCGCTGCTCGGCGAGTCGCTGGACGCCGGGCTGCCGGCCCTCTTCGCCGGGCTCAACCCCGAGCGGATCACGGTGGCCGCCATGGGCGCCGGCACCGGCCGCTACGCCATCGAACGGGCCAGTGAGTACACCGCCACCCGCAAGGTCTGGGGTGGTCGGAGCATCGGCTCGCACCAGGGGGTGTCGCACCCGCTGGCACACGCGGCGGTGCAGGTGGAGCTGGCCCGCCTCATGATCCAGAAGGCGGCCACCCTGTACGACGCCGGCCGTGACCTGGAGGCCGGGGTCGCCGGCAACATGGCCAAGTACGCGGCCGGGGAGGCCGCCGCGCTCGCCGTGGACACCGCCGTGCAGGTGCTCGGCGGCGCCGGCATGACCACCGAGTACGGGGTGGCGACCCTGCTCGGCGCGGTCCGGGCCGGCCGGATCGCCCCGGTCAGCCGCGAGATGATCCTCAACTTCGTGGCCCAACACGTCCTCGGTCAGGACAAGTCGTACTAAGCCTGCAGACGGGCGGGCCGAGCCGGCCCGCCCGGCCGTTGATCGACTCGGCTTCCTGGGTTCCGGGGTGTCCGAGAGCCAGTGACACCCCGATTTCCAGGGAGCCGAGTCGATCAGCCGCTCGGCCGCGTGACGCGCGGCCTCCTCACGCGCCTTGTGTGCCCGAGCGCTCCCGCTGGTGCAGGATCGCCACTGCCACCGCGAAGAACAGCGTGGGCGCCAGCACCAACACCAGCCACTGCGCCGGGGTGAGCGCAGCGAGCACACCGTCGTGGGTGGGACGCTTCAGGATCGTCCCCGTGCTGCTGAACCCCACCCGGGTGAGCAGCAGCGTGACGCCCACCGGAACCACAAGCGCGAGCAGGCGTCGCCGCAACACCGCCGGCGTCGACAGGATGACAAGGGCGAAGAGCAGGTATCCCGCAGTCAGCAGGATCGCCTCGATCCGGCCGACGCCGACGGTGAAGATCCACGTGCCGTAAACGGGAGTCGTCGAGTCATCAGCACCAGTCACCTGGGCGATGCTCGGAGCACCCACGCTGACCAGCGTCGCCGCCGCCAGCGTGCCGAGCCGCCAGCGCGCGAGCGAAGCCGTGGCGGAACGGGGAGCATGGACGGCGAGCACCAGCGGGACCATCGCGGCGAGCACGGCGGGCCAGAGATTGCGCACCGTGGAATATTGCCCGTAATCCTCGGCGACCCGCACCACCTCGAACGCCGCGCAACAGACGGCGATCGCGGCTGCTGCCCGGCCCCACCCGAACACGGCCGACACCGCCACGGTGAGCCACAGCAGCGCCACGAAACCGACCGGCCAGAGGACGAACGGTTCTCCCAACCCCTCGGGATAGCCGTCCGCGAACATGGCGAGGTGCAGCACCGGAACGCGCGCATCCCGCACGAACAACATCAACGCGGCGATCAGGCCGAGCGCCTGTGCCGCCTCCCGCCACGCATTGCCCGAGAATCGCGCACCAGCCTGGCGGACATGCGCGTGCAACGCCCCGCCGAGCAGGGCGAGCACGTCCCGCGCCGCCGGCCTGCGCTGGCCCGGTGACGCGTCGTCCAGCAGCACCCCGATCAGCTCGTCCTCGTACTGCCGACGGTAGGCGCGGGGATAACAGGCCATCAGCCACCGGTAACCGTGTTCCAACGTCATGCCGCACCCCCGTCGACGATGAGACCGGCGCGGCGCAGTCGCACGCTCGCCGCGTCGGCGTTGCTCCGCAGACGCGCCGACTCTTCGGCCAGGCGTTGCGCCCCCGACGCCGTGAGTCGGTAGTAGCGGCGCAACCTGGACTGCACCTGCTCCTCGCGTTCGATGTCGATGAGGCCCTCGGTCCGCAGCCGGTCGAGGGCCGCGTAGAGGGTGCCGGCGCGCAGGTCGACCCGCCCATCGGAGATCTGGCGGACCTCCTCGAGGACGGCGTAACCGTGCCGTGGAGCCTCGACGAGTGCGGTGAGGATCAGATAGGTGGACTCATGCATGGAAGCCTTCGCCATCGTCGCAGCATATACCGTCCGACTGCATATACGGCCACGCCTCTCACCGCGATTCGTATCGTGTTTACCGGCCCGCCCAGCCGGACAAGGGAGGCGGCATGGATCTGCTGCGAACCCGTCGCCCGCCGGCACTGTTCGCCGGGCTCGGCCTCGTCGTCGTCATCGGCTTCGCCATCGCCGCCTGGACGGTGTGGAGCAACGACAAGGCGCTTCAGGATCGGGGGGTGGAGGCCACCGCCCAGGTCGTCAAGGTCAACAAGGGCCGCATCCACGTCGAGTTCGAGACCCCGGACGGGCGGCGGGCGCAGACGCTCGTCGGTCAGGGCGACGAGCCACCGGGTGCCGCTCCGGCGGTGGGCGACGAGATCCCGATCGTCTACGACCCGCAGGACCCGGAGGCGGAGGTGGCCGACCGCCGCGCTCCGCAGAACCACCGCATCGCCTACCTGCTCGCCGGGGTCGCGGCCTTCGCGGCGGTCAGCGTGCCGCTGGCCACCGTCGCGCTCGTGCGGGCCAACCGTCGGGCACGGTAGCCGCTGCTCTCCTCGGACAGGCGTCAGGCAGGGGTACGGCAGGCGGCGTCGATGCGGTGGACCGGGCGCACCCGACGCCCCATGCCCTCCAGCAGCGAATCCTCGACGTGGAAGTCGTGAATGCGCAGTTGGTGGCGGGGCAACTCCTCCTCGCTCGGGCAGAGCACCTGGGCGCGGACCAGACCGACCGGAACGTACCGGACGCCGCCCTGCTCCTGAAGGATCACCATGTTGACGTCGTCGGTGGTGACCACGTGCCCGCGTACGTCCTCAGTGGGACCACTCTCCGGGCCCACTGTGGTGACTGTCAGCGGCAACACCGGTGTGGTGATCACCGGCACCGCAGCCCAGATCAGGGTGGCCAGCACCGCCACCTCGGTCACCGACGCCAGCGGTCGGATCACCATGCCCGGCAGCGGCCCCGCGATGAACAGGGCCAGCAGCGGAGGCACCACGATGAGCACCAGCACCAGCCACTCGTCGCCCTGCCGCATCGCATCGCGCAACGTGGGCAGCATCAGCCAGCCGTACCCGGCCAGCAGCGCGCCGATCAGCAGCAGCCGAGGCACCACCCGGTCGTGCAGCCGCCCCGGGCGCAGTTGGAACGCGGCCACGAACGCCGTCAACAGCAGCGGAAGGTAGAGCAACGGCCAGGTGATCAGGGCTAGCAGGAAGCTCGCCAGCACCACCCAGGCCGGGGTGATGTCGGCCCAGCGGGCGAAGAGCGGGCGGCGACGGGTGCCCGGCGGAAGTCGATCCGCGCTGACCGCCAGCACCGCGCCGAGCGCGAAGACCGCGACCAGCCCGGTGGAGAGCAGCCGGGCCGCCGTGGTCAGGAACCCGGCGAGCAGATTGACCGGCCCGACGTTGGCCACCAGCAGCAGCGTGGTCTGGAGCTCCCCGCCGGCCTCCACACCGAGGCGGAGCACCGAGAAGATCGCCGGCACGCCCACCACTGCCGTCCAGAACGACTGACTGGCGCGGGCGCGCCGCTCGGCCGGATCCCAACGGACCCGCCCGGGCTCGACCTCGGCGACGACCGGCTCGGCCGGTTCGGCGACCGGCACGGCGGCCGGCCAGGCACCATCACCTTCAGCGCCGGCCGCTGGACGATCGACGGCCGTCGACGCTGCGGCCGTACCGTCGATTGTCGACGCGGCGCCGCCGGGCACTGACGTGCGGGGCGGCGGGACCGGCCCGTCGCCGCCGGTGGCGGTCGGCGCCGCGCTCACTTCGCGGGCGCCTTGTCGTCGAAGTCGACGAGCTTCGGCACCTCCAGCGGCTGCGGCTGGCGCTTCTCGGCCTTCAGCCAGGGGCCCAGGGTCCGGTTGTACGCGGTCTGCCAGGGGGTCGCCTGATCGTCGCGCCCCTGCTGGTAGCTCTTCTGCAGGAAGAACGCGACCAGGTCGCGCAGTGCGGGATCACCGATCGGCACGCCGATGCCCAGCAACTCGCTGGTGCCGAAGGGCATGTCGACGATCTCGAACTCCTTCGGGTGCCGTGCCAGGAAACCGGCGAGGATCGTCTCGTCGGAGCTGACCGCGTCGTAGCGGCCCGTCCGGATGCCGGCGACGCAGTCCCCAACGGTCTTCACGACCAGCGCCTTGACCTGGTGGCTCCCCAGCTCGGCCTCGGAGGTGGAGCCGCCGCTCGTGCAGATCTTGTAGTCCGGGTTACGGAGGTCCTCAATCGTGCTGATCTTGCCTTTCAGCCGGGCCGGCACCATCACCTCCTGGGTGGTGACGAAGTACGGCCCGGCGAAGCTCACCACCTTCTTGCGCTCCTCGGTGATGGAGAAGCTGGACACCACGAGGTCGACAGTCCCGCCCTGTAGTGCGGGGATCCGTTCCTCGGTGGCCACCGGTACGAACTCCAACCGCTGATCCCCCTCGTAGCCAAGGGAGGCAGCGATGTACCGGGCGATCTCGACGTCGAAGCCGACCGGCTTGCCATTGCGCAGCTCGCTCATCAACGGCTCGTTGGTGGCGACACCGACCCGCAGTTTCGACTGACCGTAGATGTGCGTCTCGCGCATCTTCTCCTGCACGGAAGGCAGGTCCGGTTCCTTCCGGCTGTCGCACCCGGCCGCGGCGGCGAGCACGAGAGTGAGAGCGACCGCCAGCGTCGACGCGATCGACCGGAGCCGGGACTGCGAACTGCCTGAGTTCATGGGCGACCTCGCTGCCGGAAGAGCCTGCGGAACACCGAGAGTAGCCGTTCTTGTCGAATCCGTGTGGGTGCGGTGATCCATGTCGAGGGGCCGCTCGGATCGACGTCCATCGGCGCGGCGGTCGGCTCTGCGGTTGACAGCCGGCCTCGTCACGACATGCTGGACGGGTGAGCCGATTGTCCAGACCCGATGCGCGCACTGTCGCTGTGCTCGCGGCGCTGGGAGCCCTCGCGCCGCTGGTCATGCTGATCGTGTGGCGCCGACAGGACCTCCTCGGCGTGGTTCTCGCGCTACTCTGCGTGCTCATGACCATGATTGCCGGGGTGGCGGTCTCCGCCGCGCGTCAGGTCGACGATCCCGAGCCGGCGGACCGGTCGGCAGCCGTCGGGCCGCCCGAGCTGATGCCGTACGGGATCGACGCGGACACCCTCGACGCCCTGGACCCCCGGGACGCGTTGCGTGCGGTGCGTGACCGCCGACGCGGGTCGAACGGGCTCAGCGGCCGGTGAGCGTGGGTGCGGAGAGCGCGTCCACACCGCGCCCTGCCAGACACCGGTAGGCCCGGTCGATGCTCCCGTCGACCGGCGGCAGCACCTCCAGGTGCCAGCCGGTCGCCTCGGCGATCCCGGTGGTCAATGTGAACGTCGTGGCGCTGCACACCTGACGCACCGGCTCAGCGGCGGCCACCTCGTCGTAGTCGGCGCCGACCAGCGACACCGGCAGGATGCCCTCGGCGTACGTCTCCCAGGTGTGTCGGCCAGCGCAGGACAGCCGAGCCGCCTCGGCGCGGCTGCCGCGGATCCGCATCGGGCCGAAGCACTCCAGCTCGGGCAGGCACCGGGCACCCTCGGGCAGGGCGGTGGGCGCACCGGTGCCGGTCGCGCAGCCGGGCAACGGCCCGGTCGCCGGTGCGGCGATCTGGGTGGCCGACGGGTACGGGGCGGGTGGTGGCGCCCGGTCGGCGACCCAGGCCCCGGCGGTCGCGGAGGCGGCGAGCGCGAGCACCCCGGCGCCGCCAAAGAGCCAGCGCCGCCAACGCCGACCGGCGGGGACCGCTCGCTGAGTGTCCTCGATGGGCGATCGGGGCACCGGCTGGCTGGCCGCGTACGGGCCGGAGAGCGTCGCGGCACCGCCGATCGGAGCGCCGCTGACCGGTGTCGCCGGCGAGCCGAGGGGCAGGCTGGTGAGCATGTCGTGCAACTCCAGGGCGGAGGGGCGCTCGCCCGGATCGTTGGCCATGCCCACGCGCAGCACGTCGATCAGCTCATCGGGCACCCCGGGCAGGGCGGGAAGCGGCTGGTTGAACATCTCCAGCACGGTGACCAGGCTGGGATTGCGCTCGGACTGCCAGCGCGGCGGCCGGCCGTGCATCACCGCGTAGAGGGTGGCGCAGAGCGCGTACACGTCGACGGCCGGCGACGGCGGGCTGTGGCTGAACATCTCCGGCGGCGCGTACGCCGGGGTGAGCACCTCAAGGGTGACCGAGGCGTCCCGGTGCTCGGCGAGGACGGCGAGCCCGAAGTCGGCGAGCACCGCCGAGTTGAAGGGCGAGTAGAGGATGTTTGCCGGTTTCACGTCCCGGTGCAGCACCCCGGCCGCGTGCGAGTGGGCCAGCGCGTCCGCGATCTTGATGCCGAGGTCGCGGGCCTCCACCGGGCCGAGCGGCGAGGTGCGCATCCGTTCGGCGTACGAGCCGTCGCAGAGCTCCATGATCAGGTAGGGGTGCTGATCGACTGTGACCCCCACGTCGAAGAGGTCCACCACGTGCGGGTGGGACGACATCCGGCCGGCCGCGCGCGCCTCGCGCAGGAACCGCGCCTGATCCCGCTCGCTGTCCAGCGTCCGGTTCTCCACCTTGACGGCGACCTCACGACCCACGGAGATCTGGGTGGCCTGGTAGACGGTCGCGTACCCGCCCCGGGCAAAGACCCGCAAATCAGTCAGGCCGGGCACGATCGGCACTGGCAGGCCGCCGGTCGGGGTGTCGGTCACCGCTCGAAAATACCCAACCCGACCGATGGCTCAGCGCGCCGCGTCCGCCGGAGCCGCACCGGTGGGACCGGTACCCTCCTCGGCGACCGCAGTCGTCCCGGCACCCTCGGACGATCCGACCCCGCCGGCCGGGATGCCCCGGCGGGCGTCCAGACGCAGACCGATGGCGGTGGCCACGGCGCCCAGCCCTTCCCACGCCGCCACCCCGAAGAACCGGTCGGGAGCGATGTCGGCCAGCACCGCGATGGTGAACACTGTGAACGTGACCAGTCGGAAGACCACTGTGAACCGGTAGAACGCCCGCCACTCGGTCACAGTGGCGAGCAGGTAGTAGACGCCCATGTTGAAGGCCGCCATCGAGGACGCCAGCAGGAACGTCCCGGTGTGGTCACCGACGGCTCGCGTCGCCGGCACCTCGAACCCGAGCATGCGGAGCTGCGCCTCCGGCCAGAGCAGCCCAACCGCGCCCATCACCAGCGCCAACACGCCGAAGACCGCGATGGTCCAGCCCGCGATGGATCGCGGCAGCTTCATGAAGGGCCTCCCCAGGCACGGCGACGGTCACCACTGTGGACCCGTACGCGGTGGTGACACGCTAGCCGCTCACCCCGACCACCACATCCCCAGAACCGGCAAACTGCCCGCCCTGCTTCACGTTGATCAAGAGATTTCGGTCATCGACATCCCGATTCCTGACGCAAACCTCTTGATCAACAGCGGAGGGTGAGGGGTGGGGCAGGGGTGGGGGGTTAGACCAGGGCGGTCAGGCGGGTGTGGAGGGCGTCGGCCGCGGCGCGTTCGCTGCGCTGCTCGGTGGCGTACGCCAGGCGGACCGCCTCCTGCGCACAGGACAGCGCCTCCGCCGGGCGACCGCAGGCGGCCAACGCCTCGGCCAGCACACTCGCCGCGATCACCTGGCTGCGCACGTCCTCGGCCGGTGCGGTGACCGCCCGGCGGGCCCAGTCCAACGCCTGCTCCCGCTGACCGTGCGCGAGCAGCGCCGCAGCGTACTGGGCCATCGTCTGGCGGCGGGAGAAGAGCAGCGAGGGTGCGTTCGCGGCGGCCGTGGCCACCGGGGCGAGCAGCCCGACCGCCGTCGCCGAGTCGCCAGCGGCGAGACGGGCCGTCGCCAGCAACACCCGCGGTGCCACCTGCGCCGGGGCCTGCGGGTTGTGCGGCTCCACTGCGGTCAACACCGAGCGGGCCACCCGCTCCGCCGTCTCGCAGTCGCCCATGTCCAACGCGACGAAGCCGCGCAGTGTGCCCGCCATCCCGGTGAGCAGCGGATGCGAGGTGCGCTCCGCGTACGCCAGAGCGTCGGTGAGCAGGTCGGCCGCGTGCTCCGGCTCGCCCAACCCGCGCGCCACCACAGCCCTGACCACCAGGGCGAACCCACGCCCCCAGTCGTCGGAAGCGGCGGCGAACTCCCGGTACGCCCGCCGGGCCTCCCGGTCCGCCTCGGCCAGGTCACCCAGCTCGGCCGTGGCGAACGCCGCGACCGCGCGCAACGTGCCCACCGCCCACGCCTCACCGACCCGCTCGCCGAACGGCAGGAACACCTGCGCCATCCGACACGCCTCGCGCAGCCGGCCGGCGAGCAGCCGGGCGAACGCCGTGGTGCCGCGCAGCCAGGCCCGCCCGTACGGGTCCTTCAACTCGGCGAAGAGCCGGGCGGCCCGGCCGAGCACCGCGTCGGTGCCGGCGAAGTCACCCCGGGTGGTGGTCACCCAGGCCAGATTCTGTAGGGACCACGCCTGCCCGCGTCGGTCCTGTGCGCCGAGGCTGACCTGGTACGCGGCCGCCAACCGGCTGCTCGCCTGACTCAGCCGCCCCGCCACGAAGTCGGCCATGCCGAGCCGGCGCATCGCCGTGGCGCGCTGCGTGGGCAGCCGGCCCTCGGTGGCCACCTGCAACGCCTCCTGCCAGGCGGTCACCGCCCGGCCCTGGTCGCCGAGGGTCTCCTGGGCCTGCCCCGCCAACAGCAGGGCGCTGACCCGGGTGACCTCGTCCCCCGCGTTCGCGGCGATCTTCTCGGCGTACGCCAACGCGTCGGAGACCCGGCCGACCTGGAGCAACGCCCGCGCGTGCACCACCCGATCGGCCGCCGGCACCCCGTCGCGGGCCAGTTCGGTGGCGCGCTCGGCGTACTCGACGGCCATTGCCGGCTCACCGGCGGAGAGCGACCGGCGGGCGGCCCGACCGAGCGCGGCGACGCCGAGCGGAACCACCGCCCGGGCCGGAGCGTCCGGGCGCAGCTTCACCGCGTCGGCGAGCGTGGCGGCCCGCTCGACGTGCGTCGCCACGAAGTCGTCCCGGGCCTCGTCGGTGAACCCGCCCACAGTGCTGGGCGTGGTCTCGTCCGCCGGCGCCGCCCAGCGGGCCAGCGCGGCGTGCCGCTCGGCCAACTCGGCCTTGCTCACCCCGGCGTACGCGGCCTCGCGCATGAGCGGTGTGGCGAACGAGTAGCCGGCACGCGAGCGGTGCAGCATGCGGCGTTGCAGCAACTCCTCGACCGCCCGGTCGAGCTCGACAGCGACCACTGCCGACGGCCGGCCGTCGCGACCGCCGCGCTGCTCCCGCATCGCCTCCAACGCGCCGGTCGGCACCGTGTCACCGGTGACCGCGGCGTCGCGCAGCACCGACCGGGCGTCCGGCGGCAACGCGTCGATCCGGGCCGCCAGCACGGCGGCGAGGTCCCGGGAGAGCAGGCGGCTGCCCAGCGAACCGGGCACCAACCGCCAGCCGGTCGACCCGCTCTGCTCCCGTTCGCCGGGGCCAGGCCGCTCCGCGGCGGCACCCCGCGCCGAGGCCGGGCCGCGCACCGATTCGGTGGTGAGCGCGCCCCGCTCGATCAGCAGGGTGACCAGCTCGGCCAGGTAGAACGGATTGCCCTGCGCGGTGGCGAGCAACCGGTCGGTGTCGGCCTGCGGCAGCTTGCCGCCGCCGAGGTACGTCGTGAGCAGCCGGGCCGCGTCGGCACCGCGCAGCGGCGGCAACGAGTGCACCTCGGCGTCCGCGACCCGGGTCAGCGCGCCAGCGGTACGCACCAGCTCGGGGCGGCCGAGCAGCAGCACCAGCACCGGGCCGGTGAGCCTGGACAGGGCCAACCCGAGGGCTTTGATCGTCTCGGCGGTGGCGTCGTGCAGGTCGTCCACCACGATCACCAGCGGCGCCTCCGAGGCGAGACCGCTGAGCAGGTCGGCGACCGCGTTCGGCACCACCTCGGCGTCCGCGGCCGGGATGCCCGATCCGCCCCACTCGCCGCTGTCGGTGCCGCCGTGCGCCGGGAGTTCGGCGTAGCCGAGCAGGGCGAGCAGCTGCTCCGTGGCGATCGGCGGTGTATCCGCACCGGAGCGGGCCAGCCGCTGCCCGAGCCGGCGCAGCCGCTCCTCGACCGCCGGGCGGGTCAGCGCTGTGGACGCGTCGCTGGGCAGACCGACGGCGGCGCGCACCAGGTCGGCCAGGGGTGCCAGCCGTCGCCGCTCCCCGAAGGCGGCACAGCGCACCGAGAGCACGCGGGCCCCGGTGTGCGCCGCGTACCGGCCGGCACCGACGTCGTACCCGGCGGCGAGGCGCTCCACCTCGGCGGCGAACCGGGACTTGCCGATCCCCGCCTCGGCGGTCATCAGCAGCACCCGTGGGTCGCCCTGGTCGATCACCTCGGCGAGCCGACCGGCGACCCGACCGATCTCCGTCTCCCGGCCGACGTACGGCGCTTCGTCGCCGAGCCCCGAGCGGGTGCCCGGCGCGTCCAGGAGACCCAGCAGCTCGTACGCCTCGACCGGCTCACGCTTGCCCTTGAGCCGCAGCGGACGCAGCGCCCGCCAGGAGGCGACGTGTCTGGTGGCCGCGGCGGTGCGTCCACCGGCGTAGACGGCTCCCACAGCGGCGGCGTCGGCGAGCCGGGCCGCGGTGTTCACAGTGTCGCCGATCACCGTGTACTCGATGGCGGCCTGGATGCCCGCGATCACGTCGCCGGTGTTCAGCCCAACCCGCAGCCCGAGCGGCGCGCCGCCGCCCCGCTCGTCGTCGAGCACCCGGCGGACGGCCCGTTGCATGGACAGGGCGGCCCGGACGGCGCGTTCGGCGTCGTCCTCGTGCGCCACCGGGGCGCCGAAGACCGCCATGATGCCGTCGCCGGTCAGCTTGTCGACGTGCCCGCCGAACGTCTTCACCGCACCGGCGAGGGCGGCGAGCACCCGGTCGGTGACAGCGCCGACCCGTTCCGGGTCGAGGTCCTCCGACCAGGAGGTGAACTCGGAGAGGTCACCGAAGAGCACTGTGACCACCCGGCGCTCGGCCGCCGGCAACGTGGCGGCGGCCGGCAGGGCGGCGCCACAGTTGTGGCAGAACCGCGCACCGGGAACGGCAACGGTTCCACACACGGGGCAGGTCACATGTGCTCCAACCCACTGACCCCCGGCGCGGATTCCCCGGTGTCGACGCCCAGATACTCCAACTGGGCCCGGACCGACCATTCGGCCGCCCACCAGAGCGAGCGGTCCACGTCCGCGTAGACCGCCGCCACCACGTCGGCGGGGGTGTGGGCACCGGCGGCGACCGCCGCCCGGACCTGGTCGAGCCGGGCCCGACGGTGGGCGAGGTAGAAGTCGGCAGCGGCGGCGCAGTCGGCCAGCGCCGGGCCGTGTCCGGGCAGCGCCGGGATCCCCCGGTACGCGGACAGCAACTCCAGGCTGCTCAGGTAGTCACCGAGGTGCCCGTCGGGGTGGGCGACCACTGTGGTGCCCCGGCCGAGGATGGTGTCACCGGTGAGCACCACCCGCTGGTCGTCGTGTTCGACCAGGAAGCAGACCGAGTCGGCGGTGTGCCCCGGGGTCTCCAGCAGACGCACCGTCAGGCCGAAGCCGCCGAAATGCTCGCCCGGCGCGGTCAGCGGCTCGCCGCCGATGGTGTGCGCCGGGTCGACGGCGAGCACGTGCACGCCGCCGAGCAGCTCACTCAGCCGGGCCGCGCCCTCGGTGTGGTCGGCGTGGCCGTGGGTGATCAGGATCAGCCCGACCGGGCCGTGCTCGGCGATGCGGGTCAGGTGCCCCTCGTCGGCCGGCCCCGGGTCGACCACGATGCCGGACTCGGCCGCCGGGGCGCGCAGCACCCAGGTGTTGGTGCCGTCGAGGGTCATTGGCCCCGGGTTCGGCGCACGCAGCAGTGAAACCCAGCGGGGCAGCTCGTCGGCAAGCGCCGCCACCGCCCCCGTCACGTGCCCGCTCATGGCTGCGATCGTACGACCCCGCCCGCCACACCCCACGATCTTGCACTTGCGGCCCCTGATTCATCCCCGTTCAGGGCTTTCGTCCGAGCAGAAAGTGCAAGATCGCGGAGCGGAGGGGACGCGTCAGGCGACCTCGACGATCAGCTCGATCTCCACCGGGGCATCCAGGGGCAGCTCGGCCACGCCTACCGCGCTGCGTGCGTGGCGGCCGGCCTCCCCGAAGACGGTGCCGAAGAGGTCGGAGGCACCGTTGATCACGGCGGGCTGACCGGTGAAGCCGGGCGCGGAGGCCACGAACCCGGTCACCTTGACCACCTTGACCACGTTCTCCAGGCCGACCAGCGAGTCGACAGCGGCCAGCGCGTTCAGCGCGCACCGCTGGGCCAGATCCTTCGCCTGCTCGGCGGAGATCCCGGCGCCGACCTTGCCGGTCGCCAGCAACTTGCCCTCGGCCATCGGCAACTGGCCGGAAACGTACACGTGCTGCCCGGACTGCACGGCCGGGACGTAGCTGGCCACCGGTGGCACGACCTCGGGCAGTTCGAGGCCCAGCTCGGCGAGCTTCGCGTGCGGACCGTTGCTCACGCCTTGGGCCGCTTCAGGTAGGCGACCAGCTGGTCCGGATTCGGGCCGGGGACCACGGCGACGAGCTCCCACCCGTCCTCGCCCCAGTTGTCGAGGATCTGCTTGGTCGCGTGGACCAGCAGCGGGACCGTGGAGTATTCCCACTTCTGCATCGCTGAAGGGCTCCCTCTTGGTGCGGAATTGTTCGAGGGACAGCCTACGGTCCGCTGGCCGGACGAGGTACGGGACGCTGCTCCGGCGCGGCCGGCAGCTCCCCGCAGCGCCCTTCGTGCTCGTACCCCTGAGGGCAGCGGGACCGGTCGGGCAGCAGCAGGTCACAGAAGACCCGGTGCCGGTTGTTCTGGTCGTCGGCGTTGGAGACGGTGGTCTCGCCGGCGTCCAACTCGGGCAGGAAGCCCAGGGACACCGCGACCCGACCGGCCAGAACTGTCGCCGCCGCCAGATTCGGCACCCGGATCGGCAGGTGGATGACGAAGCCCGGCTCGTCGTCCTCGCGGGTCCGCTCGGCGGGCTGGCTCGGCACCCGGGACGTCTCCGCCTGCTCCGGCATCCGGCGGTACGACCGTTCGTTGATCGGCTGGTTGGTGACCTGCCCGCCGGCCTCGACCACGGACCCGACCCGGCGGGGCCGGTCGTTCGTCGGGAACTGGGTGCGAGGGATGTTGTCCGCGTCGCGCATGTACTGCCTCCGGTCGTACCTCTCGGACCATGCTTCCGGCCCGGACCCATTCGTCCGTTCCGGCCCCCGCACCGGGACGAAGGTAGGTCTGTGGCTGCGGTCCCGCCAACAGGACGCGCACAAGAGGCCACCAACAGTCACATATGCGACACACCGCAGGTCGGGGGCCTGACACCGAAACCGGCGCGGGTACCGCTCACCGGATCGCCGGGTCGCCCGACAGGCAGGGGCGACACCGATACGGTCATCGACCGCTACCCTTCCGGTCGGACGGTCGCGCTGCGCCCGGCCGCCCGCTCGATCACGCTCGGCGCCAGGGGTGGCGGCGGGCGCCGCACCCCTGGGGGAACGACATGACCCACCCGCCCAGCGGCGACCAGGCCGGCACACCCGCTCACCCGCCGGCCCACCCGGATCCCGCCGGTCAACGCGGCGCGCCGGCCATCCCCAGCCAGCCAACCCCCGCTCCACCGCCCGGGCAGCTCGCCCTCCCCGCCTCTCCCGCCCCGCCGGCGCTCGCCGCCGCCCCCACCTCACCGGCCTTCCCCGGGCAGCAGACCGGTCCCGGCCAGCCGACCTTCCCCGGTCAGCCCGCCGGCGCCGGGCAGCCGGAAGGGCCCGGCGGCCCCACCTCGGCCGCCGCACCGACCCAGCCGGGCGCCCCGAACCCCTCGTCGATCCCCCCGGCCCCGCCGGCCTACCCGCCGTATCAGGGCACGGCCGAGCCGAAGAAGAAGCGCGGTCTGCTGATCGCGGCGATCGCCCTGGTCGTGATCATGGTGCTCTGCGTGGGCGGCGGGGTGGTGGCCTTCCTGACCCTGCGCGACACCGAGACCGGCGAGGGTGCCAAGGAGCCGGCGGTCGCCGTCGACGAGTTCCTCACGGCGGTCTACAAGGATCGCGACGCGACCAAGGCGGCCAGTCGCGTCTGTGCCGCCTCCCGCGACGACGACAAGATCGCCGCGAAGGTGGCCGAGGTGGAGAAGTACGCCTCCACCTACCAGAACCCGCGCTTCCGGTGGACCACCCCGAAGGTGGACAACCAGACCGGGGAACGAGCCACCGTCTCCACCCGGCTCACCATGACCACCGCCGACGAGAAGGTCGCCGACCAGGAGTTGCGCTTCACTGTGGTGCAGAAGACGGGTTGGTGGGTCTGCGAGGTCGCCTGACCGCCCAGCCTGGATAGGCTCGACGGGTGTGTGCAGCTGAGCGTCCGATCGACCCGGCCGGTACCGGATGGCCCGCCCGCCTCCACGTGGTGACCGGCAAGGGCGGCACCGGTAAGACCAGCGTGGCCGCGGCGCTGGCCCTTGCGCTCGCCGCTGGTGGCCGGCGCACCCTGCTGGTCGAGGTCGAGGGGCGACAGGGCATCGCCCAGCTGTTCGGCATCGAACCGCTGCCCTACGAGGAGCGGCACCTCGCCGACGCGCCGGACGGTGGTGAGGTGCGCGCCCTCGCTGTGGACGCCGAGGAGGCGCTGCTCGAGTACCTGGACATGTTCTACAAACTGGGCGCGGCGGGCCGGGCACTACGCAAGCTCGGCGCCATCGACTTCGCCACCACCATCGCCCCCGGCCTGCGGGACGTCCTCCTCACCGGCAAGGTGAAGGAGGCCACCACCCGCACCACCGGGCAGCGGCGCGCGTACGACGCGGTGGTGCTGGACGCCCCGCCGACCGGGCGGATCGGCCGGTTCCTCAACGTGACGGCGGAGACCGCCCGGCTGGCCAAGGTGGGCCCGATCAAGACCCAGAGCGAGGGGGTCGCCGCGTTGTTGCGGTCCCCGATGACGGCGGTACACGTGGTCACGCTGCTGGAGGAGATGCCGATCCAGGAGACGGTCGACGCGATCGCCGACCTGACCTCCCTCGGCTTCGGCGTCGGGAAGGTGCTCGTCAACGGAGTCCGACCCCCGCTGCCGGCAGGACCCGCTGTCACCGCCGCGGAGTTGAAGCGCGGGCTGGTCGCCGCCGGGCTGCCAGCCGATCGGAACATCGTGTCCGGACTGCACGATGAGGCGCGTGACCAGCTCATCCGGCGCGAACTGGAGGATTCGCTCCGCGCCGACCTGGTGGAGTTGGGGCTGCCGATGATCGAGCTGCCGTTGCTGCCCGACGGGGTGGATCGGGCGGGGCTCGCGACGCTGGCCCAGGCCCTCGTCCGCGCCGAATGACTCACACCTGAGCGCAGCACGGGCGCGCGGACCCACCGGCCCGATACGCTCGATTGGTGCCTTCCGAAGACGCGGCGCCGCAGCTGGACGTCGACCAGATCCTCGCCGACCCCGGCGTGCGGATCGTCGTGTGCTGCGGTGCCGGCGGAGTGGGAAAGACGACCACGGCCGCGGCGCTGGCGCTGCGGGCTGCCGAGCACCACGGCCGGCGGACTGTGGTGCTCACCATCGACCCGGCCCGCCGGCTGGCCCAGTCGCTGGGCCTGACCGAGCTGGACAACACCCCTCGTCAGGTCAAGGGGATCGACGTCGAGAGCAGCGGCGGCGAGTTGCACGCCATGATGCTGGACATGAAGCGCACCTTCGACGACGTGGTGTTGCAGCACACCGACCCGACGAAGGCCGCGGAGATCTTCGCGAACCCGTTCTACCAGGCGATGAGCTCGACCTTCGCCGGCACGCAGGAATACATGGCGATGGAGAAGCTGGGTCAGCTGCACGCCCGGGGCGAGTGGGACCTGATCGTGGTGGACACTCCACCGTCCCGCTCGGCACTGGACTTCCTGGACGCGCCGGCTCGGCTCTCCCGTTTCCTCGACGGCCGGATGCTGCGACTGTTGCTGGCCCCGGCGCGCAGCGGCGGCCGGAGCATGTTCAGCCTGGTCACGGCCTCGTTCGGAATGTTCTCGAAGGTGGTGCAGAAGGTGCTCGGCGCGCAGCTGCTCACCGACCTGTCCGGCTTCGTGGCCGCACTGGACTCGATGTTCGGTGGTTTCCGGCAGCGCGCCGAGCAGACGTACCGCATCCTTCAGGCTCGGGAGACGGCCTTCCTGCTGGTCGCGACGCCGGAGCCGGACGCGGTCCGGGAGGCCGCCTACTTCGCGGGCCGGCTGCGGGACGAGCAGATGCCACTGGCCGGTCTGGTGCTCAACCGGGTGCACCGCCCGGCGGTCCCGGAGTTGGACGCCGAGCAGAGCCGGGTCGCCGCGGAGCGGCTGACCGAGCTGGGTGAGCATGAGGCCACCGCCGACGTGCTGCGGGCGCACGCGACGCTGGCTCGTCAGGCGGTACGCGAGCAGCAGGTCGCCGCGCGCTTCACCGAGGCGTTCCCGGCCGTGCCGGCGGTTTCGGTCACGGCGCAGCCCGCCGACGTACACGACGTCGACGGGCTACGGACGATCGGCGCGGCGATCAGCCGGCCGTGACCGGCGTCAGTTGGCCGCGCTGACGAGAATCTTGTCCTTGCCGGCCTTGTCCTTGCTGTTCTTCTTCATCGCGGCCTCGAACATCTTGCGCCAGCTCGTCACCTGCGGGTGACGACGCAGGAGCGCCCGCCGTTCGCGTTCGGTCATGCCGCCCCACACACCGAACTCGATCCGGTTGTCCAGCGCGTCGGCCAGGCACTCGTACCGAACTGGGCAGCTCCGGCAGATCCGCTTCGCCACGTTCTGTTCGGCGCCCTGTACGAACAACGCGTCCGGGTCCCCGTTCTGACATGCCGCCAGTGACGGCCAGTCAGTGATCATGCCCATGTGTACACGTCCCCCCTTGCAGTACCTACCGACCTCGTCGATGCACGTCAGCCGGCAATTCCCCCCGATCGTCCGGCCTGCCTTCCCCAAGGCGGCGCGAACGACATGTGGCGCTGTCGCCGCCCCCATCATGCTCTGTAGTCGACTGATTACGCAACGTTGTCGACGAAATCCATCATTCCGGACACTCCCGGCTTCCCGGGCCTTCGACCGCCGGTTACCCCGCCGAGGTCGGCGATAACGCTGCGCCGCCTCTCCGAATCGGAGGAGACTCACGCCGGGTCACACGCAACCAAGTACCGGGGGTCGTGCGTTTAGCACAACGAGGGCAGCGCGCGCAGGAAATGGGGAAAGAACGCCCCAGCGCCCCTCGTCCCCTACTCGCGTACCATGCCGAGGTGACCTGGATGCGGAAACGTGACCACAATGTGCTGACCAACGCCGCATCGCTACTCGTGTGCGGCCTGCTGGCCGGCGTGGTGGTCGCTGCGGCGGCCTTCCCCGCGGTAGCGATGTCCGGCCTGGCCGCGAAGGCCGGTGCCGAGACATTCGGTGCCCTGCCCACGGAGCTGACGGTGGCCCGCGCGCCACAGATCAGCTACCTGTTGGCCTCGGACGGCAAGACACCGCTCGCGACGATGTACGACGAGAACCGGCGGGACGTGAAACTCGCCGACATCTCACCGTTCATGCAGAAGGCCATCATCGCGGCCGAGGACCATGACTTCTACAAGCACAACGGCGTCGACATCAACGGTGTCGCCCGCGCGTTCGTCAACAACCAGAGCGAGGGCTCCGGCCGGCAGGGCGCCTCGACGCTGACGATGCAGTACGTCCGGCTGGCCATCGCCTACTCGGCCACCCACCCGGCGGACGTCGTCGCGGCGACCGAGGACACCAGCGCCCGCAAGCTGCGCGAGATGCGGCTGGCCCTCCAGGTCGACAAGGAATTCTCCAAGGACGAGATTCTCACCCGCTACCTCAACCTCGCCTCGTTCGGCAACGGCGCGTACGGCGTCTACGCCGCCAGCCAGGTCTACTTCGGTAAGCCGCCGAGCAAGCTGAAGATCGAGGAAGCGGCGTTGCTGGCCGGCATGGTCAAGGCGCCGACGACGAACGACCCGACCACCGAGGCCGGTTACCCGCTCGCCAAGGACCGTCGCGACTACGTCATCCAGAACATGGTCGACATCAAGGCCATCACCCAGCAGGAGGCCGACGCCGCCAAGGCTGTCGAGCTGAAGGTGAAGGACAAGCGCACCCCGAACGGCTGCGTCGCCGCCAACGTCAACGAGTGGGGCTTCTTCTGCGACTACTTCTACCGCTGGTGGATGGATCAGGAGACGTTCGGCTCGACCAGGTACGACCGGGAACGCCGATTGAAGAGCGGCGGCTACAACGTCGTGACCTCGATCGACATCCAGGCGCAGCGCGCCGCGGACAAGGCGGTCCGTAAGGCCAAGAGCGTGAACAGCAAGGAAGCGGCAATGGTCGCGGTGATCGAGCCGGGCACCGGCCGGGTGCGGGCGCTCGCGGTCAACCGGCAGTTCAAGCTCGACGACCCGAAGAACCCGAAGAACAAGATCTCCAGCGATCCCGCGAAGAGCAAGAAGAAGATCCGGGGCAACTACCCGGCGACGGTCAACCCGCTGCTCACCGGCGGTGACGGCATCACCGGCTACCAGGCCGGGTCGACGTTCAAGATGTTCACCATCGTCGCGGCCCTGGAGAAGGGCATCCCGCTCGGCCACACGATCAACGCGCAGAAGCAGTTCCGGTCGGAATACATCATCCGGCCCGGCCCGGCGGCCTGCCCGGGGACCAACCTGTACTGCCCCACCAACTCGACCGAGAGCATGGCCGGCGTACACAACATGTGGAGCGCGTTCGGCCGGTCGGTGAACACCTACTTCGTGCCGCTCCAGCAGCAGGTCGGCGCCGAGAACGTGGTCAAGGCCGCCAAGCGGCTGGGCATCAACTTCCGGTCCGAGGAAGATCTGACCCTGGAAAAGGGCGCGCACCAGTGGGGCGCGTTCACCCTGGGCGTCTCGCAGACCACCCCGCTGGACCTGGCCAACGCCTACGCCACACTGGCCGCGGACGGCAAGTACTGCGAACCGATCCCGGTGCAGGAGATCCGCGACCCGGAGGGCAACAAGCTGGACATCGCCAACCCGCGCTGCGAGAAGCGGTTCAGCACCGAGGTGGCCCGCGCCGCCGTGGACGCGGCCCGCTGCCCGGTCGGCGACAGGTCGTCGTCCACCCGGTGCACGGGGGCGACCGCCGGAAACGTGCGCGGCGACGTCGGTTACCCGGTGGCCGGCAAGTCCGGCACCACCGACTCGGAGAAGACCGCCGCGCTGGTCGCGATGACCAAGCAGTACGCGGTCGCGGGCATCATGGCCGACCCGGACTGGCCGCAGACCAACGTGAAGATGAAGCACGCGGAGAAGGACGGCATCAACCCGCCGGTCTGGGAGACGCTGCGGGACGCCATGAAGGGCAAGCCGAAGATCCAGTTCGAGCCGCCGGGCCAGAAGATCTCCGAGGGTGATCAGCGCAGCATCCCCGACGTGAAGTGCATCTCGGTGGAGCAGGCGAAGACGCGGCTCAAGGGCGCCGGCTTCGAGCCGACCGTCTCCAGCGCGAAGGTGCCGTCCTCCTGCAAGGCCGGCGAGGCGGCCGGCACCAGCCCGGACGGACGCACGATCAAGAATGGCGTGGTCACCATCGAGGTCAGCAGTGGTGGCGGCACGCCGGGCAACACCAACGGCACTCCGGGCGGCCAACCCGCCAGACCCGGCGGGCGTCCGAACGGCTGAGCCGACGAGTAGGACACAACGGGCGGGCACCCTCCTCGGGTGCCCGCCCGTTGTGTCTGTCCGGATCAGTGAGCGGCGGCAAGACGTCCTGCCGCGCCGCTGACCCGCCGGGTCAGAGACCGAGCTGTCGGCGTACCTCGGCGGCCACCCGGCCACCCTCGGCCTGGCCCGCCACCGCAGCCTGGGCCGCCTTCATCGCCGGGCCCATCTGGGCCTTGCCGGTGAAGCCGCCCGCGGCGAGCGCCCCCGACACCAGTTGGGTCAGCTCGGCGTCCGAGAGTTGCGTGGGCAGGTAGCGGTCCAGCACCTCACCCTCGGCGCTCTCCTTCGCGGCCTGCTCGGCGCGGCCGGCGTCGGCGAAGGCGGTGGCCGCCTCCCGACGCTTCTTGGCTTCCTTGGTCAGCACCGCGAGCACCTCGTCATCGGTGAGCTCGCGCTTGGCCTTGCCGGCGACCTCGGCGGTGCCGACGGCGGCCAGGGCCATCCGCAGCGTGGAGGTGGTCAGCTCGTCGCGCGCCTTGAGCGCGGAACGCATGTCGGCAGTGAGGCGGTCCTTCAGCGTGCTCATGGACGGTCAAACTACCCTGAACGCCATGCGAAAGCGCACACTATTCCGGCTCGCCGCCGGAACCGCCACGATCGGCGCGGCCACCCTCGCGTACGCGTCGCTCGTCGAGCGCAACATGTTCACCCTGCGGCGGTACGACGTGCCGGTGCTCCCGGCCGACGCGGAACCGCTGCGTGTGCTGCACCTGTCGGACCTGCACATGATGCCCGACCAGGCGCGCAAACAGCGCTGGGTGGCATCGCTGGCCGCCCTCGACCCCGATCTGGTGGTCGTGACCGGCGACAACATGGCGCACCCGGGCGCGGTGCCCGGGGTGCTGCGGGCCCTGCAACCACTGCTGGACTACCCGGGCGCGTTCGTGTTCGGCTCCAACGACTACACCGGGCCGGTGTTGAAGAACCCGTTCACCTACTTCCTGCCCGACCGGGAGTACACCGAAGGCGTCGAACTGCCCTACGAGGAGCTGCGTCAGGTCTTCACCGGCGCCGGTTGGGCCGACCTCAACAACGCCCGGACGATGCTGAAGGCTGGCGGCCGACAGCTCGACCTGGTCGGCGTCGACGACCCGCACATCGACCTTGACGACTACCCCTCGGTGGCCGGCGCGGTGTCGTCCTCGGCGGACCTCTCCATCGCGCTGACGCACTCACCCGAGCCACGGGTGCTCGACCAGATGGCGGCGGACGGCTTCGGGCTGCTGCTGGCCGGGCACACCCACGGTGGTCAGGTCTGCGTACCGGGCTACGGGGCGCTGGTGACCAACTGCGGTCTGCCCCGCTCGATGGCGCGCGGTCTGCACCGGTGGCCGGGCTCGGACTCCTGGCTGCACGTCTCCGCCGGCCTCGGCACCCACCCGACCGCCCCGATCCGCTTCGCCTGCCCCCCGGAGGCCAGCATCCTCACCCTCATCCCACGCTGACCGTCCCGCCGCCCGCTGGGCTGGGCGGCGGGGTACCGAGTTTGACCATCGGGGCGGGTGGGCTACTATTTGTCGGCACGCCTCGGGGTGTGGCGCAGCTTGGTAGCGCGCTTCGTTCGGGACGAAGAGGTCGTCGGTTCGAATCCGGCCACCCCGACCAGAGGTAAGAGGGCACATCCGATTCCTGGATGTGCCCTCCGGCATATCTGCGGTCCGCAGCGGCTCCAGGCCCCAGCGGCGACCGCATCCCGTTGGGCGACCTGGCAGCGCCTCGATGATGCCCCTCGGCCCAGTTTCACAGTCTGCTGCCGGCCTTCAACCTTTTGACCCTCGACGGAGTCGTGAGAGGTAACCAATCGAGGCGGGGGCGTATGGCAGTTGACGACGAGCATTTTCGAGAGTTCGTCGAGACGCGCTACATCGATCTCCTGCGCGTGGCGTACCACCTCACCGGCTCGACCCAGGATGCCGAGGATCTGGTGCAGGCCGCGCTGGTGAAGGTGATGCGTCGGTGGCGGCGGGTCGACGACCCGATGGCCTACCTGCGGCGAGTCATGATCAACCAGCACATCAGCGTCTGGCGTCGCCACCGGATGCACGAGGTGGTGACCGCGTTCTTCCCCGAGCGGCCCACCCGGGACATGACCGAGACGGTTACCGAACGGCGTGCTCTCTACGACGCGATGCGGGCGCTGACACCTCGTACCCGTGCCGTGATCGTGCTTCGGTACGTGGTCGATCTGCCGGAGGCGGAGGTCGCGGCCGCTCTCGGCTGCTCCGTCGGGTCGGTCAAGAGTCGCGCATCACGAGGATTGGCCCGCCTGCGCCTGGCGCTGGCGCCTGACGCAGCACCGACCGGGACGACGAAGATGACGGGGGTAACACCATGACGGTCGACGATGAGCTGAGCCAGGCCCTCGCCGAGTTGAGCAGGACACTGACCCCGCAGCCAGACCCGTACGGCCGAGCGAGGGCGCGATACCGACGGAGCCGGCAGCGACGCTTCGGGGGGCTGGTTCTGGCCCTCGTGGTCTCCGTGGGAAGCACGGCCTTCGCCATCGCCAGCCCGGGCCGGACCACGCAGCCACTACCGGCCGACCCGTCGAAGTCCATCGCACCCGTGCTGGTGTGGTCGGACCGACTCCTCCAGTCGCCGCCGCGCGGTGCCGTCGCTCGGGACAGCAGTTACGTTCGTCAGCTCTCCGAGCAGTTGATGGCCGCCCAACGCCGGGGAGAACTCTCCCGCTTGACGGTGCCGGTGAGCGGGGTCAAGGTCCTCTTCGCCGACGACGTGGACGGCCACCGGGTCGCCCTGGCCGCCTTCGTCCGTAACCAGCCCGATCCGGTCACCGGCTGGCCGAGCGCCGCGGCGTGGCTGGTCGCCGACGAGGGTGCCAGCGCCCAGGAACTGGCCAGCACCGCCTCCGTCCGGGGGGTCAGCGACGCTCTGGAACCCTACGAGAGCCTGGCCGTGGACGGCCCGGACGATGCACACGTGGCGATCGCTCCGGCCGGCTGCGTCTTCCTCAGCTCACCGTTGCCCGACGGAGACACCTTCCGGTGGGCCCCGGAGCCGACCGGGTCCTATCTGGTCCGTACGGCGCGGACCCAGCGGCCCGAGTGGTGGCGGGTCGACTGCGGCGAGGTGACTCGCCAGATAACACCCGGGCCGGGTTCGCTGGCCTCCAAGCCGATCACCGACGCTCAGCTCGCGACGGCGATGTCCCGCGTACGCGGCAGTGTCGAGCAGCAACGTGCCCGGGAGTTGGTGTACCAGTGGGCCCAGTCGGAGGGTTACCGCCTGACCGCCCTTCCGAGTGTCGTTTGGGGCGGGCACCTCGCTGGTCTCCCTACCGGCCTGGCCGACACGTCGCCGGCCGCTGGAGAGCCGTCGGTGGAGGACGGCCAGGTGACGGTCCTGGCCGCTCCCACTGTGGGCGGCGACTGGATCGGTGAGGTGTCGATCGCCCCCGACGAGCCACGGTCCGACGGCCTGCTCAGCACCGGTACCTCCTTCACCACGACGGCAGACCCGACCGATCCCGCCGGCGTGCTGGCCGTGTCCATCGACGACGACACCGGCGGCAGCGAGGGCCAGCAGTCCCTGCTCGTGGTGACGCCGGCAGCCGCCACCACTGTGCGCGTCCTGCGCGATGGGCAGGAGGTGGCGAGGAGCGCCGTCAGCGGCTCCGGGACGGCCATGCAGGTGCCCCGCCCCACCGCGGGCCTTGTCGTGGAGGCGCTCGACGCGTCCGGCGGGACAATTGCCAGCGGTCAGGTGTCCACGCAGGGCTCCCGGCGGACGATCGAGACCAACACCTGGAACCAGGAGTGAGACGGCCGCCGGCACTGTGACGCCTATCGGACACCGCACCGGCAGCCTTCAGCTGCCGGTATAGGTGTTTCTACCGATCCCCCGAGAGGCTGCCGCCCCTAGCGTCAGTGACACACCACACTGTCCGAGGGAGACCACCGATGACCATCGCACCCGATCTCATCGCCGTGAAGGCACGCCAGCAGGTGACATGGGCCAGCGGTGACTACGGCGCGGTCGCCGCTCTCATCCATCCGATCTCCGAGCTTCTGGTGACCGCCGCCGACCTGTCGGCCGGCGCCCGCGTACTCGACGTGGCGACCGGGTCCGGCAACGCCGCCATCGCCGCCGCCCGCTGCGGCTGCGTCGTGACCGGCGTCGACTACGTACCGGAACTGTTGGAACGCGGCCAGGCCCGCGCCGCTGCGGAACGACTTCCGGTCACGTTCGTGACCGGCGACGCGGAGCGTCTGGCGTACGCCGACGGATCCTTCGACGCGGTCCTCTCCGTCGTCGGGGTGATGTTCGCGCCGGACCAGGAGCGGGCGGCGGCCGAGTTGGTCCGGGTCTGTCGACCCGGCGGCACTGTGGCGCTGGCGTCGTGGACGCCGCAGGGCTTCATCGGCGACCTGTTCCGTACTGTGGGGCGGCACGTGCCTCCACCGGCGGGGCTGCGCCCGCCGGTGGAGTGGGGCGACGAGGGCCGGGTCCGCGAACTGCTCGGCGCGGCAGTGGGTGAACTGCGGGCGGTACGCCGGGAGTTCGTCTTCCGCTTCGGCACACCGGAGGAGTTCGCCGACTTCTTCCGGGTCAACTACGGGCCGACGTTGAAGGCGTTCGAGGCACTGCCCGAGGAGCGACGCCCGGACCTGCACGCCGATCTGGTGGAACTGGCCCGCACCCACAACCGCGCCACCGACGCCACGGTCCGCATCCCGGCGGAGTACCTGGAGGTCGTGGCGCAGCTGATCCCCGACCCGGCCTGACCCCCGTCCGCGCCACCGCGTTCGAGGTGGCGCGGGTGGTCAGTCCTGCCGTCAGGTGCGGTCAGTCCTGCCGTTCGGTGCGCTCGATCTCCGCGAACGCCGCGGCCAGGTAGTCGTCCAACGGCACCTTGGTCGCCGCCAACAGGTCGGCCACCAGCAGCGGGGCGTGTCGGGCCAGCGCCGACGCATCCGGCGGTGACTCGTCGCCGTCGGGGTCGTACACCCCCAACGCACCGGCCAGCAGGACGAGCACCACGTGCGGGTCGACCTCCGTTCGCCACCGCGTCGACTCCTGCACGCAGTGGGTCAACACCTGGCGGATGTCGTCGCCGGTCAACCCGTCCGGATGGGTCTCCTCCAGCAGCAACCGGACCACCGCGCCGAGCACCAGGCCGGAACGCTCGTCCGCGGCGAGACCGCCGACCGCCTCGTCGTACGCCTGGCCGTCGCGTGCCTGGGCGGCGGCGACGGCCGTCGTTGCGGACAACGCGATGGCGCGGGCGGTAGCGGGCAGATGTCGCCAGGTGCCGGTCATCGAGCCAGCATCGCAGACCCGGCGGACACCGACCGGCCGCGATCACGGCCAGTGGATCAACGTGGGATTGGTCACCCGCCGGTCCCGGCGACCGCGAGGCGCGGCCAAAACGGTTCGCGCGGCGTCAGACCCACCGAAGAGAATGCCGGCATGCTGCGTCGCGCCCTGCCCCGCCGTTCGGAAGCTCGCCGGATCCTCCTCGGCACTCTGCTGTCGGCGATCGGGCGGGGTCTGACCCTGCCGTTCCTGTTCATCTACCTGACCGACGTACGCGGGCTCACCGACACCCGTGCCGGGCTCGTCATCGGCTGGTACGGCGTGGTCACCCTGGCCCTGTCCCCGCTGGGCGGGACGCTGATCGACCGGATCGGCGCCCGCCGCGTGGTGGTGCCCTGCCTGCTGATCGAGGCCATCGGCACCGGCTCGCTGGCGCTGGTCCACTCGACCGGCTCGGCCCTGCTGGTGATGACGGTGATCGCCATCGGCAGCTCGGCGATCTGGTCCGGACAGAACACCATCCTCGCGTCGTTGACCGACGACGATGAGCGGCAACGCGTCTTCGGGTTGAACTTCGCCCTGCTCAACCTCGGCATCGGCATCGGTGGCATGACCTCCGGCGCGATCGTGGACACCGCCCGGCCCGGCACCTTCCAGGCGATCTACCTGCTGGACGCGGTGACCTACCTGATGCCGGCGCTGATCCTGCTCACCCTGCCCGGCGTGGGCCACCGACTCGGCAAACGTCGAGGCGTCGACGAACCGTCGCCCGGCGGCTACCTGACGGTGCTCCGTGACCGCCCGTTCCGGCGGCTGGTGATTTTCGGTCTGATCCTCACCACCTGCGGCTACGCGCAGGTGGAGGTGGGCTTCGCCGCGTACGCGGTGCGGGTGGCCGAGGTGAACCCTCGGGTAGTGGCCTGGGCGCTCGCGGCCAACACCGTCATGATCGTGCTCGCGCAGCTGCTGGTGATCCGCCGGATCGAGGGACGCAGCCGTACCCGGGCGTTGGCAGTGGTCGGCGCGGTGTTCGCCGCCGCCTGGCTGGTCCTCGGTGCGGCCGGCCTGGTCAGTGGTGAGAACGCCGTACTGGCCGCCCTGTGCGTGGTGCTCTGCTCGGCGATCTTCGGCTTCGGCGAGACGATGCTGTCCCCGGTGATGCCCGCACTGACCAACGCGCTGGCCACCGACGAGCTGCGCGGCCGGTACAACGCGATGAGTTCGATGATCTTCGGGATCAGCGGCGTGATCGGCCCCGTGACCGCCGGCCCGCTCCTCGGCGCCGCCAACGGCATGGTCTGGGTGGCAACTGTGGTCGGCGGCTGCCTGGTCGCCTCGCTGGTCGCGCTCTCCCTGCGCCGGCTGCTCACCACCGAGCAGGACGGCCTGGCGACGACCACCCCGTCATCCCCCACCCCCACGCCCGCCCCCGCCTGACCTCGATCGCCGACCTCCGCGCGCCCGCGCGACGTACTCCCCTGCCCCGCGCCTCACCGAGCACGCCGCGCCGCCCCACCGTGCGTCAAGCACCCCGCACCCCGCACCCCGCACCCCGCACCCCGCACCCCGCACCCCGCACCCCGCACCCCGCACCCCGCACCAAGATCTGAGCAACTTCCCGGAAGTTGGTGCCTCGGGCGCGCCGGAGACAGCAACATCCGGGAAGTTGCGCGGATCTCCTCATTGGCCTCGCCAAATGATCTTGTCGGAGATCAAGATCGTGCTCAATCCTGGATGTAGTGGCATCCCCGCGCGCCGACGCCACTACATCCATGTTCGAGCGCGATCTTGCCCGGGGCGTGCGAGGGCGTGCGGGGGCGGGCAGGCGCGGGCAGGCACGGGCACGGGCAGGCGCGGGCAGGCACGGGCACGGGCAGACGCGGGCAGGGACGGACGCGGGCAGGGACGGGCACGCGCGGGCAGGCGGGCGCGGGCAGGAACGGGCAGGCGCGGGCAGGCGGGCGCGGGCAGGGACGGGCAGGCGCGGGCAGGCGGGCGCGGGCAGGGACGGGTCGGGCCCCGGAGCTGGTGCTCCGGGGCCCGATGTTCGCGGGGTCGGCCGTCAGGCGGCGGGGACCTCGGCGGTGGTGCGGATCCGGTCCAGCGTCGGCGCGGAGACCGGCGACTGAGCGGTCAGGTAGTCGACGAAGGCGTCCAGGTCGATCTGGCCGGTGACCAGGTTCGTGCCGCCGGTGAGGGCGCTGAACCCGTCGCCGCCGCCGGCCAGGAAGTTGTTCACCGTCACCCGGTAGGTGGCGGCGGTGTCGACGGCGGTGCCGCCGAGGGTGAGGCTGCCCCGGACCACGCGGGTGCCGGCGCACGGGTCGGCGACCGTACCGGTGGTGCCGTTCGGGTCGACCACGTAGCCCACGGTGGCCGACGGGTACAGGGTGCGACCGGTGACGAACTGCTGCTCCAGGACGCAGTAGAGCTGCGCGCCGGTGAGGTCCAGTGTCACCAGGTTGTTGGCGAACGGCTGCACAGTGAACGCCTCCTCGTAGGTGACCGGGCCGGCGTCGAGGTCGGCCCGGACCCCGCCCGGGTTCATGAAGGCGGCGACGGCGTTCTGTTCGTCGTCGGTGGCGGCGAGCTGCGCGTCGGCGATCAGGTTGCCCAGTGGCGATTCGCCCAGGCTCGTACCGAAGAGGGTTTCCTGGCTCCGGGTGATCGCCTCGTTGGTCACGCCGACCTGGCGTCCGGCGACCGGGCCGAGCACTGTCTTGTACCGGTTGATCAGCGCGGTCTGCCGCGGGTCCTTGGCGACGTCGCGGGTGACCACGACGTTGTTCGCGGCGGCGGAGACGACATCGCCGGACCGACGGTCGATCTTGAGGTCGATGTCGGTGACCAGGCGACCGAACGAGCTGGCGGAGGTGACCAGCTTGCCGTTGATGTCGCAGTTGTACGCCTGGTGGGTGTGCCCGCTGACCACCACGTCGATCGACGGGTCCATCCGGTTGGTGATGTCCACGATGGGGCCGGTCATGCCGACGCAGTCGTTGATCCCGCCGGTGGCGGCCTGGGTGCCACCCTCGTGCAGCAGGACGACGATCGCCTGTACGCCCTTGCGGCGCAGCTCGCGAGCGTACCGGTTGGCGGTGTCCGCCTCGTCGGCGAAGCTGAGGCCGGCGACGCCCTGCTGGCTGACGATCTGCGGGGTGCCTTCCAGGGTCATGCCGATGAAGCCGACCTTGACGCCCTGCACCTTGTGGATCGCGTACGGCGCCATCAGCGGCTTGCCGGTCGCGGTCTTGAAGGCGTTCGCGGACAGGTACTGGAAGCCGGCCCCCCGGTACGGGGTGCCGTCGATGCAGCCGTCCACCGGGTGGCAGCCGCCGTTCTGGATGCGCAGCAGCTCGGCGGCGCCTTCGTCGAACTCGTGGTTGCCGACGCTGGCGTAGTCCAGCCCGGCCATGCTCAGCGCCTCGATGGTCGGCTCGTCGTGGAACGCGGCCGAGAGCAGCGGGGACGCGCCGATCAGGTCACCGGCGGCGACGGTGATCGTGTTCTTCTTCTTGGCCGCGGCGCGCAGCTCGGCAAGGTGGGTGGCCAGGAACTCGACGCCACCCGCGGTCTGCCCGGCGATGGTGCCGCTGGACCCGCTCGGCGGTTCGAGGTTGCCGTGGAAGTCGTTGAGGGCGAGCAGTGTGACGTCGACCGGCTTCGGCCGCGCGTCGGCTTGCTCGGGGCTGGTGGCGACCGCGCCGAAAGCGGCCACCGCGAGCGCGGTCAGGCCGACAGCGGCCCGACGCATCCCGGGTATGAACATGGATCTCCTTGTGAGAATCGGCGCGTACGGTGCCCGGCCTCTGGGTCGACCGGGGCCGCCGACGGACGCCGTCGAAAGGGTCGCGGATGACTGTGGTTGAGCGTGGCCCCCGCCCCGACAGCCTCTCATCCGGACGCCCACCGGTCGACCCGGGCAGCGCATCGGAGCAGCACGTACGCCAAGGCCGCTATCGATCACCGTTTAGCGCGGTCTGCCGGACATCGTCGGACCCAGGGTCTAGAAAGGACGAGACGACAAACGAGGACTGGGGGCGGCATCGTGAGCGGAACGACACCCGTGGCGGAGCAGGTGCGATCGGTCGACGGCACACCCATCGCGTTCGAGCGGTCCGGTGCCGGGCCGGCTGTCATCCTGGTCGGCGGCGCCTTCAGCGATCGCAACGCGACCCGCGACCTGGGTGCGGCTCTGGCACCGGATTTCACCGCCTTCAGCTATGACCGTCGGGGTCGGGGCTTCAGCGGTGACACCGCGCCGTACGAGGTCGGTCGCGAGATCGACGACCTGGCCGCCCTGATCGCGGCGGCGGGCGGTTCCGCCGCCGTCTACGGCATCTCCTCCGGGGCCGTCCTGGCCGCTCTCGCCACCGCGCAGGGCCTGCCGGTGAGCAAACTGGTCATGTTCGAGCCACCGTTCCAGGTCGGCCCGCACGTGGGCGTCCGCAAGGACATCACCCCGCAGCTCATCGAGCTGATCGCCGCCGACGACCGGGACGGCGCGGTGGAGACCTTCCTCAGCGCCTCGGTCGGGTTGCCGGCCGAGCAGATCACCGGGATGCGGTCGCAACCGATGTGGGGTGGGCTGACGGCTGTCGCGCACACCCTGGTGTACGACGCGATCGTCACCGCCGGAGGCCGCCTCCCCGTCGAGCGGCTGGCGACCATCACCGCGCCCACCCTCGCCGTGGACAGCACCGGCAGTCCACAGTGGTTACGGGACGCGAGCCGCGCGGCGGCCGAGGCAGTGCCGGGCGGCCGTTCCGTGAGCCTCGACGGCGGTTACCACGATGTGCCGCCGACGACGCTGGCCCCCGCGCTGCGCGAGTTCCTGCTCGGTTGACCGCACCAGCGGCCGACGAGGCCCGAGCCGGTGGGTCAGCCGTCGGCCAGCGCCTCGTCGACCAGGGCCGCTACAGCCTCCGGTGGCCAGGCGTCTGCCACGCCGGGCCGGGCCGCCAGGTAGGTGGCGATCCGTTCGGCGGGCCAGCCATGCGACTCGCGCAGCCCTCGGGCGATCATGGCGAGGTAGATCGGCGCGGGAGGTCGGCACGGCACGGCTGATGCCCCCTCTGGTGCGGTGAAGGTGAGCATCGGGACACCGTCGCGGCTGCCCGGGCAGATCAGCGTCTCGTATCGTCCCGGGCCGAGCGTGGCCCGCCCGTTGGCGACGGCGGCGTCGATGGCCGCGCCGGTCGCCGGGATCAGCTCGGTCGTGTCGCCCGGCGGGCGGTACATCTCCTGGGCCGCGATGTCGGTGAACTGTTCCAGGGTGACCAGGTAGGCGCGGGCCGCCGCTTCGCCCGGCAGGTGCGGGTCGTAGAAGGCCATGCCGCCGGTCCAGGCACCGGACTCGCCGGCGAAGTAGATGCCGCCGGGCAGCGACACGGGCGTCGACCGGCTGGGTGGGCGCCGGTCGCGGCAGCCCGGGTACGTCCGCTTTCCGCCGGGTGGGCAGCCGCCACCGATGTACCAGCCCAGCCGGGCGGCGTGCATGTTCGAGCCGTACGAGACGTACCAGGCCAGCATGACGACCCCTCAGAAGCCGCAGGTCTGCCCGGCGGAGTGGCTGACCTGCACGGTGTGGGTCACGCAGCCGCCGGGCTCGACCGAGTGCAGCAGGAAGGCGGTGGGCTCGTTGACCCAGCCGATCTGCTCGTCGGTGCTCATGGTGAGCGTGCTCTGCTTCCACGTGCTGGGTGCCACGGTGAGGACCGTGCCCGCGTACGCCGTGGTGACCGGGCGGTGCAGGTGACCGGCGCCGACCCGTACGACGTGCCGGTGCCGGCCGATCACCTCGGCGAGCGCGTCACCGTCGGCGAGCCGGATGGCGTCCGCCGCGGGGATGCCGACAGCGACCGGCGGGTGGTGCAGGAAGATCGCGGCGGGCACCTCGGGCCGCCCGGCCAGCACCCCGTCGAGCCAACCGAGTTGTTCTTCGCCGAGTTGGCCGCCGTCGCTGCCGGGGACGAGCGAGTCGAGCACCACGACTGACGCCGCCTCGTGGTCGACGTGGTAGTAGGCGGAGA
This sequence comes from Micromonospora trifolii, assembly GCF_022229005.1. Lineage (GTDB taxonomy): Bacteria > Actinomycetota > Actinomycetes > Mycobacteriales > Micromonosporaceae > Micromonospora > Micromonospora trifolii. The sequence continues at coordinate 90,406 of NZ_JAKKFD010000082.1, forward strand.
AGCCGCCGCCCAGCCACGGCGTGCCGCCGAACGCGTCGAGCAGGGACTCCCGGTCGTCATGGTTGCCGGTGGTCAGGTGCACCGGCAGCGGGAACCGGCCGATCACCTCGCGCAGCGCCGCGTACTCCTCGGGCTGGCCGTGGTCGGCCAGATCGCCGCTGATCACCACGCAGTCCGGTCGGGGCCGCAACGCCAGCACCCGACCGAGCGCTCGGTGCAACCCGGCGGCCGGTTCGGCTGCGAGCAGGCCGGTGGTCAGGTGTGGGTCACTGAGCTGGGCGATGAGCATGGGCTCGCCTCCTCGGCGCCGGGGTGCTCCACGCTATCGCCGGTCGCGGCACCCCGGGGGGCCGCGCGTCCACAGGCTGCGTCCACAGCCTGTGGATAGCACGTGTGTACGAAGCCCGGCCGGTCCCAGCCACCGTGAGTACGCTTGATCGAGCGGTTCGGCGTCGGCCGGGCCCCTCCCCTACCTGGAACGACGTGCGAGTGGATCATCAGCGAGTCATCCGTGACGTCATCGTCCGCCTGCCGATGGCGTCGAGCACGCCGGAGGCCTGTCGATGGACGGTCACCGCGCTGTCCCGCCACACCCCGGCGACCATCTCCGTGCTGCTCGCGGTCCACGACCGCCTGCGCTGCGTCGCGGCGACCGGAGCCTGGCAGGTCTTCGCCACGGTGCCGGCGCGGACCGGAATCGTCGGCCGGGTGTACGCGACCGGCGCTCCCGCCGTCGTCCCGGACGTCGCCGTCGACCCGGACTACCTACCGGTACGCCCGGATGTGACCGCTGAGCTGTGCGTACCGGTGCTGGACCCGACCGGCCGGGCGATCGGCGTACTCGACCTCCAGTGGAGTGAGCCGACCGACCTGGAGCCGTGGCGGGAGACCGCGCAGCGGCTGGCCGACGGGCTAGGTGCGCGGATCGCTGCCCTCGGTGGCCCACCGGCGGAGAGCCGCAGCGAGAAGCTGCTCCGGCACGCCGCCGCGCTCTCCTCCGCTCCGACCGAGGGGGAGGTGATGGGGGCGGCGGCCCGCGCCGCCCGGGAGGTTTCCACGCTCTCCACCGCACTGCTGCTGATCGGCGGCCAGCTCGGCCCGTCCCCGGCGACGCCGAGCGACCTGGAGACCCGGATCCGCGCCGAGCTGGCCGGGGCGGGTCCAGCCGCCCTGGACCGGATGGTCGAGCGGGCACACCGGTACGGCGCCGGGTACACGCTGGGCGAGGCCGGGCATCCCCCGACCGAGGACTACCGTCCGCTGACCGAGGCGGGGGTACGCACGCTGGTCGCCGTGCCGGTCGGGCCGACCGACGCCGGTGGGGTGCTGCTGGTCGCCGACGAACGCGCGCTGCGTCCGGACCCGACCACTGTCAGCCTGATGGAGTTGCTCGCCGGGCAGGCCTGGACGAGCGTGGACCGGCTGCGCACACTGGCCCGGCTGCGGGAGCAGGCCAGCTCCGATCCGCTGACCGGGTTGCGGCACACCGGCCCGTTCGGGCAGCGGATCGCGGCGGCCACCCCCGGCCGTACGGCCCTGCTGGCGATCGACGTGGACGGCTTCAAGACCGTGAACGACACGTACGGCCACCAGGCCGGCGACCGGGTGCTGGTCGGGCTGGCCCGGGCGCTGGAGGGTGCGCTGCGGCACGGCGACGAGTTGTACCGGATCGGTGGCGATGAGTTCGTCGCTGTGATCGAGGTGAGCCGCCCGGAGGAGGCGGTCCGGATCGCCGAACGGCTCACCGAGGCGGCCCGACGCATCGGCCGCACGATCAGCGTGGGCGTCGCGCTGCCCCGCCCCGGCGAAACCCCCGACCGCACCCTGAAAAGGGCCGACCAGGCCCTCTACGCGGTTAAGCGCCAAGGCCGAGACGGCGTCCTACTCTCCGCCGCGTAACCGCCCCACCCCCACGCCCCGCCGATCTTGCGCTTTCGGCTGTCGTTTTGTCGCCCTGGTCCCTTATGTCGGCACAGAAACTGCAAGATCGCCGCAGCGGGAGGCGGGGCGGAGCTGCGGGCGGGGCGGGGGTGGGGGTGGGGAGCCGGGGGGGGTTAGGGGGTGCGGAGTTCTTTGGCTAGGAGTTCGGCGATCTGGGCGGTGTTGAGGGCCGCGCCCTTGCGGAGGTTGTCGCCGGTGACGAAGAAGTCGAGGGCGCGGGGGTCGTCCAGGGCGCGGCGGATCCGGCCGACCCAGGACGGGTCGGTGCCGACGGCGTCGATCGGCATCGGGAACTCCCCGGCCGCGGGGTCGTCGACCAGGATCACCCCGGGTGCGTTGCGCAGCGCCTCGCGGGCGCCCTCGGCGTCGACCTCGGTGGCGAAGACCGCGTGCACGGCGACCGAGTGGGCGGTGACCACCGGCACCCGGACGCAGGTGGCGGAGACCTTGAGGTCGGGGAGGCCGAGGATCTTCCGCGACTCGTTGCGGATCTTCATCTCTTCCGACGACCAGCCGCTGTCCGCCGGGGAGCCTGCCCACGGGACCACGTTGAGCGCCATGGGTGCCGGGAACGGGCCCAGGTCGTCGCCGACCGCCTGGCGTACGTCGCCGGTGCGCGAACCGAGCGCCCGATCGCCGGCGACCTTGGTGAGCTGGTCGTGCAGGATGTCGACGCCGGACTGGCCGGCTCCGGAGACCGCCTGGTAGGAGGCGAGTACCAGCTCTCGTAGGCCGTACTCGCGGTGTAGCGGCGCGACCGCGACGATCATCGCGAGGGTTGTGCAGTTGGCGTTGGCGATGATGCCCCGCGGCCGGTTGCGGACCTGCTCGGGGTTGATCTCCGGGACGACCAGCGGGACGTCGCGGTCCATCCGGAACGCGCCGGAGTTGTCGACAGCGATCGCCCCCCGGGCGACGGCGATCGGCGCCCACTCGGCGGAGACCTCGTCGGGCACGTCGAACATGGCCACCTGGACCCCGTCGAACGCCTCGGGGGTCAGCGCCTGGACGACGAGTTCCTCGCCCCGGCAGCGCACCCGGCGCCCGACGGAACGCTCGGAGGCGAGCAGCCGGATCTCACCCCAGACGTTGCGTCGCCCGGTGAGCAGCTCACACATCACGGTGCCGACGGCACCTGTCGCTCCGACCACGGCGAGGGTGGGCAGCGCCGTCATCGGCGCTACCTACCCGTCCCCGCGTAGACCACGGCTTCGGTGTCGCCGCCCAGCTCGAACGCGTCGTGGATGGCGCGGACGGCGGCGTCGAGGTCGGTGTCCCGGCAGACCACGGAGACCCGGATCTCGGAGGTGGAGATCATCTCGATGTTGACCCCGGCGGCGCCGAGCGCGGCGAAGAAGCCGGCCGCCACCCCGGGGTGCGAGCGCATGCCCGCGCCGATCAGCGAGACCTTGCCGACGTGGTCGTCGTAGAGCAGGCCCTTGAACTTGACCGGCTCCTGGATCTTGCTGAGCGCCGCCATCGCGGTGGGACCGTCGGCCTTGGGCAGGGTGAACGAGATGTCCGTCCGGCCGGTGCCCTCGGTGGAGACGTTCTGCACGATCATGTCGATGTTGATCTCGGCGCCGGCGACGGTGTCGAAGATCCGCGCGGCGGCACCCGGCTCGTCGGGCACCCCGACGATCGTGATCTTGGCCTCGCTGCGGTCGTGCGCGACCCCGGTGATCAGTGCCTGCTCCACGGAAAGGTCCTCCATCGATCCGGTGACCATCGTGCCGGTGTTGGTCGAGTATGACGAACGGACGTGGATCGGCAACCCCGCCCGCCGGGCGTACTCCACGCTACGCAGGTGCAGCACCTTCGCGCCGCACGCCGCCAGCTCCAGCATCTCCTCGTAGGTGATGTGCTGGATGTGCCGGGCGTTGGGCACGATCCGCGGGTCGGCGGTGAAGATGCCGTCCACGTCGGTGTAGATCTCGCAGACGTCGGCGTGCAGGGCGGCGGCGAGCGCCACGGCGGTGGTGTCCGAACCACCGCGGCCCAGCGTGGTGACGTCCTTGGTGTCCTGCGAGACGCCCTGGAAGCCGGCAACGATGACCACCGAGCCCTCGTCGAGCGCGCCCTTGAGTCGCCCGGGGGTGACGTCGATGATCCGGGCGCGGCCGTGCACCGAGGTGGTGATCACGCCGGCCTGCGAACCGGTGAACGAGCGGGCTTCGTACCCCAGGTTGTGGATGGCCATGGCCAGCAGGGCCATGGAGATCCGCTCCCCGGCGGTGAGCAGCATGTCCAGTTCGCGGCCCGGCGGCAGCGGGCTGACCTGGTTGGCCAGGTCGAGCAGCTCGTCGGTGGTGTCGCCCATCGCGGAGACCACCACCACCACGTCGTCGCCGGCCTTGCGGGCGGCGACGATGCGCTCGGCCACCCGCTTGATCCGCTCGGCGTTGGCGACGGAGGACCCGCCGTACTTCTGCACCACGAGTGCCACGACGGTGCACTCCCTCCCAGCGACCCTGAGCGTGCCGACGCCGCCGGAACCGGGGCCGGCGGCGCGTGTCAGACCTCATGAGGGTATCCGGCGGGTAACGAAGCCGGGTCAGGTGATCCCACCATCCGGCCCGCCCGGGCGCGGCCAAGCCGGTCCCACCAGGTCGGATGGGTACGCCGGGACGCCCCGCCCGACACGCCGGAACGGGCCCGGTACGCGCCGGCACCCGCCAACCGCCAGTACCCACCAGAATGGGCCGGTGCCCGTCCTCATCCGCTCGGCCGGCCGTGTGCTCGGGCCGCTCGTCCTCGCCCTGCCGGCCCTCCTGGTCGCCTGCACCAGTGAGCAGCCTCCGACTCCGCCACCCGCCGATCCGGGGCCGGTCGAGGTGGAGGCCGCACGGGATGAGCTGGCCGCGCTGGCCGCGGCGGCTCAGGACCGTCACCTGGTGGCCCAGTACGTCTACGGCCGGGCGGGTCAACCGGATCGCACCATCGTCTTCACCAGCGCGAACGACGGCAGCTGGCGGGTGGACGTGCCGGGAGGCGCCCTGGGTGGCACCGCCGATGTCTCGATGGCCAGCACTGCCGACGGGCTGTTCCAGTGCGCCCTGCCGTCGGCTGGTCATACCGAGTCGGCGAGCTGCGTACGCCTGGGTGATCGCGACGACGCGATCCCCCGCCGGTCGGACCCCCGGGTCCAGCACCTGCTCACCGACTGGCTGTACGTGCTCACCGACCGCCGGGCGCCGTTGGCGGTCGCCCCGGCCAACGCCCCCGAGGGCGTCACCGGCACCTGCTACTCGGTGGATTCCACCTCGGCGTCGCTCAACGCCCCGTTGGATGTGGGCATCTACTGCTACGACCAGGACGGCACGCCGACCGGCGTCCGGACCGCGGCCGGGTCGCTGCGGCTGGCTGCCGCACCCGGCCCGGCACCGGCCACCGTGCAGTTGGCCGGCCCGGTGGTGGTCGACCGGGAGCCGCTCGACACCGCGGCGCCGCCGACCCCGGACCCGTCGGAGAGCCCGGGCGCGGGAACGTCCTGATCTTCGTCCCGTTACGGGTGCTCTTGCCCACATTCAGCCACCCCGTCCTGATGGGCGAATCACCCATACAGGACGATCCGGTGTATGGCCGACCTCACCCCGCTGCTCGCCTACCGCTGGAGTCCACGAGCCTTCGACCCGAGCGCCAAGCTGACCCCGGAGGAGTCCGCCTCGCTGCTTGAGGCCGCTCGCTGGGCCCCCTCGGCGGAGAACGGGCAGCCCTGGCGGTTCGCCCTCGGCCATCGCGACGACGAGACCTGGAAACGGATCCTGGTCAGCCTCCCGGTCGACGACCAGAGCTGGATCCGGCACGCCGCGACCCTGGTGGTCGGCGCCCACGCCGGCCCCGACACCGAGCAGGCGGCGTACGACCTGGGACAGGCGATCGCGCACCTGACCGTGCAGGCCACCGCGCTCGGCCTGCACGTGCACCAGCTCACCCGGTTCGACCGGGCCGACCTCTCCACCGAACTCGACCTGCCAGGCGGCGTCCGCCCGCTGGTGGTCGCCGCCGTCGGCCGGCTCGGGGACCCGTTCGCCCTCCCGGCCGACCTGCGCGCCCGCGAGACCGGCCTGCGGCACCGTCGCCCGGTCGCCGAGCTGCTGCTGCGCTGATCGCGCGCCGGGTTCACCCGCCCCGGCTGGCCCTGAGCAGGACCGCTGCGGCGTCGGTGTTCGATAGCGCACGTGCCGACCCTCGCGGGACCGGGACACCAGGCCGGCGCCGTGCAGCGCGGCCAGGTGCTGGGAGACGTTCCCGGCGGACATCCCGGTGAGTCGGGCCAGGTCGGTGGTGGTCAGCGCCGTCTCGAGCAGGTGCAGCAGCGCGGCCCGGCCCGGCCCGATCACCCGTGCGAGTGGGTCACCGGGCGGCGGCGCGGTCGCCTCCCAGAGCGTCCCGACGGCACGGACCGGGTACGCACCGGCCGGCAGCGAATCCTCCAGCAGGTTCCACAGCACGTGCCGCTCGGTGAACACCGTCGGGTTCAGCGCCAGCCCACGATCGCGGAGGTCGAAGTCCCGCTCGAACGTGTCGTCGCTGATCACCCGGTCGCCGTGCCAGCGCAGACTCGGGTGGAGCTGCTCGAAGAACCGACCGGCGCCGCTCTCGGCGAGCTGCGCGGCCCGGTACGCCACGTCGGCGTCGAGGAGCGCCCGCATCCGCGACCAGTCCGGGGCGATCGCCTCGTCGTACCAGACCCGCACGGCGTCGACGACCTGCGGCAGCAGCCCACCGGGGTCGGCGAGCAGCGCCCGCCCGAACGGGCTCAGCGGCTTTCGCCAGGTGGTCGACAGCAGGTCCTGGACCACCACTTCCGGCGGCGTCGCGGCGATCTGGTCGAGTTGCTCGGCCATCTCCACGTTCGGGCGGGCCGCCGGGGTGAGGAAGTCGGGCAGCCAGCGACCCGGCACTACCAACCCCACCAGAGGCCGGACCCGGTCGGCCACCTCGGGACGACGCAACGTCACCCGGGCCCGGTCGATCCAGGGCAGGTGCACCGCGTAGCGGACCGGGTTGGCCAGCGCCCACATGCTCATGACCGTCTCGTTGGCCGGTGACACGGCGAGCCGCACTCCCGCCACGTCGGCCAGGCTGAACCGCAACTCGGACACACGCACCCCCGGGAGCAGGATTCGGTCCAGCCTAAAAGAATCGACCGGGGCCATGGGGAGCCCGTTCACTCACCCGACATGGGGACCCGAGAGACCATCCGCACCGCCGTCCGAGATGTCGTACCGCCGGCCGGGCTGACGCGCGCCCTGGCCGTGCAGGCCATGGTCTACGCGGTCGGCAGCGGCCTGTTCCACGCCGGCAGCGCCGTCTTCTTCACCCGGGCGCTCGGGCTCAGCGCCGCCCAGGTCGGGTTGGGGCTGTCCATCGCGGCGGGGGTGTCGCTGCTGGGCACCGTGCCGCTGGGCGGGCTCACCGACCGGTACGGACCGCAGCGGGTCTGGGTGGTGGGGCTGGTGCTGAACGCGGCACTGTTCGCTACCTACCCGTTCGTGGGCGGCTTCGCGGGTTTCCTCGCCGTGGTGGTGGCGCTGGCCGCCGTGGACGCCGCTGTCGGCGTGGCCCGGCAGGTCTACTCGATCAACGCGCTCCCGCCGGCCGAACGGGTCACGGCGATGGCGTACCAGCGCTCGTCGCTGAACGTCGGCTTCGGGCTCGGCGCGGTGATCAGCGGCCTGGTGCTGGCGGTGGACACGATCACGGCGTACCGGGGGATGGTCTGGTTCATCTCGACGGTCTTCCTCGTGACGGCCCTCTTCGTGCGGCGACTACCCCGGTTGCCGCAGGTTGCCCGACCGGCGGAGCCGATGAGTCGGCTCGCCGTGCTCCGGGACCGGCCGTTCATGGCGGTGTCAGTGCTGTCCGGGCTGCTCACCGCGCACGGGGTGCTCTACCTGACGGTGCTGCCGCTGTGGATCCTCACCCACACCGACGCCCCGAAGACGGTGATCGCCGGGCTGGTGCTGCTCAACACGGTGCTGATCGTGCTGCTCCAGGTGCGCGTCAGCCGGGGCGCTGACACCGCGGCGGGCGCGGCCCGGGCCTCCCGTCGGGGCGGGCTGCTGATCGCCCTGTTCTGCCTGGTCCTGCCGATTTCCGGAGTCACTCGGGGCGCGCTCACAGTCGTGGTGCTGGTGGCCGCCGCGTTGCTGCTGATCCTGGCCGAGCTGATCGAGTCGGCGGGCACCTGGGGGCTCACCGCCACCCTGCCGCCGACCGACCAGCGCGGTGCGTACGTGGGGGCGCTCGGACTCGGCGTGCAGGTCCAGTACCTGATCGCGCCGGCGGGGCTGACCGCGCTCGGGGTCACCACCGGCGGGTGGGGCTGGTTACCGATAGCAGCGATCTTCGTGCTGGTCGGGCTGGCGATCGTGCCCGCGGTGGCCTGGGCCGGACGCACGCCGCGGCTCGGTGCCGAGGCCGCGGCACCGGCCATGAGCCCGGTCCCATAGTCCGGACCTGTCTTTCCACCCCCCGTTCCATCACGTAGGGTGACCTGGTCATGTGGCAGGCGCTGCTCCTCCTTAGCCGCCGCGACGAGGCCTGACCGGCCGGCACCTCGTCGCGGAGTCGCATCGCGCCGTCCAGCACATCCGAGTTTCTTCTCGGCACCGCCGCGCACCGTCGCCCGGCATCTCGCCGACACCTTCCGATCTGCTGACGCCACATGTTCCAGGGAGCACTCTGAGATGGCTCAACCTGTCACCGACACCGAGACCGATCCGATCGCCCGGCAACGCCCCAGCCGGATGCCGTTCCACCGCTACGAGCCGTACCGGGAGCAGTTCCGGGTCGAGCTGCCGGACCGCACCTGGCCCACCCGCACCGTCGAGGCCGCCCCCCGCTGGTGCGCCGTGGATCTCCGCGACGGCAACCAGGCCCTGATCGACCCGATGTCGCCCGAGCGCAAGCGCCGGATGTTCCAGCTGCTGGTCCAGATGGGCTACAAGGAGATCGAGGTCGGTTTCCCGTCGGCGAGCCAGACCGACTTCGACTTCGTCCGGCAGCTCATCGAAGACGACATGATCCCGGACGACGTCACCATCCAGGTGCTCACGCAGTGCCGGGAGCACCTGATCGACCGGACGTTCGAGTCGCTGCGCGGCGCGAGGCGGGCCATCGTGCACTTCTACAACTCGACCTCCACCCTCCAGCGGCGGGTGGTCTTCGGCCTGGACCGGGACGGCATCGCCGACATCGCCACCACCGGGGCGCGGCTCTGCCAGAAGTACGCCGAGATCCACACCCCGGACACGGAGATCTTCTACGAGTACTCGCCGGAGTCCTACACGGGCACCGAGCTGGAGTACGCGCTGGAGGTCTGCTCCCGGGTGATCGACGTGATCGACCCGACCCCGGACCGGCCGCTGATCATCAACCTGCCGGCCACCGTCGAGATGGCCACCCCCAACGTGTACGCCGACTCGATCGAGTGGATGCACAGGCACCTGCCACGCCGGGACAGCGTGGTGCTGAGCCTGCACCCGCACAACGACCGGGGCACCGGCGTGGCCGCCGCCGAGCTGGGCCTGCTCGCCGGAGCGGACCGCATCGAGGGCTGCCTGTTCGGCAACGGTGAGCGCACCGGCAACGTCGACTTGGTGACCCTGGGGCTGAACATCTTCTCCCAGGGCATCGACCCGATGATCGACTTCTCGAACATCGACGAGATCCGACGTGCCGTCGAGTACTGCAACCAGCTGCCGGTGCACGAGCGCCACCCGTACGCGGGCGACCTGGTCTACACCGCCTTCTCCGGCTCCCACCAGGACGCGATCAAGAAGGGCTTCGACGCCCTCGCCGCCGACGCGAAGGCGGCCGGCGTACCGGTGGACGAGCACACCTGGGCGGTGCCGTACCTGCCGATCGACCCGAAGGACCTGGGCCGCACCTACGAGGCGGTCATCCGGGTCAACTCGCAGTCCGGCAAGGGCGGCGTCGCGTACATCATGAAGAGCGAGCACCAGCTGGACCTGCCGCGCCGGCTCCAGATCGAGTTCTCCGGTGTGGTGCAGCAGGTCACCGATCACGACGGCGGCGAGGTCGACCCGGCCGCCATGTGGGAGATCTTCGCGACGCACTACCTGCTCGACCACCAGCCCGACCCGACGGTCCGGCTGGCCGGCTACACGATCGGCACGGTGGACGGCAAGGTCGAGATCGAGGCCCAGGTCGGTGTGGGCGGCGAGCAGCGCTCGCTCGCCGCTGTCGGCAACGGCCCGATCGACGCGTACGTCAACGCGCTCCAGTCGGTAGGGGTGGGCGTACGGGTGCTCGACTATCACGAGCACGCGCTGTCCTCCGGTGGTGACGCTCAGGCCGCCGCGTACGTGGAGTGTGAGGTGGACGGGAAGACGGTCTGGGGTGTCGGCACCGACGCCAACATCGTCACCGCGTCGATCAAGGCGGTCACCAGCGCCGTCAACCGCGCCCGCCGCTGACCTGGGCGCGACACCCCCGAGGTGGCTTCCTACTTCGGGGGTGTCGCGGCGGGCAGTGAGTGGCAGGGCTGGGACGGCGGGGCTTCCCGGGGCGGTCGGTGGACCAGCACGAGGGCCAGCAGCGCGCCGGCCACGAGCAGCCCCGCACACCACTCCATCGCGCCCCGGAACGCGTCGGTCAGCTCGGCCTTCTGCTCGTACCCGCCGCCCGAGAGCCCGACCAGCAGCGGCAGCGCCGCCACCGCGAGCAGGCCGCCGGCCCGGGACGCGGCGTTGTTGAACCCGCTGGCCACCCCGGAGAACCGGTCCTGCACAGCGGCCAGCACCGACGCGGTCAGCGGTGCCACCACCAGTGTCAACCCGATGCCGAAGAGCAGCACCCCGGGCAGCACGTCCCGCCAGTACGACGCGCCCGGTCCGACGCCGCGCAGCAGCAGCAGACCGATCGCGGCGACCACCGGTCCGATGGCGAGCGGCAGCCGTGGGCCGATCCGCGCCGACAGCGCACCGGCGCGCGCGGAGCCGACCAGCAGCAGCAGTGTCATCGGCAGCAACGCGATGCCGGTGCGGAAGGCCGACCACCCGACCACGTTCTGGAGGTAGACGGCGAAGAAGAAGGTGAAGCCGCCGAGCGCCGCGTAGACGACAACTGTGAACAGGTTCAGCACCGAGAAGAGTCGGCTGCTGAACAGCCCGGTGGGCAGCATCGCGGCGTCGCCACGCCGCCGTTCCAGCAGGACGAAGGCCACTGCGGAGAGCACCCCGACCACTGCTGCGATCAGCACCTCGGCGGAGTCGAACCCGCGGGCCGGCGCGTCGATCAGCGCGTAGGTGACGCCGGCGAGCGCGAGCGCTCCGAGCAGGGCGCCGGCGACATCGAACCGCCGCCGGGTCCGACCCCGCCCCTCGGTGCGGGAGGCACTCTCGTCCCGGCTCTCCGGCACCCAGCGCAGAGCGGCCAGCAGCACCAGCACGGCGATCGGCAGGTTGAGGAAGAAGATCCAGCGCCAGGAGAGCGCGTCGATCAGCCAGCCCCCGATGAACGGTCCCAGCGCGGTGGACACCCCGGACAGCCCGGCCCAGGCGCCGATCGCCCGGCCCCGGTCGTCGGGATGGAAGCTCGCCTGGAGCACCGACAGCGACCCGGGCGTGAGCAGCGCGCCACCGGCGCCCTGGAGGAACCGGGCGGCGATCAGCATTCCGGTGTCCTGGGCCAGCCCGCAGAGCACGGAGGCGGCGGTGAACCAGACCACGCCGATGAGGAAGATGCGTCGCCGGCCGAAGCGGTCGCCGAGCGCGCCGCCGAGCAGCACGAACGCCGCCAGCATCAGCAGATAGCCGTTGATGGTCCACTGGAGATCGGCCACGTTGGCGCCGAGGTCCTGCCCGAGCTTCGGCAGCGCCACGTTGACGACGGTGCTGTCGAGGAAGACCATGCCAGAGGCGAGTACGGCGGCGAGCAGCGTGCCCCGGCCGGCGGTGGTGCCCATCCGGAGGGCGGTCGCCGGTATGGGTGCGGTCATCCCACCAATCTGCCTTGCATCATGTGGGAGACGCCACGAAACGCCGAAACCGTGCCCGGGTACTGTGCGCAATCGCCGGGAGCCCCCAAGCTGGAGAGGTGTCGTCTGTGCGTACCAGATCAGGACCGCGAGCGGCGGTGGCCGCGCTTGCCGCGGCGCTGGCGCTCGGCGTGGCCGGTTGCGTCCCGCAGGATGAGCCGACCACACCGCCGTCGAGCGACGGCGGCAACGCCGCTGAGCAGCTGAGCCAGCTCACCGTCGCCACCGCCGGCTCGATGAAGGGCTACAGCCGGGAGCGTTTCCCGCACTGGCGGGACACCGGCAAGAACTGCGATATCCGGGACAGCATCCTCCAGCGCGACGGCAAGGACGTGAAGCTGTCCGGCTGCAACGTGGTCGGTGGGCGCTGGGAGAGCGTGTACGACGGTCGCAGCTTCTCCGATCCCTCCGACGTGGACATCGACCACATGGTGCCGTTGGCCAACGCGTGGCGCTCGGGTGCCGACGAGTGGGACAACGCGAAGCGCGGCGATTTCGCCAACGACACCACCCGTCCGCAGCTTTTCGCGGTTTCCGCCTCGTCGAACCGGGCAAAGGGTGACCAGGACCCGTCCCAGTGGAAGCCGGCAAACCGGTCTTACTGGTGCAAATACGCTCAGGACTGGGTGACGGTCAAGCACTACTGGAAGCTGACGGTGACCAGCGCCGAGAAGGCCGCCCTGACCGACATGTTGGAGGGCTGTTCAGTGGGAAGCGACTCGTGACCGCCGCCGGGGAGAGCGGCCCGTCCGCCGCCGGCATGACCGCGGACGGCACCGCCGAGACTCCCGCCGCAGTGCCGGGTGCCGGCATGGTCGCGGATTCGGGTGGGGCGGCCGGCCCGCAGGCCCGCACCACCGACATCGTGCCCGGCCCCGGCGGTGTGATGACCGACGAGGTTGGCGTCGTCACCGGCGACCTGACGCTGCGCACCGAGTACGCCGACGGCACTGTCACCCTGCGGGTGCAGTACAAGGACGCTGACGAGTGGTACGCGGTGACCGGCACGTCGGTCACGCTGGCCGACCCGGCTGGGCTGGACGCGGTGCACGGCGTCGCGGTGGGGCTGCTGAACCGCCCCGAGGGCTGACGAGCGCCGGCACCGCGTCCAGTCTCAGACGTACGAGCCGGGTTCGGTGGGCGCGGAGACCACGCCCGGCGCGTCCCCCTCGCCCTCGGGTCGGACGATCTGCGCGCTGACCCCGTGCGGGCGTAGCTCGCCGCTGGCGATCTGCTCCGCGAAGTGGCAGGCCACCCGGCTGGCGCCGATGTCCCGCAGTACCGGTCGCTCGTCGGCGCAGCGGGTGGGCTGCGCCCACGGGCAGCGGGTGTGGAAGCGGCAACCGGACGGCGGGTTGGCCGGCGACGGCAGGTCACCGGCGAGCAGGATCCGCTCCCGGCGGTCCTCCACGTCCGGGTCCGGCACCGGCACCGCCGACATCAGCGCCCGGGTGTACGGGTGCAGCGGCTCGGTGTAGAGCCTGTCGCTCGGCGCCTCTTCGACCAGCGCGCCCAGGTACATGACGCCGACAGTGTCGGAGATGTGCCGGACCACAGCGAGGTCGTGCGCGATCACCAGGTAGGTCAGCCCCAGACTGTCCTGGAGTTCGTCCAGCAGGTTGACCACCTGGGCCTGGATCGACACGTCGAGCGCCGAGACCGGCTCGTCGGCGACGATCAGCTCCGGCCCGAGCACCAGCGCCCGGGCGATGCCGATGCGCTGCCGCTGCCCGCCGGAGAACTCGTGCGGGTAACGCGACAACGCCCAGCGCGGCAACCCGACCGCGTCCAGGGTCTCGCCGATGATCCGCCGACGGTCGGTGCGGTCGGTGCCGATCCCGTGGGTCTGGAGGCCCTCGGTCAGGATCGACTCGACGTTCTGCCGAGGATCGAGGCTGGACATCGGGTCCTGGAAGATCATCTGCATCCGGCGACGCATGCTGCGCAGCTTGCCCGACGGCAGCGTCGTCAGCTCGACGCCGTCGAAGCTGACCTCGCCAGCTGTCGGCGGGGTGAGCTGGAGCAGCGCCCGACCCAAGGTGGACTTGCCGCAGCCGGACTCACCCACCAGGCCGTACGTCTTGCCCCGCGCGATGCTCAGGTCGACCCCGTCGACGGCCTTCACCTGCCCGACCACCCGGTCGAAGAGCACCCCCCGCTTGATCGGGAAGTGCACCTTCAGATCGCGCACCTCGACGAGGATGTCGTTCTCGCTACGCTCGCTCACGCTGTTTCCTCCTCGCGCGGGGCGGGCACCATGCCCGGCAGCGGCTCCGGGTTGACGCACCGGTAGCTCCGTCCGTCGTGCGCGTGCACCAACTCCGGCGGCTCACCCACGCACTCGTCGATCCGGCGGGCGCAGCGCGGGGCGAAGGCGCAACCGTCCGGCCAGGGCAGCAGGTCGCGGACCGAACCGGGGATCGGGTTGAGCTTCTCGCCCCGCCCGGCGTCCAGGCGCGGCACCGAGCCGAGCAGACCCACCGTGTACGGGTGACGCGGCTGGCGGAACAGCGGACGACGTCGGGCCGTCTCCACCACCCGGCCGCCGTAGAGCACGTTGACGGTGTCGACCATGCCGGCCACCACGCCCAGATCGTGCGTGATCATCAACAGTGCGGTGCCGGAGTCCCGGACCAGCTCCTTGAGCAGCTCCAGGATCTGGGCCTGAATGGTGACGTCCAGCGCTGTGGTCGGCTCGTCGGCGATCAGCAGCCGAGGCTGACAGGCCACCGCCATCGCGATGAGCGCACGCTGGCGCATCCCACCGGAGAGCTGGTGCGGGTACTCCTTGAGCCGCCGCTTCGGGTCGGGAATGCCGACCCGGTCCAGCAGCGCCGCGGCCTCCTTCGCAGCGGCCTCGCCCTTCATCCCCCGGTGCCTGGTGAGCACCTCGGTCACCTGCAACCCGATCGGGATCACCGGGTTCAACGAGGAGAGCGGGTCCTGGAAGATCATCGCGATGTCCCGGCCCCGGATGTCCCGCCGCGACCGGTCGTCGAGCTGGAGCAGGTCGGTGCCGTCGAAGACGGCCTTCCCGCCGACGCGCAGACCGGGCTGCTTGGGCAACAGGCCCATGATCGCGAGCGAGGTGACGCTCTTGCCGCAGCCGGACTCGCCGACCAGGCCGACCACCTCACCGGCGTCGACCGAGAAGGACACCCCGTCGACCGCGTGCACGGCCCGCTGACCGCGGCGGGCGAACGTGACGGAGAGATCTTCAACTTCGAGCAGTGCCATTACGGGCCTACTTCCGCAGCTTCGGGTCGAGGGCCTCACGCATCGCCTCACCCAGCAGGGTGAAGCCGAGCGCGGTGATGATGATCGCGACCGCCGGGTAGATCGCCAGTGACGGCCGGATGCCGAGGTACTGCTGCGCGTCGGCGAGCATGACCCCCCACTCCGGCACCGCGGTGTCCGGGTTGCCGAGGCCGAGGAAGGAGAGCGCCGCAGCCTCGATGATCGCGGTGGCCAGGGTCAGCGTGGCCTGCACGATCACCGGGGCGAGCGAGTTCGGCACCACGTGGGTCAGCGCGATCTTCGACTTCTTCACGCCGAGCGAGGTCGCCGCCAGCACGTAGTCACTGTTGGCCTGGGAGATCATCGAGCCGCGCAGCAGCCGGGCGAACACCGGCACCGAGACCACGCCGACCGCGATCATCACAGTGGTCAGGCTGGCCCCGAGCAGGGCGGCGATGCTCACCGCCAGCAGCAGGCTCGGCATCGCCAGCAGCATGTCGATGAAGCGCATCAGGGTGGTGTCGATCCACCGCCCCCACCGTCCACCGAGACCGGCTGCGGCGCCGGAGACGCCACCGATCAGCGCGCCGATCGCCAGACCGATCAGGGTGGAGACCACGCCGACCAGCAGGGTCTGGCGGGCACCCACGATCATCCGGCTGAACTCGTCCCGACCCTGGTGGTCGTAACCGAACCAGTGGTCGCCGTTCGGGCCGGGAATGGTACCCGGCTTGATCAGCCCCTCCCGGATGCCGATCGTGTCCGTCGCCGCGTACGGCACGAGGAACGGGCCGACCACAGCGACCAGCACGAAGAGCGCCAGGATGACGGCGCCGACGATCGCAGCAGGGTTACCGCGCAGTCGGCGGAACGCCTCCTGCCAGAGGCTGACGCCCCGCTCGTCGTCACGGGCGGCCAGCTCGGAGAGCCGGTCGATCTTTTCGCGCTTCTTGCCTGGGCTGAGTGTCATCGCACCCTCACCCTCGGGTCGATGAAGCTGTAGGAGAGATCGACCAGGAGGTTCACCAGCACGTACACCACCGCGATGATCAGGATGAAGCCCATCAGCACCGGATAGTCGCGTTGGCCGATGGCCTCGGCGACGAACGCTCCGATGCCGCTGAAGGCGAAGACGGTCTCGGTCAGCACCGCGCCGGAGAGCAGCCCGCCCGCGAGCAGACCGATCGAGGTGGCGACCGGCAGCATGGCGTTGCGCAGGACGTGCCGGCGACGAACCGTCTGCTCGGTCAGGCCCTTCGCCTCGGCGGTCCGCACGAAGTCCTCGTTCAGCACCTCCAGCACGCTCGCCCGGGTGATCCGGACGATGATCGCCAGCGGGATGCTGGCCAGCGCGATGCTGGGCAACACCAGATGCCAGAGGGCGTCTGCGGCGGCGTCCCACTCACGGGTCATCAACCCGTCGAGGACGAAGAAGTTGGTGACCCGGGTCGCCCCGAGGGTCGGGTCCTGCCGGCCGCTGGACGGGAACCAGTGCAGGTTCTCCGAGAAGATCGCTTTGAGCACGTAGCCCAGGAAGAAGACCGGGATGCAGATGCCGATCAGCGAGCCGCCCACTGACGCGTGGTCCAGGAAACGGCCGCGACGACGGGCGGCCAGGTAGCCCAGCGGGATGCCGACGCCGATGGCGATGATCATCGCGGTGATGGTCAGCTCGACGGTGCCGGGGAAACGCTCGATGAACTCCGTGGTGACCGCCCGCTTGGTGGAGGTCGAGGTGCCCAGGTCGAGCTTGATCATCCGCCGTACGAAGCGGCCGTACTGCACGAGGATGGGCTCGTCGAGCCCCATGTTGCGGCGGATCGCGGCCCGCATCTCGGGTGTGCCGCGCTCGCCGAGAATGGCGGTCTCGGGGCCGCCGGGAAGTCGGCGGAGCCAGATGAAGAGCAGGAGGGAGAGCCCGAACAGCGTGGGTATCAGCTGAAGCAGGCGCCTGACGATGAACCGGAACACGGCGGCCTCGAAGGGGTGCGGAGGGTTGCGGGCGGGCGCTGTGCGACAGCGCCCGCCCGCGTTCCTTGCTGCGTCAGATCAGGACTTACTTGAACTCGGCGGTCGCGTACCGCTCGTCGGTGAGCGGGCTCGCCTTGACGCCGGTCACGTCCTTGCCGAACACGATCGCCGGCGGCGAGTGCGAGATCGGCACACCGGGCAGGAAGTCCATCACGGACTTGTTCAGGGCCTTGTACTTCTCGGTCCGGGCCGCGATGTCGGCGGTGCCGTCCGCGTCCTTGAACTGGTCGAACAGGGCCTTGTTGTTGAAGCCCCACTCGTCCTTCGGCCGGTCGAAGAAGGTGCCGATGAAGTTGTAGGCGTCACCGTAGTCACCGGTCCAGCCCAGGAAGTGGATGTCGTGCTTGCTACCCGAGGTGGTGGCGTTCAGGTAGTCCGGGCTCCACTTCAGCGGGATGGCCTCGACGGTGATGCCAACGGCCTTCAGGTCAGCCGAGAGCAACTCGAAGATGTCCTTCGGGTTCGGCATGTACGGCCGGGTGACCTCGGTCGGGTAGTGGAACTTCAGCGTCAGGTTCGACGCGCCGGCCTCGGCCAGTAGCGCCTTCGCCTTGGCCGGGTCGTAGGTGTACTTCGTGACGTCACCGTTCCAGCCCTCGACGGTGTCCGGCATGAAGTTGTCGGCGACCTTGGCACCCGGCGGCAGCTTGGAGGTGACCAGCTGCTGACGGTTCAGGGCGTACGCGATGGCCTGCCGGACACGAATGTCGGCGAGCTTCGGGTTGCCCTTCTGGTTCATCGCCAGGTAGAGCACGTTGAACGCCGGGCGCGTGAGCATGTTGAAGCCCTCGCTCTTCAGCGGCTCGACGTCCGCCGGGCCAACCAGGTCGTAGCCCTGGATGTCACCGGAGCGCAGCGCCTGCTTACGGGCGTTCTCATCCGAGATCGTCTTGAAGATGAGGGTCTTCAGCTTGGCCTTGGCGCCCGAGTAGTCCTCGTTGCGCTCCAGGGTCAGCGTCTTGTTGGCGACGTCCCAGGTCTTGAACTTGAACGGGCCGGTGCCGGTCGGGTGCTCCGTCGCGTACGCCGGGTACTTGATGTCCTCGGCGGTACCCGCGACGTTGCTCGCGTCGAACTCCTGCAGCGCCTTCGGGCTGTGGATGGAGAACGAGGGGAGCATCAGCGCGGCCGGGATCTTGCTGGAGACCCGGGTGAAGGACAGGTCCACAGTGGTGGCGTCCTTGGCGGCGCAGGACTTGAAGAGACTCGGCGGGAGATCCGCGTTCTCGTTCTTGGCGAAGCCGCCCATGACGTCCTGCCAGTACGCGGTCACGTCCGGGCTCTGCATGAGGCCCTTGGCGTTGTACCAGCGGTTGAAGTTGACGCAGACGGCCTCGGCGTTGAAGTCGGTGCCGTCATGGAACTTCACGCCCGAGCGGAGCTTGAAGGTCCAGGTGGTGCCGGCGGCGTCCGGGGTCCAGGACTCGGCCAGGCCGGGGGTGACCTTCGTGCCACCCTCCTCCGGTCGGACCAGGGTCTCGAAGACCTGACGCGCCACGCGCAGCGACTCACCGTCGCTGGCGAAGCTGGGGTCGAGCACCTTCGGGTCTCCGGCGACGCCGAAGACGAGGGTGTCCTTCTTGCTACCGCCGGATTTGTCGTCGCGGTTGCTCTCGGCGCAGCCTGCTACCGCGAGGGCCGCGACCGCGATGGCCGCGATCGCGACCTTCGGCCTGGGTGCACGCATGTGTGCTTCACCTCGTCCTTGGGGGTACGGACAACGTGGTGACAGGGGTCACCGATGGCGGTGACCATAGCTCCCGAGGCGACCACCCGGAAACCGCTGAGTGGACGGTTGGTATCGGATCGTGCCTCAACCGCCGCTTGACATTCGATTCGTAGGTAAACAGCGGCAAAAACCGATCAATCAGCACCCGCGATGCCAAACTGTTACGTCGAACAGCCCCGATGAGGGCACAGGTGTCAGATCATTTCCGGGCAGACACGCAGCGGTGGCCGGCACCCGACCCGGGTGCCGGCCACCGGCCGTATACGTCAGGGGATCAGACCGCGCGGCGCCCCTCGAAGGCCCGACCAAGGGTGATCTCGTCGGCGTACTCCAGGTCGCCGCCGACCGGTAGCCCGCTGGCCAGCCGGGTCACCGAGATGCCCATCGGCTTCACCATCAACGCCAGGTAGGTGGCCGTCGCCTCGCCCTCGGTGTTCGGATCCGTGGCCAGGATCAGCTCCCGCACTCCGCCGCCGCCGAGCCGGATCATCAGCTCCCGGATGCGCAGATTGTCCGGGCCGATGCCCTCCAGCGGATTGATCGCGCCACCCAGCACGTGGTAGCGACCGCGGAACTCACCCGTCCGCTCGATGGCCACCACGTCCTTGGGCTCCTCCACCACGCACAGCACGTCCTCGGTGCGGCGCGGGTCGCGGCAGATCCGGCACTGCTCGGACTCGGCCACGTTGTAGCAGGTCGTGCAGAACCGCACCAGCTCCTTGACCTTGCGCAGCGCGCCGGCCAGCCGGTTGACGTCAGCCGGATCCGCCGAGAGGACGTGGAACGCGATCCGCTGAGCGCTCTTCGGACCCACGCCCGGCAGCCGACCCAGCTCGTCGATCAGATCCTGGATGGCACCTTCGTACATCTGCCGGCTCAGAAACCGGGCAGGCCGAGGCCGCCCATGCCGCCGGCGACCGGGCCCATCTTGCGCTCGGTCAACTCCCGGGCCGCCTCGGCGGCGTTGTGCACGGCCGCGACGACCAGATCCTCCAGCGTCTCCACGTCGTCCGGGTCGACGGCCTTCGGGTCGATCTTGATGGCCTTGAGCTCACCGGAGCCGGAGACGGTCGCGGTGACCAACCCGCCGCCGGCGGTGCCGGTCAGCTCGGCCTCGGCCAGCTCGGCCTGGGCGGCGGCGATCTGCTGCTGCATCTTCTGCGCCTGCTTCAGCATCTGCTGCATGTTCGGCTGTCCACCTGGGCGCACGGGATGGCTCCTTCTCGCACTCGTCTGCTCGACCGCCGCTCAGCCTATCCGCTGGGACCGACCTCGCCCCGCCCGGTGCGTCCGCCCACGCCGAGCCTCCGGGTACGGCTAGCCCTACCCCGAACCGGCCATCTGCTGGTAGTGCGCCCACAGCCGTCGCACTGGTCTGCTCGTGGCATGAATCTCAACCGCACCGGCCGGGTCGGCGCACTGTGCTGGCTCGCGGCCGCGCCCATCTTCCTCGTCGCCAGCCTGATCAGCGGGCTGCGGTGGCGCGAGCCCACCTACAGCTGGGCCACCCACAACATCAGCGACCTCGGCAACGCCCACTGCGGCATCTGGGACACCACCCGCCCCCGCCACGTCTGCTCGCCGTGGCACCCACTGATGAACACCGCGACACTGGCCACCGCCGTACTGCTCGCCGTCGGGCTCCTGCTGACCTGGCGCATCCTCGGCCGCGGCCCGGTGGTGCGGACGGCCCAGACACTCCTGCTGCTGGCCACCGGCGGATACGCCCTCGTGGCCCTCTACCCGGCCGACATCGACGAGAACCTGCACGTCCTCGGCGCATTCCTGATCATGGGATTGGGCAACATCGGCCTGCTCCTGGCCGGCTTCGCACCACGCACCACGACGCTGGGCCGGTGGCGACGGCTCACCCTCACCGCCGGGCTGATAGCGCTGACCGGAACAACACTCTTCGCCGCCCAACAGGGCCTGGGCATCGGGGTAGGCGGCATGGAACGAGTGGCGGTACTCCCGTTCCCCCTCTGGGCCTGCGCCCTGGGCGTCCTGCTGGCCGAACCCCCTCCCCTGCGCGATCTTGCACTTCCTGCCTCGACATAAAGGGGCATTCTCCGCAAGACGGCGACCACAACTGCAAGATCGCCGAGCCGAGCCGAGCCGAGCCGGGCGGGGCTGGGGTGGGGTGGGGTTAGCGGGCGTCGACTTCGTTGATCTTTTCGGCGCCGAAGGTTTCCCGGAGCAGCCGTACCGCCTGCTCTTCGCTGGACTCCCGCGCGGTCTTCTCGTCGATGATCTCGTCCAACGGCTCGTCGCCCGGGTCGAACCCCTCAAAGGCCGGGGTCGCCGCCGCTGCCGCGCCGCCGGGCCGACCGGCCCGCGCCGGGCCGTCGAAGTCCGGGTCGTAGGGCGGCTCGCCGGCCCATTCGGCGTCCGCGACGGGCCGGGCTGCCGCTCCGGTACGCACACCGCGCCCCGCCGCCGCCGCGCGAGCCGCGGCGATGGCGCTGCTCACCGGCGCGCCACCGGCTGTCGCCGGCTGCCGGGCCGCCGGTGTCGCGTTACCCCGCCCGCCCGGCTTACCGCCGCCGGCCGCTGACCCGGGATCGCCCGAACCGCCCGGTCCGGTGCCGTTCGCGCCGCTGCCGTTGGTGCCGCTGCCGTTGGTGCTGCTGCCGTTGCCGGCGCTGCCGTTCGCGCCGGTCGACGCCGGTGCGGAGTGGGCGCTCGACTCGTTTCCGGCCGACGCGCCGCCGGGGCGGGCCGCCTCCGGCCAGTCCTCGTCATCCGTAGCCTCGGCGGCGAGGGCGCCGCCGCCGGGGCGGGCCGCCTCCGGCCAGTCACCGTCGTCCGCCGCCGGAGCGGACGGCGCTGAGCCCTGCCGACCAGCACCGTGACCAGCGGAACCCGCACCGGCACCGCCACGCGAAGCCGAGCTGGCAGCGCCGGTCGGGTTCGCGGCGGCGGGCGAGGCGTTCGTCGGACCGGCGGCGGTCGGGGCGTTGGATCCCGCAGTCCCCGGCCCGGCGGCGGTCGCACTTGGCGCAGCGTTCGCGCCGGGCGCAGCGTTCGCGCCAGGCGCGGCGTTCGCGCCAGGCGCGGCGTTCGCGCCAGGCGCGGCGTTCGCGCCAGGCGCAGCGTTCGAGCC
>NZ_JAKKFD010000009.1 GCF_022229005.1 Micromonospora trifolii
GTGCACGCCGTCGCCGGCCGGGGCCCCGATGATCACGTTGCGCAGTGTGGCGCCGGCGGCCAGCTCGAACATCGGGTCCTGGCTCTCGCTCTGCCCACCGTCACCGATGCCGTAGTAGCGCTTGAGCCCACCGTCGAAGGTGCCGGAGACCGCGATCGTGGCGTCCACCTTCTGGCTGCTGGTGGGCGTCGGCCAGCCAGCCGGCGGAGGTGTGGTGGTCGGTGGTGGCGTGGTGGTCGGTGGCGGAGTGGTGGTCGGCGGCGGCGTGGTCGGGGTGCCGCCGCCGGAGGAGTCGACCGCCACGTCGTCGAAGCCGCCACTGGCGTACGCGGTGACCAGCCCGATCCGGCCCGCGCCGGCCAGGCTGTTGCTGCCGGACGCGATCTG
Source organism: Micromonospora trifolii (assembly GCF_022229005.1). GTDB lineage: Bacteria > Actinomycetota > Actinomycetes > Mycobacteriales > Micromonosporaceae > Micromonospora > Micromonospora trifolii. The sequence goes on from NZ_JAKKFD010000009.1 coordinate 388, forward strand.
GGTGCCGTTGACGAAGCCGCGGATGGTGCTGCCGCTGGTCTCGATGCGCAGTGTGTACCAGGTGCCGGTGCCGACGCCCAGCGCGGCCGAACCGATCGCCGTGACGGAGCTGCCGTTGACCGCCTGGAGCTCGGCCCGGCCGGAGCCGAGCAGGGCCAGCCGGTACATCTTGGTGCTGCTGGTGGAACGGGCGGCAAGCCCGACCAGGGCGCTGGACGAGCCGAAGCTCGTCGGCCTGACCCGGGCCTGCACGGAGTAGTTGGTCCAGCTGGTCTGGCCGGCGAACTGCCGGGCCAGTTCGCTGCCGGCGTTGGACTGGTTGAGCACGCCCGAGCCGTCGACGGTCCAGGTGCCGCCGGACTTGGACCAGCCGGAGGTGTCGCCGTCGGTGAAGTCGTCGCTGAAGACGGTGGCCGCGAAGGCCGAGGTCATGCCAGCGGTGAGGGCCGCCGCGGTCACCCCGGCACCCACCGCCAGCAGGAGTGGTCGGCGGCCGGTGAGTCGTCTTTTCTGCACAGGTGTCCTCCTTGACGCATGTGGTGGTGATCCCTCGGCGGCCGTAGCGAGACGTGTCGGCACGGCGTGCTGCGCTGAACGGGATCGGTGTGCGCCCCCGCCGGAAGCCCGGATCCGAAACGGGGTGAAGCGGGATCGAAGCCCTGGGGAAAGGGCTTTCCCGATGCTTCGAGGCTAGGACTGCCCAACCATCAACGTCAATGCCTGGCGCTTGCAGGTCTGTTGCAGGATTCCGGCCCTGACGGAAACGCCGACGGATCAGTAGCTCTCCGGCTCGGTGATCCGCCAGGCCGCGTTGATCAACCCGATGTGCGAGAGCGCCTGCGGGGTGTTGCCGAGCTGCATGCCGGTGGTGAGGTCGATCTGCTCGCTGAACAGCCCCACGTCGTTGGAGTACCCGACGACCCGCTCGAAGAGCGCCTCGGCGCGCTCCGGCTCGCCCGTCATCACCAGGCACTCCACCAGCCAGAACGAGCACAGCAGGAATCCGGCCGGGTCGGTCGTCCAGCGGCGCAGCAGGCCGTCCTCGGTGCCCAGCTCGCGCTCGACCATCGCGATCGTCGAGCGCATCCGGGGGTCGGTGGCCGGCAGGAAGTGCGTGACCGGCAGGGCGAGCACCGAGGCGTCCAGCTCCGCCGAACCGAACGCGCCGGTGAACGCCCCGATCCGCTCGTTCCACCCCTCGCGCAGCACGGTGTCGCGGATCTCGTCGCGTACCCGGGCCCAGCGACCGGGGTCGGCCCGATCACCGAGCCGGTCGGCGAGCCCCACCGCCCGGTCCATGGTCAACCAGCAGGACACCTTGGACGAGACGTAGTGGCGCTCCTCGTCGCGGGTCTCCCAGATGCCCCGGTCCGGCAGGTGCCACGTCGCGGCCACCTGCTCGGTCAGCCCCAGCACCATCTCCCGCAGCTCGTCCTCGAACCGCGCGCCGAGGTAGTCGCGCAGCCGCCACACCGCCGACATCACCTCACCGGGCACGTCGAGCTGCCGCTGCCGCCAGGCGTCGTTGCCGACCCGCACGGGTCGACTGTCGCGGTAGCCGCGCAGATGGTTGCAGTGGTGCTCGGAGAGGTCACGCTCCCCCTCCAGCCCGAAGAGCACCGGCACGGGCTCGTCGCCGATCCGGCCGATCGAGCGGGTCGCCCAGGCGAACAGCCGGGACGTCTCGTCGGGGCAGGCCGCCACCCAGAGCGCCCGCATCGTCAACGAGAAGTCCCGCAGCCAGGAGTAGCGGTAGTCGTAGTTCCGGTCGCCGCCGATCTGCTCCGGCAGCGAGGAGGTCAGCGCGGCGGCGACCGCGCCGCTGCGGGCGTACGTGAGGCCGGTCAGGACCGTCGAGCTGTGTTTGACGAGTTCGGGGTAGCGGCCGGAGTACCCGTGCGTCTCCCGGAACGCCTGCCACGCCTCGATCGTCTCGGCGAGGGTGGTCAGCGGGTCCACCCGGGCCGGCGGGTCGCCGTACGCCTCGCCGAACGCGAGGTCCATCCCGATCACCTGACCGGCGGAGACCTCGAACTCGTGGGTCACCCGGTCGGTGCCCGCCCGCAGGTGCAGGCCCTCGGCGCGCAACATCAGCACGACCGGGCCGGCGCCGGCCAGCACCCCGCCGTCCGGCTGCTCGTGCAGGTATGGCGTGAGCAGGCCGTACTCCGGGCGGGGCGCGAAGTCCAACGCCATCCGCACCCGCCCGGAGAGCCCCTCGACCACCCGGATCAGCACGGCGGGTGAGTTCTTACCCAGCTCGTGGGCGCGCGCGCCGACCTCGGCGGCCAGCGCGTCGGTGACCGCCACGCTGCCGTGCGGGGTGTGGTGCACGGTCCGCAGCACCAACGTGTCCGGCAGGTACGCGCGCTCCACCCGGTGACCCGGGTCGCCGACCCCGACCGGCGCCAGCCGGAAGTGGCCGGCCCCCGGGTCGAGCAGCCGCGCGAACACGGACGACCCGTCGAACCGGTGCGGGCACCACCAGTCGATCGAGCCGTCCTTGCCGACCAGGGCACCCGAACGAGAGTCCGAGAGGAACCCGTAGTCGGAGATCTGCGGCTGCTGCTCCACCCGCCGCGGGTACCCGCAACGACCCGGATCAGGCCGGACGGATCATTCGGTCGGCGGCTCGTCCTCGCCCGCCGCCTCGGCCGCGTCGGCCTCTTCCTTGGTCTTGTGCACGGCCTTGTCGGCGTGCTCCGGCGGCCCGTAGACCGTGTACAGCACCAGCGGGTTGGGGCCGGTGTTGACGAAGTTGTGCTTGGTGCCCGCCGGCACCACGACCAGGTCGCCCGCGACGACCTTCCGCTTCGCGCCGGCGACCCGCGCCTCGCCGACGCCACTCACGAAGGTGAGGATCTGGTCGATGTCCTCGTGCACCTCCTCGCCGATCTCTCCATCGGCAGGGATGGTCATGATGACCAACTGAGTGTGCTCACCGGTCCACAGCACGCGCCGGAAATCCGGGCTCTTCTCGGCGACAGTCGCGATAGTGAAATGCTCCATGTCCACGCTCATACCCCGTCCAGCGGTGTGCCACGCCGGGACTCACGAATGGTGGAATTCCCCACGCTGGGCGGGTTTGGATCCGTAGGGACCGGGGATCGAGAAGCGGACCGGCACGAAGGGCCGGTCGAGCCAGGTCCCCGCCGGCGTACCGCCGAACGGCTGCGATGGTGGGAGACGGCCAGAGCACGGCGACGTTCCGACAACTGTCGAAACGGCGCCGTGCGCTCTTGTGTGCCAGAGGGCTCAGCGGTGCAGCCAGCTGAGCAGGTCGGGCGGGGCCAGCATTGCTGCTTTCTCCTGGTATCGGGCTCGGCCGGCTTTGTTCAGCAGGTCGCGTCCCTGACCTGAGGCGCCTCGGCGGAAGAACGCCTGGCGGTCACGCAGCACGCCGAGCGTGTCCGGTGCGAGCCGGTCGGCGCGCTCCCGCATGCGACCGAAAGTGGCGGCCTCCACCAACTCCGGCCCCGGGCTCGGAAGTTTCCACAGGTCGGCGAGCCGGCGCATCTCACCGCCCAGATCGGCCAGCAGGTCGTCGTAGTGCACGAGCTCGACGTTCGGCTCGTGCCGGCGGGCCCACGCGTCACCCAGGTGCATCAGCACCCCGGGCAGTGAATCCAGCTCGGTGCCCGGGTCCACCTCCCGGTCGACCCAGCTCAGCAACCACTCCCGCACCGAAGGCCGCTCCCGGGGTGGCCCGGCCGGGGCGGGTTGGCCGGTCAGCTCGGCGATGCGCGCCCGGTCCAGGTTGGCGCCCTGGTGGTAGAGGGAGACCGCCATGTCCAGCGGGTGCCGGGCCACCACCACGTAGTGCGCCCGAGGGTCGAGCGGCACCCCGTCCAGCGGGGTGTGCGTCTTGATGAACCGCCGGTGCGGCTGGGCGGCCAGCCGGTCGTACACCGTGGCCTGCGGCTCGCCCAACCAGTCCAGCCACGGCGACAGCACTGTCAGCGGCGCCGGCAACTCCGGGGTACGGAGCACCAGGAGCGCACAGATCATCTGCATCCAGGTGGTGCCGCTCTTCGACCGGGTGCTGATCACGATGTCGCCGTCACGGAACGGGAAGCCGCCCCACCGCGCGCTGTCCTCTTCGTCGGATCGGTATCTGTGAATTGGCCTGGGCACCGGTGGATGGTAGTCGCCGAACCGACAGTCCAGCAGCCGAATTCCGGCTTACATCAGTGGGGCATGCGCGTATGCCTGGCTAGATTGAATTATGGTGCCCGCCCACGGGGGCCGGGCGGCGGCACCGGTCTACCGCCCCATCCTCGCCAACCGACGGGGCGAGCTCGAGGCCCTGAGCCACCTCGATCCCGCGTACGCCGCACTGGTATCCCCGATCCTGGAGATCGGCGCGATCGGTCGGTCCACGATGGACGCCATCCGCCGGTTGCCATCCGGGCTGCTGCCCGCCATCGACGTCAGCGCGCTGCCCGACATCCCCGAGGCGGAGCTGACCCGTTGGGGCGTACCGGTGGTGCCGGTGATCGGGCTCTCCGAGAGCGACCACCGGCTGGTCGCGCACGGCGCGGCGGCGCGGGCGTACGGCCGGCGCGCGCTCATCCGGCTGCGGGCCGGTCGGGACCGGGCCGGGCCGGACGCGAGCACCACCGCCGTGGAACGGATCTGGCGGTTCACCGACCTCGCCCCGGAGGAGTGCGACCTGCTGGTGGACGCGGGGGACGTGTGCTGCCCGGCGGACGTGCGGACCGCCGAGCCCCGGGTACGCCACCTGCTGGACTGGGCGCGCCGGCACGCCTGGCGGTCGGTGACGGTGGCGGCCGGCGGTATGCCGCCGACGCTGTCCCGGTTGCCCACCGACGAGCCGGTCCAGCTGGACCGTTGGGACTGGCAACTGTGGCGACGACTTGCCGACGCCGGGGTCGACTACGGCGACTACGGCGTCCACCCGGCTGGGCCGGGCACCGCTGAGGGCGACCGGTTGCCGACAGTGCGATACACCGACGACGGCAGTTGGTGGGTCTACCGCTGGGCGCGACGCGGCGGCCGGGGCGACGACCGGTTCGCCGACCTGTGTCGCACGCTGGTGTCGGCGCCACACTGGCCGACCAGCGGGGCGGCCTTCTCCTGGGGTGACCACGAGCTGCTGCGCCGGGCCCGTCGGGGCGCCGGGGCCGGCTCGACCGCCAACTGGGCGGCGTGGAGCACCTCGCACCACCTGGCCCACGTGCTCGGCACGCTGTTGCACCCGGGCGGCGACGGTGCGCCGCGGTGGCACCCCGGGCAGGGTCCACCGCAGCGGGGACGATCGCTGCGGTGAGGCCGGGTCTACTGCTTCTCGGTGAAGCCGAACTGGATGATGCCCTCGTCGTCGACGGTGGCGTCCACCGACGCGTCGCCGAGCAACTCGGCGGCGTCCTCGTCCAGGAAGATCCGGGCGCCCTGGTTGTCGACCACCCGATCGCCCTGTACCGGTTCGGGCACCAGCTCGACGGTGAGCGAGCCGGCCTCGGTGTCGGCGGCGATACGCACACCGCCGTCCTGGGCGACGTCCTGTTGGTTGGCGAGGTCACGGATGACGAGCACGGCGTTATCGGTCATGGTGAGCATTGTTGGAACTCCTCGTGGATTCTCGGCTCGCGGTCGGATACCGCGCGGACCGGACAGTCGGCCCGCGTACGAGCCACGTGGGAGGCGACAGAGGGGCGAACGGTCATCGCCGTCGCATCGAATCGGGGCAGCTGACGGCCCCGTCACTCCCACCGTGCCCGCTGCCGGACCATCCGTCAAATAGAGCCAGGTCAGTGGAGAGCGGCGGCCGGGCTCAGCCAGGCGCGAATCTCGGTGACCGCCGTGCGGCCTGCCCGGTTGGCCCCGATCGTGCTGGCCGAGGGGCCGTACCCGACCAGGTGAACCCGTGCGTCGGCGACCACGCGGGTGCCGTCCATCGTGATACCGCCGCCCGGCGCGCGCAGCCCCAGCGGGGCGAGATGGTCGATGGCCGCCCGGAAGCCGGTGCACCAGAGGATCACGTCCGCCGGCACGAACCGCCCGTCCGTCCAGGCCACCCCGTCGGGCGTGATCCGGTCGAACATGGGTAGCCGGTCGAGGACCCCGCGCTCGCGCAGTCGGCGTACCTCCGGGGTGACCGGAAGCCCGGTCACGCCCACCACGCTTCCCGGCGGTCGGCCGGCCCGCACCGCCTGGTCCACCCGGGCCACGGCGGCGCGACCCAGTTCCGGGCCGAACTCCTCGTCGTTGAAGGTCGGCGGCCGGCGGGTCACCCAGGTGGTGGCCGCCGCGACTGTGGAGACCTCGCCGAGCAGTTGCACTGCCGAGGTGCCGCCTCCGACCACCACCACACGCAGACCGGTGAACTCGGCCGGCCCCCGATAGTCGGCGGTGTGCAGTTGCCGCCCCCGGAAGGTCGACCGGCCCGGGTAGTGCGGCCAGAACGGTCGCGTCCAGGTGCCGGTGGCGTTGATCAGGGCCCGGGCGGTCCAGGTGCCTCGGTCGGTGTGCACATCGAGCCGTCCGTCCGGGCGGGAGCGCACCGCCCGGACCCGCACCGGCCGCCGCACCGGCAGGTCGAAGGCCCTCTCGTACGCGGCGAAGTAGGCGCTGACCTGCTCGGACGCCGGGCGATGTGGCTCGGTGGGCGGGAGCGGCAGCCCGGGCAGGTCGTGGAAGCCGTGCACCCGGTCGAAGACCAGCGTCGGCCAGCGGTGCTGCCAGGCGCCGCCGGGCCCGTTGTCGGCGTCGAGGATGACGAAGCCGCTGCCGGGCGCGAAGCCGGTGCGGTGCAGGTGATAGCCGGCGCTCAGGCCGGCCTGCCCGGAGCCGATCACCACGACGTCCGCGGAGTGGGTGTCCACGTGTCCTGCAACGCGCCGGATGTCACAGCTGTGCCCGTCCTCGACCGTCGCGCCGATCACAGACGGCCATTCCGGCTTCGGCCACCTGACCTGCGCTTACGCTGAGTGAATGAGCGACTTCCGTCGGTACGCGGCCGAGTTCCTCGGCACCCTGCTGCTGGTGTTCTTCGGGGTCGGCAGCGCGGTCGCCGCACGGATCCAGGGCGGCGTGGTGGTGGTGGCGCTGGCCTTCGGGTTCGTGATGGTGGCCCTCGTCTACACGATCGGCCCACTTTCCGGCAGCCACGTCAACCCAGCGGTCACGCTCGGTGTGCTGCTCTCCGGCAAGATCTCGGTGCTCGGGGCGGTGGCGTACTGGATCGCGCAGTTCGTCGGCGCGACAGTCGCGGGCTTCGTGCTCTGGGCGCTCACCCGATGGGGTGACGTCGCGGACCAGACCGGGGCCCTGGGCACGAACGGTTACGGCGCGCACATCAACCGGGGCGGCGCGGCCGTGCTGGAAGTCGTGCTGACCTTCCTGTTCGTGCTGGTCGTGCTGGTGGTGACCAGTCGGAGCGAGAATCCGGGCACCGCCGGGCTGGCCATCGGGCTGGCCCTGGCCGTGACCCAACTGGTGGGCGTGACGCTGACCGGCGCGGCGGTCAATCCGGCCCGCGCGTTCGGGCCGGCGGTCTTCGAGGGCGGCGTGGCGCTCCGGCAGCTCTGGGTGTTCATCGTCTTCCCGCTGCTCGGCGGGGCGCTCGCGGCGCTGGTCGCACCACTGGTCATGGGGGCGCAGCGGCACTACTGGGGTGGCCACGAGAAGACGGTCGGCGGGCCGAAGTAGCCCAGACGGCATCATCTTTCACCTGAGGGCTTTCTCCGGCGAATATCTCCGTGGCAGCATCAGCGGATGCATCGCCGTCACTTTCCCCGGGCCCTCGCGCTGCTCGCGCTGGTCGCCACAGTGGCCACCGCCGGCGCGCCCGGTGCCACGGCCGAGTCGCCCACCGCGGCGACGACCCAACTGCGCGCCACCATCGACACGATCCTCGCCGACACCCGGCTGGCCGGCGCGCAGGCGTCGGTGGTCGTGGTCGACACCAGCACGGGACAGACGCTCTACGACCGCAACGGCGACCGCCGGCTGGTCCCGGCGTCCAACACCAAGCTGCTGACCTCGACGGCCGCCCTTGAGCTGCTCGGCCCGGGGCACCGCTTCAGCACCGACGTACGAACCAGCGGCAAACGCCGTGGGGCCCTGCTCGCCGGCAACCTCTACCTGCGCGGCGGAGGCGACCCGACAATGCTCGCCGCCGACTACGAGGCGCTCGCCGCGCAGGTCGCCGCCGGCGGCGTCCGGGTGGTCACCGGCAACCTGGTCGCCGACGACACCCGCTACGACAGCACCCGACTCGGCCCCGACTGGACCTGGGACGACGAGCCCTACTACTACGCCGCGCAGGTCTCCGCGCTGACCGTCGCCCCGGACACCGACTACGACGCGGGCACCGTGATCGTGCACGCCGCACCGGCCGACCGGGCCGGCGCCCCGCCGGTGGTCACCACCACACCCGCCACCGGGTACGTCCGCGTCGACAACCGCGCCCAGACGGTCAGCGACGGCGAGACCTCGATCTCGATCGAGCGCGAGCACGGCAGCAACACGGTCGTGATGACCGGTCAGATCGCCGTCGGCGACGAGCCCGCCAGCGACTGGGTCACCGTCTGGGAGCCCACCGGCTACGCGGCCGACGTGTTCCGGGCGGCGCTGCACCGACACGGCGTCCGGGTGCTCGGCCAGACCGTGCTCGGCCAGCCCACCCCGGCGAGGGCGCGCCCGTTGGCGCGCCACGACTCGATGAGCCTGGGCGAGCTGATGACGCCATTTCTGAAGCTGTCCAACAACGGGCACGCCGAGGTGTTGACCAAGGAGATCGGCCGGGTGCTCTCCGGCTCGGGCACCTGGACGGCCGGTGTCACAGCGATCAGCGAGTACGTCGCCGACACCGGAATGGACACCGGGAGACTGCGTCAGCGTGACGGCTCAGGGTTGTCCCGGCGCAACCTGATCCCGGCGGCCGAGTTCGTCGACCTGCTGAGCGCCGTCCGCGCCGAACCGTGGTTCGCGACCTGGTACGCGGCGCTGCCGATCGCCGGCCGGCCCGAGCGGTTCGTCGGCGGCACCCTGCGCAGCCGGATGGCCGGCACGCCGGCCGCTGGCAACGTGCACGCCAAGACCGGCAGCCTGACCGGCGTCTCGGGGCTCTCCGGCTACGTCACCAGCGCAGATGGTCGACTGCTGGCGTTCTCCATCCTGCTGAACAACTACCTGACGGCGTCGGTGAAGTCGTTGGAGGACCAGATCGCCGTGGCGCTGGCCGGCTTCCGCGAGGGTGGAGCGTCGAAGGCACGGGTGGCCCCGCCGGCGGTGCCGGAGACGCCGCGCACCCCGGAGGGCGTCGAGTGCTCCTGGGTCAAGCCGATCACCTGCTGAGCGGCGGCCGGGAGGCGCGTTCGCGCCTCCCGGCCCGGCGAGCGCTCAGGCCGGACGGTTCGGTGGGGGGACCACCGCCGTCGGGTCACCACGTTCGATGAGCGCGGCGATCTCAGCGGCCCGCAGCCCGCGCAGCGCCAGCACCCGGGTGCCCCAGCGGTGCAGGCGGCACGGGTGCGGGCTGGCATCGTTGCGGCAGACCACACCACCGGACCACCGTCGGGGGGCGTGCACCACCACCGCCCGTACGGCGAACTGGGTGTCCTCCCCCGTCACGTACGGCGGCAGGGGAATGTCGCGAAGAACCTCCCCGGACGCTTCACCGACGCCGGACGAAGCGGCACGACGGACGCGGTGGCCGGTGCTGCTGCTCATCTCCGCTGCCTCCACACTGGATGGTCGGATGGGGACAGCAGAAAGTTACGACGCATTCGACAGTCAGCGACGGACAAACTGTCCCGGTGCCCCAACGCGCAGCGATCAGTCAGTCAGTCAACGCACCGTCACGGCCTGGAGGCCGACGTTGCCGCAGTGCTGCGTGAAGACCTTCTCGACGGTCCAGTTCAGCAGCAGCCGGGCACCCTTCGGCACCGTGAAACGGATGGTGAACTGGGCGCTCTGACTGGTGTAGGGGTCTTCCAGTCGAGCGGTGCTGGCGGGCCCGCCGGTGGACAGCCGCGCTTCCAGTCGCCCCCGAGCCATCCAGATGCCGGCGTACAGCTGGACCGTGCGCGGCTCGCCGCTGCCGGCGACGGCGAGGCTGAAACCGTTCCCGGCACCGCAGGCGTAGACGCCGTTGGAGCTGCCGTTCGTCGACCGCTCCGGCGTGCCGTCGGACCAGCGCACGTACTCCTGGTTGCCGTCCCAGCCGACCCGCCGCCCGGCGCCACCACCGTCGATGATCTCGCCGGAGCCGGAGCGCTTGCGGTTCGTCGACCGGCCGCCGTGCTCTCCCCAGTGCACCCAGTCCCGGGCGCCAACGGAGGTGAGGTCGACGATGGCGGGCATCTCGCCCCGGCTCACCGTCAGCGCCGGCGCACCGGGCTTCGCCGGTGGCGGGGCCGGCGCGCTGGCCGACGGCGTCGGCGTCGGCTCCGGCGAGGGTGGGCGCTGGCGCGGACGCAGGCCGGGCGTCGCCGGCCCCGCCTCGCCGGTGCGCCCGTCGGCGGCCGGGAGACCTGGGGAACGGGCCCCGACGGGCACGCCGCCCGGACCCGCCTGGTCGTCGTCCGGCGCCGGACCGGAGCGGGTGGCGAGGTAAGAGATCAACACCACCAGGCAGACGAGTACGGCGGCGCCCTCCACCGCCCAGCGTCGCCGCTGTCGGACGCGGCGCAACAGGCTGCGGGTCACCCCGGCGGTAATGGCACGCGGACGGTGCCTCGGCGGCGCGTCGCCAGCCCTCGAACCAGCCCGCGTGCGGTCTTCGTCCGCCACCGACCCCTCCAACTCCGCCGCCCGGCCGTTTTGGACCGCCGAGGACCACACCATCCGCTGTGGGCAGTTTCACGTTTGTCCGGGCGTGGACGACACGCTAGATCCGGACTACCGGACGTGTCCAGCCCACAATGGGACGCTGTCGGACAACCCGGCCCGCCCGGACGGACGATTCGGCAGACCACGAGCGCCTTTCCGGTCAACCGATCCGGAAGCCGAGCAGTTGCGCGACGACCACTGCCTGCTCGACGTCGATCACGGCACCGGCCCGTTCGACGACCGTCGGGTCCAGCGCGGTGAGATCGCTGCCCCGCAGGTCGGCGCCGCCGAGCCGGACGTTGGTCAACTGCGCTCCGGAAAGATCGACACCGGTGACCGTAGCACCGGTGAGATTGGCCCTGGTGAGATCCACCTCGCGCATGCGCACCCCGGTCAGTCGAACACCACGCAGGTCGGCACCGGGCAGCGCGACGAAGGACCAGTCGCCGCCGTCCACCGTCAACGGACGCAGATCACACTCGCTGAAGGTGCTGCCGACCAGCTTGCAGCCGGTGAACTCGGCCTCGAAGAAGTTGCATCGCCGAAAGACGCAACGGGTGAAGGCGGAGTCGACATGCCGGGAGGCGTTGAACGCGACGTTGCCGAACGTGCACCCGGTGAAGACCGCGCCTCTGCTCACCGCCTCGGTCAGGTCCACCCCGAAGAACTCGCAACCCACGAAGTGCCGGTCGGTCAGCTCCTCGCCGTACCAGTCCTCGTTGCGGAAGGTCACGTCCTCGGTCAACTCCGGCATCCGGCCAGGCTAGTCGGCACCGACGGCAGCCGACGGCCGGCGGGCCGGTGCCGGCCCCCTTCCGGTGTCGGTGTACCGGCGAGTAGGTTCGGCGGCGTGAGTGTGGCTCGGAGCAAGGACCCGGATCAGATCGGCTTCGACACGGCGCGGCTGGCGCGGATCGATGAGCACTTCGGCAGGTACGTCGACGACGGCCGGCTGGCCGGCTGGCAGGTGGTGGTCACCCGTCGCGGCGAGGTGGCGCACTCCTCGACGTACGGGCTGCGCGACCGGGAGTCGGGCGCGCCTGTCGAGGCCGACACCCTCTGGCGGATCTACTCGATGACCAAGCCGGTCACCTCGGTCGCGGCGATGATGCTGTGGGAGGAGGGCCGGTTCGAGCTGACCGACGAGATCAGCCGCTGGCTGCCCGAGTTCGCCGACCTGCGGGTCTACTCCAAGGGGTCGGCGCTCAAGCCGTACACGGTGCCGGCGGTCGAGCCGATCCGGGTCTGGCACCTGCTCACCCACACGGCCGGCCTGACGTACGGCTTCATGCAGACCTCGGTGGTCGACGGGCTCTACCGGGCCGCCGGCTACGACCTGTACCCGCCTGCGGACGTCGACCTGGCCGGCGCCTGCGCGGCCTTCGGCGAGCTGCCGCTGCTGTTTCAGCCCGGCTCCGCGTGGGGCTACTCCGTCGCCACCGACGTGCTCGGTCGGCTCGTCGAGGTGATCTCCGGGCAGAGCCTCGACGCGTTCTTCGCCGACCGGATCTTCGGCCCGCTGGGCATGACCGACACCCGCTGGTGGGTGGAGGGCGACGAGGCCGACCGGCTGGCCGCGCTCTACGTACCGGAACCGCGCAGCGGCCGGGCCGTCCGCTACGACAGCCTCGGGTCGCTCGCGTTCAGCAAGCCGGCGCTGCTCTCCGGCGGTGGCGGCCTGATCTCCAGCGCCGCCGACTACCACCGGTTCACGCAGTTGCTGCTGCGCGGCGGCGAGCTGGACGGCGTCCGGCTACTCGGGCCACGCACGGTGCGGTTCATGACCCGCAACCACCTGCCCGGCGGTCAGGACCTGGGCACCCTGTCCACCGGCGGCTTCGCCGAGACCACCCTGGACGGGATCGGCTTCGGCCTCGGCTTCGCGGTGGTCGACGACCCGATCCCCAGCCGGGTGCCGAGCAGCGTCGGCGAGTACTACTGGGGCGGGGTGGCCAGCACCGCGTTCTGGGTCGACCCGGCCGAGGAGATCACCGCGTTGCTGTTCACGCAGCTGATGCCGTCGAGCACCTACCCGCTCCGCTCCCAGCTGCGCCAGCTCGTCTACGCCGCCCTGCGCGACTGACCGGCGGCCACACCGACCCCGCCGATCTTGCACCTTGTGTTGTCGAAATGTCCCTGATGAGTTGCTTGCCAGGACAGAAAGTGCAAGATCGGCGGAATGGCAGCCGCTGGCGGACTGCGGTCAGTCGGTGAGGCGGGCTGGGAAGCCACCGGTGGCGATCGGGCCCCAGGCGTCGATGGTGACCCGGATCAGCGACTTGCCCTGGCGCACCATCGCCGCCCGGTAGTCGTCCCAGTCCGGGTGCTCACCGGAGATGCTGCGGAAGTACTCGACAAGCGGCTCCAGCGCCTCGGGCAGATCGAGCACCTCGGCGGTGCCGTCGATCTGCACCCAGGGGCCGTTCCAGTCGTCGCTGAGCACGCAGGCCGACACCCGGGGGTCGCGGCGGAGGTTGCTCACCTTGGCCCGCTCGGGGTAGGTGGAGATGACCAGCCGCCCCTGCCCGTCGACCCCGGCCGAGACCGGGGAGGACTGCGGGCGCCCGTCGGCCCTGGTGGTCATCAGCACGACGCGGTGTCGCGGCCGGAGGAAGTCGAGCAGGCCGTCCCGGTCGACCCGGGTGTTCCTTGCGATGCTGCGTGCCATTCCCCGTTCCTACCAGGGCGCGGGCGCAGCGGGGTCGGCGGGTCAGCGGGGCCGGGCCGCGGCGCGGTGCACCGCCTGGGTGGGCACCCGGGGACGGCCGGACGGACGCCAGGCCCGACCGTTGGCGTAGATCACCCGAAAACCGAGGTACGACGCGAGCGGCGCCCAGTGGGCGGAGCCCATCCGCAGCTCGGCGGCATTGTGTCGCTGGCCGTTGGCGAGCACGTCGAGGAGCACGGTTTCGAAGGCCGCCGATTCGACCCAGTCGACCTCCCGGGTGAAACCGCAGATCAGAGCGGCTCCGGTGACCTCCAGGAACTCGCGCAAAACCGCGTCCGAAGCCCGCAGCACCGAGCAGCTGCCGAAATAGAGTCGCCGCCCCTCCGCGCGGCCGGCCATCAGCTCGGCCACCTCGTTCAACTCGACGGACTGCCAGTCGGTGAGGCAGAGCCGGCTCGGCTCGCCGTGCATGGCGAAGAAGCCGACCCGGTGGTCGGCGTACTGCTTGAGCAGCCACCGGTCCAGGAAGTAGAACAACTCGTCGCGGGTGGCCGCGTCCTTGTGGATGAAGCGGATCTTGCCCAGCCGCTCCAGCAACTCCAGGGTGGGCAGCACCGAGCCCCGCTCGTTGAGGTCACGGTGCCACTGACCCTCGACACAGAAGACGCCACCGCGTGCCACGCGCACCTCCGCCAGTCCACCGCCCCGGGGCTGACGTTACCGGCCGCCATCACCCCGGGAACATCACCCTGCGTGTGGCAGATTGCGACGTTCGGTGCGCTTGTCGGCAGGAGGGGTGATCGGCCGGAAATGGCTGTTTCGCAAATCAGCCGAATTCCCAGCCAATACCCAGGGACAGCGGATTGTGAGCACGATTCTCGTTAATCACCTCCAACCGCACTGATCGGTGCGAGGGTGGAAATCACGGGACTTCTCGGTCGATGTCCTGGTGCCACCCCATTCGCTCTCCTATCGGGAGGACTTCTGTGCGCGTAAACACCTTGAAGCGGGTCGCCGTCGCATTCGCCCTGGCACTGCCCGGGGCCGCAATCGCCACGGTGGTCGCCGCACCGGCGGCCCACGCGGACGGCTGTTACACCTGGAACCGCACCCTGAGCCAGGGGCGCTCCGGCGATGACGTCCGCCAGTTGCAGATCCGGGTCGCCGGGTGGGCCGGCTACCGGGACATCGTGGAGAACGACGGCCGCTACGGTCCGAAGACCGCCGCCGCGGTCAAGCGGTTCCAGCAGGCGTACGGGCTGCGCGCCGACGGCATCGCCGGCCCACAGACCTTCGCCAAGCTGTACCAGCTCCAGGACAACGACTGCACGCCCGCGCACTTCACCTACGGCGAGTTGGACAACGGGTGCGGCAGGAGCGGGTGGAGCGGCGGCCCGCTGTCGGCCAACCAGACCAAGCAGAACGCGCTGCGCACCATGTGGAAGCTTGAGGCGCTGCGCAAGAGCCTCGGCGACAAGCCGCTCAACGTGTCCAGCGGCTTCCGCAGTCGCGCCTGCAACAACCAGGTCGGCGGCGCGTCCGACAGCCAACACCTGTACGGCAACGCGGCCGACGTGACCTCACGGACGTCCTCGCTGTGCCAGGTCGCCCGGGGCGCCCGCAACAACGGCTTCAGTGGGATCTACGGGCCGGGCTACCCCGACCACGACGACCACGTGCACGTCGACTCACGTCGGGAGAACAACAGCGACAGCAGCTCGAACACGACGAGCTGGTCCGCACCGGACTGCGGGGTCGGCAACTGAGCTGACCCGCTCAGAGCGACGTCGGCCCGACGCGGAGGGGGAATCTTCGCGCCGGGCCGACGTCGTGTCGCCCCGGGGTCGGTTGGGCGGAGGGGGTAGCGCGCTCAGCTCGCCCGGGGCCAGCGCGGCGCGGTGACGGGGGGAGTCACCGGCCGGCCAGCAGCGGTGGGCCGTACCCCCTGGGGGACGACCCGCGCGGCCTGTTGCCGCGACGGCCCGGTCGCCGTGAACGGGAAGGGCACGTGCACGAACGGATTCCCGTGCCGGATCAACGCCTCGATCTGCCGCTCGTTGAGCCCGTGTGCCTCCAACACCCGCCGCCCCCAACGGTGCAGCCGGCACGGGTAGGAGGCGCCGTCGTTGCGGCACAGCGGCCCCGTGGGCCACTCCTCGGCGGTGTGCACTACCACCGCCCGGACCGCGAGCCGGACATCCTCCGGGGTCAGAGGTGCCGGCATTGGCACCTCACCCAGTACCTGATCGATGGGATCCGTCGACTGCTCACCAACTCGCACGGCAGGCCTCCCGCAGTTCGGCAGCGGTACGGCGGACCCACCGCACCGACATCCTCGGCCATGGGTACGGCAGACACCTGACGAAAGTTCAATTCCGGTACGCGGTAAGCAGATCCTCCGCTGACAGCACCCGGATGCCGTCGACGGCAGTGCCGCTGCGCGACACGGCAACAACCGGCACCGATTCGTCAGCGCCGGGAAGCAGAGACCGGTGCAGGAGCAGCCGGCCCAGGTCGTGCGCGTCAAAGGGTCGGCTCTCCTGCCACTTGACCGATCCGACGAAGCTGATGCTCCGAGCGACGGGCGCACGGTCGGCGCCGACTATGTCGATCTCCGGGTCGTTGGTCCGGGTCCAGTAGCCGCCGATCGTCGCCGCCTCCGCCGGTAGGAGGTCGCTGGGCAGTCGGCGCAGCGCCTCCCGGACGACAGGTTCGATGGCCCGCCCCTGCCAGGACGTCCACGACCTGTCGATCCGGTCCATGGTCAGGTCGCCCCGCCCCCGCTCGATCTCGGAGAGGTGTGGCCCCAGGAACGACAACCAGAAACGCAGGTACGGATCGGCCACCGCGTACCGGGTCTCCCGCGACGGCTTGGTCGACAGCGGAACGGTGACCTCCACGGCCCGCATGTTGGTGTGCTCGGCCATCTGGCAGGGCGAACGGTTCGTCAGACGAGGCCGGCGTCGTGCACGAGCAGCGCCACCTGGACCCGGTTGTTCAGGTCCAGTCGGGTCAGCAGCCGCGAGACGTACGCCTTCACCGTCGCCACGCTCATGAACAGCTCCCCCGCGATCTCCGCGTTGGTCTGGCCGCGCCCCAGCGCGACCGCCACCTGCCGCTCCCGCTCGCTGAGCCCGGTGAGCTGTCGCAGCGCCCGTTCGCGGCGCGGGTCCGGGCCGACCGGGCCGGGGGCGGCGGCGGTCACGTGGGCGATCAGCGTCCGGGTCACCGTCGGGGAGAGCGTCGCCTCGCCCGCCGCGACCCGACGTACGGCGCGCACGATCTGCGCCGGTGGGGTGTCCTTGAGCAGGAACCCGGCTGCCCCGGCGCGGAGCGCCCGCAGCACCTGTTCGTCGGCGTCGAAGGTGGTCAGCACCAGCACCTCCGGCGGGTGCGGTTGGGCACGCAACGCCTCGGTGGCGGTCAGCCCGTCGACCCGGGGCATCCGGATGTCCATCAGCACAACGTCCGGGGCGTATGCGGCGACGGCCGCCGGCACCTCGCCACCGTCGGCCGCCTCGCCGACCACTGTCAGGTCCGGCAGACCGCCGAGGATCATGGAGAGCCCGGCCCGGACCAACGCGTCGTCGTCCACGATCAGCACGCGCACCGGCGGCGCAGCTGCGCCGTCCGGCCCGGTCGCGTCCGGCGGCCGGGTCGCGCCGTCTGGGCTGGTCACGCCGGCCACGGCAGCCAGGCCGCCAGCCGGAAGTCACCGCTGTCGTCCCGACCGTAGGCGAGTCGCCCGCCGGCCAGGGTGACCCGCTCGCTGATGCCGACCAGGCCGGTGCCCGCACCCGGCAAGGTGTCGCCCGCCGGTGCGCCGACCGGCCACCGGTTGCCGATCGCGACGGTCAGCCCGGCGCCCGGCCCGCCGGCCACGTCCACGGTGACGGCCGCGCCGGCCGCGTGCTTGCGGGCGTTGGTCAGCCCCTCCTGCACGATCCGGTACGCGGCCCGGCCCAGCGCCGCCGGCACCTCCCCCGGGCTGGCGACGCTGTCGCTGACGTTGACCCGCACCCCGGCCGACCGCGACTCGGCGATCAGGGCCGGCAGGTCGGCGAGGGTGGGCTGCGGCGGCTCGGGGGCGTCGCCGGCACCGTCGTCCGCCGCGCGGAGCACCCCGATCACCTCCCGTAGGTCCTGGAGGGCGGCGTGCGCACTGCCCCGGATCACCCCGGCGGCCCGGGCCACCTCGTCGGCCGGCGCGTCCGGGCGGAACTCCAGCGCACCCGCGTGCAGGCTGAGCAGCGAGATCCGGTGGGCCAGCACGTCGTGCATCTCCCGGGCGATCCGGGTGCGTTCGAGGTGGCGGGCCTGGGTGACACGCAGCTGCTGCTCCGCCTCGGCCCGCTCGGCCCGCTCCCGCAACGACACGATCAACTGCCGGCGGGCCCGGACGAACATCCCCCAGGCCAGCACGGCGAAGCTGAGCACCACGCCCCACGACGCGGTCTCCCAGTACGACATGGCTGGGTCCGGGCGCAGCCAACTGAAGACCAGGTTGGTGAGAAGGCCGGCGCCGGTGACCGCGACCGCCACGGCGGTCCGCCGGTGCACCACCACAGTGAAGTAGAAGATCAACAGTGGGATGGCCGAGGCCATCGAGAACAGCGACAGTGGTGTCGTGGCCACCAACACCCCGAGCGGCCACCGTCGGCGCAGCCAGAGCAGCCCGCAGCAGACCAGCCCGAGCAGCGCGTCCACGCCGGTCATCCAGGCGTGCGGCAGCGGAATGGCGATCGTCGGGTCGGGCGACAGGGCGTCGGCGGTGACGAAGAGCACCCAGAGCAGGGAGAGCAGGAACGCGAGCGTGTCCACGATCCAGTCGCGGGTGGTGCGGCGCGGATGGGTACGCGCACGATCGGCCGGCACGGCCAGCTCCCCTGGCAGCAGCCAGGGGTGCTCCGGGACGGCGAGGCTGGTCACGGCCCCATGCTAGGCAGCCGACGGGCACCACGACCAGCTACCAAAGTCGAGATCCGATGATCGACCAAGGTCGACGCGGCACCGACCGGTGGCCGCAGCGGATGGCCGGGCGGAGCGGGCAGGCTCAACCACATGATCACCGTGGAGAACCTCACCAAGCGATACGGGCCACACCCGGCGGTGGACGACGTCTCGTTCCACTGCGAGCCGGGCACCGTCACCGGCTTCCTCGGCCCCAACGGCGCCGGCAAGTCGACCACCATGCGCATGATCTGCGGGCTCACCGCGCCGACGGCCGGCCGCGCCACCGTCTCCGGTCGCCCGTATCGGGAACTGCCCAACCCGGGACGGGAGGTCGGGGTGCTGCTGGACGCCTCCGCCCAGCACGCCGGGCGCACCGGCCGCGAGGCGTTGACGCTGTCCGCGTACACCATGGGGTTGGACCGGCGCGAGGTCGCCGCGAAGCTCGACCTGGTCGGGTTGAACGCGGTGGCGGCGAAGCGTCGGGTACGGGCGTACTCGTTGGGCATGCGCCAGCGCCTCGGCCTGGCGCAGGCGCTGCTCGGCGACCCCCGGGTGCTGATCCTCGATGAGCCGGCCAACGGCCTGGACCCGGAGGGGATCTTCTGGATGCGCGGCCTGCTGCGCGACTTCGCCGACCGGGGCGGCACCGTGCTGCTCTCCTCCCACCTGCTGCGCGAGGTGGAGGCGGTCGCGGACCGGCTGGTGGTGATCGGGGGCGGCCGGATCGTGGCTCAGGGCGACAAGAACGAGCTGCTGGCCGGCGGCGGCACTGTGGTCCGGGCCCGCGACCGCGCGGCGTTGCGCCGGGCGCTGGAGGTGGCCGGGCTGAGCGCCGCCGACAGCTCCGAAGGGCTGCTCGTCCAGGCCGACGCCGAGGCGGTCGGCCAGGCCGCCGCCGATGCCGGCGTCGCGCTGGCCGAACTGCGCCCCGCCAGCGGCGGCGGCCTCGAACAGCTCTTCCTCACCCTGACCGCCGGCGAATCCACCAAGGAGGCCGTCCGATGACCACCACCGCGCCCGCCGCCGGCGCCGTCGCGCCCCGGCACCACACTCCGGCAAGTCGGCCGTCGCTGCTGCGCCTCAGCGGCGTTGAACTGCGCAAACTCGTCGACACCCGGGCCGGCCGCTGGCTGTTGATCACCATCGGCCTGATCGCCGCCGTGGTCGTCACCCTTCAGTTGATCTACGCCGAGGAGGCCGACCAGACGTTCGGCAGCTTCTTCGTCCCCTCGCTGCTGCCGGTGGGGGTGCTACTACCGGTGCTCGGCATCCTCTCGATCACCAGTGAGTGGTCGCAGCGGACCGCTCTCACCACGTACGCCCTGGTGCCCCGCCGGGAGCGGGTGGTGACCGCGAAGCTGGTCGCGGTCATGGTGGCGGCGCTCGGTTCGGTGCTGGCCAGCCTCGCCCTCGCCGCCGTCGGGACGCTGGTGGCCTCCGCCACCGGCGGCGCAGGCACCTGGCAGCTCGACGGCTCCCTGATCCTGAACGCGGTGATCCTCCAGGTCACCAGCGTGCTGATGGGCGCCGCCTTCGGTCTGCTGCTGCTCAACCCGCCGCTCGCCATCGTCGGCTACTTCCTGCTGCCCACCGTCTGGGGAGTGCTGGGCGAGATGGTCCGGCCCCTGCGCGGCCCGTCCGAATGGCTGGACACCAGCAAGACCATGGAGCCGCTGTTCAGCAGCGACGCGCTCACCGGGGAGCAGTGGGGGCGGATCGTCGTGTCCCTGCTGGTCTGGATGGTCCTCCCACTGGCCGCCGGCCTGTTCCGGACGCTGCGCCGGGAGGTGTCCTGACCATGGACATGGCCGGCTACCGTCCGCGCACAGTGGTCAGCGGAGGCCCGCTGGAGCTGGCGGTCCTGTGGGGTGGCTTCCCGCTGCTCGGGGCGGGCGCCGGATGGCTCCTCTCGGCGGCGACGGGCTGGCTCACCCGGCTGCCCTGGGTGCCGTTCAGCGACCTCATCGAGTGGTTGGACCGGCTGCCCGAGCCGCAGGCCACCGCCGGCACCATCGCGGTGGGCGTCATCGCCGGCCTGGTCATCGCCGGGATCGGCACCGCCGAACGGTTGATCGTCACCGTCGACGGGGCGCAGGTCCAGCTGCGCCGCTCCGACGAGAACCGGACCATCGCCCGGGTCGACACCCGGGTGGCCTTCCTCGCCGACAAGCACCTGGTGCTGCTCGACGCCGACGGCGCGGAACTGGTCCGGGAGTCGACGGACCTGCCGGCCGCCCAACTGGCGGCGGCGTTCCGGGAGCACGGCTGGGGCTGGGCGGACGACGACCCGCACCAGTCGGCGTACCGGCTGTGGGTGCCGGGCCTGCCCGGTCTGCCGGCCGGCGCGGACGCGCTGCTGCGCGCCCGGGAACGGGCGATCCAGCGGGACCGCCGCGACGACGCCCGCGAACTGCGCCGCGAACTGGGCCAGATCGGGGTGGTGCTGCGCGACGAGAGCAAGCGGCAGTACTGGCGGTTGACCACCCGGGCCCTCGCCCCCGGGCCGGAGCAGCCGACTTCGGCCGAGCGGGAGGCGGACGGGCGGTAGCGTCTGTCCCAGCAGACCCTGGGAGCCGCGCGATGACCGAACAGCAGCCGTACCGGGTGGTGTCCCGCCACCCCGGCTTCGAGCTGCGTCGGTACCCCGCCCACCTGGTGGCCGAGATGCAGATCCAGGCGTCGTTCACCCGGGCGCCGATCGAGGCGTTCCGGCCGCTGGCCGCGTACATCGGTGGCGCCAATCGGGCCCGGCACCCGATCGGCTCCGCCGCTCCGGCGATGGCGGCGGCCAGCGGCTCGGAGAAGATCGCCATGACCGTGCCGGTGGTGCAGATCGAGGGTGAGTGGCCGGGCGCGTACCTGATCCAGTTCGTCATGCCGGCCACCTTCACCACCGCCACCCTGCCCGAGCCGGTGGACGCCCGGGTGCGGATCCGCGCGGTCCCCGGGCGGCTGGCGGCAGCGATGCGGTTCTCCGGACGGTGGACGGAGCAGGCGTTCAGCCAGCGGGCCACCATGCTCGGTCGGTCGGTGACCGCGGCCGGGCTGCAACCGACCGGCGCCATCCGGTACGCCCGCTTCGACCCGCCGTGGAAGCCCTGGTTCCTGCGCCGCAACGAGGTGGTGCTGCCGGTCGTCGAGTGAGCTACCTGAGCCGCCGACGGTCCTCGACACTCGGCCGCGCCAGCAGCACTGCCATTCCGAGCCCGGAGAGCAGCCCGACCAGTGAGACCAGCAGGTCGGAGTCGGCGGCGTGGATCGGACTGTTGCCGGCGAGCGCGGTGAACGTCGCGCCGATCGGCATCATGATCATCATGGGGATGGCCGTGGCCACCAGGAACACCAACGGGCCCACCAAGGCGATGAGCGCGGCCAGGGCGTGGTGCCACCAGATCGGCCGGCCGCCCGGCCAGTCCCAGGCGAGCACTGTGACCCCGGTGAGCAGCACCGCCCCGAGAGCGACCTCCGGCAGGAGTCGTGCGCCGGGCGCTGTGGCACGGACCAGCCCGACGCCGAGCAACGCCACCACTGTGAGACCGACAGCCAGCCCGACCCGAGCCCGGGTCCGTGCCGGAGCCGCCGCCAGCGCGGCACCGACGGCCAGCGCCACCAGCAACGCCGCGGTGGCCAGGGCGCCCTGGTTCAGCTCCGGCTCCCGGTCGGTCGGTGATTCCATAGCGGCCGCCACCAGCGTCAACACCCCGGCCACGCAGGCAGCGCCGGTCAGCACCCGCCGGTTGGCCGCCGACTGCGTGCCGCGCTCCCCCGTCGACTGCGTGTCGGAATCCCGCGCCGGCGGCGTGACGCGCTCCCACCAGAGCAGCAGTGCCGCGACCACGCCCAGCACGCCACAGCCGGTGACGGCGAGCAGCACCGTCGCGCCGACGCCGATCGGGTCGGCCCTGTCGATCGCCACGTCGGCGGCGATCCAGCAGCCACCCAGCACCACCGCCGGGCCGCCCCACCGCACCCGCCCGCGCCCGGCCAGCACCAGCCCGAGCGGCACCGCCATGATCGCCATGAATCGCAGGTCGCGCGCCCAGTAGGCGTTGTTGCCCGGCAGGCGCTCCGACCACGGGCCGAGCGGCTCGGTCAGCGGTTGCCACGTGGTCATGCCGTACGCCCAGAGCGCGACGGCGGCGGCGGAGAGGAGCAGCCCGACCGGGCGCGCGGATCGCATCCATGGACGGTAGCGGGCCGATCGCCCTCCCGGGGGGGCACTGTCATCCGCCGACCGGTGAGCGGGCGGGACTGTGACGCAG
This sequence comes from Micromonospora trifolii, assembly GCF_022229005.1. Lineage (GTDB taxonomy): Bacteria > Actinomycetota > Actinomycetes > Mycobacteriales > Micromonosporaceae > Micromonospora > Micromonospora trifolii. Next base: position 23,068 of record NZ_JAKKFD010000009.1, read on the forward strand.
CAGCCGCCACGTCGGCAGCACACTGGCCAGCACCGCGAGCAGCAGGCACAGCCCCACCACCCCGGCAATCACCGGCCACGGCACCACCAGGTCGACGGGGGCGCCGACCTGCTCGGCAAGGCCGGCACTGATGCTGAGCAGACCGACGAACGCGACAGCCCCACCCAGCACGGCACCGATCAGTACCACCAGGGCCGACTCGGCCGTGACCAGCCAGATGACCTGCCGTCGGGTCGCCCCAGCCATCCGGATCAGCCGCAGATCCGCGGCGCGGCCGGCGGCGGCCAGCAACAGCGTATTTGCCACCGCGATGGCCCCGTAGCCGGCGGACACCCCGATCAGCAGCACTGTGAAGAGCCAGACGAGGCGATCCTCGGCGGCGTCCGCCTCGGCCGCCCAGCCCGGAACGTCGAGGATCCGCGCGCCGACCGGCGGCTCGACGCGGTCCCGGACGTACACAGTGGACGTCAGCGCCGACGGGTCGTGCGCCCGCACCACGGCCCGGGGCACGAGCAGGTCGCCGGGGATCGAGGTGTCGTCAACCACGGCGACGACGCGCAACGACACCGACGTCCCGTCGGCGAAGACCACCGGGTACGGCTCGGACGGCAGCCGGTTCGCCGAGGCGGTGACCACAACAGTGTCATCGCCCTTCAGGTCGTCCAGCGAGCCGGCGACGACGGTGAGCACCCGGTTCGCCGCGGCGAAGCCCTCCGGATCCACGCCGAGCGCGGTCATCGGCTGGTTCTGCGGCGACGCTCCGGGGTCGGTGCCGTAGACGGTGGTCGGTAGCAGGGCGGTGCCGCCGGTCGCGGCGACGGCCCGGTCGGACAGGCCGGGCGCCCGGTCCGGCACCACGATCCAGCCGGCGTTCACGTTGTCCGCCCGACCTGCCGCGTACGCGGCGGTGCTGGTACGCACCATCCCGGACACCAGCACCGCGAACGCAACAGTGAGCAGCACCGGTGCGGCGATGGCGGCGGTCCGCCGGGTAGCTGTCAATGCCCCGCCCCGGACCAGCATCCCGATCGCGCCACCGGGCCGACGCACCGGGGAACGCAGCAGCCACAGCAGCGGCCTGACCACCACCGGGGCGAGCACCGTGGCGCCGGCCACCAACGCCATCACCGCGTAGAGCGCGTACTGCGCCCCCACCCGGGCCTCCTCGGCGGTCGCCGTGCCCAGACTGAGCACGGCTCCCGCCGCGAGGAGCAGCGCACCGGTGACGACGCGCAGCCGGCCGATCGGTCGCTGTTCCACAGCGGCGTCGCGTAGCGCCTCCAGCGGGCGGACCCGCGCCGCTCGGCGGGACGCCGACCAGACTGCCAGCAACGCGATCACCGGCCCGGCGGCGAGCGAGACCGCTATCGGCCAGAGCTCGTAGCGGACCCGGAAGGTCGACGGTTCGTAGCCGACATCGACCAGCAGCCGACCCAGCAAGGGGGCGAGCGCCGCGCCCACCAGCAGGCCGACGAGTCCCGCCGAGACGCCGACGGTGAGCGCCTCGGCGTACACCAGGCGGCGGATCTGGCGTCCGGTGGCACCGACGGCGCGCAGCAGGCCCAGCTCACGACGGCGCTGCGCGATGGTGAACGCGAAGGTGGAGGCGACCACGAACACGGTGACGAAACCCGCGAGGGCCGCCGTCGCGGTGAGCACCTGCATGCCGATCCACCGGGTACGGGCGTCGCCGCGTGGCTCCAGCGCACCACGGGCGGCACCGGTGAGCACCTGTCCGTCACCGCCGACGACTCCACTGGCCACCGTGGCGACCCGCTCAGGGTCGGCGCCCGGCGCGAGCACCAGCCCGATGGCCCGCACGCCGGGCGCGAGCGCGGCGGCAACATCGTCCGCCACATGGACGCCGGACCCGTCGACCAGACCGGTGACGGTGTACGACTCCGGGCCGGCGGCGGTCAGCACTGTGACCGGTGCACCGGCGGGCAGCCCGAGCGCGCTGTCGACGACCACCTCGCCGGGCCGGCGGGGTGGCTCGCCAGCCGTGAGGCGCAGCCCACCCAGTTGGGCGCTGGACCAGCCGTGTCCCTGGTGGGCGTCCTCCCGCCGGGTGTCGGCGGCGTAGGGCCGACCATCGACGAGCGGCTGCGCGTAGAAGGTGCGGTCCGGCACCGCCGCCACCACGTCCGGCAGGCCGGCCAGCCTGCCGACGAACTCCGCCGCTGTGGCCGCGGACCAGGGCCGGGTCGGCACGAACTCGTCAGCGGACGCACCCGACTCGGGGCTCTGCACCACGACCGCCGCCCGCGCCAGCCGGTCCGGCACCTGCGGGCGGCCGGAAGCGAGCAGCAGGGTGGCCGCCGCGACCAGCGTGACCCCGAGGGCGACGGCCACGAACGCGCTGGCCGACCGCCGGACGCTCAGCACGACGACTCCGCGACGATCTCCCGCTCGGCGATCCGGGTGGCGACGGCGGCGGCAGTGATCGGGCCGGTCAGATCGTCGACGACGCGGCCGTCGGCCAGCAGGAGGACCCGGTCGGCGTACGCGGCGGCGGCGGGGTCGTGGGTCACCATCACCACGGTCTGGCCGTGGTCGTCGACGAGTGCCCGCAGCAGCCGAAGCACCTGCCGGGAGGACGCGCTGTCCAACGCCCCGGTCGGTTCGTCGGCGAAGACCACCGCCGGGCGACTGATCAACGCTCGGGCCACGGCGACGCGCTGCTGCTCCCCGCCGGACAGCTCGCTCGGCCGGTGCCCGGCCCGGTCGGCGAGGCCGACGGCGTCGAGAGCGGCGGCGACGTCCCCGGCCGGCGGGCGGCGGCGGGCCAGGCGCGACGGCAACTCGACGTTCTGCGCGGCGGTCAGCGTGGAAACGAGGTTGAACGCCTGAAACACGAACCCGATCCGGTCCCGCCGCAGCCGGGTCAGCGCGTCCTCACCGAGGTCGTTGAGGCAGGTCCCGTCGATCGTGACGGTCCCCTCGGTCGGGCGGTCCAGTCCCGCCGCGCAGTGCAGCAGTGTGGACTTCCCCGAGCCGGAGGGGCCCATCACCGCCGTGAACGTGCCGCTCGCGAAGCCGGTGGTCACGCCGTCGAGTGCCGTCACCCGCCGGGTTCCGGTGGCGTACACCGCGCGCAGCCCCGTCAGGGTCACCGTGTCTGTGGTCATGGCCGTTACGGTGCCGAATGCCGGGGGTGCGGCGCGTCGTGCCGGGGCGGGCACTTTCCGGCCCTCCCCAGGGTGGACTCGGCGGCCCGCAACCGCCGGCAGGTCGTCCTGCGGGATGACCACCCGCAGGCGGACGCGGCCAGCCCGGCCGGCCGCTACCGTTCGACGGGTGACCGCTCTCCTGCTGACCCGACGGATGCGGCCGGTGGACCTGTACAGGGTGGACGCCCTGCTGGCGGTGGCCGTCGGTGGGCTGCTCTGCCCGTACGCCGCGCTGGAATCGCCGATGCACGGCGGCGTACGCGAGCCGCTCTGGGTGTCGGTGCTGGTCGGGATGGCCCTCGGGTTGCCGTTGGCCGTCCGGCGACGGTGGCCGACGGCGGTGGCCGTCGTGATCAGCTCGATCACCACAGTTGCCCTGGTCACCGGTGTGATACCCAACTTCGCGGCCGCCGCGCCGGCGTTCGCCATCGGCCTGTCCTTCTACACGGTGGCCGTGGTGACGCCCACCCGCCGGTCGATGCTCTGCGCCGCCGGTTGTCTGGCGCTCGTGAGCGTCGGCCTGGTGCTGACGGCGGGCGACCTCTGGTCGCGGACCGGCGCGGTCATCTACGCCGCCGTCATGGTCGCGCCGACCTGGGCGATCGGTTGGCTGATCCGGGAGCGACGCGCCCTCGCCACCCGGCAGAGCGACCAGTTGGTCCGTCAGGCCGCCACCGAGGAGCGGTTACGGGTGGCCCGTGAGCTGCACGATGTGGTCGCGCACACGCTGAGCCTGATCGTGGTGAAGGCGGCAGTCGCCAACCACGTCGCCGAGGCCGACCCCCGCGAGGCGGGCGCCGCGCTCCGGGTCATCGAGGAGACCGGCCGCACCGCGCTGACCGACGTGCGGCGGGTGCTCGGCATGCTGCGCGAGGACAGCCCGTACGCGCCGACGCCCGGGCTGGACGAGTTGCCTCTCCTCGCCCGGCAGGCGGCGATCGGCGGCGTCGACGTGCAGCTCGACGTACGGCGGGACGAGCCGGCCGGCGCGGTACCGGAGTCGGTGGGCCTCGCGGTGTACCGGATCGTGCAGGAGGCGGTGACGAACGTGGTGAAGCACGCGGCGCCGGCCGCCTGCCGGGCTACGGTGACCGTCCTGCCCGACGAGGTGCGGGTGGAGGTGACCGACGACGGCCGGCGGCCGGTCCTGCTCGGCGGGGAGGGGCACGGGTTGATCGGCATGCGGGAACGGGTGGCGGTGCACGGCGGGGAGTTCCGCGCCGGCCCACGCTCGGACGGTGGCTTCGCGGTGACGGCCAGCCTGCCCTACCGGGTGACCGCGTGATCCGCGTGCTGATCGCCGACGACCAGGCGTTGCTGCGTGGCAGTTTCCGGCTGCTGGTCGATCTCAGCCCGGACTGCACCACAGTCGGTGAGGCGGGCACCGGCGTGGAGGCTGTCGCGCTGACCGGGCAGCACCGGCCGGATGTGGTGCTGATGGACGTCCGGATGCCGGAGATGGACGGCATCGAGGCGACCCGGCGGATCTGCGCCGACCCGGCGACGGCCGGCACCCGGGTCATCATCCTGACCACGTTCGACCTCGACGAGTACGTCTACGGTGCGCTGCGCGCCGGAGCCAGCGGGTTCCTGCTCAAGGACACCCCACCGGCGGACCTGCTGACCGGGATCCGGGTGGTCGCCGCCGGGGAGGGGCTGCTCGCGCCGACGGTGACCCGCCGGCTGATCGACGAGTTCGCCCGGCAACCGGAGCCGACCCGGCCGCTGCCCCGGCAGCTCGACGGGGTGACCGATCGGGAACGGGAGGTGCTCGCGCTGATCGCCCGGGGCCTGTCCAACGCGGAGTTGGCCGCGCACCTCAACCTCAGCCAGGCCACCGTCAAGACGCACGTCGGGCGGCTGCTGACCAAGCTGGCGGTACGCGACAGGGCGCAACTGGTCATCGTCGCGTACGAGACGGGCCTGGTGGGGCCGGGCGGCCTACGCTGAGCCGGTCGGCCACATTCGAGGAGGAGCCATGACCCGGTACGTCGCCCTGCTGCGCGGGGTCAACGTCGGCACCACCCGGCTGGCGATGGCCGACCTGCGCCGGATCGTCACCGACCTCGGGCACGACGGCGTCCAGACGTACCTGCAGAGCGGCAACGTCGCCTTCGGCAGCACCGTGCGCGACGCGGAGAAGCTGGCCGCCGGGATCGCACGGGCGCTCACCGACGAGCTGGCGTTGACAGTGCCGGTGCTGGTGCGCAGCGGCCGGGAGTTGGCGGCGATCGCCGGCGGCAACCCGTACGCCGACCGGGAGGACGACCCGACGCGACTGCTGGTGGCATTCCTCGCCACCGCACCGAAGAAGTCCACTGTCGACGCGCTGACCGTGCCCGGTGGCGAGAACGTGTCGTTCACCGTGACCGGCCGGGAGGCGTTCCTGCACTACGTCGACGGCGGTTACGGGCGGTCGAAGTTCACGAACGCGTACCTGGAGAAGAAGCTCGGTGTCGTGGCCACCTCCCGCAACTGGAAGTCGGTGCGGGCCCTGGCGGAGATGACCGCCTCCTGACCACCGGGTGGGGGTCACGGCTCGGCGACCCCCACCGACGCTGCTCAGAAGTGGTACGCCGTCTCGTACTCGGGCACCAGCACCCGGCTGCGCGGCGAGATCCGGCGCACCGCCGCGATCATCTCGTTCAGCCGGGTGCGGTCGGTCGGGGCGACCGGCGGCGGGTTCTGCAACGCCGTCTCGAAGTTGTCGTAGTGCACCGGCACCACGACCTTCGGGTAGTCGAGGCCGGCCAGCAGCCGGGGCAGGTAGTCGCCGGTGGTGGTGGCGTTCTGCATGGCCACCATCGCCACGTCGGGCGCGAGGCCGGTGAGGTTCCGCTCGGCGACGTCGCTGGCCCCGGTGAAGTAGACAGACGGCCCGCTGTCGACCCGCAGCAGGTAGCCCAGCGTGTCGCCTTCCGGCAGGTCGGCGATGGTGGCCGGCTGCGGCGGCGGGCTCACCCGCACCCCGGGGAAGGCCACCGAGTACGACGGGTTGCGGCTGTGCAGCGAGCCGACGACCTCGACGCTGTGGTCGCCGAAGTCCAGCACCTCCCCACCCTTCACGGTGCTGAGCTGCGTCGACGGCAACCCGTAGGCCAACCCCAGGTGGTACGCGGTCAGCGTGCCGAACACCCGCGCGCCGGTGCGCTTGGCGATGTACGGCACGTCCATGAAGTGGTCCCAGTGGGTGTGCGTGACCAGCACCGTCATGGCCCGGTCGACGCGCGGGTCGATCACGTCGGTGCGCACCGTCAACGCCGTGTCGGTCTTGAACGCGCCGGTGAACAGCCCGGTGTCGATCCGGCTGAGGAACGGGTCGACGAGAACGGTGCGGTCACCGATGTCGACGCGCCAGCCGGCAGTACCCCACCAGCGGAAGCTGACAGCGCCCTTGCGGCGAGCGGTCGGTGTGGGCGCGGCGGTCGAGGGCGCGGCGTGGGCCGGGGTGGCGACGCCGGCGGCGAGGCCACCGGCGGAGACCAGTGCTGTGGTGGCGGCGGCGTCGCGCAGGAAGCGTCGGCGGTCGAGACTGGGCATGCGGATCTACTCCCCGTGGTCGGGCGATGTGTCGACCACGAGCCAACCAGCGGCACCGGGCCCCGGTCCAAGATCAAGGGCCGTCGGCTTCGATACGCAAGTGGATATCGGTAGTGCTCGGCGGGGGTGCGGCGACTCCCGGAGGGGTGCGAAATCAGTCGCCGCGCAGCGCCTCGACGGCCGTCCGGGCGGCCTCCCCCATCGCCAGGTCCACGTCGATGCGACGCGGGGTCAACTGTTCGGCGCGGGCGAAGACGGCGATCGCGTACCGGCCGCCGTCGGGGTACTCGGCGACACCGGCCTCCAGGTGGAACCCGGGCAGGGTGCCGGTCTTTCCGGAGACCCGGACGCCGGGCGGGAACCCGGCGGCCAGCCGGGTCCAGAAGATCTGCCGGGCCATCCAGGTGCGGACCATCGCGCAGGCCGCCGCCGGCCCGGCCTCGTCCCGCCAGATCAATGTGAGCAGCCGGGTGATCTCCCGGGCGGTGCTGGACGTGGTGTGCGCGGGGTCGAAGACCCGCATGGCCCGGACCCGGTCCGCCGGCAGCGTGGGGAAGATCCGGGCGAACTCCGCCTCGGTCCGGGCGCCCACGTCGGCGAGCATCATCTCGACCAGTTCCCGTGGACCACCGAGGATCTGGGTACGGGTCAGCCCCAGCTCGACGGCGAGCATCGGCAACAGGTCCGGGCCGACCCGGCGCAGCAGCAGGTCGGCGGCCGTGTTGTCGGTGACCGACATGGCGAAGTACGCGAGGTCGCGTAACGACACCTCGGCGTCGTCGGCGCACCCGGCCAGACCCCACCCGCCGAGCCGGTCGCCGGCGGTGACCACCACCCGCTCGGTCGGGTCCAACTGACCGGCCTCGACCTGCCGGGCGAACTCCAGCACCAACAGGATCTTGAAGATCGAGGCGATCACCACCTGCTCGTCGGCCCGCACCCCGACCTCACGAAGACCGCCGCCGACCGGTCCGCCGCCCTCGACGGCGTCCAGGTCGACGGCGTCCAGGTCCGCGACGTGCAGGCTGGCCGTCACCCCGACGGCGGCGAAGATGGCCCTGATGCGTTCCTCCACGTCCACGTCAGCACGGTATCCAGCACCGCAGTGGCCGCGCTGGCGTAGGGTCCCGGCCGTGGATCTGCTCCGGCACCTGCGGCACTTCGTGGTGGTCGCACACGAACTGCACTTCGGCCGGGCCGCGGAGTTGCTCGGGATGGCCCAGCCGCCGCTGAGCCAGTCGATCCAGCGGCTGGAACGGGAGCTGACTGTCGAGCTGTTCGACAGGTCCCGCCGCCAGGTACGCCTCACCACCGCCGGTGAGCTACTGCTCGGCGAGGCGGAGGAGTTGCTCGCCGGCGAGGGTCGACTCCGCAGCCTGATGAGGCAGATCCGCGCCGGTGAGCTGGGCGTACTCCGGGCCGGGGTGCCACCGGAGACGCCCGCCGTGACGCTGCGTTCGCTGCTGGACGCGCTCACCACCCGGGCGCCCGGCCTGGACGTGGAGCTGCACGAGCTGACCACTGCCGAGCAGGTGCGGATGCTCACCGAGCGGACCCTCGACGTGGGGCTCGTGCATCACCCGGTGGCGGCGGACGGGCTGCGCTTCGGCGCCCCGGTCGACGTACCCCTGGGGGTGCTGCTGCCGCGCACCTCGCCGCTGGCCCGCGGCCGCGAGGTGACGCTCGCGTCGCTGGCCGGTCTGGATCTGGTGGCCGCGCCGCGCGCCACCGCCCCCGGCTGGCACGACCACCTGCTGGCGGTGTGCCGGCAGCACGGTTGGCGTCCGGCCCGGGTGCGTCCGGCCCGCAACCCGGAGTTCCTCTTCGGGCTGGTGCTGGCCGGAGGCGGGGTGGCAGTGGAACCGGCGGCGGTGGCCCGCCGTGAACCCCGGATGGCCTGGCGGCCGATCGGCGACGCGCCGCTGGCCAAGCGCACCTCGGCGGCCTGGCCGGACCGCTCGGCGCACCCGGCGGCGGCGATGTTCGGCCAACTCGCCGCTGAGGTGCTGGCCGACGCCGAGCCCACCGCGCCCGAGCCACCCGCGACGTCGGTGCCGGCGGCACGGCCGTGGCCGGTGCTGTTCGACACGACCGGGTGAACCGATGCGCCGTTGCGTTCGTCACCCTCGGTTGGGCGGTGGATCGTCCACAGACCCGGGTATGGATGACAGGTAACGAAGACGCGAAGGAGCCGCAGTGGCACTCACGATTCCCGACATCAGCCTGAACGACGGCAACACCATTCCGCAGCTTGGCTTCGGGGTGTTCCAGATCGAGCCGAAGGACACCGTCGCGGCGGTGACCACCGCCTTTGAGGTGGGCTACCGGCACATCGACACCGCTGAGATGTACGGCAACGAGGCCGAGGTCGGCGAGGCGGTACGCGTGTCCGGCCTCGACCGGAGTTCGGTCTACGTGACCAGCAAGCTGAACAACGGCTTCCACCGCCCCGACGACGCCCGCAGGGCGTTCGACTCGACGCTGGCGGCGCTGAAGATGGACTACATCGACCTGTTCCTGATCCACTGGCCGCTGCCGACCCTGTACGACGGCGACTACGTCTCGACCTGGAAGGTGCTGGAGGAGTTCCAGCGCGACGGCCGGGCCCGCTCGATCGGCGTGTCGAACTTCCAGGTGTCGCACCTGGAGCGGCTGGCCGCCGAGGCGAGCGTCGTGCCGGTGGTCAACCAGATCGAGGCGCACCCGTACTTCGGCAACGACGAGGTCCGCGCCTACGGCCGTGAGCACAACATCCTCACCGAGGCGTGGTCGCCGATCGCGCAGGGCAAGGTGCTCGACGACCCGACGGTGGTCGACATCGCCGGGCAGCTCGACCGGACCCCGGCGCAGGTGGTGCTCCGCTGGCACGTGCAGCGCGGCGACATCATCTTCCCGAAGTCGACCACCCCGAAGCGGATCGAGGAGAACACCCGGATCTTCGACTTCGAGTTGGACGACGCGGCGATGGAGCGGATCACCGCGCTGAACAAGGGCGAGGCCGGTCGGCAGGGCCCGAACCCGGACACCTTCGCCTACCTGCCCAACTGACGCTCGAATGATGGTGATGCCGCTCAGTCATCTTGATGACTGAGCGGCATCACGCTCGCCCTTGGGTTCACGAGCCGACGCGCTCGGCGATCCGGCGGAACACCGCGTGGGTCGCCGATCCCGGCTCGGGGACGTAGACGATCATCCGCTGCTCGGTCTCCGGCACCAGCAGCACGCGGCACTCGAACTCCAACGGCCCCAGGTCGGGGTGTGGCACCCGCTTGACCACGGGCCGGCGTGCCTCCACCTCATGTTCGGCCCAGAGCCCGGCGAACCGGGGCGAGGTGCCGAGCAGTTCGGTGACCAGCTCACGGATCGCCGGGTCGTCCGGATAGCGACCGTAGGCGGCGCGCAGGTCCGCCACCGTGCTGTGCACGAACCGGCGGGCGTCGGCGTCGGTCCAGTGGGCCTCGGTCACCGGCTGCCGGAACGTCCACCGGATCATGTTGCGGTCCGCGTCGGGCACGGCCGCGAGATCCCCCACGAAGTACGTGGCAAGCCGGTTCCAGGCCAACACCTGGTACGCGGCGTCGACGAGGTACGCCGGAGTCTCAGTCATCGCGTCGATCAGGTGCCTCAGCCCGGGGGTCACCTCCCGGCTCGGCCCGCCGGCCGGCAGCGGATTCTCCCCGGCGACCCGGAACAGATACTCGCGCTCGTCCCGACTGAGCAGCAGCGCCCGGGCCATCGCGGCGAGCACCTGCCGCGACGGGTGCGGTCCTCGGCCCTGCTCCAGCCGGATGTAGTAGTCGATCGACATGCCGGCGAGCTGGGCGACCTCCTGTCGGCGCAGCCCGGGGGTGCGTCGGCGTTCACCCTCGGGGAGCCCGACCTCGGCGGGCCGCAACCGGGCGCGGCGGGTACGCAGAAACGCCGCCAGTTCGTCACGCCGCAGCCCGCTGCTCGTCATGCCCCCAGCATGCCTCGATGCGGGCCGGCGAAGGTGGTACCGCCGGTCCCAGCCTCCGCCCGTCTCTCCCCGAACGCGGCCAGCCCGGCGAGGCTCGACGTCATGACGAACATGACCGCCCTGATCACCGGGGCCAACAAGGGGATCGGCTTCGCCACCGCCCGGCAGCTCGGCGCCCTCGGGATGACAGTGCTGGTGGGCGCGCGGGACGCCGAGCGGGGCCGGGCAGCGGAGCGGGAGCTACGCGACGGCGGCGCGGACGCGGTGTTCGTGCCACTCGACATCACCGACGCCGAGTCGGTGACGGCCGCCACGAAGCGGGTGGAGGCGGAGTACGGCCACCTGGACGTGCTGGTCAACAACGCCGGCATCATCCTCGCCGACGGCGCGCGAGGGCTGCCCAGCGAGACGACAGTGGCGACGCTGCGCCGGCTGTACGAGACGAACGTCTTCGGGGTGGTGGAGGTGACCAATGCTCTGCTGCCGCTGCTGCGCCGGGCACCGGCCGCCCGGATCGTCAACGTGTCGAGCGAGGTCGGATCGATCGCGGTGATGACCGACCCGAACGGCGCGCTGTTCGAGCTGACCTCCGTGCCGTACCCGTCGTCGAAGGCGGCGCTGAACATGCTCACCGCGATGTACGCCAAGGAGCTGCGGGACACCCCGATCAAGGTGAACGCGGCGAACCCGGGCTATTGCGCCACCGACCTCAACAGCAACAGCGGCTTCCGCACCGCCGAACAGGGCGCCGAGGTGAGCGTGCACCTGGCGACGCTGCCGGCCGACGGGTCGAACGGGCTGCTCTGGGGCTTCCAGATGGACGCCGGCGGCGGGTACGGCGTGCTGCCCTGGTGACTGAGCGCTTGACCTGGAGCGCGCTCCAGCCGGCAGTGTGACTCGTGCGCCCACCGGTAGGGCGCACGAGAGGAGACCCCCATGCGGTACCGCACGATCGGCGCCGACCCGGCGACCCGGCGCGAGGTCAGCGTGCTCAGCCTCGGCGCGATGCTCTTCGGCAGCGCCACCGACGAGGCCACCTCGTACGCGATCCTCGACCGGTACGTCGAGGCCGGCGGCACGTTCATCGACACGTCGGACAACTACGCCTTCTGGGTGGACGGCGGGCAGGGCGGGCAGAGTGAGGAACTGCTCGGCCGGTGGCGGCGCAGCCGGGGCGTCGGCGCCGAGATCGTCATCGCCACCAAGCTGGGCGCCCGACCGCTGGCCCCGGGCACCAGCTACCTCGACAACGCCGAGGGCCTCTCCGCCAAGGTGATCCGCGAGTCGGCGGAGCGCAGCCGGGAACGGCTCGGGGTGGAGCGGCTGGACCTGCTCTACGCGCACATCGAGGACCGGACCGTGCCGCTCCAGGAGACCGTGGAGGGCTTCGCCGAGCTGGTCGCCGAGGGCACTGTGGGTCTGTTGGGCGCCAGCAACCACCGGGCCTGGCGGGTGGAGCGCGCCCGCTCGTTGGCCGCCGCCGCCGGCCTGCCGGGGTACGAGGTGCTCCAGTACCACCGCAGTTACCTGCCGAACCGCACCGACCTGGTCAGCGACCTGGACCCGGACGGCGAGCCGGGCGGCGTCAGCGGTGACCTGCTCAGCTATCTGCGGGCCGAGCCCGAGCTGACCCTGGTGGCGTACTCGCCGCTGCTCAAGGGTGCGCTCACCCGGGCGGACAAACCGCTCAGCTCGGCGTACGACCTGCCGAGCGCGCCCCGGCGACTGGCCGCGCTGCGGGAGGTGGCCGGGCAGAGCGGCGCGACCGTCAACCAGGTGGTGCTCGCCTGGTTGCTGGGCGGCGAGCTGCCGTCCATTCCGCTGGTGGGCGCCTCGTCGGTGGCGCAACTGGAGGAGAGCCTGGCGGCTGTCGACCTGGAGCTGACCGCCGAGCAACGGCACCGCCTCGACACCACCTGGTGACCCGACACCGGCCGCCCCGCCGACCTCAGCTCGCGGTCGGTGGGGCGGTCAGGTCGAGCTGCCAGTCGTTGGCCCGCATCATCTGCCCCGGCGGGTATTCGAAGCCGGTCTCGCCGAGCAGCGTGAAGCCGGCCTTGCGGCACACGGCGTTCGAGGCGGGGTTGTCGACCGAGGGGTAGGCGTGGGCGTAGTGCCGGTCCCGTCGGGCGCGAGCGACGTCCACCACCGCGCGCACCGCCGCCGTGGCCAGCCCCTGCCCCCGGTACGCGGGCAGCACCGCCCAGCCCATCTCGTACACCGGCCGCTCACGCCACTCGCGGGCCCAGTAGCCGACGCTGCCCGCCCGTGCCCCGTCCGGCAGGACCAGCGTGAACATGCAGCCCTGCTCGGTGCCCGAGAAGTGCACATACCGGTCGTGCCGGGCGAGCACCTGCTCGTCGGTCTCCGGGCCGCCGGTGTGCTTGCGGGTGTCCGGTGAGTTGAGCTGCCGCAGCAGGTCGAGGTCGTCCTCGTGCCACGGCTCGATGCGTACCTGTGCCATCCCGCTCCCCCATTCGTCGACCCCAGTCAAGCCGATCCCACCGACATTTCGCCCCGAACCGCCCCCGCTAGATCGGATCTAGCGGGCGCGTGTCGTCACCTCGCGCCTTCTCAGTGTGGAAGGGGGGTGGCCATGACGCAGTTGCGGATCGCCGTGATCGTCGGCAGCACCCGGGAGGGGCGGGTCGGCGACCGGCTCGCCCACTGGTTCGTCGAGCAGGCCGAGCGGCACGACGACCTGGCGGTGACTGTCGTTGACCTGACCGAGTACGACTTCCCGGCCACCTACCCCGCCGAGCCGACACCGTCCATCCGGGCGTTCGTCCGCGAGGTGGGCCGGGCGGACGCGTTCGTCGTGGTCACCCCCGAGTACAACCACAGCTTCCCGGCATCCCTGAAACAAGCCATCGACTACGCGTACGACGAGTGGCAGGCCAAAGCGGTCGGCTTCGTGTCGTACGGCTGCCGGTCCACCGGCCTGCACGCGGTCGACCAACTACGTACCGTCTTCACCGCACTGCACGCGATGACGGTGCGCGACGTCGTCGGGATCGACCTGCTCGCCGGCGAGCCGACCGCCCAGTGCACCGACGAACTGCAACGCGACGTCGACGTCCTGCTCGACCAGCTGCGCTGGTGGGGTCTGGCACTGCGCGATGGCCGGGCGGCTCGGCCCTACGTCTCCTGAACACGTCCAACACGAAAGGTAAGGATCATGAGTAGACGCACCACCGGTCTGGCCATCGAGGCCGAGGGGCTCACCCGCTCATTCGGTGACACCCGGGCGCTGGCCGGCATCGACCTCCAGGTGCCCGCCGGCACCGTCTACGGTCTGCTCGGCCCCAACGGCGCGGGCAAGACCACAGCGGTCCGGGTGCTCGCCACGTTGCTGCGACCCGACGGCGGCTCGGCCCGGGTCTTCGGCCACGACGTGGTCACCGAGGCCGACAAGGTCCGCTCCCGGGTCAGCCTCACCGGCCAGTACGCCTCGGTCGACGAGGACCTGACCGGTACGGAGAACCTGGTGCTCCTGGCCCGCCTGCTGGGCCTGCGCAAGCCGGCCGCCCGGGAGCGCGCAGCGGCCCTGCTCGCCGCGTTCGGGCTGACCGAGGCGAGTGACCGCCAGGTCAAGAAGTACTCGGGCGGGATGCGGCGACGCATCGACATCGCCGCCAGCATCCTGAACACCCCGGATCTGCTCTTCCTCGACGAGCCGACGACCGGCCTCGACCCGCGCAGCCGCAACCAGGTGTGGGAGATCGTCCGGGCGGTGGTGTCGCACGGCACGACGGTGCTGCTGACCACCCAGTACCTCGACGAGGCCGACCAGCTGGCCGGGCGGATCGCTGTCGTCGACCACGGGCGGGTGATCGCGGAGGGCACCCCTGGTGAGTTGAAGTCGTCGATCGGCTCCGGCACCGTCCACCTGCGACTTCGGGACCCCGCTCAGCGCCCCGAGGCGGAGCGGGTGCTCCGGGAGGCGCTCGACGTGCCGGTGCAGCTCGCCGCCGACCCGGTGGCGTTGACCGCCCGCGTCGGTGAGGCCGGCACCGACCTCGACGCCAGCGCCCAGGCCGCTCGCGTGCTCAGCGACCTGGCCCGCGCCGGCATCGTCGTCGACAACTTCTCCCTCGGTCAGCCGAGCCTGGACGAGGTCTTCCTGGCCCTGACCGACCACCCCGCCGTGCCGGCCGATGCCCACGACGACGAGCTGGAGGCAGCCCGATGAGCGACACCACGACCACCACCACCGAACGGGCGCCGACCGTCTACGTTCCGTCCGCCGAGGCGCTGGCGACAGTGCTCGCGCCCGGTTCCCGACCGCCCCGGCCGAGCGCGCTGGCCGCGTCGCTCACCTTCGGCTGGCGGGCCATGCTGAAGATCAAGCACGTGCCGGAGCAGCTCTTCGACGTGACCGCGTTCCCGATCATCATGGTGCTGATGTTCACGTACCTGTTCGGTGGCGCCCTCGCCGGCAGCCCGCGCGACTACCTGCAGTTCTTCCTGCCCGGCATCATGGTGACAAGCGTCGTCATGATCACGATGTACACCGGCGTCGGCCTCAACACCGACATCGAGAAGGGCATCTTCGACCGGTTCCGGACGCTGCCCGTCTGGCGTCCGGCCGCCCTGGTCGGCATGATCTTCGGCGACGTGCTGCGCTACATCCTCGCCGCCGTGGTGATCCTGGGTCTCGGGCTGGTGCTCGGGTTCCGCCCCGAAGGCGGGGTGGTCGGGGTTGCCGTCGGGATCGGGCTGCTGGTCGTCTTCTCGTTCGCGTTCTCCTGGGTGTGGACGTTCTTCGGGCTGATCCTGCGCAGCGAGAAGTCGGTGATGGGGGTCAGCATGATGGTGCTGTTCCCGCTGACGTTCCTGAGCAACGTCTTCGTCGAGCCGAGCACCATGCCCGGCTGGCTCCAGGCGTTCGTGAAGGTCAACCCGGTGACGCAGCTGGTGGCCGCGATCCGCGGAGCGATGAGCGGTGACTCGGACCCGTCGGCCACGATGTGGCTGCTGCTGTGGAGCGCCGGCTTCGTCCTGGTCTTCGGCACCCTGACCATGTACAAGTACAACCGCCGCTGACCCTGCCTCGGCCCCCCGCTCCCGCGATCTTGCACTTACTGTCCCGACAAGGGTGGCGAATCCACCTCAATCGGCGACCGAAAGTGCAAGATCGCGGTGGGCTGAGGGCGGAGGGCTGGGGGTGGGGTTAGAGCTGCCAGGGCAGGGGGTTGGGGGGTAGGTAGCGGCAGGTGGTGCCGGTGGAGACGGCGTCTCGCAGGTGGCTCGCCAGTGCCGGGTGTCGGTCGTCGAGCTTGCGCAGCGTGTCGCGGATTCGCGCGGTCACCGTCTTGCGGGCCCGCTCGGCCTCGTCGCCCAGGCGGCGGCTTCGGCCGGCGAGGCCCGCCGCGGCACGCAGCTCGTCGAGCAACGCACCCCGTTCAGCGTCCAGCTTGGACACCTTCCGGTCGTCGTCGCGGGCGGCGGCCCGGTCGATCTCCTCGTCGAGGCGGGCCAGGTGCCGCCGGTAGCGGGCCTTCGCCTCGTCGTCGAGGACCGGGTCGGCGCCCATCCGGCGGGCGGCTACCAGCTCCGGCCCGGCCGCCGGGTCGAGCAACTCGACCGCCGGCACGTCGCTGCCCGGGCGGCTGAGCAGCAGGTGCAGGTCGTGCAACCCCTTGGCGTCGGGCAGGTGCACCACGACACCGTCGTACGCGAGCTGCCAGACCGGCCCGTCGCGCCGAAACTCGTACCCCTCGATCGCGGTCGCGACCGGCGCGGCCTGGCCGGGCGCGACGGCCAGACCCGACCCGACGGCCTGGCCCGATCTGATGGTCTGGACCGACGCGGCGGCCTGGCCGGGCGCCACAACCTGGCCCCACCCAGCAGGCTGAACCGACCCGACGGCCTGGTCCGGGAGGTCGGCGTCGAGCGCTGTCGGGGCGGCGAGCCGGTGGAGCACCTGCGTCATGCCGAGGGCTGTCGCCTCCCGAACGGCGGCGGCGCGCAGCGCTGTCGACGTCGCGGTGTCGCCCGGCTGACCTCGGCCGGCGAGGGCGTTCGCGAGGCCGGTGCGGGCGAGCAGCGACCAGGGCCGGGAGCCCAGCCGGTCGGCGGAGTCCCGAGCGGCGGTGAAGCCGGCGATGGCGTCGTCCCAGCGGTCCTGGGCGGCGTCGATCAGCGCCAGCCAGTGGTCGACGGGGCCACTGATATCGCAGCCGAAGAGCCCTACCGTCCACTCTCCACGGTGCGGGGCGAGCGCGGCCCGCGCGGCGTCGCAGCGCTTCGGGTTGCCGGACGCCGCGGCGGCCTGCGCGCGTAGCCGTAGCCAGAGCGGTGACACCGGGCGCGGGTACCGGATGGCGGCGGCTTCGATGCTGGCGGTCAGCCGGACCGCCGTCTCGCCGTCGCCCCGCTCGGCCGCGGTGATCGCCCGCAGCAGCTCCCGGTAGGGGTAGTCGATCGGGGCCAGCCCGTCCACCAGCGCGGCGGCCTCGGCGACCCGGCCCTGGAGCAGCAGTCGGGACCAGCGCAGGTGGTGGCCCATGAACCCGAACTCGGTGTGGCCCGGCTCGGTCTGGTCGGTGAGGATGGCGAACCGCTCGTCAGCAGTGGCGAAGTCACCCTGGAACGCCGCGATGATCCCGCTGTCGACGGCCGCGGCCATCCGGTGCCGGGCGAAGTCGCCCTGCCGTTCGGCGTCGACGAAGGTGGTGAGCTCCTCGGCGAAGCGAGGGTCGCCCAGCTCCAGCAGCGCCACCCAGCGCAGCGAGGTGGCCCACAGCTCGGTTTCCCGGTCGCCCGTCCGACGGGCCACGTCCCGGATCTCGGCGGTGAGCGCGGCTCGGGTCGCTGCGGTGCCGAGCCCCCAGGTCGTGTCGTGGCGGGCCCAGAGGCTGAAGGTGAGCGCCTCGTCGTCCTGCCCTCGACGGGCGATCGTCTCGCTCGCGGTGATCAGGTCCGCGACCAGGGCACCGACCGTCGCTGTCGCGTCCGGTTCGCCGATCAACCGGCGGTACGCCTCGCGCACCAACTCCGCCGCCTCGATCGACTGGGCGGTATCGACCTGGCGGGAGCGGTTCACAGTGAGCGCGACCCGGGCCAGCAGCACCGAGTCGTCTAGTGAGCGGGCCAGCGTGGCGGCCTCGGCCAGGAGTCGCGTGACCTCTTCCCGGCGGGCGTGGTGATAGTGCGACTCGGCGAACTCGACGAGGATCCGCACCCGCTGTGCCGGGTCTTCGACGACCTCGAGGGCTCGGCGGAAGTGCACCGCCGCCTCGTCGCCGGCCAGCCGGGCGAAGGCGTCCCGCCCGGCGGCGACCAGCAGCGTGGCCACCCGGGCCCGGTCGAGCGCGGGGCCGGCCAGGTAGGCGTGGCGGGCGAGGTCGGCGGGGATCAGCCGGTCGGTGAGCTCCCGCAGGTCGTCGACCGCCCGGACGACAGCGCCGTGGCGGGCGCGCCGGTCGTCGTCGGTCAGCCCGTCGTAGAGGGTTTCGCGGACCAGGTCGTGGGCGAAGGCGAAGCGGCCACCGCCCCGGGCGACCACCAGCCGGGCGGTCACCGCCCGGTCGAGCAACCGGTCCACCTGCGCCGCCGGTGCGGCCGCGCAGGCCGCGAGGACCTGACGGTGGAACTCGCGACCCAGTACGGCGGCGACTGTCAACGCCTCCACCACGGCGGCGGGCAGCTGGGCGAGGCGGCGGCGCACCGCCTCCCGTACGCCAGGTGCGATCGCGCCGACCGCGTCGTCGGCGTGCCACAGCCGTGCGGTCTGCTCGACGAAGAACGGGTTGCCGCCGGTGCGCCGGTGCACCTCGTCGACCAGGCTGGCGTCGGGCTCCCGGCCGGCGGTCCGGGTCATCAGTGCGGCCACCTCGTCGCGGGTGAAACCGGTGAGGGTGATCGTGGTGGCCTTCGCGACCAGCGGCATCAGCAGCGGGCGCAGGGGATGCTCACCCGACTCGACCTCGGCGTCGCGGTAGGTGCCGATCAGCAGGAGCCGCTCGAACCAGGTGTGCTGGGCGGCGAAACTCAGCAACCGCAGCGAGGCCGGGTCGGCCCAGTGCAGGTCGTCGAGGACGACCACGACCGGCCGGTGCTGGGAGACGGCGACCAGCGCGGCGGTCACCGCGTCGTACAGCGCGAACGCCTCCTGCTCGGCGGTGTCCGGGCCGCTGTCGACGCCGGCCCAACTGACCAGGCGACCGGCCTGTTCGCCGCCGGCGCCGGACTGGCCGAGCAGGGCCGCGAGGGCAGGCTCGGCGGACTGCCGCGCCACCGCCCAGTCGTCGGCGGAGCGCCGCAGGGCACGCAGCACCTGCACCCACGGCCAGTAACCGGGGGCGCTGTCGGAATCCCAGCAGGCGGCGCCGAGCACCAGCGCGCCTCGCTGCCGGGCCTCCCGGGCCGCCGACGTGACGAGGGTCGTCTTGCCGATGCCCGGCTCGCCGGTGACCAGGGCGAGACCGCCGTGGCTGGTGGTGGCGCGATCCAGCTCGGCGCGCAGCAGACCCGCGGGGTGATCCCGCCCGATGATGGCGTCGGCGAGCGCGTCCATGGTTTCCAGACGGTACTGGACCCGTCCGACAGCGCGGGCGAGTTGGTCGGCGGAACGCCTCGCGGGGCCTCGCCGGCCCAGGTTGGTTCGGAGCCTTTGGAGCTGATGTCGTAAACGAGTCGACCCCATCACTCCCCATACTTCCCCACTCGGGTAGCATAGGGAGCGATGACGGAAGAAATGCACTCAGTTGAGCAGGTGGCCGACCGGCTCGGGCTACACGTACGCACGGTTCGCGGCTACATCCGCTCCGGCCGGCTGCGCGCGGTGCGGATCGGCAAGCAGTACCGGATCGCCGCGAGTGATCTCGACGCGCTCACCGGGCAGGCCCCGGCCGCGCCCAGCGTCGCCAGGCAGGCGGAGGTGTCGAGCATCGTGCAGATCGACGGCGTCGACCGGGCCGCCGCCGACCGGGTCGGCACGCTCGTGCTCACCAGCGCCAACACCGGCCACGACCAGGCCAACCCGTTGCGGGTGCAGACCGTGTACGACGAGCAACGCCACCGCATGAAGATCATCATCCTGGGTGACCCGGCCGCGACCGCCGAGTTGCTGCACCTGCTCGACGCTGTGCTGAACGCCGACAACGGCCTGCTCGACCGGGAGGTCCACGATGTCTGACGAGATTCAGGAACGCGCCGGGGTGCCGGTGCTGGTCTGCGACCCGGCGGGGCCGCCGGTGGCCACCGAGCAGGACGCGCTGGACCTGATCGGCGCGGCGTTCCTCGGCGCCCAGGTGGTCGCCGTGCCGGCCAACCGACTCGACGAACGCTTCTTCTCGTTGGGCACCCGCTTCGCCGGCGACGTGATGCAGAAGTTCGTCAACTACCGGGTGCGGCTGGCCGTCGTCGGCGACATCTCGGCGCAGCTCGCGGAGAGTTCCGCGTTGCGCGCCCTGGTGCACGAGTCGAACCAGGGCGGGCAGATCTGGTTCGTCCCCGACCTCGACGCGCTCGACACCCGCCTACGCGACGCCCGATAGCCACCTCACCGGTCGGGCACGACCGCCATCTGCACCGCGTCCGGCTCCACGCCCCTGACCCGAGCCTGCTCGGTTGCCCACCGCAGGTAGGCCAGCCACTCCTCGGACGACCAGCCGTTGCGCCGGCCGACACCCGCCTCGGCGGGGAGCAGGCCGGCCACGACACGGTCGAGGATCAGGGGCTGCACGCCGCCCACCCCGCGCCGGTAACCGATGAAGTAGAGGACCTTCGTGAACAGGCCCGGCCCCAACCAGGGCAGGCGAGCGTGATCCGGGTCGCGGAAGCGGCGGTACGCCGTGCGCAGCGCCTCCTCGTCGGGCGCTGGCACGGACACCTCTTCCAGCGCGTACGCCAGGCGTTTGCCGAACGGATCGGCGTCGAGCGACCTGGCGGCACGCCACGGGCCGTACCCGATGGGGCCGTAAGCCCAGACCAGCACGGCCACCAGCAGTTGCCGTGGGCTCGCGGACCCCGCCCGGTACGCCTCGGCCACCGCGAAGACGTCGCGCCTCCAGATCTCGCCGGTTGCCGCAAGGCTCTCGGGCCACGCGTCCGGCGGCAGCCCCGCCCGCCAGCGGTCGACCTTCACTGTGACCGGGGCCCGCTCGCCCGGTAACGCCACACCTTCGGTCGTCTGCATGTCGCCTCCCACAGATCGCGCGCTCACCGAAATCAGTGGTTCGGACGCTATGGTCGGGCGCTTCCCCCTGCCGCCCTGCGACAGCAAATCGCGGTATCGACAGCAGCGGCGCCTGCCTTCCGGGCGGCCGGCACCCGGCGGGGTCGTGAACGTCGCACTGTTCACCTACGGTGCTCCAGTGCTTCCCCGAAACGTGAAGATCCTCGATCAGGTCCGCGCCGAGGCGCTGCGCCGCGACATCCCCGCCGCCGATGTGGAGCGCTGGCTGGGGCTCGCCCGTCCGTCCGCCCTCCTGACGCAGGGGGGTGACGGGCCGGTAGTGGGCGCCATCCGTGGGCCCTTGATGCTTCCGGCCGACGCCGAAGAGCCCGAGTACCCCTTGATCGCCACCATCGACTGCGCTGCCCTTCCGGCAGACGTGACCGACCTACCACTACCGTCCGACGGCCATCTGCTGCTGTTCGGCTGGCCCGAAGAAAGCGGCTGGGGCGAGGTCAGGTACGTGCCGGCGGGCGTGGCGGTCGAGGAGCGCGAGCAGTACCCGCCTGATTTTCCTCCGGACGACGAGGAGTTCGCCGAGGTCTACGCGGAGATCCCGCAGGGCGATCTGCACCTCACTGTCGACATCTCTCTGCCCTACGTCAAGACGATCCCGGGGCCCCCGTGGTCTCCGCCGCTGCCGGGAGATCCCCCGTTCGAAGAGATGACCGAGGTGTGGAAGAAAGTCCTGGACGACGTGCCGGACGGCGCGTTCTCCTACGCAGACGGGACGACGCCGCTGCTGTTGGGCGGCTACGGCACTGACTGCAACGGTTTCAACCCCGCGTGGTTGGGCGCCAACCCCTCGGGCCGGTCCGGCCACGATGGATCGGTGCGCGGTGGCGGGCCACCCGACCATGGTGACTGGGTTGTGCTGGCCGAGTTTCACGGCGGCAGGCAGGGCGGCGCGAGCATCCACTGGGTGATCCAGCGCGCCGACCTGAAGGAGTGCCGCTTCGACCAGGCCGAAGTCCTCGTCTACTGGAATCCGTGAGGCGGACGAGCCCGCGGCCGGTCCCGCCGTCCTACGCGACCGAGTGGGTCACCACCGCCGCGTAGGTGCCGGCGACCCGCTCCACCGGCAGGACCACCCGCAGCGACGGATTCCACGACACCACGTTCGGGCCGGTGCCGGACCAGCCCGCGGCGACCTGCGACGCGGACAGCCCGATCCCCGGTTGCGGGATGAAGACGCCGTTGCCGCTGCTGGCGGTGGCCGGCCCGGACGAGTAACTGACCAGGCCCCGACCGATGATCGCGGTGTCGGCGCCGGTGGTGAAGTCGGTGACGGTCACCGTCGCCTGCCACGACCCGGCTGTCGGTCCGCGGTCGTCGGTCACCGTGACGGTGCCGAGCTGGCCGGAGAAGTCTCCCTCTCCCGCGGAGATCGTCCCCAGCGCGGACTCTTCGGGCACGCTGATGCTGAGCCCGACGAGGGCCTCGATCTGCACGGCGACGGCCTGGGTGGCGGAAAGCCCACTGGCGTCGGTGACGCCCACTGTGAACGGGTAGCTGCCCGGGGTGGTCGGGGTGCCGGCCAGCAGCCCGGTGGTCGGGCCGAGGGTCAGCCCCGGCGGGAGCGTCCCGGCGCTCACCGTCCAGGCGTAGGGCGCGGTGCCGCCGGTCACTACCAACTGCACGCTGTACGCGATGGTCTCCTGCCCGTTCGGCGGGGCCGGGAACGACAGGCTCGGTGGGGCGTTCACCCGGACCGGCGCGGAGGCCGCCGACGCCGGCCCGGTTCCGACGACGTTCGTCGCCGCCACGGTGAAGGTGTAGGTGGTGCCGGGGGTGAGCCCGGTCAGCGTTCGGGTGGTGGCGGTGCCGTCGACGGTGCGCGCGCTCTGCGCCTGGCCATTTATGTACGGCGTGATCGTGTAAGACACGATCGGGCTGCCGAGGTAGTCGGGCGCGGTCCAGCTCAGTGTGGCCGAGCCCGATCCGGCGTTGGCCGCCGTGATGCTGATCGCGGGCGGCAGCAGGCGGATGCCCTGGTCGACGTCGTTCAGGTTGGCCCCGGTGCCGAGGGCCAGCGGTGCCGTACTGCCGGTGCTCGGGTCGCCGTCGGAGTCGACGGCGCTGTTGGTGCCCTGTGACCGCTGCGAGAAGCGTTGGTCGGCCCGCAGCGCGGCCGGGGAGAAGGTCACCGTGTAGCTGCCGGCCCGCAGCCCGGTGAAGGCGTACGTGCCGTCGGTCGCTGTCGTCGTCGAGCGGCTCACCGACGCGCCCTGGTCATTGGTGCCCGACAGGGTGACCGGGAAGCCCGACACGGCCGGTTCACCAGGCTGGCGGATCCCGTCGGCGCTCACGTCGTTCCAGGTCCGACCGCTGATGCCGGACGAGACCACCGTGACCTGGGTGACCTCGGTGGTCGGCAACGCCACCGGCGTGGTCGTGCCACTGGGGGTGTAACTGCCGGTGCTGGTGTTCACGTACCGGTCGCCGCTCGCGTTGCCGCTCGGGGTGAGGGTGATCCGCACCGAGTCGACTGCCGCGTTCGCCAGGTTGCTGACAACGACGCGCAACGCCGTGGTGTCCGGCCCGCAGGTCGGGGTGTAGTCGCCGGGGTTGGGGGTGATGGTGCCGTGCGCCCGGTTGGTGCACTGGACCTGCACCCCGGCCGGCGCGGCGCTGCCCGTGTAGGCGAGGGTCCCGGTGAACGCGGACCGGCCGTCCCCGTTGTACGGCAGCTCGGTCAACAGGACCAGCGAGGGCACTGTCAATCCGCTGATGTTGCGGTACGCCAGCGTGAAGTTGATGGGGTCGCCGGCGGTGACCTGCGGGGTGGAGGTCGACTCCGACAGGGCGAACTGCGTCTGGTTGCGTACCGCGATGGTGTTGCTGGTGGTGCGGCGGGCGACGTCGATGGCGACGGCCGCGTCCGAGCTGATCACCGCGAGGTTGGTAGCTGCGGTGTTGTCCGAGGCGATGCGCAGCGCCACGGCCTGGAACGTGATCGCCGGGATCGTGACGCCGGGGGTGATCGCCCCGAGTT
Source organism: Micromonospora trifolii (assembly GCF_022229005.1). GTDB lineage: Bacteria > Actinomycetota > Actinomycetes > Mycobacteriales > Micromonosporaceae > Micromonospora > Micromonospora trifolii. The sequence continues at coordinate 46,914 of NZ_JAKKFD010000009.1, forward strand.
TCAGCAGGAGCCTCGGCCCGGTTTCGCCGCTGTCGCCGGTGCACGGGATGCCGTCCGCGCCGTGCTGCGCGGCGGTCAGCTCCACTGCCAGCGTGGCACCGCCGGAGACGTAGCGGGCGCTGCCGGCGACGTAGCTCATGCAGGCGGGAAGGGTGTCGGTGATGGTCACCCCGCCGACCGGCGAGGTGGCCGACGTCGCCCGGGTGACGGTGGGCGTCAATGTGTAGGTGACTGTGCTGCCGGCGGCCACGAACTGTTGGCCGACCGGCAGTCCGTTCGACTGGGTCACCCGCAGCACGCCGTCGGTCAGGGTCAGCCGGTTTCCTGTGTACGAGGGGTTGTTGGTCACCCGGTTGTAGTAGGAGGGTCCCCAGGTTTCGGCCCCGCCGAGTCGTCCGCTGTCGAAGTTGGCGATGATCGTGCCGGTCGGGTTGGGCTGGGCCTGGAACTGCGGGTGGAAGTAGCTCACCTCGCCGTTGCCGATGGTCCAGGTGACTGTGAAGCGGACGGCGTTGACCACTGCGGCGCCGCCGGCGGCGTCGATCGAGCCGAACCAGCTACCGGTGGCGCAGGAGGTGGTCCGCCGGGCGTTGTCGTCGGGCAGGTTCAACACGCCGTACTCGACGAGGTATTCGCTGGGGGCGATGACTGTGTTGTTGCGGTACACCCGCCCGGCCCCGACGATCCGGGTTTCGGTCGGGTTCCACTTGTCGCAGATCGCGGCACCGACCAGGGCCGGTCCGCTGGTGGAGTAGAGCTGGAGCCGGTCGTAGTAGGTCTGCCCGGGTGAGGCGATCCCGTCGCCCGCGGTCCCGTTTGTGGCGTTGCCGGCGGGGAGACCAGCGGGGGTGTCGGTGGTCCAGAAGTACCCGTTGTATCCGGCTGATCGGGGTCCGAAGGTCGTCGAGAAGCAGTTGTCGTTCGCCCGGGTGGCGTTCGCCGCGACGTAGGTGCAGGTGGCGGCGGCGGGTTCACCGCCCGGTTCGTATCCGCTACCGAAGTTGGACTGCCCGGTGACGCTGGTCGGGTCGAAGCCCCGGTACTGGATGGTGGACTGGATCGTCGAGGTGCTGTCGCCGCTGGGTACGAAGACGGTGAAGGTGCCGGAGGCCAGGTAGCTGAGCGTGCTGGGCAGGGTGTTGCCCTGGGCGCCGAAGGTGGGGCTGGTCCGCCCCGCGAGGTCGGCGCCGGTGATCGTGATCGACACGGTGCGCCCGGTCTGGGTGCACCCGACGGTGCCGGAGTTGACCACCGAGTTGGATGCGGTGGCGTTGGCGACGATCCCGATCCGGCCGTACGGCACGCCGTATCCGCCGTTGCTGACCGGGGCGCAGGAGCCGGCGACGAGGACGGCGTTGGCGGAGATCGTGCTCAGGTCGGCGGTGAACGTCAGGGGCGCGGTCACCAACTCGATGCCCTTGGCGGTGGTCGGCACTGTCACCACGAAGCTGAACGCGTACCCGCTGCCGCTGGCCCCGCCGACTGACGCGGGCGTCGGGGTGCCGAAGAGGTTGGCCTGCAGGTTGAGCTGGGGCAATGCCGCCACTGTGGTGCTCTGGGTGCCACCGTTGAGGGCGCCGGCGTTGGCGGTGAGCGACGCCCCGATGGTCGTTGCGTTCGGCACGCTGCCGCCGATGGTGACGCTGATGGGTACGGTGCCCGCGCCCGTCGCGTCCACGGCTACGGCGCAGGTCAGCGTCTGCCCGTCGGTGCTGATGTTGCCGCCGCCCGGGCCGGTGCACTGGGCCAGGTTCGACGTGTCGAAGCGGACCAACGATGGGGCGGTCAGCGTCTGCACGAAGGTGACCGACCCCGCGCCGGCACCATCCGATGAGTACCCCCAGCCGTAGGTCAACACGTCCTTCGTGCGTACGCGCCCGTTGTTCGCGCCGCTGTCCAGGCTGTCGAAGGGCGCGACGCCGTCGGAGATGACTGTGAGCGCGATCTGGTTGACGGCGGCCTCGGCCGGCGCGGGCGCGACGACTGTCGTGGCGACCAGGCAGGCGACCAGCACCGAGGCCGCGAAGCCGGACCACCACGACGGGGACCTGCGAATCGGAGACATGAAAGTGAGCAGCCCATTGTTCGAGCGACCATTGTTGGTCTGCGGATTACCGCCCCACTAAACCATCTTGATCCGACATTAGGTTCTATAACGGACAAACGGCATGGCCGTCCCGGACGCTGCCAGGACGACCACACCGGAGGAACGCGGCTACGGCAGGGCGCAGATGGCGTACGCCGTGTCGGACCAGTTCCCGGCGAACGCGTCCTCCTCGTACGCGCCGGACGCCGCCGACGTCGGGGCGGTCGCGGGGCCGCCGTTGGGGCGGAAGTCGTCCACGATGCCCTCGCCGGTCACCCCGTTCAGCTCGTAGCCAGCGCCGGTCAGCACCTTCCCGACCGGGCAGGTCGCTGTGACGCTGCGGAAGTCGAGGGAGTTGCTGGCCCCCACGGCCGAGGTGCGCACCAGGCCCGCGAGGGGGTTGGCGCAGATCGCGTACGCGGTGGCGGACCAGTTCAGGGCTGTGGCATCCGACTCGTAGGCGCCGACGGTGACAGCTGTCGGCGCCGTGGCGACGCCGCCGTTGGGGCGGAAGTCGTCGACGACACCTTCACCAGTGACGCCGTTCAGCTCGTAGCCCGTGCCGGTCAGCACCTTCCCGACCGGGCACGTCGCGGTGACGCTGCGGTAGTCGGTCGAGTTGCTGACGCTGGTCGTGGCCACCCGGACCAGGCCGGCCAGCGGGTTGGCGCAGATCGCGTACGCCGTCACCGACCAGTTCCCCGCGAACGCCTCGGTCTCGTAGGCGCCGACGGTGACAGCCGTCGGCGCCGTGGCGACGCCGCCGTTGGGGCGCAGGTCGTCGACGATGCCCTCGCCGGTGACGCCGTTGAGTTCGTAGCCGGTGCCGGTGAGCACCTTTCCGGCCGGGCAGGTCGCCGTGACGCTGTGGTAGTCGGCCGAGTTGTTGACGCTGGTCGCGGCGACCCGCACCAGACCGGGGACCGCGGCGGACGCCGGGCTCGCCGGGACGAGCACCGCTCCGGTCGCGACAAGACCGAGCACGAGTACTGACACTCGGGCGCCGTACCGCCGGCTTTTGTTCTGAGTACGCATGTGTTTCTCCCGTCTGAGGCCGGACGGGGCGGCAGGTGCGACGCCGACGTCGAGGCCGTTCGTGATGACGGGGTTCACGCTAGGTAGCCACGCGACCAGGCATTATCTCCAAGCCGACTACGTCGCGTAACGGACTGGACCTACGTTCGACGCCTCTGGACTGATGGACGATGCGCAGGCATCGATGCTTGTGCATACCATTTGCCCATGCCCGCTCGCCGCGTCGCCGCCACCATCGCCCTCGCCACGCTGGCGAGCCTGCTCGCCGTCACCGCCGCCCGCGCCGACGGCCCGGCGATCAGCACCCCCGGCGCCCCCACTGTGGTAGCCAACGAACCACACCAGCTCACGCTCAGTTGGGCGCCTTCGGCCTGGGTCGAGCCCGGTGCGGAGCAGCCGATCAACTATGAGGTGCAGGTGCCGCTGGGCCCGAACACGTACCGCTTCCTCGGCTCCACCACCGACACCACGATCACGCTGACCGACCTCGCACCGGGCACGACGTACCGGATCGGTGTTGCCGCCCGCGCGCTCGGCGGCTACTCCGACACCTCGCCCACCACCACCGTGCGCACCGCGGCCGGCCGCGCGACGGTCAGCTACCTCAACCTGGACTGGTCCCCCACCAACAACCAGATCCAGCACCTTCTGAAGGTGACAAACACCGGCACCGGGCCACTCGACCTGAGCACCGTGCGGGTGCGCTACCACCTGCGCTTCGAGGGCGCCAACACCTCGCTGGTGCCGAACTGCGACTGGGCCGCGCTGGGTTGTGACCGGGTCCAGCAGACCGTGCAGTTCTTCGTCCCGCCAGGCGCGCCCTCCGCGATGACGACGCCGGCCCCGCCAGGCCCCCCGCCGGGAACGCCGGTCCCCGGCTGGGTGGAGCTGACCTTCACCGACGGCACGCTCGCGCCCGGCCAGTCGACCGGCCCGATCCAGCTACGCCATCACCGGCACAGCTGGAGCAACATCGACGAACGCGACGACCCCAGCTGGCTCGCCGCCACCGGCCAGTGGACCGCGAACGACCGGATCACGCTGGACGTCGACGAGGTACGCGAGTTCGGCGACACCTACTCCTGACCACTCCCGACCAGGCGGCGGGCGACCGGCGTGCTCCAGGTCCGGCCGGCCTTGTCCCGACGAACGTGATGCCTCTGGGTCATCGTGATGACTCACAGGCATCACGCTTAAAGGGGAACCACTCCCGACCGTCTGCCGCAGACAGAGCCATCAGCGGGTGAAGCCTTCGGGCAGGTGGATGCGGGCGGCGGGGACGCCCCGGGCACGCAGTCGTGGCCGCGCGCCGGCCAGCATCGCGGGTGGGCCGCAGAGGTAGATGTCCTGGCCGGGCTGGTGGTGTTCGAGGGCGATGGTCAGGGCGTCGCCTTGCTCGGCCGGCTCCGCGCACTGGTCGTCGGAGAGGGCCGGCACGATGGTCAGCCAGTCGTGGGCGCACTGCAGCTTGTCGAGGGCGATCGCGTCGTACAGGTCGGTGAAGGTGCGCGCGCCGACGATCAGCGTCACCCGCCGACCGTCCGGTGCGGCGGCAACCTGTTCGACCAGGGCGCGCAGCGGCGCCAGTCCGGTGCCACCGGCGACAAGGAGCAGATCGCTCGTGCTCGACGGTTCGAGGCTCAGACCGGTGTCGACGGGTGGGCCGAGCCAGAGCAGCTCGCCGGGGCGTACGTCATGGACCAGGCGGTGGGAGACGGTGCCGGCGGGTACGGCGCGGACGTGCAGCTCGACGGTGCCGTCCGCGCGTGGGGCGTTGGCCGGCGAGAGCCAGCGCCAGTGCCCGGGCAGGCGCGGCGTGCAGACCGGCACTGCCTGACCTGGTTGGAAGGGCAGTCGCCGCCAGGGACGTACCGTCAGGATGGCGATGTCGGGCGACGGCCGGTCATGGCCGATCACCTCGACGTGCCACCAGGCCCGGCCGTCGCCGGCCTGCGCGGCGGCGCGACGGAGGGCGCGCTTGGCGGGGCACAGGGCGCGGTCGGCGGCGATGGTGAGCTGCGGCGTCCACAGGGGGCGCGCGTGGCGGGCAACGGTCGCGAGCAGCGCGTCGCCGATGGTGGTGGCGTGCGGGAGCAGGTCGAAGTGACGGTACGCGTGGCCGAGCACCCGGAGCAGCGCCGCCCGGTTCGCCGGGTCGTCGCCGCCGACCAGGAGGCGGCCCAGCGCGGCGAAGAACAGCGGCGCGTCACGCTGTGGGAGCAACCCAGGGCGGCGGTCTTCGAGGGTGCACCAGAAGTCGCCGGCGGCCCGCGCGTCGACCGACTCCCAGGCGGCGGCCAGGCCCACGCGGGCCGGATGGTCATCGTCGATCACGGTGGGCATGCCGGCTCCAAGTCGCTGATGGGCTGGCACCGGGGCGGGCGGGGAGGAGCTGCGCCGTTGAGGGCCGGCGCAACTCCGGGACAAGGCACCCGCCCCGGGCCATGCGTCGACTGTCGCGGCTGACCAGGGACAACGGCATGTCACGGTGATCGTTGACGGCATACACGATCGGTATGCGCTCGACGTCGCGACTGTCGAATCGGGCAGACTGCGGGCATGACGGAACGCCCGGTCCTGTATCTGGTCGTCTGCGCCGCGGGTCCGGCGGAACACATCGACGAGTTGGTCGATCTGCTGCTCGCCGACGGGTGGCGGGTGTGCATGATCGTCAGCCCGACCGCCGCGACGTGGCTCGACCGGGCCGCGTTGCAAGACAAGACCGGCTATCTCGTACGCGTGGAGTGGCGGATGCCCGGCGACCCGGAGCCGCACCCGCCGGCTGATGTGGTGCTGGCCGCGCCGGTCACGTTCAACACGGTGACGAAATGGGCGCTGGGCATCAACGACACGCTGGCGCTCGGCGTCCTCAACGAGTCGCTGGGAGCGGGATTGCCGATCATTGCGTTTCCGCACACCAAGGCGGAGTTGGCCGCTCATCCGGCGTACGCGGGTCACCTGGAGGTGCTGCGCGCTGCCGGCGTTGTCGTGGCGGACGGGAAACCGCTGGAGTCGGTGAACGGTCCGGAGCGTTGGGGCGTGGTCGTCGAGGCGCTGCGGGCGGCGCGCGCGTCCTGAGTGGTTGTGGTCCGTTCGCTAGTTCGGCGGTCCTTTGACGATATGCGTCGCGCGTATACCAGCGCTCCACGCAGCGTGTTCAATGGATACGCTCGATGAGGCGAGACGGACGGAGCCGCCGATGACCCACGCGAACTGCCCTCGGTGCGGCGGACGGCTGGCCCGGGACAACGACAGCGGACGGTGTACGCCGTGCCAGTCCGCCGAGCGGGACCGGCTGAGCGCACCGCCGAAGGTTCCGGCGAGCTTCTGGGAACACGAGCCGGTGCGACAGGCCCTCGCCGAGCGGCATCTGGGGCGGGTGATCCGGGCGTATCGGTGCCATCCGTATCACGGGCGGATCGCGCTGCCGCAGACCGTGGTGGCGGGATGGCTTGGGATCACACAGGCGCAGTTGAGTCGCGTGGAGAACGGCCCACCGCTGGTGCACTTGGATCGTTTGGCCCATTGGGCAAAGCTTCTCGGGATACCAGCATCTTGTCTCTGGTTCACCCTCCCTGGACAGCCGCAGCGACCGGCCGAGACAGCCGGGAGCCCTCGCGCCTCAACCGAGGCACAGGGTGCCGGGCCGGACGAGGGCCGGCGGGCCTTGTTGGCCGCGATCGCCGCTGTCGCTGGCGGCGCGGGTCTGCTCGGCGGCAACGAGCTTGTCCAGCCTCGGCGAATCGGCACATCGGATATCGCTCGGCTGAACGCTGTGTTGGAGCTGTACCGGTCGGTGGACAGGGAATCTGGCGGTGGCCTGTTGTATCGGGAGGTGGCCCGGTTCGCCGAGTCGGTCTACCGGATGCTTGATTGGTCGCACCCGGCTGGGCTTACATCGCCCCTCATTGCGGCGGTGGCGACAGCTCGACAATTGGCCGGCTGGACCGCGCTCGACGCGGGAAGGCATGACGACGCGCAGCGGCACTTCGTCGCCGGCGAGCGTGCCGCCTTGACTGCTGATAACGCACCGTTGGTCGCGATGATTCGGTACGCGCAGGCCAAGCAGCTCCAACACCTACGGCACAACCGGGATGCACTCGCGACACTGCAACTCACGTACGCGCAGCTCGGGTCACACGCGACCCCGGCAGCCAAAGCCCTGCTGTGGGGCGCGGAGGCCGCCTCGGCTGCGGCACTCGGGGACCACCAGACCGCCGTGACAACCCTCGGGAAGGCGAGCGACCAGTTCGAGCGCGTCGACAAGGACCGCGAGCCTGACTGGATGGGCTTCTACGACCGCGGCGAGTTGTTCGCTCAGTACGGGCGCGTGTACCGGGACATGGCACGACGAGACCGAAAGCACGCGTCCGAGGCGGTGCGCTGGTGCAGAGATTCCATCGCCGCGTTCGGCGCGGAGAACGTGCGCAGCACCGTGCTCAACGAGGTCGGGCTGTGCAGCGCGTTGTTCCTTGCAGGCGAGCCCGAGCACGCGTTAGCGATCGGTAATCGGGTGCTGGAGAAGTCGCAGGTGATGAGTTCTAAGCGGGTCGTCGATCGAGTAATCAATCTGCGCCGTGATTTCGCTCGGCATCGGAAACTTCCGGAGGTGGCCGCGTTCGACCGTGTCCTCGCCACTCGGGCAATGGCGTACATGTGAGCGGGCGGTTCTCGCAGGCCGCGATGACAGCGGCCATGCGGGACGTCGCCGCCATCCTTGGTGTCTCTCCCGAGACAGCCCTCTTGCTGCAGTTGACCAACAATGCGGTTTTCGCGCTGCCTCGATCTGGAATCGTTATCCGGATCGCGAGAACCCATCAGCTCCTGGACCGGGTGACCAAGGTAGTTCAGCTTGGGCGTTGGTTTGCTCGGATCGACGCACCGACAATCCGGCTCGCACCCGATGTCGAGCAGCCGGTGCGAGTCGGCGACCTCGTCGCCTCAGTCTGGTCCTACGTCCGACCGTCACCGGTTGCTCCAACGGTGGAGGACCTCGGCCTTGTGCTGCGCGAGTTCCATGCTCTCGACGTGGCCCCCATTGCACTCCCGGCCTGGGATCCGGTCGGCGACGCCCGACGTCGCCTGGCCGACGCAGAAGGTCTCGATACGAATGACCGCGACTTCCTGGTGAAATGGTGCGATCGCTTGGAACCGCAGCTCGTTGCGCTCAGCCACCGGGAGGAGCCCAAGCTCGTCCACGGGGATGCCCATGTCGGCAACCTGCTGCGAGAGGCATCGGGCCGGGCGGTGATGTGCGACTTCGATGCCACGTGCATCGGGCCATGGCAGGTCGACCTGGCAGCGGTGGCGGTAGGCGAGGCACGGTTCGGAGGCACGGGCCTACATGAAGGGCTGGCTAGGGTCTACGGCTACGACGTGACCTCGGACCAGTCGTGGACAGTCTTGCGAGAAGCTCGCGAATTGAAGATGATCGCCGCCGCCGTGCCGCTCATTAGCAACTCGCCAAGTGTCGCGGGCGAGTTCGCAGACCGCCTCAAATCAGTGCGAGAAGGTGACCCGAAAGCCCGTTGGAAGCCCTTCGCAGGTCTCGCGCCAAGCCGTCATCAACTACGTCTGTCGGCGAGCCGACACACGTGAAGTGACGTGAGCCAGGGTCGGCCTCAAAGCGTCACGACCAACTAGATTGCGTGGATGACGGATCTTGAGCGGGGTGTCTACGAGCACCTGATCACCCGTGAGCTGGCCGATCGCCTTCAACACGTCGACCCCGCCCTGATCCAACATCACAAACTCGACCCCGCCGACGCCCACCAAACCCTCGCCCGCCACATCGCCACCCTGGCCGCCCGAGCCCTCCACTCCGTTCCGAACGGAGACGACAAGCTCCATCACCAGATCGCAATGGCGAACCAGATCGCCGAAGCCATCGCCACCCTGAGCCCCAAGGCAGCGACACAACAGGACCAGGTAACCGACGCCAAACACCTGCTCCACGCCATCGCCGCCCCACCAACCCCACCCGCGGAACCCGCCTTCCCGCAGCGCCCCACAACTCCCCTCTCCACCGGCGCCCTGCTCGTCAATGGCCGTCACCAGCCCCGCATCGGCCACGAGGTCAACCACGAGATGGCGTCGGCCGAAAGCGTCGACCTGCTCTGCGCGTTCATCAAGTGGCACGGCCTGCGCATCGTCGAGCCGGCCATCCGCGAGCTGATCGCCAGAGGCGGCAAGGTCCGCGTCATCACCACCACCTACCTCGGCGCGACCGATCAGCGAGCGCTAGACCGGCTCGCCGAGCTGGGCGCCGAGATCAAGGTGTCGTACGAAACAAGGACGACCCGCCTGCATGCGAAGGCGTGGCTGTTCCGCCGCAACAACGGCACCACTACCGCCTACGTCGGCTCGTCGAATCTGTCGAAGACCGCGCTGGTGGACGGCGTGGAGTGGAACGTCCGCATCTCGAACATGGAACAGCCGCACGTCATCGACACGTTCACCGCGACGTTCGAGGACTACTGGAACGATCCGGCGTTCGAGACGTACGACGCGGCCAGGGACGCCGAACGGCTACGCCACGCGTTGAGTGGGGAGCGCCGCGACGAAGCACCGACCCAGATTTCGAACCTGGACGTGCGCCCGTACCCGTATCAGGCCGAGATCCTGGCGGACCTGGACGCCGAGCGCCTGGTGCACGGGCGCTGGCGCAACCTGGTGGTGATGGCGACCGGCACCGGTAAGACAGTGGTCGCCGCCCTCGACTACCGCCGGCTACACAAGGCGGGACGAGCCGACTCGCTGCTCTTCGTCGCTCATCAGGAGCAGATCCTGCGGCAGAGTCTGTCGACGTTCCGGCAGGTCATGGGGGACGGCAGCTTCGGCGAGACGTTGGTCGCGGGCGAGAAGCCGAACGGTTGGAAGCACGTCTTCGCTTCCATCCAGTCGCTGCACCGCCGCGAGGTCGACCCCGAGGCGTACGACATGGTGATCGTCGACGAGTTCCACCACGCGGAAGCGCCGACGTACACGCGGCTGCTGGAACGGCTGCGTCCCCGCGTACTCCTGGGCCTGACCGCGACCCCCGACCGGGCCGACGGCGGCGACGTGCGCCGGTGGTTCGACGGGCGCGCGGCCGTTGAGCTGCACCTGTGGGAGGCGTTGGAGCGGCAGTTGTTGTCGCCGTTCCAGTATTTCGGGCTGCACGACAACGAGGACCTCTCGCACCTCACCTGGAAGCGCGGCCAGGGCTACGACCCGATGCAGCTGAGCACCGTTTACACCGGCAACGATGCGCGGGCGCGGACTGTGCTACGCGCGGTCCGCGAGAAGGTGGACGTTGGTCGGATGCGCGCGCTCGGGTTCTGCGTGAGCATCGGGCACGCGGAGTTCATGGCCAACTCGTTCAGGAAGCACGGCGTCGAGGCGGCGGCGGTGACCTCGCGCGCCGGCACCGACCGGGCCACGCTGTTGCGGGACTTCAAGGCCGGCAAGCTGCGGGTGCTCTTCACGGTGGACCTGTTCAACGAGGGCGTTGACCTGCCGATGGTCGACACGATCCTGATGCTGCGGCCCACCGAAAGCGCCACGATCTTCCTGCAACAGCTCGGCCGTGGCCTGCGCCTCGACGACGACAAGCCCTGCCTCACGGTGCTCGACTTCATGGGTGGGCAGCACGCCAACTTCCGCTTCGACCTGCGTTGGCGTGCCTTGACCGGGGTCAGCCGGCGGGCGATCACCGAGGCGGTCCGCGACGACTTCCCGAGCCTTCCGAGTGGCTGCCACGTCGAGCTGGACCGGGTGGCGAAGGAAGTCGTGCTCGCCAACCTGCGATCGGCCCTGCCCACCTCGAAGGCCGGCCTCGTGTCTGAGCTGCGGCAGCTCGGCGACGTCACCCTGGTGACGTTCCTCCGCGAGACCGGCCTGGAGATCGAGGACGTGTACCGATCGGCCAGCATTGGCGGCTGGACCGGGCTGCGGCGCCTCGCCGGCATCGAGACGTCCACACCCGGTCCCGATGACCGTGAGTTGGGCCGGGCCATCGGTCGCATGCTGCACACCGACGACATCGACCGGCTAGACCTGCTGACCCGGGTCGCCTCCGGACCGCCCGCGCCAGGTCAGCAGGTGTACGCGGGGAGCGGCCGGCTGCTGGACATGCTGCACTTCAGCCTCTGGGGGCCGAACGCGCCCCTCGCGTCGCGCGACGAACGGCTGGCGCGGCTGTGGAAGGAACCGGCCCGCTGCGCCGAGTTGCGGCAGGTCGCCGAGGTGTTGCGGGACCGCATTCACCGCGTCACGCCGACAGCCACTCCAGGTGCGGTGCCGTTGCGGGTGCACGCCCGGTACAGCCGCAACGAGGCATGCGCCGCCTTCGGGATGACCAACCCCGGGTCGCTGCGCGAAGGGGTGAAGTGGCTGCCCGACGCCCAGGCCGACCTGTTCTTCGTCACCCTGGTCAAGTCCGAGGCGCACTACTCCCCCACCACGATGTACGCCGACCGGGCCATCACCGACACCCTGTTCCAGTGGGAGTCACAGAGCACCACCTCTGCGGCGTCGACGACCGGGCAGCGCTACACGTCGGGCGGCTCGACAGTGCACCTCTTCGTCCGGGAAACCCGCATCGCCGACCGCGACCTGGGCGCACCGCCGTACCTCTACGCCGGGCCGATGACGTACCAGGAGCACACCGGCGACCGACCCATGCGCATCCTCTGGAAGCTGCACCACGCGCTGCCCGCCGACACGTACGCCGCAGCTCGGGCCATCGCCGCCTGATATCGGCCGTCCGTCCGCTCGCCCGGCTACCCCTTCGCCACGGCCTCCGGCTCCGGCGGGACGTGCGGCCCGCCGGCCGGTCGCTCGTCGCCGCGGCCCGGCCACCACGCCTTGTGCCCGATCAGCGCGGTCAGCGCTGGCACGAAGAACATCGACATGACGAACGCCGACAGCACGATGCCGATCGCCACCGCGAAGCCCATCTGCTGCAGGAACGAGATCGGAGCAAGCAGCAGCACCGCGAACGTCCCGGCCAGGATCAAGCCTGCTGCCGCGACCGTCGGGCCGGCGTGTTCGACCCCGATGGCGGCGGCCTGGTGCGGCTCATTGCCCTCCCGCGCCTCCTCGCGTAGTCGGGCGATCATCAGGATGTTGTAGTCAGTCCCGATCGCCACCACGAAGAGGTAAAGGATGATCGGCAGCTGGAAGGTGACACCGGGCTCGCCCTGCAACCCTTGGAAGAGGTAGACAGTGGCACCCAGCGTGGCGGCGAAGTTGAGCAGCACCGCTATCACGAGGTAGATCGGCGCGACCAGACTGCGCAGCAGCAGCGCGAGGATAAGCGCGATCAGGCCGGCCGCGACCGGCAGGATCACCGACAGGTCCCGGTTGTTGGCCGAGTTGATGTCCGCGAAGATCGCGGTGGTCCCGCCGACCAGCGCCCGGGTGCCCGGCGGGGCCGCCGCGTGCACGGCACTGCGCAAGTCGTCGCGGACGAGGGTGATCGCCTCGTTGGAGACCGGGTTCTCGTTGAGCAGCAGGTTGACCCGGGCCACACTCGGGTCGGTGCTGCGCTCCGGGGGCTGTGCCTGGCCCACACCCGGGGCTTTCGCCACGGCCGCCGCGAAGTCGTTGACCTGCTGCTCGTTCAACGGCGACCCGTTGCTGGTAGTCAGGTAGACCTCGGTAGGGGCGAGCGCACCGGCGGCGAACCCGCGCTGTAGGTCCTGTGCGGCCTTCGCCGACTCGGTGTCCTGCGGGAAGCCGGCGCTGAAGTCGTAGTCGGCCTTGTAGCCGAGCACGCCCGCGGCGAGCGCGACCAGGAGGACGCCGGAGGCCGCCGCGACAAGCGCCGGCCGGCGCCCGACCGTGTTGCCGAGCCGGTGCCAGATGGTGGCCTTGGGCGCACGCTGCCACGCCTTCGAGGGCCAGAAGACGTAACGGCCGAGCAGGGAGACGACCGCCGGGATGAGGGTGAGCGAGGTGACCAGCATGACGCCGACCGCGATCGCGAGCGCCGGACCGAGGGAGCCGAAGAAGCCCAGCGAGGCGAGGAGCAGCACGAGGAACGCGACGATGACCGCTCCGGCGGCCGAGGTGATGACCTCGCCGACCCGCTGGACGGTGACGATCATCGCGGTGCGCTTGTCGTCGCCGGCGCGCAGCCGCTCCCGGTAGCGGAAGAGCAGGAACAGGATGTAGTCCGTGCCGATGCCGAACAGCACGATCAGCAGGATCGTCTGCAGATCCTGGCTGACACTGAGGTCGAATGCCTTGCCTGCGGCGGCGACAAGACCCGTCGTGATGCTCAGGACGACGCCGACGACCACCACGGGCAGCAGCGCCGCGATGGGGCTGCGGAAGATGACGAGGATCAGTCCGATGATCAGGATGATCGTCGCGACGCCGACCACAGCGAAGGCGTTGTTGAAGGTGTCCTCGTTGTCGACGAAGCTCGCCACGTCACCGGCCACGCCTGCGGTCAGCCCACTGTTCGCTAGCTCCGGGCCGATGTCCGCGCGCAGGTCGCGCACGGCGTCGAGCAGTGCCGGGTCGTCGGGGGTGGGGGCGTCGAGCCCGACGTTGATGATCTGCACCGACTTGTCCGGTGCGACCGCAGGCGGGCCGGTCAGGTAGCCGGACGTGCGCGGGATGTTCTTGGCCTTGAGCGACTGGGCGAGCTGGCCCACCTTCGCCTCGTCCGCCGACGTGAGTTTCTGACCGTCGGCGCGCTTGACCACGATGGTCGCCGTCGCGGTGGCCTGCTGCGGGAACGCCTTCTGCCCCAGCTCGGTGGCCTGCACCGACTCGTACGAGCGAGGCAGGAAGCTTTCCTGGTCGGCGGAGGTGATGTCGCTCAGGGACGGTGTGGTGAGGATGATGGCGGCTGCCGCGACCACCCACCCGGCGATCACCCACCACGCTCTGCCCACGACGAATCTGCCCAGCCGCTCGAACATGGTTCCCCCCGTGTTTCCGGCACAACCGACGTCTGGTGGCCGAGGCGCCCACAGACGCCCCGATCACCACCCTGCGCTACCGACATGCAGCGTACCGTCACGCCTAATCCTTTTCGGACGCACGGGAGTGTCGGGCGCGTGCTTTTCAGCCTCGCCGCCGATGACCAGGCAGCCGTCCGGGTACCACACCTGGTGACTGATCACGCACTAGGTTGGGGGCATGGAGCAGCGGATCAGCCTGATCACCCTTGGCGTCAGCGACCTGGCGCGCGCCAAGGCGTTCTACGAGCACCTTGGCTGGCGTGGCCAGGAGGTTGAGGAGACGGTCTTCATCCAGGCCGGTGGCCTGGCGGTCGTTCTGTGGGGCCGCGACAAGCTCGCCGACGACGCCGGCATCGCCGACCCGGGCACCGACGGCTTCGGCGGGGTGGCCCTCGCCCAGAACGTCCGATCCCGCGAAGAGGTGGACGAGGTGATCACCACGGCCACCGAGGCGGGTGCCACGGTGACCAAGCCGGCCCGGGAGACCTTCTACGGCGGCTACGCGGGCTATTTCGCCGACCCGGACGGTCACCTCTGGGAGATCGCCTGGAACCCCGGCTTCACCCTCGCGGACGACGGCTCCCTCACCGTCCCCGACTTCAGCGCCACAAACTGAGCAAACCGCCGCGAGCACTGAAAGCCGCAAAACCCTTGATCAGGGCGCCGGAGATGGGCAGAGCAGCGGGTCCAGCAACGGCAGTTGAAGGGGATCCAGGCAGATCGCCAGCAGCCCCGGATCCGGCGAAGGCGTCGCGGTCGCCGTAACAGTCGGGGTCGGCGTCGGCGAGACCGACGCGACGGGCGGCGTCGGCAGGGCTGACGCGGGCGGGTCCGTGGTGGGGACCAGCCCAGGCGTCGGCAGCGAACTGGCCGATGGGGTCGGGACGACGGCTGGCGGCAGGGCCGGCGGCAGGGCCACCACGACAGTGGCTTCCGCCACTGTGGAGACAGCAAGCGGCCGAACGGACGACACGTTCGGTGGGCTCCACACGGCACTGTCGGCCGAGCCGACCCGCGACCTGGGCGCCACCGGCCCGACGGGACCGATCGGAACGAGGATCGCCCCAACCCTTGGCACGTCCAGGGCGACGATCTCCGCCGAGGGCACCGGCGCGCCAGGACCTGACGCGCCGGGCCCCAGAGCGCCCGGGCCGAGCGTCACGAACACCACTGCAGCGACGGCGGCAGCGCCGAGCGCCCGCCGGTCGGGGCGTACCGCGGTCAGCGGTGCGTCGTCGGGGTCCACCAACAGAAGGGGCGCAGGCGGGTCGGCTCGGTGCGCGGCCAGCAGCTCGTCGACCTGCGCGATGACGGCGGCACGATCGCCAGCAGCCGCGAGTGTGAGGTAGAAGCGGAAGTTCACCGAGGCATTCGCCGGGACCAGCAGCCCTTGGAGTCGGCCCCGGTCGGGCAGCAGGGTGACCGGCACGTCGGGGTGGTGGGCGGGGCCGACCAGGTCCGCGTACCGCCACTCGCGGCGGTGTTCACGGCCACCGAAGGCCACCCGCTGGCTGGTCACGACGGCCATCCCGATGTCGACGACACGCAGGCCCGCCGGCAGCGCCTCGCCCGAAGCCTCGGCGAAGGAACAGAAGCCGCCCGGCCTGGGCAGCCCGGGGATGTGCCGCGCCTCGGCCTCGACAAGCTGGGCGACGGGGAGGACGCGGAAGACGAGTTCGTCGTCGTCGAGGTCCACCGGTAGGCCGGTGCGGGGCTGCGTACACCCGAGGAAGCTGGCGGCTTCGATGCGGAGCCGGGCCAGGTGGTCGTCGCGGCGCCGCCACGCGTCGGTGGCGTCGCGGTACGCGCGCTGCCGGCGCTCGTTCTCGCGCTCGGCCCAGGCGATCCGCCAGGGGGCGCAGGACACAGAGGTCACTGTCACACGCGGTACAACCGCTCACGTACGTGACAGGCAACGCGACCAGGATCGATGCATCCCGTTGCGCCCGAAAGGAGAGTATTGACGGACACCAGAGTCGGTGCGGTGAAGCTAGCCTGCCCAGGACCCCGGCGGGCGAGGAGCTTCCTGATGCTTGATGACATGGGTGTGCTGCGGGACGCGGTACGCGACTATCGCCTCGCGGCGACGGCTGCCGGTCTCGACTGGCCCGACCTAGGCGAGTTGCCGACCGGGCAACCGCCGGACGTGGTCCACCGGATCTTCGGTGTGGACCACATCGCACAGCAGCTGACCTGGTTGCAGTCGCAGCGCTGGCCCGAGCGGCGGTTGCTGCCCAACGGCGGATGGCTGATGTCCTGGCCGGAAGGCCCGGACGCGCTGGACGATCTGGGGCTGGCGATCGGCACGCCGTTCCCCTGGCGGCAGCAACTGCCGCTGTTCCATTTCGAGTACGCCATCTTCACCTTCGTCCTGGCTAGCGAGCACGAGGGTGAGATCTGGCGCTACGAGATCTCGCCCGACGCGTGGGACTCGGTGCGTGCCGCCACCAGCCTGGCCACTCTGTTCGACCAGTGGACCCAGGGCATCGCCGCCGGTCTGATCGTCTACGAGGGCGAGTACAACAAGTGGCTCCAGATCGAGGACGCGGACAGCGTGAACCGCGTTTCCGGCCTGGATCCGCTGGCCTTCCCGATCGCCCCGGTGGAGGAGACGCTGCTGCGGGCGCGGCAGCGCGAATGCGGGGTGAACATGTCCGTCGTCGAGGACGGCTTCGAACACAACGAGCAGTTGCTCGATGCCATCGACGCCGCCAAGGCGTCACTCGGCAGCGCGTAGCCCGGCGCCGGCGGCCGCTCCGGTGAGACCAGAGCAGCCGCCAGGCAAACAGGGAAGGCGAACTAGAGCAACTACGAGCGCAGCGAGGTGAAGAACTCCCTCAGCTCACCGGCGAGCAGATCCGGCTCCTCCAGCGGCATGAAGTGCCCGCCCCGGCCCGGCTCGCGCCAGTGCCGGATGTCGGTGCAGGCCCGCTCGGCGATCGAGCGGGGGAAGTTGATCTGCGAGGGTTCGGTGCTCACCGTGAACGCGGCGGGCACGGTGATCATTGGTCGTGGGGTGTTGTGGTCGAAGTCGGCGTACTGCCGGAACGACGAGCCGATCGTGCCCGTCACCCAGTACAGCGTGATGATGGTGAGCAGGGTGTCCCGGTCGATGCTGTTCGCCAGGTCACCGTGGTTGTCGCTCCAGTCCCGGTACTTGTCGACGAGCCACGCGGCCAGCCCGGCGGGTGAGTCGGCGAGCGCCGCGGCGAGGGTGTCCGGGCGGGTGCCCATGATGGCGCTGTAGCCGCCGTCGGTCTCGTCGTACGCGGCTTCGGCGTCGAGGTACGCCTGCTCGGCCGGCGACAGCGGGCGGGCGTCGAAGCTGGCCGGGAACGGCGGATGGATCATGTGGATGCCGGCCACCTGCTCCGGGTACAGGGCACCGAGCCAGCCGGTGACCACTCCCCCGACGTCGCCGCCGAAGGCGCCGTAGCGCTCGTAGCCCAGCACGTCGGTCATCAGCTCGTGCAGCGTCCGCGCCAGCAGCGCCCGGGTCACCGGCTCGTTCGGCGCCTCCGAGAAGCCGAAGCCGGGCAGTGAGGGCACCACCACGTCGAACGCGCCGCCGGGCCGGTCGGGATCGGTCAGCCGGTCGACCAGCGGCAGCATCTCGACGAAGCTGCTGGGCCAGCCGTGGCTGAGCAGCAACGGCAACGGCGCGGGTGCACCGGCCGGGCGTGCGGCCCGGACGTGCAGGAAGTGCAGCTTCCGGCCGCCGACGAGGGCCAGGTGCTGGGGGTACGCGTTGAGCCCGGCTTCACGAGCCCGCCAGTCGAACCCGCCCTGCCAGTAGGACACCAGGCCCCGCAGATAGTCGGGATCGACGCCGCCCTGCCACGGCCGGTTGCCGCTGCGGTCGGTGAATCGGGTACGGGCCAGTCGGGCCCGCAGGTCGTCGAGAACCGCATCGGGTACGTCGATGCGGAAGGAAGAGAAAGACATTTGTCCTCCGAGAAAGGAGGGCGCTCCCCGACGTGAGAGGTCAGCTGAGGGGGACGGCCGAGAAGAGCGCCCAGGAATGATGATGGGTGTTCACCGGGCTCACCTCCTCCTCGTGGCTGACGAAGATCATCCTACCCGTTCACCGGCTCGGTCAGGAAGTCGATGATGAGGCGGTTGCACAGGTCGGGCTGGTCGGCGACGGTCAGCGTGGGTTCCTCGCGGTGCATGCGGTCCAGCTTGTCCTTGACGATCGGGAACTGCTGCGGCCCGTCCGGGGACACCTCGCCGTGGTACTGCACGAAGAACTCGACGGTTTCCTCGTCCAAGTCGATGGCGCCGTCGATCCAGCCGTCGTGGTGGAACACGCCGGCGGCGAGCACCAGCCGGCGGACCAGGTCGGGGCGGCGCAGTGCCACCAGCAGCGCGACCGGAGTGCCGTCGCTGTGCCCGACCAGGTACGCCGGCTCGCCGACCACCCGCTCCAGGAAGGCGATGGTGTCCTGAGCCATCAGCTCGTAGCTGATCGGGCCGTCGACGTCGGGGGTGCGTCCGTGCCCACGGCGGTCCGCCCGGATGTGATGACTGTGAGGCATCAATATGCCGCAGAGGCATCACACCTGTCCGACACTGTCGCGCGCCGTGCCGCCGCACCGGCAGATCTGGGCGGCGGCACGCGAGCGGTCGGGTCAGGCCGGTTGGCCGGGCTCGGGCGCCTCGTAGACCCGACGGATGTCGACCTCCACCTCACCGATCGTCTCGGCGAAGACGTCGGCGAACCGTCGCCCCCACTCCAGGGCCTCCTCGTGGGAGCGCACGTCCACCAACGCGAACCCGGCGATCAGCTCCTTGGTCTCGGTGAACGGCCCGTCGGTGACAGTGGTCTTACCGCCGCTCACGGTGATCCGGGTGGCGTCGGTGGCGGTCGGGCAGAGCCCTTCGGCGGCGACCAGGATTCCGGACTGCGCGACCTCCTTCATGAAGGCCTCCATCCGGGCGACGAACTCCGCGCTCGGGTTGAATGCCTCCGGCAGGGTCTCGTCGAGCTTGTGCATCATCATGTAGCGCATCGGTCGGTCCTTCCGTTGTCGAATAACAGTGGTCAGTTGGCGAGTTGCCGGCCGCAGAGTGTGGTCAGCCAGCCGAAGACGACGACGCAGGCAAGTGCCATCCGGACGCTGAGGTTGTCCTGGTCGGGCCAGGCCAGGATCGCGACGACAGCCAGCGCGCTACCGACGGAGAATGCCGCCCAACCACGCTGTCCGGCCCGCCACCCGGCGCGGGCGAAGACCAGGCAGGCGATGGGTAGCGAGCCGAAAGCGAGCGCCGCGCCCACGCCATGGCCGACGGCGTGCCAGCTCACGGTGTCGGGCGTGCCCTCCGGCGCGCCGGCCGGCCAGCCCATGCTGGGGTCGGAGACCAGCACCCCACCGATGATCAGGCCGAGGCCGTGCACGGCGATCAACGCCGGCCCCCACGTTCCCCCCGGCTCGCCGCGCAGCACCCGGCGCAACCCGACCGCGCCGGCCAGGGCGAGCAGCCCGGTCAGCACGAAGTTGGCGATCTGGATCCAGCCCAGATCACCCAGCGCCAGCAGGCTGAGCGGCTGCCGGCTCAGGTCGAACCCGTCGCGGGTGAGCACCTGAGCGGCGGCCACCACCACGAAGAGCGGGCCGGCTACGACTCCGCCGGCCAGCAGCGCCCTGGTCGTCGTACGCCGGGAGTCGACGCCCGCCACTGGGGATCCTGCGCTCATCACGTCCGTCGTCATGTCGATCTCCTTGTCTCTGCCGGCCGTTCGCCGGTCCGCGCGTGCCGGTTCGAGCCGGCTCCCACTGACGCGTCGAGCGACCGGCGCGGGATACGACATGACGTTCGGAAAATTTTCAGCCGGTTGGCGCGACGCCGCGGGCGCAGTCGGCGGCACGGGCGCGGAGCAGCGCGCGTTCGCGTTCGTTGCCGGTCAGCTCGGCGGCCCGTTCGAACTCGGCGCACGCCTGGTCGTAGCGGCCCAGCTTCGCCAGCAGGTCGCCGAGGACGCTGGGCAGCAGGTGGTAGCCGGCCAGCGCCGGCTCGTCGACCAGCGCCTGGGCCAGTTCCAGTCCGGCGGCCGGGCCGTCGGCGAAGGAGACCGCGACGGCCCGGTTCAGCTCCACGACCGGCGACGGTACGACTCGGGCCAGCTCCGCGTAGCCGGCCGCGATCCGCGCCCAGTCCGTCTCCTGCGGGGTACGCGCCCGAGCGTGACAGGCCGCGATCTCCGCCTGGAGGGTGTACGGGCCGGGTGCGCCCTCGGCGGCTCGGGCCCGGTCGAGGGCGGCCAGACCCCGACGGATCAGTATCCGGTCCCAGCGCTCCCGGTCCTGGTCCATGAGCAGGATCGGCTCCCCGGTGGGGCCGACCCGCGCGGCGGTGCGGGAGGCCTGGATCTCCAGCAACGCGGCGAGCCCATGCACCTCCGGTTCGTCCGGCATCAGCCCCTGCAGGACGCGGGCCAGGCGTAGCGCATCCGCGCAGAGGGCAGGGCGCATCCAGTCGCCTCCGGCGGTCGCCGAGTAGCCCTCGTTGAAGATGAGGTAGATCACCTCCAGCACCGACGCGAGCCGTTCGCCGCGCTCGGCGGCGCCGGGCACCTCGAATGGCACCTTCGCCTCGGCGAGGGTCTTCTTGGCTCTGGTGATCCGCTGCGCGACGGTCGTCTCGGGCACCAAAAAGGCCCGCGCGATCTCCTCGGTCTTCAGACCGCCGAGCATGCGTAGCGTCAGCGCCGCCCGTGCCTGCGGCGACAACACCGGGTGGCAGGCGGTGAAGACCAGCCGCAGCAGGTCGTCGTCGATCCTCTCCTCGAAGGCGGCGTCGAAGTCGGGGGTGAACTGCTGGTCGCCGAGGTCGCGCCCGAGATCGGCGACCCGGCGTTCCAGCAGATTCCGGCGGCGCAACGCGTCGATCGCCCGCCGCTTGCCGACAGTGGTCAGCCAGGCGCCCGGGTTGGCCGGCACGCCGTCGCGCGGCCACTGTTCCAGTGCGGCCACCAGAGCGTCCTGAGCCAACTCCTCGGCCCAGCCGATGTCACGCACCAGGCTGGCCAGCGCCGCGATCACCCGTCCGGCCTCGATCCGCCAGACCGCCTCGACCGTGCGGTGCACCTGCTCGTCCCCCATGACCGCCCATCACAGCAGGCTGGTCCCGTTGGGACAAGGAAGGCCGCGTCAGCCGGCTCGCCGACGGTACGGCTGCGGGCCGTGGGTCGGAAACCGCGACTGGGTACGCGGTGGGTACGCCTCGCAGTGCTCGGCCCAGTGCTCGGCGGCGGTGGCGAGGGCGTCCGCGGAGATGGTGAGGATCAGCGGGTAGATCGCTGTGGACGGGCGGCGCATCCACGGTGGCAGCGACTCGGCGGAGAACTCCACGATCAGCTCCAGCCGGCGGCGGCGCAGCACCCGGCTGCGCAGGGCCAGGTTGGGTTCGGTGAAGCGCACCATCGCCGGTGGCGCGCTCAGCCCGAGGGCGGCGGTGGCCTGCCCGTGCAGCCAGCCGCCGAGCGCGCGGGCCTCCTCGACCATGAGGCTCGGGTAGTGGTGTGACCAGGTCTGGCCGTCGGCGGTGCGGGCGTCCACCTCGATGAGCAGCCAGTCGTGCCAGCCGGGCGTGGCCCCGTCGGGGTCGTCGGGCGGGTCGATGCCAGGCTGGTAGCCGACGGGGCGTACCCGCACCCGAGCGCCATCGTCAGACCGGATCTCCACTCGATCATTCTGGCCGAGTGAAGCGGACTTCAGCCCCCGAATCGGTCACTTCGTGATGGTCCGCCGCACGCCCTGGTGCTCGGCGCAGGCGTTGGACCGACCGCCGGCCAGGCTCACCGAACCGTCGCGGCACTGCACGAGGTAACCGCGTCCGGCCCAGAACTCCGGTACGCAGTCGAACCAGTCGCACACCTCGGCGGCCGGCTTGCGGATCCGCGTGCCGCCACAGAAGCCGTACCCCAGTGGGTTCTCCGGCGCCCCGCAGCGCGGGCCCTGGGTGGCGCTGGGCGACGGGCGCGGGGACTTCGTCGGCTTCGGCGGCGGGGTCTTCAGCGCGAGCGCCGGGCCGGCCGGGCGGATCAGCCCGGGTGCCCCGCTGGTGGTGGGTGCCGGGGTGGCGGCGGCGGCGACCTCCGCGCCACCTGTCGGGTCGGACGGGTCCGACTCGATCAGCGCCGCCGGCACCAGCAGCGCGATGGCCGCCGCCACCGCGATGGTCCTGCGGCCACCCGGCACCCGCGCGGAGAACCGGGCCTGCGCCGGGGTGTTCACTGCCGGCCGGAACGGCTTGAGCTGGGCGTGCTCGGCGATCAGCTCGTCGAGTTGGGCGATCACCGCGGCGCGCTGTTCGATCGCGTCGGCGAAGGCCAGCGTGAGCTTGAACCGGAAGTCCGGCGCGGCGTTGGTGGGCAGCAACAACCCGGAGGTACGCCGCCGGTCCAGCACCTGGATCAGTGTGACCGGCGCCGCCGGGTCGTGGGCCAGGCCGGTTATCCGGCCGTACGCCCAGTCGCGCCGGCCCCGCCCGCCGAGCAGCACGAGTCGACGGCTGGTGATCACGGCCATGCCGGCGTCGGTGACGCGTACGCCGTCCGGGCGGCGCGGGCGCAGCGGCCCGGTTCGCGGGGCGACAGCGAGGTCCGGCGCGGGCAGCACCGTGGTGTGCCGTACCTCGACCAGTTGCGCCGCGGGTAGTGCCCAGAGCACCACCTCGTCGGCGGCCAACTCCAACGCCAGCCCGGCGCCTGCGGCTGCCGAGCCCTGGAAGTCGGCGGCCAGGGCGCGTAGCCGCCGTAACTCGTCGTCGCGTCGCCGCCACGCCGCCTCAGCGCCGCGGTACGTGCTGACCCGCCGCACGTTCTGCCGGTGCGCCCACCGGTACCGCCATGTGGAACCCGTCGAATCAGTCTTCGCCACGCCGACCCCTTCGCCGCGCTGGCCACCAATCTGGGGGTGTCACGAGGTTTAACAGGTCCGGCGCGGCGCCCGGACACGCCGAATCGGGCGAACTACCCGATCGGCGGAGCAACCAACACGATAGGGCGATACTCTTGCGTCGATTCACGTTTCCTGAGGGGGTGACGGTCGTGCCGGCAGTCACGCTGCCCGGGGTCGTGATCGGGGTCGACATCGGCACCACCAGCACGAAGGCCGTCGCGTACGACACCGACGGGCGGCAGCTCGGCAGCCACCTGGTCGGCTACCCGCTCGACAACCCGCAGCCCGGCTACGCCGAGCAGGACCCGCAGCTCATCCTCGAAGCCGTGTTCAAGTCGATCAGCATGGTCGTGGCCGAGCTGGTCCAGCCGGTGGCCGGGCTGTCGTTCGGCTCCGCCATGCACAGCCTGATCGGGTTGGACCGGGACGGCAATCCGCTCACCCCTTCGGTGACCTGGGCCGATTCGCGGTCCACCCGGCAGGCCGAGCGGTTGCGGGCGGTGCCGTCGGGGCTGGCTTTACACCGGCGTACCGGCACGCCGATGCATCCGATGTCACCGCTGCCCAAGTTGCTCTGGTTCGCCGAGCAGGAGCCGAAACTCTTCGAGCGGGTGACGCACTGGGTGGGCATCAAGGACTGGGTGCTGCTGCGGCTCTGCGGCGCGCTGGTCACCGACCACTCGATCGCCTCGGCCACCGGCCTGCTCGACATTCACAAGCTGGAGTGGGACCGCGAGGCGCTGACCATCGCCGGCATCACAGCGGAACAGCTCCCGCAGCTCGTCGCCACCACGGCCGTGCTGCCCAACCTGATCCCGCAGGCCGCGGCCGAGACCGGCCTGCCGGAGCGCACCCCGGTGGTGGTCGGCGCTGGCGACGGACCGCTGGCGAACCTGGGCCTGGGCGCTGTGCACCCCGGCATGGTGGCCTGCTCGATCGGCACCAGCGGGGCGATGCGGGTGATGGTCGAGCGGCCCGGCGTGGACCCGCTCGGCGGGGTGTTCTGCTACGCGCTGACCGAGCAGCGTTGGGCGGTCGGTGGCGCGATCAACAACGGCGGCATCGTGCTCAAGTGGGCCGGCGCGGCGCTCGCCCCCGATTTGGGCGAGCACTCCGAGGAGGACCTGGTCGCCCTGGCGGCCCGCGCGCCGGTCGGTTCGGGTGGGCTCATCATGCTGCCGTACCTGCACAGCGAACGGGCACCGCACTGGAGCGCCCTGCCGCGCGGCGCGTACGTGGGGTTGACCCACGCACACCGCCGCGAACATCTGGTGCGGGCCGCGTTGGAGGGCGTCTGCCAGCAGCTCGCGCTGGTGCTCAGCTCGGTGCGCGCGGCCGGCAACGAGGTCCGGGAGGTCCGGGCCGGCGGCGGCTTCGCCCGCAGCGGCCTGTGGCGGCAGATGCTCGCCGACGCCCTCGGCCTGCCGGTGAGCTTCCCGGCAGCGCACGAGGGGTCGAGCTTCGGCGCCGCGCTGCTCGGCATGGAGGCGCTCGGGCTGATCCCGAGCATCGACGTCGCCGCCGACCTGGTGCGGATCGAGGAGACGGTCCGTCCCGACCCGGCAGCCGCCGCCACCTACGCGGCGCTGCTGCCGCTCTTCGCCGAGCTGTACGAGGCCCTCACGCCGACCTTCGCCTCGATCCGTCGGATGGCACCCGGCCTGCCCACCGGACCCCTGCCGCCGACGTGACAGGTGCCGGCTCGCCGTCGGGTCAGGGTGCCTCGACGCCGGCGATCAGGTAGCGCTGCACGTCGGCGTCGAGGATGGCCGCTTCCTGCGCGTCCTCCGGCCCGGAGCCACGGAACGCGGCCAACTGCTCCGCGGACTCCCACCGTTCGTAGACGTGGATCCGGCCGGGCTCCAACGGGTCGGCCGCCAGCAGGAAGTCGAGGCAACCTGCTGTCGCGCGGGCCTGCGCGATGACCGGGCCGCAGCCCGACAGGTAGGCGTCGCGGCTTTCCGGTTCGACATGCAAGCTGCCTGCGATGATCAACACGGTGGGGCCTCCAGGAGTCGAGGTTGCTGATGAGCATGATGCCTGTGACTCATCATGATGTCTCTGTGTCATCACCCTCGTCAGGACATCGCCGCCCAGACGGGTGACAGGGGTCCCGCCGGCCTCACCCGCCACCAGGGCTTCATATCGTGCAAACGTGAGAAAAAGCGACAAGAGGCGCTCATTTTCCCTGCTGGGGAACTCTGCCCGCGTACCCCTGAAGTGGCTGTCGGCGGCGGTCGCGCTCGCGGTGGTCGCGACGACCGGGCCGGCCACCGCGGACGGCCCGGGACGCGAGCCCGCCGCGGAGAGCCACGAGCCCGGGGTGGACCCGACGCCGGAGCGCCCGCCGACCAGCGAGGTGTCCTGGCTGTCGTTTCCCGGCGGGGTGTTCGCTGTCGACTCGCTCGGGCACACCGTGCGCTACCGCGCCTGCGACGGCGACACCGGTCGGGTCGCCGACCCGACCATGCGGGTCGCCGCCGGGGTGGCCAGCGGCGCAGTCGTCGTCGGAGGGACTGCCTACCGCTACCGGGTGCCGTTGGTCGGGCGCAGCGAGGGCACGCTGGAGGTGATCCAGCGGCACCGCCCGCCGACGACGCTGACCGGTGTGGTGGTCACCAGCCCGCAGCCACCCACCGACCCGGTCGCCGGGGCCCGGCTGTTCCCGCTCAGCGGGCAGCTCGCCCGGGTGGTCGCCGACGCGAGCCTCAACCCGGCCGGGGTCACCGTCCGCGACCTGTCCGGCCGCTACGGCGACCAGCAGATCGCCGTCAACGGATCGTTGCGCCCCAAGGCGGCCAGCGTCATCAAACTGTGGATCCTCGTCGAGCTGCTGCGTCGCGTCGACTGTGGACAGGTCTTCCTCGACGACGGGGTACTGGTCACCCCGGAGGACGTGGTCGGCGGCACCGGTCAACTGCAGTTCGAGACGTTCCCACAGGTGGTCACAGTGCGCCGACTCGCGCAGTACCTGATCAAGTACAGCGACAACGTGGCCGCGAACGTGCTGATCACCTACCTGGGTGGGTTCGCCCCGGTCAACGCGCTGATCGACTCGATGAACCAACGCTCCACCATCCTGGCCCGCCGGATGCTCGACAGCGCTGCGGCGCAACGCGGCGAGGAGAACTACACGAGCCCGGACGACGTGGTTACACTGCTCGGCGCGGTCTGGGACGGCGAGATCCTCACCCCCGCCTCCCGCGACCTGATGATCGGGTTCATGCGGGAACAGACCCTGAACACGAAGATCCCGGCCGCGTTGCCACCGGGCGTGCCGGTCGCCCACAAGACCGGTGACCTGCCGGACGCCTCACACGACGTCGGCTACTACCTGATCCCCGGCACCGAGACGGCCGTCGCGTTCCTCACCGCCGGCCCCATGGCCACCGGCGACGAGACGGTCCGGCGGATGGCCCGCACCGTCTACGACTTCCTGGTCACCCCGGTCGACGGGGCGGTCGAGGAGTGAGCCGACCTCAGGCGCCGGGAATGTTCGCCGGCGGGTCCTCGCCCACCAGGTCGGCCGCCGGCGGGTCCGCCGACACCGGCAGCCCGAAGTCCGAGTACGTCAGATCGAGCTGGGCGGTCTGCGACTGCTCGCTGGCCAACTCGATCCGGTAGCGGACCAGCCGACCCTGCTCGTCCACGGCCGCGGTGAACGGCACCGCACCGGCCCGCTCCCCGAGCACACTGCCGACGCCGCTGCCCAGCACCGCGCCGCTCTGGCGCAGATCCAGCGTGCCCGCGTACTCCCGCTCGCCGGTCAGCCGAACCCCCGCCGGCGCGCCCAACGTGCTGGCCAGCCGGGTGTTGTCCAGGCCCTGCTTGGCCGCCGGCGCGCCCGGGGCGCCGACGTGCCACCAGGTCTTGCCGTCCCAGACCGGCACACGGCGGTCCGGGGCGGTGACCCGCACGTACACGTCCGGCCCGGTGGTCAACCGCTCGATCTTCACCACACCGCTGGGCACCTTCAGCGAAGTGGTCTCCAGACCACGCTTCGCCTTCGGGTCCCACAGCAGCACAGTGGCGTCGCCGTCCGTACCGCCGGTGCCGACTGTCAGCTTGTACGCCTGCTCGTCGGCCTTCGCGGCTGCGGCCTTCAGCACACCGACCGGGTCGGTGCTCGCCGACGCCGCCGGACGACCCGCGTCCGGTTCGTCGTCGCCGGCGGCGACCATCGCCCACGCCCCGGCGCCGACAGCCACCACGAGCACGGCGACAGCGGCGATCAGCTTCGGTTTCTGCACTGTCATCTCCCCCGGGCGGTGCGGTCCGGCCAGACTAGCCGGACCGCACCCCGTCACGCCCGGCTGATCGCGTTGGCGTGGATCGCCTCGTGCAGGTACGCGGCCAGCCCCGGGGCGATGTTCTCGTAGTACGCGGTGAACCGCTCGTCGGCCAGGTACATGTCGGCCAACCCGGTCTGCATCTCGTACGAGCACTCGTAGAACCAGCGGCTGATCAGCTGCCGGTGCTCCTCGGCCAGCTCCATCGCCTCCGGGCTGTCCGCCGGCACGCCCGAGGCCAGCACGGCGACGATCCGCCGACCCCAGTCCTCGTTCTCCGCCTTGTGCCGCAGCCAGTCGTCCTTGGTGTAGCTGGCGGCCCGCCGGTTCGACTCCCGGTACGCGTCGGTGTCACCCCACCGCCGCTCCGCCTCGGCCTGGTGCTCCTCCGGGTCGACGTCACCGAAGACCTCGAACCGCTCCTCCGGCGTGAGTTGGATGTTCATCTTGCTCGCCTCCATCGCGAACTCGATCGCCGTGACCATCTCCTGCAACCGCTTGAGCCGTACCGTCAGCAGTTCGTGCTGCCGGCGCAGATGCGCGGCCGGGTCGGCCGCCGGGTCGTCGATGATCGCGGTGATCTCCTCAAGCGGGAAACCAAGCTCCCGGTAGTACAGGACGAGTTGCAGCCGTTGCAGGTCCGCGTCGTCGTAGCGGCGGTAACCGGCCGAGGTGCGCCCGCTGGGCGAGAGCAACCCGATCTCGTCGTAGTGGTGCAGCGTCCGCACCGTCACGCCGGCCACCTTCGCAACCTGACCCACCGCGTACGCCATGGTCCCCCTCCCTTCCGGGAACCAGGCTCCTGCCTGCCGTTACGTGAGAGTCAACTCCGATTCTGACCCACCATCGCGGGGGCGTCCGGCCGCCCGTACAGATAGCCCTGGCCGCGGGGGCAGCCGATCGCGGCGACCGCCTCGTGCTGACGCTCGGTCTCCACCCCCTCGGCGACCACAGCCAGGTCGAACGCGCCGGCCAGGCGGGTGACCATCTCCACCGTGGCGTACGCCCGGTCGTCGGTGCCCAGTCGGGCCACGAACGACCTGTCGATCTTCAGCTCGGTGGCCGGGATGCGGTGCAGGTAGCTCAGCGACGAGTAACCGGTGCCGAAGTCGTCGATGGCGATCCGGATGCCCAGCTCCCGGAGTTGGTGCAGCCGCTCCAGCACCGCCTCGGTGCCCTCGATCAGCGCCGACTCGGTCAGCTCCAGGGTCAACGCCCGCGGTGCCAGCCCGGCGGCGCTGGTGGCCGCCGTGACAGTGGCGATCAGGTCCGGCCGGCGCAGGTGCGCGGCGGCGATGTTCACAGCGACTGTCGCCTCCGGCGCCCGGCCCCGCCAGGTCGCGGCTGCCCGGCACGCCTCGTGGATCACCCAGCGGTCGATCGGCAGGATCAGCCCGGTCTCCTCGGCCAGGGGCAGGAACTTCGCCGGCGGCAACATCCCCAGCCGAGGATGCCGCCAGCGCACCAGCGCCTCGGCGCTGCGCACCGCGCCGGTGGCCAGGTCGACGATGGGTTGGAACTCCAGGTGCAGCTGGTCCTCGTCGACAGCGCGGCGCAGGTCGGCGATCAACTCGGCGCGGGAGACGGCCGACTCACGCAACGCCGGCGTGCACGTGCGGTACGCGGACTTCCCGGCCGCCTTGGCCGCGTACATGGCGATGTCGGCGTCGCGCAGCAGGTCGGTGTGGGAGGCGTGCTGCGGGCCGTACTCGGCGATGCCGATGCTCGCCGACGGGTGCACCCCGACGTCCTCCTCGTCGTCGGAGGGCCGCAGCGCGTCCAGCAGCCGCTCGGCGAGCCGTTCGGGTGACACCGGCCGTTCGCCGTCGACAAGTACCGCGAACTCGTCGCCGCCGAGCCGGGCGATGGTGCCGTCGCCGTTCACGGCGGTGTGCATCCGAGCCGCGAGCCCGGTCAGCAGGGTGTCGCCGGTGGCGTGCCCGAACCGGTCGTTGACCTGCTTGAAACCGTCCAGGTCGAGCAGCAGCACGGCCACCGGTCGCCCGTCGCGCAGGGCCAGGCGCAGCCGCCGGTTGAACAACAGCCGGTTGGGCAGCCCGGTGAGTTGGTCGCCGTACGCGAGCCGGCGCAGCCGGGCCACCAACCGGAGGTTCTCGTTGGCGGCCAACCCCTGCCGGACGGCGAGGGCGGCCAGCAGCACCATCATGGTCACGAACACGAGCTGCGGGGTCTGCCCGGTGGGCCGACGTGCCAGCACCACAGCGATGATCGCCCCACCCACCGGCAGGTACGGCAGCGCCACCCGCCACCACGGCGGCAGCGGCGACTCGGCGGTGTCGTCGGTGCCGTCGCAGTCCGGGGGCGGCGGGTTGCGGGTGGCCAGGCCGATCAGCAGGTAGCTCAATGGCCAGCACAGGTCGATCGGGTGACCGGCGGTGTAGTCGGCGCGGGCGACCAACGACACGTAGACGACGTCGGCGACGACCCGCAGCGTGAGGCTCGCCGCCAGGACGGTCATCGGCCGCCACATCGGTCGGGCCGGCCCGGAGACCGCGACCAGGATGGTGAGCTGCATCAGGTCGAACATCGGGAAGAGCAGCCCCAGCGTGCGCGCCGGGTCGGCCAGCTCGGCGGCGGCGACCCCCCGGAAGACCAGCACCCAACCGATCGGCACCAGGGCCAGGGCGACGATCACCCCGTCCAGCAACGTACGGGCCCGCCCGACCGCGGTCCTCGGTGCGGACGGCGAGCTGAGCAGCGCGGCGGTGCCGGTCAGGATGCCTGCGGTGAACACCACCCCGACCACCGGCGTGTGCGGCAGGTCGTCGCCGACGAGCCGCTGCACCGTCCAGATCGCCCGGCCGATGGCGGCGAGCGCCATGGTGAGGGCGAGCAGCGTCCAGAACCGGCGCAGCGGCGCCGGATGCCGACGGGAGACCCCGACGCACGCGAGCGTCGCCCAACCGGCGACCAGCATCGCGCCGATGTCGCTGACCAGCGCGGCGCCGGGCAACGCGGCGACCAGCCAGCCCGCCTCCAGCAGGATGACCGCAGCCGCGACGAACGCGCCGGCGGGGTTCAGCGTCCCCGCAGCCTGCTTTCCGTCCTGTCGGGACACGGTCGCTCCGGCTCTTTCGTCGTGCGTGCACCCTCGGCGGCGCCGGTCCACGGCAAACCCCGAAAGCCTAACCAGCGCCCAGAAACGCCGCCAGAGCCGAACGTTCACCCCGCTGCGGCTCCGGCCGTGGGCCCCGGCCTCCGGACTCGGTCAAGGTCAGCGGCCCGCGGATCGGTTCCAGGGTGAACGGGGCAGTGCGGTGCCGGCCAACGGACGGCGGGCGCGGCGGCGTCTGCGCCGGCCAGGGGTGCAGGGCGGGCGGGCAACTGTGTGCACGGCCACGTCGGCCGAGGACGTTGGTCGGCCGATCAGCCAGCAGAGGAAGCGTTCCATCGTCGGGTCAGCCGACCGGGAGGCGCTCGGCGTCGGACCGGGAGATCTCGTACTCCGCACCGCAGAACGTGCACTGCTGCGCGTACCGGGTGCGGATGGGAATGAGGGGGATGAAGAAGAGGGTGAATTTCGTCGAGCGGCGGGTGATCACCTGCGCGGCCTGGTTGCCGCAGTGGCGGCAGACCTGCTGCACGACACCGGACCGGTCGACCTTGGTACGCAGACCAAAGATGAAGAACATCGCCCGGCAGTACCCACTCGACAGCGAAAAGTCACCAGATCCCGCCAGCGGATCGCCGAGACCCCGCGCCCACCCACACAAGATCGTGCTCGACCCGGGATGTAGTGGCCTCCGGGGTGAATGAGGCCACTACATCCTGGATCGAGCACGATCAGGGCGAGACGATCAAGACGAAACGCTCAGCTGGCCGGCGCGGGCTCCAGGCCGGGGATCTCCTCGGCGATCCAGATCGGCTGCCAGTTCGGCACCTCGTGGAAGCGGCGCAGCTCGAACAGCCCGGCAACCGACCCGCTCCAGGCCCCGTACGGGGGGTTGGCCTCGTCGAAGCCGCTCTGCACGAAGGTCAGCGTGGTCCGGCCACCGGACTCGGCCAGCTCCCAGCTCGTCACGCCGGTCGGGCCCCAGTCGACGGACATCCGCCGGCCGGGCTCCAGGTCGACGACCTTGGCCGCGTAGCCGTTCTCGAAGCCGCCCATGGCGTACCGGCCGCCGACCCAGGGCTCAATGCCGATCGGGTAGCCGAACCAGGCGCTGGCCTGCTCGGAGTTGGTCAGCGACTCCCACACCTTGTCGGCGGGGGCAGCGATGACCAGCTCACCGCGCAGGTCGGCGGAGGTGAAGTCGGTGCGCGGCAGCAGCGGCTTGCCCTCCACGTGGGCGGCCAGGTTGGCGATGGACAGCGCCCAGTACGTCTGGAGCACGCCCCGGATGGTGGAGCCGCTCATCGCCTCGGCGAAGTCGAAGTGGCTCTGGATCAGCGTCAGCACGGTGCTGTCGGTGCCCTCGGCGGTCAGCTGGAGTTCGGTGGTGGTCTCCACACCGTCGAGCAGCCAGCCGAAGCGCAGCGTGTCGTCGTCGGCGTGCAGCAGCCGCTGGTGCGGGGTGTCGCCCTCCGGCGTGTAGCGGCCCCAGAACTCGTACCGCTGGGGCAGCTCGACCTCGGCGTGCTCGGCCAGCCAGAGACGCAGCTCGGCCGGATCGGTCAGGGCCTGGCGGACGCGCCCGACGGGCGCGGAGAGACGGGCCTGGACCTTCATCGGCTCACTCATTGTCGTTCCCTTTCGGATAGCAGGCGACGGCCAGCTTGAAGGCATCTCCTTCGCTGCCGCCGTAGCGGGTGAACAACTCCTGAAGTGCGGTTTGCAGGTCGTGCAGGAACTGCTGGCGCTGCTCGGCCGGCACCCGGATCTCGCCGGAGACCCCGATCGAGGGCAGCTCGGGTGCCGCCCGGTCCAGGCCGGCGATGTCGGCCTGGACCTCCTCCATCAGGTCGAGCAGGTAGCCCAGGCTCAGCTCGTCGCGGGCCCGGCGCAGGCCGATCCGGCCGACGAGCCGCGGGGAGAGCCAGTAGGACCGGGCGGCGGCCTGGTAGATGCCTTCGGTGATGCCGCGGACCTTGCGTTCGTTGACCAGCTCGACGAGGCCGGCCGCGACGAGCTGCTTGACGTGGTAGTAGACGCGCTGTGGCGTCTGGTCGAGTCGGGCCGCGACCTCGGTGCAGGTGTGCGGCTCGGCCAGTTGCCGCAGCACCTCGACGCGCTGCGGCTTGAGCAGGACTTCGGCCTGCTCGATCTGCTCCAGGTACAGGACATCTCTCATGGCAAAATCAGTTTGTACGTACAAAACATCTTTGTCAATCGCTTCGCGAGAAGCCGCGCCGACTTTCTCGACGCGGCCTCAGGCGGCGCTCAGCGGGTGATCAGGGCAACCAGTCCGGTCGCAGCGGGTAGCCGCTCACGCCGTTCGGGCCGTTGTGGGTGGCCAACACCTGGTGCAACTGGATGCCGTTGCGTTCGAACGCCATCCGCGACCCGGCCATGTAGAGCCCCCACACCCGGGCGGTGCCCGCGCCCACCTCCGAGACGCAGAAGTCCCAGTGCTCGACCAGGTTGCGGCACCAGGCGGCCAGCGTCAGCGCGTAGTGCTGGCGCAGGTTCTCCTCGTGGTGCACCTCGAACCCGGCGTCGTGCACCTCACTGATCAGCCGACCCGGACCGGCCAGCTCACCGTCCGGGAAGACGTACCTGTCGATGAAAGCGCCCGAGCGGTGCGGCGCGCGGTTGTCGGCGCGGGTGATGCAGTGGTTGAGCAACCGCCCGCCCTGCCGCAGCCGGCTGCGCAGCGCCCCGAAGTAGGCCGGGTAGTTGCGCACCCCGATGTGCTCGGTCAACCCGATCGAGGAGATGGCGTCGAACTGCTCGGCCGGCGCGTCCCGATAGTCCAGGTATCGCACCTCCGCCAGCTCGCTCAACCCCTCCCGCTCGATCGCGGCCTGCGCCCACTGCGCCTGCGCCTGCGACAGGGTCACCCCGAGGGCCTTGACGCCGTACTCGCGGGCGGCGTGGCGCACCATGCCACCCCAGCCGCACCCGACATCCAGCAGCCGCATCCCCTTCTTCAGGGCCAGCTTGCCGGCGACCAGGTCGTACTTCGCCGCCTGGGCCTGCTCCAGCGTGTCGTCCGGAGACCGGAAAACCGCACAGGTGTACGTCATCGACGGGCCCAACACCTTCTCGTAGAAGGCGTTGGAGACGTCGTAGTGGTGCGAGATGGCAGTGCTGTCGCGCACCCGCGAGTGCCGCAGCCCGTTCATCACCCGCTTCCACCGAGGCTGCGCCTCCTGCGGCGGTGCCGGCGGCGGCATCAGCCGCTCCCAGCCCAGCCCCCGGACCAGCGCCAGCCCCTCGGCCAACGACGGTGGGCGTAACCGCAACTCGTCCTTGAGCACCCGCAACGCCTCGTACGGGTCACCCGGGTGCACGCCCTGCAACGCCAGGTCACCACTGACGTACGCCCGGGCCATGCCCAGGTCACCGGGTGCGGTGAGCAGGTACGACAGCCCACGCTCGGAATGGATCGCCAGGGTGATGCCGGCATCGGACGGGCCGACGGCGCTGCCGTCGTACCCAGTGATCCGCACCGGCAACGGCCCAGTGGTGACCGCGCGGATGACATCCGCGACGGTCGGACCCGTGGGCCGGCCCCCCGCCGGTGGGGTGGCGGGGACGCTCGCCGCCCCCTGATCTCTGTCGGTCAGGCTCATGCTCGTGCTACCGCCTTTTCGTACAGTCCCGTCAGCCGGTGGTCCGGGTCGTAGCGGTCTTTCACCGCGCGCCACGTGTCGCCGCCGTAGAGGCGATCGAAGGCGTCCCGGTCGTAGTACGCGTCGGAGTAGAGCGACTTGTGCCCGCCCGACTCCGACACCCTGCGTTCGATCGTGCGGTTGACGTCGCCGTCGGCGGCGCCCGGCGCGACCGGCACGCTCCCCCAGAACCCGATGTTGACGTAGTCCTGCCCGGCCCGCAGCGGATATAACGGCCAGGACCGCGCCGAGCCGGGCCCCGCCGGCTCACGCAGTCGCAACGGGCACAGCCACACCGGGTTCATTCCCACAGCGCCGGCGAACCAGCGCAGGAAGTCGGCAGTACGGTCCAGCGGGATCTCCACGTCCTGCACGACCCGCTCCCGGGCCGGTTGCCCGCGCAGCCGGTCGATCCGGGCCGCCACCTGGTGGCGGTGCTCCAGCCGGACCAGTCGGTGGTAGAAGTCGCTGCGCCGGTAACGCGCCGGCCAGAGCCTGCGCACGACCGGGTGCTGCGCGCCGAACGCCGCCGAGCACCAGAACCAGTCGGTGTCCCAGCGCCACAGATAGTCGTACGCGGTGAGCACGTCGCGGGTGCGCTGGCGCAGCGACCGGTAGTAGATCGCCTGACCGGTGTAGTCGCTGGGCGGGTCGGCCGCGTCGGTGAACGTCGCGAAGGTCAGGTACGCCTCGCCGGGGCTGAACATCACCCCGTCCATCGCGTCCACCGGTTCGCCGGCCCAGGACCGGGTGGCGGTCACCTCCGCGATCGCGTCGGTCAGCGCCTCCAGTTGGGTGAACCGGACGTTGCGCAACGCCACGTACCGGCCGACCGGTTGCAGCTCGATGCGCAGCCGGGTGGCGTAACCGAGGCTGCCCAGCGAGTTGGGGAACGCGGCGAACAGCTCGGCGTGCTCGCCGTCGGGTCGGGCGGTGACGATCTCGCCGGAGCCGGTGAGCACATCCAGCTCCTGGACCGACTCGTGCGGCAGGCCGTTGCGGAACGAGGTCGACTCGATCCCGAGGCCGGTCACCGCACCGCCCAGCGTGATGGTGCGCAACTGCGGCACCACCAGCGGCATCAGCCCGTGCGGCAGTGTCGCGTCGACCAGGTCCTCGTAGGTGCACATGCCCTGCACGTCGGCGGTACGGCCGGTCGGGTCGACCGACAGCACGCCGTTGAGGCCACTCACGTCGAGCCCCGGAGTCCGGGGAGCGGACCGGGGGCGGAACAGGTTGGAGGTGCGTTTGGCCAGCCGGACAGGCTCGCCAGTGGGCACCGCGGCGTACGACCGTCGCAGCGTGTCCACCGCTTGATCATGGTCAATGGGGTGATCCACACGCTCAGCGCGCATGTGATCACCTTACGCTCGCCGTTTGGAAACCGTGGGATGTCGGCGGTGGCAGTTTCCCGTCCGGTGGCAGGCCCGACGGCTACCGTGGCGGGCATGCCATCGCCAGCGATCACCGCCCTGGACGCCGCCCAACTGCCGTATCGGCTGGTCAGCCACGGTGCGGTCGGCAGTCTCGCGGAGGCCGCCGCCGCCCGGGGCGTGGCCGTTCCCGACGTGGTCAAGACGATAGTGGTCCGGCGCGGTGGCAACGATCACCTGTTCGTGCTGACCCCCGGCGACCGGGTCATCTCCTGGCCCAAGCTGCGCACCCTGCTCGGGGTGCACCGGCTCTCCATGCCGGACGCGGCCGGCGCCCTGGCCGCCACCGGTTACGAACGCGGCACCATCACCCCGTTCGGCGCGAGCACGGCCTGGCCGGTGGTCGCCGACGAGCGACTGCGCGGCCGGGAGATCACCCTGGGCGCCGGCGAGCGTGGTCTCGCCATCGCTGTCGACGCCGACGCCGCGATCGCCGCCCTCGACGCCACAGTCGCCGACGTCACCGATCCGCAGCCCACCCGCTGAGCCTCGCCAACCGCCGCACCGCCGGGCTGGCTCCGGCGCGACGTCGTGGGTGAGGATGGCGCGTATGTCCGCGCCCGAGGAACGCCCCGACCCCGCCGGCACCGTCTACGGCGGTCACCGGGCACCGCGCTCCGGCCCGCTGGCCGATCCGTTGCTGCGGGTCGCGGTGGCGGTCGGGGCCGTCGGCGTACTCCTGGGGGTCGTCTTCGCCACCGGGCTGCTCGACGGTGACGACGAGCCGGCGGTGCCGGCGTCGGTCGGTACGCCGTCCAGCGCGGCGCAGCCCAGCGAATCGGCCGGCGAGCCGAGCCCCACCGCACCGACCGCGCCGTCACCGACCCCGTCGGCCAGCACGCCGGCCGCCCCGCCCACCGGGCCCCGTGTGCTGCGCGCCGCCTCGGGCCTCTGCCTGGGGCTCGACGGTGACGGCGAGAAGGCCGAGGCCGAGTTGGCAGTGTGCAACGGCGCCCCGGAGCAGCAGTGGGTGGTCAGCCCGGCCGGCACGGGCGTGCTGACGTTGACGAACGCCGCGTACGGGCAGTGCCTCGACGTCGAGGGCGGCAGTGGGGACGACGGTGCGCGGTTGCAGCAGTTCCCCTGCCACGGCGAGGCCAACCAGCAGTGGCGGTTCGGCGGAACGGGCACCAGTGCGGTGCTGCTCGTCGCCGCGCACAGCAATAAATGCGCCCAGGCCGACGACGACGCCGTCGAGGCCGGCGAGGACATCCGGCAGCGACAGTGCGACGGCCGGCCGGCCCAGCAGTGGACACTGAGCTGACCGGCCGACGCGTCGCTGTTGTTCAGCCCCGGAAGCTCCACGCCCTGGGCGCGGTCGCGGCCGCCAGCACGGCCTCCGGCACTCCTCGGCCCGGCCGGCGGCGCAGCAGCAACGACAGCCCGGCGGCGCCGATCGACAGCGCGCCCGCCACGTACCAGGCCACCGCGTAGTCGCCCAGCCGGTCCCGGACCAGCCCCGCGCCGGTGGCGGCGACCGCCGCGCCGAGTTGGTGCGCGGCGAACACCCAGCCGAACACCACAGCCCCGGCGCCACCGAAGTACTCCCGGCACAGCGCCACCGTCGGCGGCACGGTGGCCACCCAGTCCAGGCCGTAGAAGACGATGAACACCAGCATGCTCGGCTCGGCGGTGCCGGAGAACAGGCTCGGCAGCACCAACAGGGACAATCCGCGCAGCGCGTAGTACATGCCGAGCAGCAGGCGGCTGTCCACCCGGTCGGTGAGCCAGCCGGAAGCGATGGTGCCGACGATGTCGAAGAGCCCCACCAGGGCGAGCAAGCCCGCCGCTGTGGTCTGGGCCATGCCGTGGTCGTGCGCGGCCGGCACGAAGTGCGTACCGACCAGGCCGTTGGTGGTCGCCCCGCAGATCGCGAACCCTCCGGCCAGCAGCCAGAACGGTCGGGTCCGGGCCGCGGTGGCCAGCGCGCCGAGCGCCCGGGTCGCCGCGCCGCCGGTCGCCGGCGGCGCCGCGACGACCTCGGTCGCCCCGTAGGCGGGCAGGCCGAGATCCGCCGGGTGCTCGCGCAGGAGCCACACCACCAGGGGTACGACCGCCAGCGCCGCCGCGGCCACCACGAGTGCGGCGGTACGCCAGCCGTGGTCGCGTACCAGGATGGCGATCAGTGGCAGGAACACCAGTTGCCCGGCCGCCCCGCCGGCGGTCAGCACTCCGGTGACCAGGCCCCGCCGGTGGACGAACCAACGGCCGGTGACGGTGGCCACGAACGCCAGCGCCATCGAGCCGGTGCCCAGCCCCACCAGCACACCCCAGCAGAGCAGAAGTTGCCAGCTGGCCGTCATGAAGATCGTCAACCCGCTGCCCGCGGCGACCAGCAGCAACGCCACCGAGACCACCCGGCGAATGCCGAACCGGTCCATCAGGGCGGCCGCGAACGGCGCGGTGAGGCCGTAGAGCAGCAGGTTGACCGAGACGGCCGCGGAGATCGTGGCCAGGGGCCAGCCGAACTCGTCGTGCAGTGGGTGCAGCAGCACCGACGGGGTGGCGCGGAAGCCGGCAGCGCCGACCAGCGCCACGAAGGCGACGGCGGCGACCAGCCAGGCGGGATGCAGACGGCGGTTCTTTGTCACGGCACAAGTCTGAGCGGGTCCACCCACCTCGACGAGTGGCCGGAAAGCCATCATGCGCAATAATCGGGCCATGAGTGCTCGCCCGCACCGGATCGCCGTACTCGCTCTGCACCAGGTGGTCGGCCTGGACCTCGGCACCCCGTCCCAGGTCTTCAGCACCGCCCGGGCCGCCGACGGGACACCCTTCTACGACGTCCGGGTGTGCACCCCGGGCGGGCAGCCGGTGCGCAGCACCGCCGGCTTCCAGGTGGTCCCCGACCATGGTCTGGAGCTGCTGGACACCGCCGACACGGTGATCGTCCCCGGCATCCACGACGGCACCGCGTTGACAGCGGGCGTCGTCGAGCCGGAGGTGACCGAGGCGCTGCGCGCGGCGTACGAGCGGGGTGCCCGGGTCATGTCGATCTGCACCGGGGCGTTCGTGCTCGCCGCCACCGGGCTCCTCGACGGGCGGCGGGCGACCACCCACTGGGCGTACGCCGAGCGGTTCCGCCGCCTGCACCCCCGGGTGGACCTCGACCCGGGGGTGCTCTTCATCGCCGACGACCGGGTGCTCACCTCGGCCGGAGTCGCCGCCGGCATCGACCTCTGCCTGCACGTCATCCGCCTCGACCACGGCAGCGAGGTGGCCAACCGGGCGGCCCGCCGCTGCGTGATGCCACCGTGGCGCGACGGCGGTCAGGCACAGTACATCGAGCAGCCGGTGCCGAAGGCGACCGACACCAGCACGGCGGGCGCCCGGGAGTGGGCGCGGCAGCGGCTGCACGAGCCGATCGCGCTGCGCGACCTGGCCGAGCAGGCGCGGATGAGCGTGCGCACCTTCACCCGACGCTTCCGATCGGAGACCGGCCTGAGCCCGGCCCAGTGGCTGCTGCAACAGCGCACCGACCACGCGAGACTGCTGCTGGAGACGACCGAACTCACCGTCGACCAGATCGCCCACCGCTGCGGTTTCGGCACCACGGCCGCCCTACGCCAGCAACTCCACCAACGCATCGGCGTAGCGCCCTCGACCTACCGCCGCACCTTCCACCCCCGCCCCGAGCTGGTCGAAACCTGACCCAGCCCGGCCCCCGTCGATCTTGCACTTTGGGTTGCCCGAAAATCCCTTACGTCTATTTTTGTCGAGACAGAAAGTGCAAGATCGACGAGGGCCTGGGGGTCGCGGCTTATGAGCGGAGCAGGTGCAGTTGGGCCTGGTGCTTTGGTAGGTGCACCCGGGTGTGCAGGTCCAGGGTGCGGGACCAGGGCAGCGGCTCGTCGACGATGAGGTCGAAGCCCTCGCGTAGGTGCGTCTCGACCGGGGTCTCCGCTGCCAGACCGAGCTGGTCGACCAGCCCGCACAACCGGTCGCTGGTGCCGTGCAGCAGCGCGGCCAGGCCACGCAGCCCACCCTGCTCGGCGGCGAGGGCATCGAGCTGCGGGCGGTGCATGTCCTCTGCCAACTCGTAGTAGGCGAACGGCGACCCGGCCAGCAACGCCTCGGTGGCCTGGATCATCAGCTCGTCGTTGGCGACCAGATGCGCGACGATCTGCTTGGCACTGAGCTGCCCCTCCGCAGCCGGACCGAACCCGCCAGCGTCGACCTCCGCGAACACGGCACCGTAAGCCCGCCGCAATCCCCCGCTCTCCATCCCCCCAGTCAACCCGCAGCGGCGGGGGTTAGCGGCGGGATTGGCGGGAGCGGAGGTAGTCGCTGACCACGTACTCGCCCAGGTCGTCGGTGTCCGGGGTGAACATGCGGCCGCGGCTGCGGCGGGCCACCGCGTCGACGAAGCGCCGCAGGCCCGGGTCGTCACCGAGCATGAACAGGTTGAGCGTGGCGCCGTAGCGGCTCAACCGGTCCACCTCGCGGACCGTCGCCTCGATCGTCTCCGGCAGCGGCGGCCAGTGGAACAGCGCCTCCCCGTCGTCCGGGTCCAGGTGTGCGGTCGGCTCGCCGTCGGTGACCACCAGCACGATCGGCTCGGCGTCCGGGTGCCGGCGCAGGTGCCGGCCCGCCAACCGCAGCGCGTGCTGCAGGTTGGTGCCCTGCTCCATGTCCGGCTCCACGGCCGCCAACTCCTGCTGGGTGAGCGTCATCGCCTCCCTGCCGAAGCCCACGATCTGGAGGGCGTCCTGCGGGAAGCGCGTCTCCATCAGGTGTGCCAGCGCCAGCGCCGTCTGCTTCATCGGCCCCCAACGACCCTGAGAGATCATCGAGTACGACAGGTCGACGCAGAGCACCACAGCGGCCGAGGCCCGTCTCTCGGTCTCCACCACCTCGAAGTCGTCCACAGCGAGCTGCACCGGGACCGTCGGCCCGGCCCGACTGACCGCCCGGGTCAACGTGCGGACCACGTCCAACGGTTGCTCGTCGCCGTACTGCCAGGGCCTGGACGCGCCGCTGACCTCGCCCGCCGCGCCGGCCGAGCGCAGGTCGTGCTGGCCGCGCGGCCCGGCGGTCAGCTCGGCGAAGACCTGCCGCAGCGCGGTCCCGCCGAGCCGGCGCAACGCCTTCGGGCTCAGCGTGAGCCCCTCGGCGTCCCGGCTCACCCAACCCTGCCGGCGCAGCTCCCGCTCCAGATCGCGCAGCCGGCGAACATCGTCGGCCGCGTCCCGGCCCAGGGTGCGCGCCACCGCGTCGACGTCCACGTCGTCGAGGGTCGCCCCCGGGTGTTCCTGGTCGAGCTGGTCCAGCAGGTCGTCCAGGTCGCCGATCTCACCCAGCGCGCCAGCCGCGTCGGCGTAGTCCAACGGTTGGTCGCCGCGGACCCGCTCGCCCCGCCCCCAACGCAGATCGGGTCGCAGCGCCCGCAGGTTCGCGTCGAGCGCTGACAACTCCCCGGCGAGGCGGTCGCCGAGCGACTGCTGCATGAGGCCGGCCAACTCGGCGCGCTGCCGTTCGGAGAGCGAGTTCATCAGCCGCTCACCGGCCGCCGCCCGACGGGCCAGCACGTCGATCAACTCGTCGACGTTCTCCGGCTTCTCCGGGAAGAAGTCGCCGTGACGGCGCATGAACTCGGCGAATGCGTCGGTGGTGTCCTCCGCGCGGCCGTGCCGGGCGAGCAGGTCGTTCAGATCGCCCATCATCTCGGCGAGCCGCTGCTGGGCGGCCGGATCGGCGGAGGCGCGCACCGCGTCGCGCAGCCCGGCGAAGCGCTGCCCGAGCACGTCGTCGCGGAGTTGGTCGAGGATCTGCTGGTACGAGCGGCGGGCGTCGTCGCTGGCCCACTGGTAGCCGGACAGCTCCTCCACAGCCCGCGCCGTCGAGCGGGGCAGATTGTCCAGCACCGCCTCGGCGAACCGCGCGGCGTCGTCGTCGCGACCCCGCAGCTCGTCGCGCTCGGCGGCGAGGGCCTGGTCGAGCAGTGCCTGGGCCCGGGTCACCGCCCCGTCCAGGTCGCCCCTGCGCAGCGCCTCCCGGCGCAGCCGCCGAGCCCGGGCGGCCAGGTCGTCCAGGCCACCCCGCCCCTGCGGGCCACGACGCAGCAGATCACGCAGCGCCTCCCGCAGGCTGCCGCCGGCCAGCACCTCGGCACCGACAGCGTCCACCGCCTCGCGCACGTCGTACGGGGGTGCGAGCGGGTCGGGCCCGCCGTTCCACTGCCCGTAACGGAACCGGTTGCCGGCCACGGTCAGCCCCGGCCGCCGTAGACGGTGCGCCCCGAGTCGGTGACGTCCTTGCCGAGCCGCCGGGTCAGGTGCAGCCCTTCCAGCACGAACTCGACGGCCGCAGCAGCCACCTCCGAGGTGGGCGCGTCGCCCAGGTCGAGCCGGTCCAGGACCTTCGCCAACCCGGGTACGGTGCCGACCTGGCGCAGCAGCTCGGCGGCGCTGACCAACTCGCCGGTCTCGATCGCGGCGCCGTCCTCGACCAGGGCGGTGAACCCGGACAGGTCCAGCCCGGCCAGGTGGGCCCGGAACGTCTCGGCGGTCGCGGTACGCAACAGGTGGGCGAGGATCTCGGTTTCCCGGCCCTCCTCGCCGCTCTCGAACTCGACCTTGCCGCGCAGCGTGCTGGTCACCGACACCGCGTCACCGACGCGGGCGACGGCGACCTCGGGCCGTCCGTCCGGGGTGCCGGAGGCGGCGAGCAGACCGGCGCGACGCAGCGCGGCACCGGCGACCGTCTCGGCGGCGGCGATGGCGAATCGGGCGGAGACACCGGAACGCGGGTCCACCGACGGCGACTCCCGGACGGCGCGGGCGAAGCGGGCCAGCACCTCCAGCACGTGCTCCGGCACCTCGGCGACCAGGTCGGCCTCCTGGCGGATCAGCGCCAGCTCCAGCTCCAGGTCGACCGGGTAGTGGGTGCGGATCTCCGCGCCGAACCGGTCCTTGAGGGGAGTGATGATCCGGCCCCGGTTGGTGTAGTCATCCGGGTTGGCGCTGGCCACCAGGAGCAGGTCCAGTGGCAGGCGCAGCTGGTAGCCGCGAACCTGGATGTCCCGCTCCTCCAGCACGTTGAGCAGCGCCACCTGGATGCGCTCGGCAAGGTCGGGCAGCTCGTTGACGGCGAAGATGCCCCGGTTGGTGCGCGGCACCAACCCGAAGTGGATGGTCTCCGGGTCGCCGAGGGTACGCCCCTGGGCGATGCGGATCGGGTCGACGTCGCCGATCAGGTCGCCGACGCTGGTGTCCGGGGTGGCCAACTTCTCGCCGTACCGCATCGAGCGGTGAAGCCAGCCGATCGGCAGCTCGTCGCCGGCCTCGGCGACCTGGGCGCGCGACGCCGGGGTGAGCGGGTGCATCGGGTGCTCGTTGAGCACCGAGCCGGGCAGAACGGGGGTCC
The DNA here is from genome assembly GCF_022229005.1 of Micromonospora trifolii. Classification (GTDB taxonomy): domain Bacteria; phylum Actinomycetota; class Actinomycetes; order Mycobacteriales; family Micromonosporaceae; genus Micromonospora; species Micromonospora trifolii. The sequence continues at coordinate 89,718 of NZ_JAKKFD010000009.1, forward strand.
ACTCGTCGAGCAACGCGCCCAGTGAGCGGATCAGCCGGGTCTTGCCCTGGCCGCGCTCGCCGAGCAGCACCATGTCGTGCCCGGCGAGCAGGGCCCGCTCGACCTCGGGCAGCACTGTGTCGTCGTAGCCGACGATGCCGGGGAAACGGGTCTCGCCGGAGCGCATCCGGGCGAGGAGGTTGTCGCGGAGTTCCTGCTTGACGGTGCGGTACTGGTGACCGGCCGCCCGTAGCGCGCCGAGCGTGCCGGGCAGGTCGGCCGGTGGAACCGGGATTACCGGGGTAGGCGCAGTCACCCGACCCACGCTAGCTCACATTCGCAGGGGCGCCCCGGGCATCGGGGGGCACCCCCGCTGTCACCCTCAGCCCCTGTCGCAACGCCGGCAGGTGCCGCGGCGGCGTAGGTGGTACGCGTAGGTGGCCGCGCCGAGCGCCACGCCCCACACCGGCCAGAGCCGCTGTGGGAACCCGGCCAGGTCGATCCCCGTCCAGAATTCCGGTTGGCCGATCATCCCGAGGCTGGCCGCGGTCACCGCGATGGCGACCAGGGTGGCCGGCACCACGGCCAGCTTCACCGGCACCCGCCGGCCGGCGAGGCCGATCATCCAGCGCGGGAACCGCTCACCCCAGCGCTGCACCAGGCCGAGGGTGAGGATCGCGCCGACGGTGGCGAAGGCGGCCAGCCCGAACCCGGCCCAGACGATCCCGGTGTCCTGCATCTCGGTCAGGAACTCGCGGGAGATGCCGAGTGGGATGCCGGCCGCCCAGGCGAACCGGGTCAGCGCGTACATCAGCGGGATGACCGCCGCGATGCCCACGGCCCACCGGCCCCAGCGCGCGGCGGCGGCCGGGGTGGTCCACCCTCGGTCGGTGTCGCCACGGCCGCACCCCACGCAGTCCCCGGCGGTGCGGCGCTGCCAGGCGAGCACCGCCCCGGCCAGCAACAGCCCGCCGGCCAGCGCCGCGAACCGGCCGAACAGCGCCCAGTTGAAGACGTCGGCGTAGTCGATTGGCGGCCAGCCGAACGGCGCGCCGACGATGAGTATCGGGAGGTAGCCGAGCACGATCAGCACCCGGACATCCGGCACGACCAGGACGAGCACGAACGCGACAGCCCAGCCGTAGCCGGCGAGCAGCGCCCGCAGCGGGCCGGGTGGGCGCGCCGCCGGGCGGCTCATGGCCAGGGCGGCCACCGCGGCACTGAGCAGTACGCCGGCGAAGAGCGGGGTGGCCACCTCCACCGGCACCAGGCGCAGCAGGCTGACGTCGCCGCCGTGGGGATCGTTCGGGCCGAACGGGTAGCCGGCGCCGGTGAGGGTGCCGATCAGGGCGAGCACGCCCCACAGGCCGAGCCAACCGGCGGCCAGTGGGGCGAGCCGGTCCGGCCAGCGGGAGTCGGTACGGGTTGGGGAGGCAGTGATCGTTGTCATGCTCTCAGCCTCGACGGACAGCCGCCGGATTCCCTCCCGGCCGGCGGTGAACCCTCTCCCCCGGTGGAGGGACCGATCAGCCGGACGGGGTGACGAAGCCGGACTCGTAGGCGGCGATGACAGCCTGCGTACGGTCGCGGACGCCCAGCTTGGCCAGCACGTTGCCGACGTGCGTCTTGACCGTCTCCACCCCCACCACCAGGTGCGCGGCGATCTCCGGGTTGGACCGGCCGGTGGTCATCAACCGCAGCACCTCGGCCTCGCGTTCGGTGAGCCGGGCGGCGCTCAACCGGTCGCCGCCCGCCGGCCCGTACGCCCCGACCAGTTGGCGGATCGCGGCCGGGAAGAGCAGCGACTCGCCGGCGGCCACCACCCGGACCGCCTCCACCACCTCGGCGGGGCGGGCCCGTTTGAGCAGGAACCCCGAGGCGCCGGCGCGCAGCGCCTCGTAGACGTACTCGTCGTTGGCGAACGTGGTGACCACCAGCACCCGGGGCGGGTCGGCGGAGGTGGCCAGCAGGTGCCGGGTGGCCTGGATGCCGTCGATACCGGGCATGCGCACGTCCATCAGCACCACGTCGGGTCGGTGCCGGGCGACCAGCGGCGGCACCTCGGCGCCGTCGGCGGCCTCGGCGAGCACCTGCAGGTCGGGTTGGGCGTCGATGATGGCTCGCAGCCCCACCCGGATCAGCTCGTCGTCGTCGACGATCAGCACTCCGGTGGTCATGTCGTCTCCTCGTAGGGCAGACGGGCCCGGATCAGCCACCGGTCGCCGTCCGGGCCCACTGTGAGCCGGCCGCCGAGCAGCAGCACCCGCTCCCGCATGCCGTCCAGGCCCCGGCCGCCCCGCTCCCGCTGGGCCCGGTCGGGGTTGCGTACCGCGTTGACCAGCTCCAGCTCCAGTGCGTCGCTGTGCAGGTCCAGGCGTACCGTCACCGGCCCGTGGCCGTGCCGGGCCGCGTTCGTCAGTCCTTCCTGGACGATCCGGTAGCCCTCCCGGGAGACCACAGCGGGCACCCGGGCCGGGTCTCCGGCGCGTTGCGCGTGCACGGCCAGGCCGGCAGCGCGGGCGTCGGTGACCAACCGGTCCAGGTCAGCGAGGGTACGCTGCGGCGCCACCACGGGCCGGTCACGTCCGTTCTCCCGGAGCAGCCCGAGCACGTGGTCGAGGTCGTCCATCGCGGTCCGCCCGACGTCCTCGATGGCGGTGAGTGCCCGCCGGACGAACTCGGGGTCGGTGTCGAGGACCTCGCGGGCCGCCCCGGCCTGGAGGGTGGCCACTGTCAGCGCGTGACCGACCGAGTCGTGCAGCTCCCGGGCCAGCCTGTTGCGTTCGGCGAGCCGGGCGGCCCGTGCTTCGAGGGCGGCGATCCGCTCCGCCTGGGCCGGGCCGAGCAGCACCGGTGCCATGGATCCGGCGAGCGCGCCGAGCCCGGCGACGGCGTAGCCGAGGCCGACCAGCAGGAGCACCCCGGCCACTGTCAGCCAGCCGCTGTCCTGCCCGTCCAGTGGCCCGAACTGTTCCCGGCTGGTCAGCTCGGTGCCGACGCCGAACTGTTGGGCGATGAACGCCAGCGCCATCGGCAGGGCGCTGAACAGCGCGATCATCACCACGGCGCCGACGATGAGGTGGGTGGCGATCCAGAGCGCACTGCGCAGCCGGGTCTCCCGGTCGCCGTGGTGCCCGGGCGCGGGTTCGGGCAGGTCGACGCCGAGCAGGGCTCGCACGGCGGCGATCTCCAGGGCCCGGCTGCCGTCCACGAGCAACGGGACGACGGCGATCAGCACGGCGATGACCAGCAGGACGTAGACCAGCGGGCGCGGGATCGCCGAGTCGGCGAGCAGTTGGGCGAAGGTCACCGCGAGCAGCCCGTACGGCAGCGCCAGCACGCCGCCGAGCAGCAGGAACACGCCGCGTCGCCAGGTGGTGCCGGCGACCAGCGGGGCCAGCGCCGCTCGGACTGTCACCTCGTCATTCTGCTGCCCGGTCGGGGCCCGGCGACTCCCCCGCGCCGGGGAGATGTCAGCGGTGGTCGGCGACGTACTGCTGTGGGTCCTTGTCGCGGAACGGAAGGTTGCGACCGTTCTTGTGCTCGCCGTAGAAGGTCAGCCAGCGCTGGCCCAGTTCGGCGCGGAGTTCGGTGCTGGCGTGCCGGCGGAAGTCGGGCAGCGCCTCGTCCTCCTCCTCGGCCAGGTGTTCGCTGTTCTCCCGGCGGGCGGTACCGACCGCCTCCCACCACTGGTCCGAGCCGACCGGGTGCAGTTTCGCCTCGGCGACGGCGTCGCGGATCTTGTTGTGGTCGCCGATCGCGTCGGCGGTCTCGTCCTCGCCGTCGTCGCCGTGCTTGACTAGGTGCGGGTAGAGGATCGCCTCTTCCGCCTCGGCGTGGATGTCCAGGTGCAGGGCGAGGGCGTCCCAGATGGCGAGCATCTCCTGCTCGTCGCGGGCGTCGTCGAGGCGGGCGAAGCCACGCCGGAAGGCGGCGTGGTCGTCCAGGATCAGCGCGGTGATGTCGTCCACTGTGCTCACTTTCCGGTTGGGTTGCCGAACCGGGCACGCAGCATCGCCGGCATGGCGGCGATGCCGGTGACCGGGCGGAAGCGTTTCGCGGCCTCGGCCAGCGCCGTGTACTCGTCGTCGGCCAGGTCGATGTCGGCGGCGGCGGCGTTGCGTTCCATCTGCTCGACGCCGGACGCGCCGGGGATGGCGAGCACGTTCGGGTGGCGCAGCAGGTAGGCCAGCGCGATCTGGCTGGGGGTGGCGTCGTGGGCGTCGGCGACCTGGCGCACCGTGTCGATCAGGGCCGCGCCGCGTTCCAGGTTCTCCGGCAGGAAGTACGGGTTGGCGCGCCGGACCGCGCCGGTCGGCGGGTTCTTGGCGTCGTAGCGGCCGGAGAGGAAGCCCTGGGCCAACGGGCTGTACGCGATGACCACCCGACCGGCCTGCCGCGCGTACGGCAGCAGGTCCTGCTCGGGTGCGCGGTCCAGCATGCTGTAGCGGACCTGGTTGCTGAGCACCCGCCGGCCGAGCGCCGCTTCGGCGACCTGCCAGCGGCGCAGCCCGTAGTTGCTCACGCCGACCTCGCCGACCAGTCCGACGTCCTGCAAGGTCCGCATGCCGCGCATCGTGGTGTGGTCGGCGACCAGCGGGTTGGGCTGGTGCACCTGGTAGAGGTCGATGCTCGTGACGCCGAGCCGGGCCGCCGAGGCGACCGCCCGCTGCTGCACCACAGCGGCCACCGGCAGCACCGGCAGGATCTTGGTGGCGACCACCACCTTCGGCCGGTCGTCGCCGAGGGCCGCGCCGAGGATGCGTTCGCTGCGTCCGAAGCCGTAGATCTCCGCGCTGTCGAAGACCGTCACGCCCAGTTCGACGGCCCGCCGGACGATCTGCGCCGCCTGTCGCTCGAAGTCCGGGCCGTACCCCCATTCCCGGGAGCCGAACTGCCAGGTTCCCAAGCCGATCTTGGACAGCGGTTTGGGGGTGTCGAGCGCAATGAAACGCATGGCGTCGAAACTACCCCGATGTCCCGGTTTCCACGCCCGATCCGCGTCACGCTGGGCCGGAGCTAGGCTCATGATCGTGACTTACCTCGCCGCGGATGACCGCTACGACACCATGACCTACCGGCGCAGCGGACGCAGTGGCCTGCGGCTGCCCGCCGTCTCCCTCGGGCTGTGGCACAACTTCGGTCCGGACCGCCCGTTCGAACGGCAGCGCGACATCGTGCGCCGCGCCTTCGACCTGGGTGTCACCCACTTCGACCTGGCCAACAACTACGGCCCGCCGCCCGGTTCGGCGGAGGAGAACTTCGGCCGGATGCTCGCCACCGACCTGAAGCCGTACCGCGACGAGTTGGTCATCTCCAGCAAGGCCGGGTACCTGATGTGGCCCGGCCCGTACGGGGAGTGGGGCTCGCGCAAGAACCTGATCTCGTCGCTGGACCAGTCGTTGGGCCGGATGGGGCTGGACTACGTCGACATCTTCTACTCGCACCGGTTCGACCCGGACACCCCCCTTGAGGAGACGATGGGGGCGCTCGACGCCATCGTCCGCTCCGGCAAGGCGCTCTACGTCGGCATCTCGAACTACAACTCGGAGCAGACCACGCGCGCCGCCGCGATCCTGCGCGAGCTGGGTACGCCGCTGTTGATCAACCAGCCGTCGTACTCGATGCTCAACCGCTGGACCGAGTCCGACGGCCTGCTCGACACGCTGGAGCAGGTCGGTGCGGGCTGCATCGCGTACAGCCCGTTGGCCCAGGGCCTGCTGACCGACCGTTACCTGGGTGGCATCCCGGCCGACTCGCGGGTTCGCACCAGCGTCTTCCTCAACGAGAGCGACCTCAGCGACGAGAAGATGGCCACGATCCGTGGGCTCGGCGCGGTCGCCGAGCGGCGCGGTCAGTCCCTCGCTCAGCTCGCGCTGGCCTGGGCGCTGCGTGACCCGCGGATGACCAGCCTGATCATCGGGGCGAGCAGCGTCGAGCAGTTGGAGACGAACATCGCCGCGCTGGACAACCTCGACTTCACTGCCGACGAGTTGGCCGAGATCGAGCGCCACCTGGGCTGAACGCCGTCGGACCCCGGGCGGGTCGGGTCACCAGATCCGGCGCCGCCCGGCCCGGTGGTTGCGCACCTCGCACTGCCGGCCCACCGGCGCGGCGGCGCTGCGCCGTCGCCGTCCGGCACCGATCAGCAGGGCCAGGAGCAGCACGGCGGCGGCACCGGCCAGCACCGGCCACCGGTCGCCGAGGTTGGTCACCGACGCCACCGGCACGCCCGGGTCGGCCGCCGCCGCCACCGCCGGCTCCGTGGTTGCCGGCCCACTCGCGGTGGCAGCCGCGCTCTTCGTCGCGGCGGCCTTCGCCGGGGTGGCGGTGGCCTTGGCACCCCGGAACACCACGTCCGAGCAGGAGTAGTAGGTGTCCGGGGTGTTGGAGTTCTGCCAGATCGTGTAGATCAGGTGCCGGCCGCTGCGGCCCGCCGGCAACCGCCCCGCCAACTGGTACGCCCCGGCCCGCACCGGCGGGTCGGTCAGCGTCAGAAACGGGCGCGACTCCAGATCCGCCCAGGTCAGCTTCTTGCCGGGGTCGTAGTCGGGCGTGGTGACGTAGAGCCGGAAGGTGCCCCGGTGCTCGATGGTGGTCCGGTACCGGAAGGTGAACTTCGCGCCGGTGGTCAGCGTGGTGCTGGGCCAGTCGGTGCGGGGCAGGTCCAGTCCCCGGTACGCGGACAGTCCGCCGCTGCACAGCTCACCGTCCGGGATCCGTTCCCGATCTCGCCCGTTGATCGTCGAAACGCGGACGTTGTCCCATTCGCGGACCGCCGCGCCGGCCTCGATCGCCGCCCGGCAGGCGCTGGTGGCCGCGTACCGGCCCTCGGGGCCGCAGGCCGCCGCGCGACTGATCGGGTCGGTCGGGGCACCGTGGGCGGCTGCGGGTGTGGCGGCCAGGGGCACTGTCGCGGTAGCGACCAGCACCGTGGCGAGGAGCCGGCGTACGGGCATGAGGGTGACCTCCGCCCAGTGGTACGGCCGGGAGACGGCAAAGGTTCGACGCTGACCGGCCGGGAATCTGGCGGGTGGGTGCGGCGTTTCGATACTCGGAACCGCTTGCACCGAGGAGGCAGAGATGAAGGTACGTAGCTCGTTGCGTGCATTGAAGCAGAAGCCGGGTTCGGTGGTGGTCCGCCGTCGCGGCCGGGTGGTAGTGGTAAACCGCGCCAACCCGCAGTGGAAGAGCCGTCAGGGCTGATCCAGCCCTTATCGGACATCTAGTCGCCAACGCCCTGACCGGGTCATCCGGTCGGGGCGTTTTCGCGTACGTCTCAACGCGGGCTGAGCAGTCCTGCCACCAGCGGTCGGCCGGCCACGAGGGCCAGCGGGTCGACCCGGACACCGAACCTGTCCCGCAGCGCCCGGCGGGCGGCGTGCACCCCGCACATCCCGTGTACCGCCTGCCCGGGCGGGGTGGACGCCGAGCAGAGGTAGACCCCGGGCAGCGGGGTCCGGTACGGGTCCCACCGGGGCACCGGCCGCGCTAGCAGTTGCCATGCGGTGGTGGCCCCACCGGAGATGTCACCGCCGAGATAGTTCGGGTTGTACGACTCCCACCGGTCGGCGGTGATCACGTGTTCGGCCAGGATCAGGTCCCGGAAACCCGGGGCGAAGCGTTCCACCTGGTCCTTGACCTGTTCCCGGACGTCGCGCGGCGACCCGTTCGGCACGTGCGCGTACGTCCAGAGCACCTGCCGACCCTTCGGTGCCCGGGACGGGTCGACCACCCCGGGTTGGGCCGCGAGCACGAACGGGCGCGCGGCGTGCCGGCCGGCGGCGACCGCTGCCTCAGCGGCGACGACCTCCTCACGGGTGCCGGCGAGGTGCAGGGTGCCGGCCCGCGCACAGCCGGGTGCCAGCCAGGGCACCGGACCGGCCAACGCGAAGTCCACCTTGCACGCGGCCCCACCGCGTCGGTACGCGCGCAGGCTCCGGGCATATCCGGAGGGCAGTCGCGAGCCAGCCAGGCGGAGCAGACCAGCGGGGGCCACGTCGAGGAGGACCGCGCGGGCCGGCGGAAGCTGCGCGAGGTCATGGATCGGGGCCTCGGTGATGATGCGGCCGCCCCGACGACGAAGTTCGGCGGCGAGGGCGTCGACGATGCGCTGGCTGCCGCCCTCCGGCACCGGCCAGCCCACACCGTGCGCGAGTGCGGCCAGCACCACGCCCACAGCGGTGGCGCCGACGCCACGGGCCGGCGCGATGGCGTGGGCGTTCACACCGGTCAACATCGCCGGTGCCAGGTCGTCGGAGAAGTCCAGGGGCCCCCGGGCCACCAGTCGGCGAATCAGTCGCAACGCCAGTCGACCGGCCGTCCAGGGGTGGGCCGGTGGGCTTCGAAGGTCCGACATGACCAGGTCGGCCAGGTCGCTCCAGTGCCGCACCAGGGGGCCGAGCAGGTTACGCCACGCCGGCCCGTCCCGCCCCAGACCGTGAACCGTCCGCGGCAGGTCCCGCCAGGCGAGGCCAGCGCGTCCGCCGTCCAACGGATGAGCGTAGGAGACCTCCGGGTGCAGCAGCTTCACGCCGTGCGCCGCCAGGTCGAAGGCGCGGAAGAAGGGCGAGGCCAGCGCCATCGGATGGACCGCCGAGCAGACGTCGTGCTGGTAGCCCGGCAGCGTCAGCTCACGCGTTCGCGCGCCGCCACCCACGGTCGCCGCGGCCTCATACACCTCCACCTGGAGGCCCGCTCCCGCCATCACCAGCGCCGCGGCGAGCCCGTTCGGGCCGGCGCCAACAACGACCACGTCGGTACGGACGCGACGGCCCTCGCTGTCGAACGTCACCCGGACCGCCGTTGCCCAGGCCCTCGATGACGAGGCCGGTCAGGGGGTGACGCCGGCTGGCCTCGTCGTCGGGGTGAGCGCTCAACGCCCATCGTCCACCGCAAGCGCGGCACGGTTGCCGACGTAGCCCAGGTAGAGCAGGTAGGGAACGACAAGCACGGCGAGCACCAGGACCGCCCCGATGACCGGCGGATCACCGAAGGCCGCGCCGAGGACGACTGGCAGCGGCGACAGCACGGCCAACAGGATCCCGGTCCGGTAGAGCGGGCGTTCGACCCGGCGGTGTGCCGCGTACCAGTGCTCGGTCGACTTCATGGTCGCGGCGGTCCGCACCCCGGGGCTGCGGTACATGTTCACCGACGGCCGCAGGGAGGCCCGGGCGCTGAAGGCGACGAGCCACCCGAGGAATGCGTAAACCACAGAAATGAATGCTCCGGCCAGCAATGTCCACCTCCTGACGCATCAGTTAGCGTCATTGTACAATCTCTCCCAATTAGGTGCTATTCGCGCCGACGGGTGCCCCCGGCCCGTCCGCGTCGCGGGGCTCTCGGTTCGCGCCCCGGGTGCCGTCGGCCGCCACCCCCACCAGGTCGTCGAGCTCGGCGTCGGGACGGGCCTCGACAGGTGCGGGCGACGTGGGCACCGGCAGATTGGGGCGCCGGCGCGCCCGGCGACCCAGCGGCGCGAGCAGGGCGCCAACCTGGGCCGCCCGCCGGCGTAGGCCAGGGAAGTCGTTGTCGAAGCCCAGGTACATGACCAGCAGCGCCGCCATCGCGATCCAGAAGGTGACCAGGCCGAAGACGATCGCGATCATCCCGTGGAACGCGAGGCCCAGGACGAGCAGGACCCGCCGACTCCGACGACCGGCGAAGATGGCCGCCGCCAGCGCGAGTTCGAGCGCCAGCCCGCCCCAGGTGATCAGAGCGGTGCTGACCGGGGTCGAGGTGATGGCGAACGCGATGTCGTCGCGGACGTCGCCCGGGACGAAGAGCGGATCCCGGAACCAGTAGTAGATCGCCGTTCCGTCCTGCCATTCCGTCACCCGGAACTTGGAGACGGCGGCGTCCAGGTAGATCACGCATGCCTGGAGGCGTACGAGTACGACCACCGAGAGGCCGAAGATCGTGCGGAAGTCCAGCACGGGATTGGATAGCAGCCGGGCCCGACGGTGGGGATCGACCCGCCAGACCCAGCGCCGGCCGTCCGCGAGCGCGAGCGGGAGCAGCAGGAGCGCCAGGTTGCTGGCCACCTGGTCACCTCCCTCGGGGAGGGAGATGGAGAACGAGACGCTCCAGGTCACCCAGACGTGCGGGAGTGCGAGCAACCGCGGCCGCCAACCGGAGAGCACCAGGAGCAGGACTGCGATGCCGACGTACCGCCAGAGTGCGGGAGACCCCTGGCAGAGCATGCTCACGGTGCCGAGCGGCTCCACACAGACGGGCGGCTGCTCGGCGTCGATGCGAGGGTGGAACAGGATCGACGGGCCGTTGAACGACAGCGTGAGCAAGGTGCCGAGAGCGGTGAGGGTCCGCATCAGCACGTACGCCCAACCCCACGGGTCGATCCACAGGAAATCGGACCTGACCTGCCGGTGCAGCAGCTTCACCGCTCGCCCTCGCATTCACTCCGCACTGTCACGACCTTCACCTTGGCGTTGCCGGTGGGGAAGTCTCGCCACTCGAACGAGGTCGGCTTGTACATGACCAGGCCCACAGTTCCGCAGTAGATCGGGTTGGGTGAGGGGTTTCGGACGGTGGCGACCGGGCTGGCGGCGGCGGCCTCCAGACAGTCCAGCGCCTCCCTGCTGCGGCACTCGGTCAGCTTGGTCAGATTCTGGTCCAGTGCCTTGGTCATGAAGGCCAGCTCAAGCCCGTGCGTCCGGGTCTTCCGGCTGATCCCAAAGGCGCTGCCAACCCCGTTGTTGTGACCATGGTCGATGGTCTTCCACCTGCCCGGCGCCTCCCGGGTGTAGCCCTGCACCTGTTCGGAGCGCGGGTCCTTGGTGAAGAAGGACCAACCCTGCGGGAAACCCTGGAGGAAACCGTTCGAGATGCTGTTCGGCAACTCGCGCCCGATGGCGGACTCGGAGAGCCGACTCAGCCCCGCCATCGCCACGATCGCGAGGCAGACGGCCAACCAGAGCACTGTCAGCGCGACGTCCCGCCCGGATCGGATGCTCAGACCGGGGAGGGGGCGGAGCTTCTCCAGCTCCGCCCGCCCCGTGTCCTGTTCGTGAATACTCACAGGAATCACTGACTTCCTTGCTCAGTGTTCGTCAGTCGGCCAGTCGGACGGTCAGGTCGCGGATGAACGCCTCACCACCCGGGCTGTTCTCGTCCGGCCTGGCAATGCCCCAGAACCCGTTGACCCAGGTCCCAGCGTTGACGATCGCGACGACGTTGACGGCGGCGACGTAGTTGAGGACAGCACCGCCGGTCGACACCGCGACCGCCACCACGGCACAGGCGACCGCACCGACGGTGCAGTTGGCGCCCATGTCGCTCTCCGTCTGCTTGGTGCTCGCAGCCGGGTACAGCTTCTTGATGGCCGCCTCGATCCGCGCCTGCCCGCCCTCAAGCGCCTCGGTGACCAGGTACGGGTCACCGGAACGCATCTGACGGCCGAACTCGGCCAGATATCCCGGCTCGGCGAGGGATATCTGCTGGACCAGCTCGTTCCACGCCTTGCCGTGCGGCTCGACTGCGGCATCGGCCGCGGCGATCCGCGGGATCCGCAGCTGCTCGTCGCCCGCACCGCTGTAGATCGCGCGGAAGATCCGCTCGCCCTCAGCGGCAGCGGCCTGTTCCCGATCGACACCGACCGCGAACGTGGAGCTACCGGTCGGTGCGCTCTCCGCCGCGTACGCGGGGAGCGAGCCGAGCACCATGGCGGAAGCCAGGAGCGCGGTGACTACCGTCTTACGCTTGTTTCGCAACTACCCTTCCTCTCTTCGCCCGCCTGGGCACGACGAACACCAGGCGAGTCGAACCGGGGACGGGTGGCGTGCACGGCCGCCCTGACGAGTGGTCGCACTGGTTCCCCGTCCCGGCCCGCTGCGCGGTGGTTGTCAGCTTCGGCGGTGATCCGGTGTGTACAGAACGTTAGGGATGTGCGCCGCGGCTGTCGTCGTACCGGAGTTGACACCTTCCGTACTCCTTTCGAGTACGGACTACGCCGACTGGCCGTATTCGGCGGTGGCGTGCAGGGACAGTCCGGCTGCGTACGCCCGCAGGACGAGCTGCACCCGGTCACGAGCGTCGAGTTTGACCCGGATCCGGCTGACATGGGTCTTCGCGGTGAGATCGCTGATGTGCAACCGCCGCGCGATCTCGGTGTTGTTGTAGCCTTGGGCGACGAGTGCGAGGACTTCGCGTTCACGCAGACTCAGCAGGCCCAGCCCGACCTCCCCGGCCATCGCCGCACAGGTCTCGCCGTCACTGCGACCGACGTGGCGTAGGACACCTCCGGCGTGATCCGGGCTCAGCACCAGGCTGCCGGCGGCCACCACCCTGATGGCGTCCAGTAGCCCCTCGGCCGAGGTCTCCTTGCTCAGCACCGAGCGAGCGCCGGCCCGGAGCAGCCGGACAGACTGCTCCGGGCCGCTGCGGGCGGTGAAGACGAGCACACCGATGCCACCCAGGGCCGGGTCGCTCGTCAGGCGCGCGGTGGTGTCGACGCAGTGGCCGGGATCTGAGTCGAAGTCGAGCAGGATGACGTTCGGTTGGATCCGCCGGGCAACCATCGTGGCGGCAGCTCCGTCGGCGGCCTCCGCTACCGCCGACATGCCCGGCGTGGAATTCAGCAACAGCCCTATGGCGGTACGGACCGGCGGGTGTTCACTGGCGACAAGAATCTTTATTTTCCCAGGCGCGCTCATGCAGTTTTCCCCGTTGGTCTATTCGCAAGGAACATCGGCGTGCCGTGCGCTGCGACCTGCTACACAAATCGCCCGGCCAGGGTTCATCGGCAGAGTGACGAATGAGCGTCCGGTCCGACCACCTGACGAGGTGGGCAGTGACGTTGACGCATGCCTATTCCCTGTCGCAGGAGAGACCATCATGGCCGAACGGTCATGGTCAACTGGCTGTCCTGATTAGGACATCGCCGTAACGTCGGAGCAACATATCCGACATGTTCTGCCATTAAGCCTATCCGGGGATACCCGAGTTTTCCCTGATCGCGATGAATCAACGCGGCCGGGAGCGGCTCGACCCTCAGGGCCCCGTGCTGCCGCGATCACACGTCTCCGCCGGACGATGAGCAGCGAAGGTCGCCGCCTCGACCCGACGGTAGACCCTTCGAGGACCGCCGGCAGCCCGGTCGACCACGCTTTAGAAGCTGCTATTCTGTTGCCTCATGATCGAAGTCCAGAACGGGTGCGGATCGGCCTCACCGACCCGATATCTGCACGACTTCGCGTCGGTATTCCGGCAGGTCCGCCAGAACGGCGGTGAGACGGTCGACCTGAAGCGCTACCAGCACGAGGCACGGTCCCTTCTACGAGAATGCCGCAACGAAGCCAGCATCGTCGCCGATCCCGCCTCGCCGGAATTGTTGATGCCGCTCAACCTGCTTGAGAACGAGGCCGCCGAGATCCGCGTCGTCGGTGCGGCAAACAGCCACCTGTCGGCCCCGCGCCGCCCTCGACTCGGCATCCGCGGCGTTCCCTCCACCCCGCTGTCCCTGCTCCTGGTGGATCGCCGGATCGCCCTGATGTCGGTCAGCACCGGCTGCAAGGGTCGCTACGCGATCCTGTTACAGGAACGCGCCCACGTCTCCACCATCGCAGAGGTCTTCGAGGCCCTCTGGCGCGAGGCCAGCGTCGGTGAGCTGCCCGCACAGCAGCTCGGCCCTCGGCAGGCGACGGTGTTGACGTGCCTGGCCGCCGGGCTGACCGACGCCGCCATCGCCCTGCGACTGGATCTCACCGAACGCACCATCCGGCGCGAGGTCAATTCGCTCATGCAGACGGCGGGGGCGGTCAGCCGCTTCCAACTCGCCCTGCTGGCTCAGGAGCGGGGGTGGCTGACGCCACTACGGTGAGCGGCAGCAGGTGCGGGCAGCAACAGCGAACGCCCTGGTCGGATTATCCCGACCAGGGCGTTTCTCAAGGGTGGAGCCGAGGGGACTCGAACCCCTGACCCCCACACTGCCAGTGTGGTGCGCTACCAGCTGCGCCACGGCCCCTTGCTGTCGTCCCGGTCGCCCGGGCACTGGGAAACTATACACAGACCGGCCCGCATGGTCATCTCGCGGGGTCCCCCGCCGACCCGGGTCAGTTGAGCGCGACGTCCGGCGGGAAGTGCGCGACGGCGGCCATCATCCCGCCCTGCCGGCGCAGCACCATCGGCCACAGGTCGTCGGGCCGGTCGACGAAGGCGTCCCCGGGCAGCCCGTCCAGCACGAACCAGGACCCGTCGGCGATCTCCTGCTCCAACTGGCCGCTGCCCCAGCCGGAGTAGCCGGCGAAGACCCGGATGCCGCCGATGCTCTCCCGCAGCCGCTCCGGGTCGACCGAGAGGTCGATCGTGCCGACCGCCCCGGAAACCTGGTGGAAGCCCTTCACCCGGCGCATCGGGTGCCGCATCCGGGCCAGGCAGATGGCCGAGTCGGGCTGCACCGGGCCCCCCTCGAAGAGAACCGCCGGGTGACGGGCCAGGTCGCTCCAGTCACCGAGCACCTCGGCCACCGGCACCTCGGTGGCCCGGTTCAACACCACGCCGAGCGCGCCGCCCGGCTCGTGGGCGACCAGCAGCACCACAGTACGGTCGAAGTTCGGGTCCTTGAGCGCCGGAGTCGCGACCAGCAGCCGCCCGGTCATCGACTCCATCGCTCGTCCGCCGATCGCCTGGCCCTCTCCCTGCATGCCACACACCCGTCAACCGTGAGCCCGCGTCGGGGGCCGGTCATCGACCGGATCCGCCCGCCGCATCGGGTTCAGCCGCCCTGTCAACGCCATGCCTGGCACCATAGCCTGCGTGCTGGGTGCTGGCTAAGGTCTGACCGGCGGGTGATCGGACAGTTAAGACGAAGGGTCGACGCACCCGACGGCGGACCTCCCGGTGATCGACCGATCGGGGCCACCGACGGCCGTGAAACGCCCGAAAGGTCCGTCACATCCCGATAGATTCGGCTGATCGGGAGGGCGACCGCGGTTGCCCCTGCCCGCGACACGGAGGCGGGTGCGATGGCAACTGTCCGGGACGCGACGTACGACGTGCTCCGCACCCTCGGTATGACCACTGTCTTCGGCAACCCCGGTTCCACCGAGGAGCCGTTCCTTCAGAACTTCCCCGCCGACTTCCACTACGTCCACGCGCTGCACGAGGCGACGGCAGTCGCGATGGCCGACGGCTACGCCCAGGCCAACGGGGTGCCCGCCCACGTCAACCTGCACACCGCCCCGGGCACCGGCAACGGCATGGGCAACCTGGTCACCGCCTGGCACAACAAGACTCCGCTGATCGTCACCGCCGGCCAGCAGACCCGGGAGATGCTGCTCCTGGAACCCCGGCTGGCCAGCCGCCGACCGACCGAGCTTCCGCAGCCCTACGTGAAGTGGGCCTACGAGCCGGCCCGGGCACAGGACATCCCCGCGGCGATGCTGCGGGCGTACGCGACGGCGGTGCAGCCACCGGCCGGGCCGGTCTTCCTCTCCCTGCCGATGGACGACTGGGCCCAGCCGGCCGACCCGCCGCCCGCGCCGCGAACGGTGGCCACCCGGTTCGCGCCGGACCCGCAGCGGTTGGAGGAGTTCGTCCGGGTGCTGGCCGGCAGCCGCAACCCGGTGCTCGTGTACGGGCCGGGGGTGGACCGCTCCGCGAGCTGGGCGACAGCTGTCGCGCTGGCGGAGCGGCTCGCCGCGCCGGTCTGGTCGGCTCCCGCCACCGAGCGGGCGGTGTTCCCCGAGGACCACCCGCACTTCCGCGGCGTGCTGCCGTACGCGATCGGTCCGCTCGCCGAGGCGCTCAGCGGGCACGACACGGTGCTGGTCGTCGGCGCCCCGGTGTTCCGCTACTACCCGTACGTGCCGGGCGGGCACCTGCCCGACGGCGCCCGACTGCTGCACATCACCGACGACCCCGACGAGGCCGCGCGAGCCCCGGTCGGTGACAGCCTGCTCAGCGACCCGGGGCTGGCCCTGGCCGCGCTTGTCGAACGGGTGCCGCCGAGCGACCGGCCGGCACCCACGCGGCGGGACGCACTGCCACCGCCGGAGGTCGGCACCCCACTGAGCGCGGACGCCATGTTCGCCGCCCTGGCCGCACACTGGCCGACCGACGGCGTGCTGGTCCAGGAGTCACCATCAAATCTGTCCGCGCTGCGTCGTCAGCTGCGGATCACCCGCCCGGCGTCGTACTTCACGATGGCCAGCGGCGGCCTCGGCTACGGCCTGCCGGCGGCGATCGGCATCGCACTGGCCGAGCGGGACACCGGGCGCGGTCGCCCGGTGGTGGCGGTGATCGGCGACGGCTCCTTCCACTACTCGGTGCAGGCACTCTGGACGGCCGCGCGCCTGGCACTGCCGGTGGTGGTCGTCGTCCCGGTCAATCAGCAGTACGCGATCCTCAAGGCGTTCGCCGAGCTGAAGCACACTCCCGGGGTGCCCGGCCTGGACCTGCCGGGGTTGGACGTCGTCGCGATCGCGGCCGGCTACGGCTGTGCCACTCAGGTGGTGGAGACCCCCGATCAGCTCGGCGCGGCGCTCGCCACCGGGCTGCGCGCCGACCGGCCCACTGTGTTGCCGGTACCGATCAGCACCGACGTGCCCAGCATCCTCTGAGCCGGGTCAGCGCGGTGCTGTCGACAACGGGGCACCGGTGAAGACGTCCAGCACCGGCCGGCTGCCCAGCGGCGCCGCGAGGGTGACGGTGACCGGCTCCAGTTTCAGCAGGGCGATGCATTCGCCGGTGGCCCGGGTGACGCCGCCACCGACCACCACGACGTCCGGCCGTTCCCACACCAGCGGCGTGATCCCGGTGTCGCACGCGCCGACGCCGAGCCGCACGGTCAGCCGTGCGCCGTCGACGGCGGCCAGGTCCTGGGCCGCCACCAACCCGTCCGGCAGCGGCCGGGCCGGCGCGGTGGGCTCGGGGACGGGGGTGACCGCCGTCGGCGCGACGGCGAGCCGGACCACCGGGGTGGACAGCTCCTTGATGGTGAACAGCCAGGCCGGGACCTGCGCCACGCCCCGACTCGTGCGCACCGGCACGGCGCCGAACGTGACACCGGTGACGGTGAGCGGGAGACACGCGGTCTGCGTGCTGCTCGTGGTCCACCCGTCGGGCCCAGGTTCGACTGTGGGGCCGCCGGGGGTCGGCCGGCCAGGCTGCTTCGGCCGCCCCGGGCAGGGCAGTGGGTCACCCTGGTCGAGCTGCCGGTACGCCTCGGCGGCGCTGACCAACGGCAGCGTCAGCCGTCCGTCCGGAAATTGGATCTCGCCGCCGACCCGGGTGGGCGGTATGCCGACCTGCTCGCGGTACCACCCGGCCCGGAATGCCGCCTCGGTCTCGGGGGTGAAGCTCGGATCCCCGGTGAGCACTGTCGGCCCCTCCAACGGCACGTAGCCCGTGCGCCAGTCGGGGCCCGGCCGCCATGCCTCGGCGATCTGAGCGGCCCGCTGGTCGAACGCCTCCGCGCCGCGCGTCGGGCTGCGCGGGCCGCCGGCCGGACCGGCGTCGGTCGCGGCACATCCCGCCACGAGCAGCAACGGGAGCACGAGCAGCAGGGCAGGCCGATTCATGTACGGTTCGACGCCTCCGCCGACCGACCGGTTCCCGACCCGGGTTCAGGTCTCGCCACCCAGATCCGTCTGGTACGCCTCCCAGAGCAGGTCGGCGCCACGCCGCCGATGCCGGGCCAACCTCCGCAGCAGGTGCCCGGCCCGGTGTCGCAGCTCATCGGGGGGCGTCTCGGGCCGCTCAGCGATCTGCTGGACCGCCAGGATCGCGGCGACGATAGCCACGTGTTCCCGGGTCAGCAGCCGCACGCCGTGGACCAGTCGCGGCGACTGGGTGAGCAACTCCCGGTAGAGGCCGGTGGGGCCCTCGGTGACCCGGACGTGCTCGGCGAAGCCCTGGCGCACCGGACGCAGCCGAAGGAGAACGTCGTCGCGCCAACGCGGCTCGGTGCTGGCGACGGCGACGGCCCGGCCGAGGGCGTGCGCGTCACCGGCGAGGCCGGCCGGGCGCGGTTCGCCGGGTAGACCGATGGGATGTGGATCGGCGGGGAGCCCCGCCGGATGCGCGACGCGCGGTCGGGTGACGAGTGACGGCTGCTGGACCGGACCGGTGACCATGGCACCTCCCGCGCGGCGGCGCTGCTACCCCGTACCGCGATGGTGAGGCTGCCCGACACGCCCTGTCCAGAGCCCTGAGCGGTCTCTTCTGCCCCGTTGAACCCACTGGCCCCACCAGCCACGATGGTGCGCCCTCAGCGCCGCACAGGCCGCCTGGGACCGTACGACCGCCTCAGTCGGTCGACTGGTGCTGTGCCAGTCGGCGCAGGTGGTCGGCCACGGCACGCGCGTCGCCGGCCCGCTCATCGCCTGGTCGACCCGTCGTGATCGCCTCGGCCAGCGCCCGAAGCTCGGACGGCGGCAGCACGGGAAGCCCCATGCCGCGCAGCGGGATGGTGACCCTCCGGGCACTCCCCGGGTTGGTCGCGAGGACGGCCCGCACCTGCGGCTGGCCGGCCGGACCGTCGTCGTCCGCCTCGCGGTACGACACCGCGCCGGACTCGATCCCGGCGGTGGCGAGGTCGACGGTGCGGGTGCGCAGCGCACCGCGTACCCGTGCCCGGCTGCCGTCCAGCCAGGCGGCCGTGCGGAGCACCCGCAGCACCAGGTAGAGGCCGAGCAGGACGAAGGGTAGGCCACACAGGCCGATGAACGGGCTGGGACCGGACTGGTTCGGGTCGGCGGAGTCGCGCAGCGCCGGCGGCAGGAGCCCCGGTGGCAGGTCGCGAGCCTCCTCATAGGAGGCGAACGCGTCACCCGGGCCGGTCAGTCGGCGCAACAGCCCGTCGGCGACGAGGGGCAGCGCCACGAACGCCGCGCCGACGGCCGTGAGCAGAACGCCGGCCACCACCGCCACGACGCGCTGGCCGGGCGACGCGCCGACCGACAGGCGCAGCTCCTGGTTGGTCACAGGGGGCAGCCTAAGACCCTCTCGACACAACGAAGCGCCCCGGCTGGTGGGCCGGGGCGCTTCGTTCGAGGTGGTGGAGGTGCCGGGAATCGAACCCGGGTCCTTCGCCGGTTTGTCAGGGCTTCTCCGAGCGCAGCTCGCTGTGCCTCTACTCGGCCCCACCGCTCACGCGAGCAAGTTGGTGTGACGGGCCCAGTCGCTGATTAATCTCGCCGCACGGACCCCGCGACCGGGTCCGATTGGCCAGCCTCCTAGCTGATGCCGGCTACTGGGACGAAGGCGTTCCCAGGCCGACAGACTTAGCTACTCGCCTCAGGCGGCGAGAGCGAAGTCAGCGCGATTTTGCTTGGCGCTTATAAGTTTCCGACGACCGATTCTCGAGACGACGTCGGCTTCCTCGGCTCGCTTCCCCTGTCGCTGCGTACGAAGTCGAAACCAGTCACCCCCTCGACAGGCCGCCGATGTGGCGGCACTGACAAGACTAACGCCTGCCGCAACAGCTTTCATCCCGAGCCCCGGGCCGGCGCGCCGACCCGGACAAACGGGATGAACTAGTCGTCCATGCCCTTGCCGCGTCGACCGGACACCCGGGCGATCTCCCGGTCCGCGTCCCGCTTGGCGAGGTCCTGACGCTTGTCGTACGACTTCTTGCCCTTGGCCAGGGCGATCTCGACCTTGGCCCAGCCGTCCGAGAAGTAGACCTGCAACGGGACGATGGTGAAACCGCCCTCGCGGGTCCTGCCGAGGAGCTTGTCGATCTCGCCCCGGTTGAGCAGCAGCTTGCGGGTACGCCGGGGCTCATGGTTGGTCCAGGTGCCCTGGGTGTACTCCGGGATGTGCATCGCGTGCAGGAACAACTCGCCGTCACGTTCCTGCGCGAACGCGTCGACGAGTGACGCACGCCCGGCCCGAAGCGACTTCACCTCGGTGCCGGTCAGCGCCATGCCCGCCTCGTACGTGTCGAAGATGGCGTAGTCGTGACGCGCCTTCTTGTTGGAGGCGACGACCTTGCGCCCCTTTTCCCGTGGCATCGGTGCCACCCCCTCTCCTGGCGTTCGCGGCCGGGCTCACCCCGGCCGGACAACCGATCATGCTACCCGAACAACAAGGACCCTCCCGCGCCGTTTATTTCCGGCTGCGGGAGGGTCCTCGGGAGACGACGGGACGACCCGTACGGTGCCTAGACCCGCAGGTAGAAGCGCAGGGTGATCCAGGCGGTGCCCGCGCTGACCAGACCACCGACGCCAGCCATCAGCGGGAAGATGAACAGGATGTCGCCCCAGGTGATCGGCGAGAGCAGGCCCTGCAACGCGCTCAACGACCCGTCGAAGAGCAGATACTTCGCCGCGACCAGGGCCACCAGACCGAGCAGTGAACCGATCAGGCCGGCCACCACGGCCTCCAGCACGAACGGCGCCTGGATGAACCAGTTGGACGCGCCGACCAGCTTCATGACCGCCACCTCACGCCGCTTGCTGTACGCGGCCACCTGAATGGTGTTCGCGACCAGCAGCAGGGCGGCGACCGCCATCACGATGGCGGCAGCCAGGGCGATGTTCTGGATCGAGGTGAGGATGTTGAAGATCTTGTCGAGCAGTCGACTCTGGTCGATGATCTCCTCGACGCCCGCGGTGTCCTTGTACTGGTCGTAGACGTCCTTGTACTGCTCCGGGTTGTTCAGCTTGAGCCGGAACGCCTCGGGCAGCTGGTCCGGCTTCACGGCGTTCACCAGGTCCGGCGCGTCCTGGTACATCTCCTTGAAGCGCTTGTACGCCTCGTCCTTGTTGACGTAGAAGACGTCCTTGACCAGGGGGTCGCCATCGAGCTTGGTCTGGAGGTCGGTGCGCTCCTGCTCGGTCACCTCCTGGGTCAAGAAGATCGAGACTTCGATGTTCTTGTAGTAGAGGTCCTTCATGTCGTCGACCTGGCGGTACATGAGACCGCTGGCGCCGAGCATGGTCAGCGAGACCGCCATCGTGATGATCATCGCGATGGACATGGTCACGTTGCGCCACAGTCCGACCAGTACCTCGGACAGGACGTATTTCACGCGCATCGGGATTTCCTCCGGGTCTCCGGCATGAGGTGTTCGTCGTCAGGCTGCGCAGGGGTGGAGCGCCGGCTCACCCGTAGACGCCGCGGGCCTGGTCACGCACGATGCGACCGCTCTCAATCTCAACGACGCGGCGGCGCATCTGGTTCACGATGTTGGAGTCGTGGGTGACCATCACGACGGTCGTGCCGGTGCGGTTGATCCGGTCCAGCAGGCGCATGATCTCGATCGAAGTGTCCGGGTCCAGGTTTCCGGTGGGCTCGTCCGCCAGCAGGATCAGCGGACGGTTCACGAACGCCCGGGCGACGGCGACCCGCTGCTGCTCACCACCGGAGAGCTCGTGCGGATAGCGGTGCTCCTTGCCACCGAGCCCGACCAACTCCAGCACCTCCGGCACGACCCGGCGGGCAACCGCCTTCGTCTTGCCGATCACCTCGAGGGCGAACGCCACGTTCTCGTAGGCGGTGCGGTTGGGCAGCAGCCGGAAGTCCTGGAAGACACAGCCGATCGAACGCCGGAAGTGGGGTCGCTTCCACGAGCGCATCGACGTGACGTCCTTGCCGTTGACGACGACGCGGCCCTTGTTGGGGGCCACCTCGTGCAGCAGCATTTTGATGATCGTGGACTTGCCGGAGCCGGATGGACCGATGAAGAAGACGAACTCGCCCTTCTCGATCGAGACGGACACGTTGTCGAGCGAAGGCCGGGACGCCTTCGGGTACGTCTTCGTCACTTGCTCAAGCTGAATCACGGGTGGTGAGTCTACGCGGTGTAACAACTGAGCCAAGCCCCACGCCCCGCCGATCCGGCACGAGTCGTCGAATCAGGCTCCTACCTGGAGATCGACGACGCGCTCCGCCCGCGCGCCGTCACGCACCGTCGCCGGCGAGCTGCCGTCGCTTGCGCCAACGGATGCCCGCCTCGATGAAGCTGTCCAGATCGCCGTCGAAGACCCCGCTCGGATTGCCGGTCTCCTGCTCAGTTCGGAGATCCTTCACCATCTGATACGGGTGCAGGACGTAGGAGCGCATCTGGTCGCCCCACGAGCCCGCCGCGTGCTCCTTGAGCCCCTCGAGCTTGGCCTGCTCCTCCTGGCGCTTGCGCTCCAGCAGCCGGGCCTGGAGCACCCGCAACGCGGAGGCCTTGTTCTGCAACTGGGACTTCTCGTTCTGACAGGTCACCACGATGCCGGTCGGGATGTGCGTCAGGCGCACCGCCGAGTCGGTGGTGTTGACGCTCTGCCCACCCGGCCCGGAGGAACGGTAGACATCGACCCGTACCTCGTTCTCCGGGATGTCGATGTGGTCGGTCTGCTCGGTGACCGGCAGAACCTCGACGCCCGCGAAGCTGGTCTGCCGACGACCCTGGTTGTCGAACGGGCTGATCCGGACCAGCCGGTGCGTGCCCGACTCGACGCTGAGCGTGCCGTACGCGTACGGCACCTTGACCGCGAAGGTGGCCGACTTGAGGCCCGCCTCCTCGGCGTACGAGGTCTCGTAGACCTCGGTCGGGTAGCCGTGCCGCTCCGCCCAGCGCAGGTACATCCGCAGCAGCATCTCGGCGAAGTCCGCGGCGTCCACGCCACCCGCGCCGGCCCGAATGGCGACCAGCGCCTCCCGGGAGTCGTACTCGCCGGAGAGGAGGGTGCGGATCTCCATCTCCTGGATGGCCTTGGTCAGCCCGGTGATCTCCGACTCGACCTCGGTCAGCACACCCGGGTCGGCCTCGGCCTCGGCCAGCTCCAGCAGCACCTGGGCGTCGTCCAGGCCGGAACGTAGGCTGCCCAGCTTGCTGATCTCGCCGTTGACGTATGACAGCTGCGAGGTAACCTGCTGGGCCTTGGCCTGGTCGTCCCACAGATCGGGGACGGAGGCCTCCTGCTCCAGGCGGGCCTTGTCCTCGTGCAGACGGTCGATGTTGAGGACGGCCTCGATGTTTCGCAGGGTCGCGTCGAGTTCCTTGAGCTGTTCGGCGTAATCGGCAGCGGTCACGACAGACAAGCGTACTGTGCCGCGGCCGGAGCAGCGCGTTTGCTGTCGGCGAATCTGCCGGACGTCACCCGACGGGGGCGGACTTCAACCACGACAGGGCCGCCCGATGGTAGGCGACGGCGAACTCCAGCGCGCTGGCGTCGTACGTCTCGCCGTCCCGTTTGGCGTTCTTCACCTGTTCCCGGACCTGGGCGAGGGCCTCGGTGTGGTATTCGTTGGCCGAGGCGTACAGGCCCTTCAGCTGGCTGGCGGAGTGCAGGTTGCCGAAGGCCATCCGGAGCGCTATCGGGTTGCGGATGGTGTCCCGCCCCGGGTTCTCCGCGAGCCAGCGGGAAAACGTCCGTTTTCCGCTGGCGGTGAGTGAGTACGGCTGGCTCATCCGCGGGCCCGGCTTACCGAGCCGCACGAAACCCCGCTCAGCCAGCACCGGCAACTCGCGGTACACCTGACTGCGGGTCATCGACCAGTACGGCGCCAGACGGCGCTCAGCGGCGGCCATCAACTGACCGCCTGTCATCGGGCCCTCATGGAGGAGGCCGAGCAGGGCCGCCGCCGTAGGGTTGACTCCGGAATCCGCCATGCCCACTACGCTGCCACTTTGCGCACCCGGCGTCCAGGATTTGCCGGTTTGCCACCCGACAGGACTTCCTAAGTGCACTGTCGGCGGCAGACTGTCCGCTGAGGACTATCGATGGATTGCCACATTCCGGGCGTCCGCCGGCGGCGCCCACGCGCGCCGCCGGCGGGTCCGCGCCGGTCAGCCCATGTGGGGGTACGTGTGGTCGGTCGGCGGCACGAAGGTCTCCTTGATCGTCCGCGGGGAGACCCAGCGGACCAGGTTGAGCCAGGAGCCGGCCTTGTCGTTGGTGCCGCTGGCGCGGGCGCCACCGAAGGGCTGCTGCCCGACCACAGCGCCGGTCGGCTTGTCGTTGATGTAGAAGTTGCCGGCCGCATACCGCATGCGCTCGCCAACCGACTCGACGACCCGGCGGTCGGTGGCGAACACCGAGCCGGTCAACGCGTACGGGGCGATCGACTCGGCCTGCGCGACCACCTCGTCGAACCGGGCGTCGTCGAACACGTGCACGCCCAGGATCGGCCCGAAGTACTCGGTCGTGAAGGTCTCGTGGGCGGCGTCGCCGCACTCGAAGAGCGTCGGTCGCACGAAGTAGCCGACCGAGTCGTCGGCGGTGCCACCGGCCAGCACCCGGCAACTGTCGTCGCCGGCGATCAGCTCCAGCGCGGCGGTGTGCCGGGCGAACGCCTTGTCGTCGATCACCGCGCCGCCGAAGTTGCCGAAGTCGGCCACGTCACCGTAGGTCAGCGAGTCGGCGGTGGCGGCCAGCCGGTCCCGCAGCCCACCCTCCCAGATCGAGCGCGGCACGTACGCCCGCGAGGCCGCCGAGCACTTCTGGCCCTGGTACTCGTACGCGCCGCGGATCAGCGCGGTGTGCAACGCGTCCACGTCGGCGCTGGTGTGCGCGACGACGAAGTCCTTGCCGCCGGTCTCGCCGACCAGGCGCGGGTAGCCCCGGTAACGGGAGATGTTGTCGCCCACGGTCCGCCACAACTGCTGGAAGACCTTCGTCGAACCGGTGAAGTGGATGCCGGCCAGATCCGGGTCGGCGAGCACGACATCGGAGACCTCCTCGCCCCGGCCGGTGACCATGTTGATCACGCCGGGCGGCAGGCCGGCGGCCTCGAACAGCCGCATGGTGAAGTGCGCGGCGAACTGCTGGGTCGGGCCCGGCTTCCAGACCACGGTGTTGCCCAGCAGGGCCGGCGCCGACGGCAGGTTGCCGGCGATGGCGGTGAAGTTGAACGGCGTGACCGCGTAGACGAAGCCCTCCAGCGGGCGGTGGTCGAAGCGGTTCCAGACACCGGGCGAGGACGCCGGCTGCTCCTCGAGCAGGCGACGCGCGAAGTGCACGTTGAACCGCAGGAAGTCGATGAACTCGCACGCCGCGTCGATCTCCGCCTGGATCGCGGTCTTCGACTGGCCGAGCATGGTGGCGGCGTTGAGCGTGTCCCGCCAGGGACCCGCGAGCAGCTCGGCGGCGCGCAGGAAGATCGCGGCGCGCTCCTCGAAGGGCAGCGCCCGCCACATCGGCGCGGCGTCCTTGGCGGCCCTGGTCGCGGCGCGCGCGTCGTCGTGGGTGGCGTGCGCTGTCACCCCCAGCACGTGGGCGTGCTGGTGCGGCTGCACCACGTTGATCGGGTCACCGCCGGCCATCCGCTGCTCACCGCCGATGGTCATCGGCAGGTCGATGCGCTCGGCGGCGAGCTCGGTCAGCCGCCGCTGGAGCCGGTCCCGGTCGGGGCTGCCCGGCTCGTAGTTGCGAACCGGCTCGTTGCGCGGCTCGGGAACGGAGAACACGGCATCCATCAAGGCTCCTGGCGATCTCGACAGCAGTGGCGAAACCGGACCCGCGGGCACCGACCGGATGGCCGGACACCGGACGCCACACGGGAGGCCGAGCAGCGGCGGGACCTCCCGTGATTCTCCCACGACGGGCCACGCGCCCCACGTCCGCCACCGCCCTGCGCCAAGGACCGCCCCACCCCTCCTCCCCTTACCGACCGGCCTCGATCCGTCCCGCCGTCCCGGGGCGACAGGCTGCCCAGCGGGCCCGCGTACCCTGAATGGTCGGTGACCTGCCGCCTCGAAGGGGAGACGATGACCAAGCAGCCCGGCCGCGTCCCGGCCGCTGAGTCGGACGAGCCGGCGGTCGACCCGGTCAGCGCCGGCAGTCGGCCGCTGCCCGCCCCCGGCGCCGCAGTGCTCGCGCTGCTGGCGCTCGGTTGGCTGGCCGCCATGCTCTGGTCCACCCGGGAGGCCATCACCTCGGCGGCGGCCGGGGTCACCGCGATCAGCCTCTCCGCGTTCGCCCTACCCGGCGTGATCTCGGCCGCGCTGGTGGCCGGGGCGGCCGTCGCGCTGGCCGGTGGCAACCTGCTGGCCCGCCGGTACGGCGACTGGGCCACCCTGCGCTTCGCCGGGGCGATCGGCGGCGGAATGCTGGTCGGGCTCGCTGCCGCGGTCGCCATCAACCTCACCTACTTCGACACGTCCACCACCAACGTGATCGCCGGCACCACGGCGGCCGCGGCGATCATCGGGGGCGCGCTGGCCGGCGCGCGGACCGCCCCGGCGATCGGCGCTGTGGTCACCGCCGCGCTGGGCACGCTGATCTTCGTGGTCGCGTTCAGCCGCGCCCGGGACCCGCTGTTCGACCTCTTCGGCGCCGGCGACAGCCAGGAATCGTTGATCAACGCGGCGAAGTGGGTGTCCCGTACCGAATCGCTCGTCGCCGGGTTGCTCGCCGGGCTACTGGCCTTCGGCTACCTGACCTGGGCGCGGCGTCGCGCCGTCCGCCGCGACCCGGAGACCCCGGCGCTGCGCTGGCCGGCATACCTGCTCGCCGGGGCCGGGCCGGGGCTCCTCCTGCTGCTCGCCGAAGTGATCATCCGCATCGGCGGCCGGTCGCTGCTCGACCTCGCCAGCGCGCTCAGCGAGGCGGACGCCGTGGCGCAGACCTCGCTGGGCACCTCGCGGGTGGACAACGGCATCTGGGTGCTCTTCGTGGGGGCGCTGACAGCGCTCATCGCGTTCGGCCGCACGCTCAGCCCGGCCCACAGCGAGGACGACGCACCGGCCGACGGCCCGAACCCCGTCGCGGACCAGATCGCCCCGGAGGACGACAAGCCGGGCTACGCCAAGGCGTTCGACGCCGACCCGACCGAGACATTCGACGACGACGCGGCTGAGACGTCCGACGCGGGCCCGGCGAAGGCGGACCCGGCTCGCTGACCCGGCGAGAGGCGGATGTCATGAAGTTCCTTCTCACGTCGGGCGGCATCAGCAACCCGAGCATCTCCGACGCACTCGTCGATCTGCTGGGCAAGCCGATCGCCGAGTCGACGGCCCTGTTCATCCCCACCGCTGTCCACCCCTTCCCCGGCGGAGCGGAGAGGGCCTGGAAGGCGATTTACGGCCGGGCCGACATCCCGCTGACCCAGCTCGGTTGGAAATCCCTGGGGTTGTTGGAGCTCACCGCGCTGCCGACCATTCGGGAAGAGAACTGGGTCCCGGCGGTCCGGGAGGCCGACGCCATCCTCGTCTGGGGCGGCGATGTGCTGTACCTGACCTACTGGCTGCGTCAATCGGGCCTGGCCGACCTCCTGCCGTCGCTGCGTGACACTGTCTATGTCGGGGTCAGCGCCGGAAGCATCGCGGTCACCGCTTACAACTGCGACGCCGAATTCGACCTCGGGTTCGTCCCGGACGGCAGCGACATGGCGCAGGACGCCGACCGGGCACTGGGGCTGGTGGACTTCACCCTGTACCCCCACCTCAATCATCCGGACATGGCGGACGTCAAGCTGTCCCACGTCCAGAAGTGGGCGTCCGGGATCCCGGTCCCGACGTACGCCATCGACGACAACACCGCCATCAAGGTGGCCGATGGCACGGTTGACGTCATCTCCGAAGGCGACTGGAGACTGATCAACCCCTGACCGAGGGGCGGCATCCGGCTCAGTCGGTCGCGGCGAGCAACTGGTCCAGCTCCGTCACGTCGTACCACTCCAACTCGTGGTCCTCGGCGCCGTCGACCGTGAACTGGGCGTCCGGGTCACCAGCCGCCGCTTCGGCCACCACGTCGGCCGCCGCGCCGATCTCCTCGGCCGCGTCCGCGCTGTCCACGTGGATGGCCGCGACGGCGCCCACCGGCACGGCGTCGGCCAACGTCACGGTGCTGGAGCCCAGCTCACCGTCGCCACGACCGATCGCTGCCGACGGTAGGTCGACCGAGACGACGACGCGTCGGCGGGGAGCGGTCGGGTCGGCCCGGAGCAGGTGCAGGGCGTCCTGGGCAGCCCGGGTGAAGGCGACGTACTCCAACTCCTCCTCGTCACCCTCGGCGTACCACTCGCGCAGCGCCGGGGTCACGGCGTGCGCCTGGTCGGTGGCCAGCCCCTCCTCACGCAGCCGGGCCAGCATCGGTACGGTCGCCGGCACGTACACCCGGACAAGCTCGTCGGTCACCGGTCGTCTCCCCGCGTCGTCCTCTCACCGGCGGCCGCCGGCACGGGCGCAGATCATGCCGCACGCCGTGACCGTCATACACCCCGCCTCCGCCCGGAGGAAGCTCCCCGCCGGTGTGTCCCGCGTGGTTGGCCTCGCCCCCGACCCGGTCCGGTGCTGGGCGGCGGGGGCTGTCGGTGGCAAACTGAGCCAAACGACATCAACCCCGGGAGTTTCTGTGGAGCCGAGGTTCCTGCTGCTCTCCGACGTTGCCGCCGAGCTCAACGTGTCGGACTCGCAGGTCTACCACATGGTGCGCAGCGGAGAACTGCCGGCGATCAAGATCGGCGGGCGCGGCCAGTGGCGCGTCGAGCGCGCCCGCCTGGAGGAATACATAGCGCGCAAGTACGACGAGACGGCGGACTGGGTGCAGAGCAATCCGCTGGTCGACCGCGACCCCGAGTAGCCCGCGCGGGGCGTGATCCACTCGGTTTTGCGGAAGTCGGGGTATCCGAGCTGCTGGGACCCCGCGACACCCAGGAACCCGAGTGGATCATGCGCTTTGTCGGGCGGAGGCTGCCATCGAGCCATTGACCGGGGCCGTTCTGTCGCCCAGAATCGAGCTGGTCGGAGGCAAACGAAGGCAAACGCAAGATCAAGGGGGCCATGATGAGCGGAGCGCGACCCGGTCCTTCCCGACCACCAGTGCGGCTGCTCCCCGTCCCGCCCTTCGACCCGCCGTACGTTGACGAGGCCGACGGGTCGTACTGGCCGGCGCCGACCGACGGCCAGCTAGCCCTCGACCTGTTCGCCTCCACCCGGCCCAGCCCGGTCCGGCCGCCGGAACGGCGAGCGGCCCTGCGCTCGGTGACCAGCCGGTCCACCATCACCCACCCGGTGGCGTCGTTGCCGCCGTCGACCGTGCCGGAAACCACCCGAGCCGCGCACCGTTTCGTCGGCACCTGCCTGGAGGTGGTCAACGGCTACCGTTCGCCGGCCCAGGTGCGAGCGCTGCTCGACCCGGCCAGAGCGGGCGACCTGCTGACCGAACTCGCCCGCGCACCCGGCCGGGCCGGGACATCCCGCCGCCGCACCGGCCGACCACTGGTCCGGCTGCTACGCCTGCGCGTCTGCGAGCCCCAGGAGACCGCGGTGGAGGCGGCGGCCGTCCTCAGCGGCGCGGGCGGCCGCAGTTGGGCGATGGCACTGCGTCTCGAACATCGCCGGGGCCGCTGGCTCTGCGTCGCCCTACACGTGCTCTGACCACACCTGCCCCGGTCGTCAACGGGGCTCAACGACACCGACGGGCCCCGGCCAGGGTAGGCCGGGACCCGTCGGTCAGACGCTGTCAGTGCGGCTGCTGTCGGCGCAGACGCTCTCGGTGCAGGTGCTGTTGGTCAGTTGCCGCCGTTGGGTGCGCCGTGGCAGCGCTTGTACTTGCGGCCCGAGCCACAGGGGCACGGCGCGTTGCGGGACGGGCCGTTGCTCGCCTCCGCCTGGTTCGGTGCCGGCCGGCGGGCGGCCGACGGAACAGTCGGGCCCCGCAGCCCGGATGCCGGCCGCTGCGGAGCGGACGGAGCGCTCTGCCCCGGTGCCGCCGGAGCACCCTGAGCCGGTCGGCCCACACCGAGCGCCGGAGCCTGCTGCTGGGCCTGCTCCACGGCGACCGCGCCGGGGCTGGCCTCACCGTCGATGGTGGGCGCGGAGTATTGCAGGCCCTGCCGCCGCGGTGCCTGGTTGAGGCCCTTGGCCCGGATCTCCACCGGCTTGTCGAGCAGGGTGACCTCGTCGGCCCCCTCCTCGGGCTCCGGTTCGGTCACCTGGACGTCGACGTTGTAGAGGAACCCGACGGTCTCCTCCTTGATGCCGTCCATCATGGTGGCGAACATGTCGAAGCCCTCGCGCTGGTATTCCACCACCGGGTCGCGCTGGGCGTACGCCCGGAGGTTGATGCCCTCCTGGAGGTAGTCCATCTCGTAGAGGTGCTCGCGCCACTTGCGGTCGATGACCTGGAGCAGCACCATCCGCTCGAGTTGGCGCACCCCCTCGGTGCCGAGATCCTCCTCACGCCGGTCGTACGCGGCGTTGGCGTCCTCCTTGAGGCGGGCCACCAGGAAGTCGGCGTCCATGCCGGCCCGGGAGCCACCGGCCTCCTCTTCCAGCTCCTCGATCGTCACGCCGACCGGGTAGAGCTGCTTGAGGCTGGACCAGAGCTGCTCAAGGTCCCAGTCTTCGCCGTAGCCGTCGGAGGTGGCGCCTCGCACGTAGGCCTCGACGGTGTCGTCGATCATGTTGCGGACCTGGTCGGAGAGGTCTTCACCGTTGAGCACCCGGAGCCGCTCGGCGTAGACGACCTGGCGCTGCTTGTTGAGCACCTCGTCGTACTTGAGCACGTTCTTGCGGATCTCGGCGTTCTGGCCCTCGATCTGGGCCTGGGCGCTCTTGATCTGCCGGGTGACCATCTTCGACTCGATGGGCACGTCCTCCGGGATGTTGAAGCGCTCCATCACCGCCTCGACCGCGCCGGCCCGGAAGCGCCGCATCAGCTCGTCCTGAAGGGACAGGTAGAACCGGGACTCGCCCGGGTCGCCCTGCCGGCCGGCGCGACCGCGCAGCTGGTTGTCGATCCGCCGGGACTCGTGCCGCTCGGTGCCCAGCACGTAGAGGCCACCGGCGGCGGAGACCTCATCCGCCTCGGCGTCGCAGGCCTGCTTCCAGGTGGGAAGGACCTCCTCCATCGCCTTGGCGTAGTCTTCCTCGTTCTCCAGCGGGTCGAGGCCGCGCTGCCGCAGCTCGTTCGCGGCGAGGAACTCCGGGTTGCCACCGAGCAGGATGTCGGTGCCGCGGCCGGCCATGTTGGTGGCCACGGTGACCGCGCCCTTACGCCCGGCCTGGGCGACGATCTCGGCCTCCCGGGCGTGGAACTTGGCGTTCAGCACGTTGTGCGGGATGCCGCGTCGGCGCAGCAACTGGGAGAGGATCTCGGAGTTTTCCACCGAGACGGTGCCGACCAGCACCGGCTGGCCCATCTGGTGCCGCTCGGCGATGTCCTCGATGACGGCGTTGAACTTGGCCTTCTCCGTCTTGTAGATGACGTCCGGCCGGTCCTCGCGAACCATCGGGCGGTGGGTCGGGATGGTCACGACGCCGACCTTGTAGACCTTGTTGAACTCGCTCGCCTCGGTCTGCGCCGTACCGGTCATCCCGGACAGCTTCTCGTAGAGGCGGAAGTAGTTCTGGAGGGTGATCGTGGCCAGGGTCTGGTTCTCCTGCTTGATCTCCACCCCCTCCTTGGCCTCGATCGCCTGGTGCATGCCCTCGTTGTAGCGACGGCCGTGCAGGATGCGACCGGTGAACTCGTCGACGATCAGGACCTCACCGTCGCTGACGATGTAGTCCTTGTCGCGCTTGTAGAGCTCCTTGGCCTTGATGGCGTTGTTGAGGTAGCCGACCAGCGGAGTGTTCACCGACTCGTACAGGTTGTCGATGCCGAGCCGGTCCTCGACCTTGGCGACACCCCGCTCGGTCACCGCGATGGTGCGCTTGGAGTGGTCGACCTCGTAGTCGCCCTCACCGTCGGTGCCGGGCTGGAGCCGGGCCACAACGCCGGCGAACTCGCCGTACCAGCGGGCGGAGTGCTCGGCCGGGCCGGAGATGATCAGCGGGGTGCGGGCCTCGTCGATCAGGATGGAGTCGACCTCGTCGACCACGGCGAAGTTGTGCCCGCGCTGCACCAGCTCGTCCTTCGACCACGCCATGTTGTCGCGCAGGTAGTCGAAGCCGAACTCGTTGTTGGTGCCGTAGGTGATGTCGCACTCGTAGGCGGCCTTGTGCTCGGTGGCCGGCCGGTTGGGCAGCACCACGCCGACGGTCAGCCCGAGGAACTCGTGCACCCGACCCATCCACGCCGCGTCACGCTGGGCGAGGTAGTCGTTGACCGTGATCACGTGGACGCCCTTGCCGGAGAGCGCGTTGAGGTAGACGGCCATGACCGAGGTCAACGTCTTACCCTCACCGGTCTTCATCTCGGCGATGTTGCCGAAGTGCAGCGCCGCGCCGCCCATCACCTGGACGTCGTACGGGCGCTGGCCGAGCACCCTGGCGGCCGCCTCGCGGGCCACCGCGAACGCCTCCGGCAGCAGGTCGTCGAGGGTCTCACCCTCGTCGAGCCGCTCCCGGAACTGTTCGGTCATGCCGGCCAGTTCCTCGTCGGTGAGGTTGACGTAGTCGTCCTCGATCGAGCTGACGGCGGCGGCGATGGCCTTGAGCCGTCGCACCATGCGGCCCTCGCCCGCGTTAAGGACCTTTTCCAGAATCGACACGGATCAACGCTCCCCTAGACAGTCTCGAACCATCGTAGGCGCTCCATCGGCGCGATGGTCACTGGTGGCGGTGCTCGACCCCGCCGAACCCGACATAACTCGCGTCCGACGCACGCTCCAAACGTTATCCGGTTACGCCGTCGGCGAACGCTACGGCAGGATGCACGAGTGGAGCCTGTGGAGATCATCGAGGACGGCGTGCTGCTGCGGCCCTGGCGAGAGACGGATGCCGAGGCCGTGCACCGAGCCTGCCAGGACCCGGACATTCAGCGTTGGACCACCGTACCGCGCCCGTACCGGCCGGAACACGCGCACGGATTTGTCACCGAGATGAGCCGGACGGCCTGGGCCGAGGGCACCGGGGCACCGTTCGCGGTCTGCGACCCGAGCACCGGGGAGCTGCTGGGCTCCAGCGGGCTGATCTCGATCGACAAGGACGGCACCGGTGAGATCGGCTACTGGACGGCGCCCTGGGCGCGTGGTCGGGGCGTCATGGTCCGGGCCGCCCGGGCGGTGGCCCGCTGGTCCTTCGACACCCTCGGGCTTCGCCGACTCATCTGGCAGGCCGAGGTCGGTAACCACGCCTCCCGGCTGGTGGCCCTCCGGGCCGGTTTCCGGATCGACGGCCGGTTGCGGCTGGCCAACCCGGCGCTGCACGGCAGCGCGGACGGCTGGATCGGCTCGCTGCTGCCCGGCGAGGTGCCGGCCGCCGGGTCGACCGGGCCGGCCGGACCGGGCACCCTCGCCGCCCGGCGGGCCGCCGTCTTCGGCCGCCCGCAGCCGGTTCTGTTCGCCGAATCCAAGGCCGGCGAGCTTCGTCTGCGGCCCATGGAGGAGCAGGACCTGGACGCCGTGGTGCAGACCTCCCGGGACCCGGAAACCATCCACTGGACGACAGTGCCGGACCCGTACGAGCACGCCGACGCGCAGGGCTACCAGGCTTACGGCCGGGACGCCTGGGCTCGGGGGGACGCCGCCTGCTTCGTGATCGCCGACCCCGACGACCGGTACGCGGGCACGCTCGACGTGCGGCTCTCCCCCGCCGACCCGCTGGTGGCCGACGTCGGCTTCGTCACCGCGCCGACGGCCCGGGGTCGGGGCTATCTGCCCGCCGCCCTGGTCGCGCTGAGCGCCTGGGGCTTCAGCACGTTGGGCCTGGCGCGAATCGAGTGGAAGGCGAACGTGGGCAACACCGCCTCCCGTCGGGCGGCGGAGAAGGCGGGCTTCCTGATCGAGGGAACCGCCCGCGGCGGTGTGCAGCACCGGGGCGAACGGGTGGACGTGTGGGTCGGTGCGCTTCTCGCGAAGGATCTGGGATGAATCTGCGGCCGGTCGTCGAGGCGCACGGGGTGCGGCTGCGCCCCTTTCGCGCGCAGGACAGTGCCGACGTGGTCGACGGCTGCGCGGACCCGCTGACTCAACGATTCGTGTCGAACCTGCCGCGGCCGTACACCGAGACCGATGCCCGCTGGTGGATCGACATCGGCGCCCCGGCGGCCTGGACCGGCGGCGGCACGGCGTACGCCGTCGCGGACCCCGCGACCGATCGGCTGCTCGGCGCGGTGGGGTTGAACAACCCGGTGCCCGCCCGGGGTCAGCTGGAGATTGGCTACTGGATGCGGCCGGCGGCGCGCGGTCGCGGGCTGGCCGCCGCGGCGACTCGCGCGCTGAGCGAGCACGCGTTCGACGCCGGGGCGGCCCGACTGGACCTGCTCACCGAGCCGGAGAACGGCCCGAGCCAGCGGGTCGCGCTGGCCGCCGGCTTCCGCTACGAGGGTCTGCGTCGGTCGGCCGGTGCGTCCCGCGACGGGGGCCGGCACGATCTGCTGGCCTGGGTACGCGTCGCCGGTGATCCGCCCGGCCCGGTCGCCCGGCTGCTGCCCGACCTGCCCGGCGGGGTGCTCACCGACGAGGTGGTGGCGCTGCGCCCGCTCGCGCCGGACGACGCGGCGCTGATGTACCTGCTGCACAGCCGACCCGAGGTGGTGGCGAACCAGGCGCCGCCGGTGCCGCCAACCCGGGAGGCGATGGAGCGGCGTTGTCGTCTCGCGCAGAGCGGCTGGCTGACCGGCGAGATCGCCCGGCTGCTGATCACGGACGTGGCCAGCGGGGAGCCCGTGGGCAGTTGCGGGTTGTCGTACACCGACGTGGCCGCCGGCGAGGCGTCGGTCGGCTACGCGTTGCTGCCGGACTGGCGTGGCCGGGGGTACGCGACGCGGGCGGTCCGGTTGCTCGCGGGCTGGGCGTTCGGCCCGGCCGGTATCGCCCGGCTGTCGGCGGGCACGGTGCCGGACAACACCGCGTCGCACCGGGTGCTGGAGCGGGTCGGGTTTCGGCGCGAGGCCGTTCAGCGCGGCCGGCTGCCAGGGCTGGCCGGCGCCCGCCTGGACGACCTGACCTTCGCGCTGCTCCCCGCCGACCTCCGCTGACGGACCATGGAGTTGTGGTGGGCGTTTCCCCACCACAACCCCATGATCGACGCGGATCGGCTACCGGTCAGGTGGCGAGGGAGATGATGCCGTAGTCGTACGCGTGACGCCGGTAGACGACGCTGGGGCGGCCGGACTCCTTGTCCTGGAAAAGGTAGAAGTCGTGGCCGACCAGCTCCATCTCGAACAACGCGTCGTCGATGGTCATCGGCTCGGCCGGGTGCACCTTCTCCCGGGCGATGTGCCACGGCTGGTCGTCGTGCTCCTCTTCGACGCGCTCCGCGACAGCGGTGCCGGCGCGGGCGCCATCGCTCGGCGCGCTCAGCGCGCTGGGCACCAGGTCCGCGACCGGCAGGCCCGCGGTGGCCTCGGCGACGGAGATCGGCGCGTGCCGGCCCCGGTGTACGCGGCGGCGGTCGGCCGCGCGGCGCAGTCGGGTGTCGAGCTTCGCGATGGCCGCGTCGAGGGCGCTGTAGAAGTCGTTGGTGCAGGCTTCGGCCCGGATCACCGGGCCCCGGGAAACGCAGGTGATCTCCACCCGCTGGCAGTGGTCGGCCTGGCGCGGATTGCGCTCGTGAAACAGCTCGACATCAACGCGAATGAGTTTGTGGTCGTAGCGTTCGATCTTCGCGAGTTTCTCGGCTACGTGTACCCGGTAATGGTCCGGCACTTCGACGTTTCGGCCCTTGACCACGATGTCCACGTGACCTCCCTTGTTCGGACGGTCTTCGATCCGGTTTACCCGGCCGCGCGCCGTGGGGAGACCCGCTGGCGTCGACCGGTTGGTACGGCTACGCCTCCTCTCACCGCCGAGGGTGGTTGGAACGACCTCCTACCCCCGACAGCGAAACGCTAACTCTTGTTTGCCCGACAGTCACCCCATGTTGCCGAGACCACCCAGGATTTTTCGCACCTCATACACCAACGGGTGAAACGGAAACACTATCGGTTACGACTGGTGTCTTTTCTCGGTCGCCGCGAGCACCACCGCGACACTCGGTGCCCATCCCGTCACGGTCAACACCCGGCTCGCGGCGGCGAGGGTCACGCCGGTGGTGACGATGTCGTCGAGCAGCACCACTACCGGCGCCACACCCCCCGCACGCCCCCGGACGGGCCCGGTCGAGCGGGGCTGGAAGGCCGCCTCGGCCGCCGCCGCCCGCCCGGCGCTGTCCAGGGTGACCGAGTCGGGCCGGGGCAACGCCCGCAGCGGACGATGCACCCGCACCGCCCAACCGCTGCGGCGGAGCCGGGCCGCGCAGTGCCGGGCCAGCCGGTCGAGGTGGTCCCCGTAGCGGGACCGGGCCGCCGCCGCGGTGTCCGGGACCGGAACCAACGCCAGCGGGCGGGCCCCACCGACAGCCGCCGCGACGACCTCGGCGAGCAGCGCGCCGAGCGGGCGGGCCAGCCCGTGCCGGCCGTGTTCCTTGTACGCCAGCAGAGCCTCGCGCAGCGGACCCGCATACGGACCGAGGGCGACGCAGGGCGGCAGGCCCGGCGGGGCGGGGGTGGGCCGGACCGCCCCGGGCCGCAGTTCACCCAGCGCCACGACACAGGCTGGGCAGACCCCGTGCCGCAGGCCGGGTCGGCGCTCCCGACAACCGGCGCAGTCGGCGGGCAGCACCAGGTCGGCGAGGTCCGCCCAGAGCCCGCTCACCGTGTCAGTAGAGGAAGAACGGCGCCGACGGGTTGCTCGGCCGGACACCTGTCGGCACCGGGGCGATGTCGCGTACCCGGCCGGGCTCGATCCGTTCGAACGGGCTGCTGCGGTAGGCCACCCCGTTCGCCTCGTACATGTAGGCCCCGCTGGGCGCCCGCACGCTGCGGTTGGTCGGGTACGCGGTCAGGTGGGTGACCTTGGCGCCGAGTTCGGTCTTCAGCGGCGTCTCCAGGGCGCCGTCGACACTGATCTCGTAGATCGCCGGCTGGCCGACCGACCCCGCCACCACGAGCTGGTCCTCCCTGCCCCAGTCGACAGCCGTCGGGTTGGTCAGCGAGGTGACCAACTCTCGGGGCGGGCCGATGGAGACCCCGCCGCCGTCGAGGTTGACAGCGGCGACGTAGAGACGGCCGCCGGCGATCAGCGCCACCCGCTGGCCGTCCAACGCGGCGGCCACCGCGGTGACCCCGGCGGAGGGCAGGTTGAGGGGCACCGGATACATCCGGGCTGCCTCGTCGAACCGGTAGAGCTGCCCGTCGGCCACCACCAGGCCGCGGCTGGGGCGGTTGTCGACAGTACGCAGCCAGACCGGTCGGCCGATCGCGGAGTAGTCGGTGCCGCTGCGGCTGAGCACGGAGACCGGGTCTGCGCCCGTGCCGACGGCGAGTCGGTACCGGTTCTTGCTGCTGCCGGCGACCACCATCGCGGCGAGGATCCGGCGGTCCTTGGCCAGCCCGAGGCTGGCGGAGACGACGTTGCGGTTGGCCTCGGGTGTCAACGGCACAGTGCCGCTGGGCTCGCCCTCGAAGTCGAGTGGGTGGATCGCGCCGTCGTACACGCCGAAGCGCTGCGGGCTGGCGGCATGCGGGTAGAGCACCTGGGAGCCTCGTCGCTCGCCCAGCTCCACAACGGGCTGCGCGTTGTTGCGGATCTTCAACTCCAGCTGGCCGGTGAGGTCGCCCAACGACCAGGCGATCTGCGTGATCAACTGGTCGATCCCGTTCTGGTCGTCACCGGACATGTCCAGGTTGACCTCCCACCGACCGTTCCCGCCGGTGGCGTTGTTGATCAGCTCGGTGCGGTCCGGCAGCCCGACGACCCCCGGGCGCAACCAGTCGGAGGGGCCGCCGACCAGCCACTTCACCACCTCGTTGACCTGCCGCTCGACCGGCACAGCCTGCGGCCGGTAGCGCTGGTCGGGCACCAGGCGACTGCGGTCCGAACTCCAGAAGTAGATCGTCTCGTCCTGGTAGTACTGACGAAGTGCGGTGTCGCTGAGCAGCAGCACGTTGGGCGGGTTGATGATGTAGAGGCCGGCCCGGTCCTCGTTGACGCCGCTGTTGAAGGCCGCGCTGCGCAGGCCGAACTCGTACTCCGTCTCGGTCGCCACCGGTGGGGCCAGGGTGCCGTTGGTCCGCAGCACCCCGATCTGCTGCACCGCGATCTTCACGGTCGTGGTTCTGTCGCGGTTGTCGGTGTAGACCGCCTCGCGCAGCCGGACCACGTTCAGCGCGACCTCGCTGCCCTTCTTGTCCTGTAGGCGGATCTTGTCCTCCGGGGCGATGAACGCCTTGACCCGCTCGTACGCCCGATCCGGCTCGCCTGCGGCGGCGGACAGGAAGTTGCGAACGAACGTCTCGTTGACGCTGCCGCTGGCCGTCCGCGTCGGTGGCTCACTGCCCCGACTGATCACACCGGCCTCGGTAGCGGCGCCGCCCTTGCCGTCCACCCGCACATCGGATGCCGCCGGGATGCCACAGCCGGCGCCCAGCAGCACCATCACGCCGAGAGCCGCGAGCACAGTTGGCCGTCTCACGAGCGCACCTCCGTCCGCTGCCCGTCCCCGGCCGGAGCCGGGCCGATCGCCAGTGCCCCGCCGGTGCCGGGACCGATGGCCAGTGGGCCACCGTCGCGGGGGCCGCCGAACGGCAGGGCGGCGTCGGCCGGCACCAGCCGCAGCGGTGAGGTGGTCAGCCGATCGCCCGCGCGGGCCGGCAGTGTGAGCCGGAACTGCGCGCCCTGGCCGGGAGCACCCCACGCCTCCAGCCAGCCGCCGTGCAGCCGAGCGTCCTCCAGGCTGATCGACAGGCCCAGGCCGGTGCCGCCGGTCTGCCGGGCCCGGGACGGGTCCGCCCGCCAGAACCTGTTGAACACCAGCTTCTCCTCGCCCACCTTCAGCCCCACGCCGTGGTCGCGAACGGTGATCGCCACGGCGGTCTCGTCGATGCCGAGGGTGATCAGCACCGGACGGGCCTCACCGTGTTCGACGGCGTTGCCGACCAGGTTGCGCAACACGCGCTCGACCCGGCGCGGGTCGACCTCGGCGATCACCGGCGTGCCCGGCAGGTCGAGTTCGATCGGTACGCCCACCCGCTCGGCCAGGCCGGCCAGCCGGTCGACCACCCGGTGCACCACCGGCACCAGGTCGGTCGGCTCGGAATCCAGCATGGCGAAGCCCGCGTCGAACCGACTGATCTCCAGCAGGTCGGTGAGCAGCTCCTCGAATCGATCCAGCTCGGCCTGGAGCAGCTCGGCGCTGCGGGCGACCGCCGGGTCGAACTCGTCGCGCTCGGCGAAGATCAGGTCGGCGGCCATCCGAACTGTGGTCAGCGGGGTCCGCAGCTCGTGGGAGACGTCGGAGGTGAAGCGGCGCTGCAACCGGGACATCTCTTCCAGGCGCAGGATCTGCCGTTGAAGGTTGGTGGCCATCTGATTGAACGACGCGGCGAGCAGCGCCAGGTCGTCCTCGCCGTTGACCACCATCCGCTGGTCGAGCAGGCCCGCGGAGAGCCGCTGGGCGGTTCGTGCGGCGACCCGGACCGGGTTGACCACCAGCCGGGTGACCAGCGCCGCGAGCAACCCGAGCAGGATCACCAGCGCGACCCCGGTGGCCACCACTGTGGCTCGGGCATCGGCGGCGGTGACGTCCTGCCGGCCCAGCGGCACCAGATAGTAGAGCTCGATCTGGCCGAAGCGGGTGGGCACCGGCGAGCCGTAGACCAGGTATTTGGTGGTCTCGCGGGTGAGTCGCCCGGTGCGGATCTGACTGGCCACCTTGCCGTCGGCGATAGCGGCCCGCAGCTCGGGGCTGATCAGCGACTGGACGTTCGCGGACGGGGAGGTGCGCGTCTGGATGTCGTTGGGGTAGTCGTCGGCGGTGATCGCCACCACCACCCCGCTGGTCTGCTGGGGGTCGCCGCCGGCCAGGTAGTTGACAGTGCCGTCGATGGTCTCCTGGAGCTGCGCCTCCTGCGGCTGCCCGTAGAAGGAAACCTGCTTGGCCGCGTAGTTGGCGCCGCTGGTCACCCGCTGCCGGACATCGCTGCGAGCGCTGTCGAGCAGGATTGTGGTGATCTTGTCGGCGATCAGGAACGCGAACCCGCCGACCAGCAGGCTGGACGCGACAAGCGTGATGGTCACGACCCGGACCTGGAGCGAGCGGCGCCAGGTCTGGTGCGCCCGACCCACCACCCGGGCGACCCGACCGCTCACCGCACGCCAGAGCTCCCCGCCGGCGCGGGACCGGCGGGCAGCAGCACTCGGGGAGGGTGGGGGCGGCGAGGTCGACACAGTGCGACCAGGCTATCCGGTCCCCGCCTTGTAGCCCACGCCCCGCACGGTGAGGATGATTTCCGGTCGCTCCGGGTCCGGCTCGATCTTGGCTCGCAACCGCTGCACGTGCACGTTGACCAGACGGGTGTCGGCCGCGTGCCGGTAGCCCCAGACCTGTTCGAGCAGCACCTCGCGGGTGAAGACCTGACGTGGCTTGCGGGCGAGCGCGACCAGCAGGTCGAACTCCAGCGGCGTCAGCTTCACCTCCTCGTCGTTGCGGCTCACCGTGTGCGCCGGCACGTCGATGGT
Organism: Micromonospora trifolii; assembly: GCF_022229005.1. Lineage (GTDB taxonomy): Bacteria > Actinomycetota > Actinomycetes > Mycobacteriales > Micromonosporaceae > Micromonospora > Micromonospora trifolii. Next base: position 129,981 of record NZ_JAKKFD010000009.1, read on the forward strand.
GATCTGGTTGTCGGGCGGCCCGATGGTGAGCATCTCCGGGGCCACGTCCTCGCCTCGGCGCAGTCGGGCCCGCATCCGGGCCACCAGCTCCTTGGGCTTGAACGGTTTGACCACGTAGTCGTCGGCGCCGGACTCCAGCCCGAGAACGACGTCCACGGTGTCGCTCTTGGCGGTCAGCATGACGATGGGCACGCCGGACTCCGCACGGATCGACCGGGCGACGTCGATACCGCTCATACCGGGAAGCATCAGGTCAAGCAGCACGATATCGGGACGACTGTCGCGAAAAGCGGCCAACGCCCGCTCGCCGTCCGCCACGAACGAGGGCAGGAAACCCTCACTGCGCAGCACGATGCCGAGCATCTCGGCGAGCGCGGGGTCATCGTCGACCACCAGTACGCGGGCTCTCATGGGATTAATATTGCATCCTCATTCAGTTCGGTGGGACCGGCGTCCGCCGGTAATGCTGCGCGCCGCCGTCAAAACGGAGGCCGCGGTGCCGGGCGCACGGATGGCCGTCGCCAGGCTGCCACCATGATCCCCCTTCGACGCCGCCGGGCGCCACCGCAGGCTGGGTTGATCCGGTTGTCGTCATCCGGACGACGGTCAGCCGAACAGCCCACGCCCCCAGTGGTCCCCGCCGTCGCGTACCCCGGGCGGACACGCGAACACCCCGCTGGAGACGTGTCGTAGGTACTCGTTCATCACGTCGTGCCGGGCCAACTGCGTCTGGATCGGTACGAACTGACGCCGTGGATCGCGCTGGTAGGCGATGAAGAAGAGGCCCGCGTCGAGCCGGCCGAGGCCGTCCGAGCCGTCGACGAAGTTGTAACCCCGGCGCAGCAGCTGGGCGCCGCTGTTCCGGCTCGGGTGAGCCAGCGCGACGTGGGCGTGCTCGGCGATCACCGGCTTCCCGTCCGCGCCACGCGCGGCGAAGTCGGGCTGGTCGAACTCATCGCTGCGACCCAGTGGCGCGCCGCTGCCCTTGGTCCGGCCGATGATCTCCTCCTGCTCAGCGAGGGAGGTCCGGTCCCAGGTCTCCACGAGCATCCGGATCTTGCGGGTGACCAGGTACGAGCCTCCGGCCATCCAGTCCGGCCCGTCGCCCGGCTGCACCCACAACTGGTCGCGCAGCAACTCGGTGTCCTCGGCCTTGAGGTTGGCCGTGCCGTCCTTGAACCCGAAGAGGTTGCGCGCGGTGGCCTGTTTCCGTGAGGTCGACGAGGTGCGGCCGAAGCCGAGCTGCGACCAGCGGACGCTCACCACCCCCATGCCGAGCCGGGCCAGGTTGCGGATCGCGTGCACCGCCACCTGTGGGTCGTTGGCGCAGGCCTGGACGCAGAGGTCGCCGCCGGAGAGCTGCGCCTGCAACGCGTCGCCGGGAAACTTCGGCAGCTCGGCAAGGGCGGCGGGCCGACGGTCGGCGAGGCCGAAGCGGTCCCGCCCGTCGGCGTCGCGGAACAACGTCGGCCCGAACCCGATGGTGAGGGTGAGCTGCGAGGGAGGCAGGCCGAGGGCTTCGCCGGTGTCGTCCGGTGGGGCCTCCGGCATTCCGCCGACCGCACCCAGCACCCCGGCGTCGCGCCCCGCTGTCATCCGGGCGGCGGCGGCCGTCCACTCCTCGAGCAGTTCGACCAGTCGGGCCCGGTCCTTGGTGATCACGTCGAAGGCCACGAAGTGCAGCCGGTCCTGCGCCGGAGTGACGATGCCGGCCTGGTGCTCGCCGTGGAACGGCACCGCCCCGGCCGGGTGGTCGCTCGCCGCGGCCGGGCCACGGGAGCCGTTCAGCAGCGCCCCGGCGCCGGCCGCCACTCCGGCGACCCCGGCCACCCCGGCGCCGGCCAGGGTGATCGCCCGGCGCCGGGTGAACCTGCTCCCGCTCATCGACTCGACTCTTTCTGTCAGGTGGTCACTTGGCGACGGCCGCGGCGACCTTGCTGATCGGCTCGGCGAGCGCGTTGATCCCGTCGGAGAGCTCCTTGAGCTCGGCCTTGCTCAGCGCGGTGTGCAGCTTCCACCCGTCGCCGTCGCGGTGCTTGCCGAGCAGTCCCTCGACATTGGTGAACTCGGTGTCCAGCTGGGTGACCAGCTCCGGCGAGCGCTGCTGCAACGCGGGCCGCAGGGCGGACACGGCGGCCTTGGAACCTTCGAGGTTGGCGGCGAAGTCCCACAGGTCGGTGTGCGAGTAGCGGTCCTCCTCGCCGGTGATCTTGCCGCTGGCCACCTCGTCGAGCAGTTCCTTGGCACCGTTGGCGAGCTGGAGCGGGGAGAGCTTCTCGGCGTTCGCCTTGGCCACGATCTCCTTGACGTCGACCAGCAGGCGGTCGGCGATCGGGCCGTCCTTGCTGATGTCGCCGGACTGCCAGAGGTCCTTCTCGATCCGGTGGAAGCCGGTGAACTCCATCCCCTCCTCGATGACCTCCTCGCGGCCGTCGATCTTGGGGTCGAGGTCGCCGAAGATCTCGGCGACCGGCTCGATCCGCTCCCAGTAGGTGCGGGCAACCGGGTAGAGCGCCTTGGACTTCGCCACATCGCCGGCCTTGACCGCGCCGACGAACTCCTCGGTCTTGTCCAACAGCGCTGTGGTCTGGCTCTTGACGTAGCGCTGGTAGTTGTCGGTGGCGTCACCCAGCGCGGCGTCGGCGGTGAGCGGCTGCGCCGACCCGCTGACCTTGAGCGCGCCCCGGATGCCCTTGCCGCTCATCCCTGGCTTGCAGGCCGTCTGGTACGTGCCGGCCGGCAACTCCACGTGCAGCTCGCGGCTCAGCCCTGGGGCGATGTTCTCCACCTCGCCCATCACCCGGTCGCCGTCGGCGTACACGTAGAACTCGGTCACCTTCGCGCCCGAATTGGTGATCTTGAAGGTGGCGGTGCCGGCACCCAGGTCGGTCGAGCCGACCTCACAGGCGGTGTCGCTGGCCTTGACCACGATCGGTCCGCCGGACGCGGCAGGGTCACCCTTGTCGGAGTCGGAGCACGCGGTCAGACCGGCCGTCGCCAGCACGCCGGCGGCGGCCAGCGCGAAGAACTGGGTGGTACGCATCTAAGCTGTCTCTCCTCGTGGGGTCAGGCACGCTGCGGCGTGGACGCCGCCTCGGCCTCGGCGCCGGTGTCGGCCCCGCGCTCGGTGACTGTGGTGGTGGTCGCGGTGGGTGCCGGCTTGCGCCGGGCCGGTCGCAGGAAGAGCAGGAGCACCGGTACGGCGTACGCGACCCAGGCGATCGTCTCCAGCACTGTGGGCGCGGGAGTCACGTTGAACATGCCGGCGAGCAGGGCCGCGTACCAGGTGCTCGGGTCGAGCGCGCCGGTGATGTCGAAGGCCAGGTCGTTCAGGCCGGGCAGGACGCCGGCTTCCTGGAAGTCGTGCACGCCGTACTTGAGGATGCCGGCGGCGACCAGGATCAGCAGCGCGCCGGTCCAGGTGAAGAACTTGCTGAGGTTGATCCGCAGGGCGCTGGCGTAGAGCAGCACGCCGAGGACCACGGCGGTGACGATGCCGCCGATCAACGCGAGCAGTGGGCCGCTGTCGCCGGCCGCGCCCTGGGCGGCCGAGTAGAAGATCAGCGCGGTCTCCAGGCCCTCGCGGATCACGGCGAGGAAGGCCATGCCGGCGACGGCGAGGGACCCGACGGCCAGCGCCTCGGTGAGCTTGCCTCGCAGATCTCCGGCGATGGTCCGGGCGGCCCGGCGCATCCAGAAGATCATCCAGGTCACGAAGACCACGGCGGCGACCGAGGTGATCGCCTCGAACAGCTCACGATCCTCGGAACGGGCGAGCAGCGAGGTCGACGTGTATTCGATCAGCCAGCCGAAGAGCACCGAGAGCACCACGGCCAGGCCGACGCCCGCCCAGACCTGCGGCAGCCGGTCCCGGCGCTGCGACTTCACCAGGAAGGCGACCAGGATGCTGACCACCAGGGTGGCTTCCAGCCCTTCCCGCAGGCCGATCAGGTAGGTGGCGAACATCCGGGCTCCGAATAGGTTAGGCACGCCTTGGCTGACTTAGGGCAGGCATACCTTCCTCCCTGCTCAGGGCACTCGTCAAGTCGTTCACGACAAGCTCACTCGGCCCGTGACGAGGACCCACGGCCGGCCGGTCGCCGGTCGGCTGTGGGAGGATCCCCGCCGTGAGGGGATTCCTGCCGTGGTTGGCGGTGCTGGCCGTTGTGCTGCTGCTCAGCGCGCTACGTCTGCGGGCGCTGGCCACAGTCGTGTCGGTCGGCTGGCTGGTCTGGTGCGTCTGGACGTGGTTCCGCCCAACCCGCCGCAACTGACGGCCCCCGCCGCCCCGCCCCGCCCCGCCCCCGCCCCCGCCCCCGCGATCTTGCACTTCCTGCGGCGTCATAACGCACCAAAACCCGCAAACCACCAACCGAAACTGCAAGATCGCGGGAATGACGGAGGCAGGGACGACGAACCGGGCCGGCTGCGAACAGCCGACCCGGTCCGGAGATGTCGATCAGTAGCGGTAGTGATCCGGCTTGAACGGACCCTCCGTGGAGATGCCGAGGTAGGCGGCCTGCTCCTTGGTCAGCGTGCTCAGCTTGGCGCCGAGCGCACCGAGGTGCAGCCGGGCCACCTTCTCGTCCAAGTGCTTGGGCAGCACGTAGACGCCGATCGGGTACTCCTCGGTCTTGGTGAAGAGCTCGATCTGGGCGATCGTCTGGTTGGCGAACGAGTTCGACATGACGAAGCTCGGGTGCCCGGTCGCGTTGCCCAGGTTCAGCAGGCGACCCTCGGAGAGCACGATGATGGCGTGCCCGTCGGCGAAGCGCCACAGGTCGACCTGCGGCTTGATGTTGATCCGCTCGACGTCGGAACGCTTGGCCAGCCCGGCCATGTCGATCTCGTTGTCGAAGTGGCCGATGTTGCCGACGATGGCCTGGTGCTTCATCCGGGCCATGTGCTCGTTGGTGATGACGTCGAAGCAGCCGGTGGCGGTGATGAAGATGTCGGCCTGCTCGACAACGTCGTCCAGGGTGGCGACCTGGTAGCCGTCCATCGCGGCCTGCAACGCGCAGATCGGGTCCACCTCGGTCACCACGACCCGGGCGCCCTGGCCGCGCAGCGACTCCGCGCAGCCCTTGCCGACGTCGCCGTAGCCCATGACGACAGCCATCTTGCCGCCGATCAGCACGTCGGTGGCGCGGTTGATGCCGTCGATGAGCGAGTGCCGGCAGCCGTACTTGTTGTCGAACTTGCTCTTGGTCACCGAGTCGTTGACGTTGATGGCCGGGAAGAGCAGGGTGCCCGCCCGGTGCATCTCGTAGAGCCGGTGCACGCCGGTGGTGGTCTCCTCGGTCACGCCCTTGATGCCGGCGGAGATCCGGGTCCAGCGCTGGCCGTCCTCGCCGAGCGAGCGGTGCAGCAGCTCGAGGATGACCGCGTACTCCTCGGAGTCGGCGGACTCGACCGGCGGGACCGCCCCGGCCCGCTCGAACTCGGTGCCCTTGTGTACGAGCAGGGTGGCGTCGCCGCCGTCGTCGAGGATCATGTTGGGGCCCTGCCCGTCCGGCCAGGCGAGCACCTGCTCGGTGCACCACCAGTACTCCGGCAGGGTCTCGCCCTTCCAGGCGTACACCGGGACGCCGGCCGGAGCCTCGGGGGTGCCGTCCGGGCCGACGACGATCGCCGCGGCGGCGTGGTCCTGGGTGGAGAAGATGTTGCAGGACGCCCAGCGCACCTGCGCGCCGAGCGCGACCAACGTCTCGATCAGGACGGCGGTCTGGATGGTCATGTGCAGGGAGCCGGTGATCCGCGCGCCGGCGAGCGGCTGCGCCTCGGCGAACTCGCGACGGATCGCCATCAGGCCGGGCATCTCGTGCTCGGCGAGCTGGATCTCTTTACGCCCGAACTCGGCGAGGGACAGATCCGCCACCTTGAAGTCGCCGTCGGCGAGCGTGCTCGGCCGGGCCTCGGACGGCGTGCCGCTGGCGGACGCCGGGAGGGTGCTGGTCATGAAAGCTCCTGTCGAACGATGTCTGCGCCGACCTTCTACCTTACGCGCGTCGGCGACGGGCATCAGGAACGGTCCGCGGACAGCGCACGGGGCGGTCGAGGATGGACGGACCTTCCCGCCCACGTCCCGCCCGCCCCGTGCATCCCCCCGGTTTGGTTCCCCCGCACGTTCTCGGACCGTCGTCGCGATAACGCTGCGTACTCATAGAGTCACACTCCGGCAAGGGCACGTCAAGCTATTCCGGGAAAGTCGGACTTGTGTCGTTCTCCGGAGCTGAGGTCAGCGCAGCCCGGACGTCGCCACGTACGCCACGCCCGCGCCCTCGATGCGCAGCGGCGCTCCCGACGCCGTGCCGATCGCCGCCTCGCCGGAGGCCAGCGTCAGCGCACCGGCACCGTCGTCCACGGTGATCGAACCGCCGGCGCAGAGCACCACCCGAGGGCCGGGCAGCGGCAGCGTCACCGAGGGCACCGCCGCGTCGACCCGCACCCGGTGCAGCGCGAAATCGTCTACCGGCACAGGCCACCAGTCCACGCCCGGGCCGATCGGCTGCGCGGCCCGCACCGGATCGTCGAGCACCTCGAAGCGCAGCACCCGCAACAACTCGTCGACGTCCACCCGCTTCGGGGTCAGGCCGCCGCGCAGCACGTTGTCGCTGGCCGCCATGATCTCCACGCCGCAGCCGCTCAGGTAGGCGTGCAGGTTGCCGGCGGGCATCCAGATCGCCTCCCCCGCCTCCAGCCGCAGGTGGTGCAACAGCAGCGCGACCAGCGCACCCGGATCCCCCGGGTACGCCTGGGCCAGCCGGCGGGTCAACTCCGCGTCCGGGCCGTCGACCGGCGCTGCCACCACCGCGGCCAGCAGGTCGTGACGCTTGGCGACCGGCCAGCCGAGCAGCGTCCGCACCGCCGTCCGCAACCCCGCCGGCCCGGCCCGCAACGCGGCGACCACAGGCGCCAACGCCGGTACGTCGAACGCGGCGAGCGCCTCGGCCGACTCCGCCGGATCCCGGAACCCGCACAGCGCCTCGAACGGGGTGAGCGCGACCAGCAACTCCGGCTTGTGGTGCGGGTCGGAGTAGTTGCGCGGCCCCTCCCGGCGCCCCGCCTCCGCCGCATAGCCGGCCTGCGCCTGCTCGGCGTCCGGGTGGGCCTGCAGGCTCAACGGAGCATCGGCCGCGAGCACCTTGAGCAGGAACGGCAGCCGGCTGCCGAACCGCTCGGACACCCGCTGGCCGAGCCACTGCCCTGGCTCGTCCCGCACCAGGTCACAGAGGCTCACCCGCAGGCCGGCGCGATCCACGTGGGCCGGGGCGCCCGGGTGGGCCCCCAACCACAGCTCCGCCTCCGGGCCCGCGCTCGGCACCGATCGCCCCTGAAGCAGGGCGATGGCCGAGCGCGAGCCCCAGGCGTAGTCCCGGATCGGCCCGTACAGTGGCTCCACCCGTCAGCCCCCGGGCCGCCCGGCCGCCTCGCCCGACACGTCCTGCGGCTGCGGCACTGCGGTGTCGGCCGCAGCACCGGTGCCGGCCTCGGCGGCGGCGGCGCTGTAGACGTCCGGCTCCAGGTAGATCACCCGGGCGGTCGGCACCGCGGCGCGGATCCGCGCCTCGACGGCGTTGATGCCACGGGCCAGGTCGTGGGCGCTCTCCCACTCCGGCACGGCGATCTTGGCGGCCACCATCAGCTCTTCCGGGCCCAGGTAGAGCGTCTTCATGTGGATGATCCGCTCCACCTCGGGGCCGTCGGTGACGGCCCGCTCGATGGCGGCCAGGTCGGACGCCTCGGCGCCCTCACCGAGCAGCAGGCTCTTCGTCTCGATGGCCAGCACGACGGCGATGACGACGAGCAGGATGCCGATCATCGCGGTGCCGGCGGCGTCCCACTCGCCGTTGCCGGTGATCAGCGTCATGGTGACGCCGAACAGGGCGAACACCAGACCGACCAGCGCGCCGAAGTCCTCCAGGAGCACCACCGGCAGCTCCGGCGCCTTGGCGCGACGGATGAAACGCACCCAGGACTGGTTGCCCCGGACGTGGTTGGACTCCTTGATGGCGGTCCGGAAGGAGAACGACTCCAAGATGATCGCCGTCACCAGCACGATCACCGGCACCGCGTGCCACTTGGTGATGCCGTGCGGGTCCGCCCACTTGTGGTACGCCTCGTAGAGGGCGAACAAGCCACCGATGCTGAACAGCACGATGGACACGATGAACGCGTAGATGTAGCGCTCCCGGCCGTACCCGAACGGGTGTTCCGGGGTGGCAGCCCGCTTGGCCCGCTTACCACCGAGCAGCAACAGGCCCTGGTTGCCGGAGTCGGCAACCGAGTGGACCGACTCGGCCAACATCGACGACGAGCCGGTCAGCAGGAACGCTGCGAACTTGGTGACGGCGATGCCGATGTTGGCCAGCAGGGCGGCGACAATCGCCTTCGTCCCACCGTTGGCGCTCATGCCACAGCTCCGCTTCGCGCCACGGCGACCTGAGACTCCCGGCTGCTGAGCCACCTGGTTCGCTCGCTGCGCTCGCTCACGCCACCGCTCCGCTTCGCCGCACGAAGCCGCTCGGTCCGCGCATGACGCGCCGCCCCCTACGTTCGTTCACTGGTTCGACAGCTCCTTCATCTCAGTGATGGCCGGAACGGCCATCGGGTCCAGCCCGTGTGCCAGAGCAAGGTAGATCGAGGCGAAATCCGGAACGGCGATCAGCGACGCCAGCCGCTCCAGCGCGGATCCGCCCTCGGCGGTCACCACGTCGCACCGCACGCCACGGCGCTCCGCGAGGGTCTGCACCGCGTCCGCACGGCGCTCCTCCACGGCGAGCGGCTCGTCCGTGTCGTCCTCGGCGTTGAGCCCGCCGTCGCGCAACAGCACCAGCCGCAGCCGGGTGCCCTCGCCGTCGTCCTCGGCCGGGTCGGCGAAGATGTCCCGCTCCCCCTCGGCCAGGCCGCCGAAGACGCCGTCGAGCAGCCCCACGCGCCCCCGCCCGGCCTCACCCAGCGCTCCGGTCACCACCGGGTAGCGGGCGTTGGCCGACAGGGTGTCGCCGAACCGGCGGGCCGCCACAGTGGCCAGTGGGGACGAACCCCAGACGATCGGGATCGAGCCGGCCAGAGCCAGCGCCAGTGACTTCGCCGGGTTGACGAAGGACTCCGCGGCGGACCGGCAGCGGTCCGCGTCCGCGTCGAGCCGGGCAGCGGTCTCCGCCAGGTCCGCCTCGTTGACCTTCACGAGCCCGAGGGAACGGGCGGCGAGCAGGACCGGCACTGTGAGCGCCCAGAGGCTGGCCCGGGCCGGGGCACGCCGCGGCACCGGGATGAACGGCGCCCGGGCCTGCTCGGCGATCGACTGCAACTGCGAGTCCGGGGCACCCACGGCGACGAGTCGGGCACCACGACGGTGGGCCGCCTCGGCGGCGCCGAGCGCCTCCGGGCTACGTCCGGACGCGCTCACCGCGATCACCACGTCGGCCGCGCCCACCCAGCCGGGTACGCCAGCGGAGCGGTGCCCGATGATCGGGACCGGGCAGCGTGGCCCCGCGACAGTGGCCAGCACGTCCCCGGTACGCCCGGCGGTGCCGATGCCGGCGATCACGACGGCTCGGGGCCGCCCGTCGTCGGCGAGCACCGCGAGGTTCGCCTCGGCTGCCAGCGCGGCGCTCTCGCGAACCTGCGCACCGGCCGACGCCGTGTGCCGGAGCATGCCGCCCGGGTCGGCCTCGGCCAACGCCTGCGGGTTGTCGAGCAGGGCCTCGTCGGCGTCACGACGCCCGCTGACCCCGGCCGTACCGTCGATCATGAGGACTGCCCGGGGCCGCCGCGCGCCTCGTCGAGCAGCAGCACCGGCACGTCGTCGCGGACCTCGAAGATCCGACCGCACTCCGTACAGGTCAACGTCTGCGCCTCGGCGTCATAGGTGAGCGGGGCGTGGTGCGTGTCCGGACAGGCAAGGATCTCGAGCAACTGCGGATCCAGGGCCATGGCGCGGCTCCTTCCACGTGTACGGCTTGACCGACGGCGGTGCCGACCGGCGCAGGCGATCTTATCGGCGAACGCGGTCGAGCACGTCGTCCCGGAGCGAGACCATCCGATCCCGGGTGGGCGCCTCGACGTTGAGCCGCAGCAGCGGCTCCGTGTTGGAGGCGCGCAGGTTGAACCAGGCGCCGTCGGGGAAACGCAGTGTGAGTCCGTCCATCTCGTCGGCCACCGCGTCGGGGTACGCGGCGCGCACCTCGGCCACCGCCCCCGCCTGGTCGGCCACCGTCGAGTTGATCTCGCCGGAGGCGATGTAGCGCTCGTACTCACCGGCGAACACGGACAGCGGCAGCGACTGCTCGCCCAGCGCGGCCAACGTGTGCATCGCCGCCAGCATCCCGGTGTCGGCGAACCAGAAGTCCCGGAAGTAGTAGTGCGCGGAGTGCTCGCCGCCGAAGACGGCGTTGGTTCGGGCCATCTCCGCCTTGATGAAGGAGTGCCCGACCCGGGCGACGACCGGCTGCCCACCGTGCTCGCGGATGATCTCCGCGACGGCGCTGGAGGTGATCAGGCCGTGGATCACCGTGGAACCCGGGTGCTTGGCCAGCTCGCGGGCGGCCACGAGTGCGGTGATCGCCGACGGCGAGACCGGCTCGCCGCGCTCGTCCACCACGAAGCACCGGTCGGCGTCACCGTCGAAGGCCAACCCGATGTCGGCCCCGTGCTCGACCACCGCGCGCTGGAGGTCGACCAGGTTCGCCGGGTCGAGTGGGTTGGCCTCGTGGTTGGGGAAGCTGCCGTCCAACTCGAAGTAGAGCGGCACGATCTCCAACGGCAGCGGCGACAGGGCCGCGTCGCCCAGCACTGTCGGAACTGTGAAGCCACCCATGCCGTTGCCGGCGTCGACGACCACCTTCAACGGCCGGATGCCCGAGAGGTCGACCAGCTTGCGCAGGTAGCCGGCGTAGTCGGGGAGCAGGTCACGCCGCTCGGCGGGCCGGGTCGGCGCACCGGCGGGACGAGCGTCGCCCGAGTCCAGGAGGGCCTGGGCCCGCTCCCGGATCTCGGCCAGGCCGCTCTCCTGGCCGATCGGGCGCGCGCCGGAGCGGCACATCTTGATGCCGTTGTACTGCGCGGGGTTGTGGCTGGCGGTGAACATCGCGCCGGGCAGGTCGAGCGAGCCGGACGCGTAGTAGAGCAGGTCGGTGGAGGCGAGGCCGATCTCGATCACCGAGCGCCCCTCGGCGCGTACGCCGGCGGCGAACGCGGCGGCCAGGCCGGGCGAGGTGGCCCGCATGTCGTACCCGACGACGACGGCGTCTCCCGGCTCGTCGGTGGAGTTGAGCAGCTGGGTGAAGGCGGCGCCCAGTGCTTCGGCGGCCCGTTCGTCCCACTGGTCCGGCACCGTCCCGCGGACGTCGTACGCCTTCACAATCTGGGACAGATCAGACACGTGTTCCACTCCTTGGCCGCAGGTTAGACACCGATCCTGAGCCTAACGGAGGGCCAGGCCGTACTCCGCTCAGCCGGGGAGCCGGGGAATGAACACGGTGTGGCCGCCACCGTCGGTGGGCGGATCACCGGGGTTCGGGCGACCGTCGGGCCGGCCCGGCATCGGCTGGGTGGCCTCCGGCGCCGGGGCGGGAGCGTCCGGCCGGGCACCGTAGACCCCGCCGGTGGCGGGACGCGGTGACGGCACCGCACCACCCCACGGGGCGGCCGGCGGCTGCTGGCCGTACACCTGACCTGGGCGACCGGGCGCGGCCGGGAGCCCAGCCCCGGCGCGGTAGGTGGTGCCGCCGGGGTTGCCCGGCAGCGTACCGGGCGCGTCGTCGGACGGCTTGCGGTCCTGCCGCGAGCGACGGAACAGCAGCACGATGAGCAGCAGGCCGACCGCCACCAGCACAATGCCGAAGTACATCACCGGGGATCCTCCTCCGGACGACTCGGCGGCGGTCGCCGTGGTGTTCGGCGCGGCGGAGACGCCGCCCAGCGCCGCCGGGTTCACCGCCTCGTCGACGGTCGCGACCTCGGTCGGAGTCGGGGTGGGCGTCGGCGTCTTCGACCGCGACGGCGTCGGCGACGGAGTGACCCGCCCTCCGGTCAGCCGCGCCGCGTCGGTGGCGTGACCCAGCGTCTGGCCGGCGGCGCTGATGCCCGCGCCCGTGACCACGAGACGGCCGCCCGGCGAACCCGCCGCGAACGCCACCCGGTAGCGCACCGTGATGCCCTTACCCTTGCACAGGGTCGGCTTCGAGGGTGACGTCTGCGCGGTCGACACGGTGCCGGCGCCACCGTTGACGGCCACCGGGAACCAGCGCCCGCCCGCGTTGACCTCGACCGTCACCTGGTTCGGCTGGAGACCCTCCAGGCTGAAGCCCAGCGCGGTACGCAGCAGGACGCACCCGTCGGTGCGCTTACGCACCGCGACGTTCACCCCCTGCGCGGAACCACCGGCGGCGAAGCTGCTGGCCGCACCCACCCGGACCGAGTCCTGATCGGCCAGCGCCGGCGACGCACCGAGCATCACCAGGCCGCCCGCAAGACCGCAGACCGCCGCGAGCCGTGCCACGCGTCGACGCACTGTCATGATTACCTCGCCGTTCTCCCCGGGTGGGGTCCGCGGGTCAGGCTACTACCGGCCCCCCTATCCCACCGGCTATAGAGCGCCCAGCATGTGTGCGGCGTTACGGTTTACGGCTCGGCTGGCGGCCGGACTGACCAGCCAGTCAGCGCTCCCGCTCTGCCTCGGCGAGGGCGTCGCGGCACAGCCGGTCGGCGGTGCGGGTCGTCTCCGGCAACCGGTAGCGCGGAGTCAGCGCCAGCACCTGCGCTGTCGCGTTCTCCAGGCTCATCCGATGGCCGACGCTGACGAAGACCGGCTTCACCCCGTCGCGGGTCCGCAGCACCCGACCGACGACCTCGCCACCGTCGCGCAACGACGACCAGGATCCCCGCTCGGAGGACGGCGGATCCCACACACCGACCAGCGGTGTCTTCGCCACCCCGATCGCGGGCAACCCGGTGACCACCCCGAGGTGGCAGGCGAGCCCGAACCGGCGCGGGTGGGCCAGGCCGTGCCCGTCGCAGACCAGCAGGTCCGGGATGGTGGTCAGGCGGTCGAGCGCGGCGAGCAACGCGGGCAACTCGCGGAAGGCGAACAACCCCGGCACATAATCGAACGCGGGTCGCCCCACATCGACCGCGGAGTCCACCACCGCCAGGGTCCGGGCGTCCAGGACCGTCACGGCCGCCGCCAGCAGGTCACCACCCTCGGCGTACGCGACGTCCAGGCCGGCCACCGTCGCCGGCACGCTCGGCCCCGGCCCGTCCAGGTCCACCAGCGGCCGCAACTCCTCCTGTACGGCCACAGCCTCGGCGACACTGCCCGGCCCTGCGGTCCCCGCGGCCGCCGCGCTGGGCCCTCGCGATGATCCACTCGGCTTCACGGGCGTCGGGCCCGGTCCTCGCGATGATCCACTCGGCTTCACGGAAGTCGGGCCCGGCGCTCGCCATGATCCACTCGGCTTCACGGAAGTCGGGCCATCCCACGGCCCTGGATGCCCCGACTTCAAGGAACCGGAGTCGATCACCCTCGGCCGGAGGCGTCGGCGCCATCCCCGGCGGCCCTACCGTCAGGGCCACCCCGAGCAGGGTCACCGTCGGCCCGACGCCTGATCGCACCCAGGCCGAGCGCGAAGGCAGTGCCGAGCGCGACACCGAAGGCGACGCCACCCTTCGTACCGAACACGGGAATGCCGATCGCCAGGCCGATCAGGATGCCAACCGGCCAGGTCCAGAGGTAGGACTTGTCGCTCTGCGTACCGGATCTCGCCACGCGTCGATCTTATTCGACGCGTGCAGGAGCCGCCCCCGAGCGCCAGCGCCACATCCGCGTCAAACGCGGTGAGGTCCCGCTCCGCCTCGTCCAACGACTTCGCGTCGCCACCGAAGACCGCCTGCTCTTACCGCACCTGCGCCCGTACCAGCCGCGCGTCCAGCCCTTCGGTCCCTCATCGACCCGTCGCTCCGTCTGTCCATCCGGGAACCATGACGGGAATGAGCGCCACCTGCTTCCTCGCACGCTCAATCACTGCTGACCGGAGGGCGTGCCGCCGGCGCTCGCGCCAAGCGCAAACATGGCTCGGATGCCGTCCTCGTCGGGCAGCGCGGTCCCCCCGCTGACGGTCTCGGCCACCCTCTCGGCTGTCGCCCGATCAACGGTTTCGAAGCGGTCGACGTTTCGATAGTCGTCGACGAAGCGCACGACCAGGGTTGGATCGAAGGCCCAGTGCCCACTGCGGTGGTCCCAGAGGATGGCGTTACCTGCGCCTACGTCCATCACGAAGAGTCCGGCTGGACCTCCGGCCCTCTCGTCATTCCGGTAGATCACGTAGTAGGTCAGCCTGTGGCCCATCTGATTCGTCACCAATCCCCGGGCACACCCGAATCGACTGCGTCGACTTTGACGCCTATCGGCGCCTCGCGATCGAGACGACCTGTACGCCCGCTGCTTCAACCTCCGCCTGGACCTCAGCCAGCAGATTCTGCACGTCCGAGTCGCCCGACTCCGCCAGCAGGTCGATGTCGAGGCGCCACCCTTGACTGTCCACGTCGCGCCAGACCCCGACGTTCGCAGATACCCCTGCGATCGTCCGTCTGACTTCGCCGAACAACTCGTCCCAGTCGTCGCCGAGCCGCCCGATCTCACTCAGGCCCAGCACTGACCGCAGACGGCCCAAAGTGGCTCGGTCCACGTCCCCGTGCAGATCAATTACCCAACTAGCCGACATCTGCTCACCCAACAATCCAGTCCGAATCTTGGAAGTGGGACGACACTCCGGTTTCGGTTCGATCCGGCGGACCGGAACCAGGAAAAATCGCCGGAACCACGTCGCGGCCCAGATCACGGGCGTGCCGTTCGGCCCAATCAAACAGGTGAGGGAAGCACTCTCGCGCCACCTTCTTCGTCACGAAGCCGTACCTCGCGTTCACGACACGAAGGCCAGGATAGGTCGCGGCTCCATGTAGCCGAGCTCGCTCCACCATCTCATCAGAGGAAATTTGAAAGTCGTAGTCGCTCGGCTCTTCCAACCCCAACCGGTACATGGAGTCGAACGGCCTACGCAGTGGAAGCGGCGCGCCCTGCGACCAGCCCTGCAACCGCGCCAACACCTCCGGGTTGTCCACCAACTCGGACTCCGTCGGCATCTGCTTGTGGGGACCCGAGAAGAAGCGAGCCGATGAGCCCTGAAGCCGAATGTCGACAGTTGACAGGTCCAGGCCATCCTCCCGCAATGCATCGAAGAGCTCGGCCGTCATCTGTACGAACTGCGCCCGGGTAACTCCAAGGGGCGCCGACCTGTCTGCCCAAGCCAGGACGGCATCGGGCGTGATGCCGAGGAACCCGCAATCCCTCGGGCTCAACTGGCGGCCGGATTCATCAGCGGGCAACAGCGGACCGGCAGCTTGCCAGCCGCGGCCTACCGGCTCTTCCGCCGCGGTCTCGACGCGGTTGTGACTGTTATCGGCGTCGGGGGCCGAACCTGGGCCGTCGAGGAGCAGGTACATCCGGTTGATGTACGGGTCGCCGTGGCCGCCGTCATCGCGCGTCGGCGGGTGATCCGGCAGGTCGGGCCGTTCGCTGAACCGGCCTCGGGGTAGTCCGCCGAGCGGCATCGGCCTGCCGTCCCCGCTCAGCACCAGCGCGTCGATGCCGACCACGTCGGGGTAGAGCGGTCGGTCCCGGACCACGCCGTTCTGCGGGTCCACGTAGAGCACCGTGCCGTTCTGGTTGAGCGCCACCCAGGCGTGCGAACCGCCGTGCGCCCACTCGGTGACCAGGAACGAGTAGCTGCCGTGGCCGCCCAGCAGCAGTTGGTCGTGCAGGTTGCGGTAGCCCCGGTCGGCGGCCTGCCGCGCCTGGGCGGCGTCAGTACGTTGGCCGGGGGCGAGGAGTTGCTGGAAGCGCCCGCCGGTCACGTCCTCCACCCGGCCCGGGCCGCCCGCCTCGCCACGGATGGGGCGCCGGATGTCACCGTCGAGGTAGCCGTCGAAGGTTCGGGGTGCCGACACGCGGGGGCGCCCGTGCACCCACGTCTCGAACAGCGACAGCGTGCAGTCCAGGCAGTTGATGCCCCGGGTGGCGTCGGCCGCGGGACCACCGTCGTTGAGCAGCCGGAACCAGCCGCCCCGTCGGGGGTCGGCGGTGCGGGTGACGGCGCCGTCCAGATCGCGGGGCATCTGTCGTTCGACGTCGACCTGGTGCAGGGCGAGCGGTGGCCGGAGTCCTCCGGGCTGCCCGTACGGCCGGGAGTCGTCGATCGGCGGCGGGTCGTCGTCGCGGGTGAGCCTGGACGGGCCGGCAGTCTCCACCGCGCCGAGGGCGAGGGCGCCGACGTCCCGGTTGGCGTGCTCGAAGGTGGCGCTGATGTCCACGACCGGCGGGGCCGTGGTGCCGGCCAGCACCGCGTCTGCCAGGTCACGCCATTCGGAGTACGCGCGAGCTTCCTCGTTCGCGGCGCGCTGCCAGCCGTCGGCCCACTGCCGGTTGCCGGCCTGGTGCAGTTGTCGGGCGTAGGTGGCGTACTCGACGGCTCGGCGATCGTGCTCCACGGCACGGGCGCGCAGTCGGGCGGCTTCGGACTGCCTGCGGTTGTTCTCGAACCCGATCCGCAGCGATTCGTAGTGGTCCTGGTAGCGCTGCCGCTCGGCGGCTTCCGCCGCTGCGGCCCACTGCGCCGCGTACGCGTCGTTGGTCTCGGGCTCACGCATCGTCGGGGCGCCGAACGCGGCCACGTCGACGGGGACCGACGCCCTTCCCCGGGCCGGATGGTCGGGCGCTCGCACCGGTGCGGGTGTCTGCCGGGTCGGGATGCGCGTCGGCACGGCGAACCGACCCACCACTGGTGGGGTGGGGGCGACCGGCAGCGGACCGTTGGTGGTGGTCGGGACGCCGAAGGTGACCGGTGCCGCCAGCCCGGGGTTGATCGTCGGCGCGGAGGGTCCAGTCGCCGGAGACCAGGCGGTCGGTCCGGAGGTGGTGGCGTGCGCCGAACTGCCGGGGTGGGCCGGCGGCGTGCCGGTGGCAGCCGGCCCGGTGCTCGACTCGATGGGGCCGGCCACGGGTGCGGCCACCGACGAAAGCCTCGGATCGGCACTTACCGCCGACGCGGCCGGATCGGCACCCACCGCCGACGTGGCCGGGGCGGCGGTCGCCGCCGGGGCGGCCGGGGCGGCGGTCGCCGCCGGGGCGGCCGGATCGGCACCGACCGTCGATAGCGTGGGGTCGGGCGTGACCGGGCGCGGTACGTCCGCGCTGTCACCGAACGACCCGCCCGTCGACGCCGCCGCCTCGGAGGTGCCTACCGAACGGTCCACCACGTCCACGTCGGACACCGCACCGACCGGCATCGGTGAGGGCGCGACCGGAGACGTCGGCCCGGCTCCCCGTGACTGCTCGACAACCGGTGGCGTCGGCGCAGCCACCTGGTTCGGCGACGACGCGGCGACGGATTCCGTCGCCTGCGTCGGAACGCCCGCAGCCGTGACCAGACCACCCGAAGCCACACCACCGGCGGCCCCCGCAGACGTAGCCGCCACCGCAGGCGGGACCGCCGTTGACGCGGCCGCCGAGGAGGACGACACCCCCGAGAAGGCCGCGTCCCCCGCGACGGGCAGCACGGGCGGGAGGGAGGGGCCGGTGAACGATGCTCCGGCGAGGGCGTTGGCCTGCGCGTCGAGCCGGGCGCGTAGCGCGTGGTCGGTCTGCCCGGTGGCCGAACCGGTGGCCCCGGACGCAGCGGCGCGCGCCGCATCCTCCATCGAGGTCAGGCCCTGACCGGTGGCCAGGCTCGCCGCGCTGTCGGCGAACACCTCGCCGGTCATCTCCCGCCCCAGGTGCTCCCCGACTTTCGCCGCTCGCCCGGTCGCGTGCCGGCCCAGGCCGGCCAGCGGCGCCACCGCCCCGCCGGCCAGCCCGCCCACCGCCGAGGCGCCGAGATCGGTCAGGTCCAGGCCGTGTGCCCGCCCGGTGGAGTTCTGGTACGCCTGGGTGGCCAGGGTGACTCCGGCTTCCTCGGCGGCCTCCTCCAGCCCTCCCCGGGCGGCCCGCTTGGCGAGCCCGCGCGCACCACCTCGGGCGACCTCCTTGGCGGCCCGCTCACCGGCCTCCTTGAGACCGTGCTTGAGGGACTTGCTGGCCAGTTGGCCCATCAGCCGCTTGAAGATCTGTTGAACCAGCAGCCGCGTCGCGGTGATCGCCGCGCCGGCGGCCGGGGTTGCGGCACCGGCGGTCAACACCGCCGCCACCGCCACGGTGAGCAACTCGATGACCAGGATGCCCAGCTCGATCCAGACTTCCAGCTTGGCGCCCTCGATGTCGCAACCGCACTCCTCGACCAGTCGGCCCAGGTCGGCCGTGACCGCGAGCAGCACGGGCAGCGGGGCGTCGGTGCCCTCGGCGATCCCCCGCCAGGCCGCCTCGAACGCCGCGTCGACAGCCCCGACGCCGCCGTACCCGTTGTGCACCTCGACGGCGGCCGCGGCGGCGTCGGCGTGTGGCCCGGCGAGCACGGAGGCGACCGCGTACCACTGGTCGGCGACGTCCCAGACGGCCCGCTCGTCGCCCTCCGGCCACTGCACGCCGACCACCCAGTCGAGGGCCTCGTAGATCCAGCCGGGCACGTCCCACGGCGCGTAGTCCAGTGGGTGCGGAACGGGGCTCGGCAGCACGCTCATCGGGATCGCCGGCCGTCAGCGCCGGTCGGCGGCCCGACCGACCCGGGCGGCGCTGGCCCCGTCGGTCTGCACGCTCGCGTCGACCGCCTCGACCACGTCGCTGCCCAGCTCGGTGAGCCGGTGCCCGACGCCGGCCCAGGCTCGCAGCACTGTCTGCTCGAACCCGCGGTAGTTGCGCTCGAAGGCGGCGCCGATGTCGTCGCGACCCCAGGGCCGGACGCCGCTGGCGGCCTCGATCGCGCCTCCCTCCGCCGCGCGGCGGGCCGTCACCGCCTCGCCGGCGAGTGCCAGGTCGGCACCACCCCGGACGGCCCGGGACGGATCAAGCCAGAGCTGCCCGTCGGTCATGGCGTCGCCTCACCTTTGCCGAGTACGGCGTCGGCCCGACCGAGCAGGGTGGCGTAATCGCCGGTCTTGAGGAAGTCCATCGTTCCGGAGCCGGCCGGCATGGTCTCGGCGACGAGGTCGCGGGTGGCGTCGGCGGCGGCGGTCGCGGCGGCCCGGATCGTTTCGGTGATCTTTCGGCCGAGCGCGTCAGCGTCGCGGTCCCGGTAGATGGCCGGCGTCAGCTCGACCTCGAACAACTGGCCCTGCGCGCCCACTGTCGCCGTCACCTGCCCGTCGGCCGACCGACGGGTCACCCGCAGCGCGGCGAGTCGCGTCTGGAGGGTGTCCAAACCGGACCTGAGCTGCTGGTATTGCCCATAAACGTCGTCGAATCGGGCCCGTAGCTCGCGATTGACGCCCCGGTCCGCCTGTTCGTCCACCGCCGCCCTCCCGTCACCGTCGGTAGAGCACGACAATACCGGCCGCCATCGATCCGCGTAGTCCGGTAGTTTCAATGCGTGATCGACCGTCAACAGGCCGAGCAGCTCGCGGCCACCTGGGCCCGCCGTGACTCGCAACGTCTCGGCCACGAGTGCACAGCGATGGTCGACGAGTTCGACCTGGGGTGGGTCATCACGTCCGTCGTGCCCACCGAGGTGCGCACGGTGCCCGGTGACCTGCCGACGACAGTCATCGACAAGCAGACCGGCACCGTCACCACCTGGCCTCGGGTGCCGAGCACCGTGGTGGCGGAGCTGTACCGGCGCAGCCAGCCCGCTGGCCCGACCGCTCCCCGCACTGTCGACCCGTCGAGCCTGCTGCTCCGGGAAATCCATCGGGGCGCCACCCCGAACACCGCCGCGCACCTGACCATCGACGGACGGCTCTGGACGGCCCAGGGCACGAAGGCCGACGTGCCACTCAACCATCACCCGCTGGTCCGCGACTATCTCGACCAGTTGCCGCCCGGCGAGCTGGTGCGTGGCGGGGAGGCTCACGCCGAGCTGATCGTGATCTCCGACGTCCTGCACGAGTACGACCACCGCCGCGCCGCCGAGGGCATCGCGCCGATGGGGCGGCCCGAGGCAGCGGCGCTGCTGGAGGGCGCCCGGTTCGAGATCTTCCGGGTCCGTGAGCCGGGTGATCCCGCTGGTGGGCCTGCCGAGCGGCCCTGCGACTCGTGCATCTCCTTCCTGGTGCGGGCGAACGTCCTGCCGGAGTCGGCTCGCGCCTACGCCGAGACCTGGCAGGCGCCGGAGGCACCCGACCCCGATCCTGGGCGGTTCCCGGCGGAGGTCGCCAACGCGCTGGTGGCGGCCGGCTGGCGGCCACACATCGGGGATCAGATCATGGCCGCCGCCGCCGTACGGGACGTCACGTCGGTGCCGGGGCGCAACCATCGGCATGAGGTCTTTCCCGCCGCCGTGGAGGCGCTCACCGCCTTCCCCAGCCTGGTCGGTGCGCGGCGCGGCCGGGGCGAGCAGGTGTGGATCTCCCGTTTCGACATCCGCCCGCACACCATCGCGCACACCGCCGACACCCTCGCGGACTTCGGCGCGGTGCTCGGCGTACGCCTCTTTCCGATCGGCACGGAGCAGCAGGACAGCATCCTGGCGGTGGACGAACGCGGCCGGGTCTTCGCGCTCGACCAGGCCGGCGAGTGGTTCCTCGGTGACACCATCGACGCCGCGCTGACCACCCTGCTCCTCGGCCGCACCCCCGCCCGGGTGCGCGACGACGGCACCTGGCAGGCCGACTAGCGCGGCAGCGTTGCCGGCCTAGAGCGTGAGGCCGGTCAGCACCATGACCCGGGGCTCGGTGTAGTCGTCCATGGCGCTGCGCAGTCCTTCCCGGCCGACGCCGCTGCCCTTCACCCCGCCGTAGGGCATCTGGTCGGCGCGGTACGACGGCACGTCGCCGACGATCACCCCGCCCACCTCCAGCGCGTGGGCGGCGGCGAAGGCCACGTCCAGGCGCCGCGTGAAGACGCCGGCCTGCAAGCCGTACGCCGAGTCGTTGACCGCGGCGAACGCGGCCTGGTCGTCGGCGACCGGGGCGACCACCAGCACGGGCCCGAAGACCTCCTCGGCCACGACCTTGGCGTTCGCCGGCACGCCGGTGAGCACTGTCGGGGGGTAGGTCGCGCCGTCGCGCAGGCCGCCCACCTCGACGGTGCCGCCGGCGGCGACGGCCTCGGCCACCCACGTCTCGACCCGGCGGGCAGCGTCCTCGGACACCATCGGCCCGACGTCGGTCAGCTCCGACGCGGGGTCTCCGGTCCGCAGCCCCCGCACCGCCGCCACCAGTCGGGGCAGGAAGTCGGCGTACAGGGCGTGGTGCACGTACACCCGTTGGACGGCGATGCACGACTGGCCGGCCTGGTAGTTGGCGAACGTCGCGATGCGCTGCGCGGCGAAGTCCAGGTCCTCGTCGGTCGTCCAGTCCGCACAGAGGACAGCGGCAGCGTTGCCGCCCAACTCCAGCGTCACGTGTTTCTCCGGTGCGGCGCGGCGGATGGCCGCGCCGACCGGCCCGGAGCCGGTGAACGACACCACCGGCAGCCGGGGTTCGGTGACCAGTTCGGCGGCGCGGTCGTTGGGCAGCGGCAGCACCGAGAACATCCCGCCCGGGAGGTCGGTCTCGGCCAGCAGTTCGCCGAGCAGCAGCGCGGTCAGGGGCGTCGCGGGAGCGGGCTTGACGATGATCGGCGCGCCGACGGCGATGGCCGGGGCCACCTTGTGGGCGACGAGGTTGAGCGGGAAGTTGAACGGCGTGATGCCCAGCACCGGCCCGCGCGGCACCCTGCGGACCAGGGCGATCCGCCCGCCAGCGGCCGGGTCGGTGTCGAGTCGTTGCAACTCGCCGGAGAAGCGACGGGCCTCCTCGGCGGCCCAGCGGAAGGTCGACACCGCACGCCCGACCTCGGCTCGGGCCCACTTGAGCGGCTTGCCGTTCTCCGCGGTGATCAGGGCGGCGATCTCGTCCGCGCGCTCGGCGAGCCGCCGGGACACGTGGTCGAGGGCTGCCGCGCGGGCGTGCGCGGGCAGGGCCGCGGCCTGCGCGGCCACCCCGGCCGCTGCGGCGACGGCGGCGTCGACCTGGTCAGGCGTGGCAACTGTGGTACGCCCCACCGGGCGGCCGTCGTACGGGTGGTGGACTGTCAACTCACCCTCGCCGGTGGCGGGGCGGGAGGCGACGAAGAAGGCTGCGGGCTCCACGTCGAGCAGAGTAGCCGAGCGGCCTGCCGACGGAAACAGTCGCGATAACCCTTGTCTGCCGCGAATTCAGTAGCGAAGATGGCAGGGAGATTGCGATAACCGCCGCAGAACCGCGCCCCCGGCCCCCTCGGAGTGATCCCTCATGAGTGACCAGCAGCAGCTGCGCAACTTCGTCAACGGCTCCTACGTCGACCCGTCCGATGGCGGTTACGCCGACCTGGTCGACCCCTGCACCGGTGAGGTGTTCGCCCAGGCTCCGGTCTCCGGCGCCGCCGACGTGGACGCGGCGATGAGCGCCGCCGCCACCGCGTTCGAGAGCTGGCGGGAGGTCACCCCCGCCGAGCGGCAGCGGGCACTGCTCAAGCTCGCCGACGCCGTGGAGGCGCGCGCCGCCGAGCTGGTCGACGCCGAGGTCCGCAACACCGGTAAGCCCCGCCAGCTCACCGCCGAGGAGGAGCTTCCACCGGCGGTGGACCAGTTCCGGTTCTTCGCCGGCGCCGCGCGGATGTTGGAGGGGCGGTCCGCCGGGGAGTACCTGGCCGGGCACACCTCCTACGTGCGGCGTGAGCCGATCGGCGTCTGCGCGCAGGTCACCCCCTGGAACTACCCGCTGATGATGGCGGTCTGGAAGATCGCCCCCGCGCTCGCCGCCGGCAACACCGTGGTGCTCAAGCCGTCGGACACCACACCGGTGTCGACGCTGCTGCTCGCCGAGATCGCCGCCGAGTTCTTCCCGCCCGGGGTGTTCAACGTGGTCTGCGGCGACCGGGACACCGGTCGTACCCTCGTGTCGCACCCGACCCCGCAGCTGGTGTCGATCACCGGCTCGACCCGCGCGGGCATGGAGGTCGCCGCCGCGGCGGCCCCCGACCTGAAGCGGACCCACCTGGAGTTGGGCGGCAAGGCCCCGGTGGTGATCTTCGACGACGCGGACGTGGCGGCGGCGGCCGAGGCCATCGCGCTGGGTGGCTACTTCAACGCCGGGCAGGACTGCACGGCGGCCACCCGGGTGCTGGCCGGCCCCGGCGTCCACGACGACTTCGTGGCGGCGCTCGCCGAGCAGGCGCGCAACACGAAGACCGGCGCCCCGGACGACGCCGACGTGCTCTACGGTCCGCTGAACAACGCCAACCAGCTCACCCGGGTCAGCGGCTTCGTGGACCGCCTGCCGGACCACGCGGCGATCCAGACCGGCGGGTCCCGGCAGGGCGAACGCGGCTACTTCTACGCGCCGACCGTGGTCTCCGGGCTGCGTCAGGCCGACGAGATCATCCAGGACGAGGTGTTCGGGCCGGTCATCACCGTGCAACGCTTCGTCGACGAGGACGAGGCGGTGCGCTGGGCCAACGGCGTCGACTACGGCCTGTCCGCGTCGGTCTGGACGCGCGACCACGGCCGGGCCATGCGGATGACCCGTCGGCTGGACTTCGGCTGTGTCTGGGTCAACACGCACATCCCGTTCGTCTCCGAGATGCCGCACGGTGGCTTCAAGCACTCCGGGCACGGCAAGGACCTCTCGGTCTACAGCCTGGAGGACTACACCCGGATCAAGCACGTCATGCACAACATCGAGGGCTGAACCGTGAGCGCGAGGAGTGAGCCGGGTTTGCGAGCCCCGCAGCCGCGAACGAAAAGCGGCGCCGCGCCGACTTCCGAGGAGTTGCACAAGCGGCGCGGCGATGCGGTGGCCCGGGGTGTCGGCAGTGTGATCCCGTCCTACGTGGACCACGCGTCGGGCGGGACGATCACCGACGTCGACGGCCGGGAGTGGATCGACTTCGCCGCCGGCATCGCCGTGACCAGCGTGGGCAACTCGGCGCCGAGGGTGGTCGAGGCGGTCCGGGCGCAGGTGGAGCGGTTCACCCACACCTGCTTCATGGTCGCGCCGTACGAGTCGTACGTGGCGGTGTGCGAGCAGCTCAACGCGTTGACGCCCGGTGGGTTCGCGAAACGCTCGGCGTTGTTCAACTCCGGTGCGGAGGCGGTGGAGAACGCGGTCAAGGTCGCGCGGCACGCCACCGGGCGGCCGGCGGTCGTGGTGTTCGACCACGCGTACCACGGCCGGACCAACCTGACCATGGCGTTGACAGCGAAGAACATGCCGTACAAGCACCGGTTCGGGCCGTTCGCCGGGGAGATCTACCGGGTGCCGATGTCGTACCCGCTGCGCGATGGTGGGCTCTCCGGCGCGGAGGCGGCGGCCCGGGCCGTCGAGCTGATCGAGAAGCAGGTCGGCGCGGACAACGTGGCCGCGCTGCTCATCGAGCCGATCCAGGGCGAGGGTGGCTTCGTCGTACCCGCGCCGGGTTTCCTGCCCGCGCTGCGGGCCTGGGCGACGGCGGCCGGGGTGGTCTTCGTCGCCGACGAGATCCAGACCGGTTTCTGCCGTACCGGTGACTGGTTCGCCTGCCACCACGAGGGCGTCGAACCCGACCTGGTGACCCTCGCCAAGGGCATCGCCGGTGGCCTGCCGCTGGCCGCAGTGACCGGTCGGGCCGAGCTGATGGACGCGGTGCACGTGGGTGGGCTCGGCGGCACGTACGGCGGCAACCCGATCGCCTGCGCCGCCGCGCTGGCCACCATCGAGACCATGCACGAGCTGGACCTGGCCGGTGCGGCCCGACGGATCGAGTCACTGCTGGTCCCCCGGCTACGGGCCATCGCCGAGCGGGATCCCCGGGTCGCCGAGGTCCGCGGCCGGGGCGCCATGCTCGCCGTGGAGCTGGTGCTGCCGGGCACCCTCACCCCCGACCCGGTCGCCACCGCGGCGATCTCGGCGGCCTGTCACGCCGCCGGTCTGCTCACCCTGACCTGCGGCACGTACGGCAACGTGCTGCGCTTCCTGCCCCCGCTGGTGATCTCCGACGGGCAACTCGGTCGGGGTGCCGACCTCCTCGACGCGGCCTTCGGCTGAGCGGCGGAGAAGGCTGAGTGGCGGAGGGGCCCGGTGCACGGGCCCCTCCGCCACTGTCAGCGAAGCACCTCGACAGTGTTGCGGCGCACCAGGTTCTTGCCCGGCTCGCGGATCTGCTCCATGGCGGCGGAGTTGAGCAGCACGCAACTGCCCGACGGGCCGGTCACCGTCACGGTGGTCGCCCGGTTGTTGTCCAGGTTGGTCACCCGCAGCCGGGTACCCACCGGGAACTGCCCGCTGGTCGCCGCCGGTCCCGCCGCCTCCTCGAAGAAGGTGATCGCGCCCGAGCACGCCGACCGGGGCGCCGGGCCGGGCGCGCCGGGCGACGCGGCGCCGGGGCGGACGGTGCCGGGGGCCGGAGCGCCGGCGGGCGGGGCCGCGCCGTCGACGCGTTCCACCACGTTGCGGCGGATCACGTTCTTCCCCGGCTCGCGGACCAGCTCCATGGCGGCGGAGTTGAGCAGCACGCAACTGCCCGACGGGCCGGTCACCGTCACAGTGGCCGCCCGGTTGTTGTCCAGGTTGGTCACCCGCAGCCGGGTCCCCACCGGGAACCTGTCGCTGGTCGCCGCCGGCGCCCCGCCCTCCGCCGAGAAGGTGACCGAGCCCGAGCAGACCGACGACCGTGCCGGGGACGTGTCGGCGAACCCGAAGCTGGTCCCCACCGACACGCCCACCGCGGCGAGCACCGCCACGCTCGCTGCCAGCACGTGCCTGCGCTGCACCCTCATCGCCGTCACTCCCGTCCTCGGTGGTGTCCTTCACCCACCGGTACGGACCGGAGCGTCCTACCGTTCAGCCGGCACGGGTATCGATCGTGCGGCGGCCAGGTCAACCGGCCCGTACCGGGTGTGCGGGGCACCGGTGATCAGCGCCCAGTAACGGTCGCCGTACGACCAGTGCCACCACTCGGTCGGGTAGTTCACCATCCCCGCGCCGCCGAGCGCGTCCACCAGGATCTGCCGGTGCCGACGGGCGGTGCCGCCGATCGTCGGCGCGTCGGTGAAGCAGGCGTCGGCGCTGTCCTCCGGGGTGGCGTCGATGGCCGTGCCCAGGTCCAGCTCCACCCCGTCGTCGGTGCACAGCGTCAGGTCCACCGCGCCGCCCGTGCTGTGCGGGGCCACCTCGACCGGTGCGACGAACTTCGTGGTCTCCCGGTGCAGCCGCTGCGGCGACCAGTCCGAATGCCGTCGGCGTAGCTCGTCCCGGTAGCCGGTGAAGATGGCCAGTTGTGACTGGTACGGCCGGTAGCCCTCGACCACCAGCAGCCGCAGCCCACCGGGCAGGGCACGCTGCGCCGCCAGCAGGCGGTCCACGACACCGGCGCGCAGCCGGGCGTACGCCCCGGCGGGGTCGGCCGCCCGGCCGTCGAGCCGCAACTCCGGCAGCTCACGCAGGTCCACGAACTCCTCGCCGTCGTCGGCGCTGGGCACTGCCGCCACCCGCGGATCGGAGAGCAGGATCATCGGACGCTCCCCGCAGTGCTCGCGGACCGTTCCGCGTGCCGGACCCCTGCCAACTCGACGAGTCGGTCCACCACCTCCCGGTAGCTGACCCCGACGGCTGCCCACACCTTCGGGTACATCGAGTGCGCGGTGAAGCCGGGCATCGTGTTCAGCTCGTTGACGTACAGCTCACCCGTCGTCTCGTCGTAGAAGAAGTCGACCCGGGCCAGACCCCAACCGCCGATCGCGGCGAACGCGCGCAGCGACAGCTCACGGACCCGCGCGGTCACCTCGTCCGGCAGCACGGCGGGAACGATCATCGGGTCGGCGTCGCCGAAGTACTTCTGCTGGTAGTCGAACCAGCCGCCGGTGACCTGCACCTCGCCCACCGCCGACGCCTCGGGACGCCAGCCACCGAGCACCGCGCACTCCAACTCCCGGCCGGCGACACCCTGCTCGACCATGACGAGTTGGTCGTGGCGGAGCGCCTCCTCCACGGCGGCGGCCAGGTCGTCACCCTCGCCGACGCGGGAGATGCCGATCGACGAGCCCATGCTGGCCGGCTTGACGAAGAGTGGCCGGCTCAGCCCGGTCACCAGCTTCTCCGGGTCGTCGACAGCCCGGTAGGTGTGCGCGTCGAACGACACGTACGGGGTGACGGGGATGCCCTCGGCGCGCAGCGCCCGCTTCATCGCCACCTTGTTCATGCCGACCGCCGAGGCGAGGATGCCGCACCCGACGTACGGCACGTTCAGTGACTCCAGCAGCCCCTGCACCACACCGTCCTCGCCGTACGGGCCGTGCAGCACCGGGAAGACCACGTCCAACTCGGCGTGCACAGCGCCGGGGGCGTTACCGGCGCACACCTGCACGACGCCCGGACGCGGACCGGCCCGCAACTCGACGGCCGGCCCGGTCACCACCAGCTGGTCGTCGATGGCCCGCTCGCCGGCCGGTCGGTCGCGCAACTCGGCCAGCAGCGCGTCGGGCATCAGCCGGAAGCCACCGCCGCGGGTGACGCCGATGGCGACAGTGCGGTAGCCGCCGCCGGCAAGCGCCCGGGCCACCCCGAGCGCTGAGGCACAGGACACCTCGTGCTCCGCCGACGGCCCACCGAACAGGATTCCGATCCGAACTGGCGCGCTCACGCCGCCGCCCCTTCCTCAGCCGCCCGGTCGGCGGATCGCGAGGCCATCAACCGGGCCACCAGCGCCGCCTCCACGTTCCCGCCGGTCAGCACCACGCCGACCGTTCGCTGTCGGTCTCCCGCCGGTGGAAGCCGGAGGGCACCGGCCAGGCCGGCCGCCCCGGACGGCTCGGCGAGGACCTTGAGTTCCGTCAGGATCAGCCGGAACGCCGCCGCGATCTCGTCGTCGTCGACCCGGACGACCCCGCGCAGCGTGTCCCGCACGATGGCGAACGGCAGCTCACCCACGCAGGACGGCCGCAGCCCGTCCGCGATGCTGGGCGCCGGCGCGACCGGCACGCGAACACCTGCCGCCAGGCTGCGGGCGAGCGAGTCGCAGCCCACCGGCTCCACGCCGTACACCTCGATGCCGGAGCCGGCGGCGGCCAGGCTCGCGCCGGCAACCCCGCCACCACCACCCACCGGTACGACAAGCACGTCCAACGGCGTCCCCGCGCGCTCGGCGTCCTCGATCAGCTCCAGACTCGCGGTGCCCTGCCCGGCGATCACGTCCGGGTGGTCGTACGCGTCGACGACGGGGTGACCGCTCTCGTCGCTGAGCCCGTTGGCCACCGCCACCCGCTCGTCGACGGTGGTGCCGGCGAACACCACCCGCGCCCCCGCCGCGCGCGCCCGGTCGACCTTCGTCGACGCCGCGTCGACAGGCAGCACCACTGTCGCCGCGAGCCCGTGCTGCCGGGCCGCCAACGCCACCGCCACCGCGTGGTTGCCGGTGCTCTGCGCGATCACCCCGGTGTGGCCGGCCGCGGCGAGGCGGCCGACAGCGCGCAGCGCGCCCCGCATCTTGTACGAGCCGCCGTCCTGGAGATTCTCCGCCTTGAGCAGGACCCGCGCCCCGGCACGCTCGTCGATCACCGCGGAGCGCAGCACTGGTGTGCGGACCACGCGGCCGGCGAGCCAGCGGCTGGCCTCCTCGACATCGGCCCGGACCTGGCCAACGGTGCGTGTCATCGTCTCTCCTTCTCGGGCACACCACAGGCGGGGTCCAGCGGTACGTGGACCCCGGGAAAGGTGGGTGGAAGTGTCAGTTCACGGTGGGTAGCTGGACGTCGACCCGCAGGCCGCCGTACTCGGCGGGCCGGGCGGAGATGATGCCGTCGTGGGCCTGGGTGATCGAGCGGGCGATGGCAAGACCCAGGCCGGCCCCGCCGCCTTGCGAGGTCCGGTCCCGGGCGAGTCGGCGGAACGGCTCGAACAGACCCGCCACCGCCTCGGCCGGTACGGGCTGGCCGGTGTTGACCACCGACAGCGCGGGCACACCGCTCACCACGACGGTCAGTGAACCGCCCGACCGGTTGTACTTGATCCCGTTCTCCACCAGGTTGGTGACCAGGCGTTCCAGCAGCACCCGCTCGCCGACGACGACCCGGGGTTCGAGATGGGTCTCCACTGTGATCCCGGCCTCCCGGGCCCGGTCCAGGTACCCGGTCAGCACCGCCTCGACGATCGTGTCCAACCGCTGCGGTATCCGCGAACGGAGGCCCTGGTCACTCTCGCTGAGCGCGAGCAGGCCCTCGATCAGGCGTTCGTTGCGCTCGTTGGTCTCCAGCAGCTGACTGGTCAGCAACTCCAACTGCTCCCCGGTGAGCGCCCTTGCCATGCCGACCTCGATGAGCGTCCGCTGCACCGCGAGGGGCGTCCGCAGCTCGTGCGAGGCGTTCGCGGCGAACCGCCGCTGCCCCTCGTACCCGGCGGAGACGCGTTCCATCATCTCGTCGATCGCCCGGGACAGCCGGGCCAACTCGTCCCTGCCCCGGGGCCGGATCCGGTGACCGAGGTTCTGCGGGCCGAGGTGCCCGATCGGCCCGGCCAGATCGGCAACCGGGCGCAGGCACCACACCGCGGCGAACCAGAGCCCCACCAGGGCGGCCACTGTCACGAGCAGGACGGCCATCAGGGGCAGCATGAACGCCCCCGGCCGCACGTTGCGGCACACCGCCGACAACCCGGGCATGGGCAGGTCACAGAACTGCTGCCCCCAGCTCCACGTCACCTCCGACAGCCACTTGCCCATCGTCGGCAGTATCGGGCCGGCCAGCAGCGCCAGCAGCCCCACCAGCAGCACCCGACGTCGGGGCGTCCAGCTCACGCCGTGCCGCCGATGCGGTAGCCGGCCTTCGGAACGGTGTGGATGATCGCGGGATCGCCGAGCTTCTTGCGCAGAGTCATCACTGTGACCCGTACGGCGTTGGTGAACGGGTCGGCGAACTCGTCCCATGCCTGCTCCAGCAACTCCTCGGCGCTGACCACCTGGCCGTCCGCGCGCAGCAGCACATGCAGCACCGCGAACTCCTTGGGGCTCAACGCGAGGGGGCGGCCGTCCCGGGTGGCCAGGTGCCGGCCCACGTCCAGCGCCAGGCCGTCCTGAGCGAGCACCGGTGGCAGCGCCGGGGCGGACCGTCGCCCGAGGGCCTGCACCCGAGCCACCAACTCGGCGAAGGCGAACGGCTTGGTCAGGTAGTCGTCCGCGCCGAGACCGAGACCCTCGACCCGGTCCCGGATGCCGGCCGCAGCGGTGAGCAGCAGCACTCGGGTGCCGACCTGTGCGTCGGTGATGCTGCGGCACACCTCGTCGCCGGTGTGTCCGGGCATGTCCCGGTCCAGCACCGCGACGTCGTACCGGTTCACGCCGACCCGCTCCAGCGCACCGTCACCGTCGTAGCAGACGTCGACGGCCATCGAGAGGCGGCGCAGCCCTTCGGCCACCGTGTCCGCCAACAACCGCTCGTCGTCCGCCACCAGCACCCGCACGTTTGTCCGCTCCCCCAGTTCGGCTTGCCCGGCATACCGTCGCAGGCCCGGGTTAAGGGTTCTGTAAGCACCCGCCGCAGCCATCCTCCACGCGGGTGTCCATCGGGCAAACCACCGCAAGCCAGCCCTGGTCGACTTCGTGTCCGTGTCGCGCCATCTGCGTCGTCCGTCCCCGAAGGCCACGACGGGTTGGCGCGCCGAGGTGAGCTGCGCCACAAGAAACCACCCGGAACTCACCCCGGCCCACCCACCCCCGCCCCCGCCCCCGCGCCCGCCCCCGCGCCCGCCCCCGCGATCTTGCACTTTGTGTTGCCGTGATGCCCCTGATGAGGCATTTTTCGGGGCAGAAAGTGCAAGATCGGCGGGGTGGGAGTGGGGCGGGGGTGGGGGTGGGAGTGGGGGTGGGGCGGGGTGGGTTAGGTGGTTAGGAGAGGGCGGCGCGGATGGTGGCTGTGGTGTGTTGGGGGCGGCGGTAGAGGTCACGGTCGGTGAAATAGCGCATGCGCCAACCCGCTGCGTCGAGCCAGTTGACCCGCTCCCGGTCATGCCTGAGCCGGTCACGGTCCAGGTGCGACAGTCCGTCGTACTCGATACCGATCCGGCGTTCCCGGTAGCCCAGGTCTAGCCGGTAGAGAGGGATGCCCTGGCGGTCGGCCACCCATAGTTGTGGCTCCGGCGGAGGCAACCCTCCATCGATCAGAATCAGTCGCAGCTGGCTTTCCTGTCGGCACTCAGCCCTGCCGTCCGCCAGCGGTATGAGTTGCCGGGCTTGGCGAACACCACGCAGCGCGTCATGGGCTGCGACCTCGCTCAGCAGGTCATCCTGGGTGACCAAGCCCGACCGGAGCGCAGCATCGAGTACCGGGAGTGCGTCGAGCCGCCGAACGGCGCGAGCCAGGTCGACCGCACACCGAGCCGCCGGCACACAGGGCAGACCGTCGACGAGGACCGGCCGAGCGGGTAGAACCGTCCGGTGAACGACCACCCCGGGTAGACGGGGCTTCGGCACCTCGGCGGGCAGATGCACGTGGATCAGATCATCACGCAGCACGCCGAAACCGTGTCGGCGGGCGGCACTCTGCCTGGCCAACATCGCCCCATCGGGCAGCCGGAGCATCAGTGCACGCAGTTCGTCATCGTCGCTGGGAGGTTGGTCGGCGTAGACCCCTCTGCGCACGCGGTGCAATTCCTCGCGGTCGAGCCGACTACGGATCCGCCCAACGGTGAGTTGCCGCATCAGTGCGTCACTACGCCACAACTGAGTAGCCATGGGAGCAGGCTGACCAACCCAGGACCCCAGAGAGGTCCCGCGACGACCCTCTGTGGAAAACCGCCCCCCTTGTGGACAACCCCCAACCCCACCCGTTGCTGTGCTAGCGCCTCACACCCCGGAACCTCAACCCCGCGATCTTGCACTTCCTGTCGTCGATATGCCCGATAAGACATGAAACGTGAGCACAGAAAGTGCAAGATCGCGGGGGCGGGGCGGGGCGCGGGGGGCGGGGGGCGGGGGCGGACCGGGGGTTAGTCGCAGGCTATGCCGTCGCCGTCTCGGTCCAGCGCGTAGATGTCGTCGCCGATCACCCTGATCGGCCCGCTGACGTAGGCGGGGCCGTTGCCACTGCCACCAGCGCAGTCGACGTCGCTGGCGATTGGGACGCAGCCGCTGTAGTTCGGGTCGCACTTCGACGTTTGCGGCTTCTTGGTGCCGACGGCCACGACCTGGGTCACCGGCTGCTTCGTCACGGCGGATTTGACCAGCTTCTTGGCCGTCCGCACGCCGTCGGTGGTGGTCACCTCGTAGGTCAGGGTACGGACGCCGTTCACACCCTTGGTCCGGACGACCCGCTTACCCTCGGCCAGTGACGAGTCCTTGACGGTCCGCTCGCCGTACCGGACCGTGGCCTTCTCCGTCACTGTCGTCACCTGCACCACCGGCACGGCTGCCGCGCTGGACGGGCTGGGTGCGACCGACAAAGGCGCCGACGAGGGCGTGGTGGCGGGCTCAGAGGAGGGCGCGGCGACCGGCGACTCCTGGGCCGGGGCTTCCTCGGTCGGCTCGCCGGGCGCGGCCAGGATCGGCTGCTGCGGCTGCTCGGCGGCGGTGCCGGTCTTCTTGGACGGCTCCGGCTCGCCGGTCAGCGCGCCGATGATGGCGGTGCCGGTGCAGCAGAGCAGCAGGATCGACAGCGTCACCGAGCCGAGAATCACCGCGACTCGGCGGGCGGGAGTTGCCCGGCGGAACCAGTTTGGTCGGGGCGTCTGGCCGAACGACGGCGGGTACGGCGGCACCGGGTTCTGTGGTGGTTGCATCGTCACGGCGATGAGTGTCGTCGCAAACACATTCTGCAATATCCCCCGTCGCGTCCGTCACCTGCGCCTTTCGCTTCGCGGAAAGATCGGTGGGCGCGCTCACGGGCGACGAGTCGACAAGCGGGGCAACCCGGCAGGTCACCAGGGCAGGGCCGATCGTGCGCGTGTCGGCACCAACAAAAGCCGCAAATCAACATGCACCGCATCGACGGGCGAGCTGGTGTCCAACGGGGACGACGGAACTGTCGTCATGCCGTCAGCGGGGCGGGCTCACCGCTCCTCCATCGCCCATGGTGACCCGTAACCGTTCAGCAGGTCGAGGAAGGGCATCGGGGGAAGTGCTTCCGGCCCGAGCACCCCGACGCCGGCCCACGCGCCGCTGGCGAGCAGCTCCAACGCGACGACCGGGTTGACGGCGGTCTGCCAGACCACTGCCTGGTGCCCGTACTCCCGCATCGACCACTCGTTGTCGACCACGTGGTACAGGTAGACCTCGCGGGGTTGACCGTCCGGGCCGAGGCCGCGTACCCAGGTGCCGGCGCAGGTCTTGCCGCGCATCCGGGCACCGAGCGTGGCCGGGTCGGGCAGACTCGCGGCCACCACGTCGCGCGGGGAGACGTCGACGCCGCGTACCCGCACCGGGGAGACCGCGTCCAGGCCGAGCTTGTGCAGCGTCTTGAGCACCTCGATGAACTCGTCCCCGAGGCCGTACTTGAAGGTGACCCGCCGGGCCTTGACCCAGCGCGGGATGAGCAGCACCTCCTCGTGTTCGACGTTGACGCACTCGACCGGCCCGATCCCCTCCGGGAAGTGGAAGACCTCCGGCTCGGAGAACGGTTCGGTGGTGAACCAGCCCCGGTCTCTCTCCCAGACGACCGGCGGGTTGAGGCACTCCTCGATTGTGGTCCAGATGGAGAACGAGGGCGCGAAGTCGTACCCGTCGACTGTGAGGTTCGCCCCGTCCCGGACACCGATCTCGTCGATCTCACTGAACAGCTCGTCGGCGGCGTAACGGGCGAACACGTCGGAGAGGCCGGGCTCGACACCGATGCCGCAGAGCGCCAGCCGACCGGCCGTCGACCAGGTGTCGGCCAGCGCGAACTGTTCGTCGCCGAGCTTCACGCCGGTCTCGACGTGCGACAGCGACATCGCCATGTCCAGGTAGTCCGCGCCGGCCGCGAACGCGCCATCGAAGATCGGCATGACGAACCGCGGGTCGACGGCGTTCAGCACGTGCGTTATCCGGTGCTCCCGGCACAGTGCGGTGACCGCGTCGGCCGAGGAGGCGTCCACCTGGGCGGCGACGAAACGGTCACCGTGCCCGGCGACCGCCCGCTGGGCCCGAACGGGGTCGTGGTCGGCGACCACAACGGTCTCGAAGAAGGTCCGTCGGGCGGCGATGGCTACGGCGGCGGAGCCGACGCCACCGGCGCCGACGAGGAGGACACGCATCAGGAATCAAACCCCAAACCGAAACGATCGAGAGTACGGAGCCAGAGGTCGCGCCGGCCCTCGCGCGCGTCGGCGCGGGCCAGTGACCAGCGGGTGAGGTTGATGCCGACCGCGCGGACGGGTTCCGGCGGAAACGGCAGTGGCTTGCGGCGAACCAGGTCGAGCCCTGTCAGCGGGGTGTTTCCGCCGTCGAGCAGGTCGAGCAGCACCCGGGCGCCGAAGCGGGTGGCCCCGACGCCGAGGCCGGTGTAGCCGGCCGCGTACGCCAGTCGACCGCCGTAGGCGGTGCCGAAGAACGGGCAGAACCGGGTGCAGGTGTCGATGACCCCGCCCCAACGGTGGCTGAACCGCACGTCGGCGAGCTGCGGAAACGTGGTGAAGAAGTGGCGGGCGAGGGTGGTGAAGGTGGCCGGTCGTTGCTCCAACTCGGGGGCGACCCGGTTGCCGTAGTGGTAGACGGCGTCGTAGCCGCCGAAGAGGATCCGCCCGTCGGTGGTGATCCGGTAGTAGTGGAACTGGTTGGCGGTGTCGGCGAGCCCCTGCCGGTTGCGCCAACCGATGGCGTCGCGCTGGGCCGGGGTGAGCGGTTCGGTCATCAGCACGTGGTCGTAGACCGGCACCAGGTACGCCCGCAGCCGGCGTAGCAGCGGCGGGAACGCGTTGGTGGCCAGCACGACCCGGCGCGCCCGTATCGAGCCGGGTTGGCCTGCTGCCCTGGTGTCGGACCGGCCAGGATCGGTCGGGTGGGCGGCGGGATCGGTGCCCAGGGTGCTGGCGTGCAGCGCGGCGTTGTCGGCGCGCAGGCCGGTGACCCGGGTGTGTTCGTGCACGCGTACGCCGAGGTCGAGGCAGGCGCGGCGCAGCCCCCAGGCCAGCTTCGCCGGGTCCACCAGGGCGACCCGGTCGGCGTCGAACATCCCACCCAGGTATGTCGGTGAGTGCACCTCGGCGCGTACCTCGTCCCGGTCGAGCAGCCGCACCCGGTGGCCGTACCGGCGGGCCAGGTCCGCGTCGGCGGCCAGCCCGTCGAGTTGGTACGGCTCGACGGCGACCGCCAGCTCACCGGTGCGCTCGAAGTCGCAGTCGATGTCGAACTTCGCGACGGTGGCGGCGATCGCGTCCAGGTTGTCCCGGCCGAGGCGTTCCAACTCGCCGACCTCGTCGGGGAACCTGTCGACGCCGTTGGCGAGGCCGTGGGTCAGCGAGGCGGCGCAGAACCCGCCGTTGCGCCCGGACGCGGCCCAACCGCAGGTCCCGGCGTCGACGAGCAGCACGTCCCGGTCCGGGTCCGCCTGCTTCGCCAACAGCGCGGCCCACAGTCCGCCGTAACCGCCGCCGATCACCAGCAGGTCGGCGGAGTGCCGACCGCTCAGTGGCGGTAGCGGGTCGGGCCGGGCCGGGCGATCGAGCCAGTACGGCACGGGTGCCGCGTCGGCCAACGCCCGGCCGGTATGCGGGAGCGTCATGACGGCGCACCGGTCGGAGGACCCGCATCCGGGAGGGTCATGACGACCGACGCGGGTGACCTGACGGCCCGGCCAGCAGGTTGGCGCGGCGGGCCCGTCGACCACGCAGCGAGCTGAGCCCCACGAGCAGCAGCGCGACTGCGAACATCGCGGTGCCGATCACGTTGACCTGCGAGGGGATGCCACGCTGGGCGGCGCCCCAGACGTACATCGGGAACGTGACAGTGGTGCCGGCGTTGAAGTTCGTGATGATGAAGTCGTCGAAGCTCAGCGAGAAGGCCAGCAACGCGGCGGCCACGATGCCGGGCAGCACCAGCGGCAGGGTGATCCGCCGGAAGGTCTGCCACTCGTTGGCGTAGAGGTCCATGGCGGCCTCCTCCATCCGCCGGTCCATCCCGGCGAGCCGCGCCTTCACTGTCACCACCACGAACGACACGCAGAACATCACGTGCGCGATCACGATGGTCCAGAACCCCTGCGGCACGCCCGCCGACACGAACAGGGCCAGCAACGACGTGCCCATCACCAGCTCCGGGGTGGCCATCGGCAGGAAGATCAGCACGTTGATCCCGGACCGGCCACGGAAGCGGTGCCGGACCAGCGCGAACGCCATCAGGGTGCCGAGCAGCGTGGCGACAACCGTGGCGATGAACCCGATCTGCACGCTGCGGACCACCGCGTCGCACATGTCCGAGGTGGCGCACGGCTGCCGCCAGTTGTCCAGTGTGAACTCGTTGAAGTCGTACGACAGCCGGCTCGACGGCCGGTTGAACGACAGCCCGGCCACCACCAGGATCGGCAGCGCCAGGTAGCCGAGCACCAGCAACGCCACGATCATCACCCAGCGGTCCGCCAGCCAACGCGAGAGTCGCATTAGAGGACCTCCTCCGTGCCGGCTCGACGGAGGTAGCCGAAGACCACAGCGAGGATCGCCGCCATCAGCAGGAACGACAGCGCGGCGCCCTGCGGGTAGTCCAGTCGGACCAGGAACGCCGAGTCGATGACGTTGCCGATCATGTATTCGTTCGGGGTGCCGAGCAGTTCGGCGTTGATGTAGTCGCCGCTGGCCGGGATGAAGAACAGCAGCGTGCCGGCGACCAGACCGGGCATGGACAGCGGCAGCGTCACCCGACGGAACGCCTGCACCGGGCTCGCGTACAGGTCGGTGGCCGCCTCCAGCAACCGGGGGTCCAGCCGCTCCAGGCTCGCGTACAGCGGCAGCACCAGGAACGGCAGGAAGTTGTACGTCAGGCCGAGCACCACAGCGAACGGGGTGGCCAACAACCGACCGTCCGGGGCGAGCAGGTGCACGTCGCGCAGCAGACCGACGAGAGCGCCGTTGTCCGACAGGATCGTCTTCCAGGCCAGCGTGCGGACCAGGAAGCTGGTGAACATCGGCGCGACGACGCACACCAGCAGCAGGTTCTTCCAACGGCCGGCCTTCTGCGCGATGGCGTACGCCAGTGGGTAGCCCAGCAGCAACGCCAACACCAGGGCCAGCCCGGCGTAGCCGAACGAACGCAGGAACTGCGGCCAGTACGCCTGCACCACGTCCGGGTAGTTGCCGACCGCCCAGGTCATCGCGTACCCGGTGGAGAGCGAGCCGCTGGGGTCGTACAGGCTGGCCGCCGCCAACTGCACCAGCGGCACACCGAAGAAGACGAGCAGCCAGGCCGCACCGGGCAACAACAGGAGGTACGGCAGGAGTCGGCGTCGCCCGGACCGGGCTGCCGGTGGCGCGGGTGGCGGGTGCCCCGAGCCGGTGGGGGCCAGCAGGGTCACGACGACGCACCCACCGGCTCGTCGAGCACCGGCGACGTCCGGTCGGTGTCGGCGGCGTCGCGGGGCAGCAGGAACGCGTGCTGCGGATCCCAGTACGCCACGGCCTCGCTGCCGAGCGCCACCCGCGCCGACGTCCCGCTGTTGGCGGCGAAGACCGACAACTCGGTGCCCCAGCCGGTGCGCAGCAGGTACTGCGTGCTGACTCCCACGTAGGAGGCGTCGGTGACCACCCCGGTGACGTGCTGATGCCCGGCGGGCACCTGGTCGGCGGAGCCGACCAGAATCAGCTTCTCCGGGCGTACCCCCAGGTGGACCGGGCCGTGGTCGGCCCGTGAGCGGCCGGCGGGCACCGAGAAGCGCGTGCCGTGCGCGGTCACCGCGACGTCGCCGCCACTGGCGCCGGTGGCCTCGCCGGCGAGCAGGTTGGACTGGCCGAGGAAGTTCGCCACGAAGGCGGTGGCGGGAAACTCGTAGATGTCGGCCGGGGCACCCAACTGCTCGATCCGGCCGGCGTTCATCACCGCGACGGTGTCGGCCATGGTCATGGCCTCCTCCTGGTCGTGGGTGACGTGCACGAAGGTGATGCCCACCTCGGTCTGGATGCGCTTCAGCTCGATCTGCATCTGTCGGCGCAACTTGAGGTCGAGTGCGCCCAAGGGCTCGTCGAGCAGCAGCACCTGCGGCCGGTTGATCAGGGCGCGGGCCAGCGCGACCCGCTGCTGCTGACCACCGGAGAGCTGGGCGGGGCGGCGGTTGCCGTACCCGTCGAGTTGCACGAGCGACAGCATCCGGGTGACCTCGTCGTCGACCGAGCGGATGCCGCGTCGGCGCAGCCCGAAGGCGACGTTCTCGAAGATGGAGAGGTGCGGGAAGAGCGCATAGCTCTGGAAGACGGTGTTGACCGGCCGCTTGTAGGGCCGCAGCCGGGCGATGTCCCGGTCACCGAGCAGCACCTGGCCGCTGGTCGGCTCCTCCAGGCCGGCGATCATCCGCAACGTGGTGGTCTTGCCGCAGCCGGACGCCCCGAGCAGCGCGAAGAACGAGCCCTGCTCGATGGTCAGGCTCAGGTCGTCGACAGCTGTGAAGACGCCGAACCGTTTGGTGAGGTCGGCCAGGCGCAGGTCGCCGGCGGGTGTCTCGCGCGCCATCCTCGTCACGCCCCGATGACCTGTTGGAACTTGCCCTCGTACTCCTTCTCCTGCTTCTCGTCCAGGGCCATGAACACCTTGGACTTCGACAGCAGCGCCTCGTCCGGGAAGATCAGCGGGTTGGCGGCCAGCTCGGGGTCGATTTTCTCCATCTCGGCCTGAGCGCCCTTCACCGGGCAGATGTAGTTGACGTACGCGGCGAGCTTCGCCGCTACCGCGGGCTCGTAGTAGTAGTTGATCAGCGCTTCGGCGTTGCCCTTGTGGGTGGCCTTGTTGGGGACCATCATGTTGTCGCTGTAGAGCATCACGCCGGAGTCCGGCGCGACGAACCGCACCTTCTCGTCCTCGGTGGAGAGTTGGATGACGTCGCCGGACCAGCCGATGCAGGCGGCGATGTCGCCCTTGGCCAGGTCGGGCGCGTAGTCGTTGCCGGTGAACTTGCGGATCTGCCCGGAGTCGACGGCCTTCTTGAGCTTGTTGAGGGCGTCGTCGAACTGGGCGGCGGTGAAGTTCGCCGGGTCGTGCCCGTTGGACCCGAGCAGCAGGCCCATGGTGTCGCGCATCTCGCTGAGCGCTGTCACCTTGCCCTTGAGGTCGGGGCGGGTGAGCAGTTCGTCGACAGTCCGCAGTTCCTTTGTGACGTTGCCGTTGTACGCCAGGCCGGCGAGGCCGGACTGCCACGGGATGGAGATCCGGTTCTCGGCGTCGAAGGGGCGGTTGAGCAGCGACGGAAGCAGGTTGGCCTGCACGTTCGGGATCTTCGCCGGGTCCAGCTTCTGGATCCAGCCGAGCCGGATCATCCGGGCCGCCATCCAGTCGGTCAGCACGATGATGTCCCGGTCGGTGCTCTGGCAGGCGGCGAGCTGGTTCTGCACCTTGCCGAAGAATTCGTTGTTGTCGTTGATGTCCTCGGTGTAGGTCACCTGAATGCCGGTCTTCGTGATGAACTCGTCGAGGCTCGGTCGCTTGGACTCGTCAGCGTCGTCCACGTCCATGTACTGCGGCCAGTTTGCGAAGGCCAGTTTCTTCTCGGTGCCGGAGAGGTCCTCGCTGACGCAGCCAGCTTCGGTCTGCTGCGCGCCTTTGGTGCCGCAGCCCGCGAGGCTGCCGCCCATGGTGAGCAGGGCGGCCGAACCGAGAGTGCCGGTGAGCAGTCCACGCCGGGAGAGGGGCCGGAGGGGAGTACGCATGACGACTCCTAGGGGGTCATCGTCGGCGGGCGGGACGGGGAGGCACGCCGGCGGGAATGTCGGGAGGGTCAAGTGCCATGGACGACTGATCCTGACATGAGGTGACCTCCCTTACAAGGGATTCCGTTGCGGGAATAGCGATGCACGACGAAATACGCCAGACTACGCGGGGATACACGCGCGACATCACGATTCGGGACATGGGGAGCGGGCAATGACAAACCGGCAGCACGAGAACAGCAACGGCGGTCGCCGCGTCGCTGTCCGTGAAGGCGCCAATCACGCTCTGCTGGATGACGTGGCCAAGCAGATCATCGAGCAGCTCCAGGAGGACGGCCGCCGCCCGTACGCGACGATCGGCAAGGCGGTGGGGCTGTCCGAGGCGGCGGTCCGCCAGCGGGTGCAGCGGCTGCTCGACTCCGGCGTGATGCAGATCGTGGCGGTGACCGATCCGCTCCAGCTCGGCTTCAACAGGCAGGCGATGATCGGTCTGCGTACCGACGGTGACCTGG
The DNA here is from genome assembly GCF_022229005.1 of Micromonospora trifolii. Lineage (GTDB taxonomy): Bacteria > Actinomycetota > Actinomycetes > Mycobacteriales > Micromonosporaceae > Micromonospora > Micromonospora trifolii. The sequence goes on from NZ_JAKKFD010000009.1 coordinate 170,378, forward strand.
AAGCGGTCGCGGACCGGCTGGCCGAGCTGGACGAGGTCGACTACGTCGTGATCACCGCCGGGTCGTTCGACCTGCTCACCGAGGTGGTCTGCCGCAACGACGACCACCTGCTGGAGATCCTGCAACGGCTACGCGCGGTGCCCGGAGTGCTCTCCACCGAGGCGTTCGTCTATCTCAAGCTGCGCAAGCAGACCTACACCTGGGGTACGGCCTGAGCCTCCCGTGATCCACTCGGCTTTCCGGAAGTCGGGGTGTCCGGGTCGCCCTGACGCCCCGGTTTCCGTGATCCCGAGTGGATCAGCGGCGCGCCGTGCGGACCGCGTCGGCCGCGCCTACCGCGCCGACCGCGCCTACGAAAGACGACCAGGCGGTCGGCGCGAAGGTCAGGGTGCCGCCGTCGCGGTCCTTGCTGTCGCGCACCAGCACCCGGCCGGGCAGGTTGTCGGCCACCTCGACGCAAGCGCCACCGTTGTTGCTGCTGCGGGTCGCGGTACGCCAGCGGGCGTCGGTCATGTCCATGTCGTGGCCACTTCCCCGATCAGCTCGATCGACCGTCGTTGGGGGAACGCCTCGCCGGTGACGCTCTCCCACCTGCGTCCCAGGCTAGCGACGTCGAGGGGATCGGTCACGACCTGACCGCGGAGCTGATTGTCGAGATACGCCAATTCCGTCCCGTCGGGCAGCCGGCCCAGAATGAAGGGGCCGGCCAGCCCGGTGTGCCACGGGCTCTCCGCCGGGATGACCCGGACCTGCACGTGCTCCCACTCGGCCACCCTCGCGAGGTGGGCCAACTGGCCGGCCATCACGGCACTGTCGCCGACCGGCCGGCGCAGCACCACCTCGTCGATCACCGCCACGAGCTGCGGTGGAGCATCGCGGCCCAGGACCGCCTGCCGTTCGAGGCGGCCCGCCACGATCTGGTCCACCTCGGACGGTGCGACAAGCCCACCGGTGCCCAGGATCGCCCGGGCGTACCCCTCGGTCTGGAGCAGACCCGGCACGAGCAGCGGCTCGTACCACCGGAGCGAGGTGGCGTCCTGTTCCAGCTCGGCCCACGGCCGGAACCACGGCAGGTCACGACGGCGGAACGGCTCCGGCCACAGGTCGGCCGCGTCCCGGCGCAGAACCTCGGCCACCGCCACCCGGGTACGCGGATGCGGAATGCGCCCCGCAGCGAGCCACCGCGCCGCCGTCTTCGGGTCGACGCGGACCTTCTCGGCCAACGACTCGACAGTCTCCCCCGCCTCGGCCATCGCCACCCGCAACGCCTCGTTCGCCACCCCGGACCCTCCCGCCGCTCCTCCGTGCCGTGTCGGACGACCCCTGACCCTCCGTCCAGCAGGCGCGCTGCGACGCTGCTCGATGCACGTTGCGGCGGACGATAGCCACGCTGCGTGTCCGTGTCTGCGACCTACCGGCGTGTTGCGGTGAGACGTGTTGGCGCGCTTCCAGAGTGCCCCAGTACCGCCCCCGAGGTGCCCCGCCAGCGTCCTTAAGACCCGCTCCCCTCGGCGCCGGGCCCGCGCCCCCTGACCCGAGGCCCGCGCCCCCGACCCTGGCCGGCGCCCCTGACGCTGGCCGGCGCCCCTGACCCTGGCCGGCGCCCCCGACCCAGAACCCCGGCCGGCGCCCCTGACCCTGGCCGGCGCCCCTGACCCTGGCCGGCATCTCCACGACCTGCGGCTCCGGGTCACCTCGGCTGCGGCCGCGCGCCTCCTGATCCCCGGACCGCGTCACCCCGACCCCCGCGCTTGATCCACTCGACTTCATTGATATCGCGGTATCAGCCGTGCCCGGACACCGCGATTTCAGCGAACCGGAGTGAATCGAGCCGGCGGCAGAGGGAGGCGCTACCGACAGGCGGGTCCTTTGGAGCTGATGTCGCAAACGATTCGGCGGTCGGCAGGACCCAACAACGAGCCGGCCTGACCCTTCGTCAGGCGCGAGTCGAACGGCCGCCAAACGCGACGCGGCAGCGCAACCGCAGCCTGAGCAGGGCAGGCCCGACCCGGGCAGGGCAGGCCCGACCCGGGCAGGGCAGGCCCGACCCGGGCAGGGCAGGCCCGACCCGGGCAGCCGAGCGCGACCCCGACTGGAAGGCCGTGATGTCGCAAACGATTCAGCTCCAAAGGCAGCCACCAGCACACCTCCCACCGACCGTCGATCAACCAGTTGGCGGCAGTACGGATTCCGTTGCATCCATGACACCTGCTCGCTAAATCCGTCGCCAACTGACCGTGATACCGCCGATAACACTTGCTTTGGAGGTTGAGACTGTGCGATAACCGTTGGCAGAGCGGCCGGCCTCACCCCTTTGACCGGCCCGACGACCGATGGGGCTGACATGGCCAACGCCACCGACCACCTCTGGATGCACTTCACCCGGATGGCGAGCTACTCCGCCGGCGAGGTGCCGACCATCGTGCGCGGCGAGGGAGCGTACGTGTGGGATGCGCAGGGTCGCCGCTACCTGGACGGGCTCGCCGGGCTCTTCGTGGTCAACGCCGGCCACGGCCGCACCGAGCTGGCTGAGGCCGCCGCCAAGCAGGCCGGCGAGCTGGCCTACTTCCCGCTCTGGTCGTACGCGCACCCGAAGGCCATCGAGCTGGCCGAGAGGATCGCCGCGCTCACCCCCGGCGACCTCAACCGGATCTTCTTCACCACCGGCGGCTCCGAGGCCGTCGAGGCGGCGTGGAAGCTGGCCCGCGCGTACTTCAAGCGCACCGGAAAGCCCAACAAGTACAAGGTGATCAGCCGGTACATCGCCTACCACGGCACCTCCATGGGCGCCCTGTCGATCACCGGCCTGCCCGGCATCAAGAGCGACTTCGAGCCACTGGTGCCCGGCGCCATCAAGGTGCCGAACACGAACTTCTACCGGGCGCCCGAGCACGGCGACGACCACGAAGCGTTCGGCCGCTGGGCCGCCGACGAGATCGGTCGGGCCATCGAGCGGGAAGGGCCGGACACGGTCGCCGCGGTCTTCCTTGAGCCCGTACAGAACTCCGGCGGGTGCTTCCCACCGCCGCCCGGCTACTTCGAGCGGGTACGGGAGATCTGCGACGCGTACGACGTGCTGCTCGTCTCGGACGAGGTGATCTGCTCCTGGGGGCGGTTGGGCGAGTACTTCGGCGCTGTGCGCTACGGCTACCAGCCGGACATCATCACCACCGCCAAGGGCATCACCTCCGGTTACGCCCCGCTCGGCGCGATGATCGCCAGTGACCGGCTGATGGAACCGTTCCTCACCGAGACCGGCATGTTCGCCCACGGGGTGACCTTCGGTGGGCACCCGGTCTCCTGCGCGGTGGCCCTGGCCAACCTGGAGGTGTTCGCCCGCGAGGACCTGGTCGGGCACGTACGCGCCAACGAGGACGCCTTCCGGGCCACCCTGGAGAAGCTGTACGACCTGCCGATCGTGGGCGACGTCCGCGGCGACGGCTACTTCTACGGCATCGAGCTGGTCAAGGACAAGAGCACCCGGGAGACCTTCACCGAGGCCGAGTCGGAGCGCCTGCTGCGCGGCTTCCTCTCCACCGCCCTGTTCCAGGCGGGCCTCTACTGCCGGGCCGACGACCGGGGCGACCCCGTCATCCAGCTGGCCCCACCCCTGATCGCCGAGCAGCAACACTTCGACGAGATCGAGCAGATCCTCCGCACAGTCCTGACCGAGGCCTGGACCAGGCTCTAACGCCGGAAACGGGGGCGCGGGCCGGGGGCCGGGTTAGTGGTTGGGGGGGATTACCCGGAGGTGGCCTCGGCGGCCGGTCTGGTGCGGGTTCTCGGGACGGTTCTGGTCCGGCTCCGGGGGGCGGGGGGCCGGGCGGGCGGCTTCGCGGACCGCTTCGGCCAACGCGACCAGGTCGTCAGTGGTGGGCGGCGGCGGCTCGAACTCGCCCTCGTGCCGGACGACGTCCCAGCCCCGCGGCGCGGTGAGGCTGCGGGCGTGCGGCTCGCACAGGTCGTACGTGTGCGGCTCGGCGAAGGCCGCCAGCGGCCCCACCACAGCTGTCGACTCGTTGTAGACATAGGTCAATGTGGCGACCGCTTGCCGGGGGCAGCCGTTACGGGAGCAGCGCCGTGGTGACCTCACGTGCGGCAGGGTATCTCCATTACCGGGTCCGGCGCATCGCTTCGCGTTGCGACACGCCCGTCATGGTGATCACAGTCGACCGTCCTGGGCGCGGCGCGCCACGGGAGCGGCGCTGCCGCTGACCGGCCCGAGACGGGCGCTACCCTTTGCCTCATGACGAGCCCGGAACACCGCCGCCCCGGCTCCGGCCGGCGTGTGCATCGTGACCGGCACGGGCGCGGCCTGCGCGGGCGGCTGGTGCCGGCCACCGTGCCGCTGGCGCGGACCAAGGCCGAGGTCTTCGACGACCTGGTCCTGGACACCGTCGAGACGCTGGAGCGTCGGTTCGCCAAGGAGCTGGCCGGGGTCGAGTTCGCGGTCGAGGACGTCCCGCCGGACCTGAACGTCTACGACTCGGACGTGCTGGAGGACGGCGAGGTCCCGTTGGCCCGGCTGCTGCCCGGCCGCCCGGGCCGGCAGGAGGTGCCGCCGCGGATCGTGCTGTACCGGCGGCCCCTGGAGTTCCGGGCGATGGACCGTGAGGACCTCGCCGATCTCGTCCATGACGTGATCATCGAACAGGTGGCGAACCTTCTCGGGGTAGACCCGGACGAGCTCGCCTGAACCAACCCCCCGAGCGGAGAGTCGGGCGGCCCCCACCGCCTCGACCTCACACCGCTCAGGCGGCCCGCCGCTTCAACTTGCGCCGCTCCCGCTCGGAGAGCCCACCCCAGATGCCGAACCGCTCGTCGTGACCCAGTGCGTATTCGAGGCACTCGGTCTTGACCTCGCACCGCGAGCAGATCCGCTTCGCCTCGCGGGTCGAGCCGCCCTTCTCGGGAAAGAACGCCTCGGGGTCGGTCTGCGAGCACAACGCCCGCTCCTGCCACTCCGGCGCGTTTCCGAGCAGGTCGGCCACCTCAAGCTGGCCGTCCATCAAATGCCTCCTTGTCGCGCACCGGCGTCATCGCCGCTGCAACCCCCCACGCGAAAGGCGTGCTTGTCCGTCCGGTCCCGTTTTGTTGCGTTCCGTGCGAACAACCCCATTCAAATTACACGCGTGTAATGCGTGCGCCGTCAAGCCAAACTTGATAATGGAGTCGCCCTCCCGACACCCCCGGTCGGCCACTCGGGCCGTCCAGCCTCGCAACCTGCCCTATCGATTCAGACCCCGGCCGAGTAACGCCCTCTCCGGCGAGTTGCCCGACTTTTCTGCCGTGGCGCTTCTCCGACGAGTCGTCGACCGGACGGCACCAGAGACCTCCACCCCTAAGCTGATCTTGGTGGGGGACAGGTTAACGCGGTGCGGCGCAGACTGCCCGTCGAGCTGCGGACAGCACTCGCGCCCCGTCCACAATGTGGACGGGGCGCTGTGGTGAAACCGATGTGTCGAGGTCAGCCGGCGGCCCCAAAACTGCTGCTGGGCCAGGCAAACTCGGCTATCTCTCCACCATGGACGGAGATCGTGCCGGCGGACGTACGATCGTCCCACCAGACGGTATAAATTCCACTTGGCAGATCGGGATAGACCGCACTGTGGAACGAGCCGTCCCGCACCCGACGCTCCCGCACCGCCGCGTGGACCCGCCGTTCGTCGTCGCGACTGATCTCGATCTCCCGGCCGTGCAGATCCCGACCCGTGTAAACGATCAGGGCACCGGTGTCGCCGCCCAGATCGAGGACGACGGTTCCCGTCTCCGACGGCCCGTAGGCGTGCTCGTGCATCCGCTCGCCCGCCCCGATCAGGACGCCGCCGGCGGGTTGTTGAACCCGTCGTACGGCGTACCCAGGTAGGGGAAGTTTCCGAGGAACGGCGCTGTCACGTCGGCGGCGCTCAGCCCCGGGGTGACAGCGGCGGCCGCTGCGTCCGGTTGGAACGTCTTGTCCACCAGCGGGACGGTGACCCCGGCGATGGCCCGCAACGCGATGCTGACCACGTCATCGCCGACCCGCCGCCCGTTCGGGAACCCGGCCAGGTCGCCACCGAGCACGCCGAACCGGTCCGGACGCCTGGTCGGCGGGATCGCCGTGTTCAGTCGCAGCATGTCGGCCTGCACCTCGCCGGTGGCGTTGGTGAAGCCGTCGATCAGCCCGGCCGGCACGCCGGTGAGCAGGATCGCCACCAGATCCGCTCGGGCCTTCTTCGCCTTGGTGAGTTTGTCCAGGTTGGGGAAGACGTCCGGGTAGAGCGCCGGCAGCAACGCGGCCAGCTCCGGCTGCTCGACGAACTGGGCGAACCGCTTGTCCTCCGAGGGCGGCAGCGAGTTCCACAGGTCCTTCCTGGACATCGGCACTATGACCTCGTTGAACAGTGGATTGCCCAACCGCGAGACCTGGGTGAACGGGCCGGTGCTGGTGTCCGCACCGCCCCGGTCGCCGAGCACCCGCACCTGCCGGCGCGACGCCGACGTCCACACCCCGATCACCGACGCCCGATCGGCGGCGCCGTACCGGTTGGCGCGCCGACGCACCCGCTCCAGCGGCACCTGCACCGCGATGCTGTGCACGTTCATCCGGTCGGTCGCGTTGACCGGCTCCCCCTCGGCCTTGAAGATCTTCTTCCCGGCTACGTGCAGTTGCTGGAACGGCCGCAGCGTGCCGAGGTCGAAGATCGCCCCGAGGTCGACGAAGAACCCGTCGGCGCGCTGCCCGGCGAAGACGCGCTCCCCCGTGGACAGCGAGTAGGTCGCCTGCCGCACCAGGTCGGCGTACTTCGGCGTGGACAGCGGACCGACGTTGCACGGTGGGCACTGCAGCTTGTGCGCCAGCCGGTGCTCGCGGCCGTCGGCCACCCGGGTCAGGCTGTAGAACTGCCGCCGGTTCCAGTTCCTGCTGTCCAGCGAATCGATCGGGCCGGTGTTGTAGAGAAAACTGTTCGGGTTGGTGATCTCGGTGGTGAATTCGAACCGGTAGGTGACATCCGGACGACCGTCGCCGTCGTTGTCGATATGGATCTCGTAGCGCACGTCGTCGCCGAACTCGAAGAAGTTCGGGCCCCCGGAGGGGAGCTGCAACGGCACGTAGTTGGCGATCAACGTGACGGTTTCGCGTTTGTCGGGGCTGACGAACGCGTACAGGTCGGAGCTGTCGGCGACCGGATCCTTGGCTATCTCCGGGGCCTCGCGGTGGGAAGACATGACGGACCAACCTCACTGGGCGGGGACAGGATGGCGGTGCGGAGTGACGGGTCAGCGCCGGGCGGCGCGCCGCAGCCGGTCCGCCAGGCCGCGGTCGCGTACCTCGATGCGCGTCTCACCGACGAAGACGTCCATCGTTCCGGAGTTGGCGTCACGCAGGTGCACGACGATCGGCTCGTCGGCTCGTCCAGCGGCGCCGGGGGCGTTCTGCGCGGCCGACAGGCCCGGCACTGTGAGTGCGGCGGCGCCGAGGGTGGCGCTGGCCGCGGCGGTCAACGTCTGCCGGCGGGTCAGTCGCGGCCACTGCCGCTTCCGCTGATCACTGGTCATGGGCAACCTTTCCGGCGGTGGCGCGAGCGCGCCCGCGGAGACGGACGGGTCCGGTGCCGTCTCGCGACGCCGCCGGGCCCCTGAGGGGACACCGGCGGCGGTCCTCGCCGCGACTGCCGCCGGCACCGCGTGGTACGGCCGGTGGCGGGGAAAGGTTCGACGTCAGGGTCGGGCGTGACCGTACGCAGTCGACCGCTTGCGCGCCGGACGACCGGCGGCCTTCGCGATGGCCCGCAACTGCTCCTCGGTACGCGCCGAGCCGTTGTCGGAGCCGGCCATCCGGGAGATCGTCTCCTCCATCAGCGTGCCGCCGAGGTCGTTGCAGCCGCCCTGGAGCATCGCGACGGTGCCCTCGTCACCGAGCTTCACCCAGGAGCACTGGATGTTGTCGATCCGGCCGTGCAGCAGCAGCCGGGACATGGCGTGCACCGCCCGGTTCTCCCGCCAGGTCGGCCCGGGTCGGGCGATACCCGCCAGATAGATCGGAGCATTGGTGTGCACGAACGGCAGCGCCACGAACTCGGTGAACCCGCCGGTACGGTCCTGCACGCCGGCCAGCACCCGGAAGTGCGCCAGCCACTGCCCGGGGTGGTCGACGTGGCCGTACATCATCGTGGAGCTGGACCGGATGCCCAGCTCATGGGCGGTGCTGACCACCTCGACCCAGGCGGCGGCCGGGAGCTTGCCCTTGGTCAACACCCAGCGCACGTCGTCGTCGAGGATCTCGGCGGCGGTGCCCGGGATGGTGTCCAGCCCGGCCTCGCGCAGCTGGAGCAGCCACTCACGGATCGGCACCCCGGCCTTCGCGGCGGCGGTGACGATCTCCATGGGCGAGAACGCGTGCACGTGCATCTCGGGCACCCGAGCCTTGATGGCGCGCACGATGTCGGCGTACCCGGTGACCGGCATCTTCGGGTCGATGCCGCCCTGGAGGCACACCTCGCTGGCCCCGGCCGCCCACGCCTGCTCGGCCCGGTCCGCGACCTGCTCGACCGAGAGCCGGTACGCGTCGGCGTCCCGCTCACGCTGCGCGAACGCACAGAAGCGGCAGCCCACGTAGCAGACGTTGCTGAAGTTGATGTTGCGGTTGACCACGTAGGTGACGTCGTCGCCGACCGCCGCGCGCCGCACGTCGTCGGCGAGGCGGCACAGCTCGTCGAGCGCCGGCCCGTCCGCGCCGAACAGCGCCAGCGCGGCATCGGTGTGTCGGGGGTCGAGCAGCGCCGCCGGGTCGTCGGCGGCGAGCTTGAGCCCGGCCGCCAGGTCACGGTCCGCGCCGACCCCGGCCGGCACCGGGGGTACGCCCGGACGGCGCGCGGTCGCCTCGGGGGTGACCTTGCCAGCGACCTCGGACCAGTCGCCGTAGACGCTGTCGAAGTCGCCGCGCCGGTCGTCGGTGCGGCCGGTGGTGTCGATGGTGGCGTGCAGGTCGACCCGCCCGCCGAACACCTCCTCCGGCTCCTGCCACGGTCGCCCCTGCGGCATCGCCGACTCGACCGCCATGCCGGTCGACGGATCGGCCAGGGCGCCGACGTGCGGCAGCAGCCGTGGGTCGAGCCACGGGTCGCCAGCGCGCACGTACTCGGGGTAGATCGTCAGCCGCTCCCGCAGCGTGAACCCGGCCAGCTCGGTGTGCCGGGCCAGCTCCTCGATCTGCGGCCAGGGGCGCTCCGGGTTGACGTGGTCGGGGGTGAGCGGGGAGACGCCACCCCAGTCGTCGATGCCGGCACGCAGCAGCAGGTCGTACTCGCCGGCGATGAGGTTCGGCGGGGCCTGGATCCGGGCCTTCGGGCCGAGCAGCAGCCGGGCCACCGCCACAGTGGCGGCCAGGTCGTGCAACTCCGCGTCGGGCATGCCACGCATCGCCGTGTCCGGCTTGGCGCGGAAGTTCTGCACGATCACCTCCTGGAGGTGGCCGTACTCGCGGTGGGCGCGGCGGATCGCGAAGAGCGCGTCCACCCGCTCCGCCGGGGTCTCCCCGATGCCGATCAGGATGCCGGTGGTGAACGGCACCCCGACCCGGCCGGCGTCCTCGAGAACCCGCAACCGGACCGCCGGCTCCTTGTCCGGTGAGCCGAAGTGCGGGCCACCCGGCTCGGACCAGAGCCGGGTAGCTGTCGTCTCCAGCATCATGCCCATGCTCGGCGCGACCGGCTTGAGCCGTTGCAGCTCCGACCAGGACAGCACCCCGGGGTTGAGGTGCGGCAGCAGGCCGGTCTCCTCCAGCACCGCCACCGCGCAGGCGCGCAGGTAGTCCAGGGTCGAGTCGTAACCGCGTTCGTCCAACCAGGTCCGGGCCGCCGGCCAGCGCTCCTCCGGCCGATCACCCAGGGTGAACAGCGCCTCCTTGCAGCCCTGCGCGGCACCGGCTCGGGCGATCGCGAGGACCTCGTCGCGGTCCAGGAACGGCGCCGGCAGCCGGTGCGGCACCGTCGCGAAGGTGCAGTAGTGGCAGCGGTCCCGGCAGAGCCGGGTCAGCGGAATGAAAACCTTCTTGGAGTACGTGACCACACCCGGCCGCCCGGCGTCCCGCAGCCCGGCGTCGCGGATCCCGCCGGCAAGCCTGAGCAGCTCGTCGAGCGCGGCATCGCGGGCGGACAGCAGAGCTGTCGCCTCGTCGACGTCGAGCGCCCGCCCGTTCGCGGCCCGGCCCAGGGCCCGCCGCACGCTCGCTTCGCTCGGGCCGGAGTGGGTGCGATCAACCATCCACTCACCCTATGCGCAGCGCGAGCCCGCCCCACCACGCCCAGCCCCACCGTGGGAAACGGCACCCCGGCCCACCCACCCGCCCA